>NZ_JAJUWR010000019.1 GCF_021390545.1 Algoriphagus sp. AGSA1 | reverse complement strand
CCGGTGTAGGTCTTACCTGATGATGTGGAAAGAAGCACATAAGCGACGAATTCATCCATAGGTAAAAATAAAAAAAGGCTTCCGTTTCCGAAAGCCTTTAGTAGCGAGGACGGGAGTTGAACCCGTGACCTCAGGGTTATGAATCCTGCGCTCTAACCAACTGAGCTACCTCGCCAAATATTATCATTATATCAATAGAGAATCTTTATTCCTCCTAAGGAGTTGAACCCGTGTCCGCAGCGCCTTTGCGCCGTGGCGTAGCGGATATGAATCCTGTTCCCGATGGCCATCGGGAGACCTCACCGAATATTTTATTAAAAGCCAGAACCATCATCTAGTACAGCCTAAACTTTTTTTAAGTATTGTTTTTTGAATTTAATGCCTATATTAAAGCACGTTCAGAAATCAAAATGTTTTGGCCGAGAATCGTATATTATCAACCTAGAAAACCTCCCTTTCAAATGGGAATGCAAATATGAGGTCTTGTAATGTGAAATGCAAGTTGACGTTCTTTAAAAATATGATTTTTTATATAGTTTAAAATCAAATATCATGGTGAAAAATAAGTTTGTTGCTGATTATCAAATCAATGCCTCAAAAAAAATAGTGTTCCATTATTTAAGTACCGCAAGTGGATTAGAGGAGTGGTTTGCCGATGAAGTGAAAATAAACGAAGATAAAAACTACGTTTTTAATTTTGACAGTGAAGACCACTTTGCCCGATTGGCTTCACAGCGAAGTAATTCCCATGTCAAATTCGAATTTTACGACCCCAAGAATCCGGATGAAACAGATAATGCCTTTATAGAATTCAAACTGGAGGAAAATGAACTCACCCAAACCCTGTTTTTGAAAGTGATTGATTATTCTGACGGATATGATGATGATGAGCTTGTTGCTATCTGGGAAGGGCTGGTCGGGAGATTGAAAGATATTATTGGTGGGTAATCTCGATTGATTTTGCCAAATTTGAACTTCTGTTCTAAGGCTTCGTACTTGCCTTAGGGCCGTTTGGATAATGAAGAAACTAGATAAACTTATACTTGGGTCATTTTTGGGCCCATTTTTATTGACTTTTATTGTCGTTGATTTCATCCTGTTGACCGTCAACATGCTGAAATATTTCGATGAGATTTTTGGCAAGGGCCTGAGCTTCTGGATCTATTTGGAGTTGATTGGGTACTTTGTGATCAGTATTTCCCCGATGGCTTTGCCTTTAGCGGTTCTTCTTTCCAGTTTGATGACTTTCGGCAACTTAGGAGAGCATTTCGAGCTCACTGCTATCAAAAGCAGCGGAATTTCTCTTCTACGCGCATTGCGGCCCATTGGTGTTTTTGTCATTGTATTGTCTTTTACCGCTTACCTGTCTAACAATTACTTAGTACCGAAAGTAAACCTAAAAACCTTCAGCTTACTCTATGATATCCGGATGAAATCCCCGGCCTTGGATATTAAAGCTGGTGTTTTTTACGCCGGCATCCCTGGCTACAGCATCAAGGTCAATGAAAAAGTAGGGGAATTTGGCCTAAAGGATATCCTGATCTATACCCACGCCCAGGGCGAACAAAGAAACCTGGAGCTGACACTGGCTGACTCGGGTAGGATGGAGCCTTTTTTCAATGAGAATTATATGAAGCTTTCTCTATACCAGGGGAAAACCTATAAGGAAACCAGACCGAGCAGAGGGATAGCTGAGAAGCCCTCGGAATTTCGCAGAGTCACTTTTGACACCAATGAAATTGTGTTTGACCTTAACAACACTTTCAAGCTCAACCGAACCGCTGAGGAAGCTTGGTCAACTAACCGGTCTATTAAAAACATATCCCAAATAATCGTTGGGCTGGATTCGATAGGCACATTGGTCAATGACCAGCGTTTTCAGAACTACAGAGATGCGGAAAGTGTCTATACTTTTTTTACCAGAGACAGAAAACTCACGCCATCTTCAGATATAGCTGAGCGAAAAACCCTCGATGATTCCATCAAAAGGGAGAAAACCAGACGGCTAAAGATGCAGGACTCGCTGGAGCAGGTAAAAAAGGATCTTCACGTTCGGGACTCTTCTGTGTTGACAGAGAATCCGGAAGCCACAAAATTGGCTAGCCCAAGTGATTCTATTCTGGCCCTCAACAAATCTATCGACACATCTACGGAGGTTTCCACTTCAGATACTCTTGTAGATTCAGCCAGAAGTATACCGGATAGCCAAAGAAAATCCACAGAGCTTGGATCTAATCAGAAGGTTAATTTGGATACAAACAGTATAAAGGTCGTTCAAAAGAAGACGTCGAACTTCCGCACTACCCCATTGACGGATAAAGAGCGAAGTCAGATTGACTCATTGGCGCAGAGTCGTGGATATTATAAGAATTCAGTTTCCATGGCATTGAACAATTCAAGGAGCCTGAAAAATGGCTTTGGAATAAAGAAGGGCCAAATTGACACGTATGAACGTGAATATAGGAGATATCAGATCGCCTGGTACCAGAAATACACCCAAGCTTTTGCCTGTTTTGCGATGTTTTTGATTGGCGCACCATTAGGAGCTATTATTAAGAAAGGTGGGCTGGGCATGCCGGTATTGGTATCCATTATTTTCTTCATAGTGTATTATATGCTCACCATCACAGGGGAGAAGTGGGCAAAAGAAGGGATAGCGGACCCTCTTTTCGGCACTTGGTTTTCCAACCTTTGCTTGATTCCTTTTGGGTTGTTTTTTGTGAGGCAGGCGAGGAAGGATGCAAGGCTGTTTGAGCCGGATTTCTATGTGGGGATCTGGAATTATGTTCAAAAGCGTCTAAAAGATATTCGCTTAAAAGGGAATTGACTTTTTATTTTCTCAGAATAAGCCTTACCTTTGTGATTGTTTTATAAAATTTAGCTAAACATGTATTTATCCTCAGAGATTAAAGAAGAGTTATTTAAGAATCATGGACGGTTAAAATCTGCTACTGACACAGGGTCTCCTGAGTCTCAGATTGCCCTCTTTACACACAGGATCAAGCATTTGACTGAGCATTTGAAGTCAAATAAGAAGGATCACTCCTCTAGGCTTGGTTTGTTGAAGCTGGTAGGTAAAAGAAGAAGCCTACTTGATTATCTTCACAAGAAAGAAATCGAGCGATATAGATCAATCATCGCCGAACTAGGAATCAGAAAATAACCAATCTAGTAAGGTTCTCTTGAGCGGGAACCTTACTTTTTTATTTTTCAGGTTATTTAGGACTTTTATCACTAACGATGCAAACTAACAATTATTTATGTTACCGAACTTAATCACCAAGACCATCACCTTAGAAGATGGCAGAGAAATTATCATAGAGACCGGCGCATTGGCGAAGCAAGCTGATGGAGCTGTAGTAGTTAAGATGGGAAAGGCTATGCTTTTGGCTACAGTAGTATCTAAAAAGGAAGCTGGAGAAGGGGTGGATTTTTTACCTATGTCTGTTGACTACCAAGAGAAATTTGCTTCATCTGGCAAGATCCCCGGGGGGTTTTTGAAAAGAGAAGGAAGGCTTTCCGATTACGAGATTTTGATCAGCCGTATAGTAGATAGAGCTATTCGTCCGATTTTCCCCGATGATTACCATGCGGATACCCAGATTGCAATCACCCTGATCAGTGGAGACGAAGAGGTGCTTCCTGACGCTTTGGCCGGTCTGGCCGCATCTGCAGCCCTGGCAGTGTCCGATATTCCGTTTAATGGCCCCATCTCTGAGGTTCGCGTGGCGAAAATCGATGGCAAATTAAAGATTAACCCATCTCCAACTGAGTTGGAGAAAGCTTCCCTTGAATTTATTGTTGCCGGATCGCTCGATTTTATCCTAATGGTAGAAGGTGAGGCAAATGAGATCCAGGAAGAGGAGATGCTGGAGGCCATGCAGTATGCCCATGAGGAAATCAAGAGACATTGCCAAGCTCAAATAGAGCTTACAGAGCTAGTAGGCAAGGGAGTAAAAAGAGAATACAATCACGAAAAGTCCGACCCGGCACTTTTCGATAAGATGAGGGCTGAAGTTTATGATAAACTATACGCTTCTGTGAGTAAGCAAATCGCCAATAAATCAGAGCGTTCTTCTTTAATAAAAGAGATTAAAGAAGAATTCATTGCCAACTTAGGTGAAGAGCATGGATATGAAGAAAGTCTTATCGGCCCGTACTTCAGTAAGATTCACAAGGAGGCAGCGAGAAATCTTACCTTGAACGAAAAGAAAAGATTGGATGGAAGAAAGCTTGACGAAGTAAGACCCATCTGGTCAGTAGTGGATTACTTGCCATCCGCACATGGGTCGGCAGTATTTACCAGGGGAGAGACCCAGTCTCTGACTACCTGTACCTTGGGTACCAAGATGGATGAGATGCTGGTAGATGGGGCGACGATCTCCGGGTACAATAAATTTTATCTTCACTATAATTTCCCAGGATTCTCTACAGGGGAGGTGAAACCAAACCGTGGTCCAGGAAGAAGAGAAGTGGGGCATGGCAATTTGGCGATGAGAGCGTTGAAGAAAGTACTTCCTCCTGCAGAAGAGAATCCATATACTATCCGTATCGTTTCTGATATTTTGGAATCAAACGGATCCTCCTCAATGGCTACTGTATGTGCCGGATCATTGGCGCTGATGGATGCGGGTATTCCTATCAAGTCTGCTGTTACCGGTATTGCTATGGGCATGATCTCTGATGCCAGCACAGGCAAATACTCTATATTGTCCGATATTTTGGGTGATGAAGATCACCTCGGAGATATGGATTTCAAGGTAACCGGGACGGCTAAAGGGATCACTGCCTGTCAAATGGATTTGAAAGTAGAAGGTCTTGACTACGGCGTTTTGAAAGAAGCGTTGCTTCAGGCTAAAGAGGGAAGACTTCATATTTTGGATGAGATCACCAAAACACTCGCGGCTCCAAAAGCCGAGTTGAAACCGCATACTCCACGTTCATTCATCATGATGATTCCAAAAGAATTGATCGGTGCTGTGATCGGGCCAGGCGGTAAAGTGATTCAGGAAATACAGAAGGATACGGGGGCTACTATAGTAATCGAAGAAATAGATAACCAAGGAAAAATCAATATATTCTCCGCCAATCAGGATAAACTTAATGCGGCTCTTTCACGTATCAAAGCAATCGTGGCTCAGCCGGAAATAGGGGAGACTTATACAGGCAAGGTTAAAAATATTCAGCCTTTTGGCGCATTTGTGGAATTTATGCCGGGTAAGGATGGTTTACTTCATATCTCCGAGATCAAGCATGAGCGGGTAGAGTCTATGGAAGGTGTGCTTGAGCCAGGAGAAGAAATACAGGTTAAATTGATCGATGTTGATAAAAAAACAGGCAAATTTAAGCTTTCACGAAAGGCTTTATTGCCAAAACCTGAAAAACCAGCATCAAATGCGTAAGGTTAATCGAAACAATTGATTAATTTGATTCTCATAAACTATTAAATTTCACAAATCATATTCCTGAATGAGGCAGCTAAAGATTAGCAAACAGATTACCAACAGAGAGAGTCAATCCCTGGATAAATACCTTCAAGAGATTGGAAAAGTTGACCTGTTGACAGCAGATGAAGAGGTAGTTCTGGCCAAGAGAATTAGAGAAGGTGACCAATTGGCACTGGAAAAATTGACCAAGGCCAACCTTCGATTTGTAGTATCAGTTGCCAAGCAATATCAGAACCAAGGACTTTCATTGGGTGATTTGATCAATGAGGGTAACCTCGGATTGATCAAAGCTGCCCAGCGATTTGATGAGACCCGTGGGTTCAAATTCATTTCCTATGCGGTATGGTGGATCAGACAATCTATTCTTCAGGCACTTGCGGAGCAGTCTAGAATAGTTAGACTTCCATTGAATAGAGTAGGTTCTTTGAATAAGATCAGCAAGACCTTCAGTGAGCTGGAGCAGAAATTTGAGCGTGAACCATCTCCTGAGGAATTGGCCGAAGTGCTCGAAGTGACCGCCAATGAGGTAGTCGATACTATGAAGATTTCTGGCCGCCACGTTTCCATGGATGCTCCATTCGTACAAGGCGAAGAAAACAGCCTGTTGGACGTACTGGAAAATGACGGAGACGAGAAGCCAGATGATGGCCTGATGAATGACTCCCTGCGTAAGGAAGTCCAACGTGCTCTTTCTACATTGACCCAGAGAGAGGCTGACGTCATCACCTTATACTTTGGTCTAAATGGTGAGCATGCGATGACCCTCGAAGAAATAGGGGAAAAATTCAATCTTACCAGAGAGAGAGTAAGACAAATCAAAGAGAAGGCGATCCGTCGATTGAGACATACTTCCCGTAGTAAGACGCTGAAACCTTACCTCGGATAAGCAAGCAAACAACTAAAAAGGGGGTCTTTACCCCCTTTTTTATTACAGACTATTTCCTAAATTTTGAGGTAGCCGATAGTATTTCTTCCCATAGTTAAGACTTAGGGAATTTTAACGAGATGCAACTTTGTTACTAAGGGATAATTCATAAGATTTGCCCGATTTAATACTTTCCTATTAATGAAACCAGAAATTGAAAAAGTTAAAGTCTTGATCATTGGATCAGGACCGGCAGGGTACACTGCCGCTATCTACGCTTCTAGAGCAGGACTTTCTCCTGTATTATATACCGGCGGCCAGCCCGGCGGCCAGCTGACGATTACAAATGATGTGGAAAATTATCCTGGTTACCCTAACAGTGTGACGGGGCCTGAGATGATGGAGGACTTTAGAAAACAAGCAGAACGGTTTGGGGCCCAGGTAAGATATGGGTTGGCAACCAGCGTGGATTTTTCCACCAAACCTCATACTGTAGTCATAGATGAACAGGTGACACTACATGCGGATACTGTTATCATTTCTACCGGCGCTTCCGCCAAATGGTTGGGGATAGAAAGCGAAAGCCGATTGAATGGCAAAGGAGTCTCTGCCTGTGCCGTTTGTGATGGCTTCTTTTTTAGAGGTCAGAAGGTAGCTATAGTGGGCGCTGGGGATACAGCATGTGAGGAAGCATCATACTTGTCCAATATCTGCAGTAAAGTATATATGCTGGTTCGTAAGGATGAAATGCGGGCTTCCCAGATTATGCAAAAGCGTGTCATGAGTAATCCGAAAATCGAAATTCTTTGGAATACCGAGACTGATGAGATACTTGGTGGGGAGGAAGTAAATGGTGTGAGAATCTTTAACAATAAAACAGGAGAAAAATCAGAAATCGCTATTTCTGGCTTCTTTGTTGCTATTGGTCATCAACCAAACACCGGCATCTTCAAAGACTATATTCACATGGATGAAGCCGGCTATATCAAAACTATACCGGGAAGTACCAAAACAAACGTGGAAGGTGTTTTTGCCTGTGGAGATGCACAAGACAACATCTATAGACAGGCTGTGACTGCAGCCGGGACAGGGTGTATGGCAGCGTTGGATGCTGAGCGGTATTTGGCTGAGTTAGAGCATGAATAAACCCAATAGATGAGGTATTCGATCCTATTCGTAGTCTTTAGTATAAGTATGAGCATTGGTGCTTTGAGTGCCAATGCTCAAATTTTTCCAAAGATTATTAAAAAAAACAACACAGTCTCCCCAGCCGGTGCAAGCCAGGAGAGGAGGAACATAGAATTAAGGGGATTTGATCAAGAGTCTTATCTTAGGACTCTATCGTCTGTGACCGATTCTATTATTTTTGAGAATAATGTAAATCTGGGTAGGGTAAGGTCGATTATCAGTGAGGATCAGAATATCATAATCTGGGCTCCAACCAACCAATTGGTAAAAGTTTCGGAGCAGATCCAGATTGACAGCATTTGGGTCACTGCTTTTGAATATTATTCATCTTGGGACTCCAATAAGATTGACATTTATAATTTTGATCCCAAAACATTCACTGACACAGTTAATATCCGGCTTTATGATGAATTTTTCGGATATAATTGGAAAATGCCCTTAGAAGCTACCCGTGTGACCTCCTCTTATGGGTACAGATGGAGAAGGTGGCACTATGGGACTGACTTGGATTTGGATACTGGTGATCCTGTTTATAGTGGGTTTGATGGGATTGTCCGGGTGAAATCTTATGACCGATATGGCTATGGGTACTATATCGTAGTTCGCCATAAAAATGGCCTTGAAACACTCTACGGTCATCTTTCCAAGCAGCTTGTGGACGTGGGGCAGGAGGTCAAAGCAGGGGATATTATCGCAAAGGGAGGGAATACGGGAAGGAGCACAGGCTCGCACTTACATTATGAGCTCCGTTATAGAGGTTTGGCCTTTGATGCTGAAAAAGTCTATGATTTTCCGGAATATAAAATACGAGGCCAGACCTACTCGATAACACCTGACCTTTTTGGGAACATAGTACAGGCTAGGACGAATGCATACCATAAAGTCAAAAAAGGAGAAAATCTGGGATCTATAGCCCGGAAATATGGGGTTTCAGTAAGCTCCCTGACCAGATTGAACGGGATTTCCACGAGAACAATACTAAAAATTGGCCAGAATCTTCGGGTTCGCTAGGCAAATCAAAAAATGACAAAGCTGGATATTTTAGTTTTTGCTGCCCATCCGGATGACGCCGAGTTAGGCTGCTCAGGTACAATCGCTGCTCACGTAGCTAAAGGGCATAAAGTAGGGGTAGTCGATTTCACCCAAGGTGAAATGGGGACTAGAGGGACACCGGAGCTTCGTCTTCAAGAGGCAGAAGCATCAAGCAAAATCCTTCGACTATCCGCACGTGAGAATATGGGGTTCAAAGATGTTTATTTTCAAAATGATCAGGATCACCAGCAGAAACTTATCGAAATGATAAGAAAGTACAGGCCTGAGATTGTTTTGGCCAATGCGATATCGGACAGGCATCCGGATCACGGCAAAGGCTCCAGTTTAGCCAGCACGGCTTGTTTTATGAGTGGACTACGTAAGATCGAAACCCATGTTGATGGCATCCAACAAGAAGCATGGCGACCGAAGTTTGTCTATCATTACATACAGAATAATTTCATTGAACCTGACTTTGTGATGGATATTACCCCATTTTGGAAAACCAAAATTGACAGCATTTTGGCGTTCCAATCGCAGTTCTATGACCCTGACAGTAAGGAGCCTGCCAGCTTTATTTCCGATCCTGATTTTTTGCCTTTCATCGAAGCCAGGGCCCGGGAGTTTGGACATAAGATACTGGTCAAATATGGGGAAGGATTTACGGTAGAGCGGATGATTGGAACGGACAATTTATTTGATCTAATGTGATCAGGGTGCTAACCTACTTATTTCCCATTGCCCGTTTACAAGTTCATATTTGATTCTATCATGTAGCCTGCTAGGTCTTCCCTGCCAGAATTCCAGGGTATGAGGAACCAATCTATATCCGCCCCAATGGGGTGGCCGGGTGATGGGGGTGGAAGTAAACTCTTTTTCCAATTCAATCTTTTTAAGATTCAGTTCTTCACGGGATTTGATTTTTTGGCTCTGTGCAGATACCCAAGCCCCGATCTGGGAACCTAACGGTCTGGAGAAAAAGTAAGTGTCAGACTCTTCGTCTGTTACTAGTTCCACACTTCCTCTCACCCGTACCTGGCGTTCCAGTTCTGGCCAGAAAAAAGTAAGCGATGCTTTATTGTTGTTTGCGAGTTCATTGCCTTTTTCACTTTCGTAATTGGTAAAAAAAACAAATCCGTTATCTACTCCCTTGAGTAGTATGATTCTGGCATTTGGGCTGCCATCCATCCCAACTGTCGATAGGGTCATGGCATTCACTTCCAAAACCTCCCCTGTCAATGCCTCGCTGAACCATACCTCAAATTGGGCAAGGGGATCAGGCTTTACATCACTGATATCCAGTGTCTTAATGGTGTAGTCTTTACGTATGGCTGAGATATCCATAGGTGGTTTGTAAATGAAATTATCTTTTAGATAAAATTACCATTGGCATTGCATTTAAAAAATTATAATCTATATTTTTCAATAATTTAGAATTGAGAGAAGAATGAGTATTAAAGCACAACGTAATCCTAAACCCGGCGATCTTTTAATTTCCGAGCCATTTCTCCAAGACGAGAATTTTGTGCGTTCGGTGGTATTGCTCTGCGAGCATTCTGAAGAAGGTAGCTTTGGTTTGATTATCAACAAACCCTCTATCCTTAAACTTGGGGAACTTGTAGAGGCATTGGATTTTCTGGATAAAGAAGTGTTTGTGGGGGGGCCAGTGGAGCAGAATACGTTACACTTTATATATTTTGGTCAAAAATCCCTGGAAGGAAGCATTCCACTTGGCAAAAACATTTGGTGGGGGGGAGATTTCAATTCGCTGGTGTCGAAGCTTAAACTAGGGCTTTTTGACCCGGATTCAATCAGGTTTTTCCTTGGGTACAGTGGCTGGGGAACTGATCAACTGGACGATGAATTATCTGATGAGATATGGATCATATGTAAAGATCACCTGGGGGAGAAAACCTTTGATTTTTCACCGGAACAACTCTGGAAAGACCTGCTGAAGAATATGGGAGGAGAATTTAAAGTGATAGCAAATTATCCGCTAGATCCAAGATTAAATTAGGCAAAATCCCTACTTTTGCTCATATTGCCTCTTAATAGTAGTGTTTTTATGACTGAGAAAAGTAATGATCCGTCCGAAAAGGACAAGGTGACCCAAGCCTCAAATTCTGAAAAGGTAAAGGGTATAGACAAAAAAGAAAATTCTGAAGCACAGGATGAATCCTCGAAAGTTCAACCTGATGATTCCGTGCATGTCAAAGATTCTGGGGAAGATCAAAATCTCCCTCCTGACGAGAAGGCAGACCCTGTCGATCCAAATAAGCTTACTGATGAATCTGATGATGAAAGCAGTGCCGTAGAGGAAGCCACAGCATCGAAAATTCCAGAATCGCCGACAAATAAGGATGAGGATACACGGAAAAAAACCGATGAGGAAGAATTGACTGAAGTCCATGATAGGTCTTCAGACGATTCTGATGCGGATGAATCAGAAGGAGAAGAAGATGACCATGATCATGAGGAAACAATTGACACCAGCTCTCTTTCCAAGATCGAACTCCTCACCCTGCTTAAAAGTAAAGTCAAGCAAGGGAATTTAAGCCGGATTGACAAACTGGTGCATGAAATTAAGGCTGCTTTTGATGAATACACCAAAAAGGAAAAAGAGGAGGCACTGGATCGGTTTAAAGCGGAAGGGGGAGTAGAGGACGATTTTGATTTTAGGCCTAGTGATGAAGAAAAGGAATTCAATACCTATTATTACGAATATAGAAACCAGCTCAGCTCACTCCGCAAGGAGGCTGAAAGAAAAAAAGAGGCCAATCTAGCGGCTAAAACAGAACTGCTCAATAAACTACGTGAGTTGGTTGATGGTGAGGAGACCACGCTTAGTATGGCTACGATCAAGTCGCTACAGGAAGAGTGGAAAAGCATAGGTCAGGTACCTTCATCTCAAAACAGAAGTCTTTGGGCTAGCTATAATGCGCTGATGGATCGCTTTTATGACAATAGAAGTATCTATTTTGAGCTTAAAGAGCTTGATAGAAAGAAAAATCTTGAAAGCAAATTAGAGTTGGTGGAAAAGGCCAAAGCACTGAAGGATGTCAAGGACCTCAAAGATGCCATCAAATCCTTAAATGAACTTCATGAAGAATTCAAGCATATAGGGCCTGTTCCCAGAGAAGAACAAGAGGAACTATGGCAAAAATTCAAAGGAGCTTCTGATGCTGTATATGAGCGTAGAAAGGACTTCTATGATGGCCAAAAGGAGGTGTTCAAAGAAAACCAAAAACAGAAAGAAGCACTGATTGAAGTCTTAAAGCCGTTTTCTGAATTTTCAGCTGACAGAATCCGGGATTGGAACACCAAAACAAAAGAAATCCTCGAAATTCAGAAAAGCTGGGAAAAGATAGGCCCCGTACCTAGGGAATCCGGTAAGGAAATCAATAAGACATTCTGGGCATCATTCAAGCAATTTTTCCATAATAAGAATTTATTCTTCAAGGAACTGGATGAAGTCAGATTACAGAACCAGGCCAAAGCTGAGGAATTGATCACCAAAGCGGAAGAGTTAAAAGACAGTACTGATTGGCAGAACACCAGCAATGCTCTGGTAAGACTCCAGCAAGATTGGAAAAAACTGGGACCAACTCCGGAGAAGAGCAGAGACAGTCTTTATAAGCGCTTTAAGCTTGCTTGCGATACTTTCTTTGATAATAGAAGAGAGTCTAACAAAACTTCAAACGCGGAGTTTGAAGATAACCTAAAGAGAAAACAGACGGTTTGCCAGCAGATCGCAAAGGCTGCTTCCGATGGGGAAGTTTCAGAAGAGGAATTGAGCAAGTTGGTAGGAGAGTTCAACGATATAGGTTTTGTACCTAGAAAAGCGATGAAGGAAATCCAGGTTCAATTCAAGACAGTAGTGGACCAATATCTGGAAAAATTAGATCCGGAAGGTTCTGGAAGGGAAGACTTCCTTTTTAGACTAAACTTGAACAGACTCCAGTCGGATCCCAATGCAGTAAAGACCTTAAATAAGAAAGAACACGGTATCAGAAAGCAGATTTCCGATTTGGAGAACAATATTACCCTTTGGAAAAATAACCTGGAGTTCTTCGCTGCATCCAGAACAGCGGATAAATTGAAAGACCAGTTTGATCTGAAGATCCAAAAAGCAGAAGAGGAGATCGAAAAGCTGAAGAGTAAGCTGTCTATTTTGAGAGAATTTTAAATTTTTCTCACTCAGAATTAGAGAGATAGAATTTTTCTTTTCCGGGGGTTTGGAGCAAATAAAGTGAACGGCTATATTTGCATCACAATAACGAAATAAGCCTCCTTAGCTCAGCTGGTAGAGCAACTGACTTGTAATCAGTAGGTCATTGGTTCGATCCCGATAGGAGGCTCATAGTTATTAAGCACTTAGCGTAAATATTCGCTAAGTGCTTTTTTCATTTGCACACAAAATGAGATCAGTCTGAATCCATGGATTCTCATGGATCAGTCCTAAAAGTTGGGGGAATTGACTGAATCGATTTTCTTTGTTGAAAAAAAGAATTGGAAGAAAAGGATTACCTCAGCTTGCTTTTGCCGCATGGCCTGCTTGAATTTTTCAAGGTTACTTCAGCAGTACTTAAAGACAATGCCTACCACATTTATCTTGAAGAGCTCAACATTCATCCCGAGCATCTTCAGGGATCAAAACTGACCTCAAAAGGTTTTTATGAAGAGGTGTGCGTCCAGGACTTTCCGCTACGTGGGAAAGCCTGTTTTCTTAACATAAAAAGAAGGAAGTGGCTCAATGAAGAGACTGGCAAAAATGTAAGCAGGGATTGGGGCTTGGTAGCAAACGGCACGCGGATGACAGAGGAATTCGCACTTTTTTTAAAAAGGAACGACTGGATTCATCGCCGGTAAGCTGTAAAAGTCTGGCGGAGAACTTTCATGTAAACGGAAAAAACCTAGAGCATCAATACGTTTTCCATCTGAGCAACTTCCTGGACTGGCCACAACGCCCACATGCCAAAGACTGGATTCTCTTTCCCGAAAACCTGGGAACCCATCTCAGTATTGATGAAACAGCCCTTTCCCAAGGAGAGCTGTATACCATCCTGACCAATAAAGCAGCCAAAGGAAAGAAGGGTGCTCTGGGGATTTGGTTCTTCAGATCCTCAAAAACTGGACAGTGCTTCTGTTGACTCTCTGCTAAAGTTCACGGATTTCTCAGCAATTATTGATAATGACAGTATGTTAACTACTTCAAAAGATGGAGTCACGCTGGATCTTAATTTCTTGGGAGAAGGATATGGAATTGATATGATTGGTGATTTCTTGGAAAACGAAGGAATCTACGATTTCAAAGTGGAAATAGGAGGCGAGGTTCTTTGCAAAGGATTAAGCCCCAGAGGGAGTTCTTGGAGAATAGGAATAGAAAATCCAATTTCCGAAAAAGGTGCTGATGATCACCTCTATGCAATCATCTCTTTGGAAGATGAAGCTCTGGGAAGCTCTGGCAGCTACCGTCATTTTATAGTGGATAGCTTGGGACGTAGGCAGTCGCATCTATTGGATCCCCGAACTGGCTATCCCATTCAGCATCACCTGACCAGCGCAACGGTAAAAGCACAAGATTGCATCACAGCTGATGCCTTGGCCACAGCCTGCATGATCATGGGTGAGAAGGAGGGAAAGCGTATGGTTGAAAGCTTGGAGGGTGTAGAGGCTTTATTCGTTTATCTGGATGACGGAGTTACCTCCTATTGGCAATCCAGGGGATTCAATGCCGAAGTACTTAATCCCTAACTGTATTTAGCATTACAAATATCCGGAGCAGCCTTATAGAACGGTTTTACTTACACGGGCAATTTTAAATAGGGCATGCTGAAAAAATCAATATAGGTCAAAAGTTATCTTTTTGAATGATTAGCCTATTTTTCCTGCGAGCGGTTTTTCAGTTAGTGCAAGATGATAGATGACAATAGATTTTTATCCATGTATAAGAAAATCCTAAAATCGGGTTTTTCAAACTATCCTCAGCCATACCACCTTCTACTTTGGTCTCATTTGAGGTATAAGCATACATCTTCATTTGGCCGCCTTGAACCTGCCTTGCCTGTAGGCAAGTCTGGTATACCTGAGACTTTTTCAATAAGCCCTAGTTCAAATAAATTATGATAGATATTGTCATCGCACCGCTTTATTAAGCCTGTAATCAAATACGTACCAACTGATGAAAACGATGATGCCAAGTATCAGGGTTACGGCAACTAATGCCGTCCAAGTGACAGAGTAGGTGGAAATCATAAAAAAGTACATAAAGCCTACTATAATCGATGAAATTGCCCAATTGATGTATTTCCAAATGCCCATCGCCGGAGCATTTCCTGCTAATCTTTGTTTTGCTTGGCGTTTTAATGCTATCCACAGACCTGTGAGCACCAGACCAGAAATGGATACTCCGCCAAGAAACCATATGATTTTGGTGATCAATCCTCCCCAACTTCCGAAATGAAGAGGATCGGCTATATCGTTAATATACATCACCGTTGGGATTTTTTCTGCTTTCTGAATACCCACCACCCGGTAGTCTCCAGGAGAAACATATACTCTGTTGGCTCTTTTACGTACGAGCGGCACGTGGCTTTTTCCCCGGATATAAATAGCCTCGTTAGGTTTTCTTGGCGGAACTACTCCGCCGATCTTCAATCCAGGGATTTCTGCAAAAGCTAGTTTGGCCGCTTTGTCATAATCCAGCTGATAAGAAAATGCTACCGTGTCTATAGTTATATCCCCATTTTGAACATTTTCAAATGAGGGGGGCTGCGGGTTGGATATCCCGGATACGTTTCCTATGTTGGTGCGTTCAATGAAATACCATATGCCTGTAAGTGTGACCACCATTGCAAAGGGGATGGACCATATGCCGACTACACGGTGCAAACTGCGGAAAAAGACCAAGGCCCCTTTGTTGGATTTAAGCTCCAGGAATTTCTGCCACCATTTTTTATAGAAAAATAATGCGGTCAGGAAGGCAGTAAGTAGGAAAAATGCAAATACCAAGACGATAAAATAACCGATCTGATAAAAAGGCATAAAGAGGTAATAATGAAAATCCCGGAAAAACCGCTGGAAAGTAACCGGAGTACTTCCTGTGACTTTCCCCTTGTAGGGATCCACAAACACATACCTTCTATGCCCATTTTCTTCCACATAGGCTATGTCGTTAAGGTAAGGTTCATCCGGTATCACCCAATAGGTTAATGTTCCGGTGGGGAACTCTCTTTGGATTTCGCGTACAAGTGAATTATAGGAGACCCGTTCTCCCTGGCCAGTTGCACGCAGTCCGGGATAGTACAGCCAGTCCATTTCGTTGCTCAGGGTCGCCAGGGTACCGGAAAAGCATACTATAAAAAACAGTATGCCCAGTTTGATTCCGATCCAGCTATGGATTTTGAACAGTGTCTTTTTTTTCAGCTTCACAGCGGGTTTCAAGTGTGTTAAAAGATGTAAGAAACAGTAGCCATGACACTTCTGGGGCTTCCGGGAAAAGCCCGAAGCACATCATAACCTCCTACCCAATGGGTTTTATTGAAAAGGTTATTCACATTGACTTGGAACTGCACCTTGTCAAGCTGATAGTACAAGGCGGCGTCTATTATCCCGTAAGCTGGAAATATATCTGGTTCGTCAGCAGACACAATGGATCCGAACCGGTCTGAAACATAATTATATCCCAACCCTAACCCCAATCCAGCCCATGAACCTCGGTCAAAAATATATTTCGACCAGAAATTTGCTGAGTTGCGGGGGGCATTCGGTTTTTGTCTGTCGATAACCTCCTCTATGTCTGCCTGTGTGATCTTTGCGTCATTGAATGCGTATCCCGCTACTATGGACCAGTTGGGAAGTATATTACCGGTAAGGTTTACTTCCACGCCTTTTGACTGTTCCTCGCCAAGCTGTAACAGCAATTCTGGGTTTTCAGGATTGTTTGCATTGTAAAGGCCGCCCCGTTCTATGATTTGATATAGTGATATCGTCGCGCTGAGCCTTTTCTGGAACCATTCGGTTTTGGATCCAAATTCAAACATCTCACTGGTGAGGGGATCAAATGGTCCTCCCGCATCAGGATTGATAATGCCTGCGGCATCCTGTGGCTGATATCCCTGAACCCAAGTACCATACAGGTTGATATTGGGGGTGATGGTGTAAACCAATCCAATCCTCGGCAATAATGCATCTTGTTTTACCTCTTCTTCACTTGGGCTGTTGTAATCAAGTAAATCTTGGAAATACTCCTGCCGCAGGCCTAATAGTACCTTGAGAGGACCTATTTCTGATTGGTTCTGTATATAGATTCCATGCGTTTGCTGTAAGTATTGGTTGTACGTCACCTGGTTATAGATGTACTTGCTCATATCCTGGATACCATTTGAAATAGGGGAGGTGAGGTCAAAGTGCGTAACGTTTGTTTTTGGGTTTCCATCAACATCCAGGATATAGTTGTCTTTGTTGTTGACATTGAAACTATTGGCTGTTCCTCCGTTTTTCAGAAGATAGGTTCGGGCCTCTAACTGGGATCCACCGGGAAGTTGTTCCTGACGGAAGTAATCGTAACCGAAGAGGATGTTGTTTTTCACTTTACCGAGCTGGTATGCCGCATTGATGTAGTTGTTGAAAGCACTGTTGCTCCAGGAACGCTTGCGTTCAAATACACGCATGGCCACCTTTGTTTCGTCAAATGTGCCATCACCAAGGGCGGCAAACTGATTGGAGGTCCTGTGTTCCAATAAATCCTCTGTATAGCTTGATAATTGGTAGGTTCCGTTAAAACTGATTCGCTCAGAGAAATTGTGGCGAAGCGAAACCGTTGTATTGATGGTGGTTTCATTTAGGTAATCATTGACGGCACTAAGGGAAGTAGTGATGGGAGTAGTGTACAGGTCCCTGTTTCCGAATGCTGCCTGCCCCCTGTCCAGCCTTCCTTTTGAATCCTGATAGACTATGTCAAAATTCAGGCTTGTATTGGTAGTGGGCAAAAATGCGAAGGAGGGAGCGACCACCAGGTTTCTGCTAAACTGTAAATCTCGGAACCCATCGGAATTTTCAAAGCCAAGATTGAGCCTGTAGAGCAGTTTTTTGTCGTCAGTCATAGCACCGGTAAAATCAGCCAGTGCCCTTACCGTATTGAAGTTTCCCACAGAGGTAGAAATGGATTTTCGAGATTCCGCAAGCGGTTTTTTTGTTACCCTGTTGATGGATCCACCGGGAGATGCGTTTCCGAAAAGTGCCGAAGCTGGCCCCTTGATGATCTCTACACGTTCAATATGGGGGACTAATTGGGGCTTCCAAAAGCTTGTAAAGGTTCTCATGCCGTTTAGAAGTGTTCCAGAATTGCGTTGTCCCTGGATCCTAAAGCCCCTTATGGATATATCGTTGTAAAAGGAGAATTGATTGACTCCCGGTACATTTTTCACCACATCGTTAACTGTGAATGCTACCTGGTCGAGCATGAGCTCCTTGGTCACAAAATTAATTGTGGCCGGGACATCCTTTATCAAAGAAGCGGTTTTGGTAGCTGAAAAGGTCTCTTTATTGTCGTAGCCTACTTCTCTTCTTCCTGTTATTTCTACTGTCTGAAGTCCTAATTGGAGTTCTGAAAGTTGAAAATCAACTTCCAAAAGCTGTCCTTCTTGTATAGCTACTTCCTTGGGGTCTGCAGTGTATCCAATATAGGATGCCAAAAGGGTGTAGGTACCAGGATTCACATCTTGGATGGTGAACTCCCCTCTGGAATTGGTGATTGCCCCCTTACCATGGTTTTTTATACTGATGTTCACAAATTCCAACGGACTTCCATCTCTATTTGAGACTTTTCCTTTGATGATGCCACTTTGTGCCAATAGGCCGTTCAAAATGAGAAAAAAACATGAGGTAAGGATGAGGTGTAGGCATTTATTCATAGCTGGTGTTTTATTTAGACTAATATTAAATAATTGTAAAAATAGAACAGCCTCCAGTCACTTGTCAAGTTTTATTTAGATTATTTCTAAACAAAAGTCATAAATGGTTTATATTGTGCTTTTTACCATATCATTGGAGCTGACAGTTTAATCGTGGAAATGATTGGGAGTTATTCCTAGCCAGCGTGGAATACTACGGTAAATCCGCCTGTTCAGGATTGTCTGAAATCGCCTTGGATTGTAGCATTTGGAATTTATATTTCGTATTGGGTAAGATTCTGGTTCTCTTTTGTTTAAATTCAAATTTCTTTCTCATAAATCATATTTACCATGAAGGCAAAACTATCAACACTGATTGCTTTTGGATTGCTTCTTTTTGGTTGCAATACCGATAATGAAATCAATCCAGAGGTATTGACTCAAAGTCAATGGCGGAATGTAATTGAGGATACAGCTTCAGGTCAACCGTATGATTACGTGTCTTCTATAAGATTCGAGGCCGATGGAAAAGTATATTCAGAAGTTTTCTTAAGAGACTTGGAGACCGAAGATGTAATTGGTTTTCGGGAATATTTTACGGGAAGCTTTCAAATCACCAATGGAAAAATTGAGGTTGCCATACAAGAACTTTACACCATTCAGGGAAGTGATGAGTTTTATCTGGACAAAGAGGAACTGAGTTTAGACGACCGTACTACGCTTACCAGAGAGTTTCAGCTTAGAAATAAGAATTCGGAGCTTCATACTGTCATGCCACCATTGGCTAGTTCATTGGGTATTATTTATTATAGAGTTGATTAGCAAGTTGCGTATTAAAAAAAGGGTTGTTTTCGAATAAAGAACACAACCCTTATTAGCTGGTTTAATCTTCAAAACTCAAGTCAATTCTCCTGCGGGATATTGAAGAGTAGAACTATCAAATCCTTAGGTGTATGTACGGTGCCGAGTTTTTCCTCCTGGAAAATAACCTGCAAATGGTATTCAAGTTCGAAAATAAGACCGTTTACAAAAACAGGATCCATGCGCAATTGCTCAATAAAGTCAGCGTTTTTATGCTGGCCAATCAGCGTGATGCCATAGGAGTGGAAGACTTCAATGGCCTTTTTTAGCTGTGTAAATTGTTGGTTCATAGTAGGTGCTTTTTGAAATGAAAAAGAATAGATGATTATGTGTTCGGACGGTCAGTGGAAACATCAAAACAAATATTTAGTTCCAAAATACTAGATTAAGACGTTATTACTCAGTGATTCGCTACAGGAAAACCTATAATTAACAATAAATAGGAATGTTAATTATACATACTAATTACCTGACAGCTAGATAAGTTTGAGGTTTTTGGGATACGTGCTATCTGGGACTTGATAGTGGGCTGCTGCATTGGTTTCATGTGAGGAAGGCTCCGGTGGTATTATTGTACTGCGGATTGCTGAGCTTGGGATCCTATTTTTGGTGGCAGTAGTTTGTACATGACTGGAGTGACAATCCTTGAAAGAAGTGTGGAGCTTATTAATCCGCCAATCAACACTATTGCCAGAGGGGAGATGAGCGGGTTTGTGGAAATCGCTATCGGGATCAATCCACCTATTGCGGTGACTGTGGTAAGCACGATAGGTAAGAAGCGTACTTCTCCCGCCTCGCGAATAGCTTCATTGAGTGCTTTTCCTTCCAAGCGTAGTTGATTTGTAAAATCCACTAATAATATTGAGGTTTTCACTTCTATCCCTGCGAGTGCGATCAGACCGATTATTGCAACAAAGGATAAAGAGTTTCCCGTCACCCAAAGAGCCACTAGTGCCCCGACCATTCCCAGCGGAATGACTGACAGTACGATGATGGTGCT
Organism: Algoriphagus sp. AGSA1; assembly: GCF_021390545.1. Lineage (GTDB taxonomy): Bacteria > Bacteroidota > Bacteroidia > Cytophagales > Cyclobacteriaceae > Algoriphagus. The sequence goes on along the minus strand of NZ_JAJUWR010000019.1, from coordinate 103,933 downwards.
CTTAAACGTTTTGAAAAGCAAAATCAATACGGCGATAAATAGAAAAACTGTGACAATTATCACGGTATTGAATCCAGCAAAGGATTCTTGTCTTGTTTCATATTCGCCTCCCATAGTATAACTATAGCCTTCTGGTAGATCCATGACCTCCATTTTGGCGATGACCTCATTGATGACACGATCATTCAAGTAGTTAGGATCTACAAAAGCCGATAGAGAGACTGATCTGATTTTATTGAAATGGTCTATGGAGAGGTTGCTGCTTTCTAATTTAAGATCAGCTACCTGGGAAAGGGGGATCCCTGCTCCCTGTTGATTATTGATATGTAAACCATCGAAATTTGCCAAGGTTGCTTTTGCTGCCCGTGGGCTAGTGATGAGTATATCCCGCTCATCTCCAAATTCGTCAGTAAACGAGCCCAAGTTCAATCCAGCAATAGCCAATCTCACTGTTCGGTCTATATCCGCGATGTTTATTCCCAGTTGTCTCGCTTTATCCTTTTGGATATCTACCTTAATATCTGTTTTAAGATTGGAAATAGGATTGTTGATGTAGAGTGTGCCTTCGGTGTCTTTTAGCATGGCCTCAACTTGAGTGGCCAAGCGACGGAGCGTATCGAGATTGCCCCCGCTAATTCTTACTTCCACAGGAGCCGTTACAGGAGGTCCCTGTTCAAAGTTTTTCACTTCTATTTTTGCGCCTGCATAGTCGATGAATTTACTTTTCAACTCTTCGATTAAAGCCATCTTTTGGGGAGGAGTGGTTGCCGGATCCAACTGTACAAAGATCTGTGCATAATCTGTTCGCTCGTTTTCCGGGATTTCATTATAGTAAATCCTGGGATTCCCCTTTCCTACATTGGTGGAGAAATTCATCAATTGCGGTATCTGGCTGAGTTCAGCTTCCACTTCTCTTGCAACCAGATCTGTTGTTGAGAGATTGGATTGCAAAGGGGTGGTGATGTTGATAAGAAATTGTGGTTTCTCCGATGGAGGAAAAAGACTAAAACCGATAATGGGAAATAGAACCAGTGAGGCCACGAAAATGCCACCTGCAATCATTAATGTGCGGACAGGCATCTTCAAGGCCATTTCTAAAATAGGGGCATAGCTTTTATGTATGGCCTTTTGCACAAATGCGAGAATGCGATTTTCGGTGCCGCCATGCTCTTTGAGAATCCTGGATGCCAGAAATGGGATAATTGTGAGAGATACCAGCATAGATGCCAGCACGCTCATAATGACCGCCAGCGGAAGGCTCCTGATAAAGTCACCGGAACCTTCGGGTAAAAACACCAATGGCATAAAAGCTATAATCAAAGTAACAGTACAGCCGACTACTGATACAGAGATCTGTTTGGTGGCCAAAAGTGCAGCATCCATTCTGGAATGGCCTTCGCGTATCCATCGTTCAATATTTTCCACTACCACAATACTGTCATCTACTAAAAGTCCCAGGGCAACTACCAAGCCTACGATACTTAGCTGGTTGAGACCGAATCCGAAGGCATTCAGAAGAACAAGACCAATGGCAAGGGAAAGCGGGATTGAGATCATTACAATCAGTGATGCCCGGTTTCCCAGCGGCAAAAGAGTGATAAATACCAATCCTATGGCGATCAGAAAATCCGTCCCCAATCCGCTTAGACGCCTGTTAACATAATCTGCCTGATCAAAAGCGGTCACCAAAGCGATGTTTTCCGGAAGTTCAGATCTGAAGGATTCCAATACAGCAAGATACTTTTTCTGCAGGGAGGATATATTGTTCCCCTCTTTCATCGCAGCAGTGATGAACAGCGAACGATAGCCATTTAGCCTTGTAAGATGAGTTTGATCCTCAAAGTCATAATGAACAGTCGCCACATCCTTAAGCGCAATGTTTTTGCCTTGGTAAGAGAATATGATAGTCTCTTCGACTTCGGATGCGGAGGTGTAATTTCCACTTGTCTTTACGTTGAAAGTCTTGGTACCAGCTTCTACTGATCCCCCCGGAATATTCGCCAGTTCACTTTGAATACTTCCAATGATAGCATTTAAAGGGATATTCATTTCTGAGATTTTATCCAAACTTAGTTCGATACGGACGATCTGAGCCGGAATCCCATGGATCTCTACTTTCTTCAACTCGTTGATTTTCTCCAACACATCCTGAAGCCTATCGGCGTAGTGTTTCATTTGTTCCTTAGAAGCATTTTCTGAGATCATAGCTAGCTGTAAGATATTCACATCGGATGGTCTTACTTTTCTGATCTCTATGCTATAAATATCCTGCGGGAGCTCTGGACGAAGAGAATTGACTTCCCGTACCAATTCCTGATACTTCTCATTGACATCTTTATTATAATTGTATTCCACGAAGATCACCGCTACTCCGTCTTGTATCTCCGTCTTTATCCTTTTAATGTCTTCCAGCCCGTAAATAACCTTTTCCAATGGATCTACTACCAACTCCTCCATATCTTCTGGACTAGCCCCCGGATATACCACCACTACAGGGAATTGTGGAGCCTCTATCACGGGATCCTCGCTGCGGGGCATATTGAAAAACGTAGTCGAGCCGATTGCTATTGCCATCAGGAAAATGATCAGTGTAAACTGATAATTTTTAACGGCAAAATCTGAAATTTTCATGTGTTTATAATTGTTTTTCAATGGTCACATGGAATCTCGCACGGGGAATAATCATCCCTTTGTGTGTCGCCTTCGACATGCTCGATTTCATGTGTTTATAATTTGTCTTTTAAAGGCCACACCTGCCTGCCGGCAGGCAGGTGGAATCTCGCATGCATTATTATCCTCCAATTGTGACTCTTGAGTCATGCTCGATTTCATCTTAATTCTGGATTTTGATTTGGGACTGGTCTGTGAGATAGGCAGAGCCCGAAATGATCAAATGTGGATATCCCGCAAGTCCTTCGGTTACCTGGACTGATTTAGGAGAGATCTTCCCCAACTTTACGGATACTTTTTCAGCCGTTTTTTGGTCTTTCGATACAAAGACATAGCCCTGATCCCCTTGAGCATCGAGAAGAGATTCGTAGGGGATTTCCCAGGCCTCTATTTGATTACTTGGGAAAACAGTAGCTCTGCCAAACATGCCGGAAGCGAATTTTGTCTCCCCTGGATTGTCTGGGGCTATCTCTATCCAGAAAGAGCCGGTGACCGGGTCAGCGGCTTGGCTCTTACGAACAATTTTTCCCGAAAAACCCCTGCTCTCTTCTGTGTCTGTACGCAGACTGGCGGAGTCTCCTAGAGTGATGTAAGACCAGTTTTGATCGTTAACATTGGTCCGAAAGACCCAAGCATTAGCGTTGTTGCCGTTGATCTGCAAAACCGGCGCTCCGGAAGCGACTTGCTGCCCTTCATTGGCAAATTTTGCCAAGACGAACCCGCTTTGATTTGCTCTGATCTGTGAATATTCCAGGTTAAATGCCGCCGTTTTGAATTGTTGCTCCGCTATCTCCAATGCTGTTTCGGCATTTTGCTTTTGCTCCAGCGTGGCCACACTATCCGTATAAAGTCGAGTTACTCTTTCAAAATCTCTTTTTGCTTTCTCCAGTCCTATTTTTGACTGATTTAAACCTGACTGGATCTCGGTCAAATTCAAGGTCGCAAGCAGCTGTCCTTGCTTTACTTTTTCTCCTTCCTGCACATAAATTCTGGAAACGATCCCCCCAACTTTAAATGACAGGATGGTTTCATTTTTAGTGGTAAAATTACCACTGGTGGAAATCGGGTTGGAGTGGCTGCCTTTTTCGAGGATTTGTACTTTTACCGGGATTACTTCTCCTTTGGAGGGCAGGGGACGTGTGGTCTCTGCTTGTCCGCAGCCGAAAGCTATTCCTGTCAGCAAAAGGATAGAGTAGAGGTTTGTTAAACTTTTCATGGTTAAATGGTTAATATGTATCTACGAGCAGTTGTCTTTCAAGCGTGGCTTGAGCCTTTAGGAGGGCGTAAGCAGTAATCGTTTTTTGTAATTCAGCTTGTGTATGTTGATTTCTGGCATCTATAAATTCTATAAGGGAATTGGTGCCTTCTTTAAATCCACGATTGACTAACCTGAGGTAAGTACTTGAGGATTCGGTCTTCTTCTCAGCCGAGCGATAAGTGGCTTCACTTGTCTTCAATTGATTTTTTGCAAGTTTTAAATCGAGGGTTAGCTTGTTTTCAGTGAGGTTTTGTTGTATTGCAATGTTCTCCAATCCAAGCCGGGAACGCTGTATTTGGGTTCTATTCCTGTTTCCCTGGAATATGGGAATGGAAAGATTCAACCCAAAGAAAAGATATGCGGTCTTTTGACCGCTAAACTCAAAATTGAACGCCTGGCTTCCAAGATCAGCAAACGTATTAAGTCTGGGGATCCAATAATTTTTGCTCGATTTCAATTGGGTTTCCTGAATAGAATTGAGGGAGGAAAACTGTAAAAGTTCAGGTCTGAATGAGAGATTTTCTTCCTGTGCGAGATTTCTGATCAATTCCCAATCAAGTGGTTGCTCTTCAAAAACAAGCTCGGTTTCCAATGGTCTGTTGAGGAGGAAATTAAGATAATAGCTTGCGTTCTTCTCTCTATTCTCAGCTTCAATCAGGAGCGCATTTATATTTTCAACTTCACTCTCAGCTCGCAATACAGCTGCATGAAGTCCCTTTCCATTTTGGAGAAGTGATTGGTTGTCTCTAAGGTTCTGATAAACAAGTTCTTTGGAACTCTTGATTACGTCTATGGCCGCATGTGCAGTGCAATAGTCGAAATAGGCAAGCTTGATGTCCTGGATAAGTGTGGCTTTGTAGATCGCCAGATCGTATTCCGAGACTTGTACCTGTTTTTCGCGAATGTTTTTTTGATAGGATAGATCCGGATTGATAAGTGGCATGCTTACTCTGATTCTGGTATCGTAAAAGTTGTTGGGTAGGAAGTTTTCGCTGACGTTTTCCAACTGTGGAAATTGCTGGGATTGGGTCAGCTCATTCAAAGTGCTGTAAACATTGTTGAGCAGATCCCCGACTGGGAAGTTAATCGTGCGTCCACCTGTTGCTAGATTGTAGGTTGCCCCAAAATCTATCACTGGCAAGAAATGGCTTTTGGCATCTTTTAGCGCTAGGAGGCTATGCCCAATCGAAATATTCTTCTCCTTCAGAACCAGGTTATTCTCAATCCCTAGTTGGATATATTTCTTCAAAATGCCCTGGGCAGGGACGGTATGGCCAAGTAACAGGCAAAGTGGGATCAGTAAAATATAAGCCTTAATCGTCATTTTTATACATCGTCTATTTTATGAACATTGTTTAATTGCAAGACAAAAAAAATGGGAGTTATCCCAAGAGTTTAAAGAAAGCATCTAAGCCATCGCTAACTATATTTTCCCTTCTTGCGGCCTCAATCACATCACAACGTTTCCGGATATTTAGAGAAACCATTCCGTGGACTGTGGACCATACCATATAGGCCAAGGATTCAGACTCATGGTCAGGGAAGTATCCGTTGGCTAGTGCTTCATTGATAGTCATACGAAGTCTATTAAATGCACCTCCTCCTTCTACCCATTCTTCCTTTTCTGAATCAAATACATGACAGAGTGGAGCTTCCTTGATAAACATAAGATCATACATATCAGGGTTTTCTGTGGCAAATCGTATGTATATTTTACCCATTGCTTTTAATCTTTCCAAAGGATCCTGGATCACGGAAAGCACTTCCATTTTTTCACTTAATGCTTTAAACCCTTCTTGATGCAGGGCATGGAAAATCTCGTTTTTATCCTTAAAATAATGATAGATTATTCCAGGACTGTACTCAATTCTATCTGCTATGTTTCTCATGGAGGTCTTTTCCACGCCTTTTTCCAAAAACAAACTTTTTGCAGCTTTCAGTATTGTCTCCTTCAGCTCTTCTTTCTCACGTTCTTTGCGATCTGTAATACCCATTATGATTTTTGAATGGTCAAAATTAATTAAACAGTGTTTAATAAGTCAAGTTTATTCTGATTTATTTTCAGATTTTTCAGCCTCTTTGATAGAATCACTATCCCAGGTTTGGTCATTTACAGCAAATTTCCGCATCAACTCGCCGGAGAGAAGGTTTTCCTGCATTTCGATTTGCTGTTTGTTTTTTGAAATGTACTCGTCCTGATTGTCTTTGTATTTTACAAGTACCTTCAAAGCGTCTTCGTCATAAGCCCGGAATTGTTTGGCCAGCCTATGTACCGTATGTGCCCGGAATCCCAGTTTCTTGAGGACATCTTCCCCCATACGAATGGAAGTATCCAGATGTTCTCTATAGATGTTTTTCACACCCATTTCCATAAGTTCAAATGCATCGTATCTGTTCTTTGCCCGAATCATTACATCCAGATGCGGAAATTCCTCTTTACACAGTTCCACTATTTTAATACTGTACGGGGTACTATCAATAGCAGAAATCAGGATAGAAGCCTCACTTGCTCCGGCAGCATGTAGTAACTCTGCACGTGTCCCATCACCGAAATATACTTTGAATCCCATTTTTCTCAGGTACTCTACCCGGTCTGGATCTGAATCTAAGATAGTGGCCTCTACGCCGTTGGCTCTTAAAAATCTGCCCAGAGTAGATCCAAAATGACCAAACCCAATTAGTATTACTTTGTTGTGCTCATCTATATTGTCCATTTCTTTTTCGATGTCCTTATGTGTCCTATCGATCGCCGGAAGGACAAATTTGTCCAAGATTACCAATAGGAGAGGGGTGATAGTCATGCTCAAGGCAGTCACCGCCATGAGGGTATCTGAAAGTGCTTGGTCAAAAATCCCTAATTGAAGTGCAAAAGCATACGTCACGAAAGAAAACTCGCCTACCTGGGAAAGTCCAATGGCAAAACTGAGATTGGATGAAATCCGTAAATTTTTGCTTTTGCCGATGAGGAGTAAAATGATGGTTTTTAGAGCGATAACCCCAAGTGTGAGAGATATTATTACTGAGGCGTCGGTATAGATTAGATTAAAATTGATGGTAGAACCTACAGCCATGAAAAACAGTCCTAAAAGCAAGCCCTTAAAAGGTTCCAAATCAGATTCTAACGCATGCTTATAGGGAGAATTGGCTAAAATCACTCCGGCCAAAAAGGATCCCAGTGCAGGACTGAGGCCGACCAGCTCCATCAGGAATGCTATCGCGACTACAATCAATAGAGCTGAGGCAGTGAACAATTCCCTTAACCTGGTTTTAGCCACCCAGTTGAGCAGTGGGCCAAAACCAAACTGTCCTAAAAGCACCACTATGCCTATGGCGCCAACGAGTGCCAGGGTTTGTCCCCATCCCGGCAACTTATCTATAAATCCATGCATACCTGAAGTAGCCTCCACTGCCGTACCTTGTCCAAAAACCAAAAGGGGCAACAAGGCCAGAATAGGTATCACTGCTATATCCTGCATGAGTAAAACCCCAAAAGACATTTTGCCCGTGGGGGTATTCATTTCATTTTTTTCCTTTAATGATTGCAAGACAATAGCAGTAGATGACAATGCCATAGATAAACCTATAGCCAGTGAAATTTGCCACTGTACACCTAGAAAAATCCCGATTCCTAGTAGGAACAATGCGGTAAGGAGAACTTGAGTTAAGCCTACTTTGAGAATCAGCTGACGCATTTTCCATAGGTTTTTAGGTTCTAGCTCCAGTCCTATCAAAAACAACATCATTACCACTCCGAACTCAGTGGCATGCATGATATCCTGCCCTTCCACTTCGTTTGTGATGAATCCCAGCAAATAGGGGCCGATAAGAATACCGGCAAACAAATAGCCTAAAACAGACCCCATTCCCAGTCGTTTGGCAATAGGGACGCAGATAATTGCCGCGAGTATATAAAGGATGGCATTTGCCAAAAATCCATTCATGAGACCAATAGTTAACTATGCTGAAAAGTTGAGATATCTTCTCTGTCTCGAAGTCCGAGGAGTAATTTTTTATAAGATTGGGTTTTTAGGGCAAGTTGGGAATCCGTGATTTTGTGGGTTCCAGCTATATGAAAAGGAGTTAGGTATTCCATCTGGCACAACCTTGCGGTCTGCTCAAAAGGACGTAGATATTCATTGATGCCATATCTGTTTTTTCCTTCATGGTGATATGCTTCCTGCGATCCTCCTGTAGTGATTGCGTTGAGCACATATTTACCTTTCAGGTATATCCCTCTTGGTCCATATGCCCATGAAAACTCCAATACTAAATCCATCCACTGTTTCATTAAGGGAGGGCAGGAGTACCAATAGACTGGGAATTGCCATATGATTACCTCAGCTTCGAAAAGAGCTTCCTGCTCTGCCTGGATAGATATATTGAAATCTGGGTATAACTCATATAAATCCCTGATCTCTATATTATCCAAACCTGATATGGCCTGAATCAGAGATTGGTTGACTTCAGAATGTTCGAACTTTGGATGTGCGAATAGCACGAGTACTTTACGCATGGGAATAGACTTTACCCTTGGAAATTTATTTTTTTGTGTGTGCCGTCACAAAAGGGCTTGTTTTGGCTGGAACCACATCTACAGAATGCAGAAACCTTACTTTGGTTTATGATGTGATCGTTGGGAAGTTTGACTTGGAGGTTGCCATAGACCATCAGTGGCCCGTTAGGCATTACCTCCACCACCTGTTCTGATTTCACATTTCCTGTCTTTTCTTCTTTGTGCTCCGCAAAATAATACCCAAGCGCGCCGCTTGGACAAGTATTTATTTGTTTGACAATTGCTTCTGTACTTGCACCTTCAGAATTGACCCACGGCCTTTTTTCAAAATCAAAGACTGAGGGTAATCCCGAAACGCACTTCTTGGAATGGATGCATTTATGGGGCTCCCAGGTGATAGTAACTTCTCCATTGGTATATTCCTTATGAATAGGGGTGTCTGACATGGTGTTTGTGTGTTTTGACCTTTAAAGTAATAGATGTGTGTCCGAATAAATACAAGTAATAGAATTTATAACGTGTACTACTGGTGGAAATCCCTCAATCCCTCTAAGGGAGAGGTATCAATTTGAATTTCCATAGTTTCTGCAAAACCCATACGCGTAGTTACAAGGGGACACATCAAATAACAGTACAAAATAATCAACTTTCAATTGGGTTATAGGGTAAGGGGCAAAAAAAAAGACTCAGTTACCAAACTGAGCCTTTTGCTACCGATCAAACCATTTTAGTACATAAGCAGGTTTAATCTTTCAGGTGCTTCTCCAGAATTTTTTGCCATTTTTCAGCTATTCCACGTTCGCCTGCCCTATCGGTAAAGAGCTCTCCATCATAGATTTCAATTGTTTTGGGAGAATGGGAGGCATCCTTGAAATGGAACTGTAATGCCAAAAAGTCCAATATATAGCGCTTCTCATTTCCGACCAGTACCCTGCGGATTTTCTCTTGAATGCTGACTTTGGCCACTTCGCCCAAGTCAATCAGACTTTGCTCAGGATAGCTGCCGAACCGGTGGTAGATCAGCTTTTTGGATTGGTCATCCAAACCTAAATGATAGTGGTTTCTCCAACGCTCCTGCTGGGTGGGAATGACATTATTTGCAGAAGAAAACTCTTCAAATGTCGCAAGGTTTTCACTGCTTATTTTTCTGAGTTTGTAACTGTAGTATACAAACGGTGATGCAGAAGCAAGTATGGCAAAAGATGTCACTGTAAGGGTGACAGAATCAATTGATATCATAGGAATAAGGATAAAATGAATAGATTTTGTGCGATTTAAGGTCGCTAGGAAAGGTTCTATTCTATTTTACCAAGGGTAAAAAAAATGTATAAAAATGTCCTTTATATCGAAAAGCGAAATCGACTTTTTGAAAAACGAGGGAGGTAAACAGACTTGATAAGTGCTAAGAAAGTCAAAATACCAATTAGGATTAAGTTTGGCATTTAGGCTCCAATCAACTTTGAATTCCGGGATTTCCAGCAATTCTGGTGGAGCATTAAACTGGATTTTAGTAAGCTGGGTGAGATTCGAAACCGAATTATGTGAGTAGTCATTACCGGATGAATCTATAGTGACCGGAAATGAAAAAACAGACACAAACCATAGCGCCCAGCTCAGGGAAATCATAAGGATTGAAAACTGTTTTTTCATTTTTTTATGGCTAATTATACTAATTTATGTCAAAATATTATGAGAAGTCAATAGCAAACCAACCTTATTTTTTCAAATTATAAATTTTCAATGAATTGAGGTGCTCTGAAAAAGCCACACTTTTCCAGGGGCTGCTCGGAAATAGGATGGAAGTTATCACTAATTCTCCATCATTTACGAATAGTTCTATGGATGAGGCGTCTAAAAAGATCCTGATATCTTTTGCCTCCCAACTCATAGGTGCGGAATGAATTGCCGCAAAATCCCGATTAAAGCCATTTTTGCCGGAATTTCTGCGATCTACACTTATCAAGCCGTTTTCTTTCGAGAGTATCAGGGTTTCACCTAGCTCATTTGAAAAGGTTATCGAGAAGGAATCTGAAGTCAAATCTGAAATGATTTCTACAGCTTCTGATGGCAATGCGGAAGTTTCCTGGTTCATTTCATATTCTTCAGACCTAAGTTTCTTCAGTTCTGTTGCGGGAGCGGATTTTAACAGCAGGGTACCATCCACATCAAACAGACTTAATTCTCTAGGGACAGTCATTGCTGATCTCCAGACTTTGGTAGGAACTACGTTTGCATAGAGCCAGTTACTCATCCAGCCTATAAACAGCGTTCTGGTTTGTTCTGCGGGAAGATTGTTCCAGGTGACTCCGGCGTAATTATCAGGCCCATAGTCCAGCCATCTGATCATGGTGTCGTCGGGCGTGAATTGCCCATTTTCGAAGTCACCGATAAAATACTGGGTTGCAGATCCATTTTGAGGCCCCCCAGGATTAATACTGACCAAAAGAACCCATTTTTCCTCACCAGAAGGAGTTTTGAAGGGTAGTAGATCCGGGCATTCCCATACTCCTCCATGGGCACCCTGGTTTTTTCCAAATTCACTCAACAACGTCCAGTTCTTCAGATCCGTTGAGCTGTAGAAATTTATATGATCGAGTACGGCCAAGGTCATGATCCAGGTTTTGGAGCCATCAGTATTTGTGATTTGCGAGACTTTTGGGTCACGGAAGTCCCGGATGCCTGGGTTGGGGACTACTGGATTACCTGTGTATTTTTCCCAAGTCCTGCCTTTGTCCAAAGAAAAGGCAATTGCCTGATTCTGGAAGATATCTGAGGTCGTGTTTGCCAATTCAGCATCATGATAGGTGAAAACGGCAATCATTGGAGGACTTCCCTTTTTGCCTAATCCAGAACTGTTTTCTGTGTCCAAGACAGCACTTCCGGAGAAAATATAACCCAAGCTATCCGGATACAGAGCGATGGGAAGAGATTCCCAATTCACCAAATCAGTAGAAACAGCATGTCCCCAATGCATAGGCCCCCATACTGTACTGTCAGGATAATGCTGATAAAAAAGATGATATTCTCCATCCACGTAGATCAGCCCGTTAGGGTCATTCATCCATCCCGACTCGGGAGTGAAATGATAAACCGGTCTATATTCTTCCGAAACAACTGATTCAAATCTGATTTCGGGATTTGACTGACAACTGACAATCAATAGTACCATGAAGAACTGAAGAAAATAATTTTGCTTCATAATGTTAGGTTTGCGGGTTTAAGACGAGTTGAAGTACTGTCTTCTTTTTAGCTTCTGTTTTTATTTGGCGGTAAGGCTTTTTGCATTTTCAGGATTTGACCAAAAATCAACCAAGGCTTTTTCAAATTTGTCTGTGTCCAAATTATGAATAGAGGTGCTAAGAGCGCCTACTTTTCGTTGTTCAATAATTCAAATCCAATAATTGGAGAAATCCTTTGTCAAAAGCGACGAATTCGTACCCAAGTTGGGTCAGGTTTTCTCTAAACTGATCTGGGAAAAGACATATAATTTCGTGTCCAGCTTCAGCGAAGATCTCTGCCTGCGCTAAAAATGGCTCAATATCTCCCCGGGTTCCTATAGCGGCAAAGAGAGTTTTCATTACTTATTTTTTTAATATTTCCTCTTTCATTAGCTTTAAACCATAATCTACGTCAAATTTTCATCACTTCCTCCAACTTTGCATGAAGTGTTTTGCATCGAATTGGTGGACTTTAGCATCTAAGTATATGAAAAATGGATTTATTTTTGGGAATAATGTGGAGCTATAAGCAACTAAACTAACGTACCATATGAAGGGAATTATTTTGGCCGGAGGATCCGGTACACGTCTTTACCCGCTGACTATTTCTGTAAGCAAGCAGCTGATGCCGGTGTATGACAAGCCTATGATCTATTACCCTCTTTCGGTTTTGATGATGGCTGGCATCACTGAGGTTTTGATCATTACTACCCCAGAGGATAGTGAGGCCTTTCAGCGACTTTTAGGTAATGGGTCACAGGTAGGATGTTCATTTGAATATGCCGTACAGCCTAGTCCTGATGGATTGGCCCAGGCATTTATCATCGGGGAGAAATTCATCGGTGGGGATAAAGTGGCACTTATACTGGGGGATAATATTTTCTACGGATCTGGACTGCATAAAACCCTACAGGAGCATACCGATACTAACGGGGGAGTTGTATTTGCCTATCACGTGAATGACCCAGAGCGGTATGGAGTGGTTGAGTTTGATAAGGATCAAAAAGCCATAACTATAGAGGAAAAGCCTGCCAATCCTAAATCCAATTTTGCGGTACCCGGACTCTACTTCTATGATAATAGGGTGGTAGAAATAGCCAAGAAAATCAAGCCAAGCCCAAGAGGGGAACTGGAAATTACAGATATTAACAATGAATACCTCAAATTGGGTGAACTCCAGGTCGCTATTCTTAACAGAGGGACAGCATGGTTGGATACCGGAACCCATCAGTCCCTTTTGCAGGCCGCACAATTTGTAGAAGTAATAGAAGAGCGTCAGGGACTGAAAATCGGCTGTATTGAAGAGATAGCCTATAGGGCCGGCTTCATCGGAGAAGAAAAACTACTACAGGCTGCGGATAAACTAGGAAAAAGTGGATATGGTAGTTACCTGAGAAAGCTAGTGAAATAATAATCCCTTATTTCTTGATCAGCAGTTCAAGGCTTATTCTCATAATTTGCCCCATGTTGTCGCATTCCAGAAACTTATCATTTCGATAATGCCTTGCGAGTTCAGTCTTAAGGGAGACGATATTTTCCGGTAGGGATATGGTGTCATGTTCCATGGAGCGCAATATGTCCAGTATTCCTTGCCGGGAAGATTTAAGGCGGGTAGCGATCAATGCCCGCTCTTCCTTTTGATATTGGACCATTGACTCAGGGGTGATGTACTTCATTCCTAGCTGTATCAGGGCATTGTTTTCTTTGAAATATTGAGGAAGGTAGATTGATTTTTTTCCCTCGTATGACTGCTGGTCAAAATCAATGGCCCGGATCCTATAGTGTGTTTCTTCGAAATCAGGTGTGACGTCTATCACAAAATTGGAAGAGTGCATATCTCCCAAGAGCCGCACGAAACAGCGTTCGTTAAATTTGACAAACTCTTTCGCCAATCGGATGGGGTTCAGATGTGGGTCCTGCATATGTGATCTCATGAATTTATCCCCTGGGATACCTGCGATATGTTCTTCTATCAGGGTGTTTTGATGGACCAGATAAGATATTCTGTTGGGTGAGAGCAAGTGTTCAAATTCTAACCCATAAACTCTTGAGGCATCTGCGTTTTTAACATAGAAATAGTCGAAATTGTCATTGATCCGATTTACTATTCTTACCCGGAATGGCTGGGTGTTGCCATAGACACAGAGGTCAATCCTATCCACATAGAGATGCTCCATCACGGACATGTCTCCACCAGCCTTGAGCAGCGCATAGATTTTCTTGACATTTAGATGTATTTCCTCTCTGTCAGACTCATCATAGAAGACAGTTTCCCAAAGTGTATCTTGCTCTTTGGAATCGTAAAGCGCAATGGAATTGGAATAGCGCAACAGTTCATGGTAGTGGATAGGGATGTCCACTTCCCGTGAATATTTAATCAGGTAGCGTCTCAGTCCGGGACTGATGGGGTATATAAGCTTTTTTTTGCTGATTAATGCCATAGGTTATAATTCCACCTTCTGACTTTTTTTCAGATTTCTGTCGAAAATGAACGGGCCAAAGGGAAGCACTGACGCAATAAGTGCAAAAAAGGTCCTGGAAAACTTCCATTTCAATTTATGGGCAGTCGGGAATACGGTATAAACATAAACGATGAATAATAAACCATGTGCCCAACCGACATATTTTACCGCCAAAGGATAGTCCCACATATATTTGAGGGGCATGGCGATAAGTAGTAGAACTAAGAAGGAGATGCCTTCAAGAAGTGAGATCCAACGGAACCGTTTTGCCCAAGTATGCTGCTGTGGAGTGAGACTCATTGTTTTTTACCTATGTTAAACAGTATTTTTAAAGTATTCCAAAGTTTTCCCTTGAGGACTTTGTCTTCCGCTATGGTGCTGAGTGCATCGGCGAAAAGATATTCGGTTTCCTTTTCCATATAAATCTGATAATCAGAAGCAGGAAGCGCATTGATCTGATGCTTTACACGGCCAAATTTTAAGACAATATGCGCATTTAGATCATATAGTTCAGCGAGACTCCTTCCTTCAAGCTCATCTGATGAAAGCAATCCTACTTCATTCATCGAATGGCCTACGGCGTTGATCATTTTCACCAACATGTCCATGACTTCGGACCCTAGTTCGATTTCTTCATGCAGCACGAGTATGCCTTTTTCGAAGCTCCCGCGGACTTTGATCGGTTCGGGTTTCAATTCTTCTTTAGGTGGAGTAACTGCTATGGGCACCGTTTTTGGAAGAGTCTTTCGTTTTTCAGTTTCACCAGAAGTATTTGCCTTGGCTAGAGCTCCTTCATAGGTAGGTTCTTTTTCAAAGAAAAAAAGTTCTTCTGTGATGATATGCTGGAGCTCGTGGATGCTCATATTTTCCATGTCGGAAAATTGCTTAAAAATCGCCTTATCACAAAAAAAGAGGGATAATATCTCTAACATCCCCGTTGTTTTCCTGTTTTTTTCTATCAGTCCAGATTGAAAATTGATTTAAGTTCTACTGCGTCTTCAGGTTTCATCCGCTTGGCCAGTACCAGCCTCAGCTGTCTTCTTCTCAATGCCCCTTGGAAGTTCTCGATTTCTTCGGGGGTTTCTGGGATCAACTCAGGGATCCTGCTGGGTTTGTTGTTTTCATCCACGGCTACAAAAGTGAAAAATGCCCTATGAGTTGTGACTTTTTTATTGGCGGGAATATCCTCTGCGGTCACTTCTATGAACACCTCCATGGAAGAGTTGAAGGCGCGGGTTACCTGAGCTTTCAAAGTCACCACATTTCCCAACGCAATGGGCTCTTGAAAAGAAATATTATCAGCGGAGGCTGTTACGACTATACTGTTGGAGTGTTTCTGGGCAGCTATTGCAGCTACCACATCCATCCAATGCATTAGTTTACCACCCATGAGGTTGTTAAGCGTATTGGTATCATTGGGTAAGACCATTTCGGTCATGATCACAGCGGACTCTCTTGCAAATTTTTTAGCACTCATACATCTAAAATTTAACAAAAATAGAAATAAAATTTGGTATGTGTATTTAAATTATTGCTAATCAAAATATTATTCCGAATAATACGCTGGTTTGCACGTGGCTATACATTGTTTACTGCTTTATTTCCAGCCATCCTTGCCCAACAAAGGAACAAAGGCAAAGCCTTCGTATTCTTCCCGATCTACTTTTGTGTTTGATTTTTTGGTTATTTTAAGCATGGTCTGCCGACGCTTGTCGCCCACAGGGATAACCAGTATTCCCCCAACCTTTAACTGCTTAACCAAAGCTTCAGGCACCACCGGCGCACCGGCGGTAACAATGATTTTATCATAAGGAGCATAGGCAGGAAGCCCCCCCGTGCCGTCCCCATAGAAGAGGCGCATTTCTATTCCCAGTCTGGTCAGAAACCGTTTGGTTCCTTCAAATAGTTTTTTCTGATACTCTATCGTAAAGACTTCCGCTCCAAGTAGATGAAGGATGCTTCCCTGATATCCCGATCCGGTGCCGATTTCTAAGATCCTATCACCTTCCTTTACATCTAAAAGTTCTGTCTGAAAAGCAACTGTATAAGGTTGGGAAATGGTTTGTCCTTCGCCGATGGGGAAAGCTTTATCCTCATAGGCATGGGAAATCAATGCCGAATCAAAGAAAAAATGTCTTGGCAAGGTGTTGATAGCCTGTAAGACACGTTCATTTTTAATACCTTTTTCTCGAAGTAAAGTCACCAGAGCTCTACGTTTTCCTTTGTGCAAATATGTGTCTTCCAGTTTGAGTAAGGGCATGTTTTTTATTGTTCTGCGGTCGAAGATAAAAGAATATTTGGCTTAATTTGAACTTGAATCGGGCATTTATTGCTTAGTCATTGAAACTTTGAAAGTTAAATCTACCTATATGTTCACAGGAATTATAGAAGCATCCGGCACCATTCGTCATATTACCCATGAGGGAACCAATGTACATTTCGATATAGATTCTTCGCTCTCCCCGGAATTGAAAATAGACCAGTCCTTAGCACATGACGGAGTGTGTTTGACCGTTGTTCAAACCACGCCGGAGTCTTATCGTGTGACCGCGATCGATGAGACGATGCAGAAGACAAATCTATCACAGTGGGGGATAGGGAAGAAGGTTAACCTGGAACGTTGCATGCCTGCCAATGGCCGTTTTGATGGACATATTGTACAGGGGCATGTGGATCAGGTGGGAATGGTCAAAAACATTTCTGATCAAAACGGATCCTGGGTTTTTGATCTGGAATTTGACCATGAATTAGGAAACGTGACCGTGGAAAAAGGTTCAATATCCGTGAATGGTACAAGCTTGACCTGTTTCAATTCCGGCCCGGGAAGATTCTCTGTGGCAATAATTCCTTATACTTATGAACACACCAATTTTCACCAGTTACAGCCTGGGGATTTGGTCAATCTGGAATTTGATATTCTTGGAAAGTATATACAGAGAATCACAAAAGGCTACGATTTGACCTAGTCTTTTTTAACCGAATAGTAAACAATTGGTTGGTAAAAGAAATGTTAATGTAAAGTTCAACGGCTTCACGAGCAGGATTAGTGTTATCTCAAACTGATTGTCTTCTCTTCAGCGTCTTTTACCAATCTGAAACCTACATTCGAAGTGCCGCTATCGAATGCCTGGCCCTGACGGGCAGAGGGGCGATAATTGACACAGTAATTATCAGCACATAAGAAGGAACCGCCTTTGATCACACGTTCCATGGCATAGGGATTATCAGGATTATAACATTGGTTCATGTCGGCGTCCAGTTTAGGAGCTTGGCCTGCTAGTCTTGAGTATTTCAAAGCATCGTACCAATCGTCCGTCAATTCCCACACATTTCCAATCATATCATACAACCCGAAGGTGTTGGGGGCAAAGGATTTTACCGGTGAGGTGCCTTCAAACCCATCCAGGTTTTTATTGTCATTGGGAAAATTTCCCTGAAAGGTGTTTGCCAGATATTGACCGTTTGGAGCCAATTCATCCCCCCAGGCGAATCGTTTGCCCTTGGCTCCACCGCGTGCGGCAAATTCCCATTCCATCTCTGTAGGAAGCCTCTTTCCTGCCCAGTCGGCATAAGCTTTGGCATCTTCATAAGCGATGTGGACTACCGGATGGTTTTCCCTATCCTCAAGGTCTGATTCTGGGCCTTCCGGATGCTTCCAGCTGGCACCTTCCATCCATACCCACCATAGAGAAATATCCTGGGTGGGTACAGCATACGGTGGAGGGCTAAATACCATAGATCCCGCGACTAACATGGCGTCATCAGGTTTGGGGGTTCCGGGGGGCAATTGTTGCTTGAGGTCTTCCCATTCTGGTTTTTTCTCGGCCAGGGTTACGTATCCGGTTTCCTCGACAAATTTCTTGAATTGAGCGTTCGTCACTTCGTGCGTGTCCATCCAAAAGCCGTTTACTTTGAGGTTCACGGCAGGTCTTTCGGCCGGATAGGCTTCCTCCTCATTTGTACCCATGGTGAATTCCCCTCCCGGGATCCATACCATGCCTT
This sequence comes from Algoriphagus sp. AGSA1, assembly GCF_021390545.1. Taxonomy (GTDB): domain Bacteria; phylum Bacteroidota; class Bacteroidia; order Cytophagales; family Cyclobacteriaceae; genus Algoriphagus. The sequence continues at coordinate 85,810 of NZ_JAJUWR010000019.1, read as the reverse complement.
TTTCTTTGTTATTGGGTGCAGGCTTATCAGCCAGGATCATTTTTCCTTCGTCCATTATTGTGTCAGTGGCTTTTTCCTGGCATGCTAAAAAAGATGTGCCGATAAGCACAATGCTTGCTAAACTGTATTTAATGGTTTTGATCATAATTGGGTCGTTGAGAGTAAAAGTAGCAGAGTATTTTTGGGATGAAAAGAATTTACCGCAATATAATAGGAATCACCAGCCTATGACCATGGTGTTGTGCCTGAGTGAAAGGATCGGTCAGTGGAGAGAGAACTCGTTCATTAACCCTCAGGAGTTTTCTGACCAAATGCCTAGAACGAAAGTAAATCCCCTTATGCTGACAGCTTCATTCTTCCTCGACCGGAATGGCATGGATTCTTTCTGCTACTTTTTTGCGGAGTTTGTTGAAGAATTGTTTGCGTTCTTTTTCGCAGACAACACTGATTTGAGTGGACTTTTTAATGAGGTTTTCGAGGTTCCTGAACATTGCATTATTGAAAGAAGGATCAGACGTTCCATGAAAATAGATGACACTATGATTTAAATAGGTCATCTTTTTCTCATCCATAGTGGCAAAGAAAGTATTGTCACCTATGACAAATTCATTCACGAAAAAATTGTAATCGGCTCCTTCAATTTCAGGATGCGAGGGTAAGAGTTTTCTGCCTCGCTCGGCCATATTTTCTAGATTGTCAATCACTTCCAGCATACAATTGTATAAGAATAACGTGTCTTCAGTGGAAGTCATGATGCCCATTTCATGATACAGCTCTATTTGACGTAGTGTGACATTGATCCCTTCAATATTCCAGATTTCTGTGGTTGGTATCTTATGATATGCCTTGAGGATGTTCTGGGTTATTTCGGCAAACTGGTCATAGCTGTTGTCTTTGATAGAGAACTTGGTGTCTTTCAGGCTGTCGTTGAACAGTATCGACTTTCTCCAGAAAAAGAATTTAAAAGCAGCTAGTTCTTTGTGGTAGTAATGATGAAAAGGGGGCATGTCTTTTACCAGCCAATAGATGTGTTTTTTGGAAAAACTATTGACAAGGTTTAATTGGGCATAGACATCTTCCATCCATTTCATAAAACTGTTTTCTTGGTAATCATGCTGATTGCCCTGAAAAAGTATATTGTTGGATTGTAGATTGATAAAGGTATCAACAGAAATATTGAACCGGCTGCACAAGACTTCCAGTTCACTGAAATCCAGTAGTTTTTCACCTCTTATTCTCCTGTATGCACTATCAATGCTGATTTCTAAAAGCTCGGCAATTTCGTCCACCAAAGAAGTATAGCTCGGCAGGGACAATTTTATTGCCTGGAAAAAAGCCGCCTGGCTCTTATTGAAACTCATCGCATGTTGGGTGTTTGGGGATTGGGAAATAAATTCCCCATTAAGATAGAGTAAAGAACACTAAGAAAAAATCTATTTTAGAAGAAAAATTGCTGTTTATAGACCAAAAAACCACCTACATGTTTAAAGGGATGCGGTTTTTCTGAAAAAACCATAAAAAAAAGCGGCCTGAAAGCCGCTTTTAAATTATGCCTGTGGATGGGCTGCGGCATGCAGCTTGCCCAGTTCCTGATCGATGGTCCAAAGGCCAACTCCCTCCTCACCGATTATGTCAAAAAGTTCCAATGCCCGTCTGGACATAGTTTCTTCTTCCCGTTGCTCTGTCACATACCATTGCATGAAACTGAACGTCGCAAAGTCCTTTTTGGAAAAAGCATGATCCACAATATTGTTGATGGATTTGGTCACGTTGATCTCATGTTCCAGAATCAGTTCAAACACTTCCCGTAGTGAATTGAAGTTATGTCTGATTCCCGTGATTTCCGGCTGGATAGCATGTCCACCTGCCTCATTGATGTATTGGAAAATCTTCATCATATGCATTCTCTCTTCGTCTGCATGTGTGTAAAGGTATTTTGCGGAATTTTCATAGCCCATCATATGACACCAGGATGCCATAGAGAGGTAGTATGCAGATGATGTCCCTTCCATTTCTACCTGTTTGTTGAGTAGTTTCTCCGTATCGACAAGTAATGAACGCTGTAGCGTCACGATTTCTTTGGCTTTCATAATTTTAGTATTTGGAATAGTAAACTAAATATAATCATTCAGGTTCCACATTTCACGTCGTTACGGTGAATTTGGAATTGATTTAATTAAGTTTAAACAGGGGGGTAGGCATTACGGGTAAACTTTCTGCTCCTGATTCTGAGACAGCTTGTACAGCAAAGAAGTAATTGTCTTTGGAATATGGCAGGGTTAATCCAGTGTCTGTAGTCCAGAACTTGCGCTCCCACATAGAAGAAGAAGTTTCTCTCATCAATACAAAATAACCTTGGACGGTGCCAGTCTCAGGGGGACTCCATAGTAAAGTCGTTTGATTGCTTAGATTGCGAACGTCTATTTTTACCTCTAGGGGCTGATCAGGGGAATTCGCCAAGGAAGCGAGAGAGGCCAGGTTCACTGCGGTAACTTTCCGTAAGTACTCATAGTCCATAAAATCTGGAAGGTCTCCATATTGGACACCATCTTCTACCCGTACATTCTCGTGTTGATGAAGGAAGTTTTCGTTCATTTCCGACATTCTTATGGCGGTCATCCCGTTTTTGGCAAAAGGTGTCTGGTCACCTCCTCTTAAAAACCTGTCAGCACGGTAAATTAATTTCACCTCAAAATGATCGACATAGCGCTCCCCTTGTTCTTTGATATATCGGGCCAACTGCCGGGATTTACTATCATTATCAGCGTTGATATAGCGTCGGATAGCGGCTTCTTGTTCGGTTTCGGCCACGGGAATTGTTTCAGAGAACACCCTCATTTTCAGATTGTCTTTGATCATGGTTTCGGAAGAGCTGCTATTGCCTATGATGTCGTTGTTCAAAACAGCCCCTATGTTCCAACCTTCTTTTTTTGCTTTATCAGCTAGGTAAGTTGCACCTTTCAATCCTTGTTCTTCTCCTGTAAAGGCCACAAATAGGATAGTTGCCGGGAATTCATGGGAAGCCATTATTCTGGCCAGTTCTATCACCGCCGCTGTACCGCTTCCATTGTCATTGGAACCGGGTGCGGCACCTTTTTCATCCATCACATCTTTATTGCGGGAGTCCATATGTGCCGAAATGATAAAGATCCTATCGTCAGCGGGATCGGTGCCTTTAAGGGTGGCCATGACATTGGCAGCCGGTGAATCGGTGGGGATCCGACGTTCGTCTCCAGGAATTATGAATTTTTCAATTTCCGCAGTCATTCTCCCACCTGACTTCTTTGCAAAGTGCTGGAACTTGGATAATACATACTGCTGTGCTGCAGGCATCCCATTTTCTTCATTGGTGCTTAAGGTATGCCTGGAGTTGAATGAGGCTAAGGTCCGCACATGATGCTCAAGAGAATCTGAGGAAATCTCGGTAATCATCTGGGCTATTTCACTATTACGGATAACTGTAGTCTGAGCTACGGCAATTTGGCCAACGAACACCAAAAAGACGGTGAATAAATTTTTGTACATGAGCAAGGTGGGTTTATACTTAAGGCCTAAATTTATCCCATAAATATCATAGCAAAAGCTTTTTTACATGAATACTCTTGAACAACCGAAAAATGGCAGTTATCCTGCATTTTATTCCACCTACATTAAACTGGTCTCCGGCAATGACTACGAAAGGCAACTTATAGATCAGATCGATTCTCTGGTAAAACTATTTCAGGAAAAAGAGAAGGGCTGGGCAGAAAAGCCTTATGCAGAAGGAAAATGGACTCCCAAGGAAGTGCTTGGACATGTCATCGATACAGAAAGAATTATGACTTTCAGGGCTTTATGTTTTGCCCGCGGAGAAAAGTCATCCCTGCCAGGCTTTGATCAGGATCCTTATGTACTGAATGCCAGGTTTGGGAATGTGCCCATTGAATATCTACTGGATGATTTTCAGTCTCAGCGCAAAGCACTATTGTCCATGATCAGGATATTGCCCGCGGAGTCCTTGGACTTGACAGGTACAGCAAATGGGGCTCCGATCACCCCAAGAGCCCTGTTCTGGATCATTCCTGGGCATTTTGCGCATCACATGAATATATTTAAAGAACGTTATTGACTCACGCAAGTTTTGCTGTGTGGTTTCTAGTCACCCTATTGTCCACCTATGTAATTTTTTCTGGTATTTGGCTTTCAATTAGTAGTTTCAAAGTCGAATGAAAATCCCCTAGACTTTATGAGAAAATTCACTTTTACATTACTATTGACCGTCTGTCTTTCGGCTGTACAGGCTCAAACTGAGAGGCAAATCGAAGTAGAATCCGCCGTAGTGACTCAGCATGAGACTACTATTAAAGGAAAAAAAGTGGCCTATAGAGCCACTGCCGGAACACAACCAGTATGGGATGAAAAAGGCAAGCCCATAGCATCCTTGTTCTATACCTATTACGAGCGCACAGATATTTCGGATAAGGCAAATCGACCTTTAGTAGTATCTTTCAATGGTGGCCCGGGCTCTGCTTCTATCTGGATGCATATTGCTTACACAGGGCCGGTTGTGCTTAATATAGATGAAGAAGGCTATCCTTTGCAGCCTTATGGAGTAAAATCAAATCCTCATTCTATCTTAGATGTAGCTGATATCGTCTATGTGGATCCTGTGAATACGGGTTATTCCAGAATTGTGGATGAGGAAGTTGACAGAGCAACCTTTTTTGGCATCAATTCAGATATCAAATACCTGGCAGATTGGGTGAATACTTTTGTGACCCGTCAGGAAAGATGGGCATCTCCCAAATATCTTATTGGCGAAAGCTATGGTACTACCCGTGTGGCAGGATTGGTGGCGCAGCTTCAAAATTCGCACTGGATGTATTTTAACGGAGTAATACTGGTCTCGCCCACTGAAATGGGAATAGATCGTGGAGCTCCTATCCATACTTCCAATTACCTGCCTTATTATGCCGCCACAGCATGGTATCATAAGGTCTTGGATCCATCCTTACAGAATAGGGATCTGGAGGATTTCCTGCCCGAAGTGGAGGCATTTACTATCAATGAACTGATACCTGCTGTGGTGAAAGGAGGTATGCTATCGGCTGCGGAGCGCAATGCTGTTGCTACAAGATATGCGTTGTATTCGGGGCTACGCAAAGAAGCAATCCTTGAGCATAATTTGCTAGTCCCTACCAATTTTTTCTGGAAAGAACTGTTGAGAGAAAAAGGTATGACCATTGGAAGACTGGACAGTAGGTACAAGGGATTTGACAACGCAGGGACTGGTTCCAGACCTGATTTTGATCCTGCGTTATCTTCATGGAACCACGCATTTGCGCCATCCTTTCAGGTATATGTAAGAGAGAACCTTAACTTTAAAACTGACCTTACTTATAACTTATTCGGCCCGGTTCATCCTTGGAACCGATCTAACGAGACCACAGGATATGATCTCGGCGATGCCATGCGCCAAAATCCCTATTTGCACCTGATGGTACAGTCGGGCTATTATGATGGGGGTACTGACTTCTTCAATGCAAAATACAACCTTTGGCAAATTGATGCCACAGGTAGAATGGCCGAACGTATATCATGGAAAGGGTACAGAAGTGGTCATATGATGTACCTTCGCGCTGAGGATCTTGAGACTTCCAATGAAGATATCCGCGAGTTTATCAAAAACTCCATGGTGGCGCCTGATATGCCTGCTAAGTACAATTGAGTTACAGTACCGAAATTTGTAAGAGCCGGGGAATTTCTCCGGCTTTCAACATATTGAAGCTATAGCTCCAGGTGTTTTTTGAAGGATTCAAAATTTGTTATTTTCTCCTTCTCACCGAGCATTTCCCCCAGAATTAAATAGATATCCTCAATTTTTTTTCCTTCCTTCCTTAGAAATTGTATAGAGGTTGAGCCTTCTGATTTGGAAAGTTTTTTATTCTTTTCCCCCTTTAAAAGCTGATGGTGATGAAAGGTGGCATCCCGAAATTTGTGTAGTCCCAGTTCCCCGGCTAGGAATTGCTGGGCTAAGGTGGAACCCAGTAAATCCTGCCCTCGGACTATCAGATCTACTCCGTAATACACATCGTCAATGACAGAGGTCAGCTGATAAGCAGGAAGTTTGTCTTTTTTCCTAACCATAAAAAAAGCTGATTCTTCTGGAAGTGTATGGGATTTTTTACCTTGGGTATAAGTGTTGACTTGGATGAATTCACTGGCAAAAGTATCCATGCGCCAGCATGTCCCATTTCGTTCAAGCGGGATATTCCTCGTCTGGCAGTGTCCTAGATAATACCCTGAGGGATTCATTTGCTGGATTTTTTTGCGTGAGCAATCACAGGAAAAAACCAATTTCTTTTCTTTTAAAGTATCCGATCCCTTTGAGTATTCATCCATACGATGGATCTGGGACCATTCCTGTTCTAATTCCTTGACGTTTTTTGGACCTAAGTCAAAACCTATCTCCATGAAATCGAGCGTATCAAAAATATCCTGTACATACTCAGGTCTATACCTTTCCCGATCCAGATCATCTATTCTGAGCAGTATCTTGGCATCACATTGTTCAGACAAGGCTTTGGTAACTAAAAAAGAATAAAGGTTTCCCAAGTGAAGAAATCCACTGGGAGTAGGGGCTAAGCGGGTAAGTTTGAAATCCATTTGACGAAATTAGCTAGTTTCAGTGGAATTGGAGTGATCAGAAGTCATTTCATGGCTTATTGAAAAAAGGCTCCAGACCTACAGCAGTTTACAACCTTCCTTGTGTCATTTGAATCCAAGCAATGGGGGTGCAAAACATTATCAGTAAGCAATCAGGTACAATAATAGCTATAGCTATTCTCAATTAAGCATCTTTAACGGCCACCTACCTAAAATCTATGGAATGATAAGTATTTTTGAACTTCATGAAATTTGGGATTCTAGTCTTATTTTATTTCGCTTTTTTGCCTGGTCTTTTGGCCCAGAAGTCCTATTCTGGGAATATACTTGATGCCACGGACAAAACTTACCTGGAAGGTGTAAGTGTAGAAATAATAGGTTCGGAAAGTGTTGATACCACCAATGTCCGGGGTTACTTTTCTGTCAAAGGTCATGTGGGAGATACTTTGAGGGTGTCTTTTCCTGGGTTTATAGAGCAAAAGATTCCTCTTGGTGAGGAGACATTTTTGATCCTTCAGATTCAGGATAAAGCAAGACTTCTCCCCACTTTTGAGGTTAAGTCAGAACCCTACGCATTCCGGTTCAAGGATGGCAAATTGATATTGGTTGATCCGGATGAAGAGAAAGGCCCATCCACAAAAGGAGGGATAAGTGCAGGCTACCGAGAATCTCCCGATCTTACCGGTGGGGTAGCCATAGCCGGAGTATTGTCTTCCTTGACCAAACGATCGAGGCAAGAGCGTGAGTATCAGAAGAAACTAGAATGGATGCGTAGGAGAGCAGGATACTATGAAGTGGTGGAGTCTGATTCAATACGTCAAAACCTGATGATAAAATACCAGTTACAGCGGTCGGATTGGGATAAAATCATTATCCGCTTTAATGAAGGCAATGCATACCATGAATTTTTAGACTGGAGTAAAGACCGAGTGTACAATACACTTAATGAGTTTATTGAAAGAGAACGCCGCTGGATTAATTAGGCTTTTCTTTTAAAAGACCAGGTCACATATAACCGAGCCACTTCTTCCTCTTGGCGGTTTCTTCCGGTGGAAACCATCGTCAGCTTTCCGGTTTCGCCCACAGGGATAGACCGTAGCAGTTGGAAAAGTTCTTGGCCTTGTACACAAGTAAAGTTGATGGACTGATTGGCTTTTTTGAAATATTCCGCACGGAAATCCACCACCAACATTGAGAATTTCCCAATATCACTTATAACTAACTGGCAAAGCGCCCCTGTGCTGAGTTCTCCTGCCCCGGCCATAGCGGCAAAGTAAATAGACTTGAATGGGTTTTGCGTTCTCCAGCTGTAGGGTAGGGTTACCACGCATTTTTCAGCATCTAAGGCTTTCAGACGAAGCCCCCAAAAAACCGCGGAAGGAAGCTTAATGAGCATGCCAAACCAAAAATAAAATGGGTTGCGCATTTTTTTTTGATAGGCTAAGGCTCCTGATTTTAAAGTGGTTTGGGTTTCATGCTGATCCATATTTCTGATTTTATAATTCTTAAAATACTAAAAATTGCTTTCTGGTATTTAAATTGAACCCATTAAGTATAAAAACAAGCCTTATGAAAAAAACAGCATTTTTATTTTGTGCAGGATTGATTGTTTATTCCTGTGCCAAAGTTCCGCTTACAGGCAGAAATCAACTTGCCCTAGTGTCCAACGAGGAGATTCAACCTTTGGTCAATGAGCAATATAGTGAGGTGATAAAGAAAGAAAAAGTAGTAACCAACACAGCAGACGGGCAAAAAGTCGTCAAGGTGGGGAAACGTATGGCGGAGGCTGTTGAAAGTTATTTAGTTTCTAAAGGTTATCAAGATCTGGCCAAATCCTTCTCGTGGGAGTTTAATCTGATAGAAAGCGACCAAGTGAACGCTTGGTGTATGCCTGGTGGCAAAGTAGCTTTCTATACGGGTATTATGCCGTTGACCCAGACTGAAACAGGTATTGCCGTGGTGATGGGGCATGAGATCGCCCATGCTGTTGCCTCTCACTCGGCTGAACGTATGTCCAATGGAATGGTGAAGGAACTTGGGGTGGGAGTCTTGTCCACGGCTATAGGACAAAACCCAACCATGACCCAGGCTATTTTCCTTCAATCAGTAGGGATTGGCGGAGAGTTGGGAATGTTGAAATTTTCGAGAAAACACGAGTTGGAAGCAGATGAATTAGGGTTGACCTTTATGGCCATTGCCGGGTATGATCCCCGGGAAGCTCCGCTCTTTTGGGAGAGAATGCTGGAGAAGGAAGGCGGTGCCGCTCCACCAGAGTTCCTCTCTACCCACCCCGCATCCCAAACCAGGATTAATAAGTTGAATGAGCTCATGCCAGCCGCGTTGGCTTATTACAAAGAGTGATCAAACAAAAAGACCGGAGCTACCTCCGGTTTTTTTGTTACATGTTAAAGCCTCTGAGTTTAATCTGTGTAAGTTTCCTTTTGGTGTCCAGCGGGAAATCGCCCCGCATCATCCAGTCGTAGTAGCCAGGTTCCTCTTTTAGTACCTGGGTCACTGGCTTGCCTTTTTGCTTTCCGAAGTTGAACACTTCTTCTCCATCGTTGTTGAATACAAATCTCCCTGCGAGGTCAACCATTTTCTCATTGAGCAGCTCGTGGAGTTTCTTCATATCATTTTCGAACACTCCGATTTTATTCCCCTGAAGATCTTCCATTTCCTCCCCTTGATAGCGTTCTACCTGTGCTCTAAAGACATCTAAAGTAGCTAGGGTGTCTGCTTCTGCGCTATGGGCATTCTCCAGATTTTGGCCACAATAAAACTTGTATGCTGCGGTTAGGTTTCTTTTCTCCATCATGAAAAAGATTTTCTGGGCATCCAGTAGATTACGCTTATCCAAGTCAAATTCTATCCCAGCCCGGAGAAATTCCTCAACCAATAAGGGAATATCATATTTGAGTACATTGAAGCCTGCCAAATCAGCTTGGCCGATAAACTGGAAAATTTCTTTTGCCAGTTCCTTAAACGTTTTTTCTTCTCTGATGTCCTTGTCGTAAATGCCGTGAATCAAAGATGATTCCAGGGGAATAGGGATGGTGGGGTTGATTCTTCGGGTATAGATTTCCTGTCCTCCATCAGGTTTTACTTTGACTATGGAAATCTCCACTATTCTATCTGTGGAAATATTGACTCCCGTAGCTTCCAGATCAAAAAATGCAATGGGATTTTTCAAGTTTAACTTCATGGTTATTTGAATTTAGCTTTTACAGGCTCAAGATCCATTTTATCGTAGGATCCGGAGCTCATCAAAAGTAGGTTGGAATTTTTATAATCTTGTGCTAGAAGGTATTCCTTCAGGTCATTACTATCAGTAAATAATTTAAGATCCGGTCTTTGAAATCCATCGCGTAAGGTTTCCTCATCCATCAGTTCCAGTTTTTTCAATGCTGCCGCATGTGGATCAAGGTACACGATTGCCTGATCAGCAGCCTCCATTGACTTTGCATAATTAGGCAAAAATTCCTTATTCAGTGAGGAATAGGTATGTAGTTCCTGCACTGCGATCAGTTTTCTATGGGGAAATTGGTTTTTCACTGCTAAGACAGTGGCTTTTAATTTGGACGGGGCATGTGCGAAGTCTCTGAAAAGGGCGGAGTTTTCAGTTTGAACCAAAAGCTCTTGACGTTTTGCTGCTCCTTTGAACGTTTGGATGCTTTCGTAAAATTGCTGCTTGGACAATCCCAAGGACAGACAAATATCCATGGCTCCTTGGAGATTTTGCAGGTTGTGCTCCCCGAAAATAAAAATCGGGATTAAGCCTTCTTCCGTTTCCAAAAAAGTCTTTCCGTCTTTTATGATAGCAGGATGCGCTTTGTAGGCAGTTTTTGCTGCTTTGATTTTACTTTTTTCCGCTGCGTCTTTCACTAAAGGATCGGCCTCACAGTAAATCAATTCACCCGAATCAGGAGTCAGGTTCATCAATTGCCGAAACTGTTCCTTGTATTCTTCAAAATCCGGAAACACATTATAATGATCCCATGCGATTCCGCTTACCAAGGCAATATCGTGCTTATAGTGGAAGAATTTTGGCGTTCTATCCAATGGAGAAGTCAGATATTCGTCCCCTTCAATAATAATTACTGGAGCATCAGAGAGCTTCACCATCAGGTCAAAACCTTCAATCTGAGCGCCTACCAAATAATCAAAATCGACCTGTTGGTCTTTCAGCACATGTAATATGATAGAAGTGATGGAGGTCTTGCCGTGTGAGCCTGCCACGATCACCCGCTTTTTATTTTGGCTTTGATTGAAAATAAATTCAGGAAAAGAATATAAAGGTATGCCTAGCTGCTGGGCTTTTACAAGTTCAGGATTATCTATTCTCGCATGCATTCCTAAGATTATGCCATCCAGATCATTGGTTATTTTATCCGGAAACCAGCCGTATTCTGCGGGCAAAATCCCGGCTTTTTCCAGCCTGGTCCTGGAAGGCTCATAGATTTCGTCATCCGAACCGGTTACCTGATAGCCTTTTTCTACCAGCGCCAAGGCTAAATTATGCATTACAGCTCCACCGATTGCTATAAAGTGATAGTTGTTCATTGAATTGATTAAGGGGTAGGTATTCTACTCCAAACTTAAAAATAATAATTGGCTGCTGAGGGGGATGACTTGTCTAATTCAAAAGATTTTCAAAATTGAACGCAGATTAGGGTGCCAAGGCGTGATTATTGAGGTTTTGCAATGTTGATAACTTAGGCAAAAATTGTTTAAAACTCTTGCCATATTCCCAATACATTTGTTCTATGTCTGAAAAAAGTAGCAATCCCCGCATCACCAGAAGTAAACCTAATCACCAAAATTCCAATATACTAGGAAAAGTTCCTCCTCAAGCTATTGATCTTGAGGAAGCTGTGCTTGGTGCCCTGATGCTGGAGAAGGATGCGCTGACCAATGTAATCGATATTCTGAAGGTGGAAAGTTTTTACAAGGATTCCCACCAGGTGATTTTTCAGGCTATCCTTGACTTATTTACAGAAAGCCAACCTATAGATTTGCTTACGGTCACTTCCCAGCTTCGCAGAAGCGGAAACCTGGAAATTGCCGGAGGGGCTTTCTATGTGACCGAACTCACCTCCAAAGTAGCTTCTGCTGCCAATATAGAATACCACGCCCGAATTATCACGGAGCAATCCATCAAGAGGGAGATGATCAGGATAGCCTCGGATATCCAAAAAGACGCTTACGAGGAGACTACCGATGTCTTTGAGTTATTGGATAAAATGGAGCAGAATCTCTTTGAGATATCAGAAAAAAACATCCGTAAAAACTACTCTGACATGAAGTCCATCATGCGTGAGGCGATCATTGAACTGGAAGCGAGAAAGGGACAAAAAGACGGACTCACAGGAGTTCCTTCAGGGTTGACGGCATTGGATAGGGTTACTTCGGGATGGCAAAAGTCAGATCTGGTAATTATAGCTGCCCGTCCTGCAATGGGGAAAACAGCCTTCGTACTTTCAGTGCTGAGAAATGCGGCAGTTGATCATTCCAGGCCGGTAGCTATTTTCTCATTGGAAATGTCCTCGGTGCAGTTGGTGAACCGTCTGATTTCCTCGGAAGCAGAGTTGGATTCCGAGAAAATCAAAAAAGGGACACTGGCAGAGCATGAATGGGCCCAGCTGGTACACAAAACCGCCAAACTCTCCAAAGCACCTCTTTTCGTAGATGACACCCCGGCACTATCTATTCTGGAACTAAGGGCCAAATGTAGAAAACTGAAAGCACAGCACGACATTCAGATGATCGTAATCGATTACCTGCAGCTGATGTCGGGAGACTCTAAAAGTGGAGGTGGGGGAAACCGTGAACAGGAAATCGCGAGTATTTCCAGAGCTTTGAAGAAAATAGCAAAGGAGTTGGAAGTCCCTGTCATTGCTCTTTCCCAGCTTTCCAGAGCGGTGGAGACCAGAGGTGGGGATAAGCGGCCACAACTTTCGGATTTGAGGGAATCAGGAGCCATCGAGCAAGATGCTGATATGGTTATGTTCCTTTACCGCCCTGAATACTATGGGATTACCGAAGATGAGGATGGTAATTCTACACAAGGTGTGGGGGAAGTAATCATTGCAAAGCATAGAAATGGTTCATTGGACACGGTAAGGCTTCGCTTCATAGGTAGATATACTAAGTTTCAGGATTTGGATGGTTTCGGAAACATGATGGATCCACAGGGTGGTAATGCAGTGTACCGTCCTACTTTTGCCGCTCAATCAAGTGGAGTTTCAGAGTTTGATTCGGGAAATACTATTAAACTTCAAAGTAAGGCCAACAGTGATGATGGAGAGGATTTATTGAACAGAAACAACTCTGAAGATGTATTCTAATTCTACCATACTATGAAAGCAATCACACTCGATCGATCAAAAACTTCCAAACTTTCTTTGACCCAAGTTCAAGACCGGGCTTTGGATAAAGGGGAGGTCCGGGTTTTGATAAGGGCTGCAGCCTTGAATCATCGGGATGAATGGTGTCGTCAAGGACTTTATCCCAATATTCAGGACGGAGTAATTCTCGGTTCGGATGGTGCAGGGATAGTGACGGAAGTGGGAGAGGGTGTGACTAAGGATTGGCTTCAAAAAGAGGTGATAATCAATCCAGCAATAAATTGGGGAGAAAATCAAAGAGTGCAAAGCACTTCTTTTGAGATTTTGGGCATGCCCAAAAATGGGACTTTTGCAGAGACGGTAATCGTTCCAGCTGACAGACTATATCCAAAGCCTTCGCATCTTAAATGGGAACAGGCTGCTGCGCTGCCACTTGCAGGTCTGACGGCATTCCGTGCGGTCACTTATCAGGGAAATATTCAGCCAGGAGAGAATCTTTTGGTGACAGGTTTCGGTGGAGGGGTGGCTCAGTTTGCGGTTCAGTTTGGGCTTGCATTAGGTGCGAGAGTATCCACAAGCAGCAGCAGTGATGAAAAACTGAAAAAGGCTAAAGAACTGGGTGTTGCCAATACTTATAATTATAAAAATGACAACTGGGGATCCGTAGCTACCGAGGAAATTGCAGGATTTGATTTGATCATAGACGGAGCAGTGGGAGATACCTTGAATCAACTGATACAAGTGACTAGACCTGGTGGTAAAATCGTATTTTATGGAGCTACCTTGGGCAACCCGAGTAAGCTGGAAGCAAGGAAAATCTTTTGGAATCAACTGAAAATCATGGGAACAACGATGGGTTCTGATCAGGATTTTGAGGGTATGGTTTCACTTGTGCGAGAGCATAGGATAAAACCGATCATCGATCAAGTTTTCCCTTTTGAACAAGCCGTGGAAGCCTTTGATAAGATGCGGGATGGTAAGCAAATGGGGAAAATTGTACTGGTTCCTTAGATCGCCACGTAAGTCTCTCCAAATTCCTTTTTGGCAATTCTGTAAATTTCATTTTTCTCCGGTGGAACTACCAGCATATCTCCGCTTTTGACAATCATCGTGTCTCTCCAGGGTGCTTGAAATTCCAGAACTTTGGTAGCTCCTAAGGCTTCCAGATGTGCATCGGTGACTATTATACCGGTTGTTTCACCTTTAGGCTGATAACAGCCCCAGCCTTTCTCCAGAGATTGGACAAGTGTATATTTCTTTTGAAATGTCTCCGCCTTTACCAGATAGAGCTCATTGCTGCTTGTTTGATTTTCTACCAACCAATCACCTTTTTCTGCGGTATTTTGGGTTTCCTGCCCATCTGAGGTCTTTGTCACCACTAGTTGACCTGCCTGGGCTTTTTTTGCCCGGATCATACTTTTCTTTTTGTATCGCTTGCCACTTTTCTCGAGAATAGGGATAAAATGTGCCAGCATTTCTTGTTGGGTGATCATTGAAGCATTGTGTTTAATAAATTAAATGGAGATTAGAAACTTCAAGATAATTGGTTCCCGTAGATTTATGCGCAAAAAGCTGCGGATACCCGTAGATTTTTCAATCTATATTCTTAGTAGTTTGTGAATTCCAGATTTATAAATCTCCCTAATAGAGAAGAAGAATACTCTATTCCAAATCGTTTTCAAAAAGAAAATTCTGATAAGCATTTTGAAGTTCCTGTAACGCTTTGATGTTTTTTTGATCCCGGGCCAACGCTATTCCATTTTCAAAAATCTCTTTTGCAGGTTCTATTTTTCCCATTTCCGCATAAAGATGGGCAGCCGGAAAGTAGGTGGCAAGGTAGGTGGGGTGCTCCACGAGTAGCCTGGCAAATAGACTACAGGCTTTTTCTTGATCCCCTTCACGATATTCAATCGCCAATGCATACCAATTGAATGGATTTGCCGGCTCTTCTTCTGCAAACTGCTTTAGTATCTGTATCCTGTCCAGATTGCTCATCAATAGTTTTTTTAATTAAGTGCTTACTGTTATTTTCACGGGAAATAAATCTAGACTAATCTAATTCTAAACCAATGAAGATTCTTGTTTGTATCACCCACGTGCCCGATACTACCTCAAAGATTCAGTTTACGGACGGCAATACCAAGTTTGATTCTACCGGAGTTCAATATATTATTGGCCCTTATGATGACTATGCCTTGGCCCGTGCTGTAGAGTTGAGGGATCAATCCAGCGGCAAGTTAACTGTTTTGAATGTAGGAGAAGCGGATTCGGATCCTACGCTGAGAAAGGCTTTGGCTATCGGTGCGGATGATGCTATCAGGGTAAATTCTTTTCCGAAGGACTCATATTTTGTAGCCCAGCAGATTGCCCACTATGCGAAAGAAGGTGGGTATGACCTGATATTGATGGGAAGGGAGTCGATTGATTTCAACGGAGGCATGGTTCATGGCATGGTAGGGGAACTGTTGGGCTTACCGTCTTTTTCGCCGGTGATGAAACTTGATATAGAGGGTTCTACCGTGAAAATGGCCAGGGAAATCGAAGGCGGAAAAGAACTCCTGGAAGCGGATCTTCCTTTGATAGCAGGTTGTCAGGAGCCAATTGCTGAATGGAAAATCCCAAATATGCGTGGTATTATGTCCGCCAGAACCAAGCCTCTGAATGTCGTAGAACCTATCTCTCAGGAAACACAGGCTGAGGCAAGCAAATATGAGCTTCCTCCGGCCAAAGGCGCGGTCAAACTAGTGGACAAAGATAATGTGGCCGAGTTGGTGAGACTTTTGAAAAACGAGGCAAAAGTTCTTTAATATAAACCCTATAACTTATTTTAAATTAAGATATTATGTCAATTTTAGTATATATAGAACAGGCTGAAGGGAAAGTAAAAAAGACCAGCCTTGAGGCAGTGTCTTTTGCAAGCGCTTTGGCTACCCAGACTGGAGAAGGAGACGTGGTGGCAGTTGCCCTTGGAACTATTGATGATTCCGAACTAGCTTCAATAGGAAAAGCAGGCGCATCTAAAGTGCTTCACGGGGCAGACAGCCGACTGGACGCAGGTGTGATTCAAGCTCATGCATCTGCAGTAGCTCAGGCTTTTGGGGAGGTGGGTTCTAAAACATTGGTGTTGGCGAAATCATCTTTAGGTGATGCTGTGGCGGCTAGGCTTGCCATTAAGCTAAAAGCTGGACTGGTATCCAATGTAGTAGAGCTGCCTAAGACTGAAGGAGGATATCTTGTTAAGAGAAGTATTTATACAGGCAAAGCGTTTGCGGAAACGACTGTAACAACTGAGAACAAAATTCTGGCGATCAAAAAAAATGCGATCGACCTGAAACAAAACGGGGCTGATGCACAGATAGAAAGCTTTGATGTTTCAATCAGTGATGGGGATTTCGCATCCAAGATCACTTCTACTGAGCGTGCTACCGGTGATGTGCTACTTCCTGAAGCAGATATAGTGGTTTCAGGTGGTAGGGGACTGAAAGGGCCGGAAAACTGGGGTATGCTTGAAGAAATGGCGTCTATTTTAGGAGCTGCTACCGGTTGTTCCAAGCCAGTTTCTGATCTGGGATGGAGGCCTCACCATGAGCACGTAGGCCAAACGGGAATAAAAGTCGCCCCATCTTTGTACTTGGCGATAGGAATTTCAGGAGCTATTCAACATCTTGCAGGAGTCAACTCATCAAAATGCATTGTTGTAATCAATAAAGACCCTGATGCACCTTTCTTCAAAGCTGCTGATTATGGAATTGTAGGAGATGCATTTGAGATAGTGCCGAAACTTAACGAAGCATTTAAAGCTGAATTGTAGATTTTTGTGGAAAAACTCATAGAACTTGAGATCTTAGGACTTTCGTCCAACCATTCCCAATCTGGGTCATTTACCTTGGTGCTAGGCGAGGTGGGGGGAGCGAGGCGGCTGCCGATCGTGATCGGTATGTTTGAGGCGCAGGCGATAGCCTTAGAAATCGAAAAGATAATTCCAAACCGACCCATGACCCATGATTTATTCAGATCATTTGCCACCGGGTTTAATTTTGATATTGAAAGGATTGTAATTACAGACATGAAAGAAGGCGTCTATTATGCCCGGATTCAATGTAAAAGTTCTGACACAGAGGTTAATGTTGATTCCCGTCCATCTGATGCAATTGCTATTGCAATACGGTTTGGATGTCCTGTATATTGTACCGAAAAGGCAATGTCTGAAGGAGCTGTGGAGCATTATGAGGTAGAAAATAAAGAGGAAAAAAGAGAGCCAAAACCTTCGACTCAAAAGTTTACTACTAAAAAAGAGCCCTCATTAAAGGATTACAGTTTGGACAAGCTTAATCAAATGCTGGACAAGGCTATACTCAATGAGGATTATGAACGGGCAGCCAGGATCCGTGATGAAATCAATAAGAGGAACTAATTCAATTTAAAACCCGGGTTAGCTCGGGTTTTTTTTGCTTTTTACCGCAGTGGACACAAGGTTTTTCTCAGAGTACATAGTTGTCCTGATTCCTAATTTAGTTCAAGTCTTCTGACCTGCCTGTAGTCGGGAGGCTGCATTGAGGGTGGTCGAAGTCGTGAGATTTGTGCTGAAATATCATCACAGCTATCACTTTTTACCCTGAATTCTCAATTTATAGCTTAACCTCTTAAACCATGATTGTTTTATGAACCTGCGTTCCTTATTTTTAGGCCGTATTTGCAATAATTACTGAATGGATTATTTAAGAGGTGTCTTTGGTCTGGCCGTCATTGTATTGGTGGCTTTTATTTTTTCAAGCAACAGAAAGAGAATCGACTGGAGATTGGTAGGAATTGGTATTTTACTCCAATTGGTATTTGGATTCCTGATCACCCAGGTGCCTATCGTCGAAAGCGCTTTTGCCATGGTCAGCAGGGGATTTGTAAAGTTTCTAAGTTTCAGTCGTGACGGGGCCGCTTTTATATTCGGGGATTTGGCAGGGGATAGTTATGGTTTCATTTTTGCTTTTCAGGTACTTCCCACGATTATATTTTTCTCCACAGTTTCAGCCGGGTTATACTATTTGGGGATCCTTCAGAAAATAGTTTTTGGCATAGCGTGGGTGATGGCCAGGACGATGAGGCTTTCCGGCCCTGAGAGTTTATCCGCAGCGGGAAATATCTTTTTGGGGCAAACGGAAGCCCCTTTACTTGTCCGTCCCTTTATTCCACAAATGAGTAAATCAGAACTGATGTGCTTGATGACTGGCGGGATGGCCACGATCGCAGGTGGTGTTCTTGCCGGTTATGTAGCATTTTTGGGTGGAGAAAGCCTGGAGGAGCAAAGCAAGTTTGCCGCTTATTTACTTGGAGCCAGTATCATGAATGCTCCGGCGGCGATAGTCATGTCCAAGATATTTATTCCTGAAGTGGAAAAAGAACTGGTTCACGATAAGCTGGAAGTGAATGAGGAAGCAATGGGTGTGAACCTCATCGATGCGATGTCCATAGGAGCTTCTGAAGGTTTGAAACTGGCACTGAACGTAGGGGCGATGTTGTTGGCATTTATAGCTGTCATTGCAGCGGTGAATTATCTATTAATGGGAATCTTAGGAGACGTTACCGGGCTCAACGAGTTTGTGGCCAGAACTACTGATGGTCAGTTTAAGGGGTTTTCATTAGAGTATTTGTTTGGTCAGATTTTCAGGGTTTTTGCCTGGGTGATCGGAGTGGACTGGGTGGATACTCTACAGGTAGGTAGTCTGCTGGGACAGAAAACGGTAATCAATGAGTTTGTAGCCTATCTGAGCCTCTCGGAAATGAAGGAAATAGGGAGTTTAAGTCCCAAATCCATTGTTATAGCGACATATGCCCTATGTGGATTTTCTAACTTCAGTTCTATTGCCATTCAATTGGGCGGTATAGCAATAATTGCTCCAAACCAGCAGGCAAATATTAGCCGCCTTGGTCTTAAATCGTTGCTGGCTGCATCACTTGCCTGCCTCATGACAGCTACCATCGCAGGAATGTTGTTTGGGTGATTTTTTTTCAATGCTTTTTAAGAATATTTCATTTTTACAATTATAAAGTGTAAACTAATTGACTTGTATTCATCTGCCAAGAATCTGTCGCCATTACTTAAAAATGAAGGGGAATTGCTTATATTAATCTTTGTCATTGATTCATACATGTACAGCCGAAAAAGGTGTTTAACTATTCTCCATGCTCAAAGCAGTTTTGATAGCTTTTATAAAAACTACTCATTCCACACATGAAGAGATTTAGAGTCAGAGACAGTTTCAATTTTTTTTTAGAGCGTCAGTTTGTGAAAGGTGCCCACGTGCAGCTGATGTTTGTCGCCGCATTGATCGGGCTGATATCTTTGCTAGGAGGCATATTGGTTCTGCCATCTGGAGACCCGACCGGGACTATCAGTGAAGCTGTTTGGTGGGCTTTTTTACGCTTGTCAGATCCAGGGTATTTGGGAGATGATGAAGGGAATTGGCGAAGGCTGGTTTCAACGATACTCACCGTGTTGGGATATGTGGTTTTTTTAGGTTCCATGGTAGCTATCATTACTACCTGGATGAATTCAAAAATCCGAAACTTGGAGCAAGGTTTGACTCCGGTAACAACCAAGAACCATATCCTTATTTTAGGTTGGAATGCCAAAACTATTCACACAGCTGGTGAAATTTTTCAATCAGTGGGCAGATTGCGGAGATTTTTGAAGTTCTATGGAGCCAGAAGGCTGAATCTTATCATTCTGGCTGAGGACGTAAGTCCACGCCATGTGCAGGAACTACGCGATAACCCCTTGATTGGGAATGGAGCAGATGAAATTGTATTACGCACGGGAATCCCTATTGACCGGGAACATCTCAAAAGGGTGAACAGTTTGAATGCCGCTGCTATCATTATACCCAGTTCATCATATACAGATAGAGAGTTGATAACCCCAGATGTGGAAACCATAAAAACCCTTCTTTCCCTAAATGCTGAGGCTGTGGATTCTCCGGTGAAAGGTAGATTCCCTTATATAGTAGCGGAGATACAGGACCAAAGTAAAATTAAGGCTGCTTACCGTGCATATTCCGGGCCGATGGAAGTCATCGGTAGCAATACAATGATCAGTAGGCTTCTTGCTCAGAATATACGCCACCACGGCTTGTCTGCTGTATATAATGAGCTATTGACCCATAGCGTAAACAACAATATATTTTGCCGCGAATATCCGGAAGCAGTAGGGAAAAGTATCTACGAGCTTAGGAAGGCTTTTCCGAAAGCAATTATATTAGGTATTGTGAGACTTAAGGATGGGGAATTGACCCCCATGCTTAATGTATCTTCCGATTTTAATATAGAAAAAGACGATCGGCTCGTTTTTATTGCCAGGAATTCCTCGCATATTAACTTTAATCCTCTTGACTCTGCTAAACAGCGATCACCAGTTAAAACAAAGCACAAACTCAAAATAGAAGAGCAGGAAGGAGTAGTCAAAATTCTAATATTGGGCTGGAATCATCACATACCAGCTTTGGTACGAGAACTCTGTACCTACGAAGATGAATACTATGAAATCACCATGGTGGCAGTATATCCCAAGGAAAAGAGGATTATACAGCTTCAAAAGATAGAGAACCTTACTGAGCGGGTTAAGCTAGGACATATTGAGGAAGATTACGTAAATGAAAGCGTACTAAAAAACTTAAATCCCTCAGCTTACGACAATGTACTATTGGTGAGTAGTGAACGGGTATTGGAAAAGGAGGAGGCAGATGCCCGAACAATTGTTGGCTATGTGCTGCTTGAGGAGTTATTGGAGAATACAGGTAAAAAACCCAATATACTCCTTGAACTATCTGACCCAGCAAACGAGGCATTGCTCAGAAAATACAAAACCGAGGTAATTATAAGTCCGTTAATCCTGAGTAACCTCCTGGCAGGGGTAGCTCTGCAACGTGGGGTAAACAGCATTTGCAAGGAGCTTTTTACCGCAGGAGGCGCTGAAATTATTTTTAGAAGATATGAGGAATATGGGCTGGATGCAGGAATTATTTCATTTTCTGATCTTGAAAATAAGGCAGCAGAATTTGGGGAAACAGCCCTAGGTATTTACAAAACAAACCTAGTTGACAGAGATGAGAACAACCTCATTTTAAACCCTGCTAAATTCAAAAATATAGAAATCACTTCTGAGGTGCGACTGGTAGTGTTAACCACGGTATATTGAGATTGATTCGTGACTGTGCCCCTTGTCTTTTGATGCGGGGCAGACAAGCCCAGAACTCAATTATGGGTAAATGGTATAGTTGATGTTTTATAAAATTGCCACGGGCTCGATCAGTGGTCGTAGAATGCTTAGGATTCCTTGGTTAGTTAGTAGTTTGAAAATACCAGCCTGGTTTTTCATTCAGGCTGGTATGGTAGATTGCTAGCTTTATGCGAGTGGTTTGTCAGCAAGCCCAAGTTTTTTGATGGCAAGAGGTTTTTATCTGTGCATCAAAAAATACCAGAATCAGGATTTTTTTAAGCTATAGCCTCAGCTATACCATCTTCTGCGTTGGTCTCATTCGAAGTAATAGGAATACATCTTCACTCGGCAGCCTTGAATTTGCCTGACGGGAGGGAGGGGTTGGCATACCTGGGACTTTTTCAATAAGCCTTACTTGTCCCCATAAAGTGCTTTTCCTGCTTCTTCATATTTATCACCGGCAACCCAGATTGGCTGTTCGGCGGAGTTCGCGATATTTTGAGCGGCCAGTATATAGGATTTCCAATACAGTGTCACATAATCCAGATCCAGAGAACCCACTTCATCTCCGGGCTTGTGATAGTACTTGTTGATTTCATCATCGAAGGCAGTGAATCCAAGACTGAAAGTAGGAGCAGGGATGCCTTCTTTGGCGAAATTCACATTATCGGATCTATCGTATAGTCCTTGCTCAGGTGCCGGATCCTCCACTGCTCTCAAACCAAAATCTTCCACAGCTTCTATGACCAAACCGTCACCGCTGGTTCTGCCCAGTCCGATTACTGTTATGATCGAAGTGTCATTATATCCAGCTCCGTCGATATTCAGGTTGTAGATGATCCGATTTAGAGGAATCAGTGGATTCTCTGCAAAGTACCGGCTTCCTAACAGCCCTTTTTCCTCAGCTGTCCAGAGCGCTAGCAGAATAGATCTTTTTGGAGGGTTTTCAGAGAAAAACTTTGCGGCATTCATTACAGCTACTGTGCCTATGCCATTATCCCTTGCGCCATTGTATATGGAATCTCCCTTAGCGTCAGGTTTGCCTATACCCACATGGTCATAATGGGCTGATAGCATCACGAACTCATTTTTCAGAGTTTTGTCAGTGCCTTCTATCCAGGCTAACACATTTTTCCCTTCGATTGGCTTGTTGGTTTTCCCTTCGATTTGAAGAACTACGGATTCCGCATTTCCTTTTGCGATTTTCTTTGGAAGGGCATTTGAGATGTCCTTCACCCAGATGTAGGGCAGCTTGCTGGACTCGCCTTGATCTATTCCCATCTGATCCCGGTTTAAGTAATTGGAAATCAGTTGCCAGGGGATTGAAGGGATGTTGAATCGCTCGATCAGTGCTACAGCCCCTTGTTTCTTTGCATTTGCTGTTTTTTCACTGCCCAGAGAAAACAGTTCCGCAGGACTCATTTTGTCCGGAGCACCCACGCTGCTTACGGCTATCTTACCAGTCAGGTCTTTTCCTTCAAAGTCTTCCGGTGTGCCAAAACCTACATCCACCAGTTCATAGGTACCGCTGAGAGATTCACCGTCAAGTACTAAAAGATTATCGCCCTGACTGTATATTGAATCATCAATTGTAATCTTACCTTTGGATGGTGGCGAAGAAAGGCGGAAAGGGATGTTTTGGAAAAAGCCGTCAGCACCGGGAAGTGGTTTTGCACCTGCGTCTTCCAGATGCATAGCAATATAGTTATAAGCCATGGCCATTTCCGGATAGGAAGGATCTCTGCCTTTCAATTCGTCCGAAGTCAGATAATTGAGGTCAGCAATAGCAGCTATTTCATCAAATTTCTTATCAATTTTCTTCTTTTGCGCTTCGGCCACGAAAGTCACGGAGAATAGTAGGCATAATGCTATCAGTGATTTTTTCATAGGGGGTTTAAATAATGTGTGTTCTAAAGTAATTCAATTTTGGGAAAAGCATCCCATTCTGTACTTGGATATAGTATCCAAAACCTGATAGGTGGCTGTTTCTGAAGATCGGTCAATTATTTATTAACCGGATGTTGAAGTTGAAAACCTGTCGGGTTCATTCGGGAGCCCAAGATCCAAGCATGTTTTTTGGAAATGATAAGGAAGCGGAGCTGATACTTTTAGGATTTCATGTGATATAGGATGTTTTAATTCTAGTTCCCTCGCATGTAATAGTAGGTTTTTTAGTCCAAACTGCTTTTCGAAAAACTGGTTTTGCTTATTGTCCCCATGTTTTTTATCTCCGATAATATAATGCCTTAAATGGGCCAAATGCCTCCGGATCTGATGGGTTCGCCCGGTTTCAGGTTTTAGTTCCAATAAACTGTATCGGCTGCTAGGATATCTCCCTGTGGTATCAAATGGAATTTCAGCCTCATTCAAAACGGAATAATGTGTTAATGCTTCTTGCAATTTTCCGGAGCGTTCGCTTGTCAAGGGGTGATCGATCAGGTTTGATTTGATCGCCGGTATCCCTCTGACGATGGCCAAATAAGTTTTTTGGACTGAACGATTGGAGAACTGCTCCTTCAGTAAGGGTAATATTTGCTCTTGTTTGGAGAAAAGCAATATCCCGCTTGTAGGTCTGTCCAGTCGATGGACGGGGGATACGTGCTGCCCTATCTGGTCACGGAGCATTTGCAAGGCAAAGACCGCTTCATCAGCTGCAATAGAAGTTCGATGAACCAGTAAGCCCGAGGGCTTATTGATGGCTACGAGGTATTCGTCTTCGAAGAGGATTTCTAGCACGGGGCAATTTAGGAATTGGTGGATCAAATTGGTTCAAATCTTCTGACCTGCCTGAAGGGAGACAGGCTTGGATCTTAGTTAATACGGTCTCTTGACTGCTCGCTTTAATGAGTTCGGATAATTTCAGGCAGTCTGAAGACTGCACTGAACTGGGTCTGAGGATTTGCCTAAAAAGGGCTGCATCCACCTCGTAGATCAAAATTCTCAAATTCTAGAATATGGTCCCCGATCCTATACACTCTTCCCCATCATACCAGGCCACAAATTGACCCGAGGCCACACCCTTTTGAGGTTGATCGAAAATGACATAGAGTCCATTCTCTTTCTGAGTCAGAATGGCGCCGCTCAGAGGCTGACGATAGCGGATGCGGGCCTCATATCTTGCTGTTTCTCCTATGCTGAGTTTTAGGTCTTCGCGAATCCAGTGTATGTCTTCATTTTTCACAAAGAGTCCATTTCTCAGCAAACCGGGATGGGTCTCTCCCAGGCCTGTGTAGATCACATTCTCTTGGGTATCGGTGGAAATCACAAACAAGGGCTTTCCTGTCCCGCCTACCTGAAGTCCTTTTCGTTGGCCTACGGTAAAGTAATGGGCTCCATTATGCTCACCAATTACTTTTCCCTGGTCTTGGGAATAGTGTAGCGGCAGAGAAATAGCATTCAAAATCTCCTGATCATATTCTTCTGGTGCGATTCCAGCAGGTATTTGCTGGTTTTGGTAGATTGGAAGCTCTTCGGGAATTTGGATGATTTTTCCCTTTTTTGGTTTTAACTGCTGCTGAAGGAATTCCGGAAGCCGTACTTTCCCTATAAAACAAAGTCCTTGGCTGTCTTTTTTGTCCGCAGTGACCAGATCCATTTCCTTGGCTATTTTTCTTACTTCCGGCTTTTGTAAATGACCAATAGGAAAGAGCGCTTTGCTTAATTGGCTTTGGTTCAATTGACAAAGGAAGTAACTCTGGTCCTTATTGGGGTCAGCTCCTGCTAGCAACTGGTAAGCCGTTTTTCCATCAGCTCCTACAGTTTCACCTTTTTGGCAATAATGCCCGGTAGCCACAAAATCAGCTTTGAGTTTTTCAGCGGCTTTTAGGAAAATATCGAATTTGATTTCACGGTTGCAAAGGATATCCGGGTTGGGCGTGCGTCCTGCTTCGTATTCAGAGAACATGTAATTCACGATTCTTTCCCTATACTCTTCACTCAGATCTATGGCCTGAAAGGGGATCCCTAATTTTTCCGCCACCAACATAGCATCGGTGGAATCCTCCATCCAGGGACATTCATTGGAAATCGTGACGGATTCATCGTGCCAGTTTTTCATAAACATCCCGATGACTTCGTAGCCTTGCTCGATGAGTAAGTGGGCGGCCACGGAACTATCGACCCCTCCTGAGAGGCCGACTACTACTCTTGGTCTAGTCTTCATATGCTGCAATAGTTAATGGATTCAAGGTCCATTAGGTTACAATGTGTGCAGAACAGTATTTCAGATGAAATTGGTTCTGATCAGCGCAAAGTTAATCGAAATCCCGCTCAGTTCTTTTTAGCAGTAGGACAACTATCTCCACCCTTTGACACTTGGATTGGATTTGTCATTTGCAAAGAGTCGAAGGGCTCCAAAATCAAAACCTTTCAGGTTTATCCGCTAGAACATTCAGTCTGCCCCAAACACTAGTTGGTTTCTGCAGGCCGGTACTTTCCATAGACCGCATCTTTAAACTTTTTGTGAAGCTTGATCTGATCATAAGGGAAAAGCTGGACAAAGAGCACTGCGGTGATTTCATTTACAGGATCTACCCAGAAAAGTGTGCTGGCTGCACCGTCCCAGAAGAACTCTCCAACAGTTCCATTGATCTCCTCTGGGCTGGCAGGAGGAGCTGTCCTGACGGCAAAATCAATCCCAAACCCGACATTTCCCTTACTTGGTAGCCAAGATCTTTCTTTCACGGAGTCTGGCAGGTGATTGGTAGCCATTAATTCTACAGTTTCAGGCTGTAAGATTCTTGTTCCGTCCAATTCCCCTTTGTGAACAAGCATTCTAGCAAAAGCCATATAATCATCCAATGTGGAAGTCAGTCCGAATCCTCCCGGAGTCAACGGGTATTCATGGATATTGAAATCATGTGCTTCTTCATTTGGTATTTGTTCCAGCTGCCCTTCCCCGACCCTTTGGTAGGAAGCGGCCATTCTAGATCGGTCAGATTCGGGAACGAAATATCGGGTATTATTCATTTTCAATGGTTCCAGGACATGTGCTTGCACATAGTCCTTGTAAGGGACTCCGGAGATTTTTTCCACCAAAAATGCCTGTACATCGACGGATTGACCATACTCCCATTGGGTACCGGGCTGGAACCATAGTGGTACTTCGGCGATGCGTTTTGCCATTTCACTCAGATCTATTCCATAGCTTCTTGGATCTTTTTCAGCTAAAATCTCACTCAGTCCCGGGATATCTGTCCGATTGGGAAAACCTGCTGTGTGGCGTGTGATATCGCGTATAGTGACAGGGCGGTCAGCATCGACTAGCTTAACATTGCCATTTTCATCCACACCATCATAGACTCTCATATCTGCGAATTCAGGTGCATATTTTGAAAGCGGGTCATCCAACTGGAATTTCCCATCTTCGTATAGCGTCATCAGTGCGGTACCGGTAATAGGCTTGGTCATGGAGTAAATCTGCACAATGGTGTTTCTGTCCATTTTCACATGATTCTCCCGGTCAGCATAGCCGAAAGCATTGAAATATACTTCCTGGTCTTTTTCGAAAATCAATGCCGAGGCTCCGGCTACATTCCCACTTTCTATAAAGCTTGCTAGGGTAGAGTCGATCCGCACGCGAACTGGATCGCTTATCAATAGAGGTTCTGATGTGGATTGTTTGTCTTGACAGGCAGGTAAAAGAATAGTGGCCAGCAGGGCATAGCGTAAGTACTGTTTCATAGGTTTTAGGTTTGGGTATAGGTTGCCAATTGAATTGCATAATGTAAATCAATCCATTACGAAATAAATTAAAAAGTAATGTGCTGAAAAAAGGTGATTATAATTGGAAATCTTCCTCCCAGAATTTAAATCCTCCTTTAAATGCATTTTGGTTGGTTCCAAGACGGCAACCTTCCGGGATTTGGGTCAGCAATTTGGAATTTCCTCCGCCGAGTAAGATATCGTCTGGCTGAAAGGTCGCGCGAAATATATCGATGGTTTTCAGAACATTCTTCTCCCAACGCTTGGAACCACTTTTCGTAAGGTACTCCTTACCTACGTAGTCTTCAAATGTTTTTTTCTTATAGGGAAGATGTCCACCTTCCATAGGTATTATGGTGTTATGGATTACCATGGCTGTTCCCAAGCCTGTGCCAAGCCCCAGAAACAGCAATTTTTTGCCTTCATAGCTGCCAAGCGCCTGCATTGCGGCATCATTTATAAATTTGATAGGGCGGTCGAATGCGGCCTGAAAATCAAAGGTATTCCAGCCTTCGCCAAGATTAACCGGTTCGGTGATGATCCTGTTTTCTTTGACCACACCGGGAAACCCCATAGTGATCATATCATATTCCCAGTGAGAGGCATTTTCTTTGACAAGCTCTACCATTTCCTCCGGCTTAAAATCAGCACCAGAGGGGATCTTTATACGTTCCTCTGCACCTGTTGCCAGGATTTTCACATTGGAACCTCCGATATCTATGACCAGGATTTTCTTTTTGTTTTTTTCCATCCTTTGAAACTAAATAGAAATGTTTGTTTACCGAAGAAGTATTTATGTCAATTCTCTTTTTTTTTGAGAATTTTGAAAAAAGTAAAAACATTGAATTAGCCTGGGGTATAGTATATTTCTTAGGCAAAAAGCTTTGATACAAGCGGACTTACTTTAAATTACAGGTAGTATTAATGCCCAAATAATCCAAATCATGCAGTTGAGCTGCTGATTTAATTCTTTTTCAAACGTGAAACTCCCATTGAACCTATGTCTATTAAAGTTGCTATCCGGCACTATACCAAATATGATTACGAAAAAAACATCAACTTAAGCCCCCAGGTGATCCGTTTGAGACCTGCTCCACATTCTCGTACACATATCAAGGGGTATTCTCTAAATATCAAGCCAGCGAATCACTTTATCAACTGGCAACAAGATCCTTTTGGCAATTATTTGGCTAGGGTGGTATTTCCAGAAAAAGTCAAATTTTTTGAAATTGACGTAGAAGTGATCGCCGACATGGTGGTGATCAATCCTTTTGATTTTTTTGTGGATGATTATGCTTCCGGTTTTCCTTTTGACTACGAGGAAAGTCTGAAAATACAGTTAGGACCGTATCTGGCCATCACTGAAGGAGGAGCTCTTCTTATGAAGCTGGTGGAGAAGGCTAAGAGATTGATATCAAAGGATATAATCACAGTTGACTATCTGGTTGCCATCAATGCGATGATCAATCAGGAGTTGAGGTATAACGTACGTATGGAGCCAGGAGTCCAGTCTTGTGAGGAGACCTTGACGATTGGCTCAGGATCATGTCGTGATTTTGCATGGCTGATGGTTCAGGTTTTGCGCCATATGGGTTTGGCTTCCCGCTTTGCCTCAGGATATCTCGTGCAGCTGACAGCAGATGAAAAATCCCTTGATGGCCCCTCGGGCCCGGAGGCTGACTTTACAGACCTCCATGCTTGGACTGAAGTATATGTGCCAGGGGCTGGATGGATAGGTCTGGATTCTACTTCCGGCTTGTTTGCAGGAGAAGGACATATTCCTTTGGCCTGTACACCTACTCCGCAGGATGCTGCTCCGATTTCGGGTATGGCTGAGCCTGTGAAGACAAGCTTTCATTTCGAAAATAAGGTAACCAGAATTAAGGAAACCCCCAGAGTGACCAAACCATACAGTGATGAGCAGTGGGAGCAGATACTCTCAATAGGCGATGCAGTGGATGAAGATCTGACATCCAATGATGTGCGATTGACCATGGGAGGAGAACCTACTTTTGTGGCAGTGGATAATCAGGATGCCCCGGAGTGGAATTCCGATGCTGATGGTGAGCATAAGCGGAAGTTGGCAAATACACTGTTCCATAAACTCAAAGACGAGTTTGGCAATGGTGCGCTGATGCAATACGGACAGGGCAAATGGTATCCTGGGGAGCCCTTGCCACGATGGAAACTTGCCTGTTTCTGGAGAAAGGATGGAGTACCTATGTGGCATGAGGACAGCCTGATGGCTGATTTGTCAAAAGACTATAAGCTAACCGCAAAGGATGCTGAAAAATTCTCTTCTGAGCTCGTTGAACAACTAAATATTGACCCCAAGAATATACGACCGCTCTTCGAAGACCCATTTTATTTTATCTGGCAGGAAGGTAAAGTGCCGGTAAACATAGATCCCTATGAATACGATCTGAAATCACCATTGGAGCGGCAAAAGCTGGCCCAGCTTCTTAACGAGGGCATGGACAAGCCAGTCGGATTTTCTATTCCGCTGGAATGGGAGTACACAGAGCAGCGTTGGATGAGTTGCCGTTGGAATTTCCGCCGGAAAGATATGTTCCTGATTCCTGGAAATTCTCCCGCTGGTCTGCGGTTGCCGTTGGACTCCATAGAGTTTACTCCTGCCAAAGATGAGCCCATCAAACCTGAAACTGATCTGTTTGCGGAAGTAGGGGCATTACCCACAGCTGTAAGTCCCCACAAGAAAAAACCGATAAATTCTGATCGGGTTTTTAAGACTTCTTTGGTAGCAGAAGTCCGTGAAGGAAAGTTGTTTGTGTTTTTTCCTCCTGTATCATTTATTGAGCATTACCTGGATCTGGTAGGAGCAGTGGAGCGTACCGCAAAGAAGCTGGATATCCCGATTCTCATAGAAGGATATGATCCTCCATCTGATAAGAGAATAGAGAAAATGATGATCACCCCGGATCCTGGGGTGATCGAGGTGAATATTCAGCCTGCCCGTTCTTGGAGGGAGATTTTACACAATTATGGCACACTGTATGAAAAAGCAAGAGAAAGCCGTCTGATCAGTGAAAAATTCAACGTGGATGGAAAGCATACCGGAACGGGGGGCGGCAATCATATTACGCTCGGAGGAGAATCCCCCGAACATAGCCCATTGCTAAGAAGACCGGATGTGTTGAGAAGTTTTATAACTTATTGGCAACATCACCCTGCACTGTCTTATCTCTTTTCCACTCAGTTCATAGGGCCTACCAGCCAAGCGCCCCGGGTGGACGAGGGACGGGATGATATGCTTTATGAGCTTGAACTGGCTTTTCAGCAGGTGCCAGAAGGCAAGGAAAATGAAATACCATTCTGGATGGTGGACAGGATCTTCAGAAATCTATTGGTGGATATCACCGGCAATACCCACCGGGCGGAATTTTGTATTGATAAATTGTATTCTCCCGATTCGAGTAGTGGTAGATTGGGGATTTTGGAGTTCAGGGGCTTTGACATGCCGCCGCACTTCAGGATGAGTATGGTGCAGCTTTTATTGATCAGGGCACTTTTGAGTTGGTTTTGGAAAGAACCTTACAAGCATAAATTGGTTAGATGGGGAACCTCCTTGCATGACAAGTTCTTGCTACCGCATTACTGTTACAAGGATATGACAGAAGTGGTGAACGATCTGAAAGGAGCTGGCTACGCCTTTGATGTCTCTTGGTTTGATCCCTTTTTCAGCTTTCGCTTTCCTTTTATTGGTGAATTGCAAGTGGAAGATATCCATATAGATATGAGGATGGCGATTGAGCCTTGGCATGTGCTTGGAGAAGAAATGTCCAGTACAGGGACTGCCAGATATGTGGATTCTTCCTTGGAAAGACTTCAGGTGAAAATCTCAGGACTCACTGATTCCCGGTACTATCTGCTTTGCAATGGATACAGGATTCCGCTCAAAAACACAGGGGTGCAGGGAGAGTTTGTCGCAGGGATTCGTTATCGAGCCTGGCAGCCCTATTCTGCGCTACATCCTACGATAGGAATTGACACTCCTTTAGTCATTGACCTATATGATTCCTGGACCAGAAAATCCGTAGCCGCCTGTCAATACCATGTTGTTCATCCAGGGGGAAGAAGCTATGACAGTTTTCCTGTAAATAGTTATGAGGCTGAAGCACGTAGGGTTTCCAGGTTCTTTGATTATGGACATACCATTGCCCAGCCCGCTGTCCCGCTCTCTCGGGAAAATATACAACCTGGTCGATACCTTACCAAAACGACCGCCGAAAATAATTATGAAGCTCTCCAAGAAGACATCAATCCGGATTTCCCCTATACCATGGATCTACGCAGATATAAAAAACTTGATTAGTTGTTTTAAATGAAGCGTAATAAGCACACTTTTGAGATATGATTGAGTCCTATCTTATTGAAAAAATGTTCAATAATGCGCCATTTCTGGATGAAATGGCCACCGACCAAGGTAAAATACACCCACATTGGGAACGAATAGCAAAGTATTACGAGCAGATTGGCTCTGAGCGTATGGCTCAGTTTCATGATGAAGTGGGACGGCAACTACGGGAAAATGGGGTTACCTATAACGTCTATGGTGATCCTAACGGGATGAACAGGCCTTGGATTTTAGATCCCGTTCCCATGGTTTTTAGTGCGGAAGAGTGGGAAGGGATAGAGAGAGGATTAGTTCAACGTACTGAGCTTTTAAATTTAATAATGAGTGACTTATATGGCGAACAATCCTTGATCAAAGAAGGCCATATTCCATTTGAGTTAGTTTATAATCACAAAGGATTTCTCCGTCAGGCGCATCATATCAAATTGGATGGGGACCAACAATTAGTCCAATATTCGTCTGACCTAGCCCGAGGTCCAAATGGAAAGATGTGGGTGCTCCATGACCGTACTGATGCGCCTTCGGGCGCAGGATATACTTTTGAAAACAGGGCGGCAATGACAAGGGTTTTTCCGGAATTGATCCGGGAAAACCACGTAAGTAAGATCACTTCTTACTATCAGACTTTCAAGAGTACACTTAGTAATCTTATTACTAACAATAAAGAAAATCCGAGGGTTGTCCTCCTTTCGCCAGGACCTACCAACGAGACTTTTTTTGAGCATGCCTACATTTCCTCATTTATGGGATTCACGCTGGCTTTTGGGGAGGATTTGACAGTGAGTGATGGCTATGTATGGCTGAAAACAATCAAAGGACTGGAGAAAGTGGATGTAATCATACGCCGTGTAGATGATGTGTTTTGCGATCCTCTGGAATTTAGAAGTGATTCCCATTTAGGGGTGGTGGGTTTGATGGAAGCTGTGCGCCAGCGGAAGGTTTTGGTGATTAATCCACTGGGGTGTAGGGTACTTGAGAATCCTGGATTAATGGCTTTTTTGCCTAAAATCAGTAAACATTTGCTTGGGCAGGATCTTGACCTTTCTTCTGTGGCTACCTGGTGGTGCGGTCAACCCAAGGAGATGAGTTATGTTTTTGAACATCTTGATTCTCTAGTAATCAGAAATATTTATAGGGGAACCAGTCATAAATCAGTCTTTGGAGGTACACTCTCCAAAGCAGAACTGGATAGATTAAAACAAGAAATCCTAAGTAGCCCCTACATGTATGTTGGTCAGGAGATGGTAGAGTTTTCTACCACGCCTTCCTGGATAAATAATAAACTGGAGGCTAGAAATGCGGTGTTCAGAAGCTATGTGGTAGCTGATACTGAGAACAACAGCTATAAGGTGATGCCTGGAGGATTATCCAGGAGTTCCCCGGAAAAAGGAGCTTTTCTGGTATCGAACCAAACAGGTGGAATAAGCAAGGATACTTGGGTTTTGGGCAAGGTTAAGGAGACATCTGTCCCTACAAAGCCAGTCAAAATCCAACCTCTAGTGAGAAGTGTACTTCCTAGCCGTACCGGGGAGCGGCTGTTTTGGCTGGGTAGATATCTGGAGCGATCCGCTTATACTGTACGATTGATGCGTATGACCCTTCTCTCATATAATGAAGCTGATGAAGATATACATTTGCATGAAAACCCTGTATTGAGCACATTGCTAAAAACCCTTACGGTGATGACGGGTACTTTACCCGGGTTTACAGAGCCGGTTAAATTAAAAAGTCCAGAAAGCGAATTGCTTTCCCTGGTTTATGATTCTGAAAAATCTGGCAGTTTGGCATATTCCATCCAAGCATTTCTATCCAATGCATATGCGGTCCGTGATAGGCTGAGCTTGGATACCTGGAGGATTTTGGACAGTATATCGGAAGAACTCGGCCATATGAAGAAGTCCAATATCTCCTTGATGCAGGCATATCAGTGTTTGGACAATATGGTGGTGAAACTGATGGCTTTTTATGGTCTGAACATCGACAACATGACACGCGAGCCTACCTGGCACTTGTTGAACATCGGTCGATTTATTGAGTCAGCTGTCAACAATTGCACTATTCTAAGGGAAATGCTCTCTAAATTTTATGATGCTGAGTCAAATAAAGAGCTGATGGAGGACACGCTCAGATGCAATGAAAGTCTGGTGACCTATCGCTATAGATACAGGTCAAATCTGGAAATGTCAGGGGTTTTAAGCCTGTTGATTCTCCATGAGGATAATCCCAGGTCGCTGATCTATCAATTGCTGGAGATTGATCATCATTTAAAAACTTTGCCAAGTCAAAGTGAATTGGAATTATTTAGTATAGAACGTAAAAGCTTGCTTGAGGCAATTACTAAAATCCGACTTTGCGATGTCAATAAGTTGTCAGTATCTAATCCGGTTACCAATGAATTTGAAGCTTTGACTACGTTGCTTGATGACGTAATTGCCTTGCTCCACAGTACATCTGATTTCATTTATGAAAAATATTTTAGCCACACAGGGAGTGGATACCGAATGATGCAATCTACCATACCGGAGATATGAGTTGGATGATTGATGCCGTGTGCTGGATGTCCGGTGTCGGGTGCCTGTCCTTAGCACAAAAGATAAGGGTCAATTGTGGTGGGGGTGTAAGTTGTAAATGTCTGCAGGGATTACCTGGAGTAGTTGACAGTCAATAATTTCAATATCCGCAGTCTTCGGTGGAATAGAATAATAGGGCTGAAAGACCGGGTTATAAAAGCCCAGACCATTGGGCTGGGTAAAGATAGAGAACCATACGTAAAGCTCTGAATGGGCAAAATGTAGTATGTAGTTTAGGGGGTTAAAGCAAGATTTGGAAGATATTGCCGGAAGTAGTCCACAATCAATAGATGCCGTTCGTGTCACAAGAACGGTAGCACGGATAAACTTTCTGGCAACGGATATCCAACAGTCCCCATATGAGAGGCTAAGGGATCGTATCAAAACGTAAAACTCTTAATTTACAGAATAAAAGAAAAACATGAAATCGAGAATGACTAAAAAGTCACACACTGTCATGATTATAATCGCTGCGAGATTCCATATGGCCTTTAAAAGACTAATTATAATCATATGAAATATCAGATTACGCATACCACAGATTACCTTTATGAGTTTCCAGCTACGCTTTGCCATAATCTGATGTTTCAGATACCAGTGGATCTTGATTTCCAAAAGGTGGAGGAATACAGTTGTGAAATCACCCCGAAACCTAGTTCTGAAATTGAGAGGGTGGATTTTTTTGGAAATAAATACCTGTATTTTTCTGTAGAAAGGTCACATAAAAATCTAAATGTAAGGTCACGGAGTATTGTGGATTTAGGGATTCCTGCCTGGATAAGTCTGAAGGCTGAAGAAACTATGCCGTGGGAGAAAGTAGTTGCTTTGCTTCACACTACTTCCACTCCTGTGGATATTCGCCAATATTACTTGGAATCGAACCATGTTCAATTTGTGCATGGTATAACCGAATATGCTTTAAAATCATTTACACCAGGCCGTCCTATCATGGATGCGATGCTTGATCTCAATTCTAGGATATTCAAAGATTTTGCGTTTACCCCCGGTTTCACAGACATCAGCACTCCATTGGAGAAGGTTTTTACGCATAAAAAAGGAGTTTGTCAGGATTTTGCACACTTTTCCTTGGCCTGTTTGAGAGCAATAGGTCTCTCGGCAAGGTATGTAAGCGGATACTTGGAGACTTTACCCCCTCCGGGTAAGCCAAAGCTGGTAGGAGCAGATGCTTCCCATGCTTGGATAGCTTTATATATTCCGGGACATGAATGGGTGGAATTTGATGCCACCAATAATCTATTGGTCAGTGATAAGCATATACGTGTGGCAGTGGGTAGGGATTTTGCGGATGTAACACCCTTGAAAGGAATCGTATATAGTGGTAGTGAACAGGAAATGAAAGTAAGTGTGGATGTAAGGAATCTGTTGGATAAATAACCGATAGCCATACACAGTCAGTTTGCTTTCAAAAGGATAATCATTACGGAACCAACAATCATTATAGCGGAACCTATTATTTTTTTCCTGATGTCCTTTTCCCGAAAAAATCGATAGCCCAGGAAAACACTGACGATGATAGAAAGTTGAAAAAGTGATAAGGCATAGCTTACATCCATACGTTCAAAGACATAATTTGTGCTGAGCTGCATTGTTCCTATACACCCTACAAGGAATAGCAGTTTATATAGGGTCTTCCGAGTCAAATGCTGAAGATTCTCCTTTAACCTGACCTGAAAAATAAGTAGGAGTGCAAATGAGAAAATCGCACCAAACCCACACCAGGAATAAAACGCAAGGGTAGGAGAAGAGGAGATGATTACTTTCTTTACGAATATTGCCTCTACTGCGGTGAGTAGCATAGCAGCGATACGGAATTGAATTTCTTTGTTTTTGATTAATGCAGGGGTAAACCGCTCTTCAGTAGTATCAAGAACCATATAACTGCCATAGATAATAATTCCAATACCGATAATTCCCCAGGTGTTGGGTACTTCGCCTAATAAAACCACTCCGAAAATCAAGGCTACTATAGCCTTGTATGAGTTGATTGGGCCCAGAATGGAAAGATCCCCTTTATGGAGGGCTTTGACAAGAAGTCCGTTTCCCATTGCTCCAAAACTACCACCAAGAAGAGAGTAAATCCAGAAGTCCTTATTGAGGGGGCTTATTTCTATAAAAACGTAGCTCAGGAAGCAGGCAAACGTGAGCAGAAGATAGGTGAGAAAATTAATCCATAGAGGATGAGATCCTGCCTGTGTAAGTTGTTTTTGAAAGACATTCCCTAGAGGATTGGCTATTACTCTAAGGGACACAGCCGACAAAATGAATATAATCTCAACCAAAGATTTGTCCTGTTATGGCACGAGGATTATCCACCGGATTTTTTGGCTTTATAGCCAGAAGCCTGAAGAACCTGGACTACTTTGTCTCTGTGATCTCCTTGGATAAGGATTTCTCCGTCTTTCGCAGACCCGCCTACACCACATTTATTTTTAAGCATTTTCCCTAATTCCTTTAGGTCTTCATCGCCTCCGATAAAACCTTCGATTAAAGTTACTTTTTTGCCTGCACGGGCTTTTTTGTCCAGCATTACTTTTAAGTTTTGCTGATTAGCAGGAAGAGTATCCTGTGTCTCGTGGCTTCCGGTTTGAAATTCAAATTCATCACTGGTGGAATACACCACGCCGTCACGCTTTTTCCAGTCGTTATTTCTTTTTGCCATTATTAAAATAAAAAAGAGGCTGTCGTATGGTTATATTTGCTTGTCAAGCCAAGCGAAGTTCATTATTCAAATAAAACCCGTTCCGTCCTTTGACCCGCAGAAGATCAATGAGACAAATAACATCTTTGAGGCAGCCTCATAAACTGCTTATATCCTCAATTACCTCGTTTTAAAAGTCCAGACCGGACGTTTGGCATGGTTTACCACATCCTCGGCTATAGAGCCAGTAAATAGATGGGCTAAACCGGTTCTGCCATGGGTGGCCATGGCTATAAGGTCTGCGTCTATGTCTTCTGCAAACTCAACTATGCCGGATTCTTCAGAATCAGAATTGTAAATCTCCGCCACTGCATGCTCGATTTCATATTTGGCGGCAAATTTCTTGATTCTGGCAGCGGATTCCCTTGTGGTTTCAAAACTGCCGGGAGTATTGATGATTACCAAATAGAGATCGGCATCAAACCATTTTTGTAGATTTTTCAGTCTATGTGCGAGCTCGTCCTGATCCTCACGGAAATCACTTGCAAATACAATCTTTTTGAAATTAGCCGGATCCACGGCAGCTTTTACTGTGACCACCGGGCAGTGCGAAGTACGGACTACCTTTTCCGTGTTGCTACCGATCAGGACTTCTTCCAATCCGCTGGATCCCTTGGATCCCATGATCACTAGATCAGGATCTTCCTCCTGTATCGCTGAGGAGATATTCTGAAAAGCATTTCCCAGAACTATTTTTGTGTTAAAAGCAAAGCTTTTTCCTGAGTACTTAGCTTCCATTTCTTGGAACTGCTGCTTCCGACGATCCATAAGTTCAATGAAAAACATCTGGTTTTCATATTCAGGAACCATTTCACCCCCTCCCATAGTGCCCATTCCTGAAGAGGAGGGAACCTCGATGACATGCAAAACAGTGATTTGCACATGTTCAAACTTAGCGGATAAATTTGTGGCGAACTCTAGGGCATTTTGCGCTTGCTCTGAGAAATCGAATGGAATAAGTACGTTGGTCATGGTTAAAAGCTTGTTGGTTTATGTCAAGCCAAATTAGCCCAATTTCAAAGATTAGAAAAGGACTTTTGTCAGCTTTTTGCTAAAAAAACCAAACCTATTCCAAAGAGAATGACCCAGGCTAAGGTGGAGACAGCCATTTTCTTTAAGTTAGGGTCGATTTCCTTTGAATCTGTCCCTTTTTGTACAGCCAATCCGACTTTGACCATAATCGGAAAAATAACCAGTGCTAGCAGAGAAGTCCACTCATTAGTCACATATGCGAACATCAACAAGCAATAGTTTCCTCCCAGAATCAAACACCAGTTGTAAATTATTGCCGCATTTTTCCCTATTCTTACGGGAATGGATTTCTTTCCGGCAATCGAGTCGGATTCTATATCCCTGATGTTGTTTATGTTCAGCACGGCCGCACTGAACAGTCCCAAAGCAATTCCAATCCAAATGATAGCGTCGTTCCATGTAAGGCTGTGCAGATAATAGGTGCCGAAAACCCCCAACAATCCGAAAAATAAAAAGACGGAGATATCGCCCAATCCCGCATACCCATACGGATTGCTTCCCGAAGTATAAGAAATTGAAGCCCATATTGCCGCCATCCCCAAGGCCAAAAACATCCCGAACAACACCCAATCCTGCACAGCAACGTATAGTAATAGCAAGCCAGATATGAGAGCGAGTACTCCAAAAAGATACATGGCCCTTTTCATTTCAGTAAGGGAAATCAAGCCAGACTGCACGGCTCTTACAGGTCCCTGCCGTTCCTGATGGTCCGCACCGTGTATGGTATCTCCATAGTCATTCGACAGGTTGGATAGAATTTGTAAAAAGATGGTGGTGAGCGAGGCAAGAAGTAAAATTTCCCATCGGAAAACCCCATAATATGCCGCCAAAAAAGAACCTCCAAAGATACTTGCCAGTGCAAGTGGCAATGTACGAAGCCTGACCGCATGCAGCCAGGCCTCTTTTTTAGTCACTATTGTTTGTTTCACTAAGTAGAAAATGGTCTGTTTACGCGTTGATGATATCGATGATTTCCTGATCCATAGGATCTACTTTAGAAGGAAAATACTTGATCAATTCGCCATTTTCATCTATCAAATACTTACAGAAGTTCCAGCTAGGTTCCTCGTTGTTCCAGCCGTTTTGCCCGGCATCAGACAGCCATCTGTATATCGGGTGCTTGTCGTACCCTTTCACGGATACCTTCTCAAACATAGGGAAAGTCACCCCGTAATTTTCTGAGCAAAAAGACTTGATCTCCTCATTTGAGCCAGGTTCCTGCCCCCCGAAATTATTTGCAGGAAAACCTAAAACCACAAGCTTATCACTGTTTTCTGTATATAATTTCTGAAGTGCTTCATACTGTGGCGTATAGCCGCACTTGGAGGCTACATTGACTACCATGATCTTTTTGCCTTTGAAGGAGCTAAAAGAAACCAGTTTTCCGTTCAGGTCCTTCATGGAGAAATCATAAAATGACTTTGACATGGTGTTTTCAGACTTAGAATTTGCTTTTGTTTTGGAAGCATGGCTTTTGCTGATGGCATACGCACTTACCAATAACAAAAGACAGCCTATAAATACTAAGTTTTTCATGTGATTATAATTTGTTTTTAATGGCCACATGGAATCTCGCTGGGGTTATAATCACACTCTGTGTGTCGCTTGCTCCATGCTCGATTTCATAATTACATCCTTTCTGGTACTGCTATTCCCAATAGATTCATTCCTTTTTTCAGTGTTTTGGCAGTATGTGCCGAGAGTGCCACCCGAAATGCAAGTATCGTGGAGTCATTCTCCAGAAATATAGGAAGTTCTGCGTAGAATCTATTGTATTCTTTAGCTAAATCAAATAAGTATTGTGCTAATATTGACGGGGAATAATCCAATCCGGCCTGTGCAATCTTTTTCTCAAAATCATTGAGCAGGTAAATTAGGCTGGATTCTGAATCTTCAATCTTACTCAGTCCGGAAAAATCCGCATTGCCATAACTTACCCCGATCTGTTCTGCTTTTCTTAAGATAGAAGCGATCCTGGCGTGCGAATATTGGATAAAAGGGCCGGTATTCCCCTGAAATTCTATGGATTCCTGTGGGTTGAAAAGCATACGTTTCTTAGGATCTACTTTTAGCAGAAAGTATTTCAAGGCACCTAACCCTAATGTCTCATAAAGCTCTTTGGCCTGCTCATCAGAAAATCCATCAATTTTACCCAATTCCTGAGTATGTGCGGCGGCGGTATCTATCATCTCTTGCATGAGGTCATCCGCATCTACCACTGTACCTTCCCTGGATTTCATTTTTCCGGTAGGCAAGTCCACCATTCCGTAAGATAAATGATACAAGCCTTCTCCATACGGACGGCCAAGCTTTCTCATAATCTTAAACAATACATCAAAGTGGTAATCCTGTTCATTACCAACTACATAAACAGACTTACTAATACCAAAATCCGCATATTTCAGATCTGCGGTTCCCATATCCTGAGTGATATAGACAGAAGTGCCGTCACCGCGGAGAATCAATTTTTCGTCCAGGCCTTCATCTGTCAGGTCCACCCACACCGAACCATTTTCCTTTTTGAAGAAAACCCCTTTCTCCAGTCCTTCAGTGACGATATCTTTGCCTAGTAGATAGGTGTTTGACTCATAATAATATTGGTCGAAACTGACGCCCATACGCTGATAGGTTTTTTCGAAACCAGCGTAAACCCATTCATTCATTTTCTTCCAAAGTGCCATGACTTCCCCGTCATTGGCTTCCCATTTTCGAAGCATTTGCTGAGCTTCAAGTAAGAGGGGGGCGTGCTTTTTGGCTTCTTCCTCGGATTGGCCCTTTTCCTTTAGTTCAGCAACCTGTTCCTTGTATTTTTGATCAAAAACCACATAGTATTTTCCTGCCAGATGATCCCCTTTCAGCCCGGAGGATTCTGGGGTTTCCCCATTGCCAAAATGCTGATAAGCAACCATGGATTTGCAGATGTGGATTCCCCGGTCATTCACCAGATTGGCCTTGATGACTTCATACCCATTTGCTTGCAGGATATTTGCCACGGCAAATCCTAAAAAATTATTTCGTAGGTGGCCTAGATGTAAGGGTTTATTGGTGTTAGGGGAGGAGTACTCTACCATTACTTTTTGACCCTTGGCAGGCAGCTGACCTATGTTGTCATTGGAATATAGTTTCTGAAAGACATCTATCCAGACCATGTTGTTCAACTCAAGGTTAAGGAAGCCTCTCACCACATTGAATCCGGCAACCACGTCCACATTTTCACTGAGGTATTCACCGATCAGGTTTGCGGTTGCTTCCGGAGTGGCTTTGGAAACTTTCAGATAAGGGAAGACCACAAAGGTGTACGTACCTTCAAATTCCTTGCGGGTAGGCGCCAGGCTGATCTGATCCATCGGCAGATCATGGTCGAAGATATTTTGGAAGGCAAGCTGAATGCCGGTATGTATTGATTCTTGTATGTTCATATTTTTTAACCACAGAGAGCACAGAGGCTAACACAGAGGCCACTATGGATTTTGTAAGTGCTATTATTTAGTATTTATTACTCTTTTTATCCCAAGTTTAAGTCTAGGGACATTGAAATTAATCAAAAGACCTAATTTGAATTTGCCAAGCTTTACATAATTGAGGGTTTGTGCAAAATGAGTATCTGTGGTTCTTTCTACAGCTTTCAGCTCCAAAACTAGCTTTCTTTCGACTAATATGTCAATGCAGTACCCATTTTCTAATTTTATTCCATCAATAATTAATGGCATTTTCTTTTCCACTTCAATAAACAGTCCTTCACTTTTGAGCTTGAATGCCAATGCTTGCTTATATGCATTTTCTAACAATCCAGGCCCTAATTGTGTGTGAACATCCATAGCGATTCCTATCACTTTGGTTGCTAAGTCATTTTCATAAGCCAAATCATAACTATCTATCATTTTAGCGCAAATTTTTAAAAACCAGTTTAAATTTTACGATGAAATTAAGGTATAAATTAATTCTTGTGCTCTCTGTGTTATCCTCTGTGGGCTTTGCGGTTCCCATTTCAGAAGTTATCCACTAAACTTTTCACTGTTGCTTCGAGGACTTCGAAAGCGTTTTCTGCCATGGCATTTTCGGAATCAAGGGTAGGGTTTACTTCCACGATCTCCCAGCAGCATACACGCTTGTCCTGGATGAGTTTAACATTTAATTCTATCGCTTCCTGTACAGTCAGCCCATCGGGAACCGGAGTGCCCGTACCCACGGAGATAGAGCTGTCCAGGCTGTCCACGTCAAAAGAAATGTAGATTTGGTCACAATCCTTTAACACTCCTAGCGCCTCCTCAGCGATCTGGTCTATTCCTCTCCGTCTAACTTCCTGTGTGTTGAAATTTTTTATCCCATGGTTTTTTATCAGATGATCCTCGGGGGCTTCGGTGTCTCGGACGGAAATAAACACGATATCTCCAGGAATGATTTTAGGAAAATCTCCTCCTATGGTTTTGATCTTTTTCCAGATAGCAACGGTCTCTTCAGAGGGGTCATTTATCTTGCAGTCCAGGTTGTCCACCTGGGATACCATTGCCAGTGGCATGCCATGCATATTTCCAGAGGGGGTCGTGTAAGGGGTGTGCAGGTCCGCATGGGCATCGATCCATAT
This sequence comes from Algoriphagus sp. AGSA1, assembly GCF_021390545.1. Lineage (GTDB taxonomy): Bacteria > Bacteroidota > Bacteroidia > Cytophagales > Cyclobacteriaceae > Algoriphagus. Next base: position 43,628 of record NZ_JAJUWR010000019.1, on the reverse strand, counting down.
TACCCCTAGGCGTTTCTCCGGATCTGCGGCTTTTATTCCCATGATGGTGCCCGCCGCCGTGCTGTGATCTCCTGCCAGTACGATAGGGAATTTCTTTTCCATCCTCAGTGATTCTATCGTTGAATACACATTTTTCAACACCTGATATACACCATCTATGTACTTGGCATGCGGGAAATTATTTCCTTTCCATAGGTAGTTATTGGCATCGGGAACGTTGATAGGGTCAAACTGTGTAAAGAAGTCTGATTTCTTATCTAAGCTGGCAATTTTCAGCGCATCTACTCCCATACTCGCACCGCGGGTACCGGCAGCTATTTCTGAGCGTACTTCTACTAGTTTAATATCACGCATTTTCGGTGGAGTTTTAAGCTATATTGGGTTGGATTTAGGCTGACAAAAGTAGTCAAAAATGCCTTTATATGACCAATTTTAACGAGCAATGCCCTATTGACAATTTTCAACTTACTCAAATGGTAAAGGAGCCAACATGCCCATAGGAATAGATCCCGCAGATATATGTAGATCTATATCGCAGGTTTTCGCTGATTAACTCAACACATATCAGCAGTATTTTCCTTTTCTTAGTCATGGGGATGATAGAGATTTCTCCAAATTGCTATCACATCAAAAAATACTGTCTCAAAATCCATAGTTTTGAATTATGCCTCTTTCATCCAAACTCCCCAACATTGGGACAACGATTTTCACCGTAATGTCTAAGCTTGCTAGTGATTGCAGAGCTATTAATCTTTCTCAAGGATTCCCTGGTTTTGACTGCGATCCAGTTTTATTGGAATTAGTCAGTAAATACATGAAGGCAGGCTATAATCAGTATGCGCCTATGAGTGGTGTGCCGGTATTGAGGGAAAGGTTGGCACAAAAAACCAAGTTGGTACAAGGAGTTGAATTAGATTCAGAGTCAGAAATCACAATAGTTTCTGGAGCCACTGAGGCATTGTTTGCAGCTGTAGCCGCAGTAGTACGGCCGGGGGACGAAGTGATTCTCTTCGACCCTGCCTATGATTCATATGCTCCAGCTGTAGAATTAAACGGAGGCAAACCTGTGTTTGTGCCTTTGAAGTTACCTGACTTTTCGGTGGATTGGGACTTGCTGAAATCAGTGATCACCGCATCTACCCGGCTGATTATGGTGAACACACCACATAATCCCAGTGGCTATGTCTGGACTAAAGAGGACGTTGAGATATTGGCAGGTATTATTCAGGAAACCAATATTTTGATCGTCAGTGATGATGTATATGAGCATATCACCTTTGATGGAAGGAAACATCTATCGTTGTTGACCCATCCTGTTTTAAGGGAAAGAACCTTTATCTGTGGTTCCTTCGGGAAGACTTTTCATGTCACAGGCTGGAAAATCGGCTACTGTCTCGCCCCGCCAAAATTGACCGAGGAATTCAGGAAAATGCATCAATTTATAACCTTCAGTACCGCCACGCCTTTGCAGTATGCCCTGGCGGATTATCTGACTGAGCCTACCGGATATTTAGATCTTCCTGATTTTTACCAAATGAAAAGAGATTTGTTCTGCGAGGGCTTGGGGGATACACCTTTTGTATTTACTCCTGCTCAGGGAAGTTTTTTTCAAATCGTGTCTTACGGACACCTTACACAGGAATCAGATTATGATCTGGCTGTACGGCTCACCAGGGAGGTAGGAGTGGCAAGTATTCCTGTTTCGGTATTTTTCTCAGATAAAAGTGATCATAAATTGCTTAGGTTTTGCTTTGCAAAGGAAGACGGTGAATTGGAAAACGCGCTAGAAAAATTAATGTCCATCAAACTTTAAAGAAGCAGATTCAAGTATGGGCAATTTCCGCTTAAAATGCCTTGATGGGATCCGCGGCAAATCAATAGCCTATTACATTTTTAAAATATTGGGAAAGTCCTAGGGGATTTGTCCCTTTTTCATTTGAATATATCTGATAAAAAGCAATTTTTGCAGGGCTTAACTACCAATCATTCTTGCCAATGAATACTTACAAAGACCTTATAGAGCAGACATTTGATTTCCCGACAAAGGAATTTAAAGTGGAAAACAATGAACTGCACTTCAATGGAGTAAATATGATGGAGATCATAGAAACCTATGGAACTCCGCTAAAACTCTCGTATTTGCCCAAAATCACGGAGAGTATTCAGAATGCGAAAACGTATTTCAGAAATGCGATGGAGCAGCATGATTATAAAGGGAAATATACTTATTGCTACTGCACGAAGTCCTCACATTTCAGTTTTGTCCTCAATGAGGCGTTGAAGAACGATATTCATATCGAGACATCATCCACTTTTGATATCCCACTGGTGAGAAGTCTGTATGCCCAGGGCAAGATCGACAAGGATACATACATAGTATGCAACGGTTTTAAGCGTGAGCTTTACAAGCAATATATCACAGCGTTGCTCAATGACGGGTTTGTTAATTGTGTGCCCATCCTCGATAATCTCACAGAGATCGATTACTATCTGGAACATGTGAAAGTGCCGTTCCAGGTAGGAATTAGGATTGCTGCTGATGAAGAGCCGAAATTCGGTTTTTATACCTCTAGGTTAGGAGTGAGGTATAACGATATCATCAAACTCTATGAAGATAAAATCAAAGATAATCCCAACGTAAGCTTGAAGATGCTGCATTTCTTTATCAATTCAGGTATCAGGGATACAGCCTACTATTGGTCTGAACTGACTAGGTTTATCCAGAAATATGTGGATCTAAAGAAAGTCGCACCCACATTGGATACTATGGATATTGGAGGCGGATGGCCGATCAAAACCAATGTGTTCTTCGACTACGACTATCAATACATGGCAGAACAGATCGTGAAAAACATCAAATGGATGTGTGGAAAGAACAATACAGAAGAGCCTAATATTTTTACCGAATTCGGTAGTTACACAGTAGGAGAAAGCGGTGCAGTGCTTTATTCTGTATTGGAAGAAAAGCTTCAGAATGACAAGGAGCTTTGGTATATGATCGATGGCTCTTTTATAACCCAATTACCTGATAGTTGGGGACTTAATCAAAAATACATCATGCTGGCGATCAACAACTGGGATGAGGAATACCATAATATCAATCTGGGCGGACTCACTTGCGATAGCATGGATTATTACAATTCGGAAGCACACCAATTCAATATTTACCTGCCCAAGACCCAGGAGAAGAAAGTGCAGTATCTGGGATTTTTCCATACAGGAGCTTACCAGGAATCTCTGGGAGGATATGGGGGAATCCAACATTGCCTGATCCCTGCACCTAAGCATGTACTGATAGATCGGGATGCTGATGGGAATGTCACCCATCGTCTGTTTGCTGAAGATCAGACCGAGGAGAGTATGCTGAAGACTTTAGGGTACTGACTTAAACGACCGCTCATTCAACTGAGCGGTTTTTTTTATATCACAGCTCAATGTCTGGCATGTTTTACATTAAAAACAGATGTTTTATTGCCCTTTCCATAAAATTATCCCGTAAAATATGCTTGTTGGTTCCCATTTACTTAGTGAAATGAATTAACTTACCGCTGTGGATTTAGGAAATTTAATTTATATCGTCGCGATTTTGGCCTATTTTATCTATCAGGCTACTCGCGGCAAAAAAAAGAATCAATCACCTGCTGATCAAGATTCCTTACCCTCAGAACCTGAAGAGAAACCAACTACGTTTGAGGATCTACTGAGGGAAATCCGTGATGCGCAAAAAAACAAACCTGCTGAACCAGTTCCACCTCGTATTGATCCAGCACCTGCAGAATACAAGAATGAGGCAGAACCTGTGGTGCGTCCTGAGTGGAGACCTGATCCTGCCCCGGCCGTAAAGAGGTTTCCCACTAAGAAATGGGATGGGGAAGAGATTGAAAATTACCAGGGGGAATTTGAAAAAACGAATTCAGATCTCTCACAAACTTCCAAGGGGATTCCCGAGATCCCTTCATTGAAAGAAACTGCAATTGAAACCTCTTACACCACTAAGAGCAGGTACGCGCGTTTGCTCAAAGACCCCAAATCCTTAAAAGAAGCCATCGTACTTAAGGAAGTTTTGGACAGGAAGCATTTTTAGAGATAATCTTATCCATTTCAATTTATTGGTTGATCTGTTTCAGAAATGTTCGGTTTCAAAAATATATACTTTTGAATAACTCCTTTATTTTCTTCTTGGGCCAACTCATACCCCAGTTCATTGAGCTTAAGTAATACACGGTCAATTTCCTTCTCTTCCAATGGGTAGGCGTGCAGGTAATAAGAATATAGCAGCATGGTAACTGTGTCAAATTTTGGCTTTTCCCAACTCATGATCGCGTCCAAGCCGCGCATCTTCACCTGATTGGTGGGATTTTCCGGGAATAGGACCTGCTCACTGAACTCAAGGAAATTGTTGGTGATCAAAAACGTCTCATTTACAGACCTATCAGTCTCTTCAGATAAGGTTTTTATTAAGAAAGGGTATTGTTTCAGTTTCTGCTGATAAGGGATTGCCAAACAGGCTGGTGCAATAAGACAAATCGCAACTAAAACAGGTTGGAATCTCAGGTGGGAATAACCTGCTAAAATAGCCAGTGCAAAGTTAAAGGCAGCCATTTTAAGATCCTGACTAAATAGGCTGATGATTACTCCAAAAAGTAAAAGCCCTGCCATCCATTTTTTTAACTGATAAGAATGAACCCCATGATACCATCCTAAGGCTATCAGCATAGCCAGTATTGGTATAAAGATGATCAGATGCCGGGGGTTGAGGTAAATAGGGTTATAAAACTCCAGGGAGGAACTCATAAACCAAAATCCAACTAGCAGACATAGAAAAGCTAATGAGAATTCAAAACCTGACCATACTTTACTTTTCAGCCCAAGTAAAATTCCCGGTAGAGCAAATACCATCCATGTCCAGTAGGATCGATCCACAAAGTTACTGATCGGTATTACAGTCAGCCTTTTCAGAATAGCCCCAAAGCCCTTGTCCGCATAAGAATATGCAGAAATATAGTGTCCGGCATGGATGGAATTGATCCGGTACATGGGATCTCCAAAATTAACCCAAAAATAGCATAGATATAGACTCAGCAGAATAATACCAGTTACCATGATTGTATTGTAAAAAGATATTTCTACATGTTTTTTTCGGAAATCATAGATAAAAAGTAAAGCAGGAAAAGGAGCAAGTAGAACAATAGTCTCTTTAGTGAGAAAACCTAAGAATAAACTTAGTACAAGGACAAATCCTGCTAATATCGGACGGGTATTTCTTTGGGTGGCAGCAACTGGAATAAGACAGGTAAAAAGAACTAAAAGGCTGTCAGGGTAAACTTTTGTGAGAAAATGAAGAAAGTAAACCTGGGTGCAAAACCACAAAGTCAAAACCCATGCGGGATAGTTTTTTGGAAGGGTTCTGATCAAAAGAAAAAAGCTAAATGTATAGCTCAAAAGGGAGATCAAGGAAATTCTATGTGGTTCAAATCCCAGTAAATGGCCAATCAGCCCAGAAGGAATATATGCTCCCCATCGACTGGAAAAATGGTATTCGTTTACCTGCATATCGCCTTCCCAGAATTTTTTCCCGGCAAGTAAATAATATACATCATCACTGAAAGTAATGCCGTCGTAGCCGATGCCCCAATAAATGATAAGAAAAACAATTCCAGTAAGAAACGCTGGAAGGTGGATCAGTGGGAAAAAGTAGTTGAGTTTTTGGTTGTTCATCGGGCTAAAAATAGAAGGAATTTTCTATCGCAAGGTAAAATAGTCAAGAAGAAAAAAAATGACAATTTATGTCTATTGATCATTTCGTTTAAGCCATTTGCTTACTTTTACCTTTTGAAAACAAGCAGTTATACCATGAGTCAGGCAGGAAGGATAGAACAGCAAAAAATACTTCGGGTGTTCAAATTGATCAATTTGTTGCAAAGCAACATAGGTAAACCTGTGCATAAATTGGCAGAGTTACTGGAGACGGACGAACGCACGATTTACAGGTATTTCAAATTACTGGAGGCTTTGGGGTTTGAGGTAGTGAAGGAATTCAGCAAATACAAAATCCAGCTACGGCCCGGAGTGGATCAGACCTTGTATTATGGGACATTTTCACAGGAAGAAAGCCAATGGCTGAGATCTTTGATAGAAAGTCAGGGGAAGGGAAATCTGCTTCATGACTCAATCATCAAAAAACTGGATGTCAGATCTGAAGTGAAGCAGGGAACCGAGCAACTATTCAAAGCGAACCTGAGTAGAATGGTAGATGAAGTAGGGCGTGGGATCCAGCAAAAAGTGCAGGTTTGGCTTAAGGATTATTATTCCCTTAGTAGTGATACCACGAGTGATAGACTGGTGGAACCCGCTGCTTTTTCTTCTAATTATGAGAGTATTTATGCTTATGAGCCGGCCAGCAAAAGCATGAAAGTGTTTAAGATCGAACGGATAGGAGAGGTGGTGCTCAGTCAGCAAAACTGGAAATTTGAGGCCAAGCATGAGTTGCCGGGCAAGCAGTTGTTTGGTTTTACGGGAAAGAATAAATTCAGAGTGAAGCTGAAACTGAGTAAAAAGGCTTATCAACTGATGATGGAAGAGCATCCCAATGCCAGACCGTTTACCTCGGTTAAAAACCGAAACCAGTATTATTTTGAAGGTGAGGTACCCCAGCTTCCGGGGTTGGCCAGGTTTATTTTAGGGTTGCCAGGTGAAATCAGGGTTGAAGAAGGGGAGGAGATGAAAACCTACCTGAGCGAGCAGTTGGAAAAAGCTAAATTCCTTTAATCCTGTATTTCCGACCGGACTCGCAAAAGCTACTGTATCCAAGGACAAAAGGGAAGTGCGTGCTTTGGTGATTCTAAAAGTTTTAAGCATGTGGGAGAGGGATAGATCCAATTGCGTGGGATATTCCGTTTATACCTTAGAATGTACAGTTGAAAGATCAAAAAACGCAAAATATTATTAGTATCTTTTAATTATAATTTAGGTATGAGTAAGAAATTGATTAATTTGCGAAAGAATTGGTCATTCATGTTTGTGGTTATATAACTTAGCTATTTGAATAAATTTATACTATGAATTTTTTGACGCGGTTAAAAATCCTTCCTAGATGGATAATTGCCACCCTTGACTCTTTAATTCTTTTCCATTGTGCCTTGTTTGGGTACTTGGTGAGGTTCAATTTTGAATTAGCGCTAATCGAACAATATGACGCAATAGCAGGTAGTTTCACCTTTATGGTGGGAGGGTTGCTTGTCATGCAAAATACCCGGAGTTATGAAGGTATTGTGAGGCACACTGGTTTCAGGGATGGGTCGAATATTTTCAGGACCGTACTGGTTAATTTTGTCCTCTTTCTTTTTTTGAACTTCTTTCATGGCAACTTTTTGAATGATAGGTTTTTGCTCCCTACCTCAGTGCTGATCATAGCGAGCCTTTCCTCACTGTTTATGCTTATTTTTTATCGGTTGTTGGTCAAGGAACTTTTTGTATATCTGAAGAATGGGATATTGGTAAAAGAACTTAAGAACGGAGTCATATTCGGTGCGGGCGAGGCTGGTATCATTGCCCAGGAGGCGATTAAGAGAGACAGCAAGATATTGTTTAATACAGTGGCCTTTTTGGACGATGATCCTAAAAAGGAAGGTAAAAATATTGACGGAAAGAGAATTTATAAGGGCATCGGGGATCTGGAGAAACTGTCAAAGCAATTCGGTGTTACCGAATTGATAATTGCCGTCAGAGATCTTTCAGTACTTAGAAAAAATGAAATTATAGATGAGTGTCTGCGCTTGAATATTTCTGTATCGCTGGTTCCCCCAGTGGATCAATGGATCAACGGAGGGCTGACCGCTGGGGCTATACGTGAAGTCAAAATCGAGGATTTACTCAGCAGGGAGCAGATCAAGCTTGACAATCCGAGAATACATGAGGATCTGCAGGGAAAAGTGATCTTGGTAACAGGAGCTGCCGGATCCATAGGATCAGAGCTTTGTAGGCAAATTTCCCATTATGGTCCAAAACTATTGATCTTGTTTGATATAGCTGAATCGGCCTTGTACGACATAGAACAAGAGTTCAAAGAGAATTATATGTACTGTCCTATCAAGATTGTACTGGGGGACATTAGGAATAAAAAGAAGATCAAGGAAGTTTTTAGGGCGTACAAACCCCAGGTTGTTTTTCATGCAGCGGCATATAAGCATGTACCCATGATGGAAAATTACCCTGAGGAGGCGATTCAGTCGAACGTGCTTGGGACTAAGATCCTGGCTGATATCTCTGTATTGGCCAAAGTGGACAAGTTTGTATTCGTATCTACCGATAAGGCAGTGAATCCTACCAACGTGATGGGTGCGAGCAAGAGAGCAGCGGAAATGTACGTCCAGGCTCTAAATGAATACCTGGAAAGAAACCATAAAAGCTATCATACCAAGTTTATCACCACCCGTTTCGGAAATGTACTGGGTTCCAATGGCTCCGTCATCCCTCTTTTCAAAAAACAAATCTTGCACGGCGGGCCTATTACGGTAACTCATCCTGACATTACGAGGTATTTTATGACCATTCCCGAAGCTTGCCAGCTTGTATTGGAAGCCGGGATTATGGGAGAAGGAGGAGAGATTTATGTTTTTGACATGGGAGAGCCTATCAAGATCCTTGACCTTGCCAATAAAATGATACAGCTTTCCGGTAAAAAAGTAGATGAAGATGTCAAAATTGTGTTTTCGGGGCTTAGAGAGGGGGAAAAGCTATTTGAAGAACTGCTCAATGATTTTGAAACAGTGAAGATCACCCATCATCCCAAAATCAAAATAGCACAGGTCCTGCCTTCTTCCTATCACAAAATCGACGGTCAGATAGAGTTGTTTATGGAGCTGATCCATAAAAATTCTGAGAATGAGTTGGTTTCACATCTGAAAGTTATTGTTCCGGAATTTATCTCCAATTCATCCCGGTTTGAAGTGTTGGATAGGATGAATTAATCGATGCCCATAAAAATGCCCTCAAAAAGCATGTAGCTGGTGAGGGCATTTATTCATTTAAGAGCTTTACGTTCAAGATTCAGAAACAACAATCTTCTCGATTTTGTCCCCTGCTTTAATAGCGTCAATCACTTCCAGGCCTTCCACCACTTTACCAAAGCACGTGTGGTTTCTGTCCAGATGGGCAGTATTGTCTCTGCTATGGCATATAAAGAATTGGGAACCTCCCGTGTTTCTTCCTGCATGTGCCATAGAAAGAACCCCGCGGTCATGGTACTGGTTGTCACCATCCAGCTCACATTTGATGTGATATCCTGGGCCGCCGGTCCCATTGCCTTTAGGGCAGCCCCCTTGAATCACGAAGTTGGGAATAACTCTATGGAATGTCAATCCATCATAAAATCCCTTATTGGCCAGGTCAATGAAATTCTGAACCGCCACAGGGGCATCATTCTCATAAAATTCCACTTTCATTGTACCTTTTTCTGTAATCAATTCTGCTGTCTTCATGTTTTTTTTATGTACCATTTAGTTGCTTCTCTTATTAGTGTCGCAAAAATATAACAATTACAATAAGATTTAATATGTTATCCATACATGGTACGATATTATGAACCCTGGTCTGTTTTTTATTGGCAAATTGTATGATAAGCCTATACAACAGCAATAGGACAGTTATCCATAAGTTATAACTAGTTAATAATCAATAATTACTTGCTAATCAGTTATTTTGTGTGATATAATTTGTTTTAGTACTCGCATCTGCCCTATGCATTCATGATCTCATATAGGAAGCGGCCCACCGGCGAGGATATCATCAGAGGCAAAGTCTTTGAACTTCTCAAAATTTGACTTAAACGCCTCCGCAAGATCCTTGGCCTGCTTGTCATATACTTCTACATCTTTCCAGGTTTGCCTTGGGTTAAGAATCTCTAGAGGTACATTTGGACATTCCAGTGGCATCTCAAATCCAAAGAATCTGTGATGGGAGAATTTAACATGGTCTAGCTTCCCCTCCAAGGCCGCGGTAATCATCGCTCGGGTGTATTTCAGTTTCATCCGGGATCCTATTCCGTATGGCCCTCCGGTCCAACCGGTGTTAATCAGCCATACATTAGTATCATATTTCTCAATTTTTTCTCCAAATAATGTGGCATACCTGGCTGGATGTAGGGGAAGGAATGCAGCCCCAAAACATGCTGAAAATGTTAGTTTTGGTTCAGTTATCCCCATCTCTGTCCCTGCTACCTTTGCAGTATAGCCGGAGATGAAATGGTACATCGCCTGGTTTTTATTTAGCTTGGAAATAGGAGGAATGACCCCAAAAGCATCTGCTGTCAGAAAGAAAATATTTTTAGGTATTCCCGATTGGGAAGGAACCAGCGCATTGGGAATATAATCGATCGGATAGGCGCTACGGGTGTTTTCCGTCACCGATTTATCCTTAAAATCAACTTCCCTCGAATTTTCTTTAAAGCGGGTATTTTCTACAATGGAACCGAACTTGATGGCTTCCCAGATTTCGGGTTCTTTCTCTTTGGTCAAGTCTATAACTTTGGCATAGCAACCGCCTTCAAAGTTGAAAACGCCAGTTTCAGTCCATCCATGTTCATCGTCACCCACTAGTTTCCGGTTTGGATCTGCTGAGAGAGTGGTTTTGCCCGTCCCTGACAGCCCAAAGAAAACAGCGGTGTCTCCATCATCTCCTGTGTTTGCCGAGCAATGCATAGAAAGTACATTCCTTTCATGCGGAAGAATGAAATTCAAAACGGAGAAAATCCCTTTTTTCATTTCCCCTGCATAACCGGTTCCTCCAATCAGGATGATCCTTTCGGTAAGATTGATTATCGCGAAATTTGGATTGGCAGTACCATCAGTAGCGGGGTCAGCCTCAAATTCCGGAGCGCAGATAATGGTAAAGTCATGTTCGAAGTCTTCCAATTCTTCTCTGGATGGCCGTAGAAACATGTTGTTGCAAAAGAGATTGTGCCAAGCCAGGGTATTGATGATTTTTAATTTGAGGCGGTGATCAGGATCTGCGCCAGCATAGGCATCCCGCACAAATAATTCCTTATCCGAAAGATAGGATTTCATTTTCTCCAGCAGCAAATCAAATTTCCTGGAGTCAAATGGGATGTTGATGTCGCCCCACCAGACAGAGTCTCTGGTTTTATCATCCAGTACGATGTATCGGTCTTTTGGGGATCTTCCGGTAAATTTACCGGTGTCTGACATGAGGGCGCCAGTGGATGTAAGTTTTCCTTCTTTTCGCGCCAAAGCAAATTCCACCAGTTCAGCTGGTGGAAGGTTGTGGTGAACTTTTCTCTTCGTGTTCAAGCCGAGAAAAGCCAGGGGGGAAGTCTGGGTTGCCAGATCTAGTTCCTGCATAAATATTTGGGTTTACAATCTGAAAATTGTCTTCACAAAACTACTGAAATACCTATTAATAAAACCAATAAAACATGCTTTATTTTTGATTACAATCGATTGCATTAAAGAAACGAATGTTTATTTGGTTCCGGTTTTATGGGATATGGTAGCTAGAATACTTGTGGTCAATCTGGGGTGAATTTTGATGCTTTAGCTGTAAATCCATATTCTTTCCTTTGGAAACAACTGATAAAAAGGTTTATCATTGTGAAATTGATTTCACCCAAATAAAACTATCCTTGGAAAAAGACCTTAATATTGAATTAGAAGAGCCTACACTTTTGGGCCATCCCAAAGGCTTATTTTACTTATTTTTCGCAGAACTTTGGGAGCGATTTAGCTTCTATGGTATGCGGGCACTTCTCACCTTGTATATGGTGGATGTAATCTTCGAAGCATTGACCGATAGGGATTATGCGACTGCTGCAGTGTATGCCTCTTATGGATCACTGGTATATGCATCTACTGTGATTGGTGGTAGAGTCTCTGACAAAGTATTGGGAATGCGTAATTCAATTTTTCTTGGAGGGATTCTGATGTCCTTGGGACACTTTGTATTAGCTATAGAGAATAACGTGGCCTTCTTCTTAGCCTTATCACTGATAATTGTAGGGAATGGCTTTTTCAAGCCTAATATTTCCACTTTTGTAGGCACCTTATATAAAGATGGGGATACTAGAAAAGATTCAGGTTTCACTATTTTCTATATGGGAATCAATATAGGAGGATGGGTAGCCCCCTTATTATGTGGTTGGCTGGCAGTTGCTTATGGCTGGCACTATGGCTTTGGATTGGCTGGTATAGGAATGCTCTCAGGTTTGCTTTTCTTTTGGAGCGGTATTAGGAATGGTGTGTTTGGTGAGAGAGGATTGCCACCTGCAAATGGAGGTATAGATAACAAAGTCATCGGTATAAAACAGCGTTATTTTATTCCCTTGATATCATTTTTATCAGTTCCGTTGATAGCCTATTTATTGTCCTCCTATAAACCATTAGGAAGCGGAGATGGATTTTTTGCTGACCAGAATGTTGTTAATATTATATTTAAATTTATAGGTGTGAGTATCATCGGATATTTAGGCTATATAATTTTCCAAGCAAACAAGGATGAGCGGAAAAAACTATTCGTAGCTGTATTGATTACCGTTTTCATGACCATATTCTGGGGCTTTCATGAGCTTTCGGGAAGTGTGATCACGCTGTTTGCCGCAAGAAACGTGGAACTTTCAGGGATAATGACAGCTTCCCAAACCAACTCACTAAATTCCATGTGGATTATTATTTTGGCGATTCCTATTTCTCTGCTTTGGACTTTCCTTTCCAAAAGAAACCTTAATCCTAGAACACCTTTTAAGTTTGGAATGGGGCTTTTATTTGCAGGAATCAGTTTTTATATCCTCTCTATCAGTAAAGGGAGTGCAAATGAATCAGGACTGGTACCTTTCGCCTACTTGCTATTAATGTATTTTTTGATTTCTGTAGGAGAACTATTCATGTCCCCGGTGGGGCTTTCCAAAATCACTGATTTATCCCCTAAGCGTATAGTGGCATTTATGATGGGGGTGTGGTTCCTGTCCTCGGCTTTTGCATTTCAGGTGGTCGGATTTATTGGTAAGCAGCTTTCAATTGAAAGTACAGATAAAAATATAGGTGGTTTTGACACCCTCTTTGTCTATACCGATGGCTTTTTGCTTATTGCAAAGTATTCTATTGGGGCTGGTCTCTTAGTGGTAATTGCCGGGCCTTTTATAAAGAGGTTGATGGGGAATGTGCATTGAATTTTTATATCTTGGGTGCGCTTCACTTTAATAAAAGCCTGTTTCGATTCTTCGGGGCAGGTTTTTATTATTTATGTCAGATGATTTCTGCTAGCTGCCTATCCTTGATCAATTTTGCATTCCAGTCTCAGCTTGTACGGTAGATCATCCTGTCAAAACAAGCTAGTCTGTACTGTGGTCTTCTTAGTGGCCTGTATGGTGCCCTTGAGCATTTCCTGCATCAGGCGCAGGAATCCTGGCTCCCAGTTTTCCGCATGTATTTTTAGGTCTTTGCCTTCGTACTCTATAGGCCCCAGCATTTTTTCATAGCCTATGATCATACTCCAGATGGTATAAAAAGTGATTTCCGGTTGCAGCTCTGCCCGGATGCTCCCGTCTTTGATCCCCTGGCTCACCATCATGATCCCTATTTTGGCCGGCTCATGGTGGATTTCCAGCAGCTTCTGAAAATGCACCGACTCCATGGTTTTGGGATCTATCCATTTGCGGGTTTCAGGATTGTTGAATTTCTTGAGAAGATCTAGAAAATTAATAATGGCGTCATAGTAAACCTGGTTGGATTTAGCAAAACTTACTATCCTCACCAATAGGGAGCAAAGCATGTCCAATCCGCTTTTCCCTTTTGTCCTGTTTGACCACTCATCGCGGAATTCATCCTTGAACTGATCAAAAGCCTTTTTGGTCAAGGCCATGAACAGATCTTCTTTATTTTTATAATAAAAATAGGTAAGTCCCTTACTGATTCCTGATGTTTTGGCTACATCTTCCATGCGGGTGGCCTGATACCCTTTGGATGTAAACAGTGCTACAGCTGAATCCAAAATGAGTTTCTCTTTGTTTTTCTCTCCTGCCATGTGTTAATTTCTTTAGATAAAAATAGGCTACAAAGATATTAAACTTGGGTCAAAAAATGGTTTGGATCTTTGCTAATTTGAGGAGAAATCGCAAAAAAAGGCTTTAGGAAAAGCCTAAAGCCCTACGTCCATGATTATCACACGCTTATCTAACTTCTAGTATATAGTAATTCTTCTTACCTTTTTGTACCAACAAATATTTGTTTTGAAGCAGAGTCAACTCTATAGCTGCATTCGGGTCGGTAAGCTTTTCCTTGTTTATACTTACCCCGCCTCCCTGGATCATTTTACGTGCTTCGCCTTTGGAAGCAAAAACGACACCCTGGGTGATCTCGCCGAAAATATCCAACACCGAATTAAGGGCCTCGTAATCATTTCTGTCTAGCTGGACTTGTGGCACTCCGTCAAATACCTGAAGGAATGTACGCTCATCCAAAGCGGCCAAATCCTCTGTAGATGACTTGCCGAACAGTATTTCAGATGCTTTTACAGCCATCTGCAAATCAGATTCTCCATGCACCATACTAGTGATCTGTTTGGCGATTTCCTTTTGTAGGATACGTAGGTGGGGAGCTTCACTATGTTTTGATTCCAGTTTTTCTATAGTTTCCTGGTCTAACACTGTAAATATCCTGATGTATTTGGAAGCGTCCTCGTCCGATACATTCAGCCAAAACTGATAGAATGCATAAGGCGATGTTTTCTCCGGATCCAACCATACCGAACCCCCTTCGGTCTTGCCGAATTTGGTCCCGTCTGCCTTGGTAATCAATGGGACTGTCAAGGCATATGCGCTTCCTCCGCCCATTCTACGGATCAGTTCAGTGCCCGTTACTATATTCCCCCATTGGTCTGAACCTCCCAGCTGAATAGAGCAGTTCTCATTTTTCCATAAATGATAAAAATCATAACCCTGAATTAGCTGATAGGTGAATTCTGTGAATGAAAGACCACTTCCATCTTCCAAACGTCGTTTGACAGAGTCTTTGGCCATCATGTAGTTCACTGTAATATGCTTCCCAACGTCACGGATGAAGTCTAAAAAGCTGAACTTTGACATCCAGTCATAATTATTTACCAGTTCGGCCTTATTTGAAGAGCTTCCGGAGAAATCCAGAAATTTTGCCAACTGCTTCTGGATACACGCCACATTATGATCCAGTGTTGGTTTATCCAGAAGGTTTCTTTCTGCTGATTTGAAAGAAGGGTCACCGATCATGCCCGTGGCCCCGCCTACCAAAGCAAAGGGCTTATGCCCTGCCCGCTGGAAGTGAAGCAAGGTCATTACCCCTACCAGATGGCCAATATGCAATGAATCAGCCGTGGGGTCAAAACCCAGATATGCAGAAGCCATTCCTTTATTCAGGTGTTCTTCTAATTCGGGCGTCATATCCTGAAGCATACCTCTCCAGCGCAATTCTTCTATAAATGAATTCATCTTGTCTTGATTTTTCAAAGTGCAAATATAGACTTGTCAATGGAAGGAATGAAGGAAAGAGGAAAAGCATTCAGGGAATATTAGAGCTTTCGGGCGTTGGAATTGTCCATTTGATATAATTATTTCTCTTTAAAAATTGATTTTTGCTTACTTTCAGAGCCTAAATCAATATGATATGAACTTTAAACAAAAGCTTTTTTCTATCCTGTTTGTCTGCGCTACAGTGACCACCCTGTATGGGCAAGATGCCCCGAGATGGATGCGATATCCTGCTATATCCCCGGATGGATCCCAAATAGTTTTTACCTACAAGGGTGATCTGTATTTGGTGGGAAGTGCAGGTGGCGACGCCAGACAGATTACTTTTCATGAGGCGCATGATTTTATGCCGGTTTGGAGCAGGGATGGAAAGCAGATAGCCTTTGGCTCAGATCGATACGGCAACTTTGATGTTTTCGTGATGAGTCCATCGGGAGGGCCTGCAAAAAGGCTGACCTATCATTCCAATGATGAATTGCCGTTTGAATTTTCGGCCGATGACCAATCCGTAATATTTGGTGCCAATAGGATGGATATCGCCGAGCACAGGCAATTTCCTACGGCATCCCAGCCTGAGCTTTATTCCGTACCTAGAGAAGGAGGCAGGGTAGATCAGATTTTTACCATCCCGGCTGAATACGTGCGAAGCAATAAGGACGGCAGCAAACTTCTTTACCATGACAAAAAAGGCGGGGAAAATGAATGGAGAAAACACCATCAGTCCGCAATAGCCCGGGATATCTGGGTGTATGACAAGGCTACTGACACGCACACCATGCTTACCGGTTTCTATGGAGAGGATCGAAACCCAGTGTTTTCACCTGACGAATCTGAGGTTTACTATTTGAGTGAGGAAGACGGCACCTTCAATGTCTTCGCTATGGATATCAGCAATCCTGGGCAGACCATAGCTCTTACGACTTTGGAAAAATATCCTGTCCGCTTCCTTAGTATATCCGATGGGGGATTGATGAGCTTCAGTTACGATGGGGAGCTATATACTTTCCGAAAAGGAGAGCAGCCTATGAAACTTGCCATACGAATAGAGACTCAGTCCATTAACAATCCGGATAGCTACATCAGTATCAATGGTGGTGTTCGGGAAATGGCCATTTCGCCAGATGGTAAGGAGATCGCTTTTATCGCCAGAGGAGAGGTATTCGTGACTTCTGTAGATGGATCGTTGACTAAAAGAATCACAACTACACCGGAGCAAGAACGATTTGTGCAATTTGCTCCAGATGGCAAGTCCATAATTTATTCCAGTGAGAGAGAGGACAAATGGCAGATTTTTCAGTGCACGAAAGTGAGGGCAGAGGAGCCTTTCTTTTATGCTTCTACTTTATTAGAAGAGAAGCCACTTGTGAGTTTAGAAGGGGAGGCCTATTTGCCTAAATTTTCGCCTGATGGGAAAAAACTTGCCTATGTGGAAGACCGGCGCACACTGAAAGTATTGGATTTATCCTCTAAGGAAAGCGTGACTCTCATGACTCCAGACCAGCTGTTCCATATGAGGGACGGAGATCAGTATTTCACATGGAGCCCGGATAGCAAATGGCTCCTGGCTACCTATCGGCCTACTATGGCTAATTCGGAAGTTGTGCTTTTGGATGCTTCGGGTAAAGAAGCTATGAAAAACCTCACAAAAAGCGGCTATGGCGATGAAGCGGCCAAATGGGTAAACGAAGGGAAGCAGATGCTGTGGTTTTCCAATAGAGACGGGCTTCGCAGCTATGCGACCAGTGGACAAAGCCAGAATGATGTATACACCATGTTTTTTGACAAAGCTGCCTGGGACAAGTTTACTTTATCAAAAGAAGACTATGACCTTTTGAAGGAAATAGAAAAGATCAATAAAAAGGAAAAGGAAGACGACAAAGAGAAGGATGAAAAGAAAGATGAAAAGGATAAAACAGTAGCTCCGCTGACATTTGATTGGGATGGAATAGAGGAGCGCAAAGCTAAATTGACCATTCATTCATCTTCTCTAGGTGATGCGGTCCTATCGAAAGATGGTGAAAAGTTGTACTACTTGGCAGCATTTGAGAAAGGTATGAACCTGTGGAGCACTGACCTAAGAACGAAGGAGACGAAGCAGGAGCTTGTATTGGATGCAAGTTACGGCAGTTTAGAATGGGATAAGGACCAAAAAAACCTTTACCTGCTCAGCAACGGCACAATCTCCAAAATCAACCCCGAGGGAATGAAAAAGGAAACAATCAAAATCTCAGGAGAGATGACCTTTGACAGGAATGCGGAGCGGGCCTATATGTTTGACCACATCTGGTTAAGAACAAAGGGGATATTCTATACTCCTGATATGCACGGGGTAGATTGGGAAGAGGCTAAAATAGCTTATGAAAAATACCTTCCCCATATCGGGAACAGCTATGAATTTGCTGAAATGATCTCAGAAATGATCGGTGAGCTGAATGTTTCCCATGCAGGTGCGCGCTACTCCCGGTCAGTGGATATGGCAGACCAGACCGCTTCACTAGGGGTGTTTTGGGATTATAATCACATAGGAAATGGCGTCAAGGTTACTGAGATTATCTCAGGAGGGCCTTTGGATAAATCAGATCTGGATGTGAAAAAAGGCATGATCATAGAGAAAATAGATGGAGAAGTAGTGGACACTACTACTGATTTTGCCCGCTATTTAAACAGAAAAGCCGATAAATTCATGCTGATCGAAGTTGTGGATCCTGGCTCGGGAGACCGAAAGCAGCTTACCGTAAAACCTATAACACTACGGGAAGAAGGACAATTGCTTTATAAGCGGTGGGTGAAAACCAACCAGATGGAGGTGGATAGTCTGAGTGGGGGCAAGCTGGGATATGTACACATTCCGGGGATGAGTGATGGCCCTTACCGTAATGTTTACGAAGAGATGATGGGGAAATATCACGATAGCGAAGCTGTGGTAGTTGACACCAGATTTAATGGTGGCGGGGATTTGGTAGCAGATCTGGCAATGTTCTTTACAGGAGAGAAATTTATCACTTATGCCACAGAAGCCAGAGAGGTGGGATATGAACCCACTGCGAGATGGACTAAGCCTACTTTGGCAATGTTTAATGAGGCCAATTATTCTGACGGACATTGCTTTGCCTGTGGCTATACTGATTTGAATATTGGAAAGACTGTAGGGATGCCTACACCTGGGACTTGTTCATTTGCGGGATGGGAAAGTCTGCCGGATGGAGGCAGGTGGGGCACTGTTCCTATTTCCGCTAAAAATAAAGCAGGTGAATGGATGGAAAATAATGAAACCAAACCACAGTTTCTGGTGAAAAACATGCCAGGTAAAATAGATAAGGGAATAGACCAGCAGCTTGAGAAGGCAGTGGAAGAGCTATTAAAAGACGTACAATAAAAAAAGACAAAAAAAAACCTGGTATGGCTACCAGGTTTTTATTTTTCCACAAATGATTACTGATAAGTTTTGGTATTCAGGGTTTCATCATTTTTGAAAAATTCAGTGAGTTTTCCGAAGGAATTTTCAAAATAGCCATCCAGCATTTTCTTGATAATAAAAGACCTGTATTCATCCTTGGACACTATAGGAAAATACTCGTGACTTTTGCCGTAGGATTTGTGGCTGACAAATCCCTTGCGCTCCAATATCCTCACAATAGTCGATACAGTATTGTAGGCTGGTTTTGGTTCTGTCATAGGAGTAAGGATGTCTTTCACGAATCCCCTTTCTATCTCCCAGAGGATCTGCATGATTTCCTCTTCTGCTCTTGTTAATGGTTTCATAAGTAAGGCGTTAAGTTTTAATTGCTAGAAAATTATTGGTTTAGTTTCACAATTGCAAATAAAATCACCTTTACTTTTAATTTTTTTTATCTCAAGAGATTAGACGTTTACATAATATTTTATCCTTTTCAACAAAAACGGCCTCAAAGAGGCCGTTAATTTTATGCAGGTCTTAATTTGATGATCCTGGTCATGTGCAGCAATTTTACAATTGGATAAGTAGGGTCAAACTCATACCATTTTACTGCGAAATTAGGTCTGTTTGGCAGTTTGTGATGATTATTCTGGAATAATTCACCCAGCATCAGCACATCGAGCAAAAGACTGTTTTTTGATTTATCGTTGTTGTCAAAATTGGCATAACCATATTTGTGACCACTCCAGTTGACTATAGCTCCATGTACCGGTCCCATCAGGAAATGGATAGGAAGCAGAAAATACATCCACCAATGGGTACCTGGCAAATCAAATACTGAAATACACAACACATAAATAGCTACATACAGCAACCCCCAGCTTACCCTTACCAGCATGGTATCAGCAAATCTGTCAAATCTGTTCCAATCAGGGATGTCCCTGGAGAATCTTTCTTCCGGTTTCAGGCGAAAAGAAAAGTACTCATTATAAATGTTCTTGGTCTTCCACATCATTGTGAAGAGATTTTCAGTATGATGGGGGCTGTGGGGATCTTTTGGGGTGTCACTGTAGGCGTGGTGCATCCTATGTAGAATGGCATAAGCTCTAGGGGACAAATAAGAGCTGCCCTGCCACATCCATGTGAAAAGATAGAAGAACCTTTCCCAAAATTTGTTCATATAGAACATTTGATGGGCCGCATATCTGTGAAGGAAGAAGCTTTGGCAAAACAGGGAGAAATACCAGTGCAATAAGAAGAATATGATGATTATCACTCGGTGAAGGATTTAATGTTAAAGTTGCAAATATAGGACAACCTAATCCAAGTAACGAATTCCAGCGAGGTTCCATTCATTTTTTCGGGATGATATTTGTCATTTTTTCTGAAATATTGACCATTATCTGTAAATTTATTGGATGGGAACGAGAAACAAGCCTTTAGATCTTTTGGTCAAAATCTTACTTGGAGGGATAGCGGTGTTGATTGCCGAGTTTTTCTTGAAAGGTATTCATATAGACACCTTTATGACTGGATTTTTGCTGGCAGCGGTTATTATCCTGATTAATATTACCCTGAAGCCTCTTTTGATAGTGCTGACCTTGCCTATAACGGTGCTGACACTCGGCCTTTTTTTGTTGGTGATCAATGCATTGATGATCATGCTGGCGGATCGGATTATTCCGGGTTTTACTGTCGATGGTTTTTGGTGGGCAGTTTTATTCGCAATAGTCGTGAGTATCATAAATTCTCTTTTCGGCAACAATTTGAATCTTACCCAGTAAGGGATAGGGAATTCCCTGAATTTTAAATTCCGTTGTTTTTTTGCTTTTCTGATAGGTTAAAATGTGCTTTTTACTTCTTATTCAGGTTATTATAATCCTAAGAATAGCACAATTTTATAACAATTTCTCTATCAGACTTTGTTGTTTTAATTAAAATCGATTAGATTTTGATACTATATTACTATTCTATTTAGTACTATTGAACCGCTAATCACTGAACAATAACTATTCTTTAACTATTTGACCCATGTCAATATCAAATCCAGGTTTTGATCCTATGCGTATCGGCGAGCTGAGGGAAGAGCTAGATCAGCTCAAGAAACCGTTTAAAATCATTCCCGATGAGGAAAACTCCGATGAGTTCGTGAATTTCTATTTTATTGGAATGTATCAGGGAAAGGAAGTCATTTACGATGCAGCATTATATACGCTCAGATTACACCATGCAAGTGAAGTATATGAGCTTGCCGAACATAAGGCTGCGCAGAAATTCCCGAATTTCAATGGAATCTCCTACGAAGAGGATGAAAACGGAAATTTAAAACCACTCACCAGCGAAGAAGAGGAAATCGGTTGGTTTATCACAGAGATTATCATGGAGATAGAGGAAGAAGAAAGTGTGAAAGTGCAGGAATTTGTGGACGTGGACACGCACCATGATTTCGGGATAGGGGTGGATGCCGCTTTGAATGTAGATCACATTGATGAGATCGTTATCTCAAACTTTATCAAGGAATTCAACGACGATACACTTGAGTTGGATGACACCATGTATGCCTTCCAATCTGAAGAGGAGGATATAGAAGATTAATTTGATTTCCATATAAACTCTAAGCTACGCTTGCTGACGACAAGCGTTTTTTTATGCTCAAAATTGCCTTTTCCACTGTTTATAACCATCTTCTTCCCGAAGGACATAGGTTTCCTATGCTAAAGTACGAGCTGCTGCGCGGACAGTTGTTGCATGAGGGGATAGTTGATGAAGAGAACTTTTTTGAACCAGCGCCCTTGGACGAAAAGTGGATTATGAGTACCCACACCCCTCAATATTGGCATAAGCTTAAAAATCTGGCCCTTTCTAAGTCAGAAATCCGGGCGACAGGATTTCCCCTTACAAAAGAACTGGTGAATAGAGAAACCACTATTGCGAATGGTTCGATTCAGGCAGCGCTTTTCGCAATGCGATACGGCATAGGAATGAATATAGCTGGCGGAACTCACCATGCTTTCGCTGATAGAGGCGAAGGGTTTTGCCTTTTAAATGATCTTGCTATCACATCTAATTATTTGATTGATAATCAGATTGTTGAAAATATTCTGATTATTGATCTGGATGTGCATCAAGGCAATGGAACCGCAAGTATTTTTGAAGATAATCCTCAGGTATTTACCTTCAGTATGCATGGGGAAAAGAACTACCCAATGAGAAAGACCACATCGGATCTTGATTATGCATTAGCTGATGGGACTGGAGATGCCGAGTACTTGAAAATACTTCAGACCCAGTTGGATAAGATATTGGCTGTTTTTACACCGGATTTTATTATTTATCAGTCAGGGGTGGATGTACTGGAAAGCGACACGCTAGGGAGGCTGTCAATGAGCTTAACAGGGGTGCAGCAGCGGGACAGTATGGTGCTTGACTTAGGTAAATCCCTTGGCGTGCCTATTATGTGCTGTATGGGCGGAGGGTATTCTTCACAGGTCTCCAAAATAGTAGATGCCCATACCCAGGTATATAGAATTGCCCAATATCTATATTCATAGGTGTATGTATTGTGGTTAAAAATCCTATGAGATTCACAGTCTTTTCTTGTAAAGTCAATACTTTCTTTATATTTGCGCCCTTGTAATCAATAACATCAACAAAGTGAAAAGAGGACTAAAATTAATCGGTGCATTGAGTCTTGCTACAGTGCTGCTATATGGCTGCGATAAGGCCGGAACTTCCACCACTACCACCGAAGGAACCGCTAAAGAAGTTAATCAAGGTGATTTGACTATTGCTTTCGTTTATACTGATAGTGTGATCAATAAGTACGATTACTTCAAGACGAAGTCCGAAGAACTGACAGAGAAGGGCAAAAAATTTGAAGGCGACCTTCAAAGTAGAGCTAGGGGTTTTGAACAGGAAATTCAGAATTTCCAACAGACTGGAGGGAACATGACCCAGAACCAGGCAAGAGCTAAGCAAGAAGAGCTTGCAAAAAAAGAACAAAATCTAATGACTTACCGGGATAATCTGATGCAGGAGTTGTCTTCTGATGAATCAGCTCTTTACAGTGAAGTGTATGATAGGGTTCAGAAATACTTGAAAAAATATGCTGAGGAAAACAACCTTTCGGTGATTCTGAGCTATACAAGAGGCGGAGCTGTATGGTATGGAAATGATGCCCTTGACCTTACGGCCTCTGTGATTGAAGGATTAAACAAGGAATATACTGCAGCACCTACTGACACTGCGAAGTAATTTTGTAACTCTATCTCAATATTGAAACCCAGCTTAAGCTTAAGCTGGGTTTTTTTGTGGGAAAAAATTGGGTAATTTTGATGCTCTAACGAAAAAATATAGAATGAAAATCACTGAATTTTTAAAGCATAATTACCGCCACTTCAATGCTGCGGCACTGATAGATGCCGCTGAAGGGTATAAGACCCATTTGGATAATGGTGGTAAGATGATGGTGACACTCGCGGGAGCTATGTCCACAGCTGAGCTTGGGATTTCCCTAGCGGAGATGATTCGCCAAGATAAAGTTCAAATTATCACCTGTACAGGAGCAAACTTAGAAGAGGATGTTTTCAACTTGGTAGCCCATGATTATTACGAGCGGATTCCAAATTATAGGGAACTTACCCCTGCTCAGGAGCAGGATTTAGTTGAGCGACACATGAACCGCGTCACAGATACGTGTATCCCCGAAATGGAGGCTATGCGTAGGATAGAAAATGTGATCCTTGAAGAATGGGTGAAAGCTGACCAAGCTGGCGAAGCCTATTTTCCCCATGAGTTTTTCTATAAAATCCTACTTTCAGGCCAGTTGGAAGGCTCATATCAAATAGATCCGAAAAACAGTTGGTTGTTGGAAGCAGCCAAGAAAAATCTCCCAATCATTGTTCCTGGATGGGAGGATTCTACGTTGGGAAACATGTTTGCGGGACACGTGATCTCTGGTGATGTAAAGAATGTACATACAGTAAGGACCGGTATAGAGTACATGATGTATCTGGCAGAATGGTACACAAATACGGCTACAACCGAAAGTACTATAGGCTTTTTCCAGATTGGCGGGGGAATTGCAGGAGACTTTCCTATATGTGTGGTGCCGATGTTGCATCAGGATCTACAAAGAGAAAACGTGCCTCTGTGGGGCTATTTCTGTCAGATTTCTGACTCGACCACTTCCTACGGTTCTTATTCCGGAGCTGTACCCAATGAAAAAATCACCTGGGGGAAACTTGGAATCGATACACCTAAATATATTATCGAGTCTGATGCAACGATTGTAGCACCATTGGTATTTGCCATTGTGCTAGATCAATAACTTATGAAAAAAATTATTAACGTGTTTTCTAAAGCAAGCGGCATCATGCTGCTTGCTTTTTGTTTTTCATTAAATAGCCAGGCCCAGAAGGTTGTCTCGCTTTCAGGTGCCAACAGTCCTCAAGACGACATGAATCCTGTATGGATTGGGGAGAATACTTTGCTGTTTACCCGGGCTTTTCATCCGGATAATGTTGGGGGGATCACAGATCCCGGGGATATCTGGATGACCAAAAAATCAGAAACAGGCGAATGGCAGGAGGCGGTTCACAGAGCTGATCTCAGTACAGATGGCTACGATTTTTCTTTGGGACTGGAAGATTTTCTTACCCTGTTGGTTTATCATACCGGAGGGTCAAGATTTGGGATTTACCAATATTCAAAATTTGGCACTGAATGGAATTTTCTCCGGCAGGTAGCTATGCCTGGACTGGATAGCCTCTCGGGACAGGTTACAGGCCGTGTAGGATCGGATGGAAAAGTGATTTTTCTCTCAGGAAAGGGAAAGGATAGTAGAGGAAACGAGGACATTTATGTAAGCGAAAAAAAGGGGGCTATCGAATGGTCAAGGCCTATCAATATAGGTTCGGCTGTAAATACACCTGGTCAGGAAATGAGCCCATTCTATGATGCCAAATCAGGGCAATTGTATTTTTCTTCCAACATGCACGAAGGAGCAAAGGGGAAGGATATCTATATAGCTAAGCGTATGGGAAATGATTGGGCAAACTGGAGCAAGCCGGTGCTTTGGGAGCAGCTTAATACTCCTGGATCGGAAGTCTCCGTAACCTTTATCAACGAGGAAGAAGTAGTCTGGACCAGTACGCAAAATAGTGACGGTTTTGCGGATTTATTGACTTTTGAGGTCATTGTGCCATTGGTTATACCAGAGGAATTTATTGTCGCTAGCCCAGAACCAATTACAAAAAATGAATCACCCCTAAAATCAAAGATTGTTTCCGTGACACCCATTTATCCCGCATCGGCAACAGGGTTTCCTGAAGTAAAAATGACTGAAGAGGATGAGAAAACAGAAGAGCCGATCACTTGGTTTGTAGTGGATGCTAAAAACAAGAAAATGGTGCCATTCACCATAAGTTGGAAGAATGGTGAGAGTACAGTCTCCGCTTCGGAAACCGAATTAATCAAAATCTCTGAACTAATTGACTCTCAGATAGGGGAGATAAAAGTAAGTGCTGAGGGGTATTTTCCAACGTCTGTTCCGATCAGCGAAATCAAATCAGGAGAACCAACCGTGGTATTGATGACAAAAGCGGAATCTGGGAATGTAATAGTATTGGATAATGTGAATTTCAAACGGGGAACAGCTGAACTGGAAGGAGATGAGACAATAGCTTCTCTGAAAGAACTGGCAGACTTTCTTGTGGGAAATCCAGAAATGAAACTACGGATTCATGGACACACGGATAATGCAGGTGATCCTGGATTGAACAAGGCACTTTCTCTGGAAAGAGCTGGTAGTGTCAGGGATTTCCTGATTACCCAGGGGGTGCCTTTTGAAAGCCTAAGAATATCAGGCTGGGGAGGCACCAGACCATTTGCTTCAAATGCCACCGAAGCTGGCAGAGCCAAAAACAGGAGGGTAGAACTCGAAGTGGAACGGTAAAAGAGATTTCTACGACAACCCAAAAAATGCCAGGGGTGTTATTTTCTTTGCTAGCCTGGCCGGAAGACCGGTGACCGAAGTATCCTTCATGGTCATTGTTGACCAATACCGGAGATGATTTAGCCTATTTGCTGGCAACAAAGCGGATTTGCTTATTGATTAAACCTTAAAACGGCTTTGAAATCATCTTTCAAAGCCGTTTTCCTAATTAGAGAGAAAAGTCTCCTCTATATTCGCGTTTCACAAACTGATTGGCAGGCTCAAAGTTGGTGACCTTCATATTTGGCCCATCCCATACGAGTTTTATACCTCTCCCAGGATAGTCAAACTGATCTGGATTGTCCGGTTTAGGGGTTCTGTAGTCATAGCTCCTGATAGCCAGATTTCCCATCAGCACCGATTCTGTCAGTGGCCCCGCAATGGAGAAAGGGGAACTAAGATTTTTGAATTCCTCGGATCCATATCCTGCTATACAGGCGTCCACCCAGTTTTTATAGTGACCACTATCGCCTCCCGGTACTCTATACAGTGTCTCCGGTACATTGATGTCTTTGGTTTTGGAAGTAGGAAGTAGTTGGGGATTGATGCCATAGGTAGAGCACATCATTTTACCTTCGGTACCTTCTATGATTACTCCGTTACCTCCATCACCCATCTGTTCATTTGGTTCCAGCTCCTCTGGTCGGGTAGGCTGGATACCACCATCCATCCAGTGGAATTCCAGATCTGATTTTCCAGGTCTGTCAAAGCGAAGGGTAATATGTGAGGAAGGAGGGCAGCTTTCCGGGAAATATCCTCTTTGGAATTCCCCTACATATACGGAGCCTACAGAACATTCTGCGGATTTAGGATAGCCAAGTCCAAGCACACGGAAAGGAGGCTCCATAATATGACAAGCCATATCACCTAATGCTCCTGTACCATAGTCCCACCAGCCTCTCCAGTTGAATGGAACAAGATTGCCAACATACTCTCTGTAGGGCGCAGTCCCAAGCCATAGATCCCAATCTAAATCCTCAGGAGGTGAAACTGGGGCGGTTGGCCATTGGATGCCTTGAGGCCATACGGGACGGTTGGTCCAGGAATATACCTTGGTGGCTTCTCCGATCAAACCTGCATTATACCACTCTACCATTTTACGCACTCCATCTCCTGAAGACCCCTGATTTCCCATCTGGGTGACTACCTTATATTTCTCAGCTGCCTCAGTCAGCATTCTGGCCTCATAGATATCATGGGCCAGAGGCTTTTGTACATATACATGCTTGCCCATTTTCATGGCTGCCATGGCCGCCACCGCATGTGTGTGATCTGGTGTGGATACAGTGACCGCGTCTATATTTTTCTCTTCCTTGTCCAGCATCTTCCTGAAATCCCTATAGTATTTTGCTTTTGGATGCAGGTCTCTACTAGCTTTGGCCCTACTGTCATCCACGTCACATAGGGCGACGAAATCCACCCTTTCTGTTTTGGTGATTCCTCTTACGTCACCGCCTCCCATACCGCCGACTCCAATACCTGCTACTCTAAGCTTATCGCTGGGGGCAATGAATCCAGGTCCTCCGAGAACGTTGCGGGGAACTATATAGAACCCGGCTGCTGCCAATGCAGAACCTTTCAGAAATTTTCTACGGGAATTCCCAGAACCTAAGTTTTTACTTTTCATTTAATTATTAGTTATGTTAAAGAGGGTTACTGATGTTTTGCTAGTAAGATATTTTAAACTCTCCCCAATAATTTGAGGAATTTGAAATTATCAAAAACTCCCAACAAACTTAAACCCATTCATATAATTCCCAACAGCCATACAGCAGTAAACGTCATGCAAGATAATTACTGTGTTTTATTATAAAATTAAATTATCTTGTCGAGATTATTAAAAAAATAGACAAAGCAAACCCAATCCCGAATTTATATGAAACATTTGCTGTACGCTGTGACTTTACTTGCTGTATTTTCTTTTAGTTCCTGCCAAACTCCAGATGCGGTGAAATTGGAAGATACGGGTATTATCCCTATTCCCCTCATAGTATCATCTTCCTCAGGGGTTTTTGAATTAGGTTCAGGATCGGCTGTTAGATTGATTGGAAGTGGGGATGAGCTACAAAGGGTAGGTGGTTATTTGGCTGAAAGATTACGTCCTGCCACAGGTTTTGAGATCCCGGTCTCAGCGGATAGCGGTGACTTGATTTTAGAGTTAATTGGAGGTGATCCTTCCGAAAAGTATAGTGTTTCCATATCAAAGTCGGAAGTGAAAATAAGCTCCACTTCTGCGGCGGGGCTTTTTTATGGCGTTCAGACACTATTAAAAGCATTTCCGGAGGAGATTGAAAACGACTCTGTAGTGGATGTTCGGTGGGTAATTAGTAGCGGATTAATCGAGGATGAACCGGAATTCGGCTATAGAGGGGCTATGCTCGATGTAGCCAGGCATTTCATCAGTGTAGAAGATGTAAAGCACTACATAGATCAGATGGCAGATTTAAAATTAAACCACCTCCATCTTCATTTGACAGATGATCAGGGCTGGAGAATTGAGATTAAATCCTGGCCAAAACTTACAGAAATAGGAGGGAAAACAGAAGTCGGTGGTACGGAAGGTGGCTTTTATACCCAAGAGGAATACACAGAGCTTGTAAACTATGCTGCGGAGAGGTTTATCACTGTGGTACCGGAGATAGATATGCCTGGTCATACCAATGCCGCTTTGGCATCCTACGGAGAATTGAATCCTGGGGTGAATCTGCCAAATGGTGATCTGGCATCTATGTCCGAAGGCAACATTGATTTTGATATCCTGGATAGAAACCCGATAGCGGCGGAACTTTATACAGGGATTGAAGTTGGGTTCAGCACCTTTGCCACCAATAAAGAAATTACATATGTTTTTGTTGATGATGTGATCAGAGAGTTAGTTGCTCTTACCCCCGGGCCTTACATCCACATAGGTGGTGACGAATCCCATGTGACAGAGAAGGAAGATTACATTTACTTCGTAGAGCGTGTTCAGGAAATTGTCGCAAAGTATGGTAAAACAAGTATGGGTTGGGATGAAATTGCCACTGCAAAGCTAAGTAAAGGTTCTGTGGCTCAATTTTGGGCTTTGGAAGAAAACGCTGTCTTAGCTAAGGAGCAAGGAAATCAAATATTGATGTCACCTGCTAAGCGCGCTTACCTTGATATGCAATATGACTCCACTTCGAGATTAGGATTGCATTGGGCGGCATATATAGAACTGGATGATTCATACAATTGGAATCCCTCTACCTATGTGGACGGAATTGATAAAAGTGATATACTTGGGGTAGAGGCTCCGCTATGGACTGAGACCATTACCAATCGGGCTGATATAGAATACATGGCTTTTCCTAGATTGGCAGCACTTGCAGAAGTGGCCTGGTCTCCAAATGAACGTAGAGACTGGGAAGATTTCAGAAAACGGATAGCTCTTCAAGGACAACGTTGGGAAATCAATGGAATAGAATTTTATAAATCTCCCAAAGTGGATTGGTAACCAGCTTCACATGAAGTAAGAAACCCGGGCTCACCCGGGTTTTTTGTTGTTTCGAAATCCATATTCTTTGATTTTCATGAAAATGAACCTAATATGTGGGTTAATTTCAAATCCTTCCACCGAGCATAAAGCTTGAATAAACTTAAATATCTTAAATGGGCGAATTGATTATTTCCTTCGCAAACTGGATCTGGGGAACCCCAATGCTTGTCATATTAATGGGAGGGGGATTGATGCTCTTGGTACATTCAGGCTTTGTGCCCTTTCGTAAAATAGGACATGCCATCGGCCTGCTTAGCGGAAAATATGATGATGATCTAGCCCCAGGGCAGATTTCTTCCTTTCAGGCACTTTCCGCAGCTATTGCCGCAACAGTAGGACTGGGGAATATAAGCGGGGTAGCCATAGCTATCAACATGGGAGGGCCGGGAGCGATCTTTTGGATGTGGGTTTCTGCCTTTGTAGGTATGGCCACAAAATTTTATACCTGTAGCCTTGCTATCATGTACAGAGGCAAAGATTCTGAAGGGCAAATACAGGGTGGGCCGATGTATGTGATTGAGGAAGGAATGGGTAAAAAATGGAAATTCCTTTCTATTGTTTTTTGTGGAGCCGGAGTCCTTGGCTTGTTGGCGATCTTCCAAGCCAATCAGTTGACTGCTGTGCTACGAACCGTCATCCTAGAACCGGCCGGTCTGGACGAGGGGGATAAAACCAGATGGATTATTGGCATCACTATGATGGTACTGGTGGCTATTGTAATCCTTGGAGGGATTAAAAGAATAGCCGCCGTGGCATCTAAAATGGTTCCTTTCATGGTAGGACTATATTTCGTTACAGTTATTCTTATCGTTTTCAAATACATAGGAGATGTTCCTGAAATGCTCTTTAGAATATTGACAGATGCGTTTACAGGAGAGGCTATGGCTGGTGGGGCAGTAGGGGCCGTCATCATAGTAGGGGCGAGACGTGCCGCTTTTTCCAATGAAGCCGGTATAGGAACGGCCCCGATGGTCCACGGTGCTTCCAAAAACAACGAACCCATACGGGAGGGATTGATAGCTATGCTCGGGCCTTTCATTGACACCATCGTGGTATGTACGCTTACTGCACTGGTAATCATGCTTACAGGGGTCTGGGAATCTACCGAGAAAGACGGAGTGAGGTTGACGTTGGCTGCATTTGATATGGCACTTCCTCATTTTGGCAGGTATCTTTTAATGTTCGCCGTATTGGTGTTTGCATTGTCCACGATGTTTACCTATTCATATTATGGCCACAAATGCTTTGGGTATCTATTTGGAGCCAAGAAAGCTGATTATTACAATTATTTTTACTTGATCACTATAGTAGCTGGAGCTGTAGCTTCTCTTGACGTGGTGGTAAGCCTCGTGGACGGTATGTATGCCATCATGGCAGTTCCCACTATGATCTCCACCTTTTACCTTGCCCCCAAAGTCAGGATAGCTATGAAAGATTATTTTCAGAGAATGAAAAAAGCCTGATAGTAATGAATATCTTGATTGCTCCTAATGCTTTTAAAGGTACTATGAGCGCTGCTGAGGCAGGGGGAATAATTGCAGCTTTTATAAACGAGAACTATCCTTCCTACACCACTTTCTTACTCCCAATTGCGGATGGCGGAGATGGTACCTGCGAGCTGCTTACTGAGGTACTTGGTTTAAAAAAAAGGTGGATATGGTCTTTGGACGTGTATGGAAGACCGATTCTCTGCTCATACGGTTGGGATGATATTTCTGAAAAGGCATATCTGGATATTTCCTCAGCTTCAGGAATAGCCCAGTTAGGCAACGAACCTAAAAACCCTTATGTGGCTTCCAGTTACGGGACTGGCTTACTTATTCAGCAAGTAGTAAGGCTTGGAGCTAAGGAAGTGGTTGTTGGTCTGGGGGGCAGTGCCACGATTGATTTAGGAACAGGGATTCTAGCGGCCCTAGGTATAGCTTTTTTAGATGCGAAAGGAAGGCAATTGACTCCCTATTCGCCAGACTACCTGTCCAGAATCCGACATGTCCAAAAATCCCCAACTATACCAAAAGTCAAGTTTACCTGTCTTTGTGACGTTCAAAATACATTTTTTGGAGATAAAGGAGCTGTTCCGGTATTTGGTCCTCAAAAAGGTCTTGCGCCAAGTGACATCTATTCTTACCAGAGAACCTGCAAAACTGTAGCTAAGCAGCTATTCCAAAAACAAGGGAAAGCGTTTCACGATTATCCGGGGTTTGGGGCAGCAGGTGGGGTAGCGTTGGGCTTGTCAGCTTTCTTTGAGGTAGATATAGAATTCGGCTCCAACTATTTTTTTGATAAAGTGAATCTGAAGACGAAACTGAAAGAGATAGATTGGGTGATTACTGGCGAGGGGAGATATGATAGCCAGTCTTCAGATGGCAAGGCCTGTTATGAACTATTGAAACTGACCCACAAATATTCCAAGAAAATCACTTTAATTACTTCTGGAAAAGAAGGCGGGGCAGAACAATTTGATAAGGTACTGACTTTGCCCGATTTGGATTTTGCTGTTCCGGATTTCAAAAAGAAGGCCAGACAAAATCTTCTGCAGTTACTTTCTTCTGAATTAGACTTCAGCATAGAATAAAAAACAGAAGGTAAGTGACATAAAAAAAGGGAGACTTAAGCCTCCCTTTTAATTAAAGTATAAGTTATCAATGATCAGCTTTACCCTTCTTGGTAAAGGTACTTTTTGTATCAATTGCTGTAATTCCGGCACCTAGACCGATTAAAACACATACAATCACAAGAAAGGTCTGGGCTCCTCCAGCTAGAGGAGAAGTGAAAATATCAAGTAGAGTCATGATCAGTTTTTTGAATTGCTAAAGATTGGCCGAAGATAATTTCTTAATGCCAATTAACCAAAGAATATGGTTAATCGTATTGCTCATCATCATCGAACTCTTCCTCTTCATCATCTTCATCGAAGTCCATAATATTATCGTCGATAAATTCAGTGTCTTCATCGAGATCATATTCATCTTCGAAATCAGTGCCGAAATCATCTTCATCATTGAAGCTGTCGTCATCTTCGAAATCTTCGTCAAAATCCTCCATAGTAGTTTAGATAGGGGTTTTTATAGTGTTGAACGACACGAATTAAATTAAAAAAATCATTTCACACTATAGAGTTCAATATTTTTTTTCAAATTATTTTGGCAAAAAAGAAATACCTCAGTGGAGACTCAGCTGAAAATTGATTTAATGTACTTTTTAATAAGAGGTTTGGACAAATAGTCTTTCACCACGCTATATCTGCTTGCCTTGGTAATGTCTCTCTCATCTACTGAACTGCTCAGGATGTAGATTTTGGCCTCGTTTTTATCAGAGTTAAAATTATCCAGAAAATCCCATCCGTTCATTTCCGGCATGTTCAAATCTAAAAACAAATAATGTGGATTGATCGAGTAAATCTCCTGTAGCGCTTCTTTTGCACTGTGATACTTATAAAAACGACACGGCTCCTTTACATTTCTGGAAATGAGTTTTTCAGTGACAAAGGTACTGATCGGGTCGTCATCTATTAAGACAATTGTTAGCATTAAGTGCAAAAATCAGTTGTTGAAATACAATATATGTATTACAAAAGTAATATGTAATTCATATTTATACAAATATTTTATCAAATAAGAAGCCAACAATGGTTTTTGAAGTAACTAGGGCGGAAAGATGAAATATCAGGGCAAACGGGTCTTTACCAGGAAATCAATCTTCCTTTTTTATTCTTGGCCAAAATATCAGACTAGTCCCAGTCACCCCATTTTCTACGTTGGATCCATTACAGGTACATACATAGATCTTCCCCCGACCGTTTTGATACCTGCCTGCTGGCATTTAGTACCCGAGATTTTTTCAGCAAGCCCCATTTACTGGGATTGTTTTAGATCATTTAAAAAATAAGTGATGATTTTGTCGGTTGTTTTCAGAACTTTCTTGCTTTTGCTTTTTTCACTGCTCACTTCTGTCACACCGGTCAAAGTCATCAGCAATTTATCCTCCCTTGGATCAATAAAGTCCACTATCACCTGGACCAATTCATAAGAACTCGTAGTGCTGTAATTTCTATTGTTGAAGTAAGGGTTGTACATCCATGGATCCCAAACCCTATAACCCCAATAGGGGAATAGATTATTGTTTTGATAGGTTTCTCTCTTTCTGGGATCCTCATTCGAAGTATATCGGATCACCAATTCTGGCTGGGACTTATTATAGACCATGCCATTTGCTTCGAGAGCTTCCTGTAAATGAATCTGTACCTGCTGATCTATAAACTGTGATGAAAAGCTCCGGATCCCTACTTCCTGATTGATTATTACAAAGGAGTTATAGGGTTTTCTAATAGGGAGTTCACTGTTTTCTTTGAATATGTCAATAGAGCTGCAAGAACTGCATAGAATGATGACAAGAAGAGTAAGGGTATTCGCTATTGAACTATGACGATTCATTTTGATTGGTTTTTTCATTCCAAAACGGTTATTGCAAGGGAAAGTTAGGTTCCTGCATTGAAGTAATACTTGGGGCTATTATTTGGGCATTCTTATGCACCTTCCATATCAAGTGTTAATTTTGGCGAAATTGTAAAATATGAACAAACCGGATTTCGACGATATTTTCATGGAGTTGGCAGTAAATCTAGCTAAACGCTCACATTGTATCAAGAAGCATGTAGGTGCTGTGCTGACCAAGGATACCCGGATTATTTCTATCGGGTATAATGGACCGCCGGCAGGCACACATAATTGTGATGTGGAATTTCCAGACCATGGATGTGCGAGAGACAGTAAGGGGAGTTGCTCTTTGGCCCTGCATGCGGAGCAGAATGCTATATTATATGCGGTAAAGAACAACACGACTGTTGAGGGCTCTACCTTATATGTGACGCTTTCACCGTGTCTGGCCTGTTCCAGGATTATCTTTTCAATGGGTATCTCCAGGGTGATTTACCTTTTTTCCTATGCTGAATACAAGGGGATCGGTTCAGATGAAGGAGTTGATTTTCTTAGGAAATTCGGGGTAAGCGTAGATAAATATGAAAAGGTGCTGATAGCCAATGATCCTCTTGTTTAGAGGAAATTTACTTCTGGTTGGATGGAAACATTAAACTTTTCCCAGACGGATTGTTGGATTTTCTCAGCCAAGTCTTTGATCTCGATACCTTCTCCCTCCCCATAATTCACCAAAACCAACGGCTGTTTGCTATGGACGCCCACATTCCCAAACCGTTTGCCTTTCCAGCCACACTGCTCGATAAGCCAAGCGGCGGGTACTTTCACGCCATGGGGCAAGGGATAGCCGGGAATCAATGGGTAATCCTTCTTGAGACTTGAAAAGTGTGTGACGGAAATTGTCGGGTTTTTGAAAAATGATCCCGCGTTTCCGATTTCCTTCGGATCAGGAAGCTTTGATTGGCGGATTTGGATGACGGCATCCGAGATTGCTTTTATGGTCAAGTCTTTAATGCCCGAAGCTTCTAAAGTCTCCCTGATAGCTCCATAATCCGTGTGAAATTCAGGCTTTTTTCCCAACCTAAAGATGACTGAGCTAATGACATATTTACCCTTCAGTTCATGCTTGAAAATACTTTCTCTATAGCCAAAAGCACATCGTTCTGATCTGAACTCTTCAAGTTCTAATCTGTCCATATCCAATGCCTTAAGGCTGTAGAACACATCTTTGACCTCTACTCCATATGCCCCGATATTCTGCATAGGCGATGCCCCGACGGTGCCTGGAATCAAAGATAAATTCTCAATTCCTGCCCAGTTGTTTTCTAGAGACGTGAGTACAAACTCATGCCAAATAATACCTGCCCCAACTTCCACCCAGACATAGTCACTATCCTCACGAATGACTTCTATACCCCCAAGTTCGATTTTGATCACCAAAGCTTGCTGATCTTGGGTCAATAAAATATTACTGCCGCCACCTAAAACCAATACGTTGACTTTCTGGTGCTTAGCCCATAGAATTGCTTCTTTCAATTCGTCAACTGATTTTACAACAACAAAAAACCTTGCAGTTTTATCAATTCCGAAGGTATTGTATGGTTTGAGGGAAATGTTTTCTAGTATATTCATATATGAAGAGTGCCTTGCGAAATAAGCAAGATTTTACTCCAATATGAAATCGATTTGCTCAATTGAGGAATAATGTATTATGCTGGATTGGCCTAAAAAGTCACTCTGGGAAAGGAAAAGTGGCAGCCTGTCTGGCTGAAAAGGATGTAAATAGTACCTTATGCCGTTGGCAGATTGAACTTTGAACGACAGATTATATTGCCTGGCGATACAGGCATGTTTCAGGCAATACCCAGAGCCAAGGTTTTAAAGTTCCGCAGGATCCGCCAAAACCAGTTCGGGAAAGGTCATTTGGCTTTTGAAAAACAAATTGTAAATACATGAAAGAATTGATCATAAATGGCGTTCGGATAAGACCCGGTCAATCTATGAATCTAGAAATAGCGATAGCGAAGCTCCCTACCCATACCTTGATTGATTTACCTATTTTTATCCGATCGTCCAAAATGGATGGCCCCGTGGTTCTTATCAGTGGTGGGGTGCATGGGGATGAGATCAATGGGGTGGTGACAGCTAAACGTCTGCTGGAAGAAGTAGATGAAGGCTTGGAACTGCTAAAGGGAACTTTAATATTTATTCCTTTGGTCAATATCTATGGTTTTCTTTCCAACAGCCGTACTTTTCCCGACGGGAGAGATCTCAACCGCAGTTTTCCAGGAAGTAAAAAGGGATCTCTAGCGGCCAGCATAGCCTTTATTTTAAGCAATGAGATTATCCCGCAGATAGACTATGGAGTGGATTTTCATACAGGGGGAAGAATGCTGAGCAACTTCCCCCAGGTACGTGTGGACTATAAGGATAAGGTGGCAGTTGAATTGGCGAAGGCATTTGCGACTCACTACGTGGTCAACTCTAAGTATATAGAAAAATCCTTCCGAAAAGAAGCCTATAAAGCGCGGAAACATATAATTGTTTTCGAAGGAGGAGAGTCCATGCGTTTGGACGACTATGGGATCGAGGAGGGAGTGAATGGCACAAAGCGGATGCTGGTAAGCTTAGGCATGCTTTCTGACGCACCCGTAGGCCAAGACAGTATCTTTTTGAAAGAAAGCAACTGGGTTCGCGCAAAAGCTTCAGGCATTTTCAATTCTAGTGTCAAAGTAGGGGAATCCGTAAAGAAAGGACAGATTCTGGCACGGATTTCGGATCCCTACGGGCAGGTGAAGATTCCTGTGAAAGCTCCCACGAACGGACATATAATCGGTATGAACAATATGCCAGTGATCAATACGGGGGACGCTTTAGTGCATATTGGCAAGGAGTAATTTGACCTCTTTATCATCTTAAAATATATAAATCAGATTTTTACATGAATTTATCCCGGGCTTTTCAAAACGTAAGAAAGCATTCGATAGACCTTTGCGAAAAATTAATTACCGAGGATTTTGCCTTGCAGGCTTCTGAGGAAGTTAGTCCTCCCAAATGGCATCTGGCTCACACTACCTGGTTTTTTGAGCAATTTATCCTTGTGCCAAAAAATCCTGGATATGTGGTTAAGCATCCCCAGTTTAATTTCCTTTTCAACTCTTACTATAATTCCTTAGGAGCAAGGACTGCAAGAAATCAGCGAGGTCTGATGTCCCGTCCTTCCGTCGAAGAGGTTAAAGTTTACAGACGCTATGTAGATGAAGCAATGTTAAACCTCATTGCAAAGAATGATAAAGAAATTGATGAACTAGTAATCCTAGGGATGAATCATGAGCAGCAACACCAGGAATTACTGATCACGGATTTGAAATATAGTCTTTGGTTCAATCCATTGAATCCAGAAGTGATGGATATAAGGGAATACAGCCCTGAGCACGAGTCAAAATGGATTTCTGTTGATGGTGGGGTTTATGAAATAGGTTACAGCGGTGAGGGGTTTTGCTATGACAATGAACTGAATCCCCATAAAGTGTATATAAATGATTTCTCTATTTCTTCAGCCTTGGTTACAAATGGGGAATATTTGGGATTTATGAAAGCTGGAGGTTACGAAAATCCCACATATTGGCACGATGAAGGCTGGGCATGGGCCAAGGAACAGCAAATAAAAGGGCCTTTGTATTGGGAAGAAATCAAAGGCAAATGGTTTTGTTATACTTTAGATGGGATGCGGGAAGTCGATAGCCGCGCTCCGCTCTCACACGTGAATTTTTACGAAGCTTCAGCTTATGCGGCTTGGAAGGGGTGCAGATTGCCCACTGAGTTTGAATGGGAAGTAGCCCAGGATAGGTTTAGTTGGGGAAAAAGATGGGAGTGGACCAATTCAGCCTATCTTCCTTATCCCGGATTTACGGTCGCGCCAGGGGCAATAGGGGAGTACAACGGGAAATTCATGGTCAACCAGATGGTGCTTCGGGGAGCTTCAGTGGCTACTTCCGCAGGACATTCCAGACCTTCTTACAGAAACTTTTTTCACCCAAAATACAGATGGCAGTTTATGGGTATCCGTCTAGCCAAATCAAACTAAGTTTATGAACGCAAAAAACACAGATTTTGGAACTTTTGCCCAAGACGTGATGCTTGGTCTCAACTCTAAGCCTAAAACCCTACCCTCCAAATATTTCTATGACGCAAAAGGTGATAAGCTGTTTCAGCAGATTATGGCATTGCCTGAATACTATCTGACTAGAAAAGAATATGAGATTCTGGAAGGTCTGCATCAGGAAATTTTAGCAAATATCCTTGCTCTGAAAAAACCTTTTAACTTAGTAGAGCTGGGAGCCGGGGATGGATTGAAAACCAAAATTCTCCTGAGGTTCCTGGTTAATAACAAGATAGCGTTTAGTTATTATCCTGTGGATTTTTCAGGATCAGTGTTGGAAGAATTAGAGCAAAGCCTAGCCCAGGAACTACCTGGTCTGGAGGTAACGCCAATTCAGTCCACCTATAGAGATTCACTTAGGCACCAAGAATGGGAAAATGGGAATCCGAATTTGATTCTTTTTCTTGGAGCAAACATAGGCAACTTCGGTGTGGAAGAAGCTAAGAATATTGTGGATCATTTAAGAGTTGGAACCAAAAAAGGCGATCAGGTTCTTCTGGGGTTTGATTTGAAGAAGAATCCCCAAACTATCCTGGATGCTTATCATGATGCTCAAGGGGTGACGCGTGAATTCAACTTGAATTTGCTGGATAGAATTAACAGGGAACTCGGCGGGGATTTTGACCTAGAGTCATTTGTTCATTGGCCTAGCTATGATCCAGTAAGCGGGGAATGCAGAAGCCATCTGGTCTCCAAAAAATCTCAGTTGGTGAGCATAGAGGCACTCAATCAAACGTTTGACTTTGAAGCCTACGAGTGCATTTTCACCGAAATTTCCAAGAAATACAGCTTCAGTGAAATCAATGCCTTGGCGTTATCAGGAGGGTTCCAGGTGATAGAAAATTTCACGGATTCGGAAGGTTATTTCTCGGATGTGCTCTGGCGGAGAACCTAAGGTTCTTTTTTTGAGGGCATAAATGCACGGTATCATCTGTTGATGATTTATTTGTAAGAGTAGAATCCAGGTTGAAAAATTCAATTTTTTCTTTGATATAATGAATTAGGCTGTTCTTAAACAAAAAAGGCACTGGGGGTATCAGTGCTTTTTTTGTTTAAACGTAATTTGATAATTAGCTGAAGTATCGCTTTAAACCTTCAAGTCTTTCATTGAGTTCGGCTTCAACTTTTCTATACTCAGTAATAGATGACAGCTGGGCATTCACCGAGAAATAGTATTTTATTTTTGGCTCAGTCCCGGAAGGCCTGGCGGAGATTTTGCTACCATCTGCCAGATAAAACTGCATTACGTTGGACTTATCCATATCCAGTTTTTCGGACTTTCCGGTTGTCAGATCTTTCACAGTGCTTTCTTTGACATCTACGATTTTTACTACCTTCACACCATTCATCTCGGAGGGTGGATGATGGCGGAAATCCGTCATCAAAGCCTGAATCTGTTCCGCACCGTCTTTTCCTTTTTTGGTCACAGATATCAATGATTCTTTATAAAAGCCAAACTGGGCGTATATATCCGCAAGTACATCAAATACGGTTTTGCCCTCAGTTTTATAATATGCCATTGCTTCAGCAACCATAGCGCAAGCACTTACGCCATCTTTATCCCGTACAAAATCACCTACCAGGTAGCCGTAAGATTCTTCACCGCCCCCGATGAAGGTTTCTTTGCCTTCCAGGTCCTTGATGATAGCGGCGATATTTTTAAAGCCTGTCAAGACGGAATAGCAGGTTACTCCGAATCCCTCACATATTTTGTCAATCAGCTCTGTGGTAACTATGGTGTTTACCATGAACTGGTTTCCATTCAGTTTACCGCTTTTTTTCCATTGACTTAGTAGATAATAGGTGAGAAATGCCCCGGTCTGATTGCCATTAAGAAGTTCGAATTCCCCAGAGTCATTAGGGACTGCAGCGGCATATCTATCCCCATCAGGATCACAGGCAAGAACCAGGTCAGCCCCAACTTCCTTCCCCAGCTTCAGTGATAGTGTCAAAGCTTCGGCCTCTTCTGGATTAGGATAGATTACGGTAGGGAAATTACCGTCCGGTTCGGACTGCTCCTTTACAATGTTTATATTTTCAAATCCAAAAGCTCTCAAGGCCATTGGGACCATTTTGCCTGAAGCTCCGTGAATAGGGGAAAAAACTATTGGCATATCCTTATTTGCCGCAATAGCATCCGGGGCTAGGCTTAAATCTTTGACCAACTTCAGGTAAACCTCATCGAAGTCCTCTCCAATATACCGGAACAATTCATCATTTTTATTCCAGTTTACATCATCAAAAGAAGTGATCTTTTTTACCTCTTCTATGATCTTTTTGTCATGGGGAGCTACTACCTGGGCACCATCATCCCAGTAGGCTTTGTAGCCGTTATATTCTTTAGGATTGTGAGAGGCTGTGATCATTACCCCGCTTTTACAAGCGTAGTGCCTCACTGCAAATGAAAGCATGGGCGTAGGGCGCATTTCCTTGAAATAAAGCACTTGGATGCCATTTGCGGTTAAGACATTTGCTGTGGTTGTGGCAAAAAGCGTGTTATTGATTCTACAATCGTGGGTAATCGCCACACGTATAGTCTCACCCGGAAAGCACTTTAAAAGGTAATTCGCCAGACCCTGTGTGGCCATTCCTACTGTGTAAACGTTCATTCGGTTAGTGCCTACCCCCATCAGTCCCCGAAGGCCACCGGTACCGAATTCTAGATCCTGATAAAAGGAATCGGTTAACTCCGAGGGGTTTTGGTCAATGAGAGAGCGGATTTGGCTTTTGGATTCCTCGTCGATTTTTCCGTTCAGCCAGGCATTTGCTTTAGCTTGAATGTTGGGGTCTATATTAGTCATAGTGTAAAAATTGTTTAAGGTCCAAGATATATAAAAACACAAAATATGCCATCTGTTTATTTTTTAGGTGTTGAATAAGTGGCAAATAAATTTTCCTATGTTCACTTTCTCTAAACTTGTATGGACTTAGCCTTGAGAAATCGCAATTCGGATTGTTGAAATTTATTCAAAGCGAACCTAGTATAGAAGGCAAAAGGAGTCTGTTGAATGATTTGGGTTTTCACGGAACGAACTCAGAATTTCATTCACTTCTCCTTCAGGCTGAAGATACCCTCTATAGCGGTTTAGATTTATTTATGTGGATTGATATATAGTAACTAATCTTTCTCCTCTAGAGGTCATCTTCTTCTCCTTCTGGTAAGGGATCCTGAGGAGGGGGGATCAAATCACCTTCTTGTATTACTTCCTTTTTTTTTACCCTGGAGTAATTCTTTCTTGGAATGATCCCATAGCCATATCGAATTGAAAATACCTTGGTGAATTCTGCTCCATAGAAGAATATCAGACATGAATAGGAAACCCAAAGCAAAATTAAAATAATCGATCCTGCGGCTCCATAAGTAGATCCAGGCTCTGCAGCACTAAAATAGATACCCAATAAAAATTTGGATATTGAAAATAAGAAAGAGGTCAATAATGCCCCCACCCAAACTGATTTCCACCGTATTTTGGCATCTGGCAGGTATTTAAATATTAAGGCAAACAATATGGCAATAACTCCATAGGAGATCAAAAGGTCCACAATGAATGCGAAGACCACCACGAACTCAGGTAGAATACTTTTGATAAAATCGCTGAACACCGATAATAAGGCTGTCAATAGGAAACTGACGAGCAATAAGAACCCCAGAACCAGCACAAAACCGAAACTTATGGCACGGTCCCATAGTGTATAATACCATTTTACATCCTCGGTCTGTTTCAGTCCCCAAATAGCATTTATCGAAATTTTAAGATGAAAAAAGACTCCGGATGCGCCGAATATCAAAACCCCAACCCCTATAATAGAAGCAATGGTGGACTTTCCGCTATTCTGGGTTTGCTCTACCATACCCGTCATAAACTTTGCGGCTTCGGAGCCCATAGCTGAGGCAAGCTCATCGTTCAGCTGTCCGGTCACCAGATCCACGCCCCAGATTGCTCCCACAGTATTTATAACGATGATCATCAAAGCAGGGAGAGATAGCACGGCGTAATACGCGATCACAGCGCTGAGCCTCCATGGATCAGCAGCGTTCCATTGCTTGAAACTTTCAACAATCAAACTTGGAATATGCGTTAATTTAAATCTTGCTGGTGTAAGATTACCCATGTGTTCTTCAGTTTCCATTAATTGCAGGTGTTCATACTTCACTTTTTGGGAATGTTCCTAAAGCTTCTCCATGTCAAAAAAGCATGCCAAGGGTGGATACCTGATTCGCCTAGTTGCGTTTACCTAACAATATTTTCATAAGTTCAACTTCTTCAGGTTTGTATCCCTCTTCTTCAAAATTTTCAGTTAAGCGATTTTTCGGTGTATGCTGCGAAAGGCAATGATCCAGGATTTCTGGATGAAGATAAGAGCTTTTGCATACTGCCACCGTATGGCCCATTTCCTTAGCCACCAATCCTATAAGAGTTGTTTCAGGTTTTTTTCTTGTCCCCAAGCATAGTTCTTCCACTTCAGCGGCGTGTTTGATACACGTACAATTTGCGCCCCAGGTGCGGAAGTATTTTGCTGTAAAATAATGATCTTCAGGAGCTTCTTCGCTGATGTATTCGTTGAGCGCCGATGAATCTACTGTATGCCATTGGCTGTTCTGTTCGTATCTAAATAGATCATAGCCAGGCAGCTGTGAACAGTCTTTGAGTAAGCGGATGAGTCGTTTGTTTGTAAGGGAAACAGATCTTTCTTTGCCGCTTTTCGCAGTATAGTTGATCAGAAGTTTATTGCCGTCTTCCTTCAGGTGTTTTCTTCTTAAGGTGGTAAGTCCATGTGTTTTGTTTGAGTTTGTGTAGTGTTTGTTTCCCACCCTTAGGTATAATTCATCTAACAGCGCCGTAGCCAGCGCAAGTACTTTTGACTTGCTCCAGGATTTTTTCCTGAGGTCTTTTTGATATCTTTCTCGCAGTTTGGGCAAATAAAGCCCAAACTTGAGCAGGTCATCATATTTGATTTTTTGGGAATATTCTGACCATTTAGGATGATATAAATATTGCTTTCTTCCCTTTTCATCTATCCCAGTTGCCTGAAGGTAACTGTTTTTTTTGGGGCTGATCCACACTTGCTTCCATGCAGGAGGGATGACCATGTTTTCAATACGCTTCAACTGAGATTCATCAGAGAGTTTTTGCTGGTCTTTGTCCAGATAGAGAAAGCCACGTCCCTGCTTTTTTCTATATATCCCCGGTTGGGTGTCCCGGATATAAATGAGTCCTTCGGGCAGTTCAGAAGCTGTGACCATAATGCAATGACATGAGGGTGAATTTTCCAGATCATTACAAGTCCCGTGCAATTGTCTATTATTTTATTCGACTTTGGTTTCTGAAACAACTCCGTAGATCCCGTCTCTATGTTGCTGATTATTTGGTTGTCAGTTTTTTGTGAGAGATATGAGCTTTTTATTTTCTCTTTGTCAATGACCATGTTACCTTGCTAGGTATTGGAAGTCGAAGCTATATCGAAACCTAATGATCCGGGTAAAAAAAGAAAGAGGCTGTCTCAAAAGTAGCTAGTTTAAAAGGCTAGTCGATTTCTCGGCTAGCCTTTCCTGTTTTAAC
This sequence comes from Algoriphagus sp. AGSA1, assembly GCF_021390545.1. Lineage (GTDB taxonomy): Bacteria > Bacteroidota > Bacteroidia > Cytophagales > Cyclobacteriaceae > Algoriphagus. The sequence goes on along the minus strand of NZ_JAJUWR010000019.1, from coordinate 56 downwards.
TCAAAACATGTATTTTGAGGTGTGCAAAAACAAGACTTAAATGTAGCCTTTAAGGA
>NZ_JAJUWR010000018.1 GCF_021390545.1 Algoriphagus sp. AGSA1 | reverse complement strand
TATATCCGCTTTTCTGCCAGTAAAACAATAAAAGCATCATAGGATTCGGAAAACACCAGCGTCAAGGCCACTTCGGTCACCCGTCTTCGGTCTTCCGTCCAGTAAAGCAAAGAGAATATGGTTACTGGCATCATTGCGGATAATCACATTTTTTTAATACCAAACTCTAATCATCAATCACTAGCTCTAAAGTTAGAGTTGGATTATCCTGATCAGAATTGTTTATACCAATTTTGTATGTGTAATAACCTTTTTCAAGTGGAGTTTCGCCCACATAATCGAATGGCTGGATTCGTAATTCTTTCCCATTGGCTTTAAGACTAACAAAACCGTAACGATAAGCTGATTCAAATTCCTTGTATTTTGATTTTTGTCCAGCCTTAATGTTGTCGAATAAGACATTACCAGATCCTGAATTCACTAACACCTCTTTAAATTCAACGTTAGAACTGTTTTCAAGACGAATCATTATCCCTTCAGGATCAGGGGATTCGACGCACGATGTGGTAAGGAGAAACGCTAAAAAGAGTGCAAACAGGTGTTTCATAATTATCAAAATAAGTCGGCATCTTTATAACGAAACATTTTCTCCAATCGCTACTACTTTGAAGTGACCATCCTTTAAAATTCCTTCTCACCAAAGCCACTCATGATGAACTTGGAGTTGTTTTTCAGATTGTTGAACGCATAGCTGAGGTTAAATTGAATGAAATCAACATCATAGAGATAATTTATCGCCGCGGAATCCACCTTGGGGAGGAGGGAAAAGATTAGGTGTAGTCAGGATAGGAAGCGTCCGATGAGCAACCAGTATATCGAGGGAACTTCCTCTTTTACATTCCTTGAAGAAGGTATCCAAAAGTAAAGAAATCCAATCTTCCCCTTTCCTATCTCACAGGTTTTGGCGAGTTGAGGAAGGATGTTAAAAGCATTTGAATAGTACTTGTGCAAAGATATTTTTCAAAAGGCATATTGTCCATTTATAAAAAAATAGAAGAAGTTTTCTGTCATTTTTTTAAATCGGGATAAGGGTGCTTGTGGACATAAAAAGCCTTTATAAGCATATGAAGGCATTTTTTCAATCAAATTAAACGGATCAAACCTTCCTAGTTTCTCCTTGGATTCAATCTGAATAGGTAATTCAGCAAGTTTGGGAGGAAATAATTTTGTTAATTTAGCCTTACATCGGTAAAGCTTATGGTTTTTTGGAAATCTGTTTTGCCATTGTTATTAAAACTTGGATCACATCTATAAAGAAATTCTATCAAATGAGTTTTCAAATCAAAAATTCCGGTGAAGCCTATGACGTAATCATTGTAGGTTCCGGTGCTGGGGGAGGGATGGCTTCAAAAATCTTATCTGAGGCCGGTCTTTCCGTGGCTGTAGTGGAAGCAGGGGGCGATTTTGACCCCGCAAAGGACGAAGATCGTACCCAACTCAGACCGCCATGGGAGTCCGCAAGACGGGGTGCCGGTACCAGAATCCGCCCCTTTGGCGATTTTGATGCCGCAATAGGTGGATGGGATATCGAGGGAGAGCCTTACACCAAGAAAAATGGGACTGAATTCGATTGGTTCCGATCCAGAATGGTCGGAGGAAGAACAAACCACTGGGGAAGAATTTCTCTCCGTTTTGGCCCCAATGATTTCAAGCGGGCCAGTATAGACGGGCTAGGACATGACTGGCCTATCGGATACGATGACCTCAAACCTTATTACGATAAGGTGGATAAGTTGATAGGAGTCTTTGGGACCAAAGAAGGAATCTACAATGAGCCAGATGGTTTTTTTCTTCCTCCTCCCAAGCCTCGTCTGCATGAACTTTACATGAAAAAAGGGGCGGATAAAATCGGTGTGCCCATGATCCCTGCACGCCTTTCCATGCTCACACGTCCTATCAACGAGGAAAGGGGCGTATGTTTTTTCTGCGCCCAGTGTAATAGGGCCTGTCAGGTTTATGCGGATTTTTCAGCCGGAACCTGTCTGGTACACCCTGCCATGAAGAAAGGAAAAGTGGATCTATACACACACTCCATGGTGAGGAAAGTCACCACTGATGACAGCGGAAAAGCGACAGGGGTTTCTTTCGTGAGCAAAGTTGACATGAAAGAATACAAACTAAAATCAAGGGTAGTAGTATTAGGCGCGTCAGCTTGTGAATCTGCCAGGATCATGATGAACTCCAAATCCAAAACCCATCCGGATGGTTTGGGCAATAGCTCTGGAATGGTAGGAAGATACCTGCATGACTCCACAGGTACAGACCGCATGGCCATCGTGCCTAGTTTAATGGATCGCGAGCGGTACAATGAAGATGGAGTAGGAGGTATGCATATGTACACACCGTGGTGGGGAGATAATAAGAAGCTTGATTTCGCCAGAGGATACCATATAGAATATTGGGGTGGAATGAGCCAGCCTGCCTATGGCAGCGGTGGAAGTATGAATTCCATGCGCCAGTATATCAAAGATGAATTTGGTGAACCCAGCCAGAATGGTGGCTATGGAATAGGTATGAAAAAAGATATCCGTAAACTCTATGGTTCAACGCTGGGTATGTCAGGCAGGGGGGAAAGTGTGCCTATGTATGACAACTACTGTGAAATCGATCCTAATACGGTAGATAAGTATGGGATCCCGGTTTTGAGATTCAATTACAACTGGACAGACCAGGAAGTAAAGCAGGCAAAGCACATGCATGACACCTTTGAGGAGATCCTCACCGAAGCAGGCGGGATTTTGCTGGGCACCAAGCCTGGACCTGAAACCAAATATGGTCTTCTGGCCCCAGGGAGAATCATCCATGAAGTAGGGACTACACGAATGGGGGACAATCCTTCCACTTCTGTGTTGAATTCTAATTGCCAGGCGCATGACTGCGATAATTTGTTCGTAGTGGATGCAGGTCCTTTTGTGTCCCAGGCAGATAAAAACCCGACCTGGACTATTCTGGCCTTGGCCTGGAGAACCTCCGATTATATTGTCTCAGAATTGAAAAAGAAAAATATCTAAACCATGAACAGAAGAGAAAATCTAAAATTGCTCTTTACCGGCTCTGTCGGTACAGGTTTGTTATTGACAGGCTGTTCTCCGGAGCAGCAGGAGTTGCCTACTCGTGCATTGCTTGCCGGCGGGACGATTGGTGGCAGGACTGAGGAGGAAAAACAGAGGGATCAGGACCTGCTTTCTGACACATTTTTCACTGAGGAAGAGCGTAAGAAACTTACAACGCTGGTGGACATCATATTGCCAAAAGACGATGAGTCCCCTGCGGCATCTGAAGTTGGGGTGGTGGACTTTATGGAGTTTATGATGAAAGATCAGCCAGGAAACCAGACACCAATGCGTGGTGGGCTGATGTGGTTGGATTACGAGGCGGATGAGAAATTCGGCAAATCCTTCAATGAGCTTAAAGAATCCGAGGTCATTGAGATAGTAGAGGAAGTAGCTTGGCCAGACAAGGCTAAGCCTGAATACATAGGTGGGGTTCGTTGGTTTAATTTGCTACGCAACCTGACCTGTTCAGGCTATTTTTCCACAGAAGCCGGCTGGAAATATATCGGCTATGTAGGGAATACGCCAAACGCTTGGGACGGTGTGCCGCAAGAGGTCATGGACAGGCATGGGTTCAAGTTGGAGGAGAAATATCTTCCGCAGTATCTCAAGCCTGAAGATAGAGGCACTATCATAGCCTGGGATGAAGATGGAAATGTTATTGGCTGATCTAGTTTAATTTAACGCAAAAAAAATAAACCCGGTGGATGAAAATTCATCGGGCTTTTTATGATACACCAATTCTACCTTTTTGCTAATACTAAAAAACTGCTGCGCTTTCCAGCGTGGTGCAGAGGCGCTGCGTGACATTTTTCTCTCTAAACCACGCAGACTTCCTCTGACTTTTTTCCACACAGAATCTTAGTCAGGAGTAAGGTTCCATTCCCTTTTATAACGAATACTTCCATCCCTAATTTTCCGGTATTTTTTTAATTATGCATAAACCCGAAATATGCATTAGCAATTCTATTACAGCCATTAATTGCTTCAAAATCAGTCATTATATTGTTGTTTTCAACTTCACCATAGCGGTGCTATGCCTCAGTTTCCAAACATCCTGATTTTCTTGCAATTAATGCCTTCATGACGAAACCTAATGCATAATCCAGGTTAAAGGATGTTAATCCAAAGCCATAATGGTCAACAGACCAGTTTATACCCAAATCCCCGTACGTTTAGGATCTGGATTTGGGAGTCTTCCTGTAGTTTTTTTCGAAGCTTAGTGATGAACACATCCATGCTCCGGGCATTGAAAAAATCATCAGAACCCCAAATCTGGGTGAGGATCAGACTTCTGTCGGTGATCTGGTTGGCGTTTTCCAATAGGATTTGTAGTAATTGGGATTCACGTGCAGTGAGAAGATACTCCTCTTCTTTTTCTTCTTCAAGTTTCAACAGTTGTTTAGTGGGGTGAAACTTGTACTTTCCCAGAGGTAGCCATTCAGGTTGGTTTTTACGAAGTTGAAGACGGTTGAGCTGAGCCTTGATCCTTACAATCAGTTCCTCCATACTGAAGGGTTTTCTTACGTAGTCATTTGCCCCTATGCCAAAACCTTTGAGCACATCTTCTGTTTGGGATTTGGAAGTCAGAAAAACAATCGGTGTATAAGGATCAATTTTTCTGATTTGTTCTGCCAGAAAAAATCCATCTTTCTTAGGCATCATTACATCGAGGACCAGGACGTCGGGTTTTGATTTTTGATAGCTATCCCAAGCTTGTTGACCATCATGGCAAAGCGTGACCTGAAAAGCCCTGCTTTCCAGACTTTCCTGCATGATCATTCCCAGGGCGGTTTCATCTTCGGCTAACAAAATCTTGATCTTATTCATGGCCAGATGGTGATAAAAGAGGTGCATTTTGGAGCTGTTTCCAGTTTGATTTTACCTTCATGTTTTTCCACGATTTTCTTTACATAGTATAGTCCGATCCCAAACCCTTTTACGTCATGCAGGTTACCTTTGGGGATTCTGTAAAATTGCTCAAATACTTTTTCCTTTTGCTCCGAACTGATATTCCCTCCATTATCCCAGATCCTTATGTGGGTATCGGCACCTTGATCCAGGGTGATTCTCACCTTTTCTCCCCCGTATTTCAGGGCATTGTCCAGTAGATTGGAAAGTGCGTTTTCAAAGTGGAAAGGATCCACATGTATAGTGGACACCTTAGTGGGAAGGACGAGTTCTATTTCTTTGTCCGGGGTTAAGGTCTGGAATTTTTGCACCAGAGATTGCAACACAGGCAAGGGGTCGATTACTTCCCTTTTTAAAATCAACTGTCCGGAATCCAGCGTAGCTGTCTCCAGAAGTTTCTCCACCATCAGGTTTAATTTGAGCAGTTGACTCTTGGAAATCCCCAGGTACCTTCTGGTCTTTTCTGGATTATTTTCAGGGTTGAATTGCTCTATCCCTTCTATTGCTGATAGTGTGGTGGCAATAGGTGTTTTGAATTCATGCGTAATATTCCCGATCAGATCCTCTTTGATCTCAGCGATTTCCTTTTGGTTTTTGATGGTATGATAGAGGTAATAAAACGCACCTGCAATAACCAGAAGAAAGATAATAGACATAAGAATATCTGGAATACCGCGTTTCAGGACCGTCAATGCAGTGTTTTCAAAATACATTTCCAGCTTCTGGCCCCGGGGCAGGAAGGTGGATTTGGATAGGGTGGAAAAGGGCATTTCCGTCAATGCGGGGTAATTGAATGATCCGGATATGGTATCTCGATCATAATGTAACAGTCCGTAATTGATCCTGATGTCCTTTCTGTCCAGTTCATCCTTTACAAGCCTGTTTATCCTGTCAAAATCCAGGGAGTCCCTGGTAATGGAGATGATGATCTGGTTGGTAAGCGCTTTTAGGTTGCTGAGACTATCAGCGGCATTGAGCCCCCGGAAAATATTGATACTCTGGATCGCATGCGCTTCAATAGCATCAAATGTGTCTATTTGTGTATGTATTTTGAATTTTTTATAGTCAAGCTCATCTCCCAACCAGTCCAGGTTTGAAGTGTCCCCGGACTCCATTTTTTGAATCGCCTTGAATATTACTTTGCTTTCCCCGATTCGTTTGAGGAAATCATCTTTGACCGTATCCGTTTCCGGTTTACTGTAACTCCTCAACATGAGATTAGAGTTTTTATTCTCTGACAGGGTGATCACATCTGTTTTGGCCAGATCCGCAAAATAAATTTCCAGTGCATTGTCCAGGCTTTGCTGTATATCGGCGGCCAATTGGGTTTCGTTTTGCTTAAACTGTGTGAAGTTTCTATAGATCTGCACAGCTATGCTCATCCCCAAAGTCAGGGCGATCAAAATTCCTATACGTTTGAATTGGAGCTTTTTCACGATGCTAAAGTAGAGGCTAAGAAAGACATAAATCCTGATGTTAACACACGTTAACAGTGCTTAACTTAGTGGTAAGGCCGGTTTATATTGGTTTGTAGCAATAAAATCAACTGCTATGAACATACGTATTTTACTCCTTGCCCTTGCCCTCTTAGCCTCAGTTTTTACAGCTGCAGCACAGGGATTGAGCGGAAGGGCTTTCTACAAGTCCTCATCAAGTTTCAAAATTTCCATGGACAGTACCAAAATGGCACCTGAAGTCATGGCTGATCTGCAGAAGCAACTGCAAAAACAGATGGAGCGGGAATATGTACTTTCCTTTACCCAGAGGGAATCAAACTGGAAGCAGGTAGAAAGCTTGGGATCTGGGCCTGCCACAGCCACATCTGGTGGAGCAAGTATCGTGATCAACACCGGTAATCAGGATAGACTTTTATACAAGAACATTGCAGGGCATAATTACATCCAAGAAGAAGACTTGATGGGGAAGGGATTCTTGGTAAAAGACAGCCTAGCAACCTATGAATGGGAATTGACCGGCGAAAGCAAGAAGATAGGGGAATATACCTGTCAAAAAGCAATTTACTCCAAGATAGTGGATAGTAAGTCTTTTTCCTTGGGACAGGATGAAATGCTGGAGACTAAAGATACTGTGAATGTGGTGGCTTGGTTTACCATGCAGATACCTGTAAGCCATGGACCTGGAGAATTTTGGGGATTGCCAGGACTGATCCTGGAACTTCAAAATCAGGGGATAACCTACATCGCCGAGCGGATAGTATTGAATCCCAATGAAACGGTGGCAATAGAAGTCCCTAAGAAAGGAGAATCGATCAGTAGAAAAGATTATCAGGAACTTTCTGAGAAGAAAATGCAGGAAATGATGCAGCGGTATTCCGGAAAGCCGGGAGATGGCAATCAAATGACTATCAGAATAGGGAACTGACCGATTTTGACTATTCTAGGTATGTTGCTTCTCAAGCGTATTCTGTCAACAGGACTTTTACTTCTGTTGGTATCGTATTCCTTTGCACAGAACAAAAATCTGGTCGGGAAAGTCCTTGATACTTTGGATCGGCCCATAGCCTATGCCAATGTGGTAGCGGTAAACCAAACCACACAGAAAATAGGTGGTTTCAGCATCTCAGATGCAGATGGAAGGTTTAAGATTGGACTGGTTCCAGGTTCCGAATATTTGCTCCGGGTTACTTTTGTAGGATACAGGCAGTTTGAACTGAAGTTGACTGAATGGACGGACCAAGAGCTGCTAAAGATCGTGCTAAGCCGGGATGAGACTATGCTGGACCAGGTGGAAGTGGTGACAGAGCTGCCCATCACGATGAAGGGCGATACACTGACCTATAAAACAGATGCTTTTACCACAGGGACCGAACGAAAGCTCAGGGAAGTACTGGAAAAGCTGCCAGGATTTGAAGTGGATGACAATGGAGAAGTAAAGGTGCAGGGAAAGAAGGTGGACAAGGTAATGGTAGATGGAAAGAATTTCTTTGACGGAGACACCAAGCTTGCCACTAAAAACCTTCCTGCCAATGCGGTGGACCGTGTCCAGGTATTGAAGAATTATAATGAAATAGCTCCTGTTCGAGGACTGGACAATGATGAGAATCTGGCATTGAATATTCAGTTAAAGGATGGGAAAAAAAACATGGTTTTTGGAGATGTGTCCGCAGGGGCTGGATCAGAGGAACGTTATTTAGGGCATGTAAATGCTTTTTACTATGCCCCCAAAGTGAATCTCAACCTGATAGCCGATGCCAATAACGTGGGGGAGCTGGCATTTACTCTTCAGGATTATTTCAGGTTCAGCGGAGGCTTGGCAAATCTTTCTGGCAAATCCGGATCTACACTGAATGTAAATGCCGAAGACATGGGGATTCCTATGGCACAACGTAACAACGCACGTGACCTAAGGACTGAGCTCGCTGCCGTTAATTTGAATTATAATCCCAGTTCCCGGTGGTTACATTCAGGCTTTCTGATCGGGTCAGCTTCCAAAAACAAACTGGGGTCTTCCTCACAGCGAACTTATCTGAGAACGGATGAAAACAATCAGGAAACACTTACTTCCGTAAATACAGTCGAGAACAAATCTGGCCTGCTGAAGTATGCGGTGACATTTACACCTAAAGAAGAAACGTATGTGAAGTACAGCTTTTTTGGGAAACTGGCTGATATCGGCAACCAAAACTTCCAAGACTCTGATTTTGGGAATACCCAACAGCAGGTCATAAGCTATCAAAGCAGACAGCCTTATGCGATCCAACAAAAGGGAGAATGGTTTCACGCTCCCTCTGACAAAAGAGTGTTCTCCATGGAAGTGAATTGGGAGAAAAAATATCAGAACCCCCTTTATGACTTGACTACAAGTCAAAACCCTTTTGGTGGTTTAGTCCCGCTTTTAGACAGAGATACTTATCGTTTCCTTCAAAACCAAGATATCAAAACAAGAACGGTAGAGGGTGTATTCAATTACTATGCGATCCTAAATCCTACCAATCATTTTAATTGGAGCTTGGGCTATACCAATACCGGGCAAAGTCTGGTAGGAAGTGTGGATCAGGGGGATACGTCCCTAGAGGAAGGTTTGCAGGAATTTGAGAATGATTCCAGGTTTGATTTTCAGGATTTGTACCTCGGCATGACTTACAAGACAAAATGGAAATCACTGATCATCAGCCCATCACTTTATCTGCATAACTATACATGGATCGATACTCAGATGGAAGAAAAAATGGCTCATGACAAGTTATTGCTGCTACCCGGAATGTATGCTAAATGGAATATCAGGTCCAATCGCTCATTGACTTACAGGTTCAGTACACAGACGAATTTCATGGATATCCAGAAGCTGGCGCAAGGACTTGTGATTTCGGATTACAATTCGGTTTTCAGAGGTAACAGACAGCTGGATAATGGCTTGTTCTACACCCAATCAATTGGTTACAATCATTTTGATTTCTTCTCTTCTCTAAATATTTTCGGGAACTTGAGTTGGACAAGAAAGCATCAGGACCTGGTAAACACCACAGATTTTTCAGGAATAAACAGAATCCTGAGCGTGCGGAACATAGCCCCTGTCAATGAGTCTCTGACCGCAAGCTTGAATGGTGATAAGCGCTTTCAGACCTTCAAAGTCAGTGGGGGAGGAAACTGGAACAACTATTCCACGAACAGCCTGGTGGATCAAAATCTGGTTAACAACAGCCAGTTTACGCACTCGTACTTTTTTAAATTCACCAGTACATTTATGAAAACTGTCGAAGTTGATTTAGGTTATTCCTGGGATCAGAACTTCTATAAATCCACCAATGCCAGAAATACATTTAGCACGCACAGTCCAAAAATCGAAGTTGACTGGGATATCTGGAAAGGGCTGAAACTTAATTCCGATTATACTTACAATGCCTACCTGAACAAAGCCTCCGCCACTACCAGCACATTTGATTTCTTGAATGCTTTCCTAAGCTATCAGGGAAAATCCAGTCCTTGGGAATTTAGGTTGACGGTGTGGAATATTCTCGATACCCGATCTATCCGTCGGGATAGTTTTACTGAGAATCTGATCAGTACCTATTCCTATTTGGTCCAGCCGAGATATGGGTTGTTATCAGTGAAGTGGGATCTTTAATACGATGCTGAACTTGGTTCAAAGCTTAGAACAAAAACTAGAAACAAAAAACCAGTTCATCTATACATCTGAACTGGTTTTTGTGGTATTGCGGGAAAATGCCGGACTTAAAGCCGTGTCCTACTCGCTGGCAACAAGTTTTACATCTAGTTCCACATCATCATAGATCAACTTGTCGGCAAGGTTTTCGAAATACGAGCCAGAGCGGAATTTGATGTCATAGTGGGTACGGTCAAAAGTCAATTTTCCAGTAGCTGTGATCTTCCCCCCGCTCACCGAAACAGTAGCAGGAAAAGTAACCGGTTTGGTGATTCCTTTGATGGTGAGATCCCCTGTGATCTGGTATGCTTTTCCATCACTTGTTTTGGCATCTGTGATCTTGAACATGGATTTATTGTGTTTTTCCACAGAGAAAAAATCATCGGATTTCAAGTGGTCGCTTAACTTTTTATTCATTCCCGGATCGGTAATGTCCTCTACAGTTAAACTGGTCATGTCCATCTCGAAATTTCCGCCGAGGATCCTATTATCCTCATAATCGAGAGTTGCGGATGTGATGGGCACTTTGCCATGATGCTGGCCCGTTACTTTTTTGGCGGTCCAGGTGATGGTACTTTCTGTTGTGTTCACGGTAGCCACTTTGGGTGCCATTGAGAATGAGGTTAAAGCCAAGGCGGCAAAGAGTGTAAGGATCTTCATAAATTTGGTTTTAGAATGGGATTTGGTCAGAACATCTATAGACGGCATAAAATACGGCAAGGTTTTTACTTTGGATTAGAATGTTCAGCAATGTAGATTATCGCATAATATTGTTATATTTATTTTGATTTCCTTACTTCCCGGCTTGGGTATGGAAATTTTGCCAGTGCAAAATTTCCTTTATTGGCGGGTAGGTTTTTGACCTGATATATCAGCCCGTTGTTTTTCAGCCAATTGTCAAGTTCTCTTATTTCTGTTTCTCTTAGTACTTGTTTGGCCTTCCAATACTCTTTTTGAACCAGTCGTTTGTCGAAACTAACTTTCTCAAGAATTGTTTTATAGTAGTTCAGAAATGAATTTTTACCCATTTTTGATATACTTTTTTGGTGTGACAAATACTTATAATAAAAATAAATACAGCCAGCCAATAGATATAGGCTGACTGTTTAAATTTAAGAAATCTGAATAGTTCTTACAGGTTTTTGCCTTGCTTCTTCCCGTTTAGGAATTAACAGCTTTAAAATTCCATCCACATACTGTGCTTCTATTTTGTCACTTTCTACAGTATTTGGCAGGTGGAAAGAGCGTCTGAAGGCACTGTAACTGAATTCTCTACGGGAGTAGGTTTCCTGTTCTTCTGAATTCTCGGTTCTCTCTGCCTGGATGACCAGAGTACTATTGTCTATTTCCACCTTGAAATCATCTTTTTTCATTCCCGGAACGGCCATTTCTACTTTATAATCGGTTCCGCTTTCGATGATATTTACTTTAGGTAGGGTGGGGTTATCGGACATTCTTCCTATTCCAGAGGCATCCAGCCAATCAAATAGCCCCTTAGTAGGAAAGTCTTCAAAGAAACTTGGGAAGGTATTGTGACCGTTCCTTTTCATCACTGTGTTCATTGCTTTATCATTTTAATGGTTAAACAACTAAACTTTCTTGATTATCTGACTCTTACATTGCCAGAGAAATCAAATCAAGAGATTAATGAATCGCGATTCTTGTTTTTTTAGAAACAAGGGAGATGCCAACTCTGCGCTACGATAATTTTGTCACTTTTTCACTGAAAATTTGTCAGTAACCATAATTCATGACACTGATCGCAACTATTTTTTACCATAATTAAGGTTTATAATTTCCACTGATAAGATCTCAACAGGAGCTTGGAAAATGCAAATATTAGGCTCAGTGTATGATTTATAAATTTTATAATTTCCTCCTGCCGATATTTGTACTTTCTAATTAGTCAAGAAGTTTGAAATTCTGGCTAGAGTTTCTATTTTCGCACTCTCAAAGAATAATATGGGCTTATTTCTCACTTTACGCTTCGGCACCACGCCACCCTGATTTTTTTAGTTTCACCTATGGTGGACTATCCTGCTTACATTTCCTATTAATATAAATTTCTCTACATCCATGTTCTTTATAAGATGGATATAGTTTTCAATTACCTATTCTATTCGTACAAATGAAGAAGTACTTCAATTTATTTGATTTCAGTCAGCGTGTTGACTATAAAACCGAGGTGATGTCGGGGCTTACCGTAGCGCTTGCTCTTATTCCTGAAGCAGTTGCTTTTGCGTTTATGGCTGATTTATCTCCTTTGACAGGTCTATATGCTGCCTTTGTGATGGGGTTGGTGACTGCCATTTTGGGAGGTCGTCCCGGAATGATCTCGGGGGCAACAGGGGCGATTGCCGCAGTGATAGTTACGCTTTCAAAAACCGAGGGAGTAGAGTATGTATTTGCAGCTGTGGTGTTATCCGGAATTATTCAGGTTATTGCAGGCGCTCTAAAGCTCGGAAAGCTCATCCGGTTGGTTCCCCATCCGGTAATATTTGGCTTTGTCAACGGGCTCGCAATTATCATTTTTATGTCCCAGTTGGACCAGTTTAAAACCCAAGAAGGGGCTTGGCTTTCCGGTATGACTTTGTTTGTGCTTTTGGGACTGGTATTGCTGACTATGCTGATTATTTGGGGATTGCCTAAGCTGACTAAGCTTGTCCCTTCGTCACTTGCTGCTATTTTGGTGGTATTTGGAATAGTAGCCCTTCTGAAAATTGATACAAAAACCGTCGGTGATGTAGCCAGCATCAAAGGAGGTTTTCCCCCATTCCATATTCCAATGGTTCCGTTTGCTTTCGAAACCCTTCAGATTATATTTCCTTATGCACTGATCATGGCGGGAGTAGGGCTGATAGAATCGCTACTCACACTTAATATTATCGATGAAATCACCGAAACTCGCGGTAGAAGCAATAAAGAGGCTGTTGCCCAAGGACTAGCTAACATCACCTCAGGGTTTTTCTCGGGAATGGGCGGTTGCGCAATGATAGGACAGAGTTTAATCAATATTTCTTCCGGAGCACGTGCCAGACTTTCAGGAATCGTGGCCGCAGTGATGCTTTTGGTGTTTATTGTTTTTGGCTCAGGCCTTATCGAGCAGGTACCTATGGCGGCCTTGACCGGTCTGATGATTATGGTAGCTATCGGGACATTTGAATGGGCAAGTTTCAAGACGATTACCCGTATGCCCAAGAGGGATATTTTTCTGATGTTTTTGGTTACCATTGTGACAGCAGTATTGCACAATTTGGCACTCGCAGTGCTGATCGGGGTGATCCTGGCAGCTTTATTCTTTGCCTGGGATAATGCCAAGCGCATCCGTGCACGCAAGCGCATAGATGAAAATGGGGTGAAACATTATGAGATTTTCGGTCCTTTGTTCTTTGGCTCTGTATCAGCCTTCAATGAGAAGTTTGACGTGCTCAATGATCCAGATGAAGTGATAATTGATTTTGCTGAGAGCAGGGTAGTGGATATGTCTGCCATCGAAGCGCTCAACAAAATCACCGAGCGCTATTCGAAGGTTGGTAAGAAAGTGCATTTGAGGCATCTGAGCCCGGATTGCAGAAGATTACTGGCCAAAGCTGACGAAATTCTGGAAATCAATATTCTGGAAGATCCTTCGTATAAGGTGATATCGGATGACTTGGCTTGATATATAACAGCGTATTTCGGCGTCTGGCTTGATATGGCGATCAGGCCCCGGACGTTTTTTGGTAGTAGCTTTTTTGTCCAATTCCTCTGCATTTGAACAGCACTGTATAGGTTCCTGCAACATGCTTGTTTTATATTTCGATCCAGGTCCAAAAAGTGGGTGGATGGCTTTGGCTGCAAATCAGGGTCGGGGCAGGTTGAGTAGTTTCACTGCTATTGAATTTTTGGAATGACGTTCTGTACCCACCACAAAGATGTTAAGTACCAGTTCCCCTTGGCTGATCCGGAAAAGAATTCTGGCCTCAAGGGTTTTTGAAAGAAGAGAATAGGGGAAGAGAAGAGCTGATGGCAGCAGGGGTCGCAAATGTTCGTAGAAGCGTGTTTAATGATGGTTTTAATGGTTTTAATCGTGTCCATTTCAAATGAGTAAAAAAATATAAGAGGGAGCGTGACTTTTCTGATCTTTTTGTTTCAAACCTATAGAGCCTGGTTAGCTTAAGCCAGCTAGTAATGAAGTTTTGTCTCGGGGAATAGGGCTATGCTCTTCAGCTACAGCGGCTTTCACTTTAATTCTTTTTACCAACTGTTCGTTTCAACTTATATCACTACAATGATTACAAGCCAAAGTCTTAACAGGTATGATGAATTATCCCATGAGATAAGGAATTCTTTGAATATCGTCATCAATAGTTCTGAGTTGTTAAAGGTCGGTGATCCAGAGGATCAGGGGGATTTGGTTGATATTATTAATAATTCCGCCAAACATCTGAAGAATCTAATGGATAGCTATCTATTTGACAGAAAGAAGGAATACAACGCCGTAGAGAAAGCTTCTGAATTCGATATACAAGGAGCGCTAAAAGATTTAGCCTCCCAATATGCCATTCTCTGTAAGGGCAATGGACTTTCTTTTGTCATGGAAACAGATTCACGCATACCTCCTTTGGTGGTGGGATCTGTCACCAAGTTAACCCAGGTGTTGAACAACCTCATTTCCAATGCAGTGAAGTTTACAGAGTCTGGCACGGTAAAACTATCAGTTTACCTGCAAAAGTTTGTTGAAGGAACCATTAAAGTACACTTTGCTGTTAAGGATTCTGGATGTGGGATCAGCTCTGAGGACCAGGATAGGCTTTTCAATAACTTTGTACAAGTCTCCGGAACTGATTCTGGCAAAGGAGGGGCTGGTATAGGTTTGGCTATTACCCGGAAACTTCTCCATAGTATGGCCAGTGACATCTATCTCAGTAGTAAAAAGGGATTAGGCTCTATATTTTCTTTTAGTCTTCAATTCGAAGTAAGATCTAGTTACTTGCCCAAATTTGACAGAGTCCCTAGGAATATCATAGGAAACAAGGTTCTGGTGGTAGATGAGTTTATTATCAATAGGCTAGTCATCCGAAAGCAGTTAGATGAATTGACTGTTCACTGTGATACGGCGGAAAGTCTGGACCGGGCAATTGACTTACTTAGGATCAATAATTACTCTATCATCCTATTAGATGCAAATCTACCTATACAGGAAGGTCTGTCGCCAGGTGAGCTGATCAGGAAGGAGTTCCCATCCAGTAAAATAATAGTAGTATCCAGTGGGCAAAAACAGGAATCAGAGTTGATTCCTTTGGGGATATTTTCCCTTTTACCCAAACCGTTTACACTTCATGAACTCAGGGAAGCATTGAATTTCGAACTTTGCAGAGAAGGTTGTTAACTCTGTCTAATGAGGGTGCTGGAAAACGCCAGCAAATATTAAAATCTATGATTTTGAATAATTGGCCAATTTTTCATGTCAACGGTTTTTCAGTCCCTATCTACGATACTGACCCTTGCATCAATCAAGTCTCTGATAGGAATAACCAGTTTATCGTTCTGCCTTTGAAGTACCACATTGATATTGTCCATCTTAATGATTTTTCCTCGTATGGTATCAAATTCGATCACTTGTCCCACGTTGAAATTTTTCTTGAAGTAAAAGCCAAATAGGATTCTTTTGACGATTTCCACGGAGCCCAATCCAACTGCCAGTGTGATACACAGGAGAATTGCGCCCAGGAGAATAGACAGATTATTGGTGATAATACTGGTATCTATTCCTATCAGTTCGGTAGCTATAAGCAAGACGACAAACAGAATAATATATCCTGCGATGGTTGAGATCAATTTTGCCCCGGTCAGTCCGAAAGAGTTAAACACAGTAAAAATCAGATTCCTGGCCGCTCCGGATATATTGAAACCTAAGAATATCAGAGCTACCGCTATAACGACTCTGGGAAGAAAATTCAGGAGTTTGGCCAGTTCTTGGGACAGTACCGGCAATCCCAGTATCTCAGAACCCAGTACTACAAAAATCAGTAGCAAGGTCATTTTGGTGAAAACAAGAATTATGGAAGTGGGGCGCAGCCTAAACTTCCAGGTTTCTATCCCCGGAAATTTTTTCTGAAAGAAATGATCCAGTCTAATGGAATTTAGGATTCTGCTTACCAGCCACACGAAGAATTTGTAAAACAGCCAGGCAAGCAGCAAAAATAAAACAAAGCCTATGAGACTAGGTAAAAATGCCAGCATTTGATGAAACAAATTCTCGAACACCCCATAACTGGCTTGCATATTCTGCACTATATCATTCATTGTTTTGGTCGTTTATATTTTTTTTGTTTTCAGGGCTCTTTTTTCCTTCCCTTTGAGTGTCTTGGCCTTCGGTAAAGATAGTTTTGAATACGCTGGGATTTTTGATCAGGAACAGATCAGCCAGATCAATTGTCAGATTGATTAGGTTTATGTCTTTCATAACCCTGCCCTTGATCAGTTCAGGTAATTTTTCGTGCTCCAATATGTCTTTGAATGGATTCTTCACTGTTCCAAATTATTGTATTTATCCAATACCTTTTTCTTGGCTCGGTTTATTCTCATTTTTACGGCTGACTCCCCAAGTTGGAGAGAGTCGGCTATTTCTTTGACTGAGAAATCATCCTGATATTTCATCAGTAACAGTAGCTTGTCATTTGGATCGATTTGGTCAAGTGCAACTTTTAGTTTTTCGGATTTCAAAGCAAGAATTTCATCGTCTTTTATGTCTTCTACTTCTAGCTGCTCATTTAGTACCTGCTCTTTTTCCTGCTTTACCTTATGTTTTCGATTGAGATGGTTCAGACAGAAATTGTAAGTAAAGCTGTACAGCCAGGTAGAGAATGTGGAACGTCCTTCATATGTACTTAGTTTATAATAAAGTTTAATGAACAGATCATGGGTCAGATCCTGAGCTTCTGCTTTTATAGGAATGAACCTGAGACATCTATTATATATCTTGTCAGCATATCGGTCATAAAGAATCCCGTAATACGTGGATTCCCTTGTCTTGAGTATTTTATGCACCAACTCTTCGTCTGACATGGAAGACGCCCGCTGTAGCTCTTGCTTATCATGTCCAGAAGAAAATCTCATTTGATACTGTTGTCTCTGATTGGTTTTACAGAATTACGTGGTTTGGTCAATGTTTGACACAGCTTAAACACAAAGGTCACTTATTTTATTGTTTTTTCGAGTTCGATTATGGATACCAATCGATGTGCGGCACTCTCATGCAGATTATCCCCAGTTGTAGCCTTTCAGATAAATTCCAGGAACACTCTTGCAACTGGATTGCAAATGTGATCAGATCTCTTTTACTTGCAACATAATTGCAATAAGGTCTGCTGTAATAAATCAACTGTCAATGCAACCATCTTGAACTAAACTGAAAATTGAAATCATGAAATCCAGCTTTCGTCTTGTAACGGCTCTTTTTTTATCACTACTTCTACTAATCACAAGCTCCTGTGAGGATAATCCAGACCCTTTATTGCCATCGCCCAGCATTGACAATCTGGAGATAGGTTCCGGTAATAATCATTTAGCGGTAATAGGCCGTGATTTTCACCTGAATGCAGATATTGTTGCGGGGGACAAAATAGATGTGGTACAGGTGAAGATTGAGCAGTTAGCTGATGAGACTTACGCAGGCGATTGGAGTTTTGAATTGACTTGGGATAAGTTTAAAGGTATAAAAAACACCAATGTGCATGAACACTTTGATATTCCCGAAGATGCCTTGGAAGGGAGATACAATTTTTTCTTTATAGTCACTGATGAGAACGGGACAATTCTGGAAGAAAAGGCAGAAATCCAGCTTGTTCATCCTTCCAACCTCACAGTAGATCCCATTTTATATATTTGGATGATTACCACAGACCAAGGTGATTTTCACTTTGTCAATGAGACTCTTGAAAACCCCGAAAACGTGGATTTTTCCAAGGGAGAAATACTTGCTTCGGATGTCACAATCAATAATGTGAAAGGAGACGGGAAATTATACCTTCTTCTCATCAGAAAAGACCAGGATCATCTTCCGGAATCTGTAGATGCCATCGATTTCTCTAAAGTAATAGTATATGACTACTTTGAACATGAAAATGAAGAGGATGTGGTCTCATTTGGCAACGTAATCTATGATGGGGAGGGGGGATATGTACGCCCAGCTCCCGAGTTTGAAATCGGGGCCGTGCTTGATAACAACGTCCCTGCGTCGGATTTGACATCCGGAGACAACGGCTGGAAGTCAGGTGAATATTACTTCGGGGTAGTCTATACCAATTCTACCTCCAACATCAGCTTACAACATTATTTCGAGCTGAATGTGTCAGGGTTTTAATACTATAAATAAACCAATAAAGTCTTTGCCCGGCTACTACGTCAAAATAATCTTAATAGGCTATGTGGGAATTACGCTGTTGTTCTTGGCCAATATTTCTTATGGACAAGTTTCTTCACTTTTGACTGGTACATCTGGGCAGATACAAAACAGATATGCGGATCTCGGAGACGGTGATTCCATTGCTGTCAGTATGATCAAGGGTGTGGAGCCGGGACCGGTATTTACCATCCTTGCCGGCATTCACGGATTTGAGTATCCTCCGATTCTCGCAGTTCAGAGAATACTGAAGACTATTGACCCTCAGAAGTTGAAAGGGAGTCTTATTGTAATTCCTCTGGCAAGTGAGTCTTCCTTTTTCGGTCGTTCGGTCTTTATACATCCCAAAGACGGCAAAAACCTAAACAGGGTATTTCCCGGTAACGAAGAGGGCTCAGCAACTGAGAGAATAGCAGCTTTTTTAAGCCGGGAGATCATTCCCATCTCAGATGTTTTTCTGGACATCCATGGGGGAGATGCCGGTGAAGATCTCCTGCCTTTTGTCTGTTACTATGAGCGAAAGGATGCCCTTGTCCAGCTGAAAATGGCAAGGAAACTTACGATTGCCGCTGGATTTGAGTACAATGTGGTTTACCCTTATACTTTAAAATCCAATCAACCCTCAGAATATGCCTTTAAGGAGGCTGTGCAGCAAGGGAAGACAGCCCTGAGTATAGAAGCCGGGAAACTGGGGTCAGCAGATGTAGCTGATATAGACTTGATAGAAAAAGGAATCCGGAATATGCTTATAGAAATGCAAATGATCTCCGGATCCATCCATACCGCTGTGGATCAAAAATGGATTTTCGGTCCTGACTATTTAAAAGTCCCAATATCGGGCCTTTTTTATAGCGATATCAAAGCTGGGGATCAGGTCTCCAAAGGTCAGCTTCTTGGTCATATTACCAATGTATTTGGTGAAGTACTACAGGAAATCCACTCCGAATACGAAGGTATTATACTATATAAAATAGGAACCCCTCCTGTCAACGCAGGAGAAACCATGTTTTGTATTGGCAGGATTATAGAATAAGCCCCTAGTATAGAAATCTGGAAATCAGCCTTTAAGAATTATCCGAAAAGTACCCTGTACCATTGTTTTAACAGTGGTAGAATAGAATTTCAAAAAGGAGTTTCCATATGATATACGCTTTTCGGTGATTTTACTTGTTTGAGTGCTGCCGAAATACTAAATAGTATGAATGTCCCAGACCCAACCTACTGTTCTTACTATTGAGTCAAAAAACTTGATTCTTGATCTGGCACCCGTTCCTATGTGGATTTATGATCTGGATACTTATGCTTTTCTGGCTGTAAACCAGGAGGCAGTAAGGCACTATGGCTTTTCTGAATCTGAATTTTTACAAATGACTATAAAAGATATCAGGTCAGCAGAGGATGTTCCTATTGTGGAGAAAGCTGTGAAAGCTACACGGGTAAGGCAAAGCACCTTTAAAGACAATGGGCTTTTTCGCCATCAGAAGAAAGATGGCAGTGTAATCCATGTTCATATAAAAAGTAACCTGATATCATATCAGGGGAAGAATGCGGAAATTGTGACGGCCATTGATCTGACTGAACGCTTCATCCAGGAAAAAAAAGTAGAGGAACAAAAACAGTTTTTAGCCATAATCGGGTCTATTAATGCGATTTTTCTAAAATCTGAGAGTTGGTCATTGGCTTTGGAAGAGTGTTTGAAAACGCTCGGGGATTTCCTGGGAGTAAATAGAATCTGCTTTTATGATGAATTGAAGTCAAATCTGTTAGGTTATCCAAAAGTCAGTTGGTGTACAAGTGACTATACCAGCTCTTCATCTGATTCTTCGACTCAGGAGTTGCTTTTTTCTGAGTTTCCCCATTTTATGGAATCCATACAAGCTGGGGACTCTGTCCAGATTAAAGTCTCGGATTTACCTGCTTCCCAAGCAAAGGATCTTTTAAAGAGTCAAAATATCAAAAACATACTAGGACTTCCATTGATCATCAATCAAGAGCTTGTGGGTATCCTCAACATAGAAGACTCTAAAAAAGATCGGATCTGGCAGGAAAATGAAACCCAGGTTTTGCAAACACTTGTGTCCAATTTGGCCCATGTGGTAAATCAGGCCCAGATCCTGCAGATCTTGGCAGACAATGAAGCAAAATTTCGTTCATTAGTACAAAATGGGAATGACTTGATTGCTATAATTGACTCTGAGGGAAATTACAACTATGTGGCTCCAACCTCAATGAAAGTACTTGGGATACCACCAGAGGAGTTTATAGGGAAAAATGCCTTTCAGTACATCCATAAGGATGATGTGGAGCGAATACTGAAGAACCTGGAGCAGATGGAGACTCAGAAATCGGTATCCGTTGCTCCATACAGATTTCAAGATGCCGCCAAAAACTGGCGATGGATCCAAACAGACCTTACCAATCATCTTTCGGATCCTGTGATAGCTGGTATTGTAGCCAATACACGGGAAGTGACAGTGGAAGTGGAAAAGAGGATGGCTGAACAGTTGTTGTCATCACTCACCAAAGCAATCGGCCAGCCAGGTTCTTTAGCAGCTTGTCTTTCAGATGCGATGAATAAATTAGCAGAAGGCTGTGATTTCACCCTCGCAGAGATGTGGTGGGTTTCGGAAGATAAGTCCCGTCTGGACTTATTTGCCATATCAGAGAATGTAGATCTTCTGGAGCAATTTTTTCAAGAAAGCCATCATATTCATAGTTTCAAGAAAAGGGAGGGCTTACCCGGAATGGTTTGGGAACATAAGAAAATCCAGATTATGGAAGACCTATGCACAAATCCCCTCTTTTTGAGAAACAGGGCAATAAGAGGAGCTAAACTTAATACTGCAATAGGTTTTCCTGTGCTTTATAATGAGGAATTCCTGGGCTGCATAGTTTGTTTTTCTCCGAGATCAAAAAAAGAGCTGTTGCCTCAGGTCAAATTACTCAGCGAATTAGGAGTTCAGCTAGGAGCTGTAATGAAGCAGAAAATGACGGAGGAGCAGTACCATAACTTCTTTAATATTTCACCCGACCCTCATGGGCTTTTAGGGTTCGATGGTTATCTGAAGAAGGTAAACAATGCTTTTGTGAAAGTATTAGGATATGATAAAAGAGAATTATTGAGCAAACCTGTCTTTCAATTCTTATTGGAAGATGAAATCCCTAGGGCAAACAAGCGGCTGAAAGAACTTATAAAAGGTGCAGCTACAAATTCTTTTGAAGCAAAGTTTTTAACAAAAGAGGGAAAGGTAAAATGGTTGGTTTGGAAAGGCACAGTCATCAAGGAATCAAAGATTATTATTGCGGTAGCCAAAGATATCACCGAACAAAAAGAAGTGGAAATCAAGCTAAGTGCTTCCAATGAGAAGCTAAGAAGAGCTCAGAAAATCGCAAAGCTTGGCTATTGGTACAGAGACTTTACTACCGATGTAACAGAATGGAGTGAGGAAACGTACCAAATCTACGGTTATGAGCCCGACTCATTTATTCCTTCTATGGAGAATGTTAAATTATCCTTTCATCCCGACGACAGACATCTGCTAGAAGCAGATCCTAATGAGCATTTAGAACCTGACCAGGTCAGAAGCTTTGAACACCGGATTATCACGGCTACAAATAAGATAAAATGGGTGCATCAGGAGATTCGAATGCTTATGGATGAAAACGACCTCCCCTATAGAATAGAAGGTACCATCCAAGATATTACAGAGAGAAAGGAAAATGAACTTCAACTTGCGATAAGCAATGAGCGGTTTCAGTTAGCGATAAAGGCCAGCAATGAAATGATCTGGGAGATTGATCACCAAAAGCAGACGATCTATCGCGGGGCCGGCTATAGCAGGCTGGTAAACTACAAGGCAAATGAGCCTTTTACTAGAAGGAATTCCTGGTGCAGAAACCTCCCTTCCAGTGAAATGGATAGGATTTGGACCTCTCTTCTGAAGGCTTTGGCTGATAAAAATGAGACATTTTGGTCTGCTGAGTATATGGTTAATACGGAAGAAGGAGGCATCGCTTATTTTGTCGATCGATGCTTCATCCTCAGAGACGAGAAGGGAAGACCCCTTAGATCAGTTGGGTCTGTGTTGGACGTGACAGCATCACGTCAGCAGCTTGAACGGATCAAGGATCAAAACCAGAAACTCAGGGAAATAGCATGGCTCCAGTCCCATGTAATCAGGGCTCCGCTGACCCGAATTATGAGTCTGATCTACCTGCTGAAAGAGCATGAAGGAGGAGGCAAATCCCTTGATGAAATTATTGATCTGATTTCTGCTTCGGCAGAGGAACTGGATCAGGTGATCCTTGATATAGTAAATAAAACCGAAGCAGTGAAAGAAGATGATAAAACAGATATTACTAATTGATGATGATCCTGTTATCAACTTCATCCATACGAAGCTATTACGGAAGAAATTCCCAGATATCCCGTTGCTGACTTTTACAAATGGACAAGCCGGACTTATGCATATAAAAACCAACCTAGCTGACTCCTACGTTATTTTTCTTGATTTGAATATGCCTAAAATGAATGGTTGGGAATTTTTGAAGGCAATTTCATCAGAAGCCAATGAAGTGGATCTTAAGGTGCATATCGTGACTTCATCTATCAATCCTGAAGATAAAATGCAAGCAGAAAATTATGAACATGTGCTATCCTATATTGTAAAACCTTTAAAAGATAAAGACCTGGAACATATTACCCTAGTGTAATTCTTATATACTTTCAAATATTGCTATGCAGCTTTTCTGGAGTTAGTTTAGTCTCCCCGCTTCCCAATAGAAAAGTAGAATTTTGCTCAATGAAAGCCAAGAAGTACTTAAAGGATACCTCTGTTTTTTTTAGAAAAGTGAATCACTCTCTGGGAAAATCAGAAGAAAGAATCAAGAAGTTTCCCATAATACTCATAATTTGGTGCCCCTAGATTGATGTGTATGAAAGGATATGTGATTTGCGGTATAATTAGCCTAATGTTGATCTGTTCGGGCAGCGTGCGCAGCCAGGATAAAACAAATAAACTTGTCTTTAGAAATCTGGACGAAAGTCTTGGGTTATCCAACTCCAATATCCTGAGTATGGTCAGGGATTCAGATGGGATGATGTGGTACGGCACTGCCTATGGACTTTATAGATACGATGGTACGCGAACAAAGATTTTTTTGAACACCAAGGATTCCACTTCCATATCGCACAACAACATCCATAAAATTTTTGTAGGCCCCGGAGATAAATTATGGGTGAAAAATGTAAATGGGATTTTTGATATATATGATCCCGAAAATGAGCGCTTTGTAAGGGCTTCCTCCGTATATTCCTCTGTCTATCAACTCGCATCAGAATCATTGGGGATGATTCTTAAAGACCGCCAAAACAGATTTTGGTTTACACATCCTTCCAATGGGATCAGTATTTACTATGAAGATTCCGGCCAAACCGTACATGTGCAAAAGAAAAAAGAAAAGGGCGGTCTTTCCTCTAATCAAGTAGCTTCTGTTGCTGAAGCTCCTGATGGTTTGATCTGGGTTGTCCATAGTTCAGGAATCATAGATCTATTGGATCCAAACCATCTTATAGTCACTCAGACATTACGGCTTCCGAAAGATGAAATCCCTGCATTGGCTTCCTATGAAATTTTAATCGATTCTGATGGGGACGCCTGGATATTTGATCCAGATCGGGATTTAGGTGTTTTCTATGTAGATGGTTTTGACCATAAAATTGAAGGAAATAAGGAAAATAGTGGGACTTATCGGCTCAATAACAATATGGTGAAAACCATTATCGAGGCTAAAAAGGGGCAGATTTGGTTAGGTACAGATCACGGGGGGATCAATATAATTTCTAAATCTACCAAAACAATCAAATTCCTGACTGGAGAAAGCACCCAGGATAATTCCATGCCCCATAATGTGGTTTACTCCCTATACAAGGATAATGAGGATATCATTTGGGTAGGGACCCATAAAAAAGGGGTAGCTTATTACCATCAGGGGCTATTGAGGTTTTCACACGTCAACAAGAATTTTGCTGATCCCAATTCTCTCCCTTTTAATGATGTAAATGCTTTCGCTGAGGATAGTCTGGGGAACCTGTACATAGGCACTAATGGGGGAGGTCTGTACTATCACAACAGAAAATCCAACACCTATAAGGAATATAAGCACAACCCAGATGATGATACAAGTCTTACAGGAGATGTAATCGTTGATCTTATGATTGATCACAAGGGAGTTCTTTGGATAGGTACTTACCTGAATGGCCTCGGAAGTTTTGATGGCAAGGAATTTACAAACTACAGTTACCTGCCTGAAAATGATTCAGGTATTCCGGGGCCTAGTATTTGGAAACTTTTTGAAGACAGTACAGGTAAGATCTGGATAGGGACTTTACGCTCAGGAATATCGATATTGGATAAGGAAAGAAAAGAGTTTCACAACTATCCTGCAGGTAGTGAGCCTTTTTTTATCAATAACCAGTACATCACCGGTTTTGCAGAAGACAAGGAGGGGAATATCTGGGTTTCAGGAGGCAGTGGCCTGAATATGCTGAATTACCGGACAAAGGCAAATGCATTTTATTCAGAAACTGAGGGCAGGGGGCTGATCGATTCCAATATTAGTGATCTTTATGTGGATTCAGAAGGGATACTCTGGGTCACGACTTTGAGTGGGCTGTTTTACCTTAATACCTCTGATACAACTTTTATTCATTTTGGTAAAGCTGAAGGCCTTCCCACAGATTACCTGGTAGATTTGGTGGAAGATGAGGAAAAAAACCTCTGGATCAGCTCTCAGACGGGATTAAGCTATGCCCAGATTAACAGAAGACAAAAGCCATTCAGCATCACTTTTCAGAATTTTGACCAGAAAGATGGTCTTCAGGCAGCTTTATTCAATAAAAATGCCGCACTGAAAACAACTGAAGACGAATTTATCTTTGGTGGACCAAACGGATATAACATTTTTAAATCCGAAAATTTTGCGTTTGAACGGAACAACCCCTCCGTGGTTTTTACCGATTTCCAGCTTTTCAATGAAGAGGTCAAAGTAGGAGACAAGCTGGGGAACAGGGTTCTGTTACCAAAAGCCTTGGATAAAATGGATCAGCTAGTCTTAAAACATGATGAGAATATTTTCTCGATTGGCTTTAGTGCGCTGAATTTTCTTTACCCCGAAAAAAACAAGTACAGGTATAAGCTGAGCGGGTTCAATGATGAATGGATTTATCTGAACGACGATCTGGCGAAGGTTACCTTTACTAATTTGGATCCCGGCACTTATACGCTGGTGGTTCAGCCGGGCACTGTATTGGATGGGTGGAGCCCTTATGAATATAAGTTGGACATCAAGATTCTGGCCCCTTTTTGGAAAACCCCGATCGCATATTTTCTGTATAGTATGGCTATTTTGGCCATTATTTTCTATTTCAGAAACCAGATGCTCACCAGGCAGCGGGAGAAATTTGACCGGGAACAGGCGATGCGGGAAGCTAAGCGGGTTCAGGAACTGGATCGGTTGAAAACAAAGTTTTTCACGAATCTCAGTCACGAATTCAGAACTCCTTTGTCTTTAATTTTGACCCCTACGGAACATTTAATGGCGGGCACTCAGAGCCAGGGATTACTCAGCCAGTATAAAATTATACAGAGAAATGCACGACGCTTGCTCAAGTTGATCAATCAACTGCTGGATGTGAAAAACCTGGAAGGCGGAGGGGTTACCTTTCACCCGTCAGAAGGAGATGTGGTTCAGTTTGTAAAGGAATGTGTGGCTGATTTCTATGAGTTGTCTGAGAACAAGCACATCCACCTGAACTTTGAAACCAATACGCATGGACAGCAGGCGATATTTGATCCGGACAAGCTGGAGAAGATCATTTTCAACTTGCTTTCCAACGCCTTCAAATTTACCCAAGAGGATGGAGCCATCACGGTGACGCTGGAATTGCTACATGAAAATGAGGAAAGCGGTACATTGATCCTCTCCGTTTCGGACACAGGTGTAGGTATAGATAAAGAGGATCAGGAAAAGATCTTTGAACGGTTCTATACAACAGAAGGGCATAAGCAGCAACTTAACCAAGGTAGTGGGATTGGTTTGTCACTGGTCCAGGATTTTGCCCGGGTCATGAATGGGGACATCAAGGTAGAAAGTGAGCCGGGTATGGGTTCTGTATTTACCTTAACGATACCTCTGGGACTTATCATTTCAGATCAATGGGACGAGTATGGAGAGGATGCAGGGTTCGAAGGAGGAAATCTCAAAGATGTCATTCTTATCGCTGAGGATCATGTGGAGTTTAGAAATTACCTGAAAGATTGTCTATCTGAAACCTATCAGGTCATCACCGCAAGCAACGGAGCACAAGGATGGGAACTGGCACTGCAACATATACCTGATCTGATCATCTCTGATCTGATGATGCCCCAGATGGATGGTATGGAGTTTTGCCAGAAAGTGAAAGGGGAAATCAAGACATCCCATATACCTGTGATCCTACTCACTGCGAAGAAGTCAGAAGAAGTGATGGTCCAGAGCTTGGATAGTCGGTGTAATCTGTACTTGACCAAGCCCTTTAATCTTGAGGTCTTGCAACTCAGCATCAAGAATCTACTCCGTGAGCGCAATCTGATCCAAGAACAAAACCGTGAGAAAATCCAGATAAACGCATCAGAAGTAAAGGTGACTTCCTTAGATGATCAGCTTATCCAAAAAGCGGTAGCACTGGTGGAAAAATATATTGAAGACCCCCAGCTCTCGGTAGAATTCCTGAGTAAGGAGCTCGGCATGAGCAGGGTTCACTTGTATAAAAAACTTCAATCCATCACAGGTAAAAGCCCAATAGAATTTATTAGGCTGATCCGCCTGAAACGGGCTTCCCAATTGTTGGCCAAAAGCCAACTGAATATCTCCGAGATAGCCTATATGGTAGGTTATAACAATGCGAAGTATTTCGCTAAGCAGTTCAAAGCGGAATTCTCCATGCTTCCATCTGAGTATGCGGCGCAGCATCAGGCACTGGCTGGGGAATGATTTTTAAGACTCTCCACTTTTCCTCATAGCTGATAGGGTGCTTTAGCGACTTGTGATATCCAATTATGCTACAAGATGGTTTTTATTGATATCCGCTTTTCTACCAGTAAAACAATAAAAGCATCATAGGATTCGGAAAGCATTTGACTCAAGGCCGCTTCGGCCTCCTGTCTTCCATCCAGTAAAACAAAGAGAATATGGCTATTGGCATCATTGCAGATAATCACATTCATTTTTTTTGACTACTTAACTATTCCTACCCTAATCGGAAACAATTGTTACCCATGTATTCTGCTGGATGGACTTAAAATTGGAGGTTCAATTAATATAACCCATTGATGAGAAAACTTCTGATTATGGCAGGATTGATTTTTTCCTCCTGCTCTGAGGCTAATGTTCCAGATCCAATTGCAAATCCACCTGTCCCTACTCCTGAACCTGATCCTGTGGGTGAAGTCAGGTACTATGGGCAACTAGAGGTAAATGATGGTAAGTTGACTGATGCGGAAGGAGGCGCTGTGATGCTTCGGGGAGTGAGTTTTGGTTGGCACAATTGGTGGCCAAGGTTTTACAATGCTCCCGCTGTTAGCTGGCTTAAAGATGACTGGAATGCAAATTTGGTCAGGGCTGCAATGGGAGTGGATCCGGCTGGTGCCTATCTGGAAAACCCTGAATTTGCCATAAGTAAAATCAAAGCAGTGGTCGATGCCGCTATAGCTGAGGACATGTATGTCATCATAGATTGGCATAGTCATGACCTATATCCTGAGGAAGCCAAGGCTTTTTTCATAGAGATGGCACAGACCTACGGTGAGCACCCTCATGTGATCTATGAACTATTCAATGAGCCGGACTATGAAACCTGGGAGGAAGTGAAAGCATACAGCGAGGATATCATAAGCGAGATCAGAAAGTATGACCCTGACAATCTGATTTTGGTAGGTTCGCCTACCTGGAGTCAGGATATTCATCTGGTGGCTGAGAATCCTATTCTCGGAGAGGAAAACATCATGTATGTCCTTCATTTCTATGCCGCCACCCATAAGGACTATCTGCGCGAAAGGGCAGAAAAAGCATACCAAGCCGGCTTGCCTCTTTTTGTGACTGAGTGTGCAGGAATGGAATCCTCGGGAGATGGCCCTATTGATCAGGTTTCCTGGAATGCATGGCTTGATTGGATGGAACTCAGAAAAATATCCTGGGCGGCATGGTCTATTGCCGACAAGGACGAGACTTGCTCTATGCTTTTACCCGATGCTTCGTCTGAGGGAGACTGGGGAGATCCACATATCAAGCCTTGGGGTGCAATGGTAAAAAATGCTTTGAATAACAATCTTGAATAGGGAAGTATGCATCAGCCAAATAAAACATTCCCTACAAATCCGGATTTTTAACCTTTATCAATTGAATTTGTATTTCACAAAACACTGGTTTACATCATATTAACTCTTGGTTAACATTTGTTACCCTTATTATAAACATTTGGATACCCTACGGCCATAATAGTAAAACTACATTTATTCGGATCAAAGCTGTAAACCCAAAAACCTGGTCCTATTCTTTTAAACATTGGATTGTATTGATTCAATGTTCATCGGATATGCAAGTCCGGTGCTAGGAATGCCTGTCAGTTTTTGGTGTTTGTATCAATGATTTTTAAACCAAACCCAAACTGAATGAAACACTACCTACAATCTATTAGCTTAAAATTTATCGCAGGAACACCTTTTCCTGCACTCAACCTATTTACCAATTTATAACAATTAACCCCCTAAAGATGAAAAAACTATTACCGCTTTGGCTCATGCTGCTAGTAGGTGTAGTCCAGGCCCAGGTCACGGTCAAAGGAACCGTGACAGCAGTAGGCGATGGACTGGCTCTACCCGGAGTAACAGTACTGGTGAAAGGAACCACTACTGGAGTAGCCTCTGATGTAGATGGAACGTATTCTATTACAGCTCCTTCTTCAGAATCCATCCTAGTCTTCAGCTTTATTGGCTACAAGTCACAGGAAGTCGTAGTAGGCAACCAGTCCACTATTAACGTTTCATTGGAAGAAGACATGGCTTCTCTGGATGAAGTAGTGGTAGTTGGGTATGGTACGATGAAAAAACGTGATATGTCTTCCGCTCAGGTCTCTGTGACTTCCGAGGACATAGAACGTACTGTCAATACTACTATTGAGCAAGCGCTACAAGGACGTGCTGCCGGAGTGTATGTGACACAAAACACAGGGGCTCCGGGTGGAGGCATCTCTGTCAATATACGTGGCGTCAACTCAATCGGGGGGACTAACCAACCGCTATATGTGATAGATGGAGTACAGGTGCAACCTGCCGCTGTGTCTTTTGGCAACACATCCGCGACTAATCCGCTCGCTGGAATCAACCCAAGTGATATAGAGTCAATGGAAATCCTGCAAGGCCCCTCAGCAACTGCGATCTATGGGTCTAGAGGTACAAATGGGGTAATCATGATCACTACCAAGCGAGGTAAAGCGGGTGAGACCAAAATTACCTACAATTACCTATACACGCTCCAGGATAAGCCTGATAACCTAGATGTCATGTCTTTGGATCAATATGCCACAATGACCAATGAGATCAGTGAAATCACTGGCGGTGATCCTCCCGCTGCTTTTTTAGATCCTTCTCTATTAGGCCCTGGTACCAACTGGCAAGATGCCCTTTTCAAAACTGCTCCGTTGAACAAGCATAATATAACGCTCACGGGTGGTGATGAAAAAACCAAATTCTATATCTCCGGTGAATACTTCAATCAGGAAGGGGTGGCGATAGGTTCCTCCTTTGACCGGTATTCCCTGAGAACAAACATAGATAACCAAACCAGAAAATGGTTGAAAATAGGTTTGAACCTACAGCTTTTCCATACCGATGAACAGCTGGCCACTGGGAGTTCGGATGTGATAAACAATGCCATACAGATGGCTCCAAACGTACCGGTGACCAATCCTGATGGATCTTGGGGCGGTGCGGATCCTGTGAATGGATCCAGTTTACAATTTACTCCGGCCAATCCGATTGCCTTGGCTAATCTATTGAACCGTAGTTATAAAAGAAGGGGAGCCCAAGGTGGATTTGATGTAGAGATTGATATTGTAAAGGGATTGAAATTCCGCTCAATGGTGAATACAAACATCAACTACAACAATGGACACTTCTTTACTCCTACCTACACACTAGGTGTAGTGACCAATGATACTAACTCATTGAATGAGGAATCCAGCAACAGCTTTTATTGGAACTGGAACCAGATGTTCACTTACAATGAAGTATGGGGCAAGCATGCGCTGGATGTGATGGTCAGCCACGAAGCACAGGAGAGTCAGTACGAATTTCTGAACGGTGGCAGGGTGAATTTCCCCTCAAATGACCTTCAGGAACTGGGACTAGGATCTGCCCAAGGAGCTACAAATAGTGGTGGGGCGAACCAATGGGCGATGGAATCTTACTTTGCACGGGCTAATTATACTTTCAATGAGAAGTACATCCTCTTAGGCGCATTCCGTGCGGATGGATCTGCCAACTTCGGTCCTGAAAACAGATGGGGTTATTTCCCTTCCGTGTCAGCTGCATGGAGAGTTTCCGAAGAGACTTTCTTACAAGACGCCACCTGGCTAGATGAATTCAAGATTCGTTTCGAAACTGGTCTTACTGGAAACCAAGGAGATGCAATGGCAATCTTTGCACCACTTAGCTCACCGAGTATTCCTACTCCTTGGGGTGGTGGATTCCTGGTATCAAGGTTTGGTAATCCAAACCTGCAGTGGGAAGAGACTTCTACTGTAAACCTTGGTTTCAATTTGAATATTCTGAACAATAGAATCCAGATCGAAGGAGATTTTTATCTGAAGAAAACTGATAATTTATTGTTGCCAAATCCACTCCCTTGGTACATGGGGACTTCAGCAGAAGGTAGCATAGGGACTCCTACTGTGAATATTGGGGCCTTGGAAAACAGAGGGTATGGTATCACTATAAACACGATCAATATAGACAACAGAGCCACCGGGTTCTCCTGGTCATCCAATTACAACTTCTCCGGATTCCGAACTGAAGTAACCAAATTCTTCTCTGAAACGGCCTTTATTGACCGCACAGCTTGGTGGTTGAACAACTTTACAGCAAGAGCCCAGCCGGGGTATGCACCTTGGTTGTTTTATGGATATCAAGCTGATGGGTTGTTCCAGACTATTGAGGAGGTAGAATCAAGCGCCAGGCCGGTTGACAATAAAGGAAACCCAATCCAGGTAGATCGTGAAAACGGCATCTATGTAGGAGATATCAAATACAAAGATCTAAATGGTGACGGAGTGATCGATGAGCGTGATCAGACTTTCATAGGAAACCCTTGGCCAAAGTTCACTTTTGGTATGACCCAGCAGTTTACATATAAAGGATTCTCCCTTGATATCTTACTTACAGGTGCGCTGGGAGTTGATATCTACAATTACAATAGATTTCTAAATACCAACCCTAATAACGTAAATCTTGGAAGAAACATGCTTTTGGAGACGTACGATTATGCAAGAATCGAAATGGACGGTTCAGGCAATCCATTCATAACCAATCCAGAAACAGATATTCCTAGAATCACAGCTACAGACCTCAATGGTAATGGGACCAGAATCTCGGACAAATTTGTAGAGGATGGCTCTTTTGTAAGGGTTAAAAACATCAACCTTTCTTATGTGGTCCCTAATGAACTACTTGGAAAGCAGAATGTGGTAAGAAGTCTGAAACTGGCTTTTGGTGTGCAGAATGCATTCACGTTTACCAAATACAAAGGATATGATCCTGAAGTAGGGGCGTCTGTAGGCAATAATGTGTCTGCCGGAAATCAATTGATCAGCGTGGACTATGGAAGATATCCTCAGACCAGAATGTACACATTCAGCCTAGGTGTTGACTTCTAATCCAAAAATCATAACCAAATGAAAACAAACACAAATTTCCAAAAAATTATCCTGGGAGCTACGTTGCTATTGGGAGGAATGGTGGGCTGTTCTGAAGATTTCTTGGATAGACCCCCATTGGACTCGATTGTAGATGCGAACTTCTACAAAACTGACGATCAGATATTGGCTGCTTCTGCGCCACTATATAATATGGTATGGTTTGCTTACAATGATAAAGCGAGCCATGGAATAGGGGATGCAAGAGGCGGAACATTGACCTCAGGCTCTTATCAATTGGAAAACGTAAGGTTCAATACAACCGGAGAAACTGCTGAAAACGGTGCCTCATGGCGG
Organism: Algoriphagus sp. AGSA1; assembly: GCF_021390545.1. Classification (GTDB taxonomy): domain Bacteria; phylum Bacteroidota; class Bacteroidia; order Cytophagales; family Cyclobacteriaceae; genus Algoriphagus. Next base: position 95,158 of record NZ_JAJUWR010000018.1, on the reverse strand, counting down.
GCATTCTACAATGTGGTGGCGCAGTCAAATTCCTTGATCAATAACATAAACTCTTTTGTGGGAGAGGATGTCACTGAACGGATCAAGAACCATGGCATAGCTGAAGGTAGATTTATGCGTGGGCTTGCCTATTCTTATTTAGTTCAAAACTGGGGGCCAGTTCCGATTATTACAAATAACACAGCCTTACTTCAGGATACTACTATCGCAAGAAATACGGAGGAGTCTGTCTGGCAGTTTATCATCAAAGACTTCCGCTATGCAGTGGAAAACCTACCTGAAAGTGCCGTGATGAACGGGCGGTTGACCAAGTGGTCAGCTGAGGGTATGCTTGCCAAAATGTACCTTACAAAAGCAGGGGTTTCTGGAACAAGAAACCAATCTGATTTGGATTCAGCAGCCTATTTTGCCAAAAGAGTGATCGACAACAGCGGTGCTGAATTGATGGAGAATTATGAAGACCTATTTAAGACCGCCAATAACAACAACAAGGAAACACTTGCTGCCCTTCAGTGGGTCTATAATGCAGGCCAGGCAGGACAGTGGGGGGCTCAGAACTCAGTTCAGGCTTTTCTTGCTTTCGGTTCAGAGATCACAGGATTTGGAGATGGATGGGGTGGAGACATAGGAGCTTCCAAGTGGTTGCTTGATATGTATGACGACCTGGTTTTTGACAAGAGAAGAAAAGGTAGTTTTATGTTCCCTGGTGATCATTATCCTTATATAACCCAAGTGCCTCCTGGGGGATCTGCCCAAGAATTGGAAGTACCTGCTCGAAATGAGGATGCTGGAAGATCATATAATACCAGAGCCTGGGTGAAGAAATACGTCGTGGGAAGACCCGAGGATAATGATGGCAAAGTCGTGCAGCAGGGAACTGAAATCAATACGTATATTCTTCGTTTGGCTGATGTTTACCTTACGTATGCAGAAGCAGTATTGGATAAAGATCCTGCAGAAGCATTGAAGTATGTCAATATGGTGAGAGCAAGAGCCGGTGTAAATGCCCTCTCTTCTGTGACTTGGGAAGACGTGTTCGAAGAACGCATCAAGGAATTTGCTATGGAAGGTCAGGCATGGTATGAATTCACCAAACTTCACTATTACGATCCTGCCAAGGCTTACAGCATCTTGTCTAATCAAGACCGTGGCACATTCAGAATTTATGCCGATCAGATCCCGGATCCTACCATGTGGGAAATCGAGATCCCTGCGGATGATACCTCCCCGAGATTCTTTACGGTGAACGAATCCAATTTCAGGATTCCGATTCCATCCGCGGAATTGTCAAGAGCACCAAACCTGAGAAAACCTGCCGTACCGTATGATTTCTCTGCTCAAGAAAATTGAATTGTGGACTTACATTGAAATGCAAAACATATGAACATCATAAAAAATATAAGATCCTCTCACTCATTTCTGGTAGCTTCCGCGCTGGTCATGGTCCTTGTATTGGGAGCATGTAAAGATGAGGATGAAATCAACGTAGGCCCGCCGACCATAGAGCGGGTACGCAACACGGATCCTACTACCGCAGACAGTGCGTTCACTTCTGCCACATTGGGAAGCACACTTGCTATTTTGGGTAACAATCTATTGGGCACCCAGCAAGTGTACCTTAACGATTACCCACTAGGCGTGAACACTGCCTATGTGACCAACAATACGGTGATCGTCACAGTAGGAGATTCTGTCCCTACCGTAGCTACTGATCCAAATGTGCCAAATACCTTAAGATTGGTGAATAAGGCAGGTGAAGCCACCATGGAATTCCAGACACTTCCTCCTGCCCCTCAGGTATTGCAGGTAAAAAACCAGTACGTCCAACCTGGTGATGACCTTACCCTTCTGGGTAGATATTTCTTCTTTGTGGATACAGTATATTTCCCGGGAGAGGATGTATATGTCACCTCGGGATTCACTACCAATTCTGCAGGATCCTCACTTACAGTGAAAGTTCCTGACAACTTGGACTTCTCCGAAGGACAATCAATCAGGGTGGTAACCAAGTCCGGTGGATCATCTACCAATAGAAATACACAGATCTATGCGGACAAAGGCATGGTGGCAGACTTTGATACCAATGGAGCCCTAGAATGGCCATGGGGTTGGGGCTGGGGTATGTCGGGCGACATGATCAGATCTTCTCAGCCTGGTATTGCAAGCTTAGACGGAAACTTTGGTGGAATGAACCAAGCTTTCCCAGCTAGTTATGGCTGGAATAATGACAAAGTGATCAATCTTGCAAACTGGGAAGGAGCTCAAATCTTACCTGAGGGCGAAGGATATGAACCCAGTGCTCCAGCAGCTAGCTTTGACATTAGACTTGAAATGGCTGTAAATACAACATCTTCTATTAATGGACTGGAGCTACAGTTTTGGTATCCTGATATTAATGGAAATGAATTGAGCTATAACGTTCCGATTTCGAATTTTGTGCGCACCACTGATGGATCTTGGCATACAATTTCTGCTAATTTGAGCCAGTTGTCTAATGGAAGTACGCGTTTGAATACATATGGAGACTTTCTAGCGGGGAATTATGATGAAAATGGAAATATTATCCATCAACTCAGACTTGTGGTGATCAATACCACTTCCAATGATATTCCGGCTGTAGTAGGCGTGGATAATGTCCGCGTAATCCGGGCAATAAATTAAATAGTATAGCATAAGAGGTTTATTAAGTCAATCTCCGGGGTGAAATGTTTTGCCTCGGAGATTTTTTCTAAACTGTATCTCTACCACTGAGGACACAGGGTTTTCCGCAGAGAGCACTGTGCTTTAATTTACTTGCAGAATCTGTAGTAGGACCTTTCTTCTGTTAATCTATCTAGTGAGCTTGAATCCCCAACATATAGTTAATAAGTATAACATTTCAGGATTACTCCAATTCCTTCTGTTTGGAGCAGGATTTTTATTTTTCTCCTGTGAGAAAAAGGGAGAAGCAATACCACAAACACTTTTTGAACTGGTAAATCAGGATTCTTCTAACCTCATATTTACCAATCAGATCATAGAAACCGAAGCAGCCAATATTCTTACCTACCAGTATTTTTACAATGGTGGTGGAGTAGCTGTAGGAGATGTGAACAATGATGGCCTGGAAGACTTATATTTTACTTCCAATCAAGGCCAAAACAAGCTTTTTTTGAATCTCGGGAATATGAAATTCCGGGACATCACTCTTGCTACCGGTACAGGCGGAAGGGAAAATGCATGGTCCACCGGTACTGCCATTGTGGATATCAACGGTGATGGACTTAAAGATATTTACGTGTGCTATTCAGGCGACTTGCCAGAAAGCCAGCGGAGAAACCAATTGTTTGTAAATCAAGGGTTGGATAAAGACAGTATTCCATTTTTCAAGGAAATGGCTGCGTATTATGGGTTAGACGATCCCGGCTTCAGTACAGCTGTATATTTCTCTGACTTGGATCAGGATGGGGACTTGGACATGTTACTACTCAATCATAATCCACGGCTTTTCAGTAACCTGAATATCAATGCTTTCGAAGCTATGCTTAGTTCAGCAGATTCCTTGAGTAGCTCCAAGATTTTTAAAAATGAGAATGGGGTTTTTCGAAATGCAACCAAAGAAACTGGCTTGTCAGAAACTGGTTTGAGCTATGGCTTGGGGGCTACCATTGCGGATTTTAATGGAGACGGCTATCCTGATATCTATCTGGGAAATGATTACTCCGCACCTGATTATCTATACATCAATCAGGGTGATGGCACTTTTGTGAATCAAATAGAAGAGCGGATGGGGCATACTAGTCTCTATACCATGGGAGTAGATGCAGCAGATATCAATAGAGACGGGAGGTTGGATATAGTGAGCCTGGATATGCTTCCGGAGGACAATGCGAGGCAGAAGTTGCTTTTTACTCCTGAAAATTATGAACACTACAACCTTTTCCTTAAAGCTGGACTTCACCATCAGCTGATGCGCAATATGCTGCAGCTGAACAATGGTGACGGTACTTTCTCGGAGATAGGACAGCTGGCAGGAATAAGTGCTACAGACTGGAGCTGGGCTCCTTTGTTTGCGGATTTTGACAATGATGGCTTTACAGACCTTTTTGTGAGCAATGGCTTTTTGAAAGACTTTACTAACCTGGATTTTATCAATTATAGGAATGAGTACCTGCAGAATTCCAAGGTAACAGGCGAGGGGATAAGAGAGTTGATTAAAAAAATGCCTGCAACTAAAGTAGGGAATTATGCATTCAAAAATATAGATGGGATCCAATTTGAAAATCAATCCGAAAACTGGGGACTCAATACGCCAGGTAATTCAAATGGAGCTGTGTATGTGGATCTGGATCAGGATGGGGATCTGGACTTGGTAGTAAACAATCTAAATGAACCAGCCCAGATTTTCAGGAATCGTACATCTGAAGATGGGGATTCGGATTTTTTACAAATCAGGTTGATAGGTCTTCAGGGGAATGCTGATGGTATAGGGGCGAAAGTAAGTGTTTATCAAAATGGACAGCTAAACTATCAGGAACAGCAGGTTTATAAGGGGTATCAGGGAAATGTCGGTGCCGTTATGCATTTTGGCTTGGGAAAAGCGAAGGTAGATTCGGTAGAAGTACACTGGAAAAACAAGAAAATCAGCAGGATAATCAGTCCGAAATCCAATCAATTGCTTGAAGTGGTAGAAGCTGATGCTGAGAAAGAAATCGTTTATGATGATTTTAACTTTCCTATTCTCAAGCAGTTGGGAGTGTATAAAAGAGAATGGAATGCCGAGCTACCCAATGATTTTAAGAGACAAAGCCAGTTGCTTTATAGCCTTTCACAGGAGAAAGTTTCAATGATATTAGCTGACCTCAGTGGAAATGGTGAGCCTGAACTGGTGTTTTCGGACGGGACGCATATCTACTCGCTGACACCTGAGGGACTTGGATTGCCTCATGAACGCTATAATATCCACACTTCAGATTCTCCTCTGATCACTTCCATAGCTGCCTTAGATGTGGATGGGGATTCTGATCTGGATCTCTATATAGCCAAAGGCGGTTATTTTGATTTAGAGGAAAATGATCCTAGGCAGCGGGACATCTTGCTGATCAATCAAGGAAATGGAGTTTTTACCGAATCTTCCCTGGATTTTGGGGTTCAATCTTCAGAGTTTGTTACTGCATGGGATGCGAATGGTGACGGGATGGATGATCTTTTTGTAGGATCAGGCTATGTACCGGGTAGATGGCCGGAATCGGCAGAAAGCCAGGTTCTGATCAATAAAGGAGATGGTACATTCACTTCTATTTCTTTAAAAGGAATAAGCAGGGTAAAAGCTGCCCAAAGCTTAGATCTGGATCAGGACGGATTGGATGAATTGATCATAGCGTCGGAATTCGATAAGATCCGCATTCTAAATCTCAAGGATGGAAATGTGATCGATAGGTCAGAGGAATTCTTGCCTGGTGAAAAATCGGGTATTTGGTCTTCAGTTTTAGTTCAGGACTTGGATGGGGATGGCAACCCCGAATTGCTTGCCGGGAACTGGGGCTTAAATTCCAGACTACGGACAGCTCCTGATGTGCCGGTACGGATTTATTATGAGGATTTTGACAGCAATGGATCCGTCGATCCTCTAATGACTTTTTCGGTAATGGGAGAGGAGTATCCCTTTTTATCCAGAGATGAATTGGCTGCGCAGATGTATAGGAAGAAGGCACTTTTTACCAGCCACGAGGCTTTTTCCAAAGCCAAAATCCAGGATATTCTCACCTCCGAGGAACTGGGGAGGGCTAAGGTGATCGAAGCTCAATCCCTGGAAACAAAAATGTTCACGTTGAAGAACGGAGTTTTCCAGAGAATAGCCTTACCCGTACTCGTACAGTCTTCTCCTATTCAGGCGATTTCTACTATGGAAACACCCAGTGGACACGATATTCTACTTCTAGGAAATCAAGAAAACGCGCGTCTTAAAATCGGTAGGATTGATGCTAATCCAGGATGGAGACTGACCAAAAGCAAAAAAGGGACTTGGGAGGCATTGGATGCGGATCAGGCTTTGCTCCCCGTAAGGTCAAATGTAAGCAGTGCAGCTGCTATCAAAAATGTAGTTTGGATAGGTGTGCCAAATTATGGAATATTTAAATACGGATATTATTCTGACAAATAAATCTTATGCAATTGAAAATCAGGTTGTTAAAAGAAATCAAAAGTGTTTTAGTCTATGTATTGCTATTGGCTCCGTGGGCTTGCAAAGCTCCAGAGGTGGATAAAGACCTTCCTTTCCATGAATCAATACGTCTCAATCAGATCGGTTTTTACCCAGACCAACAAAAGATTGCCGTAGTCGTGGATAGTGAAAACGCCAAAGATTATATCATCTGGGACATAGATAAAAGAGCTATAGTATTTGAAGGGGAATTAACGGAAGGAGTTACAAGAACACTATCTGGCCGTACCTCCAGGATAGCCGATTTTTCCAAATTCAGTCAATCAGGTAATTATGTTTTTCTATTGAGGGGAGTTGGCAAGTCCCATCCTTTTCAAATCCGTGCGGACGTGAATCAGGAACTTGGAATAGCCAGCCTAAAAGCCTTCTACTATCAGCGTGCTGGTATGGAAATGGAAGAAGCGTATGCCGGAATCTGGGCCAGACCACTGGGGCATCCGGATGAGGAGGTGATGATACATCCTTCGGCAACATCCCCCGGTAGAAATAGCGGAGATCTGATCGCGTCACCTAAAGGCTGGTATGATGCCGGTGATTATAATAAGTATGTAGTGAATTCAGGAATCACCGTCGGTACCTTACTTTCTCTATTTGAAGATCACCCGGACTATTTTGAAAACCTAGATCTAAATATCCCCGAATCAGGTGATCAGGTTCCCGACTTGCTGGATGAGGTTCGTTGGAATCTGGACTGGATGCTCACTATGCAGGATCCTGCGGACGGTGGGGTATATCACAAACTGACCACAGCTAAGTTTGAAGGAATGGTGGCCCCTCACTTGGCTGTATCCCAAAGATATGTAGTGGCCAAAAGCACAACAGCCACCTTTGATTTTGCCGCAGTGATGGCGCAGGCCTCCAGAGTTTATAAAGCTTATTTTCCTGAGGAGTCAGTTACTTATCTAAAAGCTGCCGAGAAGGCTTGGAACTGGGCCAAGAAAAACCCCGATGTCCTGTACAGGCAAAATGAAATGAATGATACTTATGACCCAGATGTGGTCACAGGAACTTATGGAGATGGTAGCGCAGAGGATGAGCGGATTTGGGCCGCTTCAGAACTTTTTGTCACAACACATAACCTCTCTTATTGGGATGAACTGGCAGGGGCAGATCAGACTTACAAACTACCTTCTTGGAACCAGGTAGCTTGGCTTGGTTATTATACATTGCTGAGACATCAGGAAAACATCAGTTTATTGCCCAAGGAGTGGATGTCCACTCTTGAAATCAATTTAATCTCTGCGGCAAGATCCCAACTGGAAGGTCTTGGGAATACAGGTTTTAGAAGCCCTATGGAGACTAATCCTGGAAATTTCATCTGGGGATCAAACGCCGTTGCATCTAATCAAGGAATATTATTGCTATATGCATATCGCCAAACAAAAGAGCAGGTTTTTCTTTCTGGGGCCTTGCATAACCTGGATTATATTCTGGGAAGAAATGCTACTGGCTATTCTTATATCACTGGTTTTGGAAGTAAAACACCCCTTCATCCACACCACAGACTCGCTGAATCCAGACCAGATTTGCCACCCTTGCCTGGTTATATAGTAGGTGGACCAAATCCGGGTCAACAGGATGGATGCAATTACCCAAGTTCATTTGCTGATGAATCCTATACGGATGAAACCTGTAGCTATGCCTCCAATGAAATAGCAATTAATTGGAATGCACCATTTGCGTATTTGGCCAACTCTTTGGAAGCTCTACAAAAGTAAATCCAATTCAAGTTTTTCATAGATGTATCAGATTTTTTAGGCAAATTCCCTAAGAATTATCCGTATTATGAAAACAATCTGGAAACTATTTATAATTGCTGTCCTTTTTGCCTGTGAATCGTCAAAATTCGATTCCCAAGTCCGACTTCCTAAACTCTTCTCAGATGGAATGGTCATTCAGCGGGATAAAGCTATAGCAGTATGGGGTAAGGGAATACCCGGAGAAAACGTGCGGGTGAGTCTGGATGGAACGATCACCAGCGGGACTGTGCATGCAGACAGCACATGGGTACTGAAATTACCTAAAATGGCTGCAGGTGGCCCTTTTGTATTAGAAGTAAATCAGCAGAAAATTGAGGACGTGTATGTAGGCGACGTTTGGGTCGCTGGTGGACAGTCCAATATGGAATGGGCCTTGAAGTCACAGGTAATTGGAGCTGGGAAGGAATTTGAAGAGGGAGGAAATCCTAATATCCGTTTTTTCAAGATCCCAAATTCATACAGTGCAGTAAAACTCGATGATGTAGTAGGAGGAGAATGGAAAGTAGCAGATACATTGAATATGAGGGATTTTTCAGCGGTAGCCTGGTTTTTTGCAAAGCGGAACCAACAGGAAAAGAAAGTACCAGTAGGAATCATAGAGTCAAACTGGGGCGGAACACCGGTGGAAGGCTGGATGGATGCAGGAATCCTGGCTGAGATGGAGGGCTCATTTCATGACCAGGCCGTAGATATCATCGAAAATAATGAGACCTGGGATACTAAGCTTAAAGAAAACGATGAAAACCGACACAAGCGTGATTCCATGGTCAGCAAGCCAGATTCAATTTTATCATTGCAGGTAGCTGCGCTTTCTTATGATGACTCTAAATGGGGGAGAGTAAATCTCCCCCAGTCAAATCCTTTGCAGCATATCGCTTGGGCACGTAAGAAATTCATGCTTTCCAGCGTGGATAAGGTTGAACTTCATCTTCCCTTTATTGACCAAATGGCCTACGTATATGTAAATGGCCAACAGATATATTACAAGGACTGGGGAGTCAGCATGCCGGACTTGGAAATATCTTCGGATTTGCTTCAAAAAGGAGAAAATGTGCTTACTATCCGTGCGATAAACACCTGGAATAATCAGCCTAGAATAGGTCAGGGAGGAGAGATGTATCTGCTTCAGGCCGGAAAGAAAATGTCATTGGAGGGAGCTTGGACCTATTCAAATTCCGCTGTTGAGCCACATTTGCCAAAAGTAGAATGGTATAACTGGATGCCGGGAATGATGTATAATGCCATGATTTTCCCTATTACCAAATACAACATCAAAGGTGCAATCTGGTATCAAGGAGAGAGTAATACAGGCCGACATGAAGAATATAAGAAACTTTTCTCAGGTATGATTACCAATTGGAGGGAAGCTTGGGGAGAGGAGAATTTCCCATTTTTGTTTGTGCAACTGGCCAATTATATGGAAAGAAAAGATGTGCAACCCGAAAGCAATTGGGCATTTTTGAGAGAAGCTCAGACAGAGACGTTGAATCTTCCCAATACCGGAATGGCTACGATCATAGATATAGGAGAGGCAGATGATATCCACCCAAGAAATAAAAAAGATGTAGGGGAAAGACTTTGGCTTCAAGCCAGAAAAGTGGCTTATGGAGAAAAAATCCTTGCTTCCGGCCCTCAGTTTGATTCTCTTTTACGACAGGGAAATGATTTGATAGTACACTTCAAGTCCACAGGTGAAGGTTTGAAACTTACTGCTGGAGATGAGGTATGGGGATTTATAGCCGCTAGAGAGAAAGGAGGATTTCAACAGGTCAAAGCGACACTTTCCGGAAAAAATACTGTTACGATCACACTTCCCTCAGGACTGGAGGAAGGGGAGATCAGATATGCCTGGGCTGATAATCCAGCCGTGAATCTGGTAAATAATCTGGGATTACCTGCTGAACCTTTTAGAGCGAAATTCAAGTAAATAATCACGCCAGTTAGAAAGAGAAAGAGCCTCCTTGTATCTAACATCATTTCCAATGGCTGATAGTAATTGATTTTATCTCAATATTCTCTTATCCAATTCAAGCGGGAATTTGCTAGCCTTTAGCAGGGAGAATTTATCAGAAAGTGGGTTGAATACATAATTCAACGAGCTGGGATCCACTACTGAAGGAACGGCGAAGCAAAGAATGCCGGATCGTAGCAGATTGGTTCCATAATCCTGGGAGGCTCTGACTGCTGGAATTTGATTCCAATCAGAAGGCAGGTCATTTAAGTCTGGTTTAAAGATGAGATCAGTAGGGATGCTGATTTCCATTACAGAATATAAAACATAGCGTTCTGATGAAAATAATTCGGGATCTATAGTTAATCGTTCTAGTAGGGAAGAAGATATACTTGCTCCAGCATAGACGGCTGGATGGCCTGGTAGATTCCATCGGCCACCAAATCGTTTGGCTCCTTCACCGCTAAGTTCACAATATTCAGTTAAAGCTAATCGGTAAACTTTCAACATTCAGATAGCAATACCATGTTGAAGACGCATGATTTCGGATTTAAGTAAATCTATACCCTCCGACACATCAATTAAACTAAGTGGTTTTCGATTGCCAATTGAAAAAAGTGGACGATCCATCCATCTACGGAATCCTTCAAGGCCAAAATAGTTAATACCTATTGCATAGAGTTGCGCCAATTCGTATAATTTTTCCGATTGAGCGGAATCATAGACGTCTTTGCGCTGGAGGGTTTTGGCGGATATACCTAATGCATCAGCAAGGCTAATATAGTCAAGTCCCGAAACTTCTTTGAAACTTTCCAGTGCATTTTTGTCTAAGCCACTACGAAATGTATCCACTCGAGTGAGCGGCTCGATCAGCCATTCTGAATCTATGTTGAGAATGTCATTAGGAGATAACCGTGCTTTATGATAAATGGCCATAGCCGACTCACTCACTTTGGAAGATTTCTTTGACATAGCACTACCGGTTAATTGTCCAATAAGATAACGTAATTTGTCTAGAAAAGATACTTTTTGATCTTGTTTAAGTGATTATACCCTATTTCTTGTATTAAATGACCTAAAACGATTCTTGGACTAAAAGCAATTCCTCGACTTTCTCCTGATACTCCGGCTTGGCAGGAATTTTCACGACATTTTCCAGAAACTCTATCGTGCTGAAAAGTACACCTTGCCAGTCAGCAGAGGTGATGGAACTCCCAATTACATGGTCACCGGAATTAGGAAAAGCCTTTTCCATTTTCAGATCTGATGGAGTAGAGATCTGCTCATACATTTCCTTCATTTTAGGCACAGACACTACCATATCCTGCGACACGTTGTCTTTGTAGTAATAAGCCAGAAAAAGGGGTTGGCTGATCTTTTTGAATGTGGCTTCATTCATATTCCCATACATAATTTCCGCAAGACTGAGGTAGCCGTTGATATTATAATCTTCAGACCAGTAAAGAGCCTTCTCACCTTCCCGTTTTTGATGAGCCAGTTTTTTCATTGCTGTTTTATTCATGATCTGTTTCATCCATGGAGAGAAAAGCTGGGAAAGTCTCTCTTCGTAGTCCCGGATGGCGGGAGAATATACCACCACAGCTTTTATATCAGGTTGTTGGCTTGCCAATAACAGCGTTAAAGCACCGCCCATGGATGTCCCCACTACAATCACCTCGTCACCAAGACTTTTCCCTATTTGATAAGCTTCACCAGCTGCGTTGGCAAGTGCTTGCGCACTCATGTATTCCATTCCGTTTTCCCGTTTTATTCCATGTTCCGGAAGCCTGGTCACAAATAGATTTGCTCCAAAATGGGCAGCGAGAAACCGATGTACAGGATCTCCTTCCATTGGGCTGGCTCCGAATCCATGGATATAGACAATAGAATAGGGCGTCTTATGCTTATTCAAGCTGTCTGCCCAGAGGATGTACGCCTCATTTCCGGTTTTGAGACCTACAACAGTGTCTTCCCGTTGTTTTACATAGTTTTTTAGCTCGTTCAATCGGGTTGGGACTTCAGGGAATTCTATGGTGATCTCCCTTTTCTCCACCTTTGGCCCAAGTATATAAACAAGTACGAGTACCATTGCTGTGGCAAAAATCCCTAGCAGTATTTTTCTTAACATATAATCAGTTCGTTAGAAGTACGGGTGAGGTAGATTCCACTATTTTTTCAGAGCCATTCTTCAGCTGTAAAATAGTTTTGGTCTTTAACTGTGATTTATTCTCAGGTTGTATAGCTATAGTAAGTCTGTATAGTCCCGTAGATCCAGTGAAATCCTTTAAATCTGAAATCTTGATATCATCATGAGTGGTAACCAAATTTGAAATATCAGTTCCTGCTTCTATGTTCCCATAGGACTCCAAAAGAATCATGGATATATCCTCGATATTTTGAAAATTAAGATTTGGAGCACAGGAAAGCGCATAGGCCCGGCCAGGAAAACTTCCTGTGTGGGAGCTTTGGGAGAAAGTTTCGAATGCCAACCGCAGATAAACATTGAAGTCTTCGATAGATACGGTATCTGTTTCTATAGCGTGACGGTTATTACTATAAGGCTCATAAAAGAGCGACACATCTGTAGCATTAGCTTTGACTGGCCCCCCACATTCCCCAAAAGGATTGACCTCAGGGTCATCTACACAGGCTATTAAAATCATCATAGACAGATAGGAGGCAAGAATGCCAACTGTCACCTTTATGCGCTTGATATTTAAAATTGAGGACATATGGTATGGTGCTATCGTTTGAAATCTATAATTACCCACGTAATTTACTTAAATCTAGTAAGCTATTTGCGGATATTTACGTTATTTGGTATTAATAAAACTTAAATAAACCACTATGAAAGTCCTTTTTATCTTCTGCTTATTTTTATTCAGCGGTTACATTGTTGTTGCGCAAGATACAGATTCAAAACCAGCTACACGCGCAATATATGCGGAATTGGGAGGTGTGGGTTTACCCTATAGTTTCAATTATGACTTCCGTTTTGACAAAAACAGGATAGATTCCTGGGGAATGCGCGTCGGTTTTGGGGGATATGCTATGGAAGGCGATTCCTTTTTTTCCCTCCCGGTAATGGTCAACAAGTTGTATGGAAAAGGTAATCATTTCTTTGAAATGGGGTTTGGTGCTACTTTTCTGGCATTTAACAATGATACCTACACAAACTGCTATTACGATCAAAACGGTATTTATACCTGTTCCTCTACTTCTGACGCAGGCACTAACTTCATATTGGATATTGATGGGTCACCTTCAGTGATGGGTGTTTTGAACTTTGGTTACCGCAGAATGCCTACCGACGGAGGTTTTATGTGGAAGATCAACCTGAATCCCATATTCAACAATAATGGCTTTTGGCCCTTATTTGCCGGTGTAGGGTTTGGATATGCATTTTAAAAAATGTGATTATCCGCAATGATGCCAGTAACCCTATTCTCTTTGCTTTACTGGACGGAAGACCGAAGACGGGTGACCGAAGTGGCCTTGACGCTGGTGTTTTCCGAATCCTATGATGCTTTTATTATTTTACTGGCAGAAAAGCGGATATACATATTAAAAAATAAAGAGTCTGAATAAAATGCCCGGATGGCTTATGCTATGCGGGCATTTTATTGTTGGTTTTTCAAAGGCCAAAAGCATAATCTCGCTGTACTACACAAATCCTTGTTTTATAAGCAGCATACCATTTTTCCCTACCCATTCTTTGCGCCAACAGGTGATCAGTCTGCTGCTTCCATATTCGGATTGACTCCAGGCTATCCCAATAACTGATAGTAATCCCCAGATCATTGCGCGCACTTTCATGGCCTAGGTATCCCTTCTGTTGAGTAGCCAGAGTGACCATTTCCATACTTGTTTCTTCATATCCCTCTTCAATATCAGTTCTGATATTTGAAAAAATCACGGCGTAGTAGGGTGGTTCAGGGGTATTGGCGATCATTTTTATTTTTTTTATAAGGGTAAATATAAAGTTAACTGTCTAATCTTTATCTGCTAAAAATGATTTTGAAATCACGTTCTATTAGTTTAAATCCAAGAAAACAAAAAGCCCGCTTCAAGACTTTCTAAGGCAACATAATCTTTGGATCCTAATTTGGACAGGGATTAGGTCATACGGATAATTCTTGGCGTTTGATCTAAACCAAGGAATAAAATGAGATAGAAACTGGCCGCACAAATCCAACGTATATTTATATGCAAGCAGAATAGTAAGTTTATAAAGTCAATACATTATTTTAAAATCTATCTGTTTATGAGCAATAACCAATTTAAAATTCGCTCTTTTCTTTACGTAGTATTGGGAGCTATTGTGATAGGAGTGACCTCCTGTACTACGGAAATGGAACTGGTCCAGTCCGTAGATCAGGAATTTTCAGGAATTTCTTCTTTAGACATTGAGTCTGCTTTCCTTGATGTGACTTATATAGGAGACCCAAACAAACAAGAGATTCACCTAGTAGGTAATATGGAATCCAACCGGAGTGGAAATTATTCTATTGAATATAGAGTGGATGGTGATAAACTCATCATTGAAGTGGAAAAGCGTGGAATGGGTACAGGTAAAAACCGTGGTTTTTTAAACCTCAGCGGTCCTGAATTCATGAATCTGGATCTGGAAGCAGGTTCTGGTAGTATCCTGATCCAGAATGTTTCATCAAATGAATTTGAATTTGAGGGTGGTTCCGGTAATGTGGAACTCAACAATATCAGTGCTCCGCTCATTGAGCTGGAATTAAGTTCCGGCAAAATCCAGGCTTCAAATCTGGTAGGGAATGTTGACGTGGAAATCTCTTCGGGAAATGCGACAATAAGCAAGCTTGAAGGGAACATCAATGCAGTCGGTTCCAGTGGGAAATTTACTTTCTCTGAGATCAACGGCAAAGTAAACAGCACATTGAACTCGGGTAACGGGGACTTGAATAAAGTCCAGGACATCGGAAAGCTGAAAACTTCATCAGGCAATTATACCGTGAAGGAATCATATTTGGGAGCTACAACGAGATTGGAAGGCTCTTCGGGGAATTTTGATGTTCAGACCAGCTCTAATTTGCAGGATTTCAACTTTGATCTGAAGTCTTCCAGTGGGAACATTACCGTGGGAGAAAGTTTCTCTTCCGGCTCATTGAAGATCAATAACGGTTCTCCTTATACCGTGTCAGGCGTTGTCTCTAGTGGCAACATCCGGATAAGGAACTAATCAAAAGTTGTTCACATCGCCCAGACCCGGCTTAGGCCGGGTTTTTTCGTATGTGCAATCTGGAATCATCTCAGACACGAACTGCTGCTATAGATGTCATCATTATCCAAGGCCTGCAGAAAACGCCAGTAATAGGTCTTTATCCATACGCCAGAAAATCCCAAAATCGCTATTTTCTAGCTAGCCTCAGACACACTATCTTCTATGTTGATCTCATTAGAAGAGTCTTTCTCATAATTTCATGTATAATAGTGACTGATATGTTACAAAATCAGTTGCAATCCCGCAGTAACCCCTCCATAACTACGGTATATACCATGTATGGTGGTTTTCTCCATTATGTTCCATCCCCCAACAAAGTCCGTCTGTCCTGGATCCAGGAAGGCGAAATTTAAACTAGGTCCTGCAAATATTCTTAAACTATTCCCCATTTTAACTCCTGCGATCAGTCTGAATGACTGGACATTATTGTAGATAGACACAAAATCACTGGCAGTCAAAGCCACAAACTCCGAATCCAAGGAGAATTTATGATCAGTAAGTATATGGAAGCCAAAACCAACTTCAAAGGCGTAAGGAGCATCTACATCCCGGTGTTGATAAGCGATTCCCAAAATCCCATAGGTTTTCTTGCCTCCTGACCGAAAATTGAGATGTGAGAATCCAGATTCGTCAAAATGATACGCCAGGTTCATCTCACCGTTTTTGATGAAGTTTAAGAATCCTATAGGATAGTCATTCTCTTCAGCAATATTGACTAAGCCAAATTGGAATCCATTCACGACTTTTGCCCTGTTTATTATAGAAGTAAATTGATTGTTGACTGAATCAGAAACTACATTGCTGATTCCGGACAATTGGAAAGCGGCAGATTCAGATGCATGGTTGCCTATCCCCGCCAATTGAAAATTCCTGGAGGTTTGGGCGTGATTCACAATGCCCCCAATCTGGACATCCGCTACCCTGTCCACCCGGTTCGCTATACCGCCTATTTGCAAGCCTTTTACATTGCCTTTTACATGGTTGTATATCCCCCCGATTTGAAGTCCCTGTACATTCTTATATACAGAATTATAAATCCCCCCGACCTGAAGCCCTTGTGAGCTTCCACCCACTAGATTAAAAATCCCTGCTACTTGGACTGATTTTACATCTCTCTTATTGATATTGAATATACCCGCTACCTCTAGTCCTTCTATTCCCGCGGTATATCCGCCTATAAGATTGAGGGAGAAATTACTGATGGTTTGGCTATTAAACATGCCTTTGGAACTGACTCCTGGAACTAGTGACATCTGAACGGGACTTTCGGCAAAGTAGCTTCCCACATTGATTCCCTGAAGACGCTGTCGGAAGCCTATGAAAAGATTTCCCAGAAAGCTTTCCTCTATCTCCTGCGTGGTACCATCTCCGGGTATGTATCTGAAAGTCCTGCTGTCTTTCTTTGCTTTTATATTTACAACAGGCAAAAGCAAGAAAGTGGTATCACGATAATTTTCTTTACTTAATGTCAGCCAGATAGATGCGTTATTTTTCTTATACTTAAGCTTGAAGAATCCATTTTCATCCGTTAATGTGGAGACCAGGCTATTTTTATCATAAATACTAGCTTGACTTACCCCCTCATTTGTTCTTGTGTTTTTGATATATCCTTTTACCGTAACCCGGTTGAATTGCGTTTCCATCTCCGCATCCAGATCCAGTTTCTCAGGTGCATACCTAATAATAATATAGCCGGGCAATTCCTTAAACTCGTATTCATTGCCTAGTTCTTGCACCAGTAAATTTCCAATACTCCCTGAATAGTGATTGTTTATCAAAGGCCTGTCGAGCTTCAGCAAGCTACTTTCATAAGAAAAGTAAAAATTATTGGTAGTGGAAAGTGTATCCAGCATCTGACGAAGTGTAAGCTCATCAGAATTTTCAAATTGGATTTTTTTCGCCAGCATCATCTGGCAAAATCCAGAATAGGAGAGGCATAGAAACAACAAGAGTAGGGAAGACCCCTTAAAAATAGCTTTAGTATGGAGCATTTAAAGATAAAAACAAGAGTTTAATTGAATTAAACAAAGCAAGGACCATGATTTTTTACCATGATCCCATCTTATAAAGTTACTTACTCTACCATAATTTTATCATCTGACTTCGATATTTTTAGATTGAGGGTTTCTTGAAGCACTTGAAGGTTATCGTCCAATGATCCATATTCCAAAGTTGTGGTAATAGGCAAATCTTTAAGTTCTACTCTCTTGATTACGATTTTTGAATCATACGCCTCATTCAGAACATTTACCAACTCTTGCAAAGGGGTGCGGTCAGCATGGAACTTGTTGCTCACATAGTAATTATATAATGAGTTTTCCAGCTGACTCTTTATCATCTGGCCAGTCTCCCTGTTTATCCGAAGCTTGTCATTAGGATGGAGTATTTCCATATTTTCCGCTGTTTTCACCTGTACCGAACCCGATGTGACGATCACTTCTGTGTTCTTTTCTACAGATTTCACATGAAAGCTGGTGCCTAATACCGTGATTTCCACACCATCATTTTCAATTACAAATGGTTTGCTTTCAATTCTTTTCACATCAAAATAGGCTTCTCCACTTTTCATATTCACATTTCTTTTTCCCGAAAAAAGCTTTTGTGAATAGCTTAACTGCGAGTTTTTATTTAAAGTGATAGCTGTACCATCCAGCAATGGGATTTCCAGAGGAAGATTTTCTGACTGGAATTCAACCGAACTATAATATGCTTTTCCGGACTGGGGGAGAAAGAGCGTATATACCCAAGTAGCTATTAAAATCAACGTGATGGAAGCAGCAGCTCTCAGCCAATTATTGTCCATGAAACGCTGGATTGGCTGAGGCTTAACTAATGGCTTTTGATCCCGTAGTTTAGTGAATTTTGTCCAGGCAAGGTTTTCATCTACTTGGCTTTTTTCAAGATGAGATTTGCCGGAATCCCAGATCCATTTAATCTGCTCAAATTGCTTTTTATTCTCTGAATCACTTTCGATCCAATCCTGTACAGCTTTGGACTCCTCTACATCGCTTTCCTGAAGCAAGTATTTTATCAGTTTTTCTTCATTCATGGTTTCCACAGCTTAGACATTCATCAGAAATAACAATAGCAACGGAAGAAATTCCGCTAGTTCCACCCGTAGTGCCTTCAGGGCTTTCCCCATATGTGCTTCTACAGTTTTAATAGAAATATCCAGCCTTTGGGCTATTTCCTGATATTTCAGTTCCTCAAACCTGCTTAGATTGAAGACCATCCTGCATTTCTCCGGTAGTTTCTCAAGTGCCAGTTGAAAACGGTCATAAAGCTCGTTTTCCTGCCCCTTGATCTGATCTCCAACTTGTTCGGGTTTTCCTTGGGTTATTTCGTAATGCGCATGTTCCCAATGCTTTCGTTTCACTTTCTGATGGTTGATATGGTTCAGACTGTCATGGTACACCGCCCGGTAGAGGTAGGCTTTGAGGGAAGTGTTGATTTCCAAGGTTTGGCGTTTTTCCCAAAGCTTTAGAAAGACACTTTGGACTATTTCTTCGGCATTTTCTGATTCTCTTAGAATTGCCAAGGCATAGGCATGCAAAGGCTTGAAGTAAGTTTTGAAAATGGCTTCAAATGCCTCTTCATCAATTATCGCTAACGTATTTGACGGCTGTAGTAGTTTTTCAGTCACCTGAGATTTTGGGATGCTTCATTGATATGACAAGCTGAGCTGGTCTTACCCTTAGTTCTTTGGTAAAAATATGGAATATTAGTAAAAAAGCGGGAAGTCCGAAGACGGAAGACGGGAGGATTGCAGCATCTCAATGAAATCGTATCACATGTTCTTTTGATTAGCAATTCCCGCTTTTTGATACTTCGGTCTTCGGTCTCCCAGCTTCTCAAAACCTCACATTTACCCCGGCAGTGAATCCCAGAAGAACAGATTGGTATTTATTTCGCCCTATCTCATCCCAAATCACCAATCCGGAGACCTGGACTTTATCCAAATCTTCTGAGTGGATATAGGAGAGGCTAGGCCCTGCAAAGACATGTGCGCGCTCTGAAATCTTCAGCGCAGGGAGTAGCTGGAAACTGAACTTGGAGAAATCGCTGTCTTCAAAATCCGTCAGGTATTTGCTGACTCCTTCCACTTCCAAACGGAAGAGCCTGCTTTCTATCAGATTAAAGCCTAAACCTCCTTCAAATCCATAGGGCAAATCTTTCCTATCAAAGTTGGTTCCTATGCCTAAAATCCCATACAACCGCTTCCCGCCTGAGCGAAAAGTAAGGAAGGAATTGAGGTTCTCATCTATGGAAATCCCCAATCTTTTATCTCCGTCCTTTACGATATTGATCAAGCCTATGGTGAGATCGCTACTATCGGCGATATTGATCAGACCGATTTGTATGCCCTTGACAGTTTTGGCCCGATTTACTAGCCCTGAAATCTGGATTCCTTCCACGTGATCAGCTACATTTGCGATTCCCGAGATTTGCAATCCGTCCACTTTTTTGGCTACTGAGGATATCCCCGCTACTTGTACTCCGTCTATTTCGGGGGAAATGTTTGCGATACCTGCTACTTGGAGTCCATTTACAGATTTAGAGATGTTGGCAATTCCGGCAACCTGAAAACCATCTACACTGTCGGCCAGATTTGAGATTCCGGCGATTTGACCTCCGGTTACATTTTTGGCTGTATTGAATATGCCCGAAGCCTGAAAAGCTGAATTTCCCAAATTTATATTGCCTATTCCTGCTATTTGGGCGGATTCAGTTGCGTCAGCGCTTTGGTTAAGAATGCCTGCCACTTGTACTCCGGATACCTTTCCTGACACATTGTTCCATAGCCCGGAGATCTGCGCGCCATGGAGGTCACCTTTGACTATACCTGCCAAACCATAGATGGCGGCACCGGTTTCCCCACCGGACAACCCGGTAAGTAAGTGAAGACTGAAGCTGTTTGTATAGTCAGCAGCAGTGCTTCCATGGGTGGATACAGGATAAAATAGGCCCAAGTGGGCAGGGCTTTCCTCTTGGGCATAAGAAATAGAGATTATTCCCAAGAAAAGAAATGAAAGAAGGGTGGTTTTTAATTTTAAAGGTTTCATTTGAAATGGTGATTTTTTGAAAGTGTATTTTAACTGCAGAGAAAGCGGTAGTTCGGCATGCTTATCAACCAAGGTTTTCGGAGAAGGCACAGATCAGGAGTACTTATTTAGACATACTTTTGTGCACCTCATCGGTAGGAAGGAAATTGGCCTCCACGAATGCAGAAAATCCGAATGATAAAGGAGCTTCTTTAATCTGCGTCAATCAGCGACCTTTTCAGCGAGGATCTGCGGGAGCTAAGTGTTGCTTCGTTCCTACCGATGACGTTTGCGGGAATGGTGATCAATGTAGCATCGCTTGAGATCTCTCCCTCTGGTCGAGATGACATTACACCGTCATTCCGATTTTGTGCGGTTGGCAACCAAATGTTAAGTCTCGCAATGACGTTAACTCCCTCGTTGGTTAGCGTTATCCTGCCTCTCCAGAAGCTGGATTTAACCCCCTTTTACCTATTTGTGCCAACCTTGTCGATTGGCAGGAAGACCAATGGTATGAATATTTTTAGTAAAGGATCAATCGAGCAGCAAAGCGATCAGCTGGGAAGGGGCGTTGACTTGGAAAACTTTGTGATCTTCCAACTCCTTATTGAGTGCATATTCCAGTTCGAAAATCAATCCATTCAGGAAGATTTTGTCCATTTGGAGATCATAGATAAAGTGGTCGTGTTTACGTACTCCTGTCAATACTATTCCGTATTCCCCAAAAACTTGGGTGATTTTTCGGAGTTGGCTATATTTTCCCATACTGTCTTTTTTGTGGTGCTGCAGTTATGACAGTAGGGGGAGGATTTACCCTTAGTTGGGTAGGAAAAAAAAATTAAAATTAAACTGCAAAGCAAACAGAGGTTTTCGCAGAGAACCGCAAAGAGCGGTTCATTAAGAAAAAATATCTCGAACCTTAAAATATCAGTTTACGAGAGTTTTGTAACTTTTCCAAAGTTCGAAACTTTGGAAAAGTTAATTTTTGAATTTGATTAAATCATAACCCTGAAGCTACTGATTTTAAGCCTCTTTCTTTGATTAAGGATTCTCTTACTTTAAGGCTTCGGAAGGCGTGAATTGGATCAATAGCGCCGCCTGATCTACGTATGGCTTCAGCAAGCAAGGGACGAAGATCGGTTCTATAAGCATCCTGCAGTATTTCTTGAGCTCCTGTCACATCATGGGTTTCCTGAGCCGCTTCCAAAGAATTGCTGTCCACTAAAAGAGCTTGTGCATAAGCGAGCTTGATTGCCTGAACTGACTGGATCAGATCTTCCATAGGATCTTTCAGATTATGGCTGGCATCGATCATCCATGAAAGTGGGGGATTATTGGTTTCTTCAAAACCCTTCACCAGTTCCTGAAAAATCAGAAATAGCTGATATGGCTTGATGCTACCCACAGTCAGATCATCATCCCCATACTTGGAATCATTGAAGTGAAATCCACCCAGTTTTCCTTCTGTCATCAATGTGGCCACTATCTGTTCGATATTTGTATTGGGCAGGTGGTGACCAAGATCCACAAGCGTATAGGCCTTTTTGCCCAGTTTATTTGCCAGCAGGAAGGAAGTTCCCCAATCCTGGATTACCGTGCTGTAGAAATAAGGTTCATAGGGCTTGTATTCAATAAGAAGCTTCCAGTGTTCAGGTACGGCTTTATAGATTTCCTGTAGGGACAAGTGGGTGTTTTCCAGAGATTTTCTCAGACTATGTTGGCCAGGGAAACTGCTTCCATCCGCCAGCCAAACTGTTAAAGCTTTAGAACCCAATTTCTCCCCAATCTCAATTACCCGCTTGTTGTGTTCCACTGCCAATTCACGGACGGATGCCTCAGAATTGGCCAAGGAACCGAATTTGTAGCTGTTTTCCTGATTGGCCTGGTCTTGAAAAGTATTTGAATTGACGGCATCGAAACCGATTCCTACTTCCGATGCACTGTCTTTAATGAATTGGTAATCATTGGGTATATCCCATGGTATGTGAAGTGAAATTGCATTGCTGGATTGGTTAAGGGCATGAAGAATTCCTACATCTTGGATTTTCTGGATTAGAGTTGCGGGTTCCCCACCACCTGAAAATCTTCCAAAACGTGTCCCACCGGTTCCCAGCGCCCAACTTGGGATAGCTATTTGCAAGGCTTGAAGCTTGGATATCAGTTCTTCTACCTTGTAGCCTTTCCTATCCAGACTTGCTTCCAGAAATTCAAAGTTTCGGGCATGCTCGCTTAATTTTACTAAATTCTGATCTTGTATTTGATCTGATGTAAGTTTCATAGATTATATTTTTTTAACTGCAGAGGGCACGGTTGTATTTTTCAAAGTTGTCGATGTCCTGAATTTTTTTCCGCAGAAAAGGTCGCAGATTTCCGCTGATTATAAATATTCTTAGCAGTTGGGCTTTAATGATAGATGCCTGGCTTATCCAGAAGTAGGACTTTATTTTTTTTAATATGTATATCCGCTTTTCTTCCAGTAAAACAATAAAAGCATAATAGGATTCGGAAAACACTAGCGTCAAGGTCACTTCGGTCACCCGTCTTCGGTCTTCCGTCCAGTAAAGCAAAGAGAATAGTGGTACTGGCATCATTACGGTTAATCATATTTTTTAATATAACCTATCCAATTTCCTCTTCTTTCTCTGATTTATTCATCCAAAAGGAAGCTGAGCCAAACCAAATTATCGTGCCGATCAGCATCAATGTTTTGGAAAGTTCAGGGGTAATTATTCCATTTAAAACCAAGAAAGATGGAATGAGTGTCAATGCTAAAGCAGCGAATGATATAATTTTTAATAAACTTTTCATATTTAATAGGTTAATGGTATTATAGGAGAGGCGGTTGTCACTTTTTTCTGAATGGTTTTTGAAGCTATTAGATAAACAAAAACGGCTACAAACCAGCCCGGCAGGCCAAGGAAGAAAATCTCAATTCCTCCCCAGATATTCAATCCCAGACAGAAGACCAGAGATATGGCCCAGGTGATTCCCACGGCTGGATTGAAATGTGACTTGGTCAATTCTGCATAATTGCTGGCAAGTCCCATTTTTGGAAGGACAAACACATCCAAGAAAATCACCGCTCCCAGAGGCATCAAGATCAGTCCGTACAGAGCCACAAATTCCAGCAATTGCATCACCAAGGCGGGAAAGCAAGCTGCAATCGTCGTCACCAAACCCACAAAAAGCGTGACCTTCCAAGTTTTCCATTTTGGATTAATGGATTGGATGGCAAGTCCTGCCCGGTAAAGTGTAGGATTGGCGGTGGTCCAGCCTGCGATTACAACACAAACGGCACCTGCTATACCTGCAGCTTCATAGGCGATGGGGCCTGGCGCAAATACCAAGCTGCCCTGAGATTCCAAGAGGAATAGGGAGTACAATATCCCTGAAGCCATCCATGCAATAAAATGTCCCAAGAATACTCCTCCGGCAGTAGAAAAACCAAATGTCCATTTCTTGGCATAGCGTAAAATAGACATATCTGCCATCCCGATATGCATGCCCATATTGCAAAACCAGGCAAAGAACATAATATGCCAGAAGGTGAATTTACTTTGGCCTTCAAGTGGCACTCCAGTCCAGATCGTGGATTCAGCAACTGGCCAAAACTCGGAAAAGGAGTTGATTCCCAATCTGGGCAATACGCCTACTGCAGCTGCAATAAAGATCATTATCATCCATGGAGCTGCGATATTGGCGAATTTTGAAATAACATTGAATCCAAACATGGCTACAACCGTCGTAATAGCTCCAATCCCAAAAACAGTGATAATCCATCCCACGCTATTCGGATAAACATCGGTAAGAGACGGCATGGGTAGATTAAAAGGAATGCCGACAGCTGTAGCAGATACTGCGATCATGGAGCCAGCCAAGAAGCAAAACAGTGCCGCATTTACCAAGTTATAAACAAGTGTAAAGCGATTTCCTGCGATTCTTTCTAATTGGTAATAAAGCGTGATACGGGTTTTAACGGCTACTTTTCCTGTGAAAAATGCCCAACTGAGAATAGCTAGAATATTTCCTACAATCAGGCCACTCACCAAATCCCCGGCAGAAGCTCCGTGTGCTACGAAAAGTGGACCTAGTACAAACTCAGTTCCTGCTGTATGCTCACCCGCATAGGTACCTATAAAGCTTTTCCATCCTTTAAGTTTGTTCTTGGGTATGGGAGTCCGTTCGTATTCATTGACAGCTTCCAGACGCTGTTTTAGGTTTTGGTTTGATGACATAGGTTTATTTTATGGGCTTGAAGTTTAAATTAGGCTATGGGACGCTTTCAAGTATCCTGTAGTATATGGTTAGAGATAGATGGAAAATTGTATATATGATGATCCGCAATGATGCCAGTAGCCATATTTTCTTTGTTTTCCAGGCTAGAAGATCCTTGCCTGCCGACAGACAGGGATGACCTAAGTGACCCAAAAGATAAACTTTACAAAATCCTTTTGTGCTTTAATCTCTTTAGCGATAGAAAAACGGATAGACATAATTTTGAATTTTTATACTGTCAGTCAAACTCTATAATCTCAATTTTCCCATCGAGTCCGGAAGGCATGGTATTCCAATTACTCGCATCAAAAGGCTTGTAATCTATCGTAACAAAATTTATTTCATGGTAATTTCTCCATTCTATGCCTTTTCGATCCAGATGCCTTATACTATTTGCCATTAGGTTGGCCACTTCTATTTTGATTATGTTTTTCCCATTCTGCAGTTGTTCACTTATGTCAAGTTGATAGGGGATACTCCAGGTATTTCCCGCATACGCTCCATTGATCCATATTTTGGCGCTTTCATACACCTTGTCAATAGTCAGTAAATAATGCTTTCCTTCCGTCTTTGAAAATTGAAATTCAGAGGAATAGCTAGCTTGACCTGAGAAATCATCCGCTATAGGATCTCCATTGCCTGTCCAGGGTTTGATATTTTCCATAGTTTGGGAAGCAGGGAGTTTTGGTTGTCCCTGTGTAAAAGAAAGTTTCCAATCTTTTGAAATATCAGTGACATTTGATGGGGTACTGTAATCAGGCCAGCCGGAAATGCCTAAGTCAACTTGGTCATCAAAAGTCTTTAGGAAAATCGATTCTCCTGATTTCAAAAATATGTTTACACTAGTCCCTGAATTTGAATTTCCGGAAGGTATCGTTCCGGTTTTCCCTGTAAGAGGATCCATTGCCATCACTGCTCCTGATTTAGTGTTAAGTGAAATTGCCTGGGACACGGTCTCGGAAGTATGGTTTACAAGAAAATAATAGGTACCGTCGGCTACTTTTCTTCGGA
This sequence comes from Algoriphagus sp. AGSA1, assembly GCF_021390545.1. GTDB lineage: Bacteria > Bacteroidota > Bacteroidia > Cytophagales > Cyclobacteriaceae > Algoriphagus. The sequence continues at coordinate 69,666 of NZ_JAJUWR010000018.1, read as the reverse complement.
TAAAATCAAGCCCGGAATCCACGAGGGTTTCTCTATAGATTCCCAGGCTTTCCAATGTCTCTGTCAGATCCCCGGAAAGGAATACCTGACCTTTTCCTACTTTTGATTTTCCGTTTTTGAAATCTATGGCTTCCCACAGTTGAATGAAAATAGCTTCATTTGAATTCTGGTCAGAGTGTAGCCCGGGGATGGATTTAGGCTTGGATTGAAAAATCACATAGGCTCCATCTTCTGCCAGCTTTAGAATATTTCTTAGCGTTTCAGTGGGCATGAATTCCGCATCCGGAATGAGCAGCACCTTTGCCGAATTTTGTTCTGAAGTCTGTATGGTTCCATTTTTTGCCTTGGATTTTGAAATCATATCATCAGAAATAAAATCAACCGAATATCCTGCATCCATCAGTTTTTTGGATTGCTTGTAAAACTCTGTAGGATGCAGCCATTCATCTACCGCATGTACGGTAATCATCTCCATTTTGCCTTTTGGCTCTGCCCAGACATCATATACAGGCCAATAGACCAACAATTCATTATCCGCTTTTCCGGCTTGCAAAATCGCCTGTGATCTGGCAATGTAGTCATTGAATCCCTTGAAGTGAGGCCAAAGGCTATTATGCTGGGTAAGATTCAGCGAAGCATAAAACAACCAACCGGGATAGGGGACATCTTCCGGACTGTAGGTGACACCATGATAGAAAATGTGATTGACTCCCGCAAGAAATGCCTGCTCTACTTCGGGCTTCATCTGGGCAAAAGAGGATTTAAAATGCTCCCCCAGCCAGGTAAAGGTCTCCAATGAAACCAGATTTTTGCCTGTCACATGTGCCGCTGAGGAAGCGAACTTCAGCATGATGGGATCAGGATCTACATTTCGGATATCCGCGCTGTCTCTTCGCAAACCGGGAATAGGGAAATAGCTTGATCCGAAGGTTTCACATTCAGGAATATCCACTGCGGCATAGAGATCGAGCAGATTACCGGGAGAACCATGAGCTTGGTTTTTGGTCAATTTGGATTGGTTGTGAGCCCAACTTGTCCAATTCCTCGTGAAATTGTTCAGTAGGAGATCATTGATGGTTTCCCGATAGTCAGATTTTACTCTCCGCACTATTTCCAAGTTTTCTTCACTTTCCAAGTAGGGTAGATACTCCTTCAAATCATATCCTCTGCGTTTTTCAAATTCTTCAAAAAAATTGGGAGTAAAATCTGCTCCATACACTTCGAAACTGTCATTATAAAATGCTCTGAAACCGTAATCCTTACCCGAGAATGCTTTCTGAAAATGCGAATTATATGTATCAACTGCCGATTTGCTGAAGTGATCCAAGGTAAATCCAACTCCTCCTGGTGCTGCCCGCTTTACCATCTGGCCTGTTTTATCCAAGAAAATGGCTTTTATCTTCCAATCTCCGGCTTCGTCCCAAGTTAGTTTTCCCTTATCGTCCACATAGGAAGTGATTTCTTTGGCTTGGTTATTTTCATCGTAAGCCATGACAGCAATGAGTTTTGCATCGGGCTGGTTTTCTTTTTTCTTCTGAAAAAGAATGGGAGTAGCGAGCGTCAGGCCATCTTCTTTTTCATAATCCTGAATCACCATTCGGGTTGCTGCATTTTCCACATTTACCTGCGGGCCTCCAAATGGCCAGCCTGTTCCCTGGGTCATATCCACGCCCATTCCGAGTGAATGAGCTTTGTTTATCGTAAAATCAAGCATACTCAGCCAATCTTCAGAAAGAAAGTCAATGTATCGATCTTCGAAGCCTTTTGCTCCGTAGATAGGCGCAATTTCCACTCCACCGAGCCCGACTTCCTGGTATGTTTCCAATAGTTTGGAAAGATTCTCTTCATCCACCGCGCTTCCCATCCACCACCAGCGCGTCCATGGTTTGGCAGTTTGGGTGATTTCTGGCCATTCAGTTGAAATAGGTGCTTTTTCTTCTATTTGTTGAAAACCAAAGAACAGGAGTGTTGGGATGATGAGGGTAAGTAAGCCTTTGTATTTTGGGGTCATTGGAAATGGAGGTTATTGTAGATCAAAAACGTTTGGGAGTTCTACCGAAATAGGAGAGTTGTCAGGATTGGTTTCCATAATATCAGCCATGTGCTTCCACCAGCGTTGGACTATCTCTGTGCTGCCAAGATCTTGCGAGTTGGCTTGTCCTTCGATCACCTGAAAAGCAAAAAGACAGGAAGTCTCTTTGTCAAAAAAGATCTGATAATCCACGATTCCGGTGTCTTTGAGTAAAGCGACCAGTTCCGGCCAAATCTCTCTGTGTCTTCTTTCATATTCCTCTTCGAAACCCGGGATCAATTTCATCCGGAAGGCTAGTTTTCTTGGCATTTTGAAAAGTGAAGATTGGTAGTAAGAATATATTCAGCGTGTAATTTATAAAAGCTGGTTGGTTAGAAAAATGATTAAGGTGCTAATCATAGAAATATTGATTTAATCCGTAAAAAGATGCTTATTCAAGCGAAACGCTGAGTTTTTTGTGCAAAAACCAAATGATTATTGCGCAGAAGAGGTCATATTCTAAATCTTAAAAAATAGATAAATGTAGCTCTTGAGCTAGTTTAGATGGGATCGATTGTGCAAAGAGGCTTAATCAAAATTGCATAAAAACGGATCTGCTAAAAGCTATAAAAGAAACCATAATTCAATTCCATAATGAAGTCAATTACATTTTTCTCCCATTCAAAAAATATTTTCTTTTGGGCAGGAAAACATTGCTGTCACCGGAAAAGGGATTTTGGATGGGAATTCGGATATGGAAAACTGGTGGTGGTGGTGTGGGGCAAAGCATTATGGATGGAAAGAGGGCATGGGCAGACAGACGGAAGCCCGAACGCTGCTCCATCAGATGGTCGCGGATGAAGTACCTGCAGAGGAAAGAATATTTGGAGAAGGCCATTATTTACGTCCCCAGTTTGTACAGTTTTACAAGTGTAAAAACATTCTCATTCAAGACATAAAACTGATCAATTCACCCATGTGGAACATTCATCCTGTGCTGAGCGAAAACATCACGATTGAAAGATTGAGGATAGAAACCTTAGGGCCGAACAACGATGGAGTAGATCCTGAGGCTTGCAAAAATGTATTGATCAAGGACACATATTTTGATACAGGAGACGATTGCATTGCCATCAAGTCTGGCAGAAATCAGGATGGAAGAAATATAGGAGTGGCTTCAGAGAACTTTATTATCGAGGGATGCACCATGAAAGAAGGCCATGGGGGAGTGGTCATCGGCAGTGAAATCTCCGGTGGAGCGAAGAATATTTTCGCACAAAACCTAGTGATGAGCAGTGAGAATCTCGATCGTGTACTTCGTATCAAAACCAGCTCAAAGCGGGGCGGAACCGTGGAGAATGTCTATATGAGAAATGTGAAAGTAGGTAAATACAAAGAGGCTGCGGTACGATTCAATATGTTCTACGAAGAGGAGGGAGACCATATTCCCCAGATCAGGAATGTAATCGTGGAAAATCTACAGGTAGAAGACGGTGGAAAATATGCCGTGATGATAGATGCCTACGAGGATTCCCCGGTGGAAAACTTCCAAATGATAAACAGTACGATCAATGGTGTAGATGAGCTATTTAAAACTAATCACTTAAAGGATGTCAAGTTTACTAATGTGACAATCAATGGCAAAGAGGTGAAAGAGCTGGTGAAGACAGAGGAGTAGGAGAGCTGGATTGATCATGGAAGACCGAAGTGTTTATTGAAAGGGTTTGTAAATTATTTTACCCCTAAGGGTCGATTAAATGCAAAATCAAAGGCTTCCCGTTTAAGACCTCAACCATAGACTGCCTTTATTTAGCCATGTTTCCCTTAAATTCGTGGTAGAACTGAGAAATTAATTGATAGTTACCTGACTATACTGACACGACCCACCGAATGAGAGAAATAGATGAAATATTAAACAGCACATCCCACAGACCTTTTGAAATTCCTCATGGGAATTGGATATACTACCAAGAATGGAACAGAGCTTTATTTTTACATTGGATAGTCCCTTTTGAATTATTAAGAGAATGTGTTCCTCCAAATTTGAACATAGACACTTTTGAAGGAAACTGCTACATTTCTTTGGTTGCTTTTACCATGGAAAAAATAAGACGAAGATTATTGCCTTCCATTGAATATGTATCAGATTTTGATGAAATCAATGTGAGGACATACATTGAAAATGACGACAAAAAAGGAGTTTACTTCTTGAATATTGAAGCAGGTAAATCTATTTCTGCTTTTGTTGCAAAAACAATTTCAGGATTACCCTACGAGAAGGCAAAAACCCATCGGACAGACAAATTGTACAGCTCAGAAAACCCACATAAAGGATTTAGTCTAAATGCAGAATTTGAGATTGGGCAGGAAATAGACAACAAAACGGAACTTGATAAATGGCTTACAGAACGTTACTGCCTATATCTTGACAAAGACAACAGGCTCTATCGTTACGACATTCATCATAAAGAATGGGAACTAAAGAATGTGAATATTAAGAACTTAAAATTGAATTATAAAATAGGTGAAATTGATCTAAATGAAAGGCAGCTAAACTTGGCACATTATTCAGATGGTGTAAAAGTAATAGCGTGGAAACGGCAGAAAATATAAGAGGTACATAAGGCAGCAAGGCACTACCAAAAACGGGACTAAACTGCTTCGATTGGACTTTTTATTACCTTAGAAAACCCTTCAAATCATTTTCAGGAATAATTTTAATGGCTTCTACCACAATCCTGGCATTCAATCCAGCACCTTCCTCAATCGTATGAGTGTGATCGGTGTCATTGAAAAAATGTGCTTTCACATACTCCTCACCCAATTGATTGTACTGATCTGCTACCAATTGATTGAGATCGATAAAAGCCGTCCCGGTATCTTCAGTGACTTGTTTTGCCCAGAGGCCATAATCCGTCTCCGCTGTGATGACCTTGCCATTTTTCCAGTTGTTTCGGGGAATCAGTGAACAGACTATAGGAGTGACTCCTTTTGCTTTGGCTGCCAAAATCATCTGACGTAGGTATTGACCGTAGGAGTAAACCGTTTCTTGACGTTTGGTGATGGGATTGTAAATGTGTTCAGCTTCTAATCCTGCACTTTTGATCGTGCCACGGGCTCTGGCTTCATCATCCAGCGGACTTGAATCATTATGTCCAAACTGCATAATCAAATAATCTCCGGGCTCTATTTTCTCCAGCACCTTGTCCCAATGTCCATAAGTCTGAAACGTCCTGCTGCTTGTGCCACCAAGTGCATGATTTTGGACTTTGATTTTATTTTTATCAAAATACGGAGCTATAAAATCTCCCCAACCCCAAAGTCCTCCGGCTCCATCTCCTAGGCCATTTTTCACGGTGGAATCACCGATAAGGAATAGGGTAGGGATGTCCTTAGTCAGATAGTCTTTGAGTGAACATTCTTCCAAATTACGTATTCCTTCTGTCACTGACCATGCATTAATTCGTGCACCCGCTTCATTGGTATGGGTGTGATCGCGTTCAAAAAGGCCTTTTACGACTTCCTGACCCCATTTGTCGTATTGGTCAGCTACTATTGAATTGAGGTCAACAAAGAATGCGCCCTGTTTTCTTGCCGCTTCCCTGGCCCATTTTCCAAAATCCTGATTGGCTCTTTCTGTTTCTCCATCATGAAATTTGTTTCTCGGGATCATGGAGGCCACGATGGGAATTGCTCCTTTCGCTTTGGTGTCGCTGATGAATTTCTCCAAATACCATCCATAGGTATGAACTGTTTCCGTGGTGCCATCAGGCCAAGTCAATTCTTTGGTGTCGTCCCCTATGCCTCTAAGTACACCACGGTAGCCCGCTTTGGTAGTATCAGGAACGCTTCCTTCATTATGCCCAAATTGCATAATTACATAATCTCCAGGCTTCAGCGTTTCGAGAACTTTATCCCATCTTCCTTCTTTGATAAAAGTTCTGGTGCTTCTTCCGGTCATGGCCTGATTACTCACTTCTAACTTCGTGGTGTCAAAAAATTCTTGAAGGAAATTTCCCCAACCTCGCTGTAGATTTCCTTCTCCGCCATTTCTTACTGTGGAATCCCCGATGAGGTAGAGGATTTTCTTCTCTACAGTTTGTTGCTGAAAAGCGGTGAAAGCAAATGATAAAATAAGAAGTGACAGGAAATGAAATGGGACTTTGAACTTCATGGAATAATAGAAAGCGCTAAGAAAAGTTAATTTATGAGCGGTCTAATGTAAGGAAAGAATAGAATAGTAGGCAATTGCTGGATATTATTGTAAAAAGATATTTCCCACAGACCTGACTGCCGTCCTTTAGGTTTGCGCTGAAAAATCCGCTGATAAACGCAGATTTTACTTGGGTTAAGTTGTTCGGAATTTGGGATCAGCGAAAGTCTGCGAAATTGATCTGCGAAAAATCTGCGGGTAAAACTGATACTATGACCTAAAAAGGAAATATCAACAGCGCATGCTGACTCACCGTGTTAAAATCCCGCCAAACCCGGTTGAGTTCTGTATGGGTTTTCGCAGCTTCCAATCCGGCAAAAGGATATAGCTTACTATTAATCGCTCTGCACTTTTGGGTTAGTTTTCGGCTTATTCTGCTGACTTTTTCCAGTCTTGAATCTGATATTACTCCATTCTTTTCCAGTTCATCCCACGAAGCATTGACTTGATGATAAAACTCATGCCGTACTTCTTTCAATTTTTCCTCCTGCTTACTAAGAAGTTTACGGAAGTATTTGAGATGCTTTTTATCATATTCTCTGTACTCATGTCTTCTCCAGAAGGATTGTTCAATCAACTCCTTCATATGAAGGGAGATGCCCAAGATATTAGCCGCCAGCGTAACTTCGGCAAATTGCAGAAATGGGTATTGGTAAACGGAGTCAGTCAATAGGGCTTTTTCGGGAAGAATTTCAAAGCAACGGTTTATTGGTGCTTCTAGATTTTCACAGCTAAAGGCATGGCTACCTGTGGCTATCATACCCATGTAATTCCAGCCATCAAGTATTTCCACATCGTTTCGATCCAGCAAAAAAGCTTTGACCACCTGCTCGCCCTTCTTATCCAATACTGCATTTCCCTCTTCAAAAATCTCACAGTTGGCAGTGAGATGTGTCGCATGCAAAGCCCCTGACGCATAAGTCCAACTACCAGAAATGCTGTATTTGTTTCCGACCAAATTAGCTTTTCCTCCTACAAACCCACTTCCTGCCAGGCAAAGTTTTGTGTCAGGGAAAATATCATTTCGAAGAGATTCTTCCATAAAACCTACAAACCAGGCTGCACCTGCACATAACGTCACCGTCCAGCCCAAGCTCCCGTCCAGCTTTGCCAGTTTTTCTTCAATTTTCAAGGCTTCGGGCAGTGTACAGCCTAGCCCTCCCAAGTCTTTTGGCACAAAAAGCTTAAACCATTTTTCATTATATATCTTTTCTAACCATTCCCCAGGAAGATGTCCAAGGTTTTCAGCTTTACTCGCCAATTCGTGGTGAAATAGGTCTGGGTTCTTCATTCAATTGATATGTTTTTCCTCAATTCTTACGCTCAATACTGCCGTGATTTCCGGTTATTGGACAAAATAGAAAATAGATTGAGGAATATACAAGGCTATTTTTTTCGCCAATCAGCTTAATAAACAGGCAATTTACTGTAGTTAATTAGGTTCAGTAAGCTTAGAAAATACAATTGAGGGATTTTTCTCTTCGACGCTTTCCTCATCCCGGATAATGGAATAATAAGCATTCTCCTTTAGATGTTTAGGAAAACCCTCATAATCTATCCGAACAAGCTCCTTTGAAAAAAGTTGGTTCTGGTAAGATATTGGGATATTATTTGCCAAGTCCAGTACTATAATGTAGGGCTTCTTTTTGTACCTAAAGAGAATAGAAGCATGGTCATCAACTATCTCCATGTAGGATAAATGAAGGGTATCCGCCACATTGAATCCCTTGAATTGAAGGAGGTATTCCGGAACAAGAGCATCTTGCGATTTTCTGTAAATCGTATCCTGGTGTTCTGTCAAACCTTCAAAACGTTCACGGGGGAAATAAAATAGACTTCCTTCTTTGAAATTCCCAAACGGTCTTAGAAAGCTATGTATCCTATTTAATGGGGAAACAAAGCTATACAATGGAGTTTCCAGTCCTTTATGCTCTAGCGTCTGTGGGTTTATAGAACTTACTAGTACCGTTTGTTGATTTGCCCTATCTGATGAGGTGCCTTCTTGAATCACAAGAAGTTCATCTTGCTCAAAATAAAATGAAACCGGTCTACCTGGCAGTTTCTTACTGGTGCCAATAATATCACCCTGTAGATTATAGGCAATCACCAGCATTTTTCCCCAATCTGCTACAAGGAATACTTTTTCCTTCTCATCCAGATAAATAGCAGGGGTCACATCGTACTCATCCGGCCCCTCTCCCTTAGCGCCTATCTTTTGTAGAAAATTCCCTTGGTTGTCAAACTTCAACAAGCCTTGTTTTACATCCACAATCAGGAAAAAATCCTTCCCAAAAGATATATCCTGGACGGAGGTGATTGCAGGGTTTCCTGGAGCATCAAGTTGAATGGTATCAATAGGCTCAAATTGGAAAGTTGTAGCATCACCCACTAATCCGCTTTTATGGATTTCTATGGTATTGGGAATTTCATGGAAATCAACATTGCTATTACTACCGCAGTTGGTGAATAGGAATACTGCAAAAAGCGGTAATGACAGGCAAATGTATTTCATGATCATCAGTAGTTTGTAAGTCTATAAGTTATTAGTAAAAGGGCTAAAGTCTAGACGGATTTGCAGGTGGCACCATGCTCCATACCTCAATCTATCACTTATGCTTTTTCCAAAAATTTTTCCAGTTGCTCAATGTACCAACCTCCAAAACCTTTATTCTCATAATCTATCTGAAATCCAGCAAGATGTTCCCCTTCATATAGAGTGATATGACAAGTAGCGCCTAACATCTTTTGAAGGCTAAACGCTGCGCTGGACGTAGTGACTTCATCGTTTGATGCGGTTAATATCAGCATTGGACAGACTATGGACTGGACGGAATCCAGGTATAGTTCCGGATCTTCGGGCAGCAAAATACTTTTACCTTTGCCTTTGTAATAATTCACAATAGCAGAGGTATCCGTTACAAACCCTTCACCGATTATAAAGTCAATCTGGTTTTTAATTTGAGGATAGGCTCTTGAAGCGATTGTAGTTCCCATGGACATTCCCAAGATTCCTATTTTTTTGTTTTGGAATTTGAGGGAAATAGTATCCACTACTGCTTCTAAATCCAAAGCAAATTCCGTGTAATACAGGTATTCCCGTTGAATTTCAAAATCATCACTTTCCCCAAAACCTCTATAATCAAACGTGACCACCGTAAAGCCTGCATCGGCTAAAACCGCGGAATGGTAAACAAAGTAAGACATATTACCTGCATCAGGATAAGCCAAAATCAGGACAGTATCTTTGTCGTTTTTCTTATTGGCTTCATAGATCCATGAGTTCAGTTGATAGCCATCGGTGGTTTTGATAAGTAGTTGCTCGTAATTCCATCCCACAGAATCCGGGGTTAGGATATATTCCCGATCAGGATTAATGGCATGTACCTGTTCCAGTGAAAACGAAATAAAGATGAGAAAAACAGCTACGGTATAAAGTTTCATTAGCTTGAAAATTAGATTTTAAATTAACTAAATATATAAAAAATACAAATGTTTTAGGGAAATATTGGATGGAAATCCAGTGCGATCGAAGTGTAATAAGATAGTATGGGGACAAAATATAAGATTACACACATAGTTGTGTAGAAGGCCTTTTTGTACTATCTCAACTTATTGGAGACCAAAGAAATACCCATTTACAATTCCCAGTCAAGCGAAAGGAAATTCAGGGATTTATAAAACACTCAGCAACAGAACGAGACACTTTCCAATTCCATTTTTCACCTATGTACTGAATTTTCCTTCCGTAATATCCTCATTACAGCTTAGGCATCGCCAAGCAGATAGGGAATATTATAACCACTGGCTCTGGCTAAACCAGCTCCCTAAGATCTACCGGAACCACCCGGCTCACACCTGCTTCAATCATGGTAATCCCATAGATGATATCAGTACTGGCCATGGTTCGCTTGTTGTGTGTGACTATGATAAACTGGGATTCGCCGCTAAATCGCTGGATGATCTGGTTGAACTTATCAATATTGGCATCGTCAAGCGGGGCATCTACCTCATCAAAAATACAGAACGGAGCTGGCTTCAACAGATAAATGGAAAAGAGCAGGGAAGTGGCAGTCAGCGTCTTTTCACCACCCGAAAGCTGGTTGATCGTAAGGGGACGCTTACCTTTTGGCTTGGCCATGATCTCAATGGCAGACTCCAGAGGATTTGCGGGATCTACCAAAGTCAGGTCACAGTCATCCTGTTCGGTAAAGAGTGAGCGGAATACCTTTACAAAATTCTCCTTTATCTTGGCAAAAGCATCCAAAAACGTCTCCTTCGCCACCTGATCTATTTCTTGAATGGTAGTCAGCAGAGATTGTTTGGCTTTGATGAGATCTTCTTTTTGGCTGCTGATAAAGTCATAGCGTGTCTTGATTTCATCATAAGCTTCCATCGCCATCGGATTAATTGGGCCTATTTTTTCAAGCTTTTCCTTTTGCTTGCTTACCAACTCCCGAAGTTTTTCCTCGGCAAATTCCCTGAATTCCTCGTCTATTTCAGGATTTTCTTCCATCAGCTCATCCAGATCCAGTTCGAATTCCACGCTCAGTCTTTCCTTCATGCCGGTCATTTTGAGCTTGATCTCGTTGACGGCATTTTCCAGTTCATGAATCAGCTGATCAAAACTTTCCTTTGACTTCTGGAGACTCCTGATCTGCTGATCGGTCTCGTCTATTGCGCCCCGACTGGCATAGTAATCCTTTTCAGCTTCCTGAACTCCCTTTTCTATTCCTTCTTTTTCAGCATACAACTCGATCAGTTCATCATCCTTGACCTCATTATTGTCGAGCAGGGATTTGACTTCCGTGTCCAACTGCGAAAGTTCACTCTGGGATTTTTCTATTCTTTCTTTAGAACCTTCGTAGGCAGATTGCTTGAATTCGATTTCCTGATCCAGACTATTTACCCGGTTCAGGTGCTGATGGTAAAGAATGTTCTCTGCGTTGAAGGCTTGTGATTTTTCGGTAAGCAAGGCAGATTCCTTCTCGTAGGATTCGTTCAGTTCTTCCAGCTCATCCTGAAGGGCTTCAAACTCCGCCCGCTCTTCAAATAGCTGCGGCTGAATCTCGGACAAACTCTCTTCAATAGACGCTATTCTATCCAGAATATCCTCCCGTTTATTGGCGTTTGAGCTCAGCAATTCCGCCAGCTGTTCCTTTTTGGTCCGTACTGACACGAACTCCTGGTTGATACCATTGATCTTATTCTGCCATTCTTCCAGGGTCTTTTTGTAGCTGATTTCTTTCAGCTTCATCAGTTCCGAAAGCTTATTGTCAAGGTTATTTCTGGTGCTGCTTACTTTTTTATTCAGTTCTTTGATTTCCTTATCCAGCTTTTCCAGATTCTTGGCCCTACCGATTCTTTTCCCCTCGAATAGTCCCACGGAGCCACCTGATAAACTGAATTTCCGTTTGGTGTATTTGCCGTTTTCACTGATGAATATGGCCTCACTATCCTGCGGAAAGTCCCTGTGTTCACCCTGGACTATATAGACATTATCAAGGATAAAGTTGATCAGACGGGAGTACTTGACGTCAAATTCTATAATTTCCGTGGCGGCTGTGGCATTGGAAAAAAGCTTGTTTTGACTGGGTTTAAACCGCTCAAAATGCTCCAGCACAAAGAAGTTTGCCTTACCTCTGGCGGAATCGCTCAAAAGCTGAATGGCCGTAATCGCCTGGGCTTCGGTATCTACCACATAATAGTTCATGTAGCTGTCCAGGTAATTTTCTATAGTTACCCTGTATTTTTCCGAAGTGGTGAGCAGATCGGAGAGGAGTGGCACGTCCTTTCCCCAACTTGGATTTTTTTTCAGAAACTTGATGGCTTCAGGAAAGCCCTCAAGATTCTCCACCAAGGATTTGGTGAGGTTGTATTCATTGGTTTTGGAGTCAAGCTTACGTGAAGATTGAGTCAATTCCTCCCGGATCATCTCTATCACCCGATTGGTTTCCTCGATCTTCTGATCCAAATCCTCCTGCTTGGCTTTTAGGTCTTCATAACCTTTGGTGGATTCGTTCAACTCTGATTTTAACTCAATCAGCTTTTCCTCAAAGTCCATTAAACTTGCTTCCTGGGAGGAATCGTCCGAGGATGTACGCTCCAGCTCCTGCTTCAGCGTGGAGAGCTGTATTTGTTTGATTTCTATATCCTTACTTAGTTGATATACCTTTTCCTTTAATGTTTCAAAATTTAGGTTTATTGTCTTTTGAGCCTGTTGCTTTTCGGCCTGAATTTGCTTTTGGCTTTCAAAAGCCTCTCGCAGCTCAGATACGATCATCTCCTTCTCTGCAAGCATTTTTTCGGCTGACTCTTTTTCCTGCTGAAGTGAGCGTATGCTGAATCCCGCACGGTCATTTGACTTGCGGTCAGTATCGATCTGTTCGCGGAGTTTTTGTGACCGATCCTCCAAGAATCTCAGGCGTTCATTTTTGATTTTCTTCTCAGACTCGAAAGAGCGGATTTTATTTACATGTTCGTTTAACGCCTTCTGCCGGCTGGAAAGCAACTTTTCTTTTTGGATCAAGTCAGCTTTTAATTGGCTGAGCAAGGCCTCCTGATCTGCTACTCTCGTCTGAAGTTGTAATTTTTTGTCGCCTTCTTCCTGAATTTTATGATTGGCATCTATTAAGGACTTACTGTATTTCTCTATGCTTTTTTTGGCAAGGTTGATACTTGCTACCCGGTAATCTTTTTTGATTTCAAAATATTTGGAAGCCTGTTTTGCCTGCTTTTCCAGGCTTTTTAGATTCTTTTCAATTTCAAAAAGCACATCTTCCACACGGGCCAGATCATCGTCCGTATCCTGAAGTTTTCTCAGCGTCTCTTTCTTTCTGTTTTTGAATTTTGAGATTCCTGCCGCTTCCTCAAATAAATCCCGACGTGAGTTATTCTTATCATTCAGCAGTTCATCGATCATTTTCAGTTCGATGATGGCATAGGAATTCGAGTTGATTCCCGTGTCCATGAAAAGATTGGCAATATCCTTCAGTCGGCATGTCACGCCGTTGATCTGGTATTCGCTATCACCAGATCTATAGTAGCGCCTGGTTACCGTGACATAGGTATATTCTGTAGGAAGGAGGTTTTTGGTGTTTTCAAAAGTCAGGGATACCTCAGCCAGGTTGGATGCTTTACGGTTTTTGGTACCGTTGAAAATCACGTTCTCCATCTTGTCAGAGCGGAGCAAACGGGTTTTTTGCTCGCCTAGCACCCAGCGGATCGCATCCACTACATTGGATTTTCCACAGCCATTAGGCCCAACGACGCCGGTGATCCCCTTGTCGAAGTTAATCACCATTTTGTCCCCAAAACTCTTAAATCCCTTAATCTCCAGCTTACTGAGCAGCATCCTTTTGAAATTGTCTTAAAATAATCAGACAAAATAAGATCATTTAGATGATTGTCCAAAGATTTATAGACTGCACTTGAGAAATTCCAGCCTCTTAGCTAGGGTTTACTTCTTCAAACATTACCTGACAAGGGTTCTGAGTATTTCACCTAATTCTATAAAGTCCATGTTCCTTTTCGTCAAAACTGTTATCTTAAGAGGCGAAACCCAATCTAAGCCAAATGATTACATTTTTATCACCGATCCGGTGCGTGCTCTTTAGTGTAGCTATGCTATCAGTTTTTCTGGCAAATTCCCAGACTATCTCCGGAACGGTCAAAAATGCAAAAACCGGTGAGCCTATGGCTTTTGCCAATGTTTTCATCAACAATACAACACTGGGAAGCACTACGGATGATAAAGGTAATTTTATCATTTCTGGGAGTTTACCCAGAAATGTAGAGTTGGTTGCTTCCTATGTAGGGTTTGAGACGGATACGAAGACACTTAGTATCGGTAGTTCTGGCTCTACAAAAGTCGATTTTAAACTGAAGCCTTTGGAATCTGTCCTCACTGAGGTGGAGCTAAAAAGCCGTAGGGACAAGAAGTGGGAGCGGGATTTGCGGAGATTCAAGCAGGTTTTTTTGGCTCTTCCGAATGATCCTTTTGCGTCCCAACTTGACATTAAAAACCCCTGGGTACTGGATTTTGAAACTGTCAAAGCGGATGGGCCTAATTATGTACGTGCCACTGCTCAGGAACCTTTGCATATAGTAAACCACGCCTTGGGGTATGATGTGACTTATTATTTGAAGGATTACCGTTATTATCACAATCGCTCCAGCTATGTGGGATTTGTGTTTTTTGACTCCCAAGAGTTGGCAGACACTGTTGAACTTGCCAAAATAGAGAGTAATAAGGTGAGTAGCTACATGGGGTCTATTAGACATTTGTTAAAATCAGTTTTACTGGCTAAAGTACATGAAGAAAATTTCCAGATTTTCGAGGTACTACCTGATGATCATTTTAGGGTGCGTACAAATGTATTTACCGAGGAAGTTGACAAATCCATTAGAAGAGTATTTGCCGATTCCATCCAAAGAATTCCCCTGGAAAATGGAAATTATAGAGTTATATGGCCGTTTAAAGCCGAAATCCATTACCCTGAGAAATTCTGGTTAAATGACTATTACACAGATCTTTACTACCCAGTAAGCTGGGTTTCTGCTCCTCTAGGATATTTCGATATTGATCGAAATGGGATTCCTGTAGTTCCATCGCAGGTTATTTTGTCCGGATACATGGGGAGGCAACGCATGGGTAGATTTTTGCCACATGACTATGAGCCAGCAAAGAGTTTAGAGGGATACGGATACCTGGCGGAAGTTGATAGCTCCCAGATGAGATTTTCCCGTTGGAACAACCTTCGGGAAAAGCCTTATTTCAATACGAATAAGCCTTACTATTATCCAGGGGAAACGGTGTGGCTAGGTGGGCAAATGCTCTATCAAAATAGTATTATGTCCGATACACTCAGCAGAGTGGTTTATATTGACTTGATGGATAAAGACTCAAAAGTCATTCAATCTGAAATTTTTCCCATCAAAGAAGGAAGAATTGCAGGGGGATTTATTTTGCCAAATGAACTTAAAGCCGATGACTACTTCCTGAGAGCATACACTGAGTGGATGCGTAATTTTCCGAACAGGGATATTTTTCTGAGAGCGCTTCCAGTTTTGGAAAAAGAAGAGAGTATCCAAACTGTCGCCATTGTAAACCCTGATCTTGTCGGAGAGTTGACAATCAATTTGTCCGACTCATTGTTTTTCAGAGATTCCGATAAAGAAATGGAGTTCCAGCTATCATTTTTAGATGAAACGGAGGAATTGACAGACGCTCAGTTTACAGTTTCCTTGACAGATGCGGATTTGGTCTCAACTCTCGATGGACAGGTGAATATTTTGGATGCTATGGAATGGCTTGATGCAAAAGAACCACCAAAAAAACTAGCTATGGGCAATCATCAAATCGAGTTTGGAATTACAATAGAGGGTCAGTTTACAAGAGATAAAAAGCGTGACCCATTGGTCAATCCTATTACTGTCGTCAGAGATGATTTAGCTGATTATGGAATAGTCAACACTGATTCCTCAGGATATTTCAGGGTCACGGGACTGTATTTCACAGATACTGCTACGATTTCAATTGCCGCCTTGGATTCAAGGCAAAGGCACTATGGATCGGTCACTATCAATGAAAAGAGCAAGCCAACTTTCAAAGGGTCTTATCCCAAGCTCAACTACCAGACTTTTCAAAGAAAGAATGATGAATTGAAGTTTGACTTTACCGGCGATTTTGTCTTGCTGGAAGAGTTTGTAAAGGAGGATACGAAGATGGTGACTTTGGAGGAGCGTAATTATGGCTATGGAACGCCGGATAGGGAACTAAGTGGGGATAGGTTGGAAACTATTTCATCCGAAGCACTGGCAGGATACTTTGGATTTAAGCGCGGAGGAAAAAGCATTGGGAACTACAATTTCGGCCTCAATGCGTCAAATCCTTTAGTAATCATAGATGGAACACAGTATCCATTCTTAAATGATGAAGCCTTTGAGACCTTAATGGGCACCTTCATTCCAGCTGAATTGGAATCGATTAAAGTTTACACCTTTAACTCTACTTCCTTTGGTATGGCAGGTTTTGGTGGGGTGATTATGATCACCACGAAAAAAGGCAACAGAATTGCCCCAGTTGAACAAACAGCTTTTAACCATTCTGAATTCCAGAAGTTTAGAGTCCGCGGTTTTTCCCGCGAAATTCCTTTCCCTAATAGTTTTGAAAATAACCAACCAGTAGAAAGCAAACCAACCCTCTATTGGGATGCAACTGCTGAAAGCAAGAAAGGGATTTACTCATTCAAAGTGAAAATCCCCCAAGCTCTCAAACGTATGAATCTGAGAGTCGAGGGATTGACAAAAAACGGTTTGGCATTTGAAAAGACTTTTGAAATTGCAGTGAAATAGCAAAGTATCACGAAAAAAACATGGGTAAACCCATCATTATAGCTTGACGAAAATGGGTGCTCATAAGACCTTCTTCAAAGCGAAAACTTGTGCTCAAAGCACAGAACCATTGCTTGAATCGACCCGATTTTGGCTGGTATTATTATTTACCATATCTTCTTTAGTAGTACCTTCTGTTTTAGTGTTGGTGTTAATTTTCCAAATCAAACCGATAAAATACCCAATTATAGGTGAGATTCCATAGCCCATAAGCATGACAGGGAAATGTCCTAAGAAGGTGGCAAGTAGTATAATTAAGTAATAGATTCCCAATGAAACAGACATGTCATCTTTCTTAGGATAATCATATACAAAGGGGATCACTAATAACAATAATGAAATCACTGACACAAAAAACAAAGTCTTTGAAATTCTCTTTGTTAAATCAACAATTTCTTCAACATGGCTAACTGGTTCAAGATTATCTAAATGGTACCAAGAGTAACCAATCGAAATCAAGGCAAATAAAAAGAATGAAATGTTCACAAGTTTGGACTTATGATTCCTAAACAAAATAATACAAACAGAAATTGAAAATGCTGAAACCAGTGAGGAATCTGGTTGTAATGAAAAAATAATAATTACTATAACACTAGATACAATTGCAAAAGTATGACTAGTAACCCTTGAAATTTGTATCAACAGTAGAGGCGAAGCTATTAAACCAATATTTATTTGCAAAGATTTTATATTTATCCAGCGATGCACATTCATAATCCCCTCATCATAAAAAGTGCCTAACAGTAAAATCATAGAAGTGGCTAGTACGATAATCGGGTTGATGTCCTTCAGTGGGACCGGTTTCTTCAAAAAGAACAGTGCAATAAAAACACCAACACAAACAATAGACAGGTTTAATGACCAAATACTAATTGGCACATCAAAATATATCATTGTATAAGTACCAAGAATTGTTGTTGGTAAGGGAACAAAAGGAAAAAATGATGTAATACGGTCTATTTTTTTCATTAAAGTGGTTATTTTATTTTACCAGAGATTTTATAGTTTTTTTAAGTGTATATAAATATGATAAAAATCAAGAAAATATCCTTTTATTAGAATTGATGAACATTTTACAATAAGGTGAAATAAAAAAAATCGTGATTTTTTTCTTGATAAAAACAGCTTTAACAACTAGCGTCAAGAAAGGTAGTATTGCACCAACTATAATCTAATAAATCATATTTTTTATATTTATTAATGGTGTTTTGTCCAAAGCTTAGGCTAGAACTGAGTAAAATCAGAGTGATCGAAAGAGGGTTTGTTATATAGTTTTTCATTAGAGGAAAAGAGATTTGTTGACTAGTAAAGTAGGGATAAAATATGAAATCGAGCCTGCTACCGGACAGGCAGGCATGTCGATAACGACCCACACTGGCATGATTATGAACGCTGCGAGATTCTCCCGATCCGCCGAGGCGGACGGGACAGGCTATGTGACCATTAAAAAAACAATTATAAACACATGAAAGAAGACAGTCAATCTTTGTTAATTACTCTCCTGACTTGAAGATCCTATCCATGAGAACCCACTTTTCACCGGGTTTTGCCCAGGGGATAGGTTGTTGGTATTTCCACATAAAAGCTTCCCATTCAGCAATTTTGGGGTTGGAAGCATCGAACTTTGCTTTTGTTTCGAAGTCAAATTCATCCACAGTTTCCATCAGCATAAACATGCGATTGCCTGTGCGAAAAATCTCAAGATTCAGGATACCAGCATCGATATCGTGTTGGGTTACTTCGGGCCAAGCGGCTCCAGGAGCATGGTGCTGCTCATATTCTTTGATTGATTCCTCATCGTCAATGAGGTCAAGTGTTAGTGCGAAACGTTTCATTTTTTAAAATATCAAATAGCTAGATGTAAGTATCAAGATTTTAGATTTAAGAAAGTAGAACCAAGAATCAAGGGTCAAGAAGTAAGGAAGCGAAGAGATTAGAACACATTAACGAGGGGAGTTGACTCATCTAAAAATTCTATGTTTGGAATTCCTAATGCACCCCTAAATCGTCAATCGTATTTCTAAAATTTCAACGGAACCATTTCCTAAACTCCGCTATCGTCTGCTCAGCCGCTTCATCTGGACTCGGGTAGGGGAAAGCTTCCGCTGACGCAAAACCTTGGTAACCAACTGTTTTTAGTGCTTCTGCAATTTCCTTCATAGAAGTATGTCCAAATCCCATTGGCCTTCTATTGCTGTCAGCGAAGTGAACATGCCCGATGTATTTTCCCCAGTTCAAAATGCTTTCTTCCAGGTTTCCCTCCTCAATATTCATATGAAATAAGTCAGCTAGAAGCTTAACAGACTTGGTTTCCAATGTCTCTATAAACTTTGACCCAGCCTCAATAGTGTTCATCAAATTGGTCTCGTATCGATTGAGTGGCTCGTAGATTAGTATGACTCCTTTAGATTCGGCATGCTTTCCTAATCTATTTAAACCTTCTGCCAACCAAGACAAAGTTTCTCCCCGGTCATTTCCAGTAAGTACATTTCCCTGCATAGAGCCAATAATTGCCGGAGCTCCGAATGCAGCTCCAAAGTCAATCATACCTAAAATGAAGGAAACAGCTTTTTCTCTTATTTCTGGATCCGGGTCAGTAAGTGTTAAACCATGGATTACTTTGCCTGCCCCGGTTCCAACAGCAGCAAGTTCCAGGTTATAATTGGTTAGAAGATCCTTTAATCCAGGTATTTCAATCGAATCAGCTGAGGCAGTGAATAGCTCAATCGCATCAAAGCCCAATTTGGAAGCTTTTTCCATTCCAGCTTGCAGATCATCCCAAAATATCCATGGCCCTGTTTTTATTTGTTGGACAAGAGCAATCGTTACACAGGATTTTATCATTTTCTTATTTGTCAAAATCTATCATTATTTTAATTATTCCCTGCTGGTCTTTAGCCCAGTCTGAAAGTGCCTTTTCCGATTCGTCGATCGTAACTACTTTGCTGATTACCTCTTCCACCGGGAAATTACCTTGTTCCAAATAGCTGATTACCTCTGGGAATTCTGTGGTACAATTCCTTGAACCTAAG
Source organism: Algoriphagus sp. AGSA1 (assembly GCF_021390545.1). Taxonomy (GTDB): domain Bacteria; phylum Bacteroidota; class Bacteroidia; order Cytophagales; family Cyclobacteriaceae; genus Algoriphagus. The sequence continues at coordinate 50,018 of NZ_JAJUWR010000018.1, read as the reverse complement.
ATTTCAATTTCCTTCTGTACGAATAGGGAAGTATTGAATTCCACAGGTGCCTTGGCATAGCCAATGCAGACAACTCTACCGGTAAAAGCCACTTCTTCCACAGCCTGTCGATAAGTGATGGGACTTCCCACAGCTTCAATGATCACATCGGGACCATCATTGGTAGTCAATTCTTGTAAGGTTTGGTGCAGATCGACCCTTTTTGGGTTAATGGTGTGTTTCACACCGATTTTCCTCGCAATCTCAAGTTTGGTGTCGTCAAGATCAATTGCGATTACTTCAGCTCCTTTATTCACAGCTGAGGCCACCGCACCCAAGCCTACGATTCCGCAACCTATTACCGCGACACGATCTGTGGAAGTGACCTTTGCACGGTTCACCGAGTGAAAACCTACCGTGAGCGGTTCAGCCAAAGCCAATTCACGCAGGGACAATTTCTCTGAAGGAAAGACATCCTGCCAAGGCAAAACAATGTATCTACACATCGCTCCAGGACGACGAACACCCATCGTCTTATTTTCTTTGCAGGCATTCCTAGCTCCCTTGCGACAAGCGATGCATTTCCCGCAATTCAAGTAAGGATAAACCGTGACTTTCATACCGACTTTGATATCAGCAGGCACCTCAGGCCCCAGTTCTTCTATCGTACCTCCAACCTCATGTCCAAGGATATTTGGATATTCCTGCAGGGGAAATAGACCACGGTAACTGTTCAGATCTCCCCCGCAAAAGCCTACCATCCCAACTTTAAGTAGGACTTCCCCGGCTTTCGGTGTCGGTTTTTCGACTTCTCTGAGTTCTGTTTTGCCGATATCTGTGAGGACTAGTGCTTTCATGTGTTTTTAATTTGTTTTTAGATTTTATTATGCCATTAAGATTATTGCTTGGCTTACCTGGCTGGAAGACGGATGACAGAAGTAGCATATAACTAGAGTTTACCAGATTTTATATTGCTATTCCCCTCATTGGAGATATTGGAATTACAAGGCTTCTTCCAGTAAACACTATTGAATTGGATTGGGCATCTGTCTTCTGTCTCCCGTCTTTTCTTAAATATTATTCTCCGGCTTTCCTTCGTACCACATTTGGTTTTTAACTGGTGCGACGAGTGTTTCGATTTCTTCCAAAAGTCCATCGGGAATACTAAAATCCAAAACACTTACATTTTGAGTTATGGTTGCCAGATCGCACATGCCTACGATGGTCGTGGTGATGTCAGGATGATCCAAGGCATAGCGGATTGCCACATCGCTAAGCCTGGCTCCGTACGTAGCACAAAGGCTAAGCAATTTAGCTTGCATATCCTTCATGGCTTGCGGAGATCTATGCCATTCAGGTAAAGGGGCGTCTGAAAGTATGCGCTGCATTAATGGCGCCGCATTCATCAGGCCAAAGCCTTTTTCTTTCGAAAGTGGCACAAGTTCACGGTTTATTTCATCTTCCAGCAAATTGTAATGTGCCCAGGACAGGACTGTATCCACATCAATATTCCGCGTGATTTCAGCCAGATAGTTTACCGGTAAACCGGTAATTCCGATGAATCTGGCTTTACCTGATTCCTTGAGTTTGACTAAAGATGGCCAGGCTTCATTTAGGATTTGTTCTTTGTCCACAAATTCTATGTCATGGAGTTGAAGTAGATCCACATAGTCTGTTTTCAGTCTGGAAAGGGAATCTTCGACGCTTTTGAGGATCCGCTTTTCTGAAAAATCAAATTCCTTCAGATCATAGCGCCCACATTTGGTAGCCAAAACTACTTGGTTACGCTTTCCTTCCAGTGCGTTTCCCAATCGCTTTTCCGCCAAGGTCAGACCATAAAATGGGGAAACATCGAAAAAATTCACACCATGATCTATCGCATAGCGAACGGCTCGGTAGCCATCTTTTTCGTCAGAAACATTAAATACATCTCCCATTGGGGACGCTCCAAATCCTAGTATGGACAAGTCCAATCCAGTGTTTCCTAACTTTCTATATTCCATATTGTAGATTATTCGGGGTTGTTGACTTTGTCAAACCAATATATGGAGATTTTGTGAGGAGGGAAATTCACCTTATAGACAGAAAAACATCTCCCTCAGCTGCTTCCCAATCTTGGCTTCTCTGATCATAGACTTCGAAATCAAAATGATATGCCCTGCCCAGATCAGATTTCCAGATTTCCCTCCAGGCATTGGCGACACAGTCGGGCATTTTGCCTGATGCGGTCTTTTTGAGGTAAGTATCCGACGGAACTTGTATTTTGTGCAGTCCGATAGGAGTTTCCGCAGTATCTCGGACTTTGCAGCCAATAAAATAAGAATAAGGCTGAGTATGGTCTCCCTGGTAAGCATAATATACGGCATATACGTCATCGCTAAGTTTGTCGGGAATTTGGGAATAGATGGATTCTTTTTCGAATCGCTGCCAAAGTGCCCCACAATCCTTCATTGCCTGCTCATTTTCATTGGTGGTTTCAGACAGCATGATCCCCATCAGGGTAAATTCAGGTAATTTCAAAGAGTCCATAGTTAATGCATTTTCTAATCAAGGGATAGAAAACATGAAGTTAATGTAGCCAAGCGCAATTTCAACCTTTGGCATACCATATATGGATTTATACCTGTTTTTTACAGCTAAAAATAGTATCATCGCAACACGAATAAACTTAACTCGAATATTATATGAAGAATAAGTTCTTCTTTACAATGGCCGTTGCTTTGGCTGCGACTATTTCAGCCTCCCAGGCCCAGGACAAACTGAAAAACATGCCTGGCTATGAGCAATACCAAAAAACAGTTCCCCAACTTAGATCTGCGGTAAAACCCGGAAGCCTCAATGTGACCTGGTCAGAAGACGGGAAATCCTTTGAATATGTAGAGGACGGGAAACTGCGGTCATTCTCTCTAAAAACAAAAAAAGTGACCGAAGTAGGGGATGCCCCTGCACCCGAGCGAAGAGCTTGGAATCGACCTGCCCGCGGCCGCCAGTTTGACTCTGCGGAGTCTCCTGACGGAAAGTATAAGGCATTTACGAAGGATCGTAACATGTTCTTAGCCAATGCTGACGGAAGCAATGTAGTAGCCATTACTTCAGACGGCAACGAAGAAAATCAAGTCAAATACGGTATTGCTACGTGGGTATATGGAGAAGAATTGGATCAAAATACGGCTATGTGGTGGTCTCCTGATGGGAGTAAAATCGCTTTCTACAGATTTGTGGAAAAGGATGTAAAAAAATACTATGTGCTGTTAAATCAACTGAGCTTGTATGACTCTCTTGAGATTGAAGCTTATCCTAAAGTAGGCGAGCCAAATCTTCCAGTGGATCTGATGGTCTATGACTTGGAGACCAAGAAAATGATAGAACTGGATATCAGGGATGGGAAGCCATACAGTGACGGCGATCTGGGAACTTACATTTATGATATTTCATGGACTCCTGACGGCAAGGAATTGCTATATCACAGTACCAATAGACGTCAGAATATCCTGGAGCTTCGGGCTGCTAATCCAGAAACAGGAAAGAGCAGAACCGTGATCCGCGAAGAATGGCTTCCAAGTTTCGTAGTGAATTCTCCAGAAATGGAGGTTTTGGAAGATGGTAAGCACTTCATCTGGGCTTCCGAAAGAACAGGGTTCAACAACTACTACCTGTATAATTTTGATGGCACATTAGTAAATGCTATTACTTCCCATCCATTTGAAGTGTCTAACATCGTGAAAGTAGATGAGGATAACAAGACGCTTTACTATATGGGTAGAAGTGGTGAAAACCACATGCTGATGCAGCTTCACCGTGTACAATTGGATGGCAAAAAAGATGAAAGGTTAACGGATCCTGCATATAACCATAGCGTGACGATTTCCCCTGACGGCAAATACTTCGTGGATGTGGCCCAGAAGCATGACGTGGCACCATTCACTAATTTGGTAGATGCGAAAGGAAAAGTAGTAGCTGAACTGGCAAAAAGCGACATGAGCAAGTTTGAGGAGTTGGGGCTGAAAAAAGTAGAGGTGTTTACATTTACTTCCAAAGATGGGGTAACTGAACTTCATGGCATGATTCATTTCCCATCAGATTTTGACCCGAACAAAAAATACCCCGTGATCCTAAGCAACTACGGCGGCCCAGCTACAAATGCATTCAGAGAAAACTTCACTTTGCCTGATCCTTTGACTGAATACGGTTTTTTGGTACTCAATATTGACGGTAGAAATGTAAGAGGCCGTGGTAAGAAATTGTTGGATCAGCTGTATGGAAATTTGGGATTGGTGGAGATGGATGATTTTGCCGAAGGCATCAAATCACTGCATGATCGTCCATACTTCGACAAGGACAGGGTGGGAGTTTACGGAACTTCGTATGGTGGAACTACTGCGGCTTCCATGCTGCTTAGATTCCCTGAACTGGTCCATGCGGCTGTCGCAAACTCTTCTGTAACTGACTGGAGACTGTATGACAACATCTATACAGAGCGCTTTATGAGCACGCTTGACCATAATGAGGAAGGCTACAATAGATTTAACCTGATGAACAAAGCAGATCAACTACAGGGTGAATTATTGATCTTCTTCGGAACAGCGGATAATAATGTACATCCATCCAACTCACTTATGCTGATCAAAGCCTTTCAGGATGCAGGTAAGAGTATAGAAGTTCAGGTTGCTCCTGACGGTGGGCATACAGCCCTAAACAGAGACCGGATGATGGAGTTTTTCATTAAGCACCTGGTCACCGATTATAAGAAAACTGTGCGCTAAGCTGAGCTGAAATTCTTTAGCTAAAGCACCTGTTGAGCGATCAGCAGGTGTTTTTTTTTGGCTTTGTAGAGAGCTTTGGGGCCGGATTGTTTATTGGGAGCACGAGGGGAGTTATGAATCCATAAAGGAAAAATTACAAGAGGCTAGGAAACTCTGATTTTTAGATTCTCCCATAGCCTATTCTTTTAATTGTAATTCTTACCCCGGTGACTGTCTCCAAAAGCCGATTTTCTGATAGTTTTTGCCAAGTAGATCGTGAGGACATAGACCAGGATGGAATTAATATAATCGTTCTAATTATTATCCAACCACCCCAACCAGAAGCCGATCGCATACCTTTTCGCTCAAGGTCTCTGAGTCATGTCCTGGATAGGAAACCACCATACTCTGATCGTAGGACTCTACAGATTTGATCGTAAGTTCCGTGCCTAGCTGAAGATCCCGACTATTCAGAAATTCCAAAAATTCAGTCGAGGAATTGGTCAGGGCGGCAAGTTTCACCTGTTGCCCCTTGGTGCATTTGCTTAGGGCGATGTAGTTACTTTCCTGGATCCTACCTTGCTTGTCAGGAATAGGGGAACCATGGGGGTCTATTGTTGGGAAACCCATCATTTCGTCCATACGCTCAAAGAACTTGGGGGCATGGATATGCTCCACCTGTTCGGCGATTTCATGTACTTCCTCCCATCCAAAGCCCATTTTATTGACCAAGAACATTTCCGTGAGTCTATGTTTGCGGATTATTAGGGCCGCTTCTCTCTTTCCTTTGGCAGTAAGAATGACAGGCTTGTATTTTTCGTAGATCAGCCAACCATTCTTTTGAAGGGTTTTGACCATGCTGTTTACTGTAGGCATGCTGACTTGCATCTGGGCAGCAAGCTCGGAGATGTTCACCTCGTCCTTTTCATTGGCAAGGTTAAAAAGTGATTTCAGATAGTTCTCTTCGGTCTGTGACGCCATTTCCTATTGCTTTAGTATTCAAATATGCTAAAATAATTTTAAAAACAATTTTGTTAGACAAATCTAACATTGTAGATTTGCCGTATCTAATTCTAATTTAATATTCAGATAATGAAACAGATCGTACTAGTAATAGCACTTTTTTATCTTATTCCTTATAGCTGTTATAGCCAAAATATGTTGATAAAAGGTAAGGTTCTATTCCAGGGAGAACCTGTAGAATATGCCAATGTGTATGTGAAAGGACAAGGCAAGGGAGCGGTGACAGATTCTCTAGGTAGATTTACAATCGCCTTGAATGAAACCGGAACCTTTACCTTCCAAGCATCTATGGTGGGGTTCCAGACATCCCAGCAGGTAGTGAAACTTTTAAATTCCGGTAATTCAGATTTGGTTTTCGACCTTAAAGAAATGGATGGAGGTTTGGATGAGGTAGTTGTAAGTGGCACGATGCAAGAAGTATCAAAGTTGGATAGTCCGGTGCCGGTGGAAGTTTACAGTGCTAATTTTTTTAGAGCCAATCCTACACCTTCCGTATTCGAATCCTTGCAGAATGTGAACGGCGTACGACCTCAAATCAACTGTAATGTCTGCAATACCGGGGATATTCATATAAACGGACTGGAAGGTCCATATACCATGGTGCTAATTGACGGGATGCCCATTGTAAGTGGCTTGGCCACTGTCTATGGCTTGACGGGCATTCCCCAGTCTCTGATAGATAGGATAGAAGTGGTAAAAGGTCCCGCATCCACACTATATGGCTCAGAGGCAGTGGGGGGATTGATCAATGTAATTACAAAAAAACCAGAAAACGCACCTTCATTATCCACGGATTTTTTTGGTACCAGTTGGGGAGAGATGAACCTTGATTTAGGTTTGCGCTCTAACTGGGGCAAAAACATTCAGGTACTTACCGGTATGAATGCTTTTTACTACGATAACCCGATTGACAATAACTCGGATGGATTTACCGACGTGACCCTTTCAAAAAGAATATCTGTTTTTCAGAAAATCAATGTACAGAGACCGGGAAAAAGGTTGTTCACCCTAGCGGGAAGATATATCTACGAAGATCGTTGGGGAGGACAGATGAACTGGACCACTGCTGACAGAGGTGGAGAGGAAGTGTATGGAGAGAGTATCTATACCAGTAGATGGGAGGCTTTTGGCACATGGCAGTTGCCGACCACAGAGAATATAAACTTTCAGTTTTCGGCGAATGGACACAACCAAAACTCAACGTATGGAACCACACGTTATAACGCTGATCAATACATAGGTTTCAGTCAATTGACCTGGACAAAAACGGCTCAAAAACATGGATTATTACTCGGGTTGGCATATCGATATACGTATTATGATGATAATACGGTCGCTACCACTAAGTCAGATTCAGACGAAAACGCTCCTTCAATCATCCATCTTCCAGGAGCTTTTTTACAGGATGAAATTAAGCTGACCGTCAATCAAAGTTTACTGCTTGGAGTCCGTTACGATCACAACTCCATTCATGGTTCTATTTTTTCGCCACGTTTGAATTACAAACTTTCTTCTACAGACAAAAGCATGGTGTTCAGATTCTCTGCGGGAAATGGTTTTAGGGTAGCCAATGTGTTTACGGAGGACCATGCTGCACTGACGGGTGCAAGGGAAGTGATCTTCACAGAAGAGTTGAGGCCTGAGCAAAGCTGGAATGTAAATGCGAATCTGGTGAAGAAAATCTACACCGATAACGGAACATTTATTGGATTGGATGGCTCAGCTTTCTACACTTACTTCACAAACCGTATCATCCCTGACTACGAGTCAAACCCAAATCAGATAATTTATGCCAATCTTGATGGCTCGGCGGTTTCTAAGGGTGTTTCGCTGAATCTCAATGCTGCTTGGGCAAATGGTTTGAATATGACTGGGGGAGCCACACTGATGGATGTGAGCATAGAGGAGGAGGGAATCAAATCACGGCAATTGCTTACGGAGCGTTTTTCCGGGGTTTGGTCAGTTGGTTATGAGTTTTTCCGCCTCGGGCTGACGGTGGATTATACAGGAAATGTTTACAGCCCTATGCGTTTGCCTTTGCTAGGCCCATTGGATGATAGACCGGAATTTTCCAGTTGGTACAGTCTCCAGAACATACAGTTGACCAAAAAGATAGGGGAGAAGTGGGAAATATATGGTGGCGTGAAAAACCTGTTGAATTTTACACCTCCTGCCAATTCAATAGCCAGGGCATTTGATCCCTTTGACGAGGGGGTGCTTTTTGGGCCAAATGGAAATGTGATTCCAACTCCGGGTAACCCAAATGCGCTCACCTTTGATCCTACGTATGTGTTTGCGCCAAATCAGGGAATCAGAGGGTTCTTGGGAGTGAGGTTTACAGTATCAGATTGATGAAAATAATTGCGGAGAATGATATGGGTTTCACGGAGAGCGTAAATAAGCTCTGGGCTTTTCTGTTGGGTAAAAAGGGTAGGGGCGAAAGATTTGTGCCCCTACCATGCCTGTTCAAATCTTTTCCTTCACAGAACCGCATTTCATCATTTTATCCCCGAAATACGGGTTTTTGATTTCTTCCGACAGGCTGATCCAATTTGCTCCTTTATTGCCATTTGCCATAGGGCAATGTTGCAGAAATAAGTTTCCTGCTACCAGCTCACTGTTTTTGGCCAATGTTATCATTTGATCCGAAAGACTGATAAATGATTCTCGCTGAATCTTAGGATCAGTGCTTTCTGCAATTTTCTGCGCATCTTCCCTGATAGAATTGTACTTTGTTTCAGTCAGCAAAGACTCCAGTTTTTTCGCCTCTACACTTACTTTTTCACCATCAGTTTGTACCAGGGCATCTTTCAATGCCAAGTATGCACTGAAAATCTGGGTGGTTGACTCTTCTTTGAATGCGACTGTTGAGGTTGTTGCGGCGATTTTCTCCGCTGGTTCAGCCTCATGCATTCCATGCGAGTCCGAATCATTCATTTGTGAATGATTTTCACCGGATTTACCTGAGCAGGCAATTGAAAGGGCAATCAGTAGAGAAATTGCAAAAGGTGTTCTTAGATTTTTCATTTTGATAGGTATTTATTTTTTTGGTTTTTTATTTTTCCGTCTTGTCATAAAGAATAAGGTGAAGCCTGAACCCACGGCTGCCAATCCTGCCAGGGAAAATATCCGCAGCAAAAGGTTGTTGAAATTATCCCTTCCGGCATAATCCATAGTGTGAAACATCCATAGAAAGTCAAACCAACGCCAAGATCTGTGCCTCACCTTGGTGAACTGTCCGCTCCTGGCATCTACATAGGCCACAAGATTTTCAGGATGGTCAAAATGTACAGCCCAAGCCGGTAGGGAAGTTCCACGGTACTCATGGTGAGCCCCTGCCTTGGTCAGGTATTGCATTTCCTTAATTTGGAGATCGTCCTTGATATAAATCCGGGAGATTTCTCTTGCTTCTGCTTCTGAAATCCCGGGATGAAGTTCCCCTGTTTTAGCGTCAAACAACTTGCTCTGATTTACCCAATAGTAAGGTCTGTGGTTAACAAACCTAAGCTCAAGGGATGATATCATTAGGGTAGTATCAAGTCTGTTTATATCGATTAGCCCATTTGCATTTTCATGCATCATATGTTCGGTACGATAATGATCGCCGTGGATTTCATCAATATCTGTCCAGCTGAAATAGAGCCCTGAAATGGTCCAGAAGAGGAACTGAATTCCTATAAGCACTCCCAAAAATCTATGGATCCTGCGTGCGTAATACTGATTGTTCTTGCGCATCTATTCTTAATTGTTACGTCTATAAATTTTAAGGTATTGTCTTGATGACCTCACCGCATGTAAGCATCGCATTCCCAAAGTATGGGTTGACTACTTTTTCCTCCAAACTCAACCAATCCGCACCTCTGTTGCTGTCTGCCATGGGACAATGCTGTACATAGATTTTGGTAGTTAAGGGCTTGAAGTTCTCTGCCAATCCAAGCATCTCATCGGATATGGAACCAAATGATTTTCGGATTTCTTCTAATTTTTCTTGGGAACTGATCTGAGCGAGTGCCGCTTTGATTCTTTCACTGTATTTCATCCATTCAGTGTGGGCATCACCTTTGAATTCAGCCATGTTCACCTTTTCCAACAAGGTCAGCATGTCATCTGCGCTGGATTTGGATCCGGCTAGCTCATCCTTGGTCAATGCATTTTTCAACTTGAAATAAGTATCAAAAACGGGTTTCAGCTCATCCTTCGCTTTGGCAGAAACCTCCGTGTGACTGGTAGAAACCTTGGTGCTTGTTTTACTTTCAGTAATCTCGCCATGATTATGTCCGGTCATCGCAGCGCCGCCCTCTGGTGACATCATGCTCGGTTTTCCCGCCAGTTGGGCAGCCGCATCGATACTAAAGGTGCCATTTACGGCAATTTCTTCCCCTGGTTCCAATCCTGAGGTAATGAGGTATTCCGAGCCCAATGATGCACCAAGGGTAACTTCCCGAAGTTGAAAGGTCACGGCCTGATCAGTTACATTTTTTATATAAACCACCGAACGGGTCCCTGTCCACATGACAGCTGTTTTTGGTACTACAATGCTATTGTCTTCGTTGGAAGGGGTTTTGCTGTCAACTTCCCCAGAAACAAACATTTCAGGTTTAAATTTCAAATTGGGGTTGCTTACCTCCAACCGGGCTTTCGCTACTCTGGTCTGGGGATTAATGACCGGGTCTATATAGCTTAGTTTGCCCGCGAATTTCTCTCCCGGAAATGATTGTACTGTGAATTGTATAGGATCACCTTTTTTGATCCATTGGAGCTCAGATTCATAAACGTCAAAAAGTACCCAGACTTTGCTCAGATCAGCGATTTGATAGATTGCTTGACCACGGTTTACATAATCACCCAGATTGACCATTTTTTCGGTGACATATCCAGAGACATTGGCTAGAATAGGAAGTTGTTCAGTCACTTTTCCCGTAACCAAAATCTGTTCAATCTGTACAGCTGTGAGTTTCCAGTTTTTAAGTTTTTCTATAGCTGCATTGAAAAGCGCCGGCTGACTGTCCTTGATTTTTTCCGCCTGAAAAAGTTCCTCTTGAGCTGTTGCCAATTCCGGTGAATAAATTTGCCCCAGCACTTGGCCTTTTTTGACGTATTCCCCTGTAAAGTTGATCTGCAGCTCTTCGATTCTTCCGGGAATATGGGCCGATTGGGTATAATTCTGCCGCTCATCCGCCTGGATTTTACCATTTAGCCTAATGGACTTTCTGGCGCTGGCATTTCCGACTACCATGGATTGAACTCCTGCCAACTGCATAGCGGTAGGAGACATGGTCACGGACATAGGATCAGCTTCGGTGTTATTGTTTTCCAGTGGAATAAGATCCATCCCACAGATAGGGCAGTCACCGGGCTCATCCTGTCGGATCTGAGGGTGCATTGAGCAGGTGTAAGTGATAGGAATTCCCGCAATGGATTCGATATGGTCATGTTCATCGACTTCTTTTTTTGGCTCGGGAGTAGGCTTAATCAGCCAACCAATGGCCAGTCCTGCCACCAAGGTTATGGCTATCAGGACAAATTTATTGTTGAATATATTTTTCATCTGCTTATATTTTGATTTTATCGGTCACACGAAAACTCGCACGGTGGATAATCATCTGGCTGTGTGTCTTTCTTCTTCATTCTCGGTTTCAGTTAAGATTTAATTTGTCCTTTTAACAATTGAGCGTTTAACGCAACGATCACAGTACTCAGACTCATCAGAGCTGCACCAATGGCCGGGCTAAGGATTATCCCTGCTCCTGCCAATACACCGGCAGCCAGTGGAACGGCCACTATATTATAGCCTGCCGCCCACCAGATGTTCTGCATCATTTTTTTGTAAGTCGCGCCCCCAAAAAGGATTAAATTGGCAATGTCTTTTGGATTACTGTTCACCAAAATAATATCTGCTGTTTCAGCTGCAACGTCGGTGCCTGATCCTACGGCGATGCCTACATCTGCCTGTGCTAAAGCAGGGGCATCATTGACGCCGTCCCCGGTCATTGCTACAAATTCACCTTTTGACTGTAGGTCTTTGATAATCTGCTGCTTGTCTTCCGGCATTACTTCAGCATAATGGCCGTCCAGCCCCAGTGTTTTACTTACTGCTTTAGCGACTGTTTCATTGTCGCCTGTAGCCATAAGGATTTTTATCCCCTGTTTTTTGAGTGTGTCTATGGCCTCCTGGGATTCCTCCCTGATTTCATCGGCCAAAGCGATAAAACCGATTAGTTTCCCGTCCGAAAGAACAAAAACCACTGTCTCATCTTCAGATTTAAAAGCTCCTTCCGGTTGCGCTATGCCTTTTTGTTTTAATCCTCCCGGACTCAAAATACTGATTTCCTTTCCGTTGAGTTTAGCTTGTATGCCCATTCCAGTTATATTCCGGAAATTTTCCGACTCACCGAGTTTAAGAGCTAACTCTTTGGATTTTCTTACTATCCCAGCCGCGATAGGATGCTCTGAACTATTTTCGACGGTGGCAGCTATAGAAAGTAATTCTTGATCATCCATTCCAGCATCTACGCTTTTGAACCGGGTTACTCCGAATTCTCCTTTGGTCAAGGTTCCTGTTTTATCAAAGATGATGGTGGTCAGTTTTCTGGAGTTTTCGAAAGCAGTTCTGTTGCGGATCAATAATCCATGCTTGGCAGAGACTGAAGTAGAAATTGCGACCACCAGGGGGACCGCCAATCCCAGGGCATGGGGGCAGGAGATGATCATGACGGTAACCATCCGCTCCAACGCATAGTTGAAGTCTTCACCTAAACTTAACCAAACTACCAACGTGACGATCCCTGCTGCCAACGCAATGTAAAACAACCAACCCGCGGCTTTATTGGCCAGGTTCTGGGTTTTGGACTTGGTTTTCTGCGCTTCTGTAACCAATCCGATTACTTTGGATAAATAGGAATCCTCGCCGGTGTGCCTGACTTTAATCTTCAGGGCACCGTTCTCGTTCACCGAACCGCCAATTACCTCATTGTCTTTTTGTTTGACTACCGGCTTGGACTCACCCGTAAGCATGGATTCATTTACATGACTGCTTCCTTCCAGGACTTGTCCATCGGCGGGGATTTTCTCACCTGGCCTCACCAGAATTATGTCACCTGATTTTAACTCCGCAATAGGAACATCTTCAGAATCTCCATTTTCCTTAATTCTTCTGGCTTCTGAGGGCATCATCTTAGCCAGTTCCTGTAAGGCATTCGAGGCGCCCAATACTGATTTCATTTCTATCCAATGTCCCAAAAGCATGATGTCGATTAAACTGACGAGCTCCCAGAAAAATATTTTCCCCGACAGACCAAACACTACCGCGGAGCTATAGGAATAGGCTACCGAAATGGCCAGGGCAATCAAGGTCATCATTCCGGGTTTCCTGTCCTTTAGTTCATCTACCATGCCTTTCAGGAAAGGCCAGCCACCGTAGAAGAACACCAGGGAGGAAAGTGCAACTTGCAGGTATCGATCCCCTTCAAATCTGAATTCATAGCCAACAAGGCTCTGGATCATTGGTGATAGGACTACTATCGGCAAGGTGATGACCAAAGAAACCCAAAACCGTTTTTTGAAATCCTGGATCATATGCATATGATGCATGCCATGGTCATGGCCTTGCGCTCCTTTCATAGCATGTTTTCCCTTTTTATGGGAATCATGCTGTTGGTGATTGTGATCTGAATGGTCCATAGTGTATGGGGTTTACTAGAATGTATAGGTTCAAAAACACCACTGCATATAGGATGACAAATGAAATCTTCTGCATTGTCGCGATGTTCAGGCAGCTCTTACTTCTCATAGTCAGTAAGTTTTGGCGGTTATGTAATTGATCTGCGCCAAGGATGTTTTATAAGCTACCATAGCTTTGAGTTTCATTTTTTTTAATTCCAGCAATTGCTGTTGCACACTCAAAACCTCTTCAAAATCCTTCCCCGAGTTGCTATAGGAATTATAAAGAAGATCTAGGTTTTGCTGGGTAGTCAACACTTGTCTGTCATACAGTGAGATCAGGTCATCCTGGATTTTCATGTCGGAAGAATAGCGGTGATAGGAACCGTAAAGCTTATTGCTTAACTCCTCTTTTTCCAGTTTATAGGACTCCTGTGTCAGTTCAGCCTCTTTTTGAGCCCCCTTGTATTTTCCACGGAAAATCGGAAGACTCATCGTGACCATGGGCATCAATACATTTTTGCCGTTATCAGGCATGACCATATCTGTTCGTTCTCCCACCAGTACATAATCCACTCCCGCCCCTAGCTTTGGCATGCCTTGCTTTTGGGCTACCCGCTTACTGGCTTCACTGGATTGAATTTTTAGGTTCACACCCTCCAACAAGGGGTTGGACGGGATAGAATCCGGTGAAATCACCCGTTCCTCAGCTTTGATTTCTAACTTTTCTGAGATCTCAACGGGGGAATCATGAGGCCGTGAAAGCAATGAGTTAAGCCATGAGTTGCTTCCCTCTATTTTAACCTTTAGTACCTCGAGGTTCGTCTTGGCGGCCTGGATCATTATGTCCGCACGGAGGGCATCAGTGAGTGATCCCGTTCCATTTTCAAGTTTGGAAGTGGCAAGGGAATAGTAGGTTTCAAGGATGCGGAGGTTTTCCTCCTCAATAGCAATTAACTCATGGGTCTCCAGAAGAGGATAATACACAGCGGCCAGCTGGTTGTAAAGCTGGTTTTTTGCATCAAGAAATTCCTGATATTTCACTTCGGCCTGTAAGGCCGCCACATCCTCTTGTGCCTTTAAGGTGCCAAACCAAGGAAATAGCTGGGTCAGCGAAAAACGGGCTTTTTGCGGCCCTACACGGGTTTCCACAGGAGAGATAAAATAGCCAAATGACAAGCTTGGATCTTGCAAAGAGCCTACTTGGGGGATCTTTTCCAATGCTGCTTCAAAAGCCTTGTATTTAGCTTTTAGTCCTGGATTGTTTTCGGCACCTAGTTGAAAATAGTCGGCTAAGCTTTGCGCAGCTGCTGAATAACTAACTCCCAGAAGCAAAAGAAGGGAAAGTGTGATGATTTTCATTTTCAGCTTTTTTTAAGTTTTCGTTCCTCCCGGATGGAGTACAGCACGGGAACAATAAAGTAGGTGATAGCCGCTACGATCATTCCCCCGAAAGCAGGGATGGCCATAGGGATCATGATATCAGAACCTCTGCCTGTAGAAGTCAAAATTGGCAATAAGGCAATAATTGTGGTGGCTGAAGTCATAATAGCTGGCTTGATTCTGCGCTGACCGGCTTCAACTATCGCTATTCGTATACCTCTGAAATTGTCAGTCTTGTTTTTGGCAAAACTTTGGTCCAAATAGGTTGCCATCAGCACACCGTCATCTGTGGCAATACCAAACAAAGCGATGAAACCAACCCATACAGCGACACTTAGGTTGATGGTTTGGATTTGAAAGAGGTTGCGGAAATTCGTCCCAAAGAAGCTGAAGTCTCCAAACCATGATTGACCGTATAACCAAAGCAAGATAAAAGCCCCACTAAAAGCCATGGCAATACCTGTGAAAACCATCAATGAAGTAGCCACGGAGCGGAACTGGAAATATAAAATCAGGAATATGATCAGAAGGACCACCGGAACAATAATACTGAGTCTTTTCTCTGCACGTACCTGATTTTCGTAGCTTCCAGAGAATTTATAACTCACGCCTTGTGGCACTTCCAATTCTCCGGAATCAATCCTGCTTTGGATGAGCTCTCTGGCATCTTCCACTACAGTTACTTCTGAGAAACCATCTTTTTTGTCAAAGAGAACATATCCTACCAAGAAGGTGTCCTCACTTTTGATTGCCTGAGGACCACGTAGGTATTCAAATTTCACGAGCTGACTAAGCGGAACCTGTGCTCCGGTAGGAGTGGGGACCAGAATTTTCCCCAGCGATTCGGGATCATCCCGGAGTTCCCTGGGATAGCGTACACGTACAGGAAACCGTTGTCTGCCTTCTACTGTGTTGGTGATATTCATGCCCCCAATGGCAGTTTCTATCACCTGCTGAACCGATTCTATGCTCAAACCATACCGAGCGATTAACTCACGGTCAATATTCAGTTGCAAATAGGGCTTGCCTACAATCCGATCTGCAAAAATTGCTTCCTGCTTGACCGAAGGCACTTCTTTGAGAATATTTTCCACCTGTATGCCAAAGTCTTCGATAGTCTGAAGGTCTGGACCATAGACTTTAATCCCCATTGGCGCACGCATACCGGTTTGGAGCATGACCAGACGGGTTTCAATCGGCTGGAGTTTAGGCGCGGAAGTGATGCCAGGGATTTTGGTTACCGCTATGATTTCGTTCCATATATCATCCGGAGAATGGATAGTTTCCCTCCAGTTTCTAAAGTAGAGTCCGTCTTCATCCTCAATTAGTCCAGTTGTAGGTGTAGCTTTTTCTATAGCTTCCTGATTGCTTAGTGTATCCCCGCTAGTAAAAATAAAACGTCCTTCTTTGTCCGTTTTGAAGCGTTGTCGATGGCCTTTTTTATTAAGTTGATACTCCGGTTTATAATTGATTATGTTTTCGTACATGGAAATGGGAGCCGGATCCAAAGCCGATTCCGCCCGCCCCAATTTCCCGACTGTAAGTGCTACTTCCGGGATACTGGTAAGCAGCATGTCCAGCTGTCCTATTACTTTCCTGTTAAAGGCAATACCGGAATGGGGCATGGCTGTTGGCATTAGCAGAAAGCTTCCTTCATCCAGGGAGGGCATAAATTCTTTCTGCATACCGGGAAACATATGATCCAGGTTAGACCAGAATTTGCCTGATTCGATATTCCATCCGACCACATGGGTGACTGCCGGGATAAAAGCAAAAATCTTAGTAAAGCCCATCCATATGGTTCCCCCAAGTAAGATCAGGATGGTTGGAATAGTAAGGAAAGCCGCTTTATGATCCAGACACCAGATGAGTATGCGTTTGTAGAAGATTTCGAGAGCACTGAATGCCCCAAGTATCACACTTACCAAAATACCCACAAAAATCACATTTGTCAGTAAGGATTTGCCTGGGCCTAAGGGTAACCAATAGCTTGCCAGAAGCCATATCACTCCGGCTATTACTAAAATGATTTCTAGGCGATTATAGACAGGCCGTATTTGTAGTGGTAGGTCAATAGGCTTGGTTTCTACGATGTATTTGAAAAGACCAATTACTACAAAGGCCAGAAGCATGATCCCTGACCAAGAATATCCATAAATCAAGGCAAGAATACCTGAAATTGCCAGCACTGCATTGCCTGCTATTTTACTTCTTTTACTGGTTAGTTTAAAGCCAAAGAAAAGATGGGCAAGCATGGGTAAGATCAATAGCGAGACGATCAGCGCTGCAATCAGTGCAAAAGTCTTCGTATAAGCCAAAGGGCCAAAAAGTTTTCCCTCAGCAGCTTCCATAGTGAACACGGGTATAAAACTGACAATAGTGGTAGAGACTGCCGTAAGAATGGCGGTGGCTACTTCTGATGAACCTTTATAGATTGTGGTAATTAATTTCTGCTCTGCAGGTGCTTCGTCTATATGTTTTAGGATGTTTTCGGAAAGAATAATTCCTAAATCCACCATGGTCCCAATCGCAATTGCTATCCCTGACAGCGCAACGATATTTGCATCTACTCCTACATACCGCATGGCTATAAATACCATCAATATTGAAATAGGCAATAAACTTGATATCAGGATAGAAGCTCTGAGATTGTAAACCATCACTATCACTACCAGAATAGTAATAAGGATTTCCAATGAAAGTGCTTCTTCCAGGGTTCCCAATGTTTCTTGGATCAGTGTAGAGCGGTCGTAAAACGGAACTATTGTGAGTTGGCTTACCCTTCCATCATCCAGTGTTTTACGTGGTAGGCCTGGGGCAATTTCTTTGATCTTTTCTTTCAGATTGTTGATTACCTGAAGTGGATTGGAACCGTATCGCGCCACTACGACACCTCCAACTACCTCTGCGCCATCTTTATCCAAAAGCCCTCTTCGATTTGCAGGGCCAAGACTTACCACTCCGATATCTTTGATTCTGATGGGAACATTATCTTTGACATCTACTACTGCCAGCTCCAGATCTTCGACGTTTTTGAGATAGCCCAGGCCTCTTACCAGGTATTCGGCCTGATTGATCTCAACGGTCTTGGCACCCACATCACGGTTGCTCTGTTTGACGGCCAGCATCACTTTGTCCAAAGGGATGTTGTACGCTTTTAAGGCATCCGGATTCACATCAACTTGATATTCCTGCACAAAACCACCTATGGAAGCCACCTCGGAAACTCCTTCCACGGCATTGAGCCCATACTTCACAAAAAAATCCTGAACAGATCGAATCTCATGCAAGTCCCACCCACCTGTTGGGTTTCCTTCGGCATCTCTTCCTTCCAAGGTGTACCAGTAAACTTGACCTAATGCAGTGGCATCCGGTCCCAATGCAGGTTGTACCGCTTCAGGAAGTAATCCTGAAGGTAATGAATTGAGTTTCTCCAGGATTCTAGACCTGGACCAGTAAAATTCGGTGCCTTCGTCGAAAATGATATAGATACTGGAAAAACCGAAAATAGAGGAGCTACGAATTGATTTCACTCCAGGGAGCCCAAGCAAATAGGTTGTTAAGGGATATGAAATTTGATCTTCAATGTCTTGTGGGGATCGGCCAGGCCATTGGGTAAAGACAATCTGTTGGTTCTCACCAATATCGGGAATAGCATCCACGGGAACTGGATCAGAAGGCAGGGCGCCTACTTTCCATCCAAAAGGAGCTGTTGCAATTCCTCCGGCAATCAAAGCGATCAGCAGAAGAAAAGTAACAAGTTTATTTTCCAGAAAATATTTGATAATCGAGTTAAGCATGATTTAATCCTGGTATAAAGAAATAAAATAGAAGGAGCTATGGATTTATTCCATTAGCTAAAAAGAGGTCTTATGACCTACTACCAGGAAGAATTAAATCAAGAAGGATTGAAACAGAACATTAAAGTCCTTTTCAATCGTGGGGGGGATTAAGTAGGGTTGTGGTCGCCTGTCATCAGACGTTACGGCAATGTTGAAGATAAACGATTGTGTAAATGCTGCTATAAAAACCAGTTGGGCAGCATCGATTTGTAGGACCTTGAGATTTTGATCCTTATCGTTTTGAACCAGCTCGAATTGATTCTGACAGCACTCAATAGGGTTTATGCTTTGTTCTGAGTCTGGCAACTCCTCTTCGTGCGAGTTGCCCATTCCACAATCCAGATGCTTAATTGCGATTCCAAATTCCGCCATCATTTCTGAACCCATGCATAGATGGGTGCTCTTGGCCATTCCGATGTTTGAGAACATCAGCAGAAGTGCCAGGGCTATGGAAATTTGCTTTTTCATGTGTTTATAATTGATTTTTATCAGCCACATAGCCTGTCCCGAACTTGATTCGGGAGAATCTCGCGTGGTTAATAATCATCTCTTTGTGTGTTGCCTACGACATGCTCGATTTCAACAGGTTAAAATTACGGATTAATGTTCAGTAGGTTTGATTTTTCCAACCAGTTAATGAATCTTATAAATTAGAATTTTTTGTAATTTATTGATAATTAATTAGCTATCAAATGTTTAATGGGTTCAATTATCCGAATCTGTCTCAAAGTATAAATGATAATGCTTGCTACAACCTGGGTTGAAAGCGGCAGTACATTTTGGGCATGTATTGCCACTGGACTGATATTCCGAGATTGTCAGTTCAGTACCACATACTCCACAAAGGATTGCTTTGGAACCAAACTCTGCTTTAGGCCAGATTTCATGCTTGTGATCAGCTTCTTCCTCATGACATGAAAAGCATGGATAGTACTTCCCGCAGCATTTGAATTTGATGGCAATGATATCCAGATCCGAATGCCAGTGCTGACATCGGGTCTGGTTATCGACAGTTTTGCCATAGATGTTTATTCCCTTTATTTCTGATCTTACAATTGGAAGCAAAGGAGCTTGTTGGGCTAAAACTTGGCTGCAAATTAATGCCAGGAAGGAAAGTAACAGGATTTTCATTGATGCTTTACGAGACTGTTTTCTTGTTTGGAACCTGAAGGTAATTAACCTTTGGGATTTCTAAAACCCCGAAGATTTTCACTGTACGTATTAGAATGTTATCGCATATTCCATACAGCTACAAATGCCGCAGGAAAACATCTGGATTATTAAGGAAGTTTTTCAAAATAGTAAAGTGCTCTGTTTCCTGATAATTAACTTTCTGAATTTTATCTCCAAACTGGAATATCGTCGCATTGGGAAGAGTCATTAAGATAGGGGAGTGTGTGGCTATGATAAACTGGCAACCATGATTTTCAGCCAGATTTTTGATCAGGGAGAAAAGTGCCAGTTGCCGCTGGGGCGAAAGGGCTGCCTCAGGTTCGTCAATCAGGTAAATTCCTTCTGCTTGCAATCGGCCTTCCAGGACTTTTAGAAAACCCTCTCCGTGGGAAACTTCGGTAAGATTCCCATATTTACGTAGAAGAGCTTCTTTTTGCCCCTGTACAGCTCCCACAGCCAATTTTAATCCAGATCCGCTCAATCTTTTTTCGAAATCGACGATGTCCCCTTTTAGTTCATCGTCCAGGATCCGAAGGCGCTTCACAAAGCCAAAGTAATCTTCAGCTCTGAAGAAAAAGCCACGATATGCTTTATTGTTCCATCGGGTAACTATACTTTCTCCATAGGATTTGACTCCATCAAGTGTTTCGTCTTGCTCCAAATCAGTGCTACCAATAGCAGGTAAATTCAACTTGATCGCCAGTGCTTTAAGTAGCGTTGACTTTCCCGACCCATTTTCTCCAACAAAAACCGTCACCGGATTTCCGAAAGTCATAGATCCCAATTCAGTCAAAGATTTAATAGAATAAGGGAACATCGAACTATTGTTAGAGGGAAGGTAAATCTGATGGAGGAAGTACATGGGGGGTTAGAGGTTAGAATTGGATAAAAGCACGGGATTGCAAATCCCGTGCTGCAGATAGCAGAATGCATGCGTTGTTTAACCTTCGAGGTTTTCAAAACCTCGAAGGTTTTAATTCTCACAATTAATTTACTCCGGTTTTGCGATAAATCCCGCTTTTAGGACAGTTTTAAATACTTCATCAGAAGTGATGTCGTCAGACTCCACAGTTAGAATCCTGTCCTCACTTTGCAAATCCACAGACCATGAATTGATCTTGGATTCGGCATTTAAAACAGGAGTGACCTTGGCGAGACAATTGCCACAAGCGATATTAGTTTTGAATTTTTGAGTTTTCATTTTATGGATTGTAAAATTTGAAAATTGAAAGATTGAAATATTAGTTCAAAGGTTTGGAGGTGGTAAAGTTGAAAGGTCTTTTATACTTAAGTTATCACCCTGAGCACCTGCCTGTCCCGGTAGGCAGGGAGTCGAGGGGTTATTTCAGATTCTAGGCTCTTGAATCTTATTTCTTCATACTTGGTACTTTTTTCTAGGTTCTAGACTTTTGTATCTATCGTCTTGACAATAGCTACTTTATACTTATTTCTTGGTTCTCAAATCTTGATTCTTGTCTTTTGATTAATTGTCGAATAATGAATTTTACAGATGAATAATGAACTTTAGATGCGTTTCTTTTTTAGTCTAAGGCTATTCAATACTACCGACACAGAACTGAAGGCCATTGCGGCACCCGCGATCATAGGATCGAGCAAGAATCCATTGATAGGATATAAAACCCCGGCGGCAATAGGGATGCCGATCAAATTGTAAATAAATGCCCAGAAGAGGTTTTCCTTAATACCCCGTACAGTTTGACCGGATAAATTGAGGGCTTTGGGAATGACTTCAAGATCGGAGGAAACTATGGTCATTTTTGCCACATCCATCGCAATGTCCGAGCCGTGTCCCATGGCGATACTGATATCTGCCTGTGCCAATGCTTCTGAGTCATTGATGCCATCACCGACCATTGCTACAATTTTACCTTTTGCTTGAAGTTCTTTGACGAACTCTGATTTATCAGAAGGCATCACCTCCGCTTTGAAATCAGTCAATCCGACTTGTTGGGCAACTGAAGCCGCAGTCTGTTGACTATCCCCGGTAAGCATATACACGTCAATACCTTGCTCTTTTAACTTTAAGATTGCTGATTTCGAACTGGCTTTGATCTCATCGGAAATAGCAATTACCGAAAGGACTGATTGCTCATTGCCAAAGAATACCACGGTTCTGGCCTCATTACTCCAGGTTGTAGCCAACTTATTTAAGTGCGGACTAATCGAAATGTCATTCAGTTGGATCAATTTGGCATTCCCAACAAAGAACTTTTGGCCTGAGGGATTTTTGGCTTCCACTCCTTGCCCTGTCAAACTTTGAAAATCTGAGACAGACTCTGCAGAGAAACCATCTTCTCTTAACTTTTTGCCCACTGCATCTGCCAGAGGATGCTCAGATTTTGACTCTATGGCAAGTAGGATAGGGGCAAAAGTGTTTTTCAATGTTTCATTTTCCCAACCAATATCCGAAACGGTCGGTTTTCCAGCGGTGATGGTCCCGGTTTTATCCAGAATAATTGCATTGACCTTGTGGGCTATTTCCAGACTTTCAGCGTCTTTGATAAGGATATTGTTCTCGGCGCCTTTACCAATCCCGACCATGATAGCAGTAGGCGTGGCCAATCCCAATGCACAGGGACAGGCAATCACCAACACAGCGACAGCATTCAAGACAGCATGCGAAAGCGCATCCTCTCCTCCGATAAGCATCCAAACAAAAAAGGTCAGAATCGAAATGCCAATGACTACAGGGACAAAGATCGAGGCTATTTTATCCACCAATTTCTGGACAGGGGCTTTGCTGCCCTGTGCTTCCTGCACCCGCTTGATGATCTGGGATAGAAGAGTTTCACTTCCGACTTTCTCTGCTTTGAAATGGAAGCTGCCCTTTTGATTGATGGTCCCTGCGAACACTTTATCACCTTCTGCTTTCTCCAAGGCAATGGGTTCGCCACTGATCATACTTTCGTCAACAAAGGAATTTCCCGATATTACTCTACCATCCACTGGGATTTTGTCACCTGGACGCACGACGATTTCATCCCCTCTCTGAACAGCGGAAATGGGGATTTCCTGTTCTTGACCATTTACAATGGTTTTCAAGGTTTTTGGCTGTAGTCCCATCAAATTCTTGAGCGCAGTGGACGCTCTCGACTTTGCTTTTTCCTCCAGCAATTTTCCGAAAAGAATAAAGGTGATGATCACCGTGGCCGCTTCATAATAGACATGCGGCTCAAAACCCCGGCTGACCCAGAATTCCGGAAACAGCGTATTGAACAAACTAAAAGTAAAAGCTATCCCTGTACTGAGCGCGACCAGTGTGTCCATGTTGACACTTTTGTGAGTGGCTTGCTTCCAGGCACTGATAAAAAAACGCTTTCCA
Source organism: Algoriphagus sp. AGSA1 (assembly GCF_021390545.1). GTDB lineage: Bacteria > Bacteroidota > Bacteroidia > Cytophagales > Cyclobacteriaceae > Algoriphagus. Next base: position 26,874 of record NZ_JAJUWR010000018.1, on the reverse strand, counting down.
AAAACGGTCATCACAGGAATAGCCAAAACAAGGGAAATCCAAGTCCCTGGATGCCAATGCATATAAAACATCCCAATGATGAAAATAGGAAGGGTAAGAATCGTCGCACCAATCGTATGTTTCTTTAGCTTTTGGTAATGCTCAGCCTGGTTTGCAGAGACAGTTTCATCTGCATTTTCAGTTTCTGTGATCAGCCCATATCCTATTGCTGCAAGCGCTTCGTTCAGGCCTTCAGGATTTATTTCATCCGAATATTCTACCAACACGGTGCTTGAGGCGAAATTTACCTGGGCAGACTTCACCCCATCTGTATGTGCCAAAATTGTTTCCACACTGGATGCGCAGGCTGCGCAGGTCATGCCTGTGACAGGGAAAGTCTCTTTGTGCAGTGTTTGAGTGGATTCTTCCATGAGTTGTTTGTCTTTGATTGACATTACAAACTTAGGAAGAGTCGGGTAGGGAAATGTTATGGGATTTTGGGGAAAAATTATGAGATTTTGGTGCAGGCAGTAGGAAAGATAAAGCGGATAGCATAGTGAGATCGAAATTTATTACTCCACTTTCTATTAAAGTTTCCAATACACTTTTTAAACACCAACGATTAACCCACTAACTTTAGAACTATAAATTATATGTAAGCCCTAAACTTGATTTTCCCACAGCTATCATACAACTCTGCTAGGATCATTTCCGTGGACATCGAAATTACTTGATGCGGTTTACACCTAGTCGGGAATGTTTTTATATAAAAAAACATATTTTACATCATTAAATTTGAATTTTGTATTTACTTGTTACTCTTATTTCATTCATTTTACTTATTCTATTTTATTTAGTAACATTCTTAGTTATGCGTACGACATACAGCTAAAAAAAATTAAATTAAAAGTTATAGTTATTACTATTAACATATTGATTTAAAGACAATTATATGAATAATATAAATAATTTTATTACTTGATTAATAGCTCTTTTTTCAAAAGCTTTGAAAGCCAAAATCTCCAATTCCAATAAACGTATAAGTCAATTTGATTTTTTTAATGTTCTAGATAACCTCATTAACTATTGTCATTTAAAAAATGTGTGGTATATTTTGAAAATAATAGTTAACCTTCGCTCATGGATTTTAAAATCCCCTTATCATTTCCAGTATTTAATGGCAACGAAAATGCTTATTTACAGCGTGCTATTAGCTCTCGGCATATCGCTACATCCGGAGAGTTTATTACTGAGTTTGAAAGGAGATTGTCCACAAGATTAAAGACACATGAAGCAGTTGCCTTAAATTCAGGCACCTCATCACTGCACTTGGCCATGGTTCTCCTAGGCATAAGTCCTGGAGATGAGGTAATCTGTCAGTCATTTACTTTTTGTGCCTCAGCCAATCCGGTGGTTTATCTGGGAGCCACACCTATTTTCGTGGATAGTGAAAAAGAAAGCTGGAATATTTGTCCTGAGATTTTGGAAGACACGATTCTCAGTAGGATTTCTAAAGGGAAGAAGCCAAAAGCAATAGTAATTGTCCATCTGTTTGGAATGCCTGCCAAGTTGAAGGAAATAATGGAGATTTCAGATAAATACAATATTCCTGTTTTGGAAGATGCGGCGGAAGCTTTTGGGAGCCAATATTTAGGTAAGCCCTGTGGAACCTTCGGTAAAATCGGTGTAATATCCTTTAACGGCAACAAGATCATGTCTGCCGGAGGTGGGGGAGCACTGATAGCCAACGATACTGCCAGTGTACAGCATGCCAGATTACTTTCCACCCAGGCAAGGGAGGATTTACCATTTTATCATCACTTGGAAATAGGGTATAATTACAAAATGAATAATCTTTCAGCTGCTGTAGGCGTAGCCCAACTTGAGCAGTTGGATACATTTATCCAAGCCAGAAGACTTATCAATCAACGATATAGGATCTTGCTGGAGGATTTCCCTGGAATTAGTTTTCAGACAGAATCACCGGATTCACAGTCTAATTATTGGTTGACTACTATTCTGATAGATAAACAAATTACCGGATTTTCTAATATAGAGCTAAAATCCGCTCTGTTGAAACATGATATTGAAAGTAGGTTTCTCTGGAAACCGCTCCATACACAGCCGGTATTTAACATGACACCTTACTACGGGGGAAGCCTGGCTGAAAGACTGTTTGAAAATGGGCTTTGCTTGCCTAGTTCTGTTAATTTAACCCTTCAGGATCAGGAGTCCATTGTAGAAATAATCCGTAAAGAATTAAGTAAAACGTTTAAATAAGTGATATACCGAAATTGCCTCAAGCGAGGGTTGGATTTAGTTCTTGCCTTTTTAATGTTTTTGATGCTATCGCCCATTTTTGTGGTTTTGCTCCTCGTTTTAAGCATCCATCACAAGGGAAGTCCCTTTTTTTTCCAATCACGTCCGGGCAAAGGAAATGTCTCATTCAAGATTCTTAAGTTTAAAACCATGTCTGATCTATCTGATGAAAGCGGAAAATCCTTGCCGGACGCTGCACGGATAACACGATTGGGCAGAATGATCAGAAAATCTTCGTTGGATGAGATCCCGCAGCTGATCAATGTACTGAAAGGAGATATGAGTCTGGTGGGTCCCCGTCCTTTGCTGGATGATTACCTCCATCTATACTCCAGAAACCAAGAGAGACGGCATGAGGTAAAACCTGGAGTGACTGGGTGGGCTCAGATCAATGGGAGAAACACCATTACTTGGGATACTAAATTCAAGTACGATATCTGGTATGTCGATAACCTTACTTTCTTGTTGGATGTAAGAATCCTCTTCCAAACCTTATTCAATGTGCTTCTCGGAAAAGGTATAACCCAACAAGGCCATGTGTCAATGGGACGGTTTGAGGGCAGCAAAGAAGAGCGGATGTAGGTTAGGCATGAATGGTTAAGTTGCCTTGGTTAGACAAGAGATTTTGCCGAAAGAGCTCTAATACAGGTAATCCAATCATCAGAGTAGCGGAGGTAGGGATTTATTTGGTTTTTTGGATAGAATTCTTTTTAACGGTAAACCTATTTCCAAAAACAATCAAAATCACTGAGCCCGCCAAAGAGCTAATAATCAACAGATTTCTGCCCACAGAAGGCATATCCATCCAGAGTCCAAGATAATGTCCGGCAAAGATGATCAGACCCATCATCCCAGAAACAATAAAGGCAAACGTAGGTAAACCATTGGTTAGCGCATTTTCTTTTTCCTTATGTGAGAGATTATTGTAACCTGCTATCAGGTTTGGGAATAATTTGACCAAAATCCCTATTCCAATAAAAAGTAAACCTACGTAAATGCTTGCCATGATAATTACAATTGAATTTCATTCTTTTTCCACAGAATTTAATTTTTTGACACTAGAAAAACAAGGGGGTTAGGTAATATTTAAATGCTTATCTGATAGACGTTTCACTAAAAAAGGACTCAGATAGAAATCCAAGTCCTTTAATTCTATTTCAATGATGCCCGAAGCTCTTGACTCTTGGCTCTTTTGTCTAATATCTAAATTATCATTTCAGACTATTGACAATCTTCTTCACTTTTTTATCCAGATCCAGGATTGCTTTTGAATAGCGTTTATCCCACTCTTCCAGTCGGTCGGTAGATTTGGTTTCTACCTCATATCTTATACCTGGCAAAATCCATGAGGCGTATCCTGAGAAAGGATCTGTACTCACATAAAGTGATCTATACCAGCTGCCGAAGTACATTCCTTTAGGATCTATCCAACTCTTTTCCAGAGAAATCAATGTTTTATTGATGGAGCTTACTTCTTTACCTGTAAGCCTCCCTGCCTCCAATGCAGTATTGATGGCAGCCTCATAAACTGTAGTAGTAGCCTGTAACTTGGTCAAGGCATCATCCACTCGTCCAAAAAAGTTAAAAGATGCGTCCAACTCCTTTACAGATTTTACTGCATTATCGAAGTGTAAACGCAGATCTTGGGCATACCTAGGCACATCATAGGGGATAATAGTGGCATTAGCCATACGAAGCGTAAGAAGCCCAATCACGGAAGCCAAAGTTCCTCCCATCTGAAAAGTAGGATCAACAAATTTGCTGTAATAATAGAAGTTGTCGTAGTTGGAATGATAGGCAGAAACCCCTCCTGTACCACCACTCAAGCTTGGCACACCAGCATACATATAAAAGGCAATGTGATCAGATCCTCCACCTAAATTCCCTATTTTGGGCTCCTCATTTTGTCCTGCCCAAACTTCGAAAACCGTCTTCGATGAATCAGGATAAACAACTTCTTTGGATGCTTCAATTATTAGGTTCTTAAGTGTTGGAGCTGCAGAAACACCGAAGTTTCTTCCTGAAACCGCAGCATCAAAATTCATGTATGCGACAGCTTTTGCCTGTAGCTCATCCTTGAAATGTTCTACCCATTCTGTGGAACCTATCACACCTTGTTCTTCTGCATCCCAATGCCCTATCAGAATTGACCTTTTTGGACGCTCGCCCTTTTTGACCAATTCTCCTATAGCTTCTGCAAGGGTCAACATCATAGCGGTGCCTGAATTAGGATCTGTAGCCCCAAAACTCCAGGCATCGTAGTGGCTTCCCAATATGATCCATTCGTCTGGATATTCACTGCCTTGGAATTTGCCCACTATGTTATTTGCCCGTACAAAATCAATGGGTTGATCTACTTTTACACGTACTTTCAAGTCTTCCCCCCCGGTAATTCTGTAGTCAATTGGCAACCCGCCTTTCCATTCTTCAGGGACTGAAGAGCCTTTCATTCTACTTAAAATCTCTTTGGCTGCGCCATACCCGATAGGGGTGACTGGAATCGTATGAAAAGCTACATCTTTAGGATCCAGACGCTTCACCTGCTTATCTCCGTCCATAGGAAGGGCGGGCTCAAATGGAGTCAGGGGATCTCCTGTGTAATTCAAAGCCAGTAATGAACCACGCTGTATGGTGGTTTCATTATAATACGGCCCATCTGGATAGACATCGCCCTTTTCATAGCCAGAATCCTTAGGATCAGTATAAATGATCAAAGCCGCAGCTCCATAGTGCTCTGCAAACTGAGCCTTATAGCCCCGGAAGTTGCCCCCGTATCTGGCTATAACCACTTTCCCCGTGAGATCAACCCCCATTTCTGCCAGCTTTTCGAAATCTGCTTTTACCCCATAGTTCGCATACACCACTTCGGCTGTGACATCACCTGAACCTGAATATGCATTGAATCCTTTGTGAAGTCTAGGATCCGAAGAGAATGGATCTCCATCAACTACGCCTTCCTGCTGGGATAAGGTTATTTTGTCAGGAGTAATGATTTCCAAAAGAGACTCTCCGGGATCATTTGGCAAATACACGTCGTAAGGGTAGGGGGTTACCTCCATTCCCGCAGCAGACATAACTTGGGTCAAATAGGCAGCAACAGCTTCGTTTTCAGGTGTTCCTACTATGTGAGGGGACTTGGTCAATTCTTGAAGATGAATCTTAAATTGACCATAATTTACAGCTTTGATGTATTCGGCTTCCAGTGCACGCTGTGCAGCTGTGTCTTTAAGATAAAATCCGGTGACCTGTTGCGAATTTGCAGAGAGTCCAAAGCCTAAGGCCAGGATTGCCGCAAAAAATGGTTTTTGTATTGACATATTATTTATTTGATAAAAGCTTTGAAACAGATAAGATATGTTCTGACGGAACATTTACAATTCTTTTGGTACGCAAGTACCTGTTTAGTTCATACTCATCATAGTTTGGGCTGGCTGGATCAAAACTAGAAATTCTCACCAAGCCTCTGGAATGGATAAATTCTCCGTTTCCTATCCACATTCCTACATGGACTACCCGTTCTTCCTTTTCCTTAGTGGCTTTTTCACCAAAAAACAACAAATCGCCCACCTGGAGCTTTTCCCAGTCTTGATCTGAATCCACCAGCTGCCCTTCATGAACCTGCTGACTGGCATCCCTCGGAATGATCTGACCATTGAGGTAATAGATCGTCTTTGTGAATCCACTGCAATCCACACCTTTGATAGATGTCCCTCCCCAGAGATAAGGAGTTCCCATCATTTGCTTAGCCGTGCTGATTAATTTTTCCGGTGATGTACTTCTACTGGCAATCCAATTTTCCCAATCCTGAACATGACCTGAAGGAATCCATCCTTGACGTCCATCGGGAATACTTACCTTAAGTTGATCACCGGCCTCTTCAATTAGGGTCAAAATATTCCCGGCCACCAAGTCGGATACCATTTCTTTTTGAGCTATGCTATCCCATACATGTCCTGTAAGTGATGTAAATACCACCTTTGGTTCTTGATACCAAAGTTGCATTTCCTGTTCCGTCATCAAATGTATGCCTGCTCGATCCACCCATGAAAGGTAGCCGTCAGGGGTTTGAACAAGATACCATCCTCCATCTTCCTTTAGTACATTCAGCGGAGTTCCCATAAGAGCTTGGGTAGCAAGCTCGGCAGAATGCCTTGGCTGGCTTCGTATGTTCGCCACGGAGATGGTGACCAAAGCTCGGGTTTGTCCACCCAAAGAGGCATCAGGTAACCGCAAAACAGCATCTGTAAAACTGATTTGATGTGATTTTAAGTTATCAATAAGTCCATCTAAGGCCTCCAGCTGATTAGTCTCTCCTTTTAAGGAATCATTTTCAAACCTTAAATCCCATAGGGCAACCCGTTTATCCGGTGCTACCTCCGCCCGTTTGGCTTCGATGAGTTCGGTTACCCGATCGTTATTTTCACCCCGCTTGCAGGAAAATTGAAATATGATCAGAGATACAAAAATTGGGATGTATATTCTTTTCATCTGTTTATAATTGTTTTTCTAAGGCCATCTCTGCCAGCAGGCAGGTGAAATCTCCCAAGTAGGAAAAACATCCTTCTTTGTCGCGTTCGATATACCTTTCTTACGGCAGGCAGGCATGTCTGCGTCAAGCTGGCTCGACTTCATAGCTGGGGCAAAATAAAAGAAAACCACAAGAAAAGCTCTATTCATAGACTCTACTTGTGGTTATAATCAATTAAAGCTGGATATTAATCCATTTTTAATCCTGGAGAACGGTCCAGAAATTCTTGGTATAAGCGTATCTGTCGGTTAGAAAGCGGCATTCTATAGCCATCTATAAATACATGCAGTATATTGGTTTTGGTCTCGAATGGATCACCATCAGCCACGATCAGGTTGGCTACTTTGCCTGCTTCTACGGAGCCGTATTGATCATCCAGTCCAAAGATCTCAGCAGTCGTAATCGTCACAGCCTTCCAAGCTTCTTCTTTACCCATACCATATGCCGCGGCGAAGGCTGCAAAGAAGGGGAGGTTTCTTACATTTTCCTGACCATTGGTTCGGATGGCTACTTTCACACCTGCTTTGGCCATATTTCCTGCATTGGCATAAGCAGCATCATAGCGGTCAGATTCTCTGGTGGGAAGTGCCTGTATTGGTCCTGTTATTACAGGGATTCCAGCTTTGGCGATTTCTTCAGCGACTCTCCATCCTTCGGCTACACCAGTAAAAATCACTTTAGCTTCTTTTTCCTCAAGCCATTTGAGTGCGGCCTGAATATCAGCTGCCGTGTTGACTTCGATCAAGAGTGGCAGCTCCCCTGTAGTGGCTTTTGCTAGCTGGGCCATCTCGGGATAATATTCCAGTTCCGCTCCATTGGCTGCCAATGAGGCATAATTCATTGCGTTTTCCCACAGTTCATCTGCTTCCTTCAAGGATTTCTCCATGGCTTTTTTGATATCCTCATCAGATCTACGATCATATCTTCCACGGCGTCCAGAACTAGGAAAGTTCATTACTACTCCTTTGAAACCGGCATACATTTGATCCGGTGTATAACCGTTGAGATTGATCAGGGCCGCTGTACCTGGGAATAATCCTCCCGTAGGTACAGAAAGTACTGTGGTTACACCTGATACTCTGGTGACTGGAATTGCCACGGAATTTGGATTAATGGCTGTCAAAGCCTGCATATTAGGCGTAAAATTCCCCATTTCCGCATAATCTACAGTTTCCTGAACGGAGTTTATTTCCACCAGACCAAGTTTAGTACCTCCGTCGATCATGCCTGGATAAATGTATTTACCGGTACAGTCGATCACTTCGGCACCATCTGCGGAAATATCAGCCCCGACCTCCTTGATTTTCCCATCTTCCACCAATACGGAAGTATTGCTTAAAATGCCATTGGTGATAGTTACCACTGTTGCGTTTTGTAATAAAAACTTTCCCGCTCGTGGTTTGATCACTTCTCCATCGATCTGTGCCATTGCCAAAAACGGCATTAAGGCTAGGATAAAGGCGATAAAGGTTTTGTTTATAATTTTCATTTTCAGGACGTTTATTATCGGTTACATGAAGTCAGCGAAGTGGTATATCCCATGACAGGTTATCTTAATGTCGCCTATTCTTGTCTCCGTTGTGATTTAAAGTGATCAGTGTGTATGAGAATGTCTATGGAATAGGAAATTGGCCGTTGCAAACAGGTCTTCAGTCCCTTGCATACATCTTTCCTCATGGTCAGTATATAGAATGACATCTTCTACCATCTGGGTAGGACTCACTTTGATCCGCTGATCATCCGCATCTTCTATTCTATCGAAGTATTTCACACCATCCACAAAAGTCATCTGCGGAACTGCATAGGATGAAAGAGGATGGCCTTCGAAAACCACCAAATCAGCCTGTTTACCCTCTTCTATTGAACCTACTTTGTCATCAATACCAAGTTGTTTGGCAGGATTGATAGTAATCATGGCAAGTGCCTGCTCATCCGTCATCCCGCCGTAGCGTTGGGTCTTGGCAGCCTCATGATAAAGGTGACGGATCAGTTCCGCATCATCTGAATTAATGGAAGTAATGGCACCATTTTCAGTAAGAATAGCAGCATTGTATGCCGTGGAATAATAAACCTCAAATTTATAGGCCCACCAATCGGCAAATACTGAAGCTCCCATGGTGTATTCTGCTATTTCAGGAGCTACTTTGAAGCCCTCATTTGTGTGCTGAAATACCAGCTTTGTAATACCAAAATCCTTTGCCACATTAATCAACATATAAATCTCATCTGCCCGATAGGAATGGCAGTGGATAATTATCTTACCATCTATGATGTCGGAAAGGATCTGAAGCCGTTCGTTATGAACAGGAGGTGAGGCGGTGTTTCCTTTTTGAGAGGAAACTTTATTGTATTCCTCCCAGGCTTTCTTGTACTGAATGGCTTCATTGAACCCATTTCTAAGTATCGCTTCCACTCCCATCCTAGTACGGGGTTGGATACCATTCCCTCTTCCATGAACTCTCGTCGGATTTTCTCCCAACGCGAATTTGATGGTACGCGGGGCATCTTCCATAATGATTTCCGCGGGGTCTATGGAACCCCATCTATGTTTTAGAGTTGCATTTTGCCCACCGACCACATTGGCTGAGCCATGCATGGCGTGTGATATGGTCACTCCACCTGCAAGTGCTCTGTAGAGCCCCACTTCATAGGGGTTTACGACATCTTTCATCCTCACTTCAGATACAATCGGAGCTGTAGCTTCATTGACTACATCCAAGCCCAGATGGGAGTGGGCATCTATGATCCCAGGCATTAGGAATTTACCAGAAGCATCAATAGTGGTTATCCCGTTGGGTGCATTTAGATTCTGACCCACTTTCTTGATTATCCCATCTTGTACGAGTACATCTGAGTTTTCAAGTGTTCCGTTGGTAACTGTCAGTACAGTCGCATTTTTTATCAATACACTGCCTTTTTTCACTTGGGCTGAGGCTAATTGAATGCTTAGACCCAATAGCGCCGCAAGAATATAATTTGCTTTTCTCATCTGCTTAGTTATTTGCGATTAGGGTTGGGGTAAGTGTGCCTTTGAATGGGAATGATCCGAATTCACCGACTGTCATAGTAGCATCATAGCTGCCTTCACTGACTTCTCCGGAAACGTCCACAGTAATCTGCATACCATTTGCGGTGACGTCGAATGAAAAAGAAAGTGTCCCTTCTTCCAATGTCACATTTTTAATTGGGGAAGTAGCCTTGTCCGAGCCGGATGGATCATCGTATGAAATAGTACCGGTATATTCTGAACCTTCTTTCTTTATTGAAAGGATTCCCCCCGAGGATCCGGCAGGACTTTCTGAGGTATAGTCCCAATCCCCTTCAATTTGAACAGTATCGCCGTTTTCACCTTCCTTGGAGGATTTCTTTTTTGCTTTAGTCTCATAGTCATAGATGTAACCATCTACCACCACATGTTTGATTTGACTATCCTTTGCAAAAATAGAATCTGTACTTAGAATCAAATTAGCCATTTTACCTTTTTCGATTGTACCTGCCACTTTGTCCAAACCCAGAATGGAAGCAGGATTAGTCGTGAGAGCTGCCAGTGCAGCCTGTTCCGAGAGGCCATTTTCTATCATAACCTGAAGCGATTTCATGATATCCTTGGATTTCACGCCCACTGTGGTAAAAGCGAATGGAATACCAGCCTTTTCCAATTTGGCAGTTTGCGCAATTGCATCATCATAAGCTTTTTTCACCCGGGCATAAAGCTCAGTGGCTTCTTTGCTTGCCTCATCTTTCTGTGCTTTTATAGCTTTGTCATCCGGGATTTCTAATTTCACTAAGACATGGGCTCCGGAGGCCTTAATCGCATCCAATACAGTTTCGTATTCTTCCAGATCAGTCAGGATCAATTTGAATCCTTTTTCCTTCTGTAAACTGATTGCCCGTCTGATTTCCAATTCCGTGGAAGCAGAAAACAACACAGGGATCCGACCATTGATGACTTCCTGCATGGCACTATAAGTAGGTGTGATCTCGGGTCGTTTCAGTCCGGACACAGTGGTATATTTTTGGGAACGTTCGTCAGTAAGTTTGGCATTATCATATACCTCACGGAATTTTGCCATGACCCCAACAGCCGTAGCCGGATACATTCCTCTAGAACCGCTGAAACTGGCGGCCAATGCGGCATTATCTTTTAAAAGATTGGTTGAAAGTTCATTTCCCAACAGGATGACAGCGGTCTTACCTGCCAGCATACCACCCTCTGGTTTGATCTGGGCAATTGTAAAACCCGCTTTTCTTAGATCATCTATCTTACCATCTTTAATAGAAAACTGATCCATTGACGATCTCCATGGGGTGATTCCCGCGATCTCATCTGGAGGATTAGAGGATATAAAGTCGTCTGGTCTGTCCGGATCTTTGGGCTTGGTGATCCCTACGTCACTTGCACCTGCTATGAAGCCAGGATAAATATAAAGTGAATCACCTTCAATGGTCTTTGCTTCTTTGGGAAGGCTTAGCTTGCTTCCTATGTCGAGGATCAAGCCGTCTTTAATCAGCACGGTTGCTTTAATACCTTTTTGATCTGGTGCTGTGAATACAGTTGCATTGGTGATAGCATATGTATCAGTGATTCTTTTTTTGCCCGATGGATCACTCTGGGCATTAGTAGGATTAGTAGAAAGAAACCCTAATACCCCTAAGCAAAACACACCTGTGTAGAGTAATTTTTTTTTCATGTGATTGTAATTTGATTTTCAGAGGTCACACCTGTCTGCAGTAGGCAGGTTCGACTGTTAAACTTATCATTGCCCTGTGTGTTTTAATGATGATTTTAATCCTGTCGATTTCATATGGTGGAATTGGTTTTAAAATTTAGAAGCACGGTTGAATCTTTATTTGAGATGTACCATCCGTGTGAACCTCTTCTATGTTGGTGGTTCATTTAATCAAAGCAAGCTAGTAAAAGCTATTTCAGTATCCATTTGGAATTATTTTTTACAGCGTATTATTTGATCAATGGCAGGATAATAGGTCTGAAATTCGATTTACACTCTATAAAAAACACCCGGTTTATTCTAAATTTATTTGACTGGTAAATACCGTTCTGTTTTGGGCATTAGCTATTATATTTGAGAATAGTGTCACCAAAAAAAGAATGAAAAAAATCCTAATCATAGAGGATGATTTGCTTATTTCCAGCTTAGTTCAGTTTCGTCTAAAAAAGGATGGGTATGAAACTATCTTGGTAAAGGATGGCAATGCCGGAATCAATGCCATAGATACCGAAAGCTTGGATCTGATCATTACAGACGTGATGATTCCTTTTAAAAATGGAATTGAAATTATCCACTATGTGATGAAAACAAAACCAGAAACCCCTATAATTGTACTAAGCTCATTAGGAGAGGAAGAAAAGATAGTTTTGGAAGCCTTTAATCTCGGTGTGGCGGATTTTATCCCTAAACCCTTTAATCCCAATGAGCTGGCTATTAGGGTCAAACGTGTCCTCAGATCATAATCCATGAGCTATAAAAACGCAGCTACACTTGTGTTTTTGTTCTTTTTGTTAGTAACAGCAAAAGTCTATTGTCAGCAAGAGGTGGTTTTTACTGATTCCGTTTCATTTGCGGAATTTTTGACAAATCAGGGTGAAATTCCCGGTTTACAGTTTGGATTGTCAGATCCAGGAATGGAAAACAGTTCGGGCAATGCTGGGGAAAACACATCGTCTTACGCCTTTTTTACTGACTTTTCAGCCGTACTGGGAAGTATGGATAGTCTCTTGCTGTCAGGAAACAAGCACCCTGAAGTCGAATTTTTCATATACAATGAACCTGCTACATTCGAAGCAACCCTGGAATATGTCTCAATCCTCATTGGAAACGGGGATTTACAGCTGAAAACAGAGAATGGATCGACTAGGAAGGATTTGATATCACTGGCCAGTAAGGAGCACTATTCACCCATGTTTAATGGGCTTCGTGCATACTTTAGTGACTTTAAGATTTTTGTAGTGTCAGTTGCAATTTTACTGTTTTTAGTTGTGGCATCAGGAATGATAGTTTTTATGATCATCTATAAAACCAGGAGAAACAGAAAGGAAGCCCTATTAGCAATCTATGACGAGCAGGTTGTAAACCCATTGACTGAGATTCTGTTTACTAAAAGCCTCGAAGAACTGGAGTCTATAAGTGAGGAGGAGCTGAACGATAGTTTTCCTGCTAAGCTGCGGAAGAAGTCAATTTATAACCAAGTCCTGATAGAGCGAATTATCGCTTTAAACAAAAAAATGAAAGGGGACTTCAAACTTAAACTTAAAGCTCTTTACAAAAGACTGGCCCTGGATAAGGTCACACTGAACAAACTGAATAGTAAGCAGTGGGACACGGTAGTGACTGGTTTAGTGGAGATTAATGAAATGGATTTAAATGATGCCCTGAGAGAGGTGAAAAAGCATGTCAATTCCCCGAACTTTTATATTCGGTCCCAGGCAGTGGCCACCATACTTAACCTGTCGAACAGTGTGGATCTGTCTTTTCTCCGGGATCAGACTTTTCCCCTTTCGCGATGGCAACAAATGAATTATCTGCGGATCATTAAATACCTGCAATCCACTAGAAACCTCCAGATCAATACCTTATTTGACTCAGCAAATAAAAGCATCAGGCTCTTTGGATATAAATTAGTTCGGGTACTAGGGCTGGTGGAGCTATTAGCGGAACTGGATGAGAAATTCGGATCTGTATCTGACGAAGAGAAAATAGAAATCCTGAAAACCTTTGAATATCTGGGAGTGCCTGCCCAAAATGAGCTTGTAAACAGTAGCTTGAAGTCTGAAAACAATCAATTGGTAATAGCAGCGGCAAAGGCAGCCGGTTCTATCGGAGATGAAAGTTCTGTGGAAATAATTTCCGGACTGTTGGTTAAAGAGGTTGGATTTAGACTGAAAATGACACTACTTAAAAGTTTGCACAGTCTGGATGCTATTCGGTATAACCAATACATTCAAGAACAGGATTCCAGTGAAACCTATCGCATTAACCAGCACATATCAGATTCCCTTTTGTTAGATGTATAGTTTCTTGTTTTATCTTATTATGGAAGTTTTGGGAATGATTTTTTTATTCCTTAGTTTTTCGGTGATATTGGTTTACTTATTTCTTATGATCCTCAGTGCGCTGGAAATGCGAGACCATAGAAGAAGAAATAGATTTTCGGATTATGGGGACATTATTACCTCACCTATGGCTCCGGGCGTTTCTATTTTGGCTCCTGCATACAATGAGGGACAGACCATCGTACAGAATGTCAAAAGCTTGCTTTCACTCCACTATGGAAAATTTGAAGTAATCATCATCAATGACGGATCAAAGGATGACACACTTGCGAAATTGATAGCTGCTTTTGAATTAGAGGTCACGGATTTTGCCTATTATGAGGAGATAATAGCAAATCCTGTTCGGGGCATTTATAAATCAAAGAACCGATCGTACAACAGGTTGATCGTTATTGACAAAGAAAATGGTGGCAAGGCAGACGCACTCAATGCAGGCATCAATGTTTCCTCTAAAGAACTACTGGCATGTATAGATGTGGACTGCATTCTTTCCCATGAATCACTGACCAGGATGGTCAGGCCCTTTATGGAGGAGACCAACAGGAAAGTGATAGCTGTAGGAGGGGTGATAGGAATTGCCAACAACTGTGATGTTCAGGATGGTACGGTGACCAAGTATAGAATTCCTACTACGCTGTTGGGAAGATTTCAGGTGATCGAGTACTGTAGAGCTTTTTTGATGGGTAGGATGGCTTGGACAAGGGTGAATGGTTTAATGCTGATTTCAGGCGCATTCGGTTTTTTCAATAGGGAATTGGTAATAGAAGTAGGTGGGTATTTCCCCAAGACAGTAGGAGAGGACATGGAATTGGTGGTCCGCATGCGGCGATACATGGAAGAGCGCAATATCCCATATAAAGTCGGATTTGTGCCTGACCCTCTATGCTGGACAGAAGTACCGGAAAACGAGGAAATACTTTCCCGACAGAGAAACCGGTGGATCCGGGGTACTATAGAAACCCTCCAGCTACACCGTGTCATTCGCTTCAATCCGAATTACAATTTCATGGGGATGCTGTCCTATCCCTACTGGAATGTATTTGAGAAAATGGCTCCAGTCTTGGAGCTTATGGGACTAATATATACCTTGATTCTCATCATCATCGGTGACTTTTCTGCTTTTTATTTTATTGCATTGTTTATTGTACTTTATCTGCTTTCTCTTCTGGTTTCTTCTTTTAGCATCCTGTATGAGCAGATATCCTATAACAATTACAAGGACAGGAAAGATCTGAACAAGCTCATTCTCACTATACTTCTAGAGCCTCTGTTTATCCACCCCAAGATTGTTTATTGGGGACTAGGTGGACACTGGGATTTTATCAAGGGGAAAGGCGGCTGGGGCCAGATGATCCGTACCGGCTTTAAAAAATCTGAAGATAAAAAAAACATGGAGCCTAACAATCTAAATCTCTGATTATGGAATCAACACGATTAATAATACAGTGCAATGATTATTTGAACCGTCAAAGATTCCCTGTCCGAAGACAGGCAGGCATATTGCCTTTAAAAGTCAAATTATAAACACATGAAAAAAGCCCTCATTCTGCTTATTACTGGTTTGGCTTTTTCCCTTGCTACAAAAGCTCAGGATTCCTTTGATCCAGATGAATTATTAGTGGACGCCAGAACACTGATTCTCGATGGAAAATATGCTGAAGGTAGAAAAATCGCATTTCGGGCACTGTCAAAACACCCCGACTACGCTGATATTTTGATCCTGGTGGGAAGAAGCTATGCCTGGGAAGGCAAAAATGATTCAGCCTCTATGTATCTGGAGCGCGCCATCGTAGCTTCTCCAGACTATGAAGATGGGTACGCTGCCTATCTGGATAATTTATCCTGGGCTGACCAATACGATAAGGCAGATGAAGTACTGGCCAAGGCAAAAGAAAACCTAGGCTCTCCACTTCCTGATTTACTCAGGTATAAGGAATCCAGATTACTGTATTACAAAGAAGAATATAATGCTGCCTATGAAATAGCAGAAGAACTTTTTGAAAAGAAATATAAGAATGAAGATCTACTGGATTATATGCAGACTCTGCGCCGCCTCAAAAGTAATAATGCCATAGGTGTCACCTATGATTATGATTCATTTCTGGGAGACATTACGCCATGGAATACCTTCTCCCTTTATGGCAGGACCCGGACCAATCTGACAGGGACCTTGATAGGAAGGGTGACCCAATCTTCCCGATTTGATGACAGTGGAACTCTTTTGGAGTTGGACGCCTATCCTTCCTTAGGAGAAAATGCTTATGCTTATCTGAACATAGGAGGCTCATCAGCCAGCTTTTTCCCCAATTTCAGACTAGGTGTCTCTGCCTTTTATAATTTACCTAAAGCATGGGAAATTGAAGCAGGGTATAGGTATCTGAAGTTTTCGGACCCCACCCATATTTATACCGCTTCTTTAGGGAAATATGTGGGCAACTGGTGGTTGAATATTCGTGGAAACCTGATTCCCGGTACCGGTAACAGCTTGGGGACTTCGGCTAATTTACAAGCTCGATATTATTTCAAAACTGGGGAGGATTTCTTTTCCTTACAGTTGAGCACTGGTGTATCCCCGGATGAGGAAACCCGGGATCCTACCCAGCTGCTTAATTCATATCGGGTTAGAGCCGGTTACCAACAGCTAGTCACCCAACGTTTTATGATTTACGGCTTTACCGGCTACAGTCATGATGAACTAGGCCCTGATAGATATCGGGATAACCTCAATCTTTCCTTGGGTGTAGAGTATAGATTTTAATGAGAGGAATATTCACACAGGAGTTCAGAATATACACAAGTCGCTTATTGCCGCTTGCTATAGTTGTTATTTTCATCCCATTGATCAGCTTTTTGATTTGGCTTCTTTTTCCCGGCAGGCATCTTGAGGTAGTGGTCGTGGACAAGACTGTACCCTCCAAAAGCTATCAGGAGCATCATGGGATATTCTGGGCACTGGAGTATCTGAAATTTCAAAACAAGAAAGGTGATTTCTATGATGTCGGAGAAGATTATTATGGTTTTTTTCCTGATCAAACACCCACCTTTGGCACTTCTAAAGATCTGCGAGACCTATCCGAAATAGAAATCGGTGAAAAAGCCGCCGGATTGGATGTATTGTATTTTGCAGATACCTATGGAGTATATGAAGATGATTTTAAAGAATTCAATTCGGAGGAAAGGTCTAAGAAAATTTATGGCGGGTTGAACAGGGGAGACATTAATTTGCTACGTGAAGCGGCAAGCCTTCATAAGACCATCATTGCGGAGTTCAATACCATGGCCTCTCCTACATCGGTTGGGATCAGGGCAGAATTCGAAAACTTAATGGGGATAAAGTGGACAGGGTGGATCGCCAGGTATTTTGATGAAATGGACACTACCATCAATAATGACATCCCTGATTGGTTTATCAGCCAATACCGTGAGCAGCATGCCAACACATGGATGCCTTCAGGGCCGGGGATAGTGTTTGTCCATGAAGACGGCAGGGTGAATGCCTTCTCCAATAATAGGGATTACTATGGTGGTATTCCTAAAATCCGAACCCAAAAAAACAATAAACATGGGTTTAAACTTCCTGAAGTGGTGCCTTACCCGGATTGGTTTGACATAGTGCTTATACAACGTGATTATCAGGTGATTTCCTATTACGATATTGACCCTTCTGAGCTGGGAAAAGAAAAACTCAGGGAAATGGGGTTGCCCCGGTTCTTCCCGGCCGCCGTCGTCAAAGATATTGGAGAAGGACAATATTACTACCTGGCTGGTGATTTTTCTGATATGCGATATTCCTTAGGCTCTTCCCGCTTCCAAGGGGTACCGGCCCTGTGGCGGGGACTACATCTGATTACCGACTATACGGATAGAAAGAGTTTTTACTGGAACTATTTTTATCCCTTGCTATCCCAGATCTTGGATAGGTCATACGAGAACAAACAAGCAGCGGCAAATTAAGGCTCCGGCAACAACTTTCTTGTTTGTATGATGTAATTGTTTTTGTTTTTGAAATCCTCAAATTCCCCAGTCAATTTATTCCTGAGGCTCTGATCCTCAATGGGATCTATATTCATCCCATCTGTGATGACAAATAACTGCTCATCTGACAGGAAATATTCTCCACTTAAGAATTCAATCAACTGACTTTTATTTCGCATGAGCGGCATCACAATAGTTGACTGAAAAACGCTCGAGGTATCCAGTGTTTGTCCCATCCATATTTTCTTACCTGGTATCTCCACACCAACTTGGGCCTGCATCATTGCGAGTAGTGAAGGAGTCACTTCGAAGTGGCTTACCAACCCCTTGAAGTAGGCAGGCCTTCTGAGTAGGGGTGAATAGATAATCAGCGGCACATGAAACCTATCCAGACGGGAAGCCATAGGTATTTCCGGTAAGCGGTGATCTCCTGTAAACACAAAGATGGTATTGGCAAACTCAGGTTTCTCACTGTAGGAAGTGACAAAAGCCTTTATCGCATCATCAGCATACAGAATTGTCTGGTATATATTTTTATAGGGTCTATAGTCTTTTTTTTCAGCCTCACTGAGATGGAGATAATTTTCCAGGTGATTTTCAAATTTCTGTGAATAAGTTTCAGGCTCAGGAACCACGTATGGATCGTGGGAGGTGATGGTTTGAAAGATCCCTAACTGTGGTTTCCCATCCCTTCTGGGAAACAAAGAAAGCCCTTGCATGAACAACTCCTTGTCGCCATAGCCCCAGCTGAACCCATTGGGAGAAGATGGCATTTTCTTATACTTTGATTCAAAACTGTGGATGTCCGTCAAATGGGTCACTCCAGCATAATCCAAGAATTCCCTTTCATGATCAAAACTGATGTCCGCACCAATAAAGAAACTAGATGAATAACCATTGGTATTCAACACACTAATGAGACTGTTATGGTGGGGAAAATCGTCATAAAGCTCCAAAAATCCTCTCTCACCATAAGGTAATCCCGCAAAGATCCCTGGCAGCAGTCCAAATGTCCTGCCAGTGGATGAGAGGGCATTTGTCCATACAAGACTGTGTTGTTCCAGAGAGTCAAGGAAAGGAGTGAAGCTCCCCAGATAAGCGCCCTTGCCTGAATAGGCTTTCCCCAGGCTTTCTATCAATACAAAAACTATATCTGGGGGTGCCGATAAACTGTCAAAATAAGGACTGAGTACATCTGGGTAATCCGCAGAGTATAGAAAAGGGTAGGATGGATCAGTGTATTCTTTTTTTACGAAGAGTCCGTCTTTCACCTCTCTTAAATAAAAATCAAAATAATACTCATCCTTATAGATCAGGAAGTCAAATGCCTGCTCTGATAGGTGTTTTGATTTATTCAGCTGAATATTTGCTTTGGTCTCATTTAAGTGGTCTGGGTCTTTTATAGGTATAAAGTACACCAGTATCAAAAACCAATACATGGCAATGCTGAGAACCAACGTGGTTTTCAGCCCAAATGCGAAGTATTTATTTGCCAGATTGAACAATAGGAATACAGCTGTGCAAATCACTATACCTACGAGGACGGAAACTAAATTTAGCTGACCGGATGATTGTACTGTAATGATTATATCATTTAGGCTATATCCAAATAGATCTTTGCCCAGCGGTTGAAGTGTTTTGAGGAAGTAGAAGATAAGGGTAATGTGTATAAGAAGTGCCAGGACCAACAAGACTTGGGTGAAGCGTTTGGCCAACCCCAGTGACAATAGGCTGTTAATTGTATGGAATATAAAGAGTAAGCCTAGGAAATACAGAATCCAGTTTAGATCCTCAAAAAAACTGAAGAGCACCACATCTTTGATCCTCAGCTGGATCACCTGTGTCCGGAAGATCAAAATCAATTCAGTAAGCCTCAGTAAAATCATCAAAGACGAGAAGATCAGGGACATACTCCAAAAGTTGTTCAGAGTAGTTTGGATCTTTACTGGGAGATTGGATCGGATTTCAGCCTTTTGGGCCATATTTACGCGTTAACTTTTTCGGTGAAGACTGAAAAGATAGTGTAAAATCAGGTATCTTCAAGCATAGAATTAAATATTGTATGGGTAAATCAGATTTGTTGTTGGAGCTGTATTCCAACTTAAGTACTACAGGTGCGTTGTCTTTCAGTTCTAAAGCACTTGTCAATAAAATGCTGTCACATGCTGATTTCAAAGATGCAAAATTAATTGTTGAATTAGGGGGTGGTGACGGTAGCATTACCCAAGGCATAGTGGATAGACTAGACCCTGATGCTGAACTTCTGGTCTTTGAAATAAGCAAATCCTTCTGCGATTCCATGGAAAAACTGTTTCCCCAGAAGAATGTCAGGATCATCAATGATTCTGCGGAAAATATAGCCAAATACCTCGATGGAAGAAAGGTGGATTATGTCTTATCGAGCCTTCCGTTCAGCTTTATCGCGCAAGAGGTAAAGAATCAAATACTTACCCAAAGTAAGATTGCATTGAATCAGAATGGCTTTTTTATTCAGATTTGTTATTCTTACATGCTGAAGACATTATTTAAAAAATACTTTGATCATGTGAATACCAGCTTCACGCTTAAAAACCTACCACCTGCATTTGTGATGGTGTGCAGATAAGGTGACAGTATGGAGATTCTCAGAACTGCAATTTTGGATATGCTCAGGCAAAGAAAAGGAGAAGGATTCACTTCCGCTGAAGTAGTAAAACAGATGTATCCTGAAGACTGGAAACACTTTATGCCAGAGATAAACAAGGAAACTAGGTTGTTAAGCATCGAGGGGCTGATAAAAATAGAAGAGCCTTCAGTAAACAATAACAGCAAGGAGGACATCGGCGATGCTTTGAGAATTTTACCACCAAACAAACTTAAGTAGTATCATATCGGTTGGGTACTATAAAAAGCATTTACTATGGAAAATGAGTTTAATCTTCCTGCCACAGAAGTTATCATACCCGAAGGATTGGATCTAATTACACTTGGAGCGGGTTGTTTTTGGTGTGTTGAGGCTGTTTTTCAGCGGTTAAATGGCGTGGAGAAAGTAGTATCCGGCTATTCAGGAGGTTTTGTGGAAAACCCTACTTATAACGCGATCTGTACCGGAACCACTGGACATGCAGAAGTGATTCAAGTGTATTACGATCCAGCCGTTTTAAGTTTACCAGAGCTTTTGGAAGTCTTCTGGGCAACCCATGACCCTACCACACTGAACAGGCAAGGAGGGGACGTAGGCCCGCAATATCGGTCTGCTGTTTTTTTCCACACTCCTGAGCAGGAAAAACTAGCCCGTACTCTTAAGGAGCAACTTAATGAATCTGGGGTGTTTGATAGCCCGATTGTGACTGAGATCACGCATTTTACCAATTTTTATCCGGCAGAGAATTACCATCAGGATTACTATAATCAGAATGGAACACAGCCTTATTGCCAGTTCGTGGTTAAGCCTAAGGTGGATAAATTGAAGAAGTACTTTTCTGAAAAGTTGAAAAATTAGAAGTGGAGCGGGAGAGAGATAAGACCGGAGATAGGGCAAGCCGTTATCCAAGGTCAACAGTCCGCAGATACCGTTCTTGGGACACGAGCGGTGGCGCGGTGCTCAGTAATAAAGCTCAAGATTTAAGAATCAAGAATGTGGATTTAGTATCAGCCTGAGTTCGGCCTTAATTTATTGATCAACTTTTCCAAAGTTGATGTTTAGTTGACATTTCTTAATATCTGTCTGAATTTATAGTTGCATTAAACTCTTAAAATTAATTGAAACTTTGGAAAAGGTTTGTTTAAAGTAAGTCAGAACATATACCATGCGGTATAATTATCGATTAATTAATCGAACTCAGGTTATCAAGAAGAGTCAAAGATTTGGGTGTCCGAGAAGAGAGTTGCTGAGTTTTCAGAGTCCGCAGTCCATGGTGATCAATGGAAGCCTTTCTAGTGCCATTGAGACATGACGCTCTGCATACTTTAGGTAATTTCTGTACTTTTGTCCTGCAAAACCCATTTGCATTATGAAATCGAGCCTGCCTGAGGCAGACAGGCATGACGTAAGCGAGACACACTGGCATGATTATAATCGCTGCGAGATTCCATGTGACCATTGAAAAACAATTATAAACACATGAAAAGAACCAGAGCACACGAGTCAAGGGCCGCCATAGAGCGATTGTACATTACGATGAGGCACCTTTTTACCAGAGGAAGCTACAAACCAATGGGGGTTTCGGGAGAAAGTCTGATAGATGCCTTACGCGTTCTCAGTCCTGAGATTTACGGTCTGGTCACCGACAATGAAAAGATCGAGTTGGACGGTCTGCTTTATGTCATGGAACGTCTCCCTAGGGGCATCGAAGAGTGCCGCTTTGTCCGTCTGATCAGTCGTGAAGGCTATGAAACATCCAAGCTGGATGCCATAGTACCCGCCAAACGTAAGCGGAATTGCTATCGGCTGGATGAACATATCATGTATGTGGAGATGACCCGGGGGCGATCTGATATCTATGATATCCTGACCCATCTTACATTTCTGTATATAGAGTCAAATAAAATCTACAACAACAGCACCGACCCTAAAGGAAAAATCTCCACAAATTGGCTAATGCTGGAAGAGTTCGTGCAGAAAGAAGCAGCGGGAGAGGAATTTGAAAAAGAAGCCGCAAGTGCCTATTTGAGCCATCTTATTGGCAGGACTTACGAGGAAACTGTTCAGGCAGTGGATAAGTTTGAAAAAAGCAGCAATTCCAACAGTCTTTTTTCTATCGTTTACCACATGGGAAAACTAGCTCAGGAAGAAGCCACCAAAAATCTGGATCGTGAGATATCATTCTCCACCACACTTAGAGAACGTATTGGCCATCATGTGTATGGTGAAATGTGGGCAAGAAGAATAAAAGTTGCCTTGGATGAAAACGATTTACTGAAGCGACCTATCCATATTATCTCCGCCAATCTCCATTCAGTAGTCAATACGGTTTATGGGTTCCAGCTGCTCCATCTGAAAGACTATCAAGCCTTGGAAAATGTGGTTATGGATATTTCTGTCAAAGCCAAAAACAATAAAGGGGCAGCGATAGAAAAATATGCCGCTCAACATGGATTTATCAATCTCCCAGATGAATCGGGGACAAACATTGGTGCCCAGATTATTGATACGGCACTGCTCGAAAAGGATGAGTTGATTCCAGGGGTGAAGCTGCCCAAAGAAAAAGGGAAAAGACCTGTGTTCGTGGTGATGGACTATGCCTTCGGAGAGCAGGCATACGAATGCTTTGATGAGCTGCTGAAGCCTTATAATAAAGGGGACAAGTCCATCCCATTAGATGTAGTATCCACTTCCATCATGGGGAAGGCTGGAATACTTTATGGAGGAAAAGGGGATTTGATGATCCCAAATGCCCATGTCTTTGAGGGTACCGCGGATAATTATCCTTTCAAAAATGAGCTCAAAAAGAGGGATTTTGAGGGATTTGGTTTAGGGGTGTATTCCGGGACCATGATTTCTGTTCTGGGCACATCATTGCAGAACAAGGATATTCTCACTTACTTTATGGAATCTTCCTGGAACGCCGTAGGTCTGGAGATGGAGGGTGCCCACTACCAGAAAGCCATTCAGTCTGCCTCCAAAATACGCCGATCCATCAGGTCAAATGTCAAAGTACTTTACGCCTACTATGCTTCGGACAATCCTCTGGAAACAGGAAGTACCTTGGCGTCTGGGGCACTGGGGATGGAAGGAGTGAGGCCTACTTACCTGATCACCTATAAGATTTTGGAGAAGCTTTTCGGATAACTAGTTGTATTTCTGTACAATTAAGGGCTATATTTGGGAAGACGTAGGAAAATAAACACGTCTCTTTTTACAATACTTCACTCACCACATTTTGAACTTCTCATCATTTAAATTCGAAACCTCGCTTCAGGAAGGCCTGGATGCCATGGGTTTCGAAAAACCAACACCCATCCAGGAAATGGCCATACCGGTCATTATGGAAAACAAGGATCTTATCGCATGTGCCCAAACGGGGACAGGCAAGACCGCTGCGTTTATACTTCCCATTCTCAATAAAATAAGTAAGAGCGGTACCAGTACCCTGAATACACTTATTCTGGCACCTACACGTGAACTTGCTATTCAGATAGACCAACAAATCCAGGGCTTTGCCTATTTTCTGGGCATAAGCTCTATACCTATTTATGGAGGAGGGGATGGGATCGTCTGGGAGCAACAGAAAAAGGCATTGGAAACAGGTGCCGAGATTATTGTAGCTACACCGGGCCGGTTGATCGCACTGCTGGCAGGAGGAAAAATCAACCTGACTACGCTAGAGCACCTGATACTGGATGAAGCTGACCGCATGATGGATATGGGTTTTTCGGATGACATCCTGAAAATCGTCAATTACCTTCCCAAAAACCGACAAACTGTTCTTTTCTCCGCTACCATGCCTCCTAAAATCCGGCAGTTTAGCATGAAATTCCTGAACAACCCTGCTGAAATATCCATAGCAATCGGCAAAACAGCCGCAGGAGTGACACAATCCATGTATTCGGTATATGATACACAGAAAGAGGAACTGGTCAGACATATTCTTTCCCAGAAAGCTTACGAAGCGGTGATCATTTTTGCCTCTACTAAAGATAAAGTAAAGTCACTTTATAAAGTATTAAAGAAGCAATTCGAAATAGAAGCATTCCACTCAGATCTGGAGCAGGTAGAGCGGGAGAAGATCATGTCCGCATTTAAAAATAAAACCGTCAAAATCCTGATAGGAACCGACATCATTTCGCGGGGTATAGATGTAGTAGGTATAGAACTGGTCATTAATTACGACACGCCCTCCGATCCTGAGGACTATGTTCACCGCGTGGGACGTACTGCGAGAGCAGATATGGAAGGGGAAGCCATCACCTTTGTCAACCCTAAAGACCAGTATAAGTTTGACAACATAGAAAAGCTGATCGGTATGAAGATCACCCAAAACCCCTTACCTGAAGGGTTTGAGGAAGGCCCTGCATACACTGGGAAGCCCCAGAAACGCAAGTCTGACCTTCATTCAAAAAACAGTGGTGGAAAGAAACCCGGATTCAATAAAAATAAAAATACCGGCTCTAATGGCAAGAGAAAACCGTTCCCTAAGCGGAAAAATCCAGAAACCGAAGCACCAGAGAAAACAGAAGGGAAAGCAGTGGAATCAAAAAAAAACATAGCAGCAAATCCAGCTAGCTCCCAGTCTTCCAAATCAAGTAGATTTGGTAATAGAAAAAATGTTATTGACCCTGATTGAATAAGTAATCAAAGCCGTGAAAACTGGTTAAAATTTACCGGATGCTGGAACGATTCAGGATATGGTAAATATAAACTAGGAAAAGATGATACTTCATGCCTTAAATTTTCAAAGCATAAGAAATGAGTATAAAAGAAATTACCAAGCTTTTTGAGCGGGATATAGCGAAATTAAAAGCAGAAATCGACGCTTACACAAAAGAGGAGAACCTCTGGATAGTAGAACCAAATATAGCCAATTCAGGAGGGAATCTATGCCTGCATCTTATAGGAAACATGTCTCATTTTGTGGGCAAGGAGATGGGAAAATTTAAATACGTCCGGGATCGGGACTTTGAATTTGCCGGTAAGCATGTCCCAAAAACTGAGTTGATCTCAAGTATAGAAAAGCTTCAAAAAATGGTAACCGCCAGTCTGGAAGGAATGGGAGAGGAGATGCTAGGGAAGGATTATCCGCTGGAAGTATTTGGCTACAAAATGACGCATGGCTTCTTCCTAATCCACTTATTCGGACATTTCAGCTACCACCTGGGACAGATCAACTATCACAGGAGATTGCTGGATAAGTGAAAAACAATTAGATTTCTGCCAAAAAGGGGGAGCAAGTTTACAACCCTTCAAGGGGTCACCAACAAAATAAGTGTATTTTCAAATATATTAACCCTTAAAGGGTTTTAGGTTGGAAATTCCACGACGATTCACTTCAACTCATTCTTTAAATTTTATAATTCTTTATCCGCCTCAGAGAGATTGGTGGAGGCGGGTAAAAATCTACTCCATTTTCAGATAGTAGTTTCAGCATATCCATCCCATAAATCTCTCCCATCAAAGCAAGTTGCGCAACAGTCGGCTGAGATTTGTTGCTCTCAATATTGGATAGTGTTTTTTGTTAAATCCCTAAGCGATCCGATACTTCCTGCTGGCTTAGTCTTTTGGATTCTCTGGCTTTTTTCAATTTATGTCCAATTTTCATCAGGTAAAAGGTTAATTGGGTTAGTAAAAATTTACTGAAAATTAGTAAACACGGTATAGTCTTTTAAAAACTTAATACTCAAATTTATTGAATCATTTTAAACATCAAAATTTTAGTTGAATTTTTATTAGGAGTCAATGGATAACTGTTTGGTCATTTGCAAGAGATTACTGGAAACATTTAAGGTGCCTTATACAGGTAAATACCTTAAAGAAAAAATCCTCACCCATCCCCATTATCTCAGCATTCTTGCTATATCGGATACCCTAGAGGAATATGGAGTGGAATATATAGCAAATTGCACCCGATATTGCCACCAAGACAATGACATGCGTACAGACACTGGAACATACTCCCCAACCGCGAGTGGTTGTCATAACTACTACTGTGATTCTTCTGATTCCTCTAGTTATTATTGGTGCTAGTTGTTAACAGTGACGGCAAAGGGGATTGGCGGTCTCTTTTGCTTGCTTTAGTACAAGTCAGGATTTTCGCTTATATAGATTCTATTGCACTAACATCAGCTTGATACATGTTCAGTTCTACCAACATTCACTTCACCCTAAAAAATATGCTTCCTGATTTTTGTAAGACGCTCGCTGTTATTGCATACCTGTTTATTAGTTGTGTTTCATGTTGTTGCACTAAACCTGCGGTAGTTTCAAGAGCAGCCAGAAAGAGGTAACTTTTTAGATCATTTATTAACTCTTATCAATCATGAAAAAAAAAGGAAAACCTCATCCAGACTGCCTGTTCTAATGTAG
>NZ_JAJUWR010000017.1 GCF_021390545.1 Algoriphagus sp. AGSA1 | reverse complement strand
CAGACAGTTATTGAATTTATCCCTGAACGTTAATTAAGGAGTCCCTTCTTCTCATTCTTCCCGCAGGCACTCCGTACATCATCTTAAATCTTCTGCAGAAATAGGCGGTGTCTTTATATCCCACTTCTTTGCCTATATCCCGGATTGACTTTTTGGTGGTTCTCAGAAGTTCTACAGCTGCTTCCATCCGCTGATACTCGATGTAATCCTGAGGATTGATCCCCGTGAGCATTTTAAAATACTGACCCACGTAGTCCTCAGAGACATTGGCCACCTTAGCAAGGATTTTATTGGAAAGATCCCCTCCCAGATTGGCCTTGATAAAATTAAATAAATCTATCAAACGGGGATCCTTGAAGTAGGTCGCATTGGTAGATAGTTCTTCGAGAAAAAGCCTGTTTTTGAGTATATGGCGAAGTAGTTCTATAACCAATAACTCCGTATGAGCCTTCATGGCTCTTTCCTTGCCCACATTGCTCACTTCCACTTCCTTCATCAGGTCTTCTATGATAGTAGCCAGGCGGTCATTAAACCGGATGATAAATGGAGGAATGCCCAAAGAATTAAAAAAATTGACCACATCGAAGACTTTGGACTCAAAACCTAAAATGGAAATACAGTCATCCTCCGAATTTTTAATTTCCCTGAAACTAATACTCTGAAGATATTTTTTCTTATTCTCCTGGAATTTATCCTTACTTATCTCTCCTTTTTTTGCCCCACCTCCCAAGGTGAGTTTGGTTTTTTGCTCAGCCGGCAAAAACAAAACCTCCCCTTCATTCAGTAGCTCCTGATCTTCTCCAAACTTGAGGGTGCCATGGTGAAGTAAAATCAGGGTGTTATCCGATTCAGAATAATCTGTCACAGAGGCAGGCTTTTCAACCCGGAAGTTATTCCCGCGGATAAACCTTACATTGACTGATTCGATTACTTTGTTGTAATATTCCATGAATAATTAGCAAAAAAAGATAATTCCAAAAATAGGATTTTTCTTACAAGAAATCATGGATTTTCTATAAGTGGTGTGAAAAAAATAAAAAAGGGTACAATTTTATCTAATTATACCCTTCCCTTTTGACCAAATTACTGTCTGAGAAGTCCCCTGGATATGACTATTTTTTGAATCTCGGAAGTGCCCTCATAGATCTGGGTGATCTTCGCATCTCTCATTAGGCGCTCGACATGGTATTCTCTTACATATCCATAGCCCCCATGAATCTGAACAGCCTCAATGCTTACATCCATAGCCACCTGGGATGCATAAAGCTTTGCCATAGCGGATGCCTGTGAATAATCCTCACCCTGATCCTTGAGCCAGGCGGCCTTGTACACCAAAAGCCTGGCCGCCTCTATGCTGGTAGCCATGTCGGCCAACTTGAATTGAATTGCCTGATGCTGACTGATTGGTTTGCCAAAAGTCTTACGCTCTTGGGAATAAGCCAGTGCAAAATCATAAGCCCCTGCCGCTATTCCCAATGCCTGGGCGGCAATTCCTATTCTACCACCATTTAGCGTCTCCATGGCATATTTAAAACCAATGCCCTCTTCTCCAATGAGATTTTCTACAGGAACTTTCACATCCGTAAACATCAGGGAAGTAGTATCTGATGCTCTGATGCCTAGTTTATCCTCTTTGTGGCCGGGTGTAAATCCTTCCCAGCCTTTCTCAACAATAAAAACGGAGATTCCTTTATGGGCTTTGCTATGGTCAGTCTGGGCAAAAACCAAATAGGTATCAGCTTTTGAACCATTGGTGATCCAGTTTTTGGTGCCATTCAGCACATAATGGTCCCCATTTAAGTAAGCCTCGGTTTTCTGAGAGGTGGCATCTGAACCGGCTTCGGGCTCTGAAAGGGCAAATGCACCTAGCTTTTGCCCGGAAGCGAGGGGTTTCAGATACGTCTCTTTCTGGGCTTCCGAAGCGTACTTTTCCATTCCCCAGCATACCAGCGAGTTGTTCACAGACATCACTACCGAGGCAGAAGCATCTATTTTGGACAGTTCCTCCATTGCCAGGACATAGGAAAGAGAATCCATACCGCCTCCACCATATTTGGGGTCCACCATCATCCCCATGAAACCCAGCTCTCCCATTTTTTTGATTTCCTCCATCGGAAATCTACACTCAATATCCCGCTGTATTACTTCTGGAAGGAGTTCGTTTTTCGCAAAATCTCTTGCTGCCTCCTGTACTGCGCGCTGCTCTTCTGTAAGTTCAAATTGCATAATATTCTCTTTGGGTTTAGCTATCTGCTTGGAATATATGGCAAAAAAAGAAGAGGGGCAACGCTTGCCCCTCTTCCAAAAACATTATTTGACCTGTATCAATCGCGCCCCCCAAAGAACACCATAATATAGTAGGCCAAAGTAGTGAGTGCGGCCAGTGCGGCTACTACATAAGTCATTGCTGCCCACTTCAGCGCATCTTTGGACATTGCATATTCATCTGGAGTTACGATGTTTCTGGTTTTGACCCAGGCGAGCGCTCTGTTGCTCGCATCAAATTCCACAGGTAAAGTGACCAAAGAAAAGAGGGTGATAATACTGTAAGCACCAACTACAATAAAACCGATGATTTCATATGGCATTTGTATAAGAAAGCTACCTAAAAGAGATGCGATCAAGACTATGTTGAGGATCTTTCCGGCACTGTTTTGCAATGGGACAAGAGTCGATCTTAGGTTCAGCCAGGCATAAGAAGTAGCGTGCTGTACCGCATGTCCGCATTCGTGGGAAGCAACGGCAGCAGCAGCGGCATTTCTCCCATAATATACATCTGGGCTCAGGTTTACTGTCTTGTTGGCCGGATTGTAATGGTCCGTAAGCTGTCCTTCTACAGACAACACTTGTACATCTGTGATGTTGTTATCAGCAAGCATTAGCTTGGCGATCTCAGCACCTGAGAGATTAGCCTGTAAAGGAGTTTGAGAATATCTCTTGAATTTGCTTTTCAGTTTATTGCTCACCACGAAACCTGCGATGGCAAAAACGACTACAATTAGTATGATCATAAGTTTATAATTTGCAAGGGTAAATACGGATTAACGGGTTGCAGGTTTAGTCCATGAAGGTAATTTCAATACAATCATCCAGCTTATCAGACCAGCCACTACAACCAATATCACCTGGGTACCGTGGATAATTGCGGCGAAAATTTTTCCATCTATTTCCGAGATACCCAACTGTATCAAAATAAAGGCCACCAAGGCATGAAAGGTTCCAATTCCTCCCTGAACAGGTGCAATCATGCCAATACTTCCCATCACCATGACTAGAAGGACTTCGCCAGAAGACAAATTGGCAGTGCTAGGTATTCCCAGAGATACAGTGTACATGGTAAGGAAGTAAATAACCCATAGCATAATAGAACTCCACCAGAAACCAAGCTGGTTATTGAGTTGCCCTAGCCTCTTGAGACCTGAAAGTATTTCACGGAAAAAATGCTGGATCTTATTTACTAATCCATGATCTCTGAATCTTTTAAAAATGATCGAAAGGCCTATTATCAAGATCGCAAAAAAGGCTATTAAATAGGGAAGTTTAGGAAGTAAATTCCGACCTAAGGAAGAAAAATCTACCAACTGACTTGCCAATGTGACAAACAGCTCATGCTCAACTATAAAAGCTAACAATATAACCCCTATAAGAAAAAGGAGATCAATACTCCGCTCTACTATTACCGTCCCCAGCAAATGGCCTATGGAAATCCCATTAGTCCTTTTGAGTACTCCACATCGTGCTACTTCCCCTGCTCTTGGTACCAGCATATTTACGAGGTATCCTACCATGACTGCATGATATGCCCGGGCGGAAGTTACCTGTTTACCTTCATCGGAACTGATCAGCAGGGTCCATCTCCAGCTACGGATCCAAAAACCCACCATAGAGATTATAAGGGATCCCATAATCCATGACCAATTACTTGCTTTGGTCTGTGTGATCAATGCTTCAAATTCAATGTCCCGATATAAAAACCAAAAAATCCAGATTGCAATTCCTAAAGAAATAACAACCTGGATAAATTGCTTGAAATAGGTAGATCCCATCAGATGAGTTTATTTTGCTCATCTGGAAACACCAACACGGGTTTGAATTTTTTTGCTTCTTCGAGTTCCATGCCTGCATAAGATATGATAATGACCACATCCCCTACTTGGGCTTTTCTTGCTGCCGGGCCATTTAGGCAGACTTGGCCAGAGCCTCTTTCTCCCGTGATCACATAGGTTTCCAGACGTTCTCCATTGTTGACGTTGACCACCTGCACCTTTTCGTTTGCTATAAGATTAGCCGCATCCATCAGATCCTCATCGATGGTGATAGAGCCTACATAGTGCAATTCTGCCTGGGTAATCTTCACCCGGTGAATCTTGGATTTCAGTACCTGAATTTGCATCGCTTTGAATTTGCCGCAAAATTAAGGAATTATTGGAAGGTTATCTATTAATCTGGTTTTTCCCACATAAGCAGCCACGCAGATCGATGATTTTTGACCCATGTCAAACTCAGAATAAGATGTAAAGACTTCTGGGTGTACCAGTTCGAAATATTCCAGCCTTGCCAACGGTGTTTCCTCAAAATCGCGTTTGATTTGATCCTGCACCTCAAACCAAGACTTGCCGGCTAATAGTTCCTCTTTCGCTTTTGTCAAGCTATCGAATAGTATCAGGGACTGGCTTCTCTCATCTGTGGATAGGCGTACATTTCTGGATGACATGGCGAGCCCGTCTTCTTCTCTGCGGGTAGGCACGATGACCAGTTTTATATCAAAGGATAGATCGCTTACCAGTCTTCTGATGATGCCGGTCTGCTGTAGGTCTTTTTGGCCAAAAAAAGCCACGTGAGGTTTGATGCTGTTGAAAAGCTTGGAGACGATAAGTCCTACCCCATTGAAGTGTCCTGGGCGGAAGGCACCTTCCAAAACTGTCTCCAATTCTCCGAAATTTATGCTTAATAGGGGTTTTTCGGGATAAATTGTCTCTGTTTTGGGAATAAAAACAAAGTCAGCCGATTCTTGCTCCAGTTTGGCCAAATCCTCCTTTATAGTAATCGGATAATTGTCAAAATCTTCCTGATTATTGAATTGCGTAGGATTGACAAAGATCGAAACGACCACTATATCAGTATCTGATTTAGCTTGCCGGACCAGGTCGAGATGCCCGTCATGAAGCGCGCCCATGGTGGGCACCAGTCCTATAGTTTTGTTGCTTTTGAGTGAATCAAGCCAGTATTTGTTCCAATCGGCTCCAGTATGGACTACTTGCACAGGAGAGGGTTTAGCATGGGTAAATAGAGGCAAATGTATATTAATATTCAAGAAATCAAGGCTTTTTAGGCTTTTTTTATTATCTTTGCGCAGTTGTTTTTTCACCTTCAACTTAAAATCCAATAAGCATGTCCAAATTACGTATTCTCTACGTTGCCAGTGAAATCAACCCTTTTCTCCAAACATCAGAAGTCGCCAATTTCTTAAGATCCCTTCCTCAGGCCATGCAAGAGCGTGGTATGGAGATCAGGATATTGGTGCCTAGATTCGGCCTGATCAACGAGCGAAAAAACAGACTTCACGAGGTAGTGAGATTGTCAGGAATAAATATCGCGGTAGGAGAAGAGGAGAAGCCTTTGGTAATTAAAGTAGCATCCATCCCGAACGCAAAGCTTCAGGTATATTTCATTGACAATGAAGATTATTTCCAGCGTAAGCATGTATTTCATGACAAGCAGCAGAAATTCTACGAGGACAACGATGAGCGCGCTATATTCTTCTGCAAAGGAGTGATCGAAACCGTGAAAAAACTAGGTTGGGCACCGGATATAGTGCACTGTAACGACTGGATGACCAGTCTTATTCCCATGTATCTAAAGACTACTTACAAAAGCGAGCCTTTATTTAAGGATACTAAGTCTGTTTTTGCGATCTATAACAACGGATTTTCCCATACCTTTGGCGATGATTTGTTAAACAAGGTTAAGATGGTGGATATAGATGACGCTATTTTAGCACCTTTGAAGAGCAAAGATTTTACAGGATTTATCAAGATGGGCATGGAGTACGCCGACTTGGTGGTCAAAGGCGGTGAAGTTTCCGCAGAATTAAACCAACTAATCGAGGATTTCTCAAAAGACAAGAAGTTTGACATCAGCATTGAAGCAGAATCAGAAGCACAAGCTCACGAAGAGCTATTCGATATTTACACGAATCTCGCCGGTTAAGCCGGCTCTTTGGGCCATCGTGGCTCTATTCTTTATCAGTTCTTGTAGTGACCCTGCCACAGTAGGCATAGAGCTAGCTCCCGGAAACAACCAGATTGGGGTTGTTTTCGAAGAGTTTGAGCTTCCTGCCCAGGTGATCTTATTGGATTCCTTTAATACCACCAATCAGTCTAGACTGATTGTAGGGGAGGAGGAAGATGCTTTCTTTGGAAAGACCTCCGCCACCGGTCACTCCAGAATGTTTATTAGCTCTGGGACAGCCCTTCCGGAAGCTGAGGCTATACTGGACTCAGTACACTTCAGCCTTGACATCTTAAATGTGGACGGGGTGAATCTGGATGCCCCAAAGTATTACTCCATTCACAAGTTGACAGAGCCCATATTGGATACCTTGTATTACAATTTCGATGAGCTGTCCTATGAATCCAGTCCGTTTTCGTCCGGTGAAATAGTTTTTGGTGAAGAAACTGATACACTGGCCACATTCCAGGTGGAGGAAGAGTTTGCAGCTGAAATATTTAGCAAGATGAAGGAAGGGACTGTCTTCAATGACCTTTTCTCCTTTAGGGATTATTTTCCAGGTATAGCTGTAAAAGCAAGAGAGGGAGACAATACCTCTATTGGTGTGGGTGTCGGTACCTCTACAGCGCTCAAGGTGTATTACCACAATGAGGGAGATACAGTGTCTAAATCTTACAATATCACTACGGCTTCATCCAGGAGCTTTAGCGGGGTAAAAAGCGACAGAAGCGGAACCCCTACAGCCGGAGTCACAGAGTTTCAAAAACCTTATGACTTAGATCCGGAAGTTGGTATGAAATCAGGGTTGGGAATGATCATCAAATTGGACACAAGCCCCTTTGATGCGTTTTTGGACACACTTGTCGGCGTTACCTTCAACCAGATAGTATTGGAAATCGGTGAACTGAAGGAACAAGCATCTACGAAAAAAACACCCGCAAATATTACCATGTATTTTGCTGATCCAGACAATAAGATCCTACTTTCCAGTACGGGAGTTGGGCTGAGTGTGCAGGCCGACGGATATCCTCAGGTAGCCCTTGATGACAAAGGAAATTATATTCCAGTCACAGGATCCTCGGGATCTACTGCACTTTTGCAATACAATCCTGATATCAGAACCTATGGCCAGCTGATTACCTCACATGTCAATGCCATATATAGAGGTCAGCTGACCAGAAAAGACTGGTTATTATATGGCGCGGATATTTCAAGATCTCTGAGGCAATTGGTTGTTGATAAAAATAATGTGAAGGTAAAAGTAATTTACTCCAGATCAAGGTAGCATAAGTGGTTTCGGAAAAGATATGCTAATCCACTTTCTGATTTTCAGGAAGTGGATTATTTTTTTTGGCATGAAAGCTGTTTCTTTGCCGAAGTTTAAATCAACATTGAGAATTTTTATTTATGTGTGGAATCGTAGCATATGTAGGACAGCAAGAAGCTTTGCCTATAATAATCAAAGGGCTTAGAAGGTTAGAGTACCGGGGCTATGATAGTGCCGGTGTGGCATTGTTGGACAGCAATGGGCTGAGTATTTATAAAAAGAAGGGGAAAGTCTCGGAATTGGAAAGACATCTGGAGACTTCATCTGATCTGAAAGCCACCACAGGGATAGGTCATACACGATGGGCAACCCATGGAGAGCCAAATGATGTCAACGCCCACCCTCACTGCTCATCTTCGGAAAAAATAGCGATGATCCACAATGGGATCATAGAAAACTATGAAGTACTGAAGAAGGATCTTCAACAGAAAGGTTACACCTTCCAGTCCGATACTGACACAGAAGTCTTTATCAAATTTATTGAAGACATTCAGTTGAACAACCATTGCAGTCTGGAAGAAGCACTTAGGCTTGCCCTGCACAAAGTCGTGGGGGCCTATGCCATAGTCATAATCAATAAAGAACAACCCGACACGCTGATAGCCGCGCGAAAGGGGTCCCCGTTGGTCATAGGAGTAGGACAAGATGAATATTACCTGGCCTCTGATGCCACTCCGATAATCGAATACACCAACAAAGTGGTATATCTTGATGATTTCGAAATAGCCATAATACGAAATAACCGTTTGCAGATCAAAACAATTGAGAATGTAGAGACCAATCCTTACATCAATCAGTTGGAAATGGAATTGGAAGCCATAGAAAAAGGCGGATATGACCATTTTATGATGAAGGAGATTTATGAGCAGCCTAAATCTATCGCTGACTGCCTGAGAGGGCGATTGGACGCCAAATCTGGCAGATTGGTGCTCGGAGGCTTGCGTGATTATATGAATAAATTCCAAAATGCGGAAAGGATTATCATCACGGCTTGTGGTACTTCCTGGCATGCTGGATTAGTTGCCGAGTATCTATTCGAAGAATTTGCTCGCGTACCTGTAGAGGTAGAGTATGCCTCAGAATTCCGGTATAGAAACCCGGTAGTAGGGGAAAAAGACTTTATCATCGCAATTTCCCAATCAGGTGAGACTGCGGATACTTTGGCCGCAATTGAGCTTGCCAAATCAAAAGGGGCTACAATTTTCGGGGTGTGCAATGTTGTTGGGTCATCCATTCCAAGAGCGACTCACGCTGGTTCCTATACCCACGCAGGGCCTGAAATAGGCGTGGCTTCTACCAAAGCTTTTACTGCCCAGATTTCAGTCCTTGCTATGATGGCGTTGAAGCTAGGATACCAAAGAGGTACTTTGACGGAAAGCAAATATGTGCAGCTTCTACACGAACTGGAAGCAATTCCGGGAAAAGTAGAAAAAGCGTTGAAATCCAATGATACCATAAAGTTAATTGCGGAAGAATATAAGGATGTTAGAAATGCCCTATACCTGGGTAGAGGCTACAATTTTCCTGTAGCGCTGGAAGGTGCGCTGAAGCTTAAGGAAATTTCCTACATTCATGCAGAAGGTTATCCGGCAGCGGAAATGAAGCATGGCCCCATAGCCTTGATAGATGAGGAAATGCCGGTTTTCTTCATTGCCACCAAGGACAGTTCCTACGAGAAAGTAGTAAGTAATATCCAGGAAGTGAAGGCTAGAAAAGGCAAAGTTATCGCTGTAGTAACTGAGGGGGATACCCAAGTGAAAGCGATTGCAGATCATGTAATCGAGATCCCAGAAACCCAGGAGGCCTTTGCGCCACTTGTTGCAGTGGTCCCACTCCAATTACTTTCCTACCATATCGCTGTATTGCGTGGTTGTAATGTAGATCAGCCAAGGAATCTGGCTAAATCTGTAACGGTGGAATAAACTTCAATGGCAGTCCATTCGGGCAGCCATTTTTTCCCAAACCCTATTTATTCACTGCGGAAAGATGGAGGATCGGGCGGGGCACTGTTTAGAACTAATTGACCAGTCTTTCGTTTAGCCCATTATAAGGTAAAATGGGATTCCCATCCCTTTTGATAGGAAATCCCATTCATATCAGAATCTTAACGTAAGGTTTGCCGCAAAATTGGTCGGTGCCTGAGGAACTCCCCAGATTGTCCAATACTTCTCATTGGTCAGATTGTTAAGTTTTACACTTGCCCTCCAGTTGGGTTGATCATAAAATGCACTGGCATTTAAAACCGTATATGCGGGAATGGTGAAAATATTGTCGCTGAACATATAGCTTTTGCCCACATGATTTCCTCCAAATCCAACCCCAAGACCTTTCAGTATGTGCTGTAGGGTATAAGAAGCCCAAAAATTCACCATATTTTCAGGGGCATCAGTAGCTTTGTTGCCTTCTATGGCTTCGTCTGAGGTTTTTACGATCCTGTTATCATTGTAAGCGTAACCTGCGATTACATTCAGCCCGGGAATCGGGTTGGCGATTAGTTCTATGTCAAATCCTTTGCTGACTTGTTCCCCGTCTTGGAGAGCGAAGCCGTCGGTATTCGTACGGATAGCATTATCAATGGAAATATGATAATAGCTAAATGTGGCACTCAGTCTTTTATCAAAGACCTCTGCTTTTATACCTCCCTCTGACTGCACCGCATAGACCGGATCCAAAACCAATTGTGAGCCATCGGGCTGCATCCTTGGTGCTTGGTTTTGGAATCCATTCATATAGTTTCCAAACACGGAGACCTGATCTTTCACCACTTGGTAAACAACTCCCAACTTAGGAGAAAGGGCTGTCTGCTGGAAACCTTCCGCTCCTCCCTGCTCTTTCCGATCAAAATAATCTACCCGCAGACTCAGCATGGTCGATAATCTATCCGTCCAGGCGATGACATCTGTAGCATAGCCACTCAGTGTATGGGTATTGACAGTATTCCAGCCGGGCCAATGTCCGGATACAAGGAGAGGATCTATAGCTTGCCTTCTCAAAGGAAGAAAATCCTTGGTGACATCTACCGTGTCTATATTATTTGTAGATCCTGATTCACTTCTACTCTGGAAGAGTCTGTAGCCGGCGCCAATAAGCACTTTATGTCTGATATTCCCTGTTGCAAATTCTCCGTTGATATTTTCCTGTATGTTCGTATAGTTGTTGTAAATGGAATTCCAGTTTCCTGAATTTCTGACGGTAACGGTAGGCGATAACCAGGTGGCGTAATACTGATAGCTATGATCCACATCTTCACCTACAAATGAGATTAAGGTAGTGGAGGTCCAGTTATCGGTAAGTCGGTATTTAGCCTCTGCGAATATTTTTGTTGAGGAGGTTTCCGCATCCGCATCATGATGGAACAAGGACTTTCGGTAGTCCAGCCTTAAATCTTCGGGGCTGGTGATCGCTGATTGGGGAGCGTATCTGCTATACAGATTTCTTGTACTGTTGACATTTAGAAGCTCCGCGTCGAGCGTAAACGTCAAACGCTCTGATGCTTTATACAGCAGGCTGGGAGAAATCAAATAAGCGTCGTAAAATCCGTAATCCAGAAAGCTCTTTTCTTTATGCACTGCTGCGTTTAGCCGGAACAAGACCGTGTTGTCCTTGTTTAATGGCGTATTGATGTCTGCCGTAATCCGGTGGAGGTTATAGCTCCCTGCTGTATAGGAAACCTCAGTCTTTTTTGTTTCTTCAGGCTTTTTGGTTACCAAGTTGACCACTCCGCCAAAAGAGGAAACGTTCCCCCCAAATAAGGTTCCTGAAGGTCCTTTTAATACTTCTATGCGCTCTACATTAGCAATATCCACACTGGAACGGCCGGTAGTGGTCTCCATTCCGTTGCGGGCATTGATTCCAATGTTGAATCCCCTGAATGTGGTGCCAAATCCACCGGAAGGGTAGGTAACAGGAACAACCCCGGGAGCATTGCGGAGAGATTCTCCTACATTTGTTATCACCTGCTCCTGTATCAATTCTTTGGTCACGACATTATATACTTGCGGGTTTTCCAGATTGTCCAGCGGCATTCGCGCTACATAGTCCGTTCTTTTATTTGCCATTGGATTGACCTTGGAGTCTGTTATGGTAAATTCCTGCAAGTCGCTGCCGTTTTCCCGGAGTTTGATATCAGGGATTTTCAGTGTCTGTCGAGCAGATAGTTTTACTTGTATTTCCCGGATAGCGAATCCCAAATGGGAAACCACCAGAAGATAATCTCCAGAGGAGAGGCCGTCGATGGAGAAAAAACCCTCTTCATCCGTCAGAACTCCTTTGTTTCGGCCTTTGAGAATCACATTCGCAAAAGGAATGGCTTGACCGGATTCGTTGAGGATTCTTCCTTGTATCCTAGAGTTCTGCTGTTGGGCTTGTGTAGTCTGAAGGAATGCAAAGCCTGTGCATATGAGGATGAATAGTCCGAGAGATTTTCGAAAGCTGGTTGTTGCGTAAAGTTTATCTACCATTTTTCTGTGTTTAAGGTTAGTTGAATAATTGATGTTTGGAATTTTTGTGCGATTGCATGCAGATTCTTGACCATTGGGACAAAAGCTACTGAGGAAGGTCTGACAGGATGATATCCAGCTAAGCTTACCCCTCTGCGGCAAAGGGGTTTGGACAGTGATTTTGAAACCATCATTAATTATATTTAGATTAATTAAAAATAATAGCAAAGTAAATGATAATCCTTCCAGATTCAAGTTTATTTAGATTGATTATAAATAAAAATTCTCTATGGGGTGAAAAAAATGATAGGACGCAGCTAAGCCCGGCGCATAGCGGTGCAATTAGAAATTAGGTCTATCCGCAGTACACCAAAAACCGCATAGAAGTAACCTCCTATATTTCCTGAAAAACACATAGGTGCAGTTTCAAGGTTCTGCACCAAAAACTAAGCCCTCTTTCATCAACCAGAGCCTGGGGAGCCCACCACTAGTCCAAAGAAAAATAACTACTTTTGCGGCTGCTATCACAAGACTATGCTGGACAAATTACAATCAATTAAAGAACGTTTCGAAGAAGTAGGACAACTAATCGTACTACCGGAATCCATGGCTGACATGAGCAAATATGCCAAGCTGACCAAAGAATACAAGGATCTTGAGAAAATTGTAGCAGTGTATGATGAGTATAATTTAGTCCTTCAAAATATTTCCAGTTCCAAGGAATTGTTGGATAAGGAAAAAGATCCGGATTTCAGGGAAATGGCTAAAGCAGAACTTGACGAACTTCGGCCTAAAAAGGAGCAGCTTGAGAATGATCTGAAGCAACTTTTAATCCCTAAGGATCCCAACGATGCGAAAGATTGTATCCTAGAGATCAGGGGAGGGGCAGGTGGTGATGAAGCATCGATTTTTGCGGGGGATCTGTTCCGCATGTACGAGCGTTTCTGCGAAATGCAGAATTTAAAACTCACTGTGTTGGATTTGACCTTTGGCTCTGCGGGTGGTTACAAAGAAATAATCGCTACCATATCCGGAGGGGACGATGTATATGGAAGGATGAAGTATGAGTCCGGTGTGCATCGGGTGCAGCGGGTACCTGCCACGGAATCCCAAGGCCGTGTCCACACATCTGCAGCCTCTGTGGCCGTACTGCCGGAGATGGATGAAGTAGAAGTGAATATCGACATGAATGATGTAAGAAAGGACACCTATTGTTCCTCTGGCCCAGGTGGACAATCCGTAAATACCACTTACTCCGCAGTGCGTTTGACTCACGAGCCAACAGGCCTCGTGGTAACCTGTCAGGATGAAAAATCCCAGATAAAGAACTTTGAAAAAGCGCTGAAAGTCCTCAGATCCCGGCTTTATGAAATAGAACTGGCCAAACATAACGATGCGGTGGGTGCGCAGCGGAAGTCTATGGTGGGTTCTGGAGACAGGTCAGATAAGATCAGAACCTACAATTATCCCCAATCCAGGGTAACAGACCATAGGATCAATAAAACTGTGTACAATCTGCCCGAGGTAATGGATGGGCATATTGAGGACTTTATATCCGCTCTGAGATTTGCCGAAAATCTTGACAGGA
Source organism: Algoriphagus sp. AGSA1 (assembly GCF_021390545.1). GTDB lineage: Bacteria > Bacteroidota > Bacteroidia > Cytophagales > Cyclobacteriaceae > Algoriphagus. The sequence continues at coordinate 129,826 of NZ_JAJUWR010000017.1, read as the reverse complement.
TGAATAACAGCGGCTTAGAAGATTAGGCTGGAGATTTGCATAATTTCCTTGCGAATTTTATTGATTCTGCGTTTAGCCTATTATCTTGAAGAATTAACCATCAGACTTTTATGATCATCACAGGAGAAAGAGAAATAAGATTAGTGACCTGGAATGAGGCTCATTTTCACCAACTCTATCCTTTGGCGAATAATCCCAAGATTGCGATGAATCTGAAAGACAGCTATCCGCAACCTTATACTATCCATGATGCGCGTCACTGGATTGAACATAATCAAAAATACAATCCCCCTCAAAACTTCGCAATAGAATTTGAAGGCAGACTCGCAGGGGCCATAGGATCTGAAAGAGGAAAAGACGAGCTCCGTACAAATATGGAATTGGGCTTCTGGGTGGGAGAACCTTATTGGGGAAAAGGAATTGCGACTGAAGCGGTAAAACTATATACTAGATATATTTTTGAGAAATTTGATATTGAACGCATATTCGCACAGGTCTATGATTTCAACGGGCAGTCCATGAATGTGCTGGAAAAAGCCGGTTATTTCCCTGAGGCTATTTTGAAAAAAGCTTTTGTCAAAAATTCTACTGTAGGGGATATTTTCCAGTATGTAAATATCCGGGGAGAGCAATAGCTCCGGCACCTCTTAGACCTCCTATACCCGATCATGAGGGCTTTGCCCCAGATAACCCACAATACAAATCTGGGTAGAAAGGATCTCAGTCAGTAACTTCACCTGTCTTCTCCTCTTCCCCGCTTCTTAACTTATGGGACTTCTGCTCGTACTGGCCCTCTAGTTCGTCTATAGTGGATTTGTCCCACATTTTCACTCCGGTAAAATAGGATGCGCGCCCGATCATGTGTGCGCCTACAGGAGCCGTAAGCAACATAAAAACGATAATAGCTATTACTCTGACAAGAATAGCGGTATCCGCAAAATAGATTCCAGCGGCCAGCAAAACCAATCCTATCCCAAGTGTCGCCGCTTTGGTGGTGACTGAGATGCGCAGGTATAGGTCAGGCATTTTCACGATGCCCACCGCAGCCAGCAAAATAAACAGTGCTCCCAGTGAGCTGAGTATGATAACTATGATTTCAGTCATTTCTTTTTCTTTTTTCCAGATAATAAGCAAAGGCCACCGTACCCAGAAAGGCAATTAAGGCCATGATCATGGCGATATCAAGGAAGGCCGGCTGATTGGTCACTACACTATATACCGCAATGACTCCGATCCCGGTAGTCAGCAATAAGTCCAACGCGACAACCCGATCTGAAAGGGTGGGCCCCATCAAAAACCTGATGAAAATAATGAATATACCTATCGCTAAAACAGGTAGAATAATAAAATATAAATAGTCGTAAACGCTCATCGGGTTATCTCTAGTAATCGTCTTTCAAATCCGCTTTTAATACCAGCTACAAAGTCCTCCCTATCTTTCACATACATGGCATGCACGTACAGGACTTTTCTGTCATCAGAAACATCCAGACTCAAGGTGCCCGGGGTAAGGGAAATCAGATTGGCCAACAAGGTGATTTCCAGATCCGATTTTGCATCCAGAGGTATTTTTACAATTCCCGGTTTCATATAGTGTTTTGGCGTGACCACGTCATACGCCACCTCTATATTGGCTTTGATCAGTTCATACAGAAAGAAAAACACAAAAGCCAACAGCTTGGGAATCCTGTTGAAATATTTATTGTCCCGGCGATCCGTGGCTGTCACCCACAACAGAAAAAAGCTCAGTGCAAAGCCGAACAGGAAGTTCTCAAACGTGAAAGCTCCAGTGATGGCTATCCACACCAAGGAAAGAAGAAGATTACTTAGAAATTTGGTCTTGATCATGGTGTAAGCGGTTTTGATCCCAACACTGCCTCAATATAAGCTGAGGGATCCATCAGCTCAGCTGCGATTTGCTTGCTCAATAGGATGATATGTTCTGCCCCGAATCCTATATACAAGGAAACTCCCGCCAATAAGATGATAGGTGCAATCATGGCCCGTTGTTTGAAAGGCTTTAGTTCTTTATAATACTTAACGGTCAGTTTCGGGGGAAGATCCTCAGAGTCCTTCCAGAATACCTCTGCCCATATCTTTGCTGCCACCCACAGCGTCAAGAAGCTTCCCAGCAATATAAATGCGATCAATACAAGCTGTCCTTCGGCATACCCTCCCTGGATCAGGAACAGTTTTCCCCAAAATCCTGAAAGTGGGGGGATACCCACCAGGGAAAATAAGGGAATAGCCATCAGGATAGAGAATGCCGGGTACTTTTTATACATACCTCCCAGTTTATTGATGTTCAGGGTACCCTTCAGTTTGAAGATCAGCCCAGAAACCAGGAAAAGATCGGTTTTGACGATAATATCATGGATTAAGTAGCATATGGCCCCTACCAGTGCTACTTCAGTATAAATCCCCAGACCTGCGATCATAAACCCGATGTGGCAGACGATAAGATAAGAGAAGATTTTCCGCAGATTGACCTGTAAGATAGCCCCCAAACCTCCAGAGAGGATAGTCAAAACAGCCATGATAATCAAAAGATTGCTCAGAAACTCGTCCGGGATAAAGATCAGCGTGAAGATTCTAAGCAGCGCATACACACCCACTTTGGTCAGCAATCCTCCGAAAATGGCCGATATCGCAGGTGGGGGAGTATGGTAGGAGGCTGGCAGCCAAAAGTACAGGGGGAATATAGCCGATTTGATCCCAAAGCCCACCAGAAATAATATAGCCACAACATTGACCAGTCCCCTATTCTCGATCTGTGCCACCTGACCTGAAAGGTCTGCCATATTCAGACTCCCGGCCATCCCATAGAGAATGGCAATAGCAGTCAGGAAAATCGCAGAGGCTAGGAGATTCATCGTCACATATTTGATAGCACCTTCTATCTGCGCCTTCTCTCCTCCAATGGTAATCAAGACAAAGGAGGCAATGATGATGATTTCAAACCAAACATATAAATTGAAAATATCCCCAGTGAGAAAGGCTCCGTTAAGACCCATTAAGAGGAAATTCAGAATAGGGAAATAGCCGAATTTTAAGCGTGCGTTCCGGATAGCGCCTGCGGAAAATATTATTACGCCCATCCCTGATATAGCCGTCAACAACACCATAGTAGCAGAAAACGCATCTGCCACAAAGGTAATCCCAAAGGGTGCCTGCCATTCACCGGCCTGCATGGTCAGTATGCCATGCAGGAGCACCTCCCTTAGGATCCATACAGAGATACCCACTGAGATAAGGCTGCAACAAATGGCAATGAGCCGCTGGGTATTTACCCTAAACCAAAAGAACATCAGCAGGATCGCTGAGAAAAGCTGGAAAATTACAGGTAATACTATGTATGGGTTATTCATAAACTTCGTCTGTTGTATTCAATTCATCCAGATCATCTGTCTTGGTGATTTTATAGGCTCGCTTGACCAGAATGATGGCAAAGGACTGCAATCCAAAACTGATCACAATGGCGGTAAGTATCAATGCCTGGGGCACAGGATCCGCATAGACCTCGGTAAGCATCTTGGATGCAGAATCAATGATTGGCGGCTTACCCTTCACTATCCTGCCCAATAGAAAAATAAGCATGTTGGCTCCGTTTCCGAGTAGAATCAAACCTATGATCAGCTTGACCATACTCCTGCGCAGCATCATATAGATCCCCGCAGCGTATAACAAACCTATCAAAACAACGAGTAGCAATTCCATATTATAGCGTTTCCGAAATAGTAAAAATAATAGTCAAGGTCACTCCGATGACCACCAGATAAACACCGGTATCAAAAAACAAAGCTGAGCCTACCATACCTATAACAGGTAAGGGGTCTTCAAACCATAATCCAGTCATAAAGCTCTCCCCTATAAAAAGAGGTGACATGCCGCTCAGCAATGCAATACTTAGCCCAATAGGCATGAGAAAACCAGGATGAAACTTGATTAGGTTTTTGGTGGTCTCCAACCCATTGGCAAAGGAATGGATGACAAATGCAATGGAAGCAATCAGCCCTCCTACAAAACCACCCCCTGGGAGATAATGCCCGCGTAACAGGATAAACACGGAGAATAATACCAGAAGTGGTAAAAGATAAGTGGATGCGGATTTGAAAATAATTGATTTCATACTATTCCTTTTCTATACTTTTCAGCCTTAATTTCAACAAACTAAACACCCCTATTGCGGCAATGACCAGCACGGTGATTTCCACCATGGTATCAAATCCCCTAAAATCAACCAGGATTACGTTGACTACATTTTTTCCTTTGGCCAATAGATAGGCGCTTTCGGCGTAGAATATAGAAGTTTCCCTATTCAGTGGCTCTGATAATACTTCAAGTGTAAGCACTGCGATCAACGTACCAAAGAAGACAGAGAGCACCCCGTCTCTCAGTCGTATTTTCCAATTGGAGAAGGTGTTGTACCTAGGCAAATTATAAATCACCAATACAAACAAGATCACAGTCAACGTATCAATGGAAAACTGCGTCATCGCCAAATCCGGTGCGGAGTAAAACAAGAAAATCAGACAGATGGAATAGCCTATTACACCCAGGGAAGCCACAGCTACCAGCCGGGATCTGGAAAATACCGTGAAAATAATAGAGGCGAACATGATCATCACCACGATCACCTCATAGATGGTCACCTCGGTAAGTTTCGAAGCGTCGATGACCAGGCTGACACCCTGATAAAGCCTAAGGCCTAATAGGATGGTAAGAAAGCCCAAGATGGTGATGACGTAATTCCTCAAATAACCATTCTGGAAAAAACCAGTCCATAATCCCGCAAACTTATTGAACAGCCCACCAAAAAGATTGGCAAGAGACTGAGGGCTTATTCTTTCAAACTTCAAAGTAGTACCAAGAAGGCGTTCTGAAGGCCTGAGAAGCCAATAGAGTATTACACCTAGTGTGAGTGTCAATACACTCAGCCCCAAGATCAGGTTAAATCCATGCCATAACTGAATATGCATCTCAGTGGCACTTCCGGATATACTGCTGAATACCGGAAGGATCAAGCTCCGCTCTATAAGCCCAGGGGAGACCCCAAAGATTAATCCCAGAGCAGCCAAGATCAAAGGGGGGATCCACATGGTAGGATGGGGAAGGTGGACTTTCTCAAACTGTGATGGGAGACTCCCCGCAAAGGGTTTGTAGCCGGCTAGCAATCCGGCACATAGAAGACAGACATTGGTCAAAATAGCTGCCGCGGTGAGTAAGTATCCCCAGTCACCAAAATGAAGCGTAGCTTCATAAATCAGATCTTTCCCAATAAAGCCAAGAAATGGCGGAGTCCCCGCATTCGCTAGAGCTGCCAGACCTGCGGCTATAGCTACGGGCATCAAAACTTTCCGTAATCCCCCCAACACAGTGACATCCCGTGTCCCTGTCTCGTGATCAATTATCCCCGTGACCAAAAAGAGCGTGGCCTTGTACAAGGCATGCACCAGAATGAAGACAGAAGCTGCCAGTAGCGCCTCCTCTGTACCCAGACCGATCAGGAAGACCAAGATGCCTAAGGCTGCAATGGTGGAGTACGCCAAAATACCCTTCATGTCTATTCGGAAGACCGAGTGAACTGCGGCATATACCATGGTCACAGCCCCAACAATGATCAGGGTAGTGTTCCACGAAGGTGTACTTCCGAGCAGGGGTGTGAACCGTGCCAGCAGATAAATCCCAGCCTTGACCATCGTAGCGGAGTGAAGATAAGTGCTCACAGGGGTGGGTGCCTTCATTGCTCCTGGAAGCCAAAAGTGAAAAGGAAATTGGGCGGATTTGGTAAAAGCGCCCAGAAAGAGTAGGCCTATTATCCATCCGTAGCTACTATGACCTATGATCAGACTACGCTGGGTCAGCAACTCCTGAAAAGAATACGATCCTCCGACCGTTCCCAGTACAATCATACCGGCCAAAAGAAATAATCCCCCCATTCCAGTGATACTTAATGCCAGAAGGGCAGATTTCCTGGATTTGGGATCTTCATTGTTGAACCCTATTAGAAAGAAAGAGCTGATACTGGTAAGTTCCCAGAAAATAAAGAGTGTGATTATATTATCTGATAGCACCAATCCGAGCATAGAAGCCATAAACATGCTGAGGTATCCATAGAATCTATCAAGGTACACATGTCCTTTGAGGTAGCTGTAGGTGTAAAAGAAAACCAAAGCTCCTATCCCCGTAATCATTAAAACAAAAAGTAAGGCCAAACCATCGAGGTGGAAAGCCAGATTAATCCCTGTGCTGGGAACCCATTGGTATATCAGGTTAATTGCCTCCCCTTTGCTTACCTTGGGCAGGTATTGAAGAAAATATACGAATAGTAAAAGCGGGAGAAAAGGCATCAATATAGAACCTTTGCCCTTGATCAGTTTGCTGAGTAAAGGCATTAACGCAGCTACAATGAAACCTGAAAGTATAGCTAGAAGCATGGGTTTTCCAAATGATTGTGGTAGTTGAACCTGGCTTATGCATTAGTAATTCTGTTATTGGGTCTAATGCCGAAGCCGGGTTAAATCCCTAAATTACAAAAAAGAAAGTTCAGCGCTTGGTTTGGATTTGTAGGGAATGTTGTGTATGAAAAGGGGGAAGGTGGCATAGGGCCTGCTGAAAAACGTCCCTACTAGACTAAAACCTGTCATTTTGAATGCAAACGGTTTTTCAACAAATGCAAGCTTTTTGACGACAATAGGTCTTTGTCCTTGCATCGGGAAATCGCAAAACCGGGATTTTCAGTTAGAGGCTGCCACCCCATCTTCTACCGCTCCAAATGCTAGCCCACATGCTATTTCATCACATTGTTCTTATTGAGGGTCTTGAGGACAGATTGCTTATAATTCCTTCCTATGGGAATCTCCTGCCGTCCTACTTTCACTCCATACATAGTATATGAGGACACCCATGAAAAAGCGATGATAAAAGAGCGATGAACACGAACAAATCTATCATCCGGAAGTTTTTCTTCCAGGTAGCCAATCCGTTGATAGCTTACGATCTGCCCATCCACCGTCTTGACTTTCACATAGTCCTTCATGCTTTCGATATACATAATGTCTTTCAAGAACACCTTTACCATCTCCCTATCCTCCTTCAGATACAGATAGGGCTCGTCCTTACCTGTATCGGAAAGAGGCGGGCGATCTACAGGCCTCTTGATGACAGCATGTACTTCATAGACTTTACTGATGCTTTTGAGAAAGCGTTCAAACAAAACCGGTTTCAGCAAATAGTCAATGACATCCAGTTCGTACGCTTCCAGTGCAAATTCCCTATATGCAGTGGTAAGGATCACCTTTGGCGGGTTGCGCAAGGATCTTAAAAAATCCAACCCCGATACCTTGGGCATTTCTATATCAAGAAAAAGTAAATCAACCTGGCTTTGATGAATGACTTCAAATGCTTCCACGGCACTGGAGCAGCTTCTGACCAACTGAAGGCCATCTACCTTGTCGATATAAGATTCAATCAGCTGACGAGCCAAGGGTTCATCATCTATTACGATGCATTTCATATCTTTATAATTGATTTTGTCCGGTAGGCAGGCTCGATTTCATAAGACAGTCTTTTTGCCGGACAATGATTTCTCTCTTTTTTTCTTCCTATCTGAACCGGATAGGACTATTTTCAGTACCACCAAAAAGGTTTGCTCTTCGGAAAAAATCTTAAGTTCATGTCGCCCGGGGTAGATCAAATCCAGTCTTCTCCTTACGTTTTCCAATCCTATTCCCGAAGGCAGGTGGGGTGTTTTAGTTCCCGCCATTTCCTTGCTGTTTTCCACTTTTATGATCACCGTATTTGCCTTGACCTGGATATCCACCGTGAGCCAACCACTATCCCTTTCTTTGTTCAGTCCATGTTTGAACCCATTTTCTACGAATGGTAAAATCAATAGCGGGGCAACCTCTATATCAGACGTTTCTCCATATACATTGAGATCAATATCCACATTAGGGTTATATCTCAATTTTTCCAGCGCTATATAGTTTTGTAAGTATTGGATTTCTTTTTCGAGGAATACCTTTGGTTGGTTGCTTTCATAAAGCATATAGTTCATCAACTCTGACAACCTATAGACAGTTTCCGGAGCCTTGTCTGAATGCTTCAGGGTAAGTACATACAGATTATTAAGGGTATTGAACAGAAAATGAGGGTTGATCTGGGATTTTAGGACTTTAAGCTCGGCTTCCAGTTTTTCATTTTGAAGCTTTTGTGCTATTTCCTGCAATTCCCTTGTGGCCCGCTCATGAAGAAACCACAATTTGGTCATGTGAAAAGAAGCCAGTATGGCCACCAGTGAATATAGGGTGACCAAGGCTATGAATATCTTGGGAAAGTAAAATAGCGGGACCTCGGTAGCTTCCGGCAGATAGACAGGGTATATCAGGTAGTAAGCCTGCATCCTCATCAAAATGGCGAATCCAAGGATGGATAAAATAAGCGTATTGAAAAACCACAAATACTTCCTCTTCATCAACAATCGGTCGATGAGAAAATAAATGGTAAAATACGTCGCCATCATTTTTATCGGCAATTCGATAAAAGAGGTTACGATCCTCCTGTTAAAATCCCCATCTACCATCCCCCAAATAAGCCCCTCGTAAACCAACAGTGCAGACCAAAACAATAGATGGCGAAGCGACTTGTGTCTAAGCCATGTAGGTAGTCTGACAGGGAAAAGCCATACATCCTTCGTGAAATTGCCTTGAAGATGATCTTTCATTGCTTTAAAGTTATCAAATAAGTAGCTATAAGATTGCTTTTTTAGACGAACAACCTATCTGCGCTACAAACAGCACTGACGAGCGGAAAATGGCATTTACTCCTCCAAATCCACTGTATGAAGACTCAGTGTTTTGATTGGGCTAAAAAGTCGGTTTACTACCTCATCCTCATTTTTATTTGAAGTAAAACACGCTGTCATGAAATCGAGCCCGCTTACCGGCAGGGATTCTCCCGAACTGACTTCGGAAAAGGCTATATGACCATGATAAAACAACAACAAACAGATGAAAACCATACTATTTGTCCACAGTAACACCTATCTGATCCTTATCCTCTTACTTGCTTTGGTGATCAGGCCAACGCCGGTTCAGGCCAATTTTATTTTGCCATATCAAATTGATATTCAGAACAATGACACCATCCGGGGTCTTCACATCAGAAACCACACCTACTACGACGTGAAAGATCCTATCCACTGGTTTTGCGAAAAATATGACATCCGGGATGCCTATATCCGGGTGAGTTTTTTGGATAGGTCTGATTTTTACGGAATGATCAGTCACCAACAACCCAATATCTATTTTATCAGGTTAAGGAAAGGATGCCCAAATGTGGGAGTGGTATTGATGCATGAGCTGATGCACATGCGTCAATACCATTCCGGACAACTCACCCAGTCCGAACAGAAGTCCGTCATGTATCACGGTCGAAAGATCAACCTTGATGAAATCTCCTATAAAGAAAGGGAATTTGAAAAAGATGCCAATAGAGAGGGGTCTGTGCTATGGAAGACTTATAAAAGACTCCTACGCAAGGGCAACCAAGGCGGATGAGGCTAATCCTTAGCTTTTGACAATGGGCAAATACCTTTCCCTGTTTTCGAAAGCTGCCCAAATAAGGATCGCCGCCATCACAAACGGGACAGGACTGTAATCACCTAAAGTGATATGGTGCGCAAGGATTCCCACCATCAAAGGGACAAGTATCAGTATGCCCAATGCCCGCCATTTCGGAATAATAAGCAGCGCACCTCCTATAATCTCAAAGACTGCGACGAGTGGCATAAGCCAGGTAATCGTCATCATGGCCTCAAGCATGGTCATTACCTCCTGCGGTAAATCGTCCGGCATGGGTATGTAGTTGAAAAACTTGTTGAGGCCTGAGTTAATAAACATCAGTCCGGTCAGGAGACAGGCAACGAAAAGGATTTTATTTTTCATGTGTTTATAATTGTTTTTCAATGGTCACACCTGCCTGCCGGCAGATGGAATCTCGCCCGGGAAATAATCATCCCTTTGTGTGTCGCCTTCGACAAGCTCGATTTCATATCGAAAGTTTTTGTGTTTGACCATCATACTATGAATCCATCGTGCCAGTTCCAGCCCTTCATTGCCAATACGGGGGATGAAGGGCTCTTTTTGGGATTGTTTTACTCCCTCCACTGGGATGTATATTCGTAAGGCACCTTACTTAATAAACCGGGACAATGGGTACTATGAGTATAAATATACTATTTTAATCGTAATCGCTCATAGAGAAATCAGAGAGTAAATGTGTATTTCACCGGGGGGTACGGGCTCCTGCCTCCGGTGTCCGTACCCAATAACAGGAAAGCTCTTTTTCCAACAGTTTTTCGAATGCATCGTTTTCTCCGGATTCAAGCAATACAGCCGGCATAAACCCCATCTACCTCAAACTCTATGTAATAGTGAAAATCCAGATCATGTGTAGTGTTATAAACTGCACTATGACAATAGTCCTATTTCCTGCATACCACCATTCTCAATTTCCCTCGGCTCTTCCCAAGGAGGGGTGTTTGCTTTGAAATAGGAATAACCACACCTTCCTGGAAGGAGATTCTTTGAGATATAGACGCAATACTGTTGCATAAGTATAAGGCTTGTCACTTTTTCAGCAATGCTATCCTAAGAAAATGGATAACCTTTTTCACTGATTTCAAAAAACTAGGCCCATGCCCTGTTTTCTTAAATGAAGCTGTTTAGGGCTAGCTCAGAAAATCCCGATTTTGGGATTTTCTGGTGTATGGAGAAAGACCTATTGTCGTCAAAAAACTTGTACTTGCTGAAAAACAGCTCGCATGAAAAATGGGCTAATTATTCAAAATGATAGCTTTTGATTATTAATGGCGTTTTTCAGCATGCCCTATTTAGAGCCCGCTTAATTCACAATCACCTTTCGCAGCATCAGATTCGATCCTGTATTGAACTGTAGCAAAATCATCCCTTTCGGTAAATGTTCAAGCCTGATTTCCTTGGTTCCAGAGGATATGCCTATTGCTTGGATCAGCTGTCCAAATGAATTGATCACCCGAAGGCTTTTATAATTGGCATTACCTATCTCTATAGTTAGCGTTCCGGAAGAAGGGTTAGGAAAAACCCGGACATTCAGATCTTCTTTTTCCGGCAGGGCAGTGATCACATTGACATTAACATCAAGAGTGCGAGCTGTGCCTTCATTGCATGCATTTTCGGGCGTGACGCTTAGTTGGAAATCCCCTTCTTTTTGCCACTGGACTGTTACTTTTTCCGAGCCTTGTCCCTTCAGTATAATCCCTCCAGCGTCTGCTATAGCCCATCTGAAGTTTATATTTTCCTGAGCCGGGATTTCATATACTGTTTCCCAAAGACCGGTTTGATTTGGGCCTGCTATTTCTCCCGGTTGTCCAGGAGGCATATTGACTGTAATCGCCTTTGTAATCGGATCAGCTTTGCCACAGGCATTTTCCTGAACCACCCGTATTACTTGGCTGCCCGCAGTACCCCATCTTACCTGAACCAGGGAAGTCCCTTGCCCTTGGACAACCTCGCCTCCATTTATCTCCCAAGTATAGCTTACCCCCGCTGAATCCGGCAGTGAATAGATTTCCGTTTCTTCCAGACAAACGGTACCATTCCCTTCAATTGGACTATTGCCCGCCGGAAGTGATGATACCAGTACCTCCATCGCTGAAGTTCTACCATTTCCACAGAAGTTCTCCCTACTCACATACAGCCCGTTTCTTCCGGGTGACTTCCACAGTACTTCGATTTCATTGGTTCCCTGGCCGGAAACAATTTCCCCACCATCAGCTCTCCACACGAACACTTCTCCAGGGAGCGCTTCATCAGCAACGGAATATTGGCCTATGGTAAGGCAAAGTTGGTTTTCCCCCGTAATTTCACTGAGCTCGGTAGGCGGTACACATTCATACCTCAAAATTGTACCATCATCACCTACAGCAAAAGCTACTGTAGGTGATGCCACACTTATGTCGGTAAGGTTCCTTGTGGTTCCACTTGGTATCCTTATCCAGGATTCTCCTCCGTCCTTCGTCTGCAGTACAAGGCCATAATCTCCAGACACAAATCCAATGTTTTCATCCCAAAAATCCACAGAAGTGAGGTTTTCAGTAAATGGGATGTCGATTTTTCTCCAGGTTTTTGCCTTGTTTTCAGACTTGAGCAAAACTCCAGCATCACCTACGATGATCGCGGTGCTGGAGTCAATCTTTGCCAAAGAATTCAGGTTTTCTGTAGTCAACTTTGGTAGATTTTCCCACGTATCCCCACCACTGTTCCAGCTGATCTGCCCCTTGTCTCCTACGGCAAATCCCACCTGGTAATCAAAGAATGTGATGTCCCGAAGATTCTCAGAGGTATTTGATTGTATCCCCGCCGCATCCCAGGTTGCGCCGGAATCCGATGATCTGGCGATAAATCCATTTGTGCCGGTAACGTAGAGCACAGATGTCGCAAAAAGATAAAACCCGGTAATAGTCTCAGAGGTCTGCACCGGAACTGGTACCCAGGAAGATCCGCTGTTGCCGGTTCTGTAGATTTTACCGGAAGCAGCTCCCACATATCCAAAAGATGTGCTCCAGAATCCCATACTTACTATGTCAATGCCTTCGGGAACTGGCCTGTACACCAGACTAGTCGCTCCATTACTTGTCACGTAATCTGCCCCACGCTGTCCCGTGATATGTCCGGCCCGGTCTGATTTGAAGTCGGTTCCTGTAAAATCATTGCGGATTCCCGCCATTCGCAGACTATAGCTGCTGCCGGCATTGGTGGAGGAAATAAGGTAACCATCCTGACCTACGCCGAATACCAGGTTACTTGATGGCTTAAATGCCAAAGCTTTGAGGTTTCTGGTGTTGGTGGCACCCAGATTGGCTTTACCAAAAGAAGCCCCGGAATTAGTAGATCTAAGAGCCGTAGCCGCTTCACCCACCACCGTAATGATGCGGATGTCCAGGGGACTAACGGCGACTTTTTGTAAATTTGTGGTCACTTGGGAAGTCTGCGTCGTCCAGTTTTCCCCTCCGTCGATAGTTTTTAATATAATCCCTCCGTCACCTACCGCATAGCCAATCAGCGTGGTGGAAAAAGCCACCCCATTAAGATCAGCCGACAATCCTGAATTCAAAGGGTTCCATTGATCACCTCCATCGTAGCTTCTCAGGATTATCCCTTGATTACCTACTATATAGGCAGTATCAGAATTAATAAACCTTATATCATTTAAACTTTGGGTAGAGCCGGACAGGATTTTGGTCCAAGAATCTCCTTTAGAGGTGGAACTTAAGATTTGCCCCCCGTCTGAGATGGCCACTAGTTTACTTTCAGAGACTATTGTTAGGCTAGTTAAAGCCTGGGTACTCCCCGAAGAAATTTGGTTCCATGTATTTCCTGAATCCTGGGTTTTGAGAATCAAGCCATTTTCACCCACGGCCACTCCTGTGGTCTCATCATAAAAGACCAGGTCCAGCAGCCTTCCCTCAAAACTTACAGGAAGTTCTTCCCAGGTGATCCCTCCATCACGAGTACGGATAATAAGGTTTTCTCCTACCGCAAAGCCCAGATTTTCATCCACCCAAGTGATCCCTTCCAGATCCAGTCCCCAGCTTTGCATTCTGGTCCAGGTTTGGGGAAAAAGCTGTGTGCTAAACAGCATCCCGATTAAAAACAGACCATGAACTTTTTGCATAGGTACAATTAAATTAAAGAATATGAATATACGGATTTCTGCCAGTAGCGGAGTTTCTTTAACCACAAAGGACACGAAGATCCCGCAAAGGACACGGCTACTCTATGTACTAGCTGTGTAGAATAATTAAAGGGCTGAAAGGGCTGCTTATCATCTCATTTACTTAGAGCCGCAGTCTGAAAATCTCATGCCCTGGCATCAAGTACCGGACAACAGCCTCAGTGATCAGTTCTTCTGTCTCCTTCTATGTGTTACCAGGTATGGATTTAGAAACTTCGGGGGAATTCAAGCTATGATTCGTAATTTTATCTATTCTTAAACACGCAGCCTTATGAAGCACTTCGTCTATATTTTGATTTCATACTTTCTTTTAATGGCTTGCGGGCCTCAAGAGCGGGTATCCAAGGAGGTGTTTGATAAAGTAAACAGTTCTATGGAGGCCAAAAGACTTTCTGAAGCCCAGATTATACAAGAGGCTATGGTCTGGGGAGACTCCATTAGCACTGAAGCGCAGCAACAGCTTATGTCCAACTTGCATCAGGCTGTGGAAGAAAGTGGGTTTACGGGAGCATTGGATTTTTGTAGTGTGAACGCCGCCTCTATAACAAAGGCAGTGAGTGACCGCTATAAAATCTCGATAAGACGTACCTCCTTTCGCGCCAGAAACCAGAATAATCTACCAAACGAACCGGAAAGCCAGATTTTGGAAGCTTACCAATACAATGCGGAGAATGGAATAGTCAGCGAGCCAAATATCCAGAAAATCAATAATGGAGATACGTTGCTTTATACCAAAGCGATTATTATCCCCTCAGAGTTTTGTCTGAATTGTCACGGTAATCCAGAAACCCAGATTGATAAAGCGGTTTTAGAAAAGGTGGATTCTTTATATCCCGGAGATTTGGCAAGGGATTTTGAGGTTGGGGATCTGAGAGGAATGTGGTCTTTGAAAATTCCTAAAAAAGCAGTGGTCAATCGGCTATAACAATCGTTTGAAAAGCCTCTGAAGAGCGATTTTATAGAGATTTTTCCCACAAAATATTATTTTGTAAATCTTTGATATATTCAAAACTTCTTTGAATAATACAATTATAAAAGGCTAGGAAGTTAGTTGTAGGGCATTTGCATCAAAATTCAGTCAATATTTGGTAAAAAACAGTTTGGTTTTGCAAAAGCAACGGAGGACATTAGATTGTTAAATTTTATTAATTAATAGTAAACCCCTATGCCAATGAGAAACTTTACTCATTTAAGGCTATTCAGCATGACAATACTCTTTTGTCTAGGACTGATTAGCACCGCATTCACACAGACCCGGGAGGTGTCTGGTGTGGTCATTTCAGGAGAGGACAATCTGCCTCTTCCTGGTGCCTCCGTACTTGTGAAAGGCACCACAAATGGAACCGTCACAGACATAGATGGTAAATTCACCTTAAGTATTTCCGGGCCTTCTGATATTCTGGTATTATCATTTATTGGTTTTACCCAGATGGAGGTACCCGTAGGTGATCGTTCAATGTTTGAACTCACGCTGGTTCCTGACACAAAATCCCTCGAAGAGGTAATCGTCGTCGGATATGGTGAGCAGAAGAAAGAGACGATCACGGGTTCAGTTGCCACGGTGAAAGGTAAGGAGCTGACCAAGTCCCCTGCCATGAACCTGTCCAACTCTATTGCCGGCCGTATGGCGGGTGTAGTGGCTGTAAACAGAGGTGGCGAACCTGGTTATGATGGGTCCAGTATCCGTATCCGTGGTTCCAATACCTTAGGGAATAACGATGCCTTGGTGGTAATCGATGGAATTCCGGCAAGAGCCGGTGGCCTGGAACGTTTAAATCCAAATGATATTGAAAATATCTCCGTATTGAAGGATGCTTCGGCGGCTATCTATGGATCAAGGGCGGCAAACGGTGTAATACTTGTGACTACAAAACGAGGTGCGACAGGAGCCCCAGAACTGACTTTTCAAGTGAATCAGGGTTTTGCCCAACCGGCAATAATACCAGCCTTGGCAAACGCAGCTGAGTATGCCAATGCGCTTAATGAAATAAATATCTATGAACTTCCTACCTCAGAGTGGGCTGCAGCCAACGAGGCCTATAAAGTAAATGGACAATATACTAGGCCAGATGGTCAGGTGAGAACAGCTCCCTACAGCCCTGATGAGATAGAACTGTACAGAAATGGATCCGATCCATGGAACTATCCTGATACGGACTGGTATGGAGAAACACTAAAAAACTGGTCTCCCCAGAGTATGTACAATTTACAGCTGGTAGGCGGTAGCGAAAATGTGAAATACTTGACATCCTTGGGTTATCAAAATCAAGACGGATATTATAAAAACTCCGCAACGGGCTACAAACAGTATGACCTGCGGATTAATGTGGATGCAAATGTGAACAAGTATATAAAAGTAGGATTGGGTATTCTGGCTAGAGAAGAAGTTAGAACTTTTCCTACTAGAGGAGCAGGGGCTATTTTCCGTATGCAGATGAGAGGTAAGCCAAACCAGCCTGCTTATTGGCCAAATGGGCTACCGGGTCCAGATATTGAAAATGGAGAGAATCCTGTCGTAATCACCACAGATCAGACAGGCTATAACAATGATAAAAGAGACTATATCCAGACCACCGGTAATATTGAAATTAAGATTCCAAGTGTAGAAGGGTTGAAATTTACAGGTACAGCAGCTATTGATAAGTATATCCAAGCTACAAAAAACTGGCAAATCCCATGGACACTGTATGAGAGAGGCAGTGGCTTCGAAGAAGATGGAGTGACCCCGGTATTGGTACCAAGTAAAAGAGGCCCAGCTGATCCAAGTCTGTCTGAAGGAACAACACAAACATTAAACATCCTTTTAGGAGGTGTTTTAAATTATGACAAGACATTTAACGATGTCCATACACTGAATGTGGTTGCTGGTGTGAACAGAGAAACCATAGAAAGTAATAATTTTAATGCCTTCAGAAGGTACTTTATCTCAACTGCTATTGACCAGATGTTTGCTGGAGGTGATTTAGAAAGAAATAACGGAGGTGGGGCTTATGAAAGAGCACGCTTGAATTATTTCGGTAGAGTAGCCTATAACTACAAAGAGAAGTATTTGGCAGAATTTCTATGGAGAAACGACGGTTCCTATATTTTTCCTGAGGAGACTAGATTTGGTTTCTTTCCAGGTATTATGCTAGGCTGGGTAGTTTCTGAAGAGAACTTCTGGAAAAATTCCTTGGGCAAGACATTTGATTTCTTCAAAATCAGAGGTTCTTGGGGACAGCTGGGTAATGATCAGATCTACTTTGACGGAAATCTTCAAGAGTATCAATTCTTGTCCACGTATGGCTTCAGTTCTTATATAATTGATGGCATTGAGACCAAAACACTTTTCGAAACTAGAGTGCCTAATACCTCAATTACTTGGGAAATCGCCAATAACTCTAATTTAGGCTTTGAGGGTCAGTTCCTTCAAGGAAAGCTGTTCTTCGAGTTTGATTTGTTTTATAACAAGCGTACTAATATTCTTTGGAGAAAAAATGCTTCCGTACCTCAGTCCACGGGTCTCACCTTGCCTGCAGAAAATATAGGAGAAGTGGAGAATAAAGGTTTTGACTTAAACTTAGGTGTAAGAGGAGGCAAAGGAGAGTTCCAGTATTCCGCCAGTGTAAACGGAGGCTATGCCAAAAATAGTATTTTGTTCTGGGACGAGTCTCCTGGGGCCCCTGAATGGCAGATGTCAACTGGCAAACCAATGAATACGAACTTGGTGTACCAGTATGATGGAGTATTCCGGGACCAGCAGGAAATTGATGCAGAGACCCTAGATTATTCTGCCATCACAAATAACCTGCGCCCAGGTGATATGAAGTACAGGGATTACGATGGAGATGGTAAAATCACACCTGACGACAGGGTGCGTATGGATAATAACAACATTCCGCTTTTTCAAGGAGGTGTTAATTTAACAGCAAATTGGAAAGGTTTTGATCTTACAGTTTTAATACAAGGTGCTGCTGGGGCCAGACAATTTATCAGTGCAGGTGAATCTGGAAATATCGGTAATTACCTATCCGATATTTATGACAACAGATGGACGATTGATAACCCAAGCAGTACTGATCCGAGACTTGCTAACCGATCTGACCAATACTGGTCAAGTAATAATACCTACTGGTTTAGAAGTTCTGATTACGTAAGACTAAAGAATGTGGAGCTTGGTTACAATATCCCCGCACATCTCACTGAGAAAATCGGGGTTAGAAATGCCCGTTTCTATCTAAATGGATTGAATCTGATCACATTGAGCAAGAACAAAGTGTATGATCCAGAATCGGATAATTCACTTGGACAATATTATCCTCAGGCACGGGTGATCAACACTGGTCTTTCTGTTTCATTTTAATTAAGCTGAACCAATGAAAAGAAATATAAAATACTTAACAATAGCATTCGCAGCCAGCTTGACCATAGCCAGCTGTAACAGCGACTTCTTGAACACTGACCCACTTGGCGAAGTGTCAGAATCAGCAGTATGGACTGATCCAGCTTTGGCAGAAGCATTTGTAACTGGCATATATCAGGGATTTGGTAATGGAGGATTTGATGAACAAATGCTGGCGTCCTTAACTGATGAAGCAATTTTCACCCACCCAGGACGTGGTATTACCACAGTAACCGAAGCTAGAGTTAACTCGGCTGATTTAGGATGGGTAAATGGCACATATAGCTGGGGCAATATGTATAGCTATATTAGACGGGCTAACATCGCAATTGAAGAGCTATCTGAACCCCAATTTTCAAATGAAGGAGGTATTGCAGATAGATTATTAGGAGAAGCAAAGTTCATGAGGGCTTACTATTACCATCAGTTAGCAAGGTATTTTGGTGGAGTTCCATTGGTTGACAGACCTTATGGTCTTGGGGAGGACACTTACGAGCAGCCTAGAGCTACGTGGGAAGAAACGGTTAATTTCATTATCGCCGATTTGGATGAGGCTGCTACCTTGTTGGCAGGCAAAAGTATGGGCGAAGGAAGAGCAAGTGAATTGGCTGCTTTGGCCCTGAAATCAAGGGTTCTTCTTTATGCAGCCAGTGACCTGCACGATGGGCCTACCGCTACGGCTAACTCTCCTACTTTGGCTAGTTACAGCGATTTGGATTTGGTGGCTTACACTGGGGGAAATAGGAACGAAAGATGGCAAAAAGCGCAGGCTGCGGCCAAAGCGGTGCTTGATAAAACCAGTGGTAATCTGTACGGTCTATCTGAACCTGTACCACACGAGGAAGGTATTCAAAACTATATTAATAATTCACTTTCCAGAAATGGAGGAGAACAGGAGTTAATTCTAGCTAGATACTTTATCAATATGAAGCAGGAAAACGGGGGACGTCAAGGTTTATATAATGGCCCAAATGGCTATAATAACTGGGCGGGAAACAGTCCTGTACAATTGTTGGTAGATGACTATGAAATGATGGACGGAACCGAATTTGACTGGTCAAATTCTGCCCATGCTTCCGCTCCCTATGAAAATAGAGATGCACGCTTCTATGCTTCCATTCTCTATGATGGGGCACAATGGAAACCAAGAGCTACTGCCAACCAGCCAAGAGATCCACTCGGACAGATTCAAACAGGAACTTATGAAGTAACTACTTCCTCTGGGGCGAAGGAAACTCATTTCGGACTGGATACCAGAAACAGCCCCATCGAGGATTGGAATGGAAGCTATACCGGCTATTATGTGAGAAAATTCATTGATCCGGATCCAGCCATCGTAGATCAAAATACCTGGCAGGAAGTACCATGGCCTATTATCCGATTTACTGAAGTGGTGTTGAATTATGTGGAAGCATCACTTGAATTAGGGCAGGAAGACGAGGCTCGAAACTGGTTGAACCAGATCAGATTCAGAGTGGGACAGCCGGCTATCACTGACACAGGGGAGGCATTGGTAGCGCGCTATAGAAATGAGAGAAGAATAGAGATGGCTTATGAAGAGCAGCGATATCATGATGCACGCCGTTGGATGATCGCCGAGGAAACCTTAGGCCGTAAAGCGGATATCATCAATATTACCGGTACGCTGAAGCCGGGACAGACACTATCTACCTATCGATATGATCCGGAGATTTACAATTATGTGTATAAGGTACAGCCAATTGACCCGGGAAAGGAAAACAGAACTTGGCTGGATAAAATGTATTATGTACCGATTCACAGAGATGAGATCAACAGAAATGCGAATCTTATCCAGAATCCTGGTATAGAATAAAATCGAAATCTATTATTTTTAAACTAAGCCACTCCATCCGGGGTGGCTTAGCTTATTTTAAATCATGATACAAAGAACCTTCCTCGCCGCATTTGCACTTGGCTTTTGGCTGATGTCTTGTTCCAAATCAGACAATTCAGGCCAAGCAGAACGTACTTCGGTATCCTCTACTCCGAACCTCTTTTCGCTTTTGACCCCAGAGCAAACGGGCATCACTTTTTCCAATAGAATAGAAGAAACCCTCAATCTCAATGTACTCATGTATGAGTACCTATACAATGGTGGTGGTGTAGCGGTAGGTGACCTGAATGGTGATGGATTGGATGACATCTATTTCTCCGCCAATGTCAGCGGAAACCAACTGTATATCAATGAAGGTAAATTAAAGTTCAAAGAAACGGCAGAACGCTCAGGGGTAACTGGCAGAGTTGGCCCCTGGAAGACCGGAGTGGTCTTTGTCGATATCAACGGGGATAATAGATTGGACATCTACCTCTGTTATTCCGGTAATATGCCCTCAGAAAAGCGTAGGAATGAGCTTTTTGTAAATCAGGGAAATGATGAAAACGGAATCCCGTTATTTAAAGAAATGGCTGCCGAATATGGCATAGATTCCAGTGCTCCCTCTACTTCAGCGAGTTTTTTTGACTTTGACCTGGATGGAGACCTGGATCTTTTTTTACTCAACCATAATACCCAATCCATACAGAATCAGGATGTGAATTTGACCCAAGCCTTACTAGCCCAAAAGCACGAAGCCGGCTCACAGCTCTTCGAGAACCGGAATGGAAAATTTGTGGAGATAACACAACAGGCAGGTATTTCCAGCTCTAGCCTTTCTTATGGGTTGGGAATAGCCGTGGCAGATATCAATCAAGATGGCTGGCCAGATATATACATCGGCAATGACTACTCCATGCCGGATTACCTCTATATCAATCAGAAAGACGGCACTTTCAGAGATGAAATCCATGAGCGCATGGGACATACCTCCCATTTTTCCATGGGAAATGATATTGCGGATTACAACAATGATGGCTTACCGGATATTTTCACCCTGGATATGCTTCCTGAAGGCAATGAAAGACAGAAACTCCTGCTTGCCCCTGATAATTTCGAACTGTTTGAACTGAATGTAGCAAGAGGTTTTCATCACCAATACATGCGAAACATGCTGCATGTAAATTCCGGAGACGGTACATTTCAGGAGATCGGCCAGTTGGCAGGCGTTTCCAATACGGATTGGAGCTGGGCATCACTTTTTGCGGATTTTGACAATGACGGCTGGAAAGACCTCTTTATCACCAACGGCTACCTGAGAGATTACAACAATCAGGACTTTTTGAAATATATGGACAATTACGTGCGAACTTCAGGTGGCAAACTCAAGCGTGAGGACCTACTGAATATGGTGAAGAACATGCCTTCTTCTAACCTCACCAACTACATTTTCCAAAACAACAAAGATCTAACGTTCAAAAGCATGACAGCTTCCTGGGGAATTGATCACCCTGCAAATAGCAATGGTGCGGCCTATAGTGATCTGGATAATGATGGTGACCTTGATCTGATTGTCAACAATATTAATTCCCCAGCATTTATCTATGAAAATCTTTCATCTCAGTCTGACAGTTCGAATTATCTAAAAGTGCAGCTTCAAGGCCAAAATCAAAACACAGCCGCCTTGGGAGCAAAAGTTATCCTGAACATTGCTGGAAGCCAGCAAGTACTGGAGCAGAATCCCTACAGAGGATATCAATCATCAATTTCCCCGATCCTCCATTTTGGGATAGGAAGCCATGAGCGGATAGATTCCTTGACAGTACTCTGGCCAGGTGGACAAATCAGTAAAACTTACGACTTGCCCGCAAATCAGTTGCTACGGCTAGACCAGAAGGAAAGTACTGTCAATACCGATAGGAAACCAGCATCTTCCACACCATATCTGGCAGAATTGGCAACTGTGAGGAATAGTGCCCCTCGATCCATAAATGATTACAAACGACAACCGCTTTTGATCAACCCTATCTCAGGAAATGGAAAAGCGATGGTCTTGGCAGACTTTAACGGTAACGGCAGGATGGATCTTTTTCTGGGTTCCGGAGCCGGTGTAAGTGCCACTATTCGGTTTCAGGATTCTAAAAACAACTTTTCCAGACCGGATTCTACAGCTTTTCTATCTGCGCGGCTTTCTGAGGACACAGATGCATTGGCTTTTGACGCCAATGGGGATGGGCATGTGGATCTCTATGTGGCCAGTGGTGGTGTTTATGATTTTAACCTGGGAGAGGAGGTCCTTGCAGATCGTTTATATTTAAATGATGGAAAGGGAAATTTTTCCTTGAAGGAGGGGGCTGTCCCATCTGGGAATTTCCCTACCGGGACAGTGGTTTCGGGAGATTTTAACTTTGATGGACACCTTGATTTATTTGTAGGTGGCAGGGTCAATCCCGGGCAATTTCCAACTTCTCCAGGAGGTAGAATCCTGATCAATGATGGTATGGGCAACTTTTCAGATCGGACCAAGGAACTTGCCCCAACGCTGGTTAATCTGGGGATGTTGACAGACTCTGCTGTATATGACTTGGATAATGACGGTACTCCAGAGTTGGTTGTGGTAGGCGAGGCTATGCCTATCCAGATCTTTGCTTATGAGATGGGGCAATGGAGTGAGGCTACTCTTCGCTTTTTTGATACTCATGAATATGGGCTGTGGAATGATCTACATGTAGCTGATTGGGATGGCGACGGGCACGTAGAACTGATGGCTGGCAATCTAGGCTTGAATTCCCAAATCAAAGCCAGTAGCGCCCAGCCTGCAGAGATACTTTATAAAGATTTTGATTCTAATGGGTCAATGGATGCCTTTCTGGGATATTATATTCAAGGTAAAAAATACCCTGCGGCCAGCCGGGACGAGATTCTGGGTCAGGTTAATTTTCTAAAAAGGAGATATCTGGACTTTAAGTCCTTTGCTAATGTAACCATGGATGAGCTGTTTACTACCGCAGAGCGGAATGGGGCTCAGAGTATCCCTATTACCAATTTAGAGACTACTTATTTTGTGAGAAATAAAGAAGGTAAATTCAAACCCAAACCTCTGCCCATCCAAGCCCAAGTTTCTCCTGTTTATGCCGTTGAGGCAGTAGATATCAATGGAGATGGCCATTTGGATGTAATAATGGGAGGAAACATTGATTATGGCAAGCTGTACTTTGGAAAATATGATGCAAACCATGGTGTCGTACTTCTAGGGGATGGACAGGGTGGGTTCACACATGCCCCAAAAGCAATCACAGGTCTAAATAAAACAGATAAAGTGCGTAAAATATCCTCTGTTAAGGACAGGATTTACATCTTTTCCCAGGATCACCAAGTTAAATTATACTCTGTCCAATCATCAAAAAGATTAGCAGAAAATTAAAAGTTCGAACTATATTGACGATTTACAATAAACCTCTATATTACCTATGACCTTGAAGTATATAGCTGCGGGTTTGCTTATGCTCACCAGCTTTGATTCCAGCAAAGATCTTGCTTTTGAAGCCTATACCCAAAATATCCCTGGAACAGCCGTTTCATTCGGGATGGTACCTATCCCCGCAGGTTCATTTCGCATGGGCTCAGATCTGGAGGAGGATACCAAGCCCAAGCACGAAGTGAAAATCGACGCATTTTGGATGGGCACGCACGAAGTGACCTGGGACTCATTTGAAATGTTTTTGGATAAGAATTATGAATTGGCAATTTCAGAGGGACCTCTAGGAGAAGTAGTGGATGGTCTATCCCGACCAAGTATTCCTTACTTGGATATGACATTTGGCATGGGGAAGGAAAACAAACCGGCCATAGGAATGACACAGTATGGGGCTATACAGTACTGTCACTGGCTATACCTGAAAACAGGGGTTTTCTATAGACTTCCTACAGAAGCAGAGTGGGAATATGCTGCCCGGGCAGGTACTGATACAGAGTATTTCTTTGGGGATAGTCCAGAGCAGCTCACTGAATATGCCTGGATAAAAGAAAATTCAGGAGAATCTACCCAACCTATTGGCAAAAAGAAACCAAACCCTTGGGGGCTTTACGATATCTATGGCAACGTACTGGAATGGACTTCCGATCTATATGATCCGGGGTTTTACGCCAGTTCTCCAAAAGAAAACCCTGTGAACCCTGCTTCTAAGCTATACCCTAGAGTGGTAAGAGGGGGCAGCTATGATACTCCAGGAGTAGAAATAAGCTCTGCAAAACGATTTGTAAGTTCCGCCGACTGGAAGAGAATAGATCCTCAAATACCAAAAAGCCAATGGTGGTTTCCTGAAGCTCCATTTTTGGGCATGAGGCTGGTGCGTCCTTTAAACCCACCAAGTAAGGAGGAGATTTTAGCCTATTACCAGACTAAACCCATTACCGATTATTAAACCTTAAATAACCATATATATGAAACTCGAAAACTCCCGCCGGGATTTTATCAAAACCTCCGCACTGGTCACAGGCGGACTGATCACCTCCCCATTTGTATTACCAGGTGCCTATGCTGCTCCTGCAAATGAACTGAAACTTGCACTGATAGGCTGTGGTGGCCGTGGAACCGGTGCTGCTTTCCAAGCATTTGAAACAGGCCACAACATCAAACTGGTAGCCATGGTAGATGCGTTTCGCGATCGCCTGGACAATAGCTACGATGCCCTCTCAGGAAAATATGGTGCGGAGAAAATCGCAGTTTCGGAAGAAATGAAGTTTATCGGTTTTGACGGGTACAAGCAAGCGATTGCAGCTGCTGATGTGGTCATATTGGCTACACCTCCAGGTTTCCGTCCTATGCATTTCGAAGAAGCGGTGAAGCAGGGCAAGCAGGTGTTTATGGAAAAACCTGTAGCCGTGGACGCCGCCGGTATCAGAAAAGTGCTGAAAGCCGCTGAGGAAGCGAAGGCGAAAAAGCTGAATGTGGTCGTAGGCCTTCAGAGACATTACCAGCCAAACTACATAGAAACCATCAAGCGTATCCATGACGGAGAGATAGGGGACATCATAAATGGCCAGGTATATTGGAATGATGGGGGCGTATGGGTACGGGAGCGCCAGCCAGGCCAGACAGAGATGGAGTATCAAATGCGCAACTGGTACTACTTCAACTGGCTATGTGGAGACCATATTAATGAGCAACACGTCCACAACATCGATATTGCAAACTGGGTAAAAAAAGGCTATCCGGTGAAAGCTGAAGGAACTGGAGGACGCCTGGTGAGAACGGGAAAAGAACATGGGGAGATTTATGACCATCACGTCTTAACCTTCACCTATGAAGATGGATCTGTGATTCACAGCGAATGCCGTCACTTCCCCGGTGCGCAGAACAGAGTGGATGAAAGCTTCCAGGGAACCAAGGGAACCGCTTTCTTAAGTGCGGGTAACCACGGTATCCTAAAAGACTGGAAAGGAAATATGCTCTATGATCATGACCGCAAAAACCAGCCGAATCCTTACCAGGTAGAACACGACCTGCTTTGGGAAGCTATAGTCAATGGAGAATACAAGTATGCTGATGCCGAAAATGCCGCTAAAAGTACCATGACAGCAATCATGGGCAGGTATGCCACGTATTCAGGCAAGCCATTGACGTGGGACGAAGCTCTGAATGGCCAGATTGACCTGATGCCTGAGACTTTGGCCTGGGATGCCATGCCTAAAGTGTTGCCTGGTGACGACGGTTATTACCCACATGCTATTCCTGGCAAAACCAAAGTGATCTAGTCATGGAGAGAAGAGGATTTATCAAGAAAATTGGCTTAGGAAGCACCCTATTGGGAGTTTCAGGAGCTATGAGCATGCCTTCTTTTGCAGCAGGCAAAGCTGAACCTACCTTTAACATGGATTTTGCGCCGCATTTCGGAATGTTCAGGAATTCCGCTCCAGGTGGGATTGTGGATGAGCTGAAGTTTATGGCAGATCAGGGGTTTAGGTCGTTGGAGGACAATGGTATGCTCGGAAGATCTGTTGAAGAACAGACTCTCATCGGCAAAACCCTTGAGTCTTTGGGAATGAGAATGGGCGTGTTTGTCATCGATGGAGGAGAAAATTGGAAAACCTCCCTCACTACTGGCAAGAAAGAGCATGAAGACCTTTTTGTGGACACCTGCAAAAAATCCGTGGAAGTAGCCAAGCGTGTCGGGGCAAAATGGATGACCGTGGTTCCCGGATATTTCGAGAGAAATCTTCCCATGGGAGTGCAGACCGGAAATGTGATTGAAGCTTATAAGCGCGGAGCGGAAATACTGGAGAAAGAAGGGCTAGTCATGGTTATGGAGCCGCTAAGCGACAATCCGGATCTTTTCCTTCGTCATGCGGATCAGTCGTACATGATCTGCAAGGCAGTAGATAGCCCAGCCTGCAAGATCCTTTACGACATCTATCACATGCAGCGCAACGAGGGAAACCTGATTGCCACCATGGAAAAAACCTGGGAAGAGATAGCCTATATACAAATCGGCGATAACCCGGGGAGAAAGGAACCTGGAACAGGAGAAATCAATTATAGCAATGTATTCAAATACATCCATGAAAAAGGCTTCAAGGGCGTCATGGGAATGGAGCATGGAAACGCCTCCCCTGGAATAGATGGGGAAAAAGCATTGATCCAGGCTTATAGAAAAGTTGACATAGTTTGATTTAAGTATAAGTATATCCGCTTTTCTGCCTGTAAAAAAATAAAAGCATCATAGGATTCGGAAAACACTAGCGCCAAGGTCTCTTCTGTCTCCTGTCTTCCCCGTCTATCGGCAGGCAAGCATCTAATAAAGCAAAGAAAATATGGCTACTGGCATCATTGCGGATAATCACTAAGTATATATAATATGTTCAAAAGTAAACTTTTGGCGCTATCAGTATTGGTAGCGCTTTTTTCCTGCAAAAAATCCGAGGAGAGCCTCTCCGAAAAACCACTTGGCTGGGAAATTCTGGAAACTCCTGTAGCTGCCTCTCTTAGGGGATTGTCCCCATTGACAGATGAAATCGTTTGGGCAAGTGGAAGCAATGGAACCTGGCTTCGGACTATTGACGCCGGTAAAAGCTGGGACCACGGAGTCATAAACGGATTGGATACAGTAGATTTTAGATCCATACATGCTTTTGATGCGCTCACAGCCGTAGCTGTTTCTGCGGGACAACCTGCGGTGATTTACAAGACGGCCGATGGTGGAAAGACTTGGAAGCTGAAGCACCAGGAGAATGAATTTGCTTTTTTGGATGGCATCAGCTTTTCTTCCCAAAACCACGGATTTGTCATTGGTGATCCTTTTGAAGGAAAGTGGACAATTCTCCAGACTGTAAATCAAGGGGAAAGCTGGTATCCTTTGGATTCCCTTCCCGGAGCCGTGGAAGGGGAGGCGGCTTTTGCGGCCAGCGCAACCTCACTATTGGCTATAGGTAGTCAACTCTGGCTTGCAACAGGAGGCAAGGAGTCAAATCTTCATTATTCCAATGATATGGGCACTACTTGGGAAAAATTCAGAGCACCTCTTATCCAAGGAGAATCCTCCCAAGGTATATTTTCCATTACAAGCATGGGAAATGGGGAAATTGTGGCAGTAGGAGGAGATTACCTTCAGGAAGAGCTACAGGAAGGTAATTCAGGTATATTTGTTTTAGACAAAAAGGAATGGACAAAACCCCAGGCGGGACCGGGAGGATATCGATCCGGTACCGTTTACTTTCCGCAGCAAAAATGGCTGATCGCTGTGGGGCCTTCGGGCTCGGATTTCTCCAAGGATGGCGGCATCACCTGGCAACCCTTTTCAGAAGAAGGATTCCATGCAGTGATGCTAGGCCATGCAGGTGGGGCTGTCTGGGCATCTGGAACTAAAGGGAAAATAGCTAAATTGAAGTATTGAAATTACTATGTTGGCACTTTTACCCGCCATTAAAAGTAGTCAGTTTAGCAAAAGATTTGCATATTGGTAAAGCTTTGACGAGATACTGGGTATTTTCTTCGAGCTGAAGCACAAGTCAAAATATTTAACAAGAAATTAAGTGATGTTTGAAATTATTCCTTCTATCTGGCTGATCAATGGCAAATGTGTCCGACTAAAAAGAGGTGATTTTGCTACGGAGGAAGTGATTTCCAATAACCCATTGGAAATTGCCCAGGCTTTTGAATCCATAGGAATTCAACGACTGCATCTGGTAGATCTGGATGGCGCGCGCAGAGGAGAGCCAAAAAACTATCATATATTGGAGACCATCACCGGTTACACCGAGCTGAAAGTGGATTTTACCGGGGGGGTATCTACGGATGGCGATGTGATCAAATGCTTTGAATTCGGCGCGGCTACAGTTACTGCAAGTTCTGTAGCGGCCAATCATCCGGAGCGATTTGCACAGTTTTTACTTTCTTATGGTCGTGAGAAAATCAATCTAGCTGCCGATATCAATCCCGTTGACAATAAAATAAAAATAAAAGGATGGCTTAAAAAAACAGAAATTGACCTGTTTGACCATATTGACTTCTTCTATCAACGGGGATTGAAATACCTTAAATGTTCAGATATCTCAAGAGATGGGGTTATGGAAGGACCCAATTTTACATTATTCCAGTCTATCAGGGATAAATTCCCTGATATCAACTTGGCAGCAAGCGGCGGTGTCAGGGGAATTGATGATTTCCGGAGGTTAAAAGATATGGGCGTATCTGCCTCGGTTTTTGGCAGAGCCTATTACGAAGGGATGATCAGCCTTAGTGATTTGAAGAAATTTTTGGCAGAAGCTTGACCAAAAAAAGAGAGGTACGTGCCCTCTCTTTTTTTATTTTTGATTATGCGCTCACTTAGTCTGCTTTGAACTTATCCACGATGTAGAGGAAAATATTAAAAGACAGTGTCGAAGTATTCGGCTCAGGCTTTTTTCCTTCGCCTGCTACCTGGGGCACCTTTTTCTGGGGGGTAGGTTTAGCTGATGGTGCCACTGTAGTACTTCCCGCGGCGGTGAGATCTTGGTTTGGTACATCATGAAAATCAGAGGAACCTTCTATGAAAGGCTTGTCTGAGGGCAATTCTTGTTCCATTTCAGATTCTTCGTGTTCGCTCTGAGCCATAGAATTTCCCGCCCATAGACAAAAGCCAAGGACAGCGATGCTGAAAACAGTGAGTTTTCTAAAAGAAAAGCTAGTTTGTGAAATCATGGTAGAAATAGAATACCTTTAATCTTTTACGATAGGGTTTTGTAAAAGATTCCTAAAATTAAGAAAAAAATTTTCTATGCAAACGATTGATTACAAAGATTTCGACAAAATAGAATTGCGTGCGGGGACAATAATAAAGGCCGAACCGTTCGAAAAAGCCCGTAAACCTGCCTATAAAATTTGGGTGGATCTGGGAGAAGCTTTAGGGGTGAAAAAGTCCTCTGCACAGCTTACTGTACTTTATCAACCCGAGGAGTTAATCGGTAGGCAAGTTATATGCGTATGTAATTTTGCTCCCCGTCAGATTGCGGATTTTATGTCTGAGATTTTGATTACTGGATTCGAATCCAAAGAGGGGGGAATTGTACTTGCGACCATGGAAAAACCTGTACCAAATGGATCCAAATTACATTGATTCTGCCAGAGAATAAGGGAAATCCAGTGGATCTGGAAAGTCAAAGCGAAAACCTGATTGACAGATTTTATCCCCCGAAACCAAGCGGTTTTTTTCCTCTTTAACAGGTACATAGCTTGTCGGCGGTAGGAGGCCTAGGTCTGCAGTGTTCTTTTCGTAAACATCCTTTCTGAGGGTATGGATAGGCGCTACCCCATTGAACGTCTCATTCCACAGCTCCTTTTTAATAACCCAATGGAGTAGTCTGGCTGCATCATTCCTATAAATGAAATTTACTCGGGTATGCCCCGTCACGCCTTCTTTTCCCGCCACATACTTTCCAGGTATCCTGTTATCCCCCAGCAGCCCTCCAAAACGGACAATTGTCAGGTTTTTTAATCCACGGAATATTTCTTCTCCTTTAAATTGTGTGATATTTCCGGTGTTTTCCCCAGTTACCAAATCATCTTCCCGATATGCTTCATCACGGGCTACTTCAGGATATACCCCTGTACTGGACACAAAGATCACTTTTTGGATTCCAGACTGCTCCACCATGCTTTGGAGAAATTTGAGCTGCTCCAGATAGAAGCTACCGTCTGTAGTTCTACTGCGGGGTGGGATATTGATGACCAGCACTTCACAAGAAAACAGTTCCTGAAATCCTTTTCCCTGTGGAAATGGCACTAAAGAAAAATGGATAGCATTGATTCCTTGCTGCTTTAGGTCTGCTTGTTTATCCGC
This sequence comes from Algoriphagus sp. AGSA1, assembly GCF_021390545.1. Classification (GTDB taxonomy): domain Bacteria; phylum Bacteroidota; class Bacteroidia; order Cytophagales; family Cyclobacteriaceae; genus Algoriphagus. The sequence continues at coordinate 99,519 of NZ_JAJUWR010000017.1, read as the reverse complement.
AGTGGTGGTGCTACCCACTACTTCGTACCCATCTTCCTGAAGTAGTCTTGCCAGGGGCAAGCCAATCCACCCTAAACCTATAATTGATACCTGCATTTCTTTATTATTTGTACTTGAATGTCCACATTCACTTCCTTCTCTCGACTTGAATACCAGAAAAAAACCTCCTGAATTCCAGGAGGTCAATTTATCAATCTCTTTTTGGCACCGTGCCAAGTATGTAGTCCCACAGTGGCGTACTGACACCAAACGCTACGTCAGGATCCTTATAGTGGTGGATGGCATGATGGATCCAAAGAACCTTCATGAAGTTCTTAGGAGGCTGTAAAGCATGCACCAAGTAGTGGATTCCCAGGTACAGTGCATAGCCAAACAGAAACCCAGGAAGGAAATAAAAGGCCAAATCTCCCATGATCAGTTTAAAGATCAAATAGAGAATAGCGGCATAGGCTGCACTCACAAATGGAGGCATGGCCAGTCTGTCTTTATCCTTAGGATAATCATGGTGTACCCCATGCACAGTATATTGTAGTTTATCTTTGATGGGAGTATTGGGCTCCATGTGGAAAAAGTGCTTATGCATCATGTATTCCACAAAGGTGAAACCTATATATCCCGTTACAAACAACAAAATAGCAGTCCCAACACCTACGTCAGTTTTTTGTATCCCAAAATATACCGAAGTGCATCCCAAAATAATAAACATTGCGATAGGCATCCAGATAGGGGTGCGCGTAATTCTTTCCAGAATAGGGTTGGAGAACATTTGGGCTGTGCCAAAATTGTCCGGCTTATCCAATCTTCCAATCTTTTTCATGTGATTATAATTTGTTTTTAAAGGCCACATGGAATCTCGCATGTGGGATAATCATCCCAGTGTGTGCCGTTTTCGACATGCTCGATTTCATATGATTATAATTTGTCTTTTATAGGCCTTATGAATCTTTGAGAATTAAAAAAAATCACTATCCCCTAAGTTTTAATGATGTTTTTTTAACCGTGTCGATTCCTAAGCTACTTAATAAAACTCTATTTCATCTTCCGGCTCTGATCCGGCATTATTTTACAAAGATAATCCAAAACTGTGTTTTGTCTCTGTGAATTTAATGACAATAATCAGGCAAGGATCAAATCTGTGCCATAGTAGATTCAATAGTCTTTTGATAATAAGATACATAAAGTGGTAAAATCTCCGAAATATCAAACTCCTTAGCTCTTTCCAGTGCATTTGTTTTGAATTTCGGCAGATTGGCTTCATCCAATATATAAAGTGCTTTTTCCTTCATACGCTGTATGTCACCTATCTGACACACATATCCGGTCACGCCGTCTATGTTAAGCTCTGGGATGCCACCCGCATCCGAGGACAGAATAGGTACCTCGCAGGCCATCGCTTCCAATGCGGCCAATCCAAAACTTTCTTTCTCAGAAGGCATCAAAAATAGATCCGCAACTGAGAGTACTTCTTCCACAGCATCCAGTTTGCCCAGAAAACGGACATCATCACAGGTTCCCAGTTCTCTAGACAGCCTCTCCATTTTATCCCGCTCCGGCCCATCGCCCACCAAAAGCAATTTTGCGGGGATTTCTTTTCTGACTTCATAGAATACACGGATTACATCTTCTACCCGCTTTACTTTCCTGAAGTTGGAAGTATGCACCAAAAGCTTCTCACCGTTTGGGCAGATGGCAAGCTTGAAATGCTCCTTTTTCTGACGCTTAAACCGCTCCAGATCTATGAAATTGGGAATGACTTCGATTTCACGCTGTATATCAAAAAAGGCAAAGGTTTCTTTTCTAAGGTCTTGGGAGACTGCGGTGACACCGTCCGATTGATTGATGCTGAAAGTCACTACAGGCTCATAGCTGGGGTCTTTGCCCACCAAGGTAATGTCTGTTCCATGAAGAGTGGTCACCACAGGTATGTGGATCCCTTCAGTTTTCAGGATCTGTTTGGCCATATATGCCGCTGAAGCATGAGGAATGGCGTAATGGACATGGAGGAGATCCAATTGCTCATACTTGACCACACTCACCATTTTACTCGCCAGAGCCAGTTCATAAGGCGCATGCTCAAATAGCGGGTAACTTTTTATGTCCACTTCATGATAAAAAAGATTTTCGCTGAAAAAGTCCAATCGGGTAGGTTGCTTATAAGTAATGAAGTGTACTTCATGACCGTTTTTAGCAAGACCTTTACCGAGTTCTGTCGCTACTACTCCACTACCACCGAAGGTCGGGTAGCAAACAATACCTATCTTCATAATATGTTGGGCTGGTTTATTAACCTGATTTTTAACACGGATTAATACAGAAATTGTTCATTTCCCGGGATTTTAATACACGTATTGTGGAATAAATAGGAAAATACGTTGACAATCAGCTGGTTTATTAAGCAGGGTGCTCATTAAAACCCTTAGGAAAGATTTTTCTCAAGAGTTTTGGCTCACTCCGCTGTATATTAACCTATCCTTTTTTGCTTTCTCTTACCGCATGGTGAGCGGCTCTAGCGGCAAAGGCCATATAGGTCAAGGTAGGGTTTTGTGTAGCTGTGGAGGTCATACATGCTCCGTCAGTCACATAGACATTTGGGACTGCATGAAGTTGGTGATTTCCATTTAGCATAGAGGTTTTGGGGTCTTTTCCCATACGCACTCCTCCCATTTCATGGATATCGAGCCCGGGAACCCGGTGGTCGTCACGAACTGAAATATCAGTAAATCCGGCTTTCTCAAACATCTCAGAAATCTGCTCCTGATAGTCAAGGATCATTTTTTCATCATTGTCGTCATAGGACACATCGAATTTTATGGTAGGAAGCCCATAGGGGTCAAGTTTATCTTTGTCCAAGGCTATGTAATTTGACTCTTTAGGAATAGTCTCCCCCATCATATGAGAACCTACCCTCCAGGGGCCATCCGGCGGGGTAGGGTTCAGCATGTTGTTTTTCAATTCCATGCCTACTCGGGCATCTGCAACATATCCTCCACCCCGGTAGGCACTGAAACCTCCAGCATACCCTCGTAGAAAATCAGTTTCCTGTTTTTTCACATTTCTGAATCGTGGAATATAGCCACTTGTCGGCCTTCCTCCGGTAGTGGTGTATTCCATAAACCCATCATAAGAAGCGCTTACCCCGGCTCTATAATTATGGAACGCAAAGTATTTGCCCAATACCCCGCTGTCATTTCCAAGTCCATTTGGGAATCGAGAAGAAGTAGAATTCATCAAGATGGCGTTGGAATTGGTCGCAGCGGCATTGACAAAAATAACATCAGCGTAGAACTCTTCCATTTCCTTGGTATGTGCATCGATTACTCTTACACCGGTGGCTTTACCTACTTCATCATCATAAATAATGGAATGCACTACTGCGTCCGGTCTTAGGGTGACATTTCCACTTTTTAATGCCCATGGAATAGTAGATGCATTGCTGCTGAAGTATCCTCCAAAGGGACATCCCCGCTGGCATAAGTTTCTGTTTTGGCAAAAAGCCCGGCCTTGCGCTGTAAACTGTTCATGCGGGCCATTGATATGTGCACATCTGGCTGAGATCATGTGGCGGTCGCCGCCATAGGTTTCTTTCAGCTTTTGGGCAAAATGCTTTTCCACAATATTTAGATCATAACCTGGGAGAAATTCTCCATCTGGAAGCACATCCAATCCATCCTTATTCCCGGATACCCCGGCAAATTTCTCTACGTGGCTGTACCATGGAGCAATGTCCTTATATCTGATCGGCCAGTCCACTGCAAATCCATCCCGGGCTGGACCTTCGAAATCATAATCTGACCAACGCTGTACCTGCCTTGCCCAGAGCAATGATTTACCGCCTACCTGATAGCCTCGGATCCAGTCAAAGGGCTTTTCCTGCACATATGGCTGTTCTGCATCTTTTACAAAAAAATGCTCGGAGTCTTCACCAAAAGCATAGCACTTGGCTACAATCGGGTTTTCGTCCAATACATTTTGTGGCAGCTTACCTCTATGTTTAAATTCATAGGGTAGCATATTCGTGGTTGGATAATCCTTGACGTGCTCTACATTTCTGCCCCGTTCTAATACAAGTGTCTTCACTCCCAGATCGCCGAATTCCTTGGCTGCCCATCCTCCACTTGCTCCCGAACCAATTACTATAGCTTGGTAGGTTCTTTCTTGTTTGCTACGGATATTGAGATTAGCCATTAATTTTAGGTTTTTGAATATCAGAAATCAGCACAGCTCCATTGTAAGTGCCTGGAATTAGAGAATAGGGAATTACCTCAGTCTGAATATATTCTGAAGCCATATAACCCTGCATAGTAAGCCGCTTGGTGGTGTTTAGAAAAAAGGAAAGGGCTTTATCTTTTTCTTCCTCAAGCGCTAGGCCTTGCTGAATAAGATCTTCTTTCTCCTTAGAATCCAGCTTATCAAAATTACTGCCTCCTGATTTCTTGGCATAGTCCGGAAATGCCGCTAATCCTTGGGTGAAAAGCTCCTGATCTTCTCTTTTCAGGCAGTCATTAACCATAACGAGAATAAAATCCGGTACTTCCAGATCCAGAGCTCCTTTCAGCTCCCCAGCGGGGATAATGGTGTTTGATATTTCTCCCAAAAGTTGTTTTTGGGTATTGGTGATTTTCAGGTTTTCATAGGCCTCCAGGATATCATCTGTGCTGAAATCACAGGAAGGAATGAGTGCAAGTCCTCCAGATATCAGCGCCAAATGCCTGAGCGCAATTCGTCTGTTCATAGGTTTAGAGTTGGGTTATTTGATTAGAGCGCTCAATGTACCCATTATGCCAGTTATTTGCCATCATTTTTTGACCGACTTATCAAAATAAGAGCCTGACATTCCCTATGAACTGGGAGCAATTCGTCTACTACTATAGGATGATTTTATAATGCATTTCTGGATTAAATGCAGAAATGCTCCACAATAATTAGATGCAGTTAAGCCTGTTTATATTTCAAAGGATTACTCACTTTCTTTTCCAATACAGGAAGCTAATAAGGAGTAAAACCCTAGAGGCAATATAAGCGAGGACCACACACACATCACCACAATAACTATCTGGTAAGAACGCCCACTTCAGCAAATGTTGCCTTATTGCCATCCGCCGTTTTACTTGCTTTCAGCCGGATGAATTTGGCTTTGACTTCGTCAAATTTGATTATCTGCTCTATAGGGCTATTGACGATGTTGGAGAATTCGCCCGACGCTACCTGCCGGAAGTTTTTCCCATCACTACTCACTTCAAGAACATAATTGGTGATAAAGCCACTTGGATAGCGTGCCTGCATAGGTAAGTATGTAAATCCCCGGAGTGCAACTTCCTCGCCCAGATTGATGGTGACACTATTGTCCTTGCTGGCTACGTAGGTCTGGGGGTTCTCATCTATGAGCTTTTCGCCCTGTGGAGAAGTCCATTTAGTTTTTGCCAAATCTACTTCCACAGTGATAGCTTCACTTATTTTGCCAGTGGCGGGATTTAGAGAAATGGCTTGAAGTGCAGCGGGATTTTCAGATTGGAAGGGTGAAGTGTACTTTTTGCTCTCTTTGGAAGGCTTCGATCCATCTAGGGTGTAATAAACTTCCAGGCCTTCTTCTGGGCTTTCCAAAGTGATTTCCCCCGCTTTGTTTCTGGAGAAAATAGGAGGCAGCAGGAGTTTTGGGGCATTGTAAATCCCGATTTCTGAAATAACAGGGATGTTTTTGCCATCGGTAAACCTAATGCGAACTGAACTTGTTTTCACATCCGGAAAGCGAAGTATTCTTTTATAACCTATTGTAGTGGCTTCGGCGATTTTTTCCCAATTTCCATCCGTTTCCTTTTCCAAAACAAAGCTTTTCACCCGTTGACCGAGGGGCGTATATTCTTGCAAAAGCAGTCTATTGAAAGTGATCTCATCACCAAAGTCCAAGGTGATTTCACCGGAATTGCCTCCGTCTTTAGTCGTCCAATAGGTTTCATAATCACCATCCAATACATTTTCCACTTCATATCCAGCACCTCTCTCGTCGTTTGCCGTTGCCCTAGCCTGTGGAGCCAAATTATCAGCAAAGTCTTCCTTGATCTTTTCTGAGAATTTCATGATCGCCTCCACATCGTTTTCATGGATCAGACCCCGTGTATCCACCGGGAAATTGATAAGTAGGGAGCTGTTTCTTCCTATACTTTTATAGTAGATTTCAAGTAAGTCCGGCAATGAGCGTACTTTGTGATCCTCATACTTGTGATAATACCAGCCTGGGCGTATGGAAACGTCAGCCTCCGCAGGCACCCAATGTGTACCGTTTTCCTGTCCGGAAGCGTATTTTTCCGGGTATTCGGGCATCCCTGCGTAAACGGAATCCCGCATCAGATTGGACCAGGTGGTTTCGTAGGCAAAGCCATGTTCATTTCCTACCCATCTCACATCTGGCCCTCCGTCCGAGAACATCACCGCCCCGGGCTGTAGATCTCGGACAAGTTTATATGTACTAGGCCAATCATAATAAGTAAGCTTGTCCACCTTTCTGGTTTCATTTGCTCCTCCATAGTATCCATCACCGCCATTTGCCCCATCAAACCAAACCTCGAAAACATCCCCGTAATTGCTGAGTAATTCGGTCAGCTGGTTACGCATGTAAGTTATATATTCTGGCTTGCCGTAGTCTGGGTGATTTCTGTCCCAAGGAGAATAATAAATGCCAAACTTCAATCCATATTCCTTACATGCTTCCGCCAGTTCCTTAATCAAATCGCCCTTGCCATCCTTCCAGGGACTGTTCTTGACAGAATGTTCGGTATAGGCGGAAGGCCAAAGCACAAAGCCGTCGTGATGCTTGGCCGTAATGATCAACCCCTTCATACCAGCCTCGGAAGCCACTTGTGCCCATTGTCTTGGCTGTAGATCTGATGGATTGAACATCTCAGGTTTTTCATCCCCAAATCCCCATTCCCTATCGGAGAACGTGTTCATATTGAAGTGGACAAAACCGTAAAATTCCAGTTCTTGCCAGGCTATCTGACGAGCTTCAGGCACAGGTAAAACCGGGGCAGGTGGTGCGGTTTTTTCACTGCAGTAGGTAAAGGGAAGCAATAAAGCAAACCAAAGCGTTTTTCTCATTGTAAAGGATTTAGCGAGTAAATTAGGGCTTTTGCCTGAATTTCGGAAACGGAATATGATAATGGCAGGGAAATCACTTCTAGGGTTTATAATATATCTTGTGAAAAATTGGCTCTCGAAGGGTTTACCGTTTTTTTTGTTAAAAGGGGATTTCTCTGATGATTATGGTGATCAAAAATGAACTTTGAGGGAAAGAGATTACGATCTTGAGATGAAAGCCATTAATTTGCCCACATGAATAAAACTCTCACACTTCTCTGCCTATTGTTTTCCACCTGGGCCCAGGCCCAGGTTTCTCTTAAAATCGTGGATTCAGAAAGCCGCCAGCCATTGGAAAATGTGCGGGCTAGCGTCAACGGAGAATTCATGGCCAGCAGTAATCAGAATGGGCAAATAATTATTCCCATCTCGGGGAAATTGTTGGTTCGCTTTGAGGTCGAAGGATATGAACCTATGAGTAAAGAGCTCAGCCCGGGAAAAGAACAGATAGTCTCCATGACCAGAAAATTCATGAATCTTTCGGAAATCACTGTTTCTGCCTTTGAATCCGAGCGGGGAATTCTTGAGCAATCGGCCTCCATAGCAGTAATTTCCGAGCAGGATTTCAACCGGTTCAATGAGACCTCGCTAGTGAGTTCCTTCAATACAAAACCTGGAATCCGTATAGAGGAACGTGCCCCGGCGAGTTATAGGATTTCAATCCGAGGCAGTTCCCTTCGTGCGCCTTTTGGGGTTAGAAATGTGAAAGTTTATTGGAACGATGTGCCGTTTACTTCACCTGATGGCACTACTGCCCTAAACCTCCTGGACCTTTCCAACATCAGAACTGCTGAAGTGATCAAAGGGCCATCGGGAAGTATCTATGGAGCAGGAAATGGTGGAGCGGTAAACCTATATAGCCCGGCAAGTCCGGAAGGAGGTAGAGTTTCGGCGGATTTTATGTTAGGTGACTTTGGAATGACACGCTATAAAATCGGGGTTTCCCAGCAAGTGGGGAATGGTGGATTTGAGGCTTCTTATGTCAGCCAAAAGTCAGACGGTTATAGGGAGCATTCGGCTATGGAAAGGCAGGTTTTTCAGCTAGGTGGCTTTTTCAACGTATCTGATAAGCAGGAAATCCGAACCCAATTGCTCATCTCTGACCTGAACTATCAAATCCCCGGTGCCCTTAATGCCGATCAGCTGGCAGAAGATCCTGCCTTGGCCAGACCCGGTTCTGCAGCCCAAAACAGTTCCATAGCCCAGCAATCAGTTTTTGCCTCAATAGGCCATTTATATAGGTTTTCCCCAAGACTCAAAAACTCTACAACGCTCTACCTCAATACCAATGATTTTGAAAACCCCTTCATTTTGGATTATAAAAAAGAACTGGGATTTGGATATGGGGGAAGGACGGCATTTACTTTTGATGGTAACCTTGCAGGTAAAGATCTGAGAATTATTGCCGGAGGAGAGTATCAAAGCAGCTTGACAGATGCCCAGAATTTTGGGAATAGAGCCGGATCGGCGGATACTGTACGTTTTGCGGATAAACTAGGTGCCAAGCAAGGCTTTCTGTTTCAGCAGGCCGAATGGGATCTGATGGACAGTTTCATGGTGACTTTCGCACTCAGTGAAAATTTCAGCAGCCTGGAGATCGGCCGGCAAATAGATGCGTCGGGCGGAGCTATCGGCTTGCAGACCAGGAGATTTGATCCTGTTGTAGTTCCCCGTTTTGCACTCAATTATCAATTCAATGACTACTCCGGAGTTTACGGAAGTATCAGCAGTGGTTTTTCACCTCCTACTATCGACGAAATACGGACAAATGAAGGCAGCCTGAATCTAGATTTGGAAGCGGAAAAAGGATTGAATTATGAAGTGGGCTATAGAATGGGAAGAGGGAAACTGAATCTGGATGTGACCGCATTTTACTTCAAGCTGGACCAGACCATCACCACATATACCAACGCCCAGGGAGTTGTGCTTTTTAGAAATGCTGGTTCCACAGATCAGAAAGGCATAGAAACAGCTATTGATTATGCTTTAGTCCAAAGCCAGACAGCGTTTGTCAGGGATCTTAAAATCGGGACTGCGTTTACCGGACATTATTTCAAATTCAAGAATTACCAGCAAGGGGACAACGATTACTCGGGCAATGATCTCACAGGGGTTTCGCCCAATACCTTGGTGAGCCGACTGGATCTTCGCACTTCACCGGGGTTTTATCTGAATTTCACCCATCAATACGTAGATGAAATCCCGCTGAATGATGCTAATACCGTTTATCAGGATGCTTATAATCTGGTGAATATGCGTTTCGGCTGGGCTAGAAGCTTTGCTGGCAAGTGGGAGTTGGAAGCCTTTGCAGGAGTGGACAACCTGACTGATGAAGTTTACTCTTTGGGTAATGATCTTAATCCCTTTGGCGGAAGATACTATCAGCCTGCTCCAGAGAGAAATTGGTATGGTGGAGTGAAAGTGGCGTTTCTATATTAGAAAAACATACGCACCGCATGAAGGGATTAGAGGCCTGAAGGGACGAAATATAGTAGTAAAAAAACATAGACAAATCAACCACTAGCTCTGAAAGAGCGAAATTCAATTTTCCTTTGTTTTGTATCCGGGATCACCCCGAGACCAAAAAAACCGTTCGTGTCAGACGAACGGCGGCAAAGTTTTAATATAACCACAAGGCTCAGAGATTCTCCAAAGGGCGTAGCCGCTATATGGGCCAGAAAATCCCAAAACCGGGATTTTCTAGCTAGTCTCGGCCATGCCATCTTCTAGATTGGCCTCATTCGACGTATAAGCATACATCTTCACTCGGCCGTCTTGACCCTAAAGATCCTGTAGGCAGGCTTGGCATACCTGAGATTTTTTCAACAAGCTCTACTTAAATTCTTGGTTATGTCATCTTGATGCCAGATTCTAAAACCTTGTTTTTAAGCGTTCAAGGTGCTTTCCACACTGATTTCCAAGTCCAAAACTCTTGAAATAGGGCAGTTTTCCTCCGCATCCTTTACCAGTTCATCAAACTTTTCTTCCTCTATTCCTTCTACCTTCGCCTTAAGTACCAAGTGTGATTTTTTCAGTGTTCCTTCTTCGAAGGTGATATTTGCGGTTACATCCAGTTCATCGGCAGTGTATCCGGCTTCTTGCAGGTTGAAACTCAGTTTCATCGCAAAACATCCAGCGTGAGCGGCAGCAATCAATTCTTCAGGATTTGTGCCTATTCCGCTTTCAAATCTGGAGCCGAAAGAATACTGGGTTTTGTCTAGAACAGTACTTGGTGTGGTGAGTGTTCCTTTTCCGTTTTTTCCTGTTCCTTGCCATACGGCAGTTGCTTTTCTGATCATGGTCAATCTATTTTTTAGGGTTAAAAGTTTATATCACAAAAAGGAGTTTTTTAGTAGGAAAGTTCAGAGCGGCCTACCGTTTTTTATTGCTCCACTCTTTCAAATTTAGGGGTTTCAGGTGGGTTTTTCATGACTTTCTTTCCGGACAATTGTTCGAAAACCTCTAGGTATTGATCCGTCACATAATCCCAATTGTAACGCTGAATCAACCCTTCACGTGCTGTTTTTCTGAAATAGGCCATTCTTTCTGTGCTGCTTTCCGCAGCTTCTATGACGTCTTTTACAGAGGCAGTGTTTTTCTTGAAATACCAACCATGTTTTCCATTTTGTAACATTTCCTGATTGAATGGAGTGTCCAAAGCCAGGATAGCACACCCAAAACCAAGTGCTTTCAGCATAGCCGGATTGGTGCCTCCGTATTCGTGACCATGAAAATAGGCAAAGCAATGTGAATACCAGGCTGCCAATTCATTGGGATCAGTGACATAGCCCAGGAAAAGCACCCGTTCATCTTCTTTTTGCTTAAGTACCATAGCGTAATCATCGTCAAAGGGCACATCTCCTACGATGACCAGTTTTCGACGGCTGTCCGATTCCAAAAAACCTTGAATAATCAGGTCAGCATTGTTGTCCGGAATAAGTCTGCCCACGATGAGAAAATACTCTTGGGATTTGAACCCCCACTTTTCTATGGGAGCAGAATCGACATCCGCTTGTGGATTAGCCCCATAGGCAATCACTTTGGAGTCAGCGTTGAACAGTTCCTTATAGACCCGTTGCATTTCATCCGAATCATTGATCAGCTGATCGTAGTATTTAGTGGCCATCTTTGAGGCCCAGAAGAAATATTTTGACGCGATTCCATGCCATTTTGGTCTTAGCCATTCCAGTCCATCCACGTTAATGACTGTTTTTTTCCTAAAAAACCTTGCTATTGCCCCGAAAGGGCCATTGGCGCTGTTTACGACCAGGATCACATCTATATCCGAGAAACAGGCATGCATCATTGAAAAAAAACTATGCGAGAGTTGGGTCAGTTTTTTTGATTCTATTGCTATGGTGTAGATGCATTCTATGCCGTTGACATAGCGCGGTTTTACGGGGAAGAGAGCTCTGTGATTATACACCCGTACGTGTACGCCCTTTTTCACCAGCCGCTCCCCGAGCTCACGGATCATGGTATCGTATCCACCATAGACATAAGGATACCCTTTTGCCCCCATTATGGCTATTTTTAGCTTTTTCTTACCTGTTGCCATAAGTGGGCCGTGATATTTTCCTTAAAACTTTCCAAACTGAAGTGCTCCAGTGCACGTTTTCTGCCAGCTTCGCCAAAAGTCTCCCGAAGCCTTGGGTTCAAAATTAACTTAATTAACGCATTTTCTCCTTGTTCCAGATCGTTTATCGGAATTAAATATCCAGTTTGATTGTCTATTACCATTTCAGAAGCTCCTCCTGAACGGGTAGCTACCACCGGACACCCGGAGGCCATTGCTTCCAGAATCACCGTGGGCAGCGAGTCGGGGAGCACTGAGGGCATCACAAATATATCCGTAGCTGCCAGAACCCGGGGAATGTCCTTTCTGAATCCGAGATCGACAATGTTGTCATCAAGCTTATGCCGTGTTATCAACTCATTGATCTGCTCACCAATAGCTTCGTAGCCTGGATATGCATCACCCACCATTACGAATTTTAACCGTGGATTGGAAATGCACAGCCTTTTGGCGAGTTCAAGAAAAAACAGTTGCCCTTTGCCTGGATTGATCCTGCCAATCATGGTGATCACCAAGCTGTCTTCCGGGATATGAAGTTCTGATTTAGCCTTTGGATAGGGTACTAGAAAATCAGTATAGGGGATACCGTTATGGATGGTCAGTGGCCGGGCAATACGTAGTTTCTGCTGCCAAAAAGCCTCTACGGATTTAGACACAGTGATGGGTTGTGGGGTAGAGCTGTCCATGAGTTTAGAGATGATTCTGACCAGCATTTCCGGGTTTTCCAGAATCTCATGGATGTGCCAAATATGGGGTAGGTTGTTTTTTTTAGCCCAAAAGGCACCGACTAAGACTCCAAGAGTATTGCTGTAAACCAGGTCAAACTTATATTCCCTGTGCAGGGATCTCAGGAAGAAATAGGATTTTAGAATCTTGCTCAACCTATTCATCAAGCCTAGGGGTGAGTTGTATTTGCGTCTGAGAACCCCCAGGTTCCGGATCTTTACAGTTATGTTGATTTCACGTAACGCATCCGCCAGCGGCCCTTCTCCGGAAATCACCACCACTGGATTCAATCCTGAAGAATTGTATATTTTGATTACTTCGAGAAAAATCCTTGCAGACCCATACAGATCCGAAGTACTGTGGAGAAAGAGAATGTTCACTTATGTGTTAATTTGAAAGCAGGACTTGGTGAAAAGCCTCTATGAATTTTTTGGATGAAAAATCCTTGGCACGGGCAAAGCCTTTATTGAGCAGTGTAGATCTCAGCTCAGGATCGCTGCTCAAAAGTATCATTTTTTCAGTTAGATCTTGCTGATTACCAATATTGAAAGAAAGTCCGGCATCTCCGGCCACTTCCAGCAAGGCAGGCTGATCAGAATGGATGACAGGAACCCCGAAGGTCATTGCTTCTACGATGGGAATACCGAAGCCTTCATTCTCTGAAGGGAAAACATAGCCAAAAGCACCCTCATATAGCGTTCGTACCTGCGCATCGGTGACATATCCGGGCAAAATGACTCTCTCCTGAAGCCCAAGCTCCGAAACAAGAGCATCCACTACAGGCTTATCATTCATCTGTACACTTTGACCTGCGCCACCAGCCAATACCAATTTAAAATCAGAGCTGGTCTTTTTTAGGAAATCACCAAATGCTTTGACCAATAGCGGCAGATGTTTTCTTCTGTCAAACGTGCCGATATGGAGGAGATAGTTATGGTTTTCCAAGGCATGCTTTTCCAAAAATGTAGCATCTACCCCATTTGCAAGTTTTTTGGGAACCTGGTGGATAACGGTCATTGGGTAGATTTTCTTCAGGTATTTGTATAGGGACTTGCGGGAATATTCGGTAGTGGTAATGATCTCAGTGTTTTCCTTGAGCCCTTTTTTTATCAGGCGGAGAAAGTAGGTCCTCCACCACTTTGGGTAGTTTTGGGGCATTTGCCAGAAAAATGCGTCATGGATCACCGTAAGGCGACGACAGGGCAGACTGGCTGCCGGAGAGACAAAATCAGGACAGATCAGTACATCTGGTTGGTGTTTTTTGATTAGATCGGGAAGCTGGAATTCCTTCCATCTGAAGTAATCCAGATGGTAATTCAATCGCTGGATTTTGGATTTAGGGTCTTTGAAAGTTTGGTCAGCGCTTTGGATCTCTGGGTCGTGCGAGAAAATCCATATAATATCAGGATGGGGATAGGACAATGCCGCACGGGCAAGTTCCATCATGTAGGTTTTGATGCCGGTGGTGGCGACATTGAGGTATTGCAGGTCGAGGAGTACTTTCATTCTGGATTCACTCTTGCTCAATAAGTTTTTTCAGGTCTTCTTCTTTCGACTAATACAGCAAGTACTTGCTCGCAAAGATCTGTTTGTTGTCTTTTGGCAGGGTAATCTCCACCATAGCATCTTTTTTGTCCTTGCACAATATAATGCCAATAGTAGGCATCTCATCTGCAGTCTTCACAAATCGGTCATAATAGTTCACATACATCTGCATCTGTCCCAAGTCCTAATGTTTTAGCTTTCCTATTTTAAGATCTATCAAGACAAAACTACGAAGTAACCTATTGTAAAAGACCAAATCAATTCTAAAATGTTCTTCGTCAAAGGTAAAGCGAACCTGACTGCCTACAAAGGTGAACCCTTTCCCCAGTTTCATTTTCATCACCAATCCGCATTAGCAGTATATAGTAAGTCCAGCTAAGACTTTGCGAAATCGGTGATTTCGCATTCTTGTAGGTAATGTAAAATTTACGGATCAGCTCCAGATTTCTTTTCGAATATCCTTTGCCAAACTCCTCAGTGAGGCTTCTTGAGAGTTCGGAAATTATATAGGCTCCATATTCTGCCTCATGATTTCCGTTTTGCTCATGTTCTACCAATTGCCTGCCCATTTCAAAATAGGTAGAAACCATTATGGTATTCACCTGCTTTACTGCGCTGGCCTGCACTTCGAGGAGTAATTTTTTGATGTTTTCGAAGAAAGAAGCTTCCAATTTTGTGCTCATATCAAAACTATCAGGTAGCTGTCCCCTGAATAATCAAGTGATGTACTGACTCAAATTCCTTGTCTAACCAGTTTTGTTCTCCTTTCAGAAAACATTCCTGGTCACGCTGCATATCCGGAAAGCTTCATCTACTTATCCTTTCCCGCAAATTCAGTACCATGAAGGCTGAATATAGCAGGGGCATAGTGTACTACTGGCCAAAACCTGTCAGGTTTATATCATCGGCTTTTGACAACTAGGGCTTTTTTGACGACAATAGATCTTTATCCATGCCCAATTCTTGCGGTGGACTGCTGCCCGTTGTCTGTGGACGATTATCCACCATAAATCTGGGTTAGTGAGACCTACTGATAAGTTTGCGGATAATCATTATTGGTTTTTGGCCGTTCCGCTTCCAAACAGTCGGTTCTTGGTGGATACCAAGAAATTATAGTTTTTTGCCAATAGTTTTTTGAAAAGATTGGAATCCTGATTCGGATGCCAATCCGTAGTTCTGGGTTTCTCTATCAGGTGCTTATGTTTTTGATAGGCATAGGTAGCGATAGAAGTCCTGTACTTTCCTTCAGGAAATGCGGTCATATCATATCCATGTAGAGTATAGGGAGCACATTGCTGTATGATCAGTCTATTGAAAGGAACTTCCAGCTCCGCTTCTTTGTCCGTTCTAAGATCTAAAATCTTCAGGTTACCTTTATATTCCGGTTTCCAGTCTTTGTTCAAATACAGGAGCAGGTTTAGTTCACGGTACCAGTTTTTATGGAGAGGGTGATAGTTGAAATCAAGGTGCATATCCAAAAAACTGTTCTTTTTGCCTTGATGCAATCCGCCTCCGTGGTTTTTGGGATCTACGAATATTTCCTTGGAAGTAATGAAGGAGAGGATTTTATTGAAACGCTCGGAAGTAAGATCCTCATATAGCTCATGTAGCTCAGGACAAAGCTCCTTGTAATTTGACTTCTCAAATTTATTGTTGGCAAAAACGTAGTCTCTGCTTTTGTTGTTCAGTTCAGGGATGGCATTGTAGGCGGCGCTCAGTCTGGCCTCATCACAAAAATTGTCAATTATCAAATGAGGAAAGGGCTGGGCAATATGGTATGCCAGTCTGAATTTCTCCAGATTCTCCTCAATCTCAATAAAATTAATCATAAAATCATTAATCTGTTAGTTTACTTCTGTCGGGCCAAAAGCCACAAGCTCTTATTTAAAATCCAAAAATAGCACAAATTGTTAACCTAAGCCTCTTCCCAAGCTTTATAAGCCACTAGCTGTTACATTATTGCCAATAATCACCTTAGAAGCTGAATTTGACCCTGTTTCAGCAGAGAATATTTTTTCACTTAAACCTTAATCGACCTTGTAGAATCCCGAGTCGGCAAATTTAAGTGTGATTTCAACTTCTTTATTGTGATTCAAAACTTTATATGATGATCGATACACATCTTTATTCACAGTAACTGTCTCCTCCTTTTTTAGATTTCTGAGCTTGACCAGCTGCTTTTCTCTATCGTATTCGAAATACTTGAAATAGGCATCGGGAGATGACCTGTCATAGATGGTACACTGGAGCAATGGTGATATTCCCTCAAAGGCGGGATAGTCTAAACTGAGTTCATCATCCTTGATTTCGACAACGAAAAATGAAAGCAACGCCGGCATTCGGTCTGAAGGGTTAATACCTGACAATAGATATAGCTCGTTGTTTTTTGAAGGAAGTTTATGGATTTCATAGAAATCTGATTTTGTCCCTTTGTAAGAATGAAAGGTATAATCGGATCCAGGGGCTGTTTCCTCCTTTCTTTCGTATAGCTTTTTGGATTTTAGGAGGCCATCCTCACCTGTCCACTGCATTGTAGGATAGTATTCCTCTGCATATACAGCAGTACCTTCAGGACTGGTCCATTCAGAAAAATATACTTCTTTAAAATAATTTTTATGTGTTAAAACGAGGATGCTCACTGCTCTGGCCTGCGTTGTTTCTTCAGGAGTGAAAGTGGTAAGGCGAAGGTGGTCTGAAGAGGTAGGCTCGATAAGAGATAAAACTTCATCGGCTGGAATTTTTTTCAGCATATGCTCCAGAGAGTCATAGATCTGGGTTGCGATTTCTTCTTGTTTGGGCAGAAACCGTTCTTTTTTCAATTGCTGAAAGAGGTCATCGATACCTGCCTGGGAAAGGGCATTGTGAAAAATCAATAAATTAATCAGTAAAAGAAGGGGTTTTCTTACAAACATTCGGAATTGGGTTGTTTGATTTAATGATTAAGGTCAAAATACTAAACTTTAGTTTTGCTGTAAAGATTGTAAAAAATTTGGTATCGTTACGAAACCCAAAGTGTAAGTGCTACAAATAAAAAGTATTTTCTTGACACCCTAATATGGAAGTTTAGTACTCAGGTTCATTCATTCCCCATCTGTTTCCTTACACACAATCCACTGATTTACCTGAAGCGCATTCTGGACGAGTCGGTTAAGTTTTTTTCTTAAGGGCATTTTATAGCCGATTAATCTGCCAAATTTCTCTCCTAAACTATTCGTATAGTTATTGGGTTGGCAAATACCAGTTTATGTCTTACTCTGTACTCTGGATATATGCGGTCCGCTTCGCACTGTATCTATGGTGTATCCTTTTAAGCTTGTACTATCGCACAGTGGACATTTGTTATATAAAATCATCTAGCTATCTCTTGTGTATGTTTTTGTACTTTGATTCTGGAATACTCGTTTATACTTATCCCTACCATCCACCAGGAAACCCAGGACACATAGGTGTAGATCTCTACATTTGCGGTAAAGAGTGGGAGCAATAGGCCTGCCTTCACCGTACCGGCCACAAAGGCCATTCTGGCTAAATTCAGCTTATCGGAATTATTAAAAACATAAATGGAATTTCTGATTCCCGTGACCAGAGTACCTATGTACAACACCATCCCGATCCAGCCCAGCTGCACCCCGTAGATCAAAAACTGATTTTCTCCCCCTACTCGCAGCTCATCCGACACGCTTCCAAAATTCCCACTCATCGCCAGTCCGATTCCCAGGGGATATGTCAGCATGGAATCCAGTGCCAGCCCCCATTCTATTACATGCCCTAGGCTGGAGGTATTCGCAAAGGTAAGTGTATCCACTACAAAGTAATAAAAATCCTCGGGAGCGAGGAACAACACATAGAGCACAAACAGGAGCACGGCCAAGAATCCAAAGGAGATCAGTTTATAGAGTTTGAAAACCAGGGCAATAAAAAATACCATCAGGAAGAAAGCGGCGAATGAGGCTCTGGAGGAAGCAAATATCAGGCTGCCAATACAGCAGAGCATTACTGGCAGATAGTTCCATTTTCTGCCCTTGTCAGTTGTCAAAAACCAGATCAATCCTGCGGCAAAGCCCATCAATACCGAACTTGCCAGCTCCAGTGGATCCGCGAAAAAACTCCCCAGACGTTTCATCGCATTGGTGGTCTCGAAGGTCCAGGTCAGATTGTAATGACCCACCGGATCGATATCGTTTATGGCCATATTGAACAGGGCATAGCCAGTAAACTGCTGCAGATGTGCATGGAGTATAAAGTGCTCCACAAGGTTCACCAGAAACGCAGCTATGGCGATGAAGAAAATGATCCGGAATATCCGCTTCAGCTCCAGGTCTCCAAAGTCAGTATTTCTGCCCAGCATATAAACCAGACTTGGAATCAGGATGCTTTTGAAGTATAACACCTTATTGATAAAGCTGGCCTGTCCTATGGGGAGGATCAAGAAAAGTACCGCCAGACCTATAAAAGCCAGCATAAACCAGTCAGTGGACTGCAATCTGAAGGGATAATTGAAGATATTCCTGTGGTACAAAACAAATACTATTCCTGCGATAATCACAGTGGCTTCCTTGCTTATCTGAAACAAACTGACCAAAAGAGGAGAGCGGGTGGCCAGGTAAACCACACTGAGTGAGGTAATGTAAAATGGGAGAAATGCGGCGAGGAAGAAGATAAAGTATTCCCATTTTCCATGAAATACCATCTGCTGAACTGTCCAGAAGAAGCCGGCAGCCACCGCAAAGGCGATCATCATGAAAAATATCAACTCCATATTTCGGTATTTTGTAGCGTTGAGGTCCAGCCGTCACGAATGCCACGAGCTACCGCTCTGAGCTTTTGGAATCTACCCCTCAGTCCAAAATACGCCATCCACAAGATAAAACGGGATAGATGATAAGCGGCGGCAAAGAGGATTTGAATGCCGAGGGACTTTGCCCTTACCAGATAAAATTGGTTCCGCACATGGTAATAAAATACGGAGGCACTCAGTGTTCCTTCGGAATGCTTCTTCTTGGAAGATGCGCCAGCCTCATGGTAGATCACTGCATCAGAGGCTAATTCAATTTCATAACCCTTTTTCCTAAAACGGAGGGACCATTCCACATCTTCAAAATAGGCAAAATAGTTTTCATTGAGCAACCCGGTATCCACAAGCGCATTTCTTCTGATCAGCATGCAGCATCCTGTAGCCCAATCTAAACCCCTGTCCCGGACTTTAAAATCCCCGATATACTTTCTATCCCCGAGTGTGATAGACCTGCACCACCACTGCTGCCACTTTCCTCCCGCACTCCAGATTTTTTTGCGGTCATGAAGGAAGATAATCAAGGGCTGTACCACTCCTACGTTGGGGTTTTTACGGAATTTTTGCAGCATAATTCCGAGAAAATCAGGTTCTACTACCGTATCGTTGTTCAGTAGCATCACATGGGGATACCCTGCTGCCAAGGCTGTTTTAATACCCACATTATTTCCTCCGGCAAAGCCCAAGTTCTTAGTGTTCTCTACCAGCTCTATTTCAGGAAATTCAGCCTTTAGTTTTTTTCCTTCTTGGTCTTTTGACGCATTATCAACCAGAATAACCTGAAATTTCTGGAAATCTACTTTGCGTAAGGATCTCAGGCAGTCTGCGGTAAACGCATACCCATTCCAATTGACCAGAATGATTGCGACAGAGGGATCAGGAGTAGAAGGCATGGAAAAGATAGGGATTTCGCTTGTACAAAAGAAGCATACAAATGATGTAGGCTACTATTTCTGTGGATAAAATACCGTAACAGAGTCCCGCGCCTCCATAAAAATAGGTCAAAATAGATGCGGCGATGATCATGTATAGGCACATCATCCAGCTTGCCTTGAAGAGGATCTGCTTCAAATCCGCTACCAGCATCATGGTGATGTTAGGGATGTTGAGACAGGAAAGAAATAAAAGGGGAGACAAAAGTTGGAGGTAAGTGACCGATTCTCCTAACTCCGTTCTGGATAGCACACGGATAATCCAAGGGGCGGCGAGATAAGTCAGAGCTGCGATAATTGCCCCACAAATAAGAACCCGTATATATACCACTTTCAAAAACCGATGGAAAGACTGTTCGTCTTTCTTATAAAGTTTGGAGGCATTTGGGAATATCGCCTGAACGATTAAAGAGGGGAATAGCCGTAAAACCATCACCACCCGCTCAGCCAGGCTGTACATGCCTAAGGTCTCTGCGGCCGCATGAAAACTAAGAAGGATTAAGCCCCCATTAATTGACACATGACTCGCAAGATTGCTGAAAAAGAATAAGACGTTCTCCTTCATGCTTGTCCATATTGTTGTAAACTGGGGTCTATAGAATTTTATCTCCAGGAAGTTCTGTATATATATCAGCAAAAATAGATTAACCGCCAATCCCGAAAACCCCATCATAAAATTGACCCACTTACTCATCTCTGGACTATGGATAAACAATACGATGCCCATCAGAAAAAGCAGTTTGGAAAAGATATTGGCAATGCTGATGAGCTTCATTTTCTCCATTCCCTGGAAAAACCAGAGCGGTAAAGTCGCCTCCGAGAAAAATAGCAATACAGAGTACATCAGAATCATTTGATATTCCTTAAAAAGGTCGAGCCCGAAGATTCCGACCATAATCAGAAAAGTAGCGAAGATGGCAAGCAAGATTTTTGCGGAAAATACATTGGATACTACATGCGATAGTTCCTCTTTATTTTGCTGGTTGATAGCTACCTCCCGTGGCGCGCTCAGATTATAGCCAAATCCCACCATGATATTAAGCAGTACAATGACCGAAAGGGACAGATTGACCAGTCCAAATTGATCCACACCTATTCCTTGAATCAGCAGGGGCATGGATATAATCGTTATCAGCACATTGGAGGACTGGATAATCGCAAGAAAAATAAAATTCTGTAAGGATTTATTCTTGATGATTTCGCTGATGGGAATAAGGCCCAGTTTTTCTAGCATACCGGCTTATGGTTTAGCTTTCCTGCGCATGCAGATGGTATATTCGTCTGAAATACAAACAGATCACAGTGAGCAACCCTAGAATCACGCCACCAAAGAACATCCCTTTGACCAGGCGGATCTCGTTTCGCTCCAGCGGGAGTCTTGGTGAGTCGATGATCTGGATCAGAGGGGAATTGTTTCTGTGGTTGACCTTGGCGATTTCCAGGTTTTTGACCACTTCCTCATATACCGCTCCTGTGGCCTGCACATCTATCTGACGCTTTCGAGTATCTATGGTAGCAGAAGATAGCAGGGGGTTTGCATTGGGCACACGATCTGTAGCTGAGGCAAAGGCACCTATGCTTTCATCCAGTATTTTGCGTACGCTGTCAGCCTGGGACTGAAGTATGGCGAGATTTTCTCCTGTCTTTTTGGTTTTGGTCTCCCGGTAGAACTCATTCACATTTTCTACCAGGATTTCATTGAAAGCTTTTGCATAAGCCTCGTCTTTGGAATGTACAGATACCTGGATTATCGTCAGTTTCCGATCGGGTTTGGCCACGGAGAGCTGGTTCTCGCGGATCAGTTTGGCGACCTCCTTCACCACCGAATCCTGGGACACGGTGAAATTTTCCCGTGGGATAGAAAAATCCATGTCTTCTATAGTTACTTTAGACGCCCACCTTTTGTCTATTTTTTCGAAAGAGATAAAGCGGTCTATCAGCAGCTGGTTTTCATCAAAAGGACTTAGTAAGGCTTCACTCAGCATGCGGTCCGAGCGGTAAAGCTCCATGATATTGTCTCCTTGGAATAGCCCGCTCGTGCCACCCATGGCTCCCAGATTCACGCCTACCAGAGAAGCCAGTCCTGACATCTGTCCCATTCCTCCGGAATCACCATCTTCCAATACAAAAGAAGTGGAGGCGATGAACACCGGTTTCTTGAAAATGGAGACCAGTGCCCCTAGTGCCATCCCCAATATCCCGGCCAGCAGCAAAACCTTCCATTTGGAGGTGAAATAAGCCATCCAGCCGGAGAAGTTCTGTATGACTTCCCTGATCGTAAACTGATTGTCAGTAAAATGCTTAGATGATCCAGCCATTATTGCCAGTTGATTTGTGATATGACTAGTCCAAGTGTAGCCAATCCTGTTGTTATTCCCACAATCTCTCCTAGCCTAAGCGGGACTTTTGGTCCTTTGGTAGGCACTATCACTTCTGCCCCGGGTTCTACAGGCGGGTAATTTTTGATGCCCAAAAACCCTTTGGTGCGTTTCACTGCTCCATTGGCATAGACTACGTAGGTTTGTTTTCTGTTTGCCCGACGTTGGAATCCTCCGGAAGCATTGATGTAGTGTTTCAGGCTTCTTCCGGACTCATGACGAAGGGTAGTGGGATACACCACATCTCCACGCATCCGTACGGTCTGGAGTAGTTTGGGAACAGACAGGATATCTCCTTCCTCCAATAGCAGATCATTCTCCGAGCCGGGATTTTTGAGGATTTCTTCGAGATTGATGGCCACTGCCTCTGTTTCTTTAAGCTTGACCGCAAATCCAGGGGTCTCTGAGGCGATCTGGTCCAACGACTCTTTTTTGTTTTCTGCCAGCTGGTTTTCAGCAGGAGAAAGCGCGGTAGGTGAATCTGTAAGCAACCTTCTAAGCAGTTCTGCCTGGGCTTCAGAGTTGCTGGGATCCTCGGCGAGTTTCATCTGCAGGCCTTCAAGGTTTCGCTGGCGGCGTAGCTGCTCAGATTCCGTATTGAAAAATTCAGTCCTGCGGATAAGTGTAGCGCCTTTTGCATAGGCGAATTGGTTGAGTCCTCCGGCACGCCGGATCAAGTCAGAGATCCGTTCACCGCTGCTTTGGATAGCAAATATTCCAGGGGAATTTACCTGACCTTCTACTGCGGTGAGCTTTTGCATGGTGAAGCTGGCTCTTTTTCTGACAATGACCTGATCAAAAGGAATCAGTGAAGGAGAGCTTGGATTATATCCCAAGTCTGGATTTACCTGAGTTGGGATGATATCGGCAAGAGTCCCCAGGTCAGAATCTTCCAATCTTCTGGCGATTTCTATATCCTGGGAATTTGCCGATTCCTGGAATCCGCCAGCCATCATGATCAGATCCTCCACCTTCATCTCTGTGGAATATGGATAGACTCCGGGTCTCTTCACTTCCCCCAGGATCTGCACATATTGTTCATTGTTGATGTCATAAATACTCGCTATTCGTACCACATCTTCACGCTGAAGCGGGATGTCCGGGGCAGTGCCATCGAGGATACCGCGTAAATTTACCTGGATCATTTCCGTGCTGAGATCATCTCTGGTGCGTAAGATACTAGCTTGGATAGTATAGGCATCCCCGCGAAGTCCTTCAGCGTTTTTCACCAGTTTGGAGAGGGTAAGCCCTTCATCCAAGGCAAAGGTACCTTCCCGGAATACCGCTCCTTTGATCTGAACGCGGTTGGAATACCTGTCCAGAATACGTTGGACTGTGATCTCATCGCCTCCTTTGAGGAGGAACATGTCAAATTGATTTTGATAGACGTCCGAGACAGACCGTTGGTTTCCGGTGATTCTGGATATTGCCACCCGGTCTTTGAAGGCTTCGTCGGTAAATCCCCCGGCATAGCGTAGTAAATCTGAAAAATTGTCTTCTTCCAGTACTTCAAATGTCATCGGGCGTTTCACCTCCCCCTTCACTTTTACATGGGACACAAAGGGCGGGACCAGAATCACGTCCTGATCCTGGAGTTTCAAGTCTAATTGCGCGGTACCATTGATCAATAAATCATATACGTCTATTTCTGCGACTTGCTTGTTGTCCCGTACCAGTTTGATCTTGCGCATGGAGCCATTTTCACTGGGGCCACCTGCGGCATACAGCGCATTGAACACGGAAGAGAAGGCACTTAGGGTAAAAGTGCCAGGTAGCCGGACTTCTCCCAGAATATTCACTTTAATGGAGCCTACATTACCTAATGTTACCTGAAGAAAGGTATTGGGATTGCTTCCAAGCAGTCCGGTGTAATACTTACCTATCCTGTTTTTCAATATGCCTGTTGCTTCCTCGATCGTTTTGCCTGCTACGTTAACGGGCCCGATGTTGTCCAGCAATACAAAACCGTCGGGATTGACAGTCGCTTCATAGTATTGCTCTGACTGTCCGTAGATATCCACGTAAATCAGGTCTCCTGAGCCAAGAATATAACTTTTAGGAGTAGCCTGGTTCAGGCTGGGCTCAAAACTCAGTCGCCTGTTTGCTTGATAAAAAAGAGAAGAACCAAATATTTCATTCTGGTCAGGTATTCCAGAAGCGAAAAAAGCCGGCTGAAAGGTACCGCTTGAAATCTCTTTCTGATCCAACTGTTCCCTTGGATCCCGCTTTGATAATTTAGTGTTCCTACCAGTACGGGAATCTTCCTCATTGATTCTTTTGCGCATTTTTGCCACCTCTTCGGCAGGCATTCCCTGTACCTCCAGTGCTTTGATAAATTCCGTCTTGGTCAGTCCTGCTGAATAGGCTCTATCCAACAAGTCCTGTACTTCCTTGTCGGAAAGCTCATCTACTTTAATGGTGCTGGCATCGTTGATTTCTTGTGCTATAGACTGCGGGATACTGAGTGTCAAGCAGGCTATAAAGACAAAAAAGTACCAGAATCGATTTGTGTCATTCATATGGAAAAGGGAGTCCCGGGTGATTCAAGAACAAATATGGAGATTAAAAATCCATGAATTTCTTAATCTTACCAAATATAGTTCCAAAAACCTATTGATGCTCGACCATAAGTCAGGTAGAATACATGGTAAAAATGGGATTGACAGGAGTTATTTGGCCACAGAGACCACAAAGAATTATGTAAAGGGCGAAGTAGCATTTAGGAGTATAAAGAATTCATTGTCAACTATGGGTTCCAGCTATTCAAAGATGTATGAGGTGGCTAAATTCGGAAAACATCTACCGATGGGTATTGGCCTCCAGCTAAAGCAGGAGGGAATTGATGACGTACAAAGTATATCTCGTTTATTCAAAGGACTTGTACAGGGAGACAATACAGTCTTCAGACGGCTATGCATTTTACATTCCGATATATGCTTCCACTATGAATAATCTGACATTGAGTTTTAAGCAGAGGTTATTGACAAAGGCTGCGATCGTTGAAAGGCAGTCTGAAGACTGCAATAATTTGGGTCCAAGTCATGAGACTTGAACCAAAAAGATCTTAAAAAATCGCTCTTGTTTTCACTCCGTACAATTCCTGCAGATTTCAATTTGTTCTCTATCGCTAAGCAGTTGCTTTCTAAAAGCCTGATAGGGAAGAGATGACCAGATGGATGCCAGCGACTGGTTTTTTAATTCGCCCATGACGTGCTCCGCATCCTTGTCAAAGCAGCAGGGGACGATTTTTCCGTCCCAGGTAGAAACTGCCCCCTGCCACATTCTCCAGCACCTGTTTTCCATTTTCTTTTTAAGCCCCCACCTGCCATTCCCCACAGGAACATACCGGGAGTAGCCCAGATCAGAAGGTATCAGCTCGGAGCCGTTCTCGAAGTTGTAGATCTGTGTGCTTTTCAACTGCAATTCATCTACCCCTATTTCCTGAGCCCAGGTTTTCAGGCTGTGGAGTTGATGTTCATTTTGACCTGTGACGAGGAACTGTAAGATTACCCGAGGGAAATATTGACGTTTTTTATGCCTCTCGGTCAGGAGCAGTTTCATACCTTCTTGCACCTTTGCCAAGTTTCCGCCAATACGGTATTGTTCATAGATCTCCTGGGAAATCCCATCCATGGATATGATGAGTTGCTTGAGGCCACTTTGTAGGACTTCGGCAACTTGCGCTTCCTGCAAGTAATGCCCGTTGGTAGAAGTGGATGTAAAAATATTCTTGGAATCCGCATACCTCACCATGTCCAAAAAACGTGGGTTGAGGAAAGGTTCTCCTTGAAAATATAGATGAAGCCAAGTGAGATGATCTTTTACCTGATCTATGGTGCTCTTGTACAGCCGCTCTTGAAGCATGCCAGTGGGTCGGGTAAAAGCCCGTAATCCGGAAGGGCATTCGGGACAGCGCAAGTTGCAGCTGGTGGTAGGCTCTATGGAAAGAGTGGCAGGCTTGCCCCATAGTATAGGCTTGCCCAGAATCCTGGAAAACTGAAATGAGGCAGCTAAAAGCGCATAGTTGATTATTTTCTGAAAAGTCAGAAGACGGATGAATGCTGCTGCCGTGACCAGTTTGTTTTTCACGAGGTCAAGTAAAGGATAGTTCGGGGAAGAAGCAATTTGGCAGAATTATTTCACTACTTCCAAAACCGATACTGGCCGGGCTTTATTTTTCAAGGCAATCTCTCCCATGTTTTGGAAGGTAAATATATCTTGGATTCCTTGGATACATTTTTCCAATATCAATATCTGGCCTGGAGCGGCAATACTTTGAAGCCTGGATGCCACGTTTACGGCATCACCAATCACGGTATAATCCAGCCTTTTTAGTGAATGTGAACCTATGTTCCCGGATACCATCTCTCCGGAATTCACCCCGATAGAGACTTTAGGACTGAAGTTGGATTTTTCGGAAAACTTAGGTAGAGCATTCATTTTGTCGCGAATAGCTATACAGGCTCGCAGGGCTCTTTCCACCTGGTCAGACCCCTTGAAAACAGCCATTACTGCATCCCCAATGAATTTGTCCACGGCTCCTTTTTGCTCGATGATCTCACGTACCATTAGGTCAAAATATTCATTGAGTAAGGTCACGACTACATTTGGCTCTTCATTTTCAGAGACTTTAGTAAACCCGCTGAGATCCACAAATGCCACAGTTGCTTCGACTGTTTCATTTTCCATGAGAGAGGTTTCGGATTCCTTTCCCACCATGAAATTCAGTACAGTCTCGTCCACATACATTTTCAGGATATTGTTTTCCCGCACGGCGGATATGGTGGATTTGATCTGATTGATATGCTGAAGGGTCTTTTCTATGGTGATTTCCAGATCCTGAAAATCAACCGGCTTGGTGATGAAGTCAAAAGCTCCTCTGTTCATTGCCGTGCGTATATTTCCCAGATCTCCATAAGCAGATATAATCACGGACTTTAGCAGGGGGTGTTGTTCTTTCACCTTTGTGAGCAGTGTCAGCCCGTCCATTTCCGGCATATTGATATCGCTCAGGATCATGTCTATATCGGGCTGCTCCAGCAGTACCTCTAAGGCTTCACGTCCATTGAGGGCAAACACAAAATTGTACTCCCCAGTTTTGATCTTACGCCTGAATTTCTGGGTAATAAGTACTTCTAAATCTGCCTCATCATCTACAACAAGTATCTTATGCATAGTGGTATGATCTACTGCTGGTTGATTATCTCTCCGATTTCTTTTTTGAGTGAATCAAAATCTATGGGCTTGGTGAAAAATTCCTTCGCTCCGGAATCCATGGCTTTTTTAAAGTTTTCCGAATCTCCATAGGCAGAAATCATACTTACATTTATTGTCGGGAACTGCTTTTTTATTTTTCCCAATAGCTCCAGTCCGGTCATACCTGGCATATTGATGTCCGAAAAGACATAAACTACTTCCGGAGGGTTTTCGCTGCCTAATAATTCGAGCGCCTCATCCCCTGAGAAGGCAAACGCAAGCTCCAATCGGCCGCTTCGGACTTCTTTTCTGAATTTCTGACGGAAAAGTAACTCCACGTCTCGCTCATCATCTACTATCAATATTTTAGTCTTCATGTTGCTGGATTGGGTGGTGGTGTGATCTCAAATCTGATAAATTCCATACTTAGCTCAGAAAAGTTGTTGATGAAGTTGATGTTTTTTTATTTCATGGGCTATACCGGCAGATAATTGCCCCAGACTTGCCAATTTCTCCTGCAAAAGTAACTGTTCCTGAAGTTGACGGAAATCTGTAAGCTTCTTTTCTGGTTCAGCAGTCCTGACACTGAGCTGGCGATGTAGTCCATTGTTTTGTTCTATCCACTTGTCTTGTACCTTATCCATGTTATAGGGCATTTACCTGTATTCGTATTATACACTCAGAATTTCGAAAAGGACATTCTAGATTAGAATATCCTGTATTTTATCAGTTTGGAAGAAAAATCACGAATTCTGTCCAGGATTCTTCTGCTTTTTCGGATGGGGCCTGTTGACTTTCTACCTTTAATTCACCACCGTGTACTTTCACTATATCATAGCTTAGTGACAGTCCCAGACCTGTACCCAGTCCTGTAGGTTTGGTGGTGAAAAATGGCTGGAATATTTTTTCTTTGACCGCATCTGGCATGCCTGTGCCATTGTCTCTTACCCGGATTTCTATTCCGTTTTTGTTTTTTATGGTTTTCAGCCAAACTGTGGGTTTGTATTTTTCGGATAGTTCGCGATCCCCAAGCCGTTCCACCTGCTTTTTCTTTTCCGATACTGCATAAAAGGCATTGTTCACCAAGTTGAGGATAACTCTGCCGATTTCCTGTGAAACCACATTGATGACACCCACTGATTCATCATATTCTGTCAGCATTGTCGCATTGAAGGACTTATCTTTTGCCCTTAAACCATGGTAGGAGAGCCGCAGGTACTCATCTGCCAGTTCATTGATATCAGTGGGTTCTTTTACCCCTGAGCTACTGCGGCTATGTTGCAGCATTCCCTTCACTATCGCATCAGCACGTTTTCCATGATGTATTATTTTGGCCTCATTACCTTCTATGTCACTTACTATCATTTTGATTTCTTCCAGGTCTCCCTTTTCCAATTCGGCTTTTAGGTCTTCGAGCAGCTCTTTGTTCAACTCGGAAAAATTAGTGACAAAATTGAGGGGATTCTGTATTTCATGGGCTATTCCTGCTGTGAGTTCGCCCAGAGAGGCCATTTTTTCAGATTGTATAAGCTGGGATTGGGTGGATTTCAGTTCATGGAGTGTAAGCTCCAATGCTTCCTTCTGAGCAGTGATCTCAGCGGTCCGCTCTGCTACCTGTATTTCTAATGCTTCCTTTAATTTCTGGGATTGCTTATATTGAAGTTCTTGTTGGGCGGCTTTTATCCGCTCCATTTCCAGTGCTTTTCGTTGTTTTCGATTGATTATAAACTGTGCCACGAGCCATATCCACGCAAATATCGCAGCCGTGCCAAATAATTTCTCCCAAGTATCATAAAATCCAGGGGCAACTAGCTCAGTAAAGTCCTCCAGGATATTTATCACTACTATCGGGAAAAATGCATATACATAGGGTTTCAAAGGTGAGAACACATCTCTATGATAAGCGGCATAGATCAGGTATAGATTGATGGCATGTGCGAGCCATCTCAAAATCGGTTCAGCACTGGAGAACGAAATCTGAATTACCAGAAAACACCATGCGGCTATAAATCCCTTGAGAAAAATCCCCTTCCACTCAGGGTAGTGCGTTTTAGTTTGTTCGTGAGTTTGAAGAAATCTAAACGCAATGATCAATAGTATGTAATCCATAGATGCAGGTTGAAGTAAAAAAGGCTAAGCTTATGGCAAAATAACAATAATTTCAGTTTCGATGGCAATATGCATTCTGTCTCCCAAAGATTGGACCCAATACCATGAAAATTTAGTGATTTTAGGTTAGTGGAGAATGTCTTTTAGCAAGGGCATGCTGAAAAAATGCCCGAAATAGATCGCACACTGTCATTTTAAATGATTAACCCATTTTTCATGCGTAGGGCTTTTCAGCAAGTCTTCCTATGGACAGGATAGTACCTGATGCCTATTTGTTTTTCTTTCCCTAGCTTGTAAGCTGGCAAAAATATTGAAAAAACCTATTTACCTAATTCAATTTTAGATGCGCATACTGATTTTGGCATGTTTTTATGCCCTGTTACTCTTTCAGACAGCTTTTTCCCAACAAGAACAGGAAGAATTTTGGCCTGATGGATCGCTTATTTCTCCCTGGTTCCAGGATGATTCAAAAATCCAGCTGGAAGATCTGGGAAAGCACTATTTGCTCACTGATTTTGGCGTGACGAATGACAGTACTTTGCTTCAGACTGAGCAAATCCAAGCTGTGATAGACCAGGCCTCAGCAAATGGTGGAGGAGCAGTGATTGTCCCAAAGGGTACTTTCCTGAGCGGGGCGTTGTTTTTTAAGCCTCAAACCCACCTCCACCTGGAGCGGGGGGCAGTACTGAAGGGATCAGATGACATCGAGGATTATCCTTTGATACCATCTCGCATGGAAGGGCAAAATCTGGATTATTACGCCGCCCTTGTAAATGCCTATGGGGTCGATGGGTTTACGATTTCAGGATCTGGCACTATAGATGGAAATGGGTTGAAGTTTTGGGAGGCGTTTTGGCAGCGGAGAAAAGAGGATCCAAACTGTACCAATCTGGAGGTATCTAGACCACGTTTAGTGTTTATCTGGAAAAGCAATGACGTGCAGGTGCAGGATGTTAATCTGATCAATGCGGGATTTTGGAGCAGTCATTATTATCAATGTAGAAATATCAAGATCCTGGATGTTAGGATCACTTCACCGCACGAGCCCGTGAAGGCTCCGAGTACTGATGCCATTGATCTGGACGTGGCGTCCAATGTGCTGATCAAGGGATGCTATCTGGCGGTGAATGACGATGCAATTGCGCTGAAGGGAGGAAAAGGTCCTTGGGCGGACGAAGACCCTAATAATGGGGAAAACACCAATATTCTGATAGAAGACAGTGAGTTTGGATTTTGCCATTCAGCGTTGACCAATGGCAGCGAATCCATCCACAATAAAAATGTGATCATGAGGAATGTAAAGGTTCAGGACGGGGTGCGATTGCTTTGGCTGAAAATGCGGCCGGATACGCCTCAGCATTATGAATATATCAGGGTGGAAAATATTACGGGTCAAGCGAGAAGTTTTATTTATGTGAAACCTTGGACTCAGTTTTTTGACCTCAAAGGCAAGGAGGAAGCTCCGATTTCGTATTCAGACCATATCACGATGAAAAATATAGACCTGGACTGTGAGATTTTCTTTGATGTAGCGATTACAGAACATGACCGTTTAGCTGACTTTAGCTTTCAAAACCTCAACATCCGTACTACTAAAGCAGATTTTAACCATGAGTTTGTTCAAGGTTTTGAGGTGCAAAATGTGGTTGTAAATGGTAAAAAACTTGATTGATCCCGAATACAAATCAATAATAAATTGCTGAGATTTGCGCAGTTCTAAACTCCCCGCAAATGAAAGCTATTCTAACCATTGCTCTTCTGGTTCTTTCAAACTCTTTTATGACCTTAGCCTGGTATGGGCATCTGAAGTTTGCCGAATGGAAATGGTTCGGCAAGCTTGGGTTGGTTTCGGTTATTTTGATAAGCTGGGGGATTGCCTTGTTCGAATACTGTTTCCAGGTTCCGGCAAATAAAATAGGCTTTTCAGGAAATGGGGGGCCATTTTCGCTGGTTCAATTGAAAGTCATACAAGAGGTTATTACTTTGGTCGTTTTTATGATTTTCTCACTCCTAGCTTTCAAAACAGAGACCTTCAGAATAAACCATCTTCTTGGAGCGGTTTTTTTGATTTTGGCCGTTTATTTTTTCTTTAAGAAATAGGCTGTTATAAACTGAATATGAGCTGATGAATAAATTCCATTTTCTTCACCACGGCCCCACTTACCACAAAGGGATAAGCATCCGGCACCCCCATGCTTCTATTGAGGCTATTGATGGCAAATGAGATAGGTGCCCAACTCTTATATATTTTACTGAAATCCTCTTCAGTGTATGGGTCGAATTTGAAATCACCTTGAACGGACTTTTCTTTTATTTGAGGCTTTACTGAGAGTCCATAATAATAGGCAGTCTCGGCCATATCCATAATATGCAGGTAATGGGCCCAAGTCTCCGCCCAATCCTCCCAAGCATGGGAACATGCATATTGGCTGATGAAGTTCTGCTGCCAATTAACCGGGGCACCTGTTTGATAGTAGGTGTTCAATGCTTCGCCATAATCTCTTCTGTCATCTCCGAACAGATTTCTGAATCCACTAAGTATGTGACCGTTGGTCGCTATCAGTCTATCCCAATAGTAATGCCCAACCTCATGACGGAAATGCCCAATAAGGGTACGGTATGGCTCAGACATTTGCTTTCGCATCTTCTCCCTATGTACAGAATCAGCTTCTGAGAGCAAAATCGTAATCACCCCATTTGCATGGCCTGTCATGATTTTCTGGTTTCCTTGTCGTGAAATAAAATCGAAGTGAAGGCCTGTTTTTGCATCATCATCCTTGGATGGTGTTGTTAACCCCAATCGCCCGAGCTGATAGATCAATCGGTGCTTTGCAATTTCCAGTTTTTGCCATTTCTTGAAGTTGTCCTGATCCGAAAGATCTGGAATAGTGTGGTTTAGCTTACATGCCTTGCAAAAAAGGCTTTCATCTTCTACTGGGATGAGCCAATTGCAAACACCGAATTCATGATTTTGACAAAACTTATATTTAGAATCGGTTCGGTCTGAAACCAATTCATTCTGATTAGGATCAAAGGTGAGAAGGGTATTAAGCTTGTCCGAATAGCCTGCCAGATGCCCGCATTTCTCGCAACTTTGATTTTCAAAATACAGTGGATGCCCACAGTTTCCGCATTCAAAAATTTTCATAAATAAGAAATTAGATTATCCTTGATAAGGTAAGCATATGAAGATCATGCTAAGTGAATGCCATACAAAATCTTTTTATGGTTTAGCTTGAAGCCTTATCATGTAAGTTTCAAGATTGGACCTGCTGATTTTTGAAATCCATAGCTTATTGTCGGTTTCAGACAAACTAGCAACTGCAGTTATGGTGGAAGTTTGGTAACCTGGGTTTTCAACCGATTTTTTTCTTTGTATTATATTGTGATGGAGTAGCCCATTTCTGAATTGTAATTTTTATGCAGTTATTAGTAGAAGGAGAGTATTTGCTGGATCGCATGCAGGGCAAGGGCGGATGGACATATGTCAAATTTGACAAGGGAATATTCTCTGCTTTCAAAGCGTTTGGAATGATGAAAGTTTCTGGAAGTATAGATGATTTCACGTTTGAGGGAAAGCATCTCATGCCGATGGGAAATGGCTGTGTATTTCTCCCTGTAGCCAAAGCAATACGGTCCAAAATCAAGAAAGAAGAAGGGGATATTGTGTTCGTCAGGCTTTTCAGAAAGGATGTTCCTTACCAAGCACCTACAGAACTGATTGAATGTCTTAAAGATGACCCTGGCAAATGGGAGCTTTTTCAATTGCTGTCTGAGGCAGATCAACGATATTGGGTAGAGTATATCTATAGCAGTGAGCAGATGGATGAACAAACGATTAGGATAATCAAACTTCTAGATGCTCTTATTCCCTGATTAAAAATCCACTATTATTCCCAGGGTAGGTAGAATAGTACCGGCCGGATTTGTTAGATATTTGAGTTGGTAGCGGTTTGGGTCGTTTGGATCCACCATAATATTCCCGGAGTCATCTCGAATGGGTACAAGTAAGGGGGGCTGCTCTGCCTGATAGTTATATGCGTTCTGTATATCAACATACCAGTTTAGGCTCCATTTAGGAAAGTAGTACTTTTTATCCAGCCTGATATCCAGCTGATGAAAACCCTTCAGTCTGACGGCATTGATCTGGGTATAATCAAGAATTGGCTGGTTTCTGAGATCCCAGGTGCTGATCTGGCTAGACTCGTCATAATCGTACGGAGTGTAGGGTGTTCCGCCTAGATATCTCCATCGAGCACCCATTTCCCAGTTGTTGCTAAAGCGCTTGCCTGCCGTCAAACTTACGATGAGGCGGTTGTCCCAGGAAGAAGGGATAAAGCCCTGCGTGTTAGGATTGGAAAATTCACTTCGTACCAAAGTCAGTGCTGCAATTCCATAAAAATCATTGAACAGACGCTGTTGCGCAAGCATCTCCAAGCCGTATGCTCTTCCTTGAGAGTTGCTTTCCACCGGTTCATTGCCTATGACCCCGAAATCTGCACCCAAATTGGCCAAGGATATGCCATTGCGGACTGAAGAAGGATAATTGCTGTACTTCTTGTAAAAAACCTCAGCAGTGAAGCGTCTGTTTTTGTCAGGAACCAACCATTCGATCCCGGTGATCAGTTGTGAATTTCGGATATATCTTACATCATTTTGCTGATTGATCAGCTCTCCGTCATTCCCCTGATAGCCGAGCACTGTGTACGATGGTTTTTGATAATAGATCCCCGCATTGGCAGTGACGAAGAGATTAGGCTTGAGCTGGTAGGAAAACGACACCCTTGGGCTGGTCTGGTTTAATGGGTTTTTTGCGGTTTTGGCGAAGTCTCCTCCATCCATCCGGATTCCTCCTGAGATCAACAGCCGCTCCTTGTATAAATTTTTGCTGGCAGAAAGAAACGCCCCATAGAGATTGAAATTGGTGGTCGATTCCACATTGATTACCTCACCGCTGCCAGCGAGTGTAGATCTGTCGAAATTTTTAATGTAGTACCTGGAATACTCATAATTTACTCCATACTTTACTGTGAATCCGTCTTTAAAAATGCTGTTCTCTGCACGGATTTTATTCTCAGATTCCTGAGAGAGGTAATTAAAGAGCAAATTGTCCGGTGAGCTTTTATCGTTGCCGGTATATTTTTCTGAATAATTATTCAGCATGTTTCTACTGAGGACGAAAGTCCAAAAGCCATTTTCCCGGAAACGCTTCAATTTCACGCCGGTAGTATAATTCCACTGATTTTGAACTGGTAGCACACCCAGAAGGTATAGTCTATTTTCCAGGTCTTGTTCAGATTCTCCGTCAGGGATGTTTTGGTTCAGTACAAACTTATCTATGGCGCCGACGCCCAAGAAAGTCAGTTCCGTTTTATCGTCAAGTTTTGTGGTGGTCTTTAGCTGAAAATCGTTGAAAGTGGGTAAAAATGGCAGATCCAAAAGTTTGAACAGTCCTTGAAGATATGACCTTCTAGCCGAAAGCAAGTAGGTTGTTTTTTCTCCGAGAGGCCCTTCGTTTGAGAGTGTGAGCTCTGAAGCACCTACCGTGAGTTGGGTAGCCATCTTGTCCCTACGCCCCTCTTTAAGTTGAAACTCGAAGAATGAGCTCATGGCATCCATTCTGTTTGCGGGAAACCCTCCTGCGATCAGATCCACATTTTTGATCAAATTCACATTCAATATACCTACAGGTCCACCCGATGAGCCTTGTGTGGCGAAGTGGTTGATTACAGGCACTTCGATTTCATCGATAAAGAACTTATTCTCATTTGGCGCCCCGCCTCGGATCAAAATATCATTTCTGAAACTTGGGGTGCTTGCTACTCCTGGGAGGGCTTGAATTACCTTCGAGATATCTCTGTTTCCTCCGGGATAGCGTTCTATTTCGTTCGAATTGAGTTTTCTTACTGACAGGGGAGTCTCTTCAGAGCGGGAAAACTCAGAACTCACCACTACCTCCGAAAGCTCCGAAGCCTCTTCCTGTAGCTCAAAATCCAATTGGACAGAGCGGGATAAAGTGACCTGGATTTCAAATGCCGTTTTCGGTTTGAAACCCACGAAACTTGCCTTGACGTTATATAATCCCGCAGGAATACCGGTGATTTCGTAGTAGCCATTTTCGTCAGAAATTGCCCCTAATTCAGTGTTCAATACGATGACATTGGCAAAAGCCACCGCTTGGTTATTAATAGGGTTGGTTACTTTTCCCCGGATGATACCTTGTGAAAAAACTGTAAGTGTATTAGATAAAATAAAGAAAAGTAGTAGAGTTGTCCTCATTATTCTCGATGATAGGTGCCAAATAGTTTAATCTTATTTTGGGTTTTGAAGCTCTTTAACACGCCAAAGTCTCCACCAAGGTGTGCCAGGAGAATCGTGATGTTCGTAGTGATAGCCAAAGAAATAACAGGTGATAAAAGCCCAAAAGTGATTTTTTGCCTGGGTTGTCGAACGATGTATATTATCAATCTCTCCTTTGTGAGGCAGATAGGTGCCAAAATAAAAAAGTTGAAATGTGGATAACACGGCTGGAATCATCCAGAAAACGATTAGGTTTTCCATAGGAAGATAAAGCTTCAAAATATTGAAGGTGACGGCCATGAGTATAATCTGCCAAACTGTGACGTACTGCTTGATAAAGCTATAATACCAGGCAAGAAAATGACCAGATTCATGATAAT
This sequence comes from Algoriphagus sp. AGSA1, assembly GCF_021390545.1. Classification (GTDB taxonomy): domain Bacteria; phylum Bacteroidota; class Bacteroidia; order Cytophagales; family Cyclobacteriaceae; genus Algoriphagus. The sequence goes on along the minus strand of NZ_JAJUWR010000017.1, from coordinate 63,454 downwards.
CAGGATCTTGGTCGGTAGCTACAAATCTGTGGTGCTCATGGTGTTTTGGGAACAGTCTGCTATAGAAATTAAAAGAGAAAAGTAGTGCGGATATCCATCCGAAAGCCTTATTTACTTTCTTGTGCGAGGAAACCAACCCATGCATGGCATCATGTGCCGTGATAAAAAGGCCTGTGTATAGATGCATTTGAATCACCACTCCCATATAAATCAAAGGATCGGCCCAGGATATGGAGTAATTCAGCAGAAATATTAAGCTTAAAAGCCATAGGCCAATAATTCCTAAAGCGATAAGAACTCCCTTTGGATCTATAGTAGAATGGATGATCTCTCGCTTCATATCGGAAAGTTGGGAATGTTTTTTTATAAAGACAGGATTTTTTCCCTCACCTGCTCCATCAGCCACATAGGGGTAGATGTGGCTCCACAGATACCTACACGATCATTTTCCTTAAACCACTCAGCATCAATCTGATCCCGGTTGGAGACAAAATACGTGTTTGGATTGGTTGATTTGCAGACATTATAGAGCACTTTACCATTGGATGATTTGGTGCCGCTCACAAAAACTATTTTGTCAAATCTCCCGGAAAAATCCCTTAGCTCTTTGTCACGGTTGGAGACCTGTCTGCAGATGGTGTCATTCGTATTTACTTGAATGTCTGCATTTTTGAGGAAATCATTGATCTCATAGAACTTGTCGGTGCTCTTGGTCGTCTGGCTATACAGTGCGATGTTTTTGGGAATGGTCTCCATGTCCAGTTCAGAAATATCCTGAAATACCACCGCCTCATTATTGGTCTGACCTAATAGTCCGATTACTTCGGCATGGGCATGCTTTCCGTAAATGTAAATGGAGTCACCCTTATCGAAGGAATTCTTGATTCTATGTTGCAGCTTGAGAACCACAGGGCAACTTGCGTCGATCAGCGTTAGGTTGTTTTTGATGGCAAGCTCATAGGTAGATGGTGGTTCACCATGGGCACGAATCAAGATTTTTTCATTATGGAGATTCTTCAATACATCATGGTCAATAATCTTCAGCCCTTTGTTTTTCAGGCGCTTTACCTCTTCGTCATTATGCACTATATCACCCAGACAATACAGGTTCCCTGTTTCGTCGAGGATTTCTTCTGCCATCTCGATAGCATAGACTACACCAAAGCAGAAGCCAGAATGCACATCAATTTGAACGTGAAGATTCTTCATACCTTAATAACCCTAAGATCTTTGAAATGTTTTCCTATTTCTCAAATATTCAAACAGCGATACGTTTACAAGCAACAAAGTCATGGAATAAACCGTGTCTTCGATCGGGACAGTCCAGATTCGAATGCCAAGATTTTCCGAATTATTATAAATCACAACCGGTTCAGGAGTTAGCCCGCCGGTTAAAATACCGTTGCAAATGATAAAGGGGACGAGATGGACCAGGTAGGCAAATATAAATCTGCCCATGTATTTGTCCCTGAAGAGTAGCCAGTGGATTCCCAAAGCCACAGCGCCAACAGTGAAATTGACGGAAGTGTATGTTTTGTCAAGATTAAAAAAAGCCAAGATCAGTAGGAAAGGTATAAGTATGAAAACAAATGGTGTTGCCACAGGCTGAAAAATGTCTTTTGGGGAAAAATAAATCAACACTTCATAAATAAAAACGCAGGCAAAGGGTACGGTGAAGAAGAAAAGCCATTCTTCCAAAGGCATTTGAAAAAGGTATATTCCAAGTAAATACCGAGGATTGAATTCCCAGACCCCTGTCACTGTAAACCAATGATCCCAGATTAGAAAGAAGATTGCCGTGATTAGGAGAGCAGGAAACAAGGCGTGCCATTTGCTGGCAAACCTGATTTTTGGCTCAAAAGAACGAAGGAGAGGAAAGGAAAGTGTGAAGAGGTTTACCACTAAATAGAGATAGTTGTCCATAGTCAACTCAGGCCCAGTTTGCTTCCGAAGTAGGTTCCTATAAGCAATGAAAACTTCTGGGAGTTAGGAATCCGAATCCGCTCATGGGTGATAGTGGTCGCTGAAAGTCCCTTGATCTTATCGAACAGTTTTTGATAATATAGGTAGGCAACTTTGACACCTAGTTTTGCGCCGTCCGGTAACTGGGATATGCCAAGAAGTGCTTCATCAAAATCCTTTTGGATGTTCTCTTCGATTTGCCCTTTTGCAAATTTATCGAACATCTCGAACGAAACCCCAGGAAAATAAACCCTCCCTCTCTCCTCAAAATCACTCTTGATATCACGTAGGAAGTTTACTTTCTGAAATGCGGATCCCAGCATTTGGGCAGGTCGTTTCAGGCGGTTATACATGGTGATATCTCCCTCTACAAATACCTTCAGGCACATCAGACCTACTACTTCAGCCGATCCATAAATATATTCTTGATATCTACTGTCATTGTACTTACTGAAATCCAGATCCATTGCCATGCTTTTAAAAAAAGCCTCAATCAAATCCAGGTCAATATCATATTTATTCACCATCAGCTGAAATCCGTGAAGAACGGGATTCAGTGAAAGGCCAGACTCTATTGATCGGTATGTTTCATGACGGAATTCAGCCAGTAATTTGGCTTTGTCATGAGCATGAAACGTATCCACTATCTCATCTGCAAAGCGGACAAATCCATATATAGCGTAGATCGGCGCATGGAATTTCTTGTCCAGGGTCTGGATTCCAAGCGTAAAACTGGTGCTGTATCGCTGAGTCACCAGCTTCCCGCACTCCAGACTGGTTTGGTCAAATAGCTCCTTTGCATCCATAATTCCTAAAGTTACTTATTTCAATGAGTTTTCTTTAATCGCTTCTTTTGCAACCACATATCCTGATATCAGTGAGGGTGGGACCCCCGGTCCAGGTACCGTGAGTTGTCCAGTGTAGAACAAGTTTCTTACCTTTTTGTTTTTGAGTGATGGCTTTAGGAGGGCTGTTTGTTTCAGGGTATTGGCCAATCCGTAAGCATTCCCCTTATAAGCGTTATAGTCTGCTTTGAAATCGGAATGTGCATAGGATCTTTTATAGATCACATGTTTACGTATTTCCTGACCGGAGATTCTCTCCAGCCTGTCCATGATGAGCCCATAATATTTCTCTCTTGTTTCTTCTGAATCTGCCAAGTCTGGTGCAAGTGGTATGAGTAAAAACAAGTTTTCCATTCCCTGGGGCGCTACCGACTCATCTGTGATCGATGGGATGCAGGTGTAGAATAAGGGTGCTTCGGGCCACCTCGGATGGGAATAGATAGCATCAGCATGTGGCCCGAGAGGTTCGTCGAAGAACAAATTATGATGACGAAGGTTTTTCAGCTTTTTATTGACACCTAGGTAGAAAAGCAAGCTAGAAGGCGCCAGGACCCTACTGTCCCAGTATTCTTCGTTATAGTTACTGTATTTCGGACTGATCAGATGTCTGTCCACATGGTGATAATCTGCCGCCGCTATAACTACGTCAGCTTCTATCTTTTGGCCATTCACCAGCCTAATACGCTTTGCTTCCCCCCTTTCTATCTCTATCTCTTCCACTTCGGCATTATATTGGATTTTTGCTCCCTTTTCTTCAGCGAGTTCCACCATTGCTTTGATGATTTCATGCATTCCACCTTTGGGGTACCAGGTCCCTAAAGCGATATCAGCATAATTCATCAGACTGTATAGCGCAGGAATGTTCTCGGCTGTTTCCCCTAAGAAAAGTACCGGGAACTCCATTAGCCGGATAATTTTTTCTGATTTGAAAAACTTGCGTACATGGGAAGACATGGACTGGAATATATCCATGCGCATCATGTCTTTCATCAGTGTCAAAGATGCAAATTCGAGTAGGGAGCGACTGGGTTTTTTTACCAGATCGTGAATGCCCACGTTATATTTATACTTGGCCTGCTCGAGAAAAAGATCTAGTTGCGATGCTGCCCCAGGTTCTATTTCCTCCAGGAGAGCTTTAAATTCATCTAGTTTGGCAGGAATGTTAAGTATATCATTTTTACCATAGATCACTGCATAGGAAGGATCCAGGCGTATGAGTTCATAGTAATCCGAAGGTTTTTTGCCGAAATGCGAAAAATAATCCTCAAAAACATCGGGCATCCAATACCAGCTAGGTCCCATGTCGAAAGTGAAGCCCTGGCTTTCGAATTTTCGGGCTCTTCCTCCCGGAGAATCATTCTTCTCCAAGAGGGTGACAGAAAAATTGTTGGCAGCAAGGTGAGTGGCAGCAGATAGTCCGGCAAATCCCGAACCTATCACTACTGCATGTTTTTGTTTCATTTGCTTAGTTAAGATGCTTATAAACCATCAAATCTTCTTTGAGATACTTGCGGGCAATATGAATCCTATTTTTCACAGTTCCAATCGGAATACTTAAACGATCGGCAATCTCATGGTATTTGAATCCTCTGTAATACAGTAAAAATGGCGTGCTAAAAACTTCATCAAGACGGTCTATTGCCTCATAGATATCCTCCATAGTAAAATCTCCATAGGCTGAATTTTCTATAACCGCTTCGCTTGAGTTGAGGTAATGCAGATTTTCAGTAGTATCCACAAATGTAGCTCGGCGTACCATCTTCTGGTAGTTCGTGATGAAGGTGTTCTTCATGATCGTGTAAAGCCATGCCTTTAGGTTGGTGCCTTCAGCGAATTTGTCCTGGTTGGTATAGGCTTTCACCATAGTGTCCTGAAGTAGGTCATTGGCGTCGTCAAGATCTTTTGTCAGTTTCAGGGCAAATGGCTTTAGCACACTAGAAAGTTGATGGAGCGAGTAACTGAATTCCAAGGTAGTCATGATGTAGTGGTTTTTGTTTGATCAAACATACACATCATTAAACGGAATTAAAAGAAAATGTTTAATAAAAATAATAAAAAGTTAAACAAAATGATATTCTTATCAACAGTTTTATAAGGTAATATGCCTCTTTTTTATGTTTTGGGACATAAAAAAAGCATTCTTCCTAGAATGCTTTTGTTTAAAATTTATTTGTAAAAACTAAACAGACTTATGTTCCATCTGTAAAAAGACTTCCTTGATTTCCTTGGCGTAGGTGAGCAGACGGATATTGGAGGGGATCTCGATAGCTTGCTCTAAAGTTTGCAGGCCTGTGATGAATATTTCACTCTGTCCAAATTCTTTGCCCATCCAGCATACGTAGTCCTGTACATTGTCGCCCGAAGGCGCTGAGGTGATGATGGTAAGCAGATACTCTGGCTTTTGGAGCTTATAAACAGAAATCAAATCCTCCTGTGGAGTACTCTGTCCTAAATAAATGACCTTATGCCCATGTTTTTTAATTAAATAGGAGCTAAAAAGTAGTGAAAGCTCATGCAACTCACCTTCAGGGAGAAATAGCATAAAGGTTTTGCCATTGCTTTTTCCCACCTGCCCATCGATTGCCACTATAAGTTTTTGCCGGATAAGGTTGGATATAAAATGCTCTTGTGCCGGGTTGATTGCCCCGGTTTGCCAGAGAATACCGATTTTCGAGAGAAAAGGGTAAATCACGTTCAGCACAGTGTCCTCAAAGCCTAACTTGATGATATTGGTAGAAAGGACTTTCTCAAACCTGTCCTCATCCATCTCGATCATGCAGATGGTAAGTGCCTGGATCTGGTCGTTGTGATCCACAGACTGGTCAGTTAGCCTGATGATCTCCTGCGAGATATCGGCAGAAGACATGGCCGCAATCTTACTGATCTTCATGCCATGTGCGTTTAGCATAGATACGTTCAGGATAAGCTTCAGGTCCGCATCATCATAATAGCGGATATTTGTATCCGTCCGTTTTGGATTCAGCAGATTGTAGCGCTGTTCCCAGATTCTCAGCGTATGCGCCTTGATTCCGGAGAGTTGTTCCAGATCTTTTATCGAGTAGTTGCTCACCTGTCTTTTTTCTTAAAGTATTTTTTTGGAACCAAAAAAAGCCCAAAAGATACTGCTCCGTCCCTTTTGTCACTGTAATGATGGGCTTGATGAGCCTTCAAAATCCCCTGCAGAAAATGGCTTTTCGGTCGGTTCATCCACTTAATACGTCTGTGGATCAATATGTCATGAAGAAGGAAATACAGCATGCCATATAAGCTAATCCCTATTCCCAACCAAAATCTGTAGTCCAGTTCTTCCACTCCCAAGAATATCAGCAACACGGCAATACTTCCAAACAGAAGCGAAAATAGGTCATTTAACTCGAAAAAGGAGCCGGAATGCTTGTGATGTGTCTTATGGATCATCCAGAGCGGGCCATGCATAAGATATTTGTGGATAGCCCAGCCGGATAGCTCCATCAATCCAAATCCCAATATGGTTAAACCTATCGCTTCTATCATTAGAGTAACAACCAGAGTAGTTAAGTTTTGTTTGGGCAATACTTCAAGTTCTGTTTTAATTAGTCAGGTAGTACGGAGAGGCTGCAAATAGCATAACGTAATCATCCTATATCTCTATAGATTGCGACTTTATTTACTCCAAATCCCTATGCTTTATACCCATCTGGCCTCAAATTATTTTGTGCTTTCACAGCTCCAAGGTGAAGTTAAGCATAGTAAAGAAAAGAATCATTGCTACCAACATCCAGGCTGCCAAAGGATTCCCCCTTTCGAAATTGGCCTTTCTGTAGATCAGATGGATTAGAAATGCCACTGCAAACCACGAGAAATAATTTCCTGCAGGGATAATCTCAAACTTCCAATGCCACATATCCAAGGCTACAGCCACCGGTTCCAGGATGTAATCAATCACTACCATCGCCGTAGCCCCAAGTAGCGCGGCATAGTAGTCATTGTCAGTCACTCGGTGAAAGACAGTTCCGGTCAGATACACCAACAAAAACCAGTTGACCCCGATCACGATGGGGACTTGCCAGAGCTTGGGGCCTAAGGTAGGTCCATATACGTAATCCCCAAATAGATGCCCCGTGTGGATGCCGATGGCCTCAGCGCCGAATCCTATCCAAAACGCCGCAGTGGCAAAGATGGGGAAAGCCTCATTCCAGCCCTTGTGAAATCCCAATAAAATCACCAGGGAGACCAACAACTGGGCAGGAGTAAGCTTCAGAAACATCTCCCTATATTCCGGCAAACTCAAGCCAACTACCCCCACTGCATATAAGGCAACCACCACGATTTTAGCGATGATCAGTCGCTTATTCTGTGCCTCTGGGGGTGCGTGGGCTATTTTATGCATATTTTACGAAGCTTTGGGTAATGGAAATTCAATTTTTGTGTATGGATTCCTAACTTTGAAATCTCAAATCTGTTTGCAAAAAAACGAAATTCCATCCAAAATCCCCTGCTATGATTCTTTACAACATCACGTTTACTGTTTCCAATGAGATTGAGGAGGATTTTGTCCAGTGGATGAAAGTGACCCATATTCCTGAAATTTTCGCTACGGGATTGTTTATTGAACACAGGTTCTTTCGGCTGCTCAATAGCCCAGATGATAGTGTGACCAACTATTCGGTGCAATTTTTTGCGGAAAACACCAAAAAACTGATCGAATACGAAAGCCGCTTTGCGAAGGAACTTCGCTACGAAACCCAGGCAAGATACGGCGAAAAAGCCATGCCCTTCCGCACGCTGATGGAGTCGGTGGATTAGGGAAAGGAATATTTTTAGGGGATTTTAGATTAGGTTCCGCAGATTTCCGCGGATAAAGACGCAGATCAGCGCAGATTACATGAAGGAAATTGCACAGCTTCAACTTTATTCCTGGTTCAGCTCCGAAGGAGCCTGACTATTCATGACCCTGTACGCAGTGCAGGGCAGGGAGATGTTGTTTTTATTGGAGCCCTGAATGGGGCGATACTTTAATTAGCAGATCCCAATTATTGCTGTCCGACAATTTTTTAGATTTATTAACTAACTATTCTGCAATGAATTAACTATTTTCCATTCTAAACTCTTTAGAATGCGGAAACCCTTACTGTTTGCTTGTTTTGCGTTATTTTTTTCCTGTGGGAGATCAGGTGAAAAGAAAGGATCCGCTGAGGCGGGCAATATCCTGGAAAACCTGAGCTATTCGGTGGATACGGTGGTAGTAGATGTCAAAGGTGAAATCATCAATCTCAATCATGGTTTGCACTATTTTGATCTTTCAGCTGACAGAACTTCACTTATACTTTTTGATAGGCAACAGACTGTTTTTCGAGAGATAGATCTGGATCAAATGGTAATCAAAGCCACTTATCCATTTGAATTGGAAGGTTCAAATGGAATAGGCAAGAGCTCATACTTTCAAGTTTTACCGGATGGAACGCTTATGGTTCCTTCTTTATCAAAAGCCGGAATATACAATCTACATGGCGACTTACTTTCAAGAGTAAGTATAGGAGCAAGTGATATTGATGGGCTCGATACTCTTAATCCTTTTACCCTCATGTATGAAATCCTTATGGATCCAAAATCGGGACTTCTCTATTCTTTACCAGGAGATTGCCTCACAGGAGTTAGAGATCTGGCAATACTAGATCCTAGCAACATAAAAGGGGAAATAATCAAGCTATCCGAAATGGAGAAAGCAGGAAATTTTAGTCTATTCTGGAACACAGAAAATGGAAAAGCACTTGAAACTGAAGACTATTCACTGAATCTAATTGATGACATTTTAATAATCACCTGTACTGTAGGAAGTGGGATATACCGCTATGATACCAAGACCGAAAATTTAGAGTATTTTGATTTTCCCCATAAAATTGCTCCTAGTGAAAAAACAGGGGAAGTTTTAAATGAAGTAAGTACTGAAAAAGATTTTTGGACTGAATATCGAAAAGTGGCTGGTCAGATTTCCTATAGAGAAATTATGTGGGATAGTTCAACTGCCAAACACTACCGACTCGCAAGTAAGACCATATTGGGTGAAACAGAAGAAGAACCAGCTGATTACGAAGTTTACTTATTTGCCTATGATCAGAATTTCAACCTATTAGGAGAGACACTTCTCAAAGGCCTCAATGCACTTCTAGAAAGCTGTTTCTTCAAAGACGGCAAGCTCTGGTCTTATGTCAATGTCGAGGACGAGCTGGGCTTCGCGGTATTCACTTTTGATTTTTAAAGCCTATGAGAAAACTACTTACTATTTCCGTTCTGGCACTTCTCCTATCCTGTGGAGGAAAGAGTGATGCGGAAAAATCTGGAACTGGGAATATACTGGAAAACTTGAGCTATTCTGTGGACACGGTGGTTGTGGATTCTGGAGATGAATTCATAACGATTGCCAACGAATTCCAATTGGAACTTTCGTCAAGTCTATCTAAGGACAATAAAACACTATATTTATTTAATAACAATGATCATAAGTTATCGGTCGTGGACCTAGATCAATTGAAATTAAGGGAGTTTCTCCCCTTTGAGAAGGAAGGCCCCAACGGGGTTGGGGAATATGTCCAAAGTATTCAGGTACTTTCAAATGATCAGTTTCTATTTACAAATTTCCAGGCAACTGGGATCTTTGACCGAAATGGAAAGAACCTGGAATCCTTCAAATTACATAAAGCCGAATTTGATGGGCTAGAGCTGGATTCTCCCTTCAACTACCAAATGCTAATGACTTCGGATCAAAATCGGCTGTTTTCTCTAACAGGTTATTTCAATGACGGTGCGAAAGATTTGGTAAAATTAAATCCAAAGGAAAGAACAGGAGAAATTATCGATTTACCTGCTTTGGATGTAGCAAGCGATTTTAGTGTTATGATGAGTGATCGAAGTATAATGGCAGTACCCCAGTCCAGCCTCCGGGAAATTAATGGAACGCTCTTTATCTCCAATGAGGTCACCTCCTCAGTATATAGATATGATTATCAAAAAGATTCGCTGCAACTCACCACTTTTCAACATCAACTTGTGCAAAATGCCAAAACCGGATCATTAAAAAATGAGGTGTCCAGTCAGGATGAATTTTTTGCCGAAACAGCAAAATCATCCTCCCAAATTAGTTTTCATAAATTTATGTGGGATGAAAGCAGAAGGCAGTTTTTCAGATTAGGGCACAAGATCATTTCCTCAACTATTGAAGATATCTCCGATATAGAAAATAAAGAAAGCTATAAATCGATTATCTATTTATTCGTTTACGACTCCGAACTAAATCTTTTAGGAGAAACCATATTCGAAAAGATAACCCAGCGTCCCAGATTCTATTTTTTCAAAGACGGCAAGCTCTACTCCTATGTCAATGTCGAGGACGAACTGGGTTTTGCGGTATTCACTTTTAACTTTTGAATCCATGAAAAACCTACTGACATTCTTACTTCTAACCTTACTTTTTGCCTGCGGAGGGAAACAAACAACCGAAGAAATAGCTGTCGTAGAAGAGCCCAAGAACATCCTTGAAAACCTAACTTTTTCCATTGACACCCTAGTGGTTGATCCTGGTGAGGAGATTATTAACCTGAAGCATTTAGGTGCTAATTATGTTTCCCTTTCACCAAGTAAAGACCAATTTTGTTTCTTTGATCGCTCGAGGCCTACCCTCCATGAGATAGACCTTAACACCTTAAAATTAACCAATAATTATCCCTTTGAGGAAGAGGGGCCTGATGGAATAGGTAGGTTTGTTTACCTATTCAAAAGGCTATCAGATGGAAATTTTTGGGTTCAGGATTTATTAGGATCTACTTCGGTATTTTCCAAGACCGGAAAGAAAATTCGGGCTATTGAGTTTAATAAAGAAGAACTTCTACAAGACTTTCCTCTTGGCCTAAATCTAACTTATGAGCTTCAAGTGGATTTGGGCCGAAGAAAGTTTTATTCATTGCCACTTATGTTTAAAGTGGAGAAGAAACATTTTGCTGTGATGAATTCCTCGGGTCAGACAGAAAAAATAGTTGAACTCCCGGAGTTTGATAAAATAGAAAAATTTAAAGTCGAGTATAATAGCGGCAGAGATGGAGGCGATGGAAGAGGGGAACTAGTAAGACTTGAGCAACCAAACGATCTGGTTTTAATATCCTCTACTGTAGGAAATGGCATCTATATCTATAACCCAGAGCTGGACAGTTTATGGTATCAGGAATTCCCCCATGAATTAACTCCCTTGGAGAAAGACGTAAAAGTCAAAAATGTAGTGCACAGTCCCTTGGAGCTGGAAGCCGAAAGAGAAAAGTTCCATACCCAAATAGACTATTGGGGTTTTTACTGGGATGAGCATACACAGCGATACTATCGATTTGCCAGCATAGGACTTTCTCGTGCCAGCACTGATTCCCCAAAAAAATATAACCACTACCTATTTGCCTATGACAAAGAGCTAACCCTAAAAGGCGAAGCAAAGCTTGAAGGTCTTGAAAAAATCCCAGCAGCGGGTTTTTTCAAAGACGGCAAGCTCTACTCCTATGTCAATGTAGAGGACGAACTGGGTTTTGCGGTATTCACTTTTGATTTTTAAAGCCTATGAGAAAATTACTTCCACTTTTAGCCTTTGCTCTATTTGCCGATTGTACGGAAAAGTCTGGATCTGAGGAAGTTTCAATCATCGAGGAGCCTAAGAATATTCTTAAAAATCTGACTTATTCTGTGGATACGGTGGTGGTGAACCCCGGGGAGGAAATCATTAATCTCAAATATGGGCTTATCATTTCTTCATTGAGTCCTGATCATCAAAAACTCTATAAGTTAGATGGAAGAACAATACAGTTGCAAGAAATCAATTTGGATAAATTGGCACTTACAGCCAGCTATCCGTTTGAAAATGAAGGGCCAAATGGAGTAGGGTCGTTTGGAAGTCATCTCACATCACTGGGGGATGAAAGATTCCTCTTTAGTGGGCCTCATAAAATCGGCAAATTTTCGAAGACCGGCGAGTTGTCCCAAGACTTTGATTATTCCATTGATAAGCTCCTTGGAGGTAAAAAGTCCATAGGCAATAATCTTTCCCAATTTGCTTTTGTGGACGAAAAACAAATGGGGTTTTTCCTGGAAACTAATTATAGTGATCCCGTTTTCAACCTAGTTACTATCAATTTTAAAGAAGAAAATTCAAAAGTGATTGACTTGCCGGAAATGGATGTAACGCATGATTTTAGAGTCGTACTGGAAAATAATGGAAACAAATCTAGCTGGAAACAATCAGTTACAGTACAAGCTATAAAATCCAAAGTATATATCACCACCGAGGTGAGCAGTGGCCTATACCGTTATGATCCCGTACTGGATAGTCTGGAGTACATCACTTTCCCGCTTACTCTTACGGCCACCGAAAAAACCAGGAAGATCAAAAATGAGGTATTCTCAGCAGAAGAGCGAAAGGAGCAGACTTCATTGATAGATTCTGAAGTTCGTTTCAACGAATTGCTTTGGGACGATAATTCCAATCAGTTTTTCCGCTTCAGCTCTATCCTAATCCCCAGCAATTCTGAAGAACCAAGCAACAAAAGTGAAGTATTTCTTTCCGCTTTTGACTCCTATCTCAACTTGATAGGTGAGAAAAAATTGGAAGAGCTCTTTACTGTACCCGAAAATGCCTTTTTCAAAGACGGTAAGCTATGGTCCTATGTCAATGTCGAAGACGAACTCGGATTCGCAGTATTCACTTTTAACTTCTGAACCCATGAGAAAACTACTTACGATCTCAGTTCTTGCGCTTCTTTCAGCTTGTAAGGAAAAACCTGGATCTGAGGTAGTTTCTACCATCGAGGAGCCTAAGAATATTCTTGAGAATCTGACCTATACCGTGGATACACTTATGGTAGATACTGGAAATGAAATTTTAGATTTCTCTTTAGGTTATAGTACCTCTCCATCACCAGACGGCCGCTTTTTCTACTTTTTCAAAAACCTAAAAATGCAGAAAATTGATTTGGACCATCTTACCTTAATAAATTCCTTTTCTTTGGAGAAAGATGGTCCAAACAGCCCAGGTCATACTTTTGGCTTTTATGCACTATCAGGCGGCAACTTTTTTTTTCCAACGCTTCATAGACCATCTATTATCACTGATCAAGGCTTGAAAATCAAGGCTTGGAACCTTGACCGAGAAGAATTGGCAGAAGGCTTTCCCGTTGAGCCTTTCTCCCTTGGAAATAGAGTAATCCTAGATCCAAAGCGTCTCAACTTGTATTCTTTGCCGATGAACATTGAAACAAGAGACTATTATTTTGCTGTAATAGATTCACTCGAAAACAGAAAAAAAATGGTGGAGCTAACTGAGTTTAAGTGGGCTAACAAATACCTAATAAGAAGCGATGCTGAACAAAAAGGTGAATTTCTACACTTACAGCAGTTTAATGAGTTAGTCCTTATTTCCTGTACTGTGGGGAATGGCACCTACATCTACAATCCTAGTCTAGACAGCCTTTTCTATAGAGAATTTTCACATGAGATCGTCCCTTTGGAAAAAACAGGAGAGGTAAAAAATAAGGTGGGGAGCAGAGCAGAGTTTGAGGACGAATTAAAAAAGCTCAAACACCAGATCGATTATTGGAGCTTCTTGTGGGATCAAAAGTCTAAACGTTATTTCCGGTTTGCAAGTAGAGCTATAAGGTTCGATGAAGGCGGATGGGCAAAAGAATTTGAACTATTCCTAATGGCTTATTCAAAAGACTTGGAGTTAATCGGGGAAACTCGATTGAAGGGGTTATCCAGGACTCCTTTCGGTGCCTTCTTCAAAGACGGCAAGCTCTACTCCTATGTCAACATCGAAGACGAACTGGGCTTTGCGGTCTTCACTTTTGATTTTTAAACCCATGAAAAAACTACTTTCAATTTCCATGCTGGCACTTCTCGCATCCTGTGGAGCGAAAGAATCTGGATCTACTGAGTCTGGCAATCTCCTCGAAAATCTGACCTATTCGGTGGATACCTTGATGGTAGATCCGAGAGATGATTTTCTGATTATTAACTCCGGTTTATTTCCATATAATTTATCCAAGGATAAATCAAGACTTTACTTTTTTGAGAAAGATCCCTATAAGCTTGTAGAAGTGGATTTGGATAATTTAGAGGTGCTAAACAAAACACCATTTGAAGCTGAGGGACCTAATGGTATCGGCAGCTACCTATCTGGATTAGAAATAGGCCATGATGGAGATCTTTTTTTGAATAATAATAATGCGGTTGGGATTTTCAACCAGAACGGTAAAAAAATACGGGATCTGAAATTTGTTCCCACTGGTATAGAGTCAGCTTTGGCCGAAAATTACCATGCGATTTTTTCAAACTCAGTTTATGATTTTGGGATCCAAAAAATCTATTCATGGCCAAGTTTCGCTGATGCGAAGGAGTATGGACTGTTTGTACTAAACCCAGAAACCAAAGTAGCTAGCTCCCTGCCAATACCCAAAATGAAGATAGTAGATGATTACTCCGGCTCTTTTGTATTTAAAAGCAATAATGGAGTAGAATTGATGTCATTTTATTTCGTAGGGAGCTTCATCACTTTATTGCCGGGAGAATTAATAATATCCACTGCAGCCATGAGTGGATTTTACAGACTGGATCTCCAAACTGAAAAACTGGAATTTATTGATATCCAGCATCAATCCGTCCCCAATGAAATGCAGGTAAACATCCCAAAAGAACCTTCAGATCCGGAAGAGGTAATGGAAATACAAAATAAAATATTCGAGCAGATCAATTTTATGGAAATGCTCTGGGACGATTCCCGTCAAATGTATTTTCGGTTAGGCGTAAAAACTTTTAGAGGGGAAACCCAAGAAGATGCTTCTACTTATGAGATTTACCTCTTCGCTTACGATAAGGACTTCAATGTACTGGGAGAAACCAAAGTCGAGGAGATGAAGGAAGTTCCATCCACCTATTTCTTCAAAGACGGCAAACTCTACTCCTATGTCAATGTCGATGACGAGCTTGGCTTCGAAATATTCACATTTAACTTCTGAACCCATGAAAAAACTAGTGTTCATTTCCTTATCGATAATCTGTCTTGCCTGCGGAAAGCAAACTGATGAAGAAGAAAAGAAAGAATTCGACTTTTCTTATACCACCGACACAGTCCTGGTAGATCCAGGAGAAGGATTTATTTACCTGAATGGTTGGCTAAACGCAGCAGCCTTATCTCCTGATAAAAAGCAGCTTTACAATTACAATCCTGAAGCAGCTGAGATGGAGGTGATTGATCTGGAAAACCTAAGACTGACAAATCGGATAAAAATGGAAAAAGAAGGCCCTCAGGGCGCCGGCAATCCTAGCAGTATAGTGATCAGTGAAGACGGCAAATTCTTTTTTATAAGTTATACGGATGTCAGAGAGTTTACTTCTCAACTGGATTCCATGAAAACCTATAAAATCCGAAGCGGAAAATTTGAAACCTTAGCGACAGACGAGACATTGAGTCAGCCTTTTCAGGTTTCTCCGGACGGAAAGTATCTTCTGTGCCCATACGGTCCAGACGATTTTGCCAAATTCAGTGAAGGCTTGGCTATCCTTTCACTTGAGGACCTGCAACTGAAAAAAGTACCCACAGACCTTTGGGAGCGGGCTGATGCTTATCGATTAACCCGTTTTGAGAATGGAGAAAGAAGAATGTGGACAAACGAAAATGTCGATATCGTTCAGGCAAATAATCAGTTGCTACTTTCTTCGGCAAACTTCAATGAGGTGTATGTGCTGGATCTAGCTACAGACTCTATCTCCTCCAAAGTCTATCACTCAACCCTTACCGAAAACACCAAGAAAATACCTGCTAAGACCTCTACTGATTCTCCAGAAGAAATGAGCAGGATGTTTAAGGAAAAGAATGGACAGGTCAATTTTAGCAGATTCTATCACGACGATTTCTCCAATAAGTTTTACAGGTTTTCACGGGATCTGGAAAGAACAATAGGAGATTCCTCTGTTTACAAAGATGTGGTTACAATTTTTGATGAGAACCTCAACCAACTCCATGAGGAAGTATCACCTATCCCGTTTTTTGGCTTCAAATTCTTCAAAGACGGCAAGCTATACTCCTATGTAAATGTAGAAGACGAGCTAGGCTTTGCGGTGTTCACTTTTGATTTTTAGATGCTATGAAAAACCTGATCCCATATCTAAGCCTAATCATCCTCGCCTCTTGCGGAGAAAAGAGCAGCTCTGAAAAAGCCGAATCAGATAATATCCTTGAGAATCTGACTTATTCTGTGGATACGATCGTGATGGACTCGGGTGAGGAAATATTGGCTATTGCCGCTGGGTTTTTCACCCCATTTGCCCCAACCTTAGATAAATCACAGCTACTTGTATTTGAGGGCAGTACAGGCACCTTGGATCTTTTTGACCTGGAGGAAAACAAACTCCTCAGAAAAATACCATTTGAAAAAGAAGGCCCAAACGGTGTAGGAACCTATGCACAAATCATCCAATCCCTGAGTGACAGTACCTTCTTTTTGCATGGCAATGAGAAAATCGGAATCTACGATTATGCCGGAAGTCAGATCAAGAACCTAAAAATAACTCCAATAGGAATTGATCAGGCGATATCAGAGAATTTTTACGCTCTCTATCAAAACACCAAAATCACCCAGAATCAGCGATTTCTTACGTCTTTCCCTGGAGAAATGATGAATGAGAAGAAACAGCTGATGATCATGGACATTGCAAAGGAAGAAGCAAAGTTGATATCACTTCCAGAAATGGATATTTCATCTAAATATCGGTCTGTTTATTTGGAAGCTGGAGGCGGAATGTACGTAGAGCCATACCAGGTCACTGAGCACGAAGGCAAGCTCTATATCACTTGCGGTACGATCAGTAGTATCTATGAATATGATCCTGCATCGGATAGCCTGAAGTATCTTCCTGTCCATCATACTATCACTCCCAATTCAAAAAGCGGAGAAATCCTTTCAACCCCTAATTCAGGAGACCAGTGGTGGAGCGAGTACAGGAAAATCGTTGGTCAGATTACTTATCAACACTTATTTTGGGATGAAAGCAGGGACATCTTTCTCCGATTAGGCAAAAAAGTAGCACTTGGAGAAACCCCCAAAGATCCTATCTCGGCAGATATCTTTCTGTATGCTTATAATAGCAAAATGGAGGTTTTGGGAGAAACCAAGCTTGAAGGCCTAGATGAAAGCCCACGAATATATTTCTTCAAAGACGGCAAGCTCTACTCCTATGTAAATGTAGAAGACGAACTCGGCTTCGCGGTATTCACATTTGATTTTTAGATGCTATGAAAAACCTGATCCCATATCTAAGCCTAACCATCCTCGCCTCTTGCGGAGAAAAGAACAGCTCTGAAAAAGCTGAATCAGATAATATCCTAGAGAATCTTACTTATTCTGTGGACACGGTGGTGGTGGACGCCGGCAATGAGTTGATCAATCTTTCGATGGGGCTCTACTATTCAGACGTTAGCCCGGATTCCAAGAAGCTGTACCAATTTTCAAGAAATGATCATGCTCTGGCCGTACTGGACTTAGACCAACTGAAAATTGCAAAGAAGATCGTATTCGAAAAAGAAGGGCCAAATGGAATAGGCGCTTCTGTGTCGGATTTTATGGCTCTACCAGAGGAAAAATTCATGTTTTCGACATTTGAATCTGCAGGAATCTTCGATGCACAAGCGGTAAAACTGGAGGAGATCAAATTGAAGCCAGATGACTTCCCCGAGTTTGACGGAGAGGACTACGATCTGAATTTTCAATTGGGAATAAGTTCAAATGAACAATTTCTCTACGCCCTTCCGGGAAATTTCAGTGCCACAGAAAGAGATCTAGCTCTTTTAAACCAGTCCACCAAGACAGCTAAAATGATTGATATCCCTGAACTGGATGATACTGGGAAGTTTACCATTATACTTTTTAGTAATGGAATGGGTGAAGTTCATCTGGAGAAATATTTCATGGAGGAATATCACGAAAAGCTTTATCTCTCCTCTTCGGTAACCAGTGACTTATACCGGTATGATTTTCAGAAAGACTCTTTAGATTTTTTCAGCTTCCCTATCACTATAAGTCCTAAAAAGAAGACAGAATTTCCAAAAACAGAAGTTTCTTCCAAAAAAGAACAGCAGGAAGAATCCAGAAAGGTTCAATCCCAAATTTCCTTCAAAAATCTTATGTGGGATGAAAGCAGAAAGCTGTTTTTTAGAATTGGCAGTATTGTTACATCAAGTGATTCGCCAGATATGCCCGCAAAAATATCCGTATTTCTATACGCTTTTGACAGCGATATGAAGCTGGTCGGAGAGACAGTGATTAATGACCTAAAACACATTCCGGAGTATCCTTTCTTCAAAGACGGTAAGCTCTGGTCTTATGTCAACGTTGAAGACGAACTGGGGTTTGCGGTGTTCACTTTTAACCTATAAAATTCATGAGAAAACTATTTGCAATTTCCTTTCTAGCCTTTCTATCAGCCTGTGGGGGAAAAGAACCCGTGTCATCAGAAAAGAAAAATATCCTCCAAAATCTGACTTATTCCGTGGATACCGTTGTGGTGGACGCAGGCTCAGGACTGATTGATTTGAGATATGGTATCCTCAAATCGGATATTTCGAGCGATCAAAAATTTCTTTATCGTCTCCAACCTTCCTCTGCAGTTTTTACTGTAATAGATCTGGACCAATTGAAGTTGGTATCCCAACAAACACTAGCTAAAGAAGGTCCAAATGCTGTGCCCAATATGCCGCAAACACTGAAAGTTTTAAATGAACAAGAAATGTTTCTCCATGGCTTTGAAACCACGGGGGTTTATAGTCTTGAGGGAGAAAAATTGAAAGACCTAAGAATTTCTATGGATGGGTATCAAAATACGGACAGGATAAGTAAGTACTCCATTTCATACGCTCTCACACCTTCATTTGAAAACCAAAAGCTTTATTCTTTGCCGATCAATGACTCCTCAAAAGTTACCAGCTTTGCTGTCAGTTCTTTAGTGGATTTGAAGGGTAAGGTTATCTCTTTACCGGAATTTGAGCCTCTATCAAAGTTCTCTCTTACTTATAAAGAAGGAAATTCCTATTCTGGTGCAAATGCTGGAAGTATAGTCCTCTATGTAGAGGACGGACGAACAATCATTCACTCCTATGCTACCAACAGTTTATATATCTACCTGCCGGAGACTGATTCATTAATTTACAGATCATACCAGGTTGAACTAGCACCCAACTCCAAAAAAATACCAGTCACAAATGATTTCACATCTTTGGACGACTTTAGAAGAGTTGCCAAAGAAACCAGCGAGGATATATCTTACGGAAAGATTTTTAAAGATGGAAAATCCAACCAATACTACAGGTTTGGCTCAATTGTCAAACCAAAATCCTCGGAGGAGGAAGAAACAAAGAATGATGTTTATTTATTCGCCTTTGACCAAGACCTTAATTTAATTGGTGAAAAATCCCTTTCAAGTTTAAATTCCCAACCCTATGACGCATTCTTCAAAGACGGCAAGCTCTATTCCTACGTCAACGTCGAAGACGAGTTGGGTTTTGCGGTGTTCACTTTTGATTTCTAAGGACTATGAAAAAACTAATCCCACTGATATTACTCACGCTACTTTCCCTTCCAATGCTATTTTCCTGCGGTTCTGGTTCTTCGGATACGGAGGGAAAATCTGATTTTACTTTTTCCTTCACCATGGACACCATACAGGTGGATCCCGGTGATCACTTGGTTTTCATCAGCAATTATATGAGCTCGGCCGCGGTTGGTCCGGATAAGAAAATCTTGTATAACCTGAACACCAAAGCTCCCGAACTGGAAATCATTGACCTGGAGACCATGACTTATCAGGAATCCATTCCACTAGAAAAAGAGGGGCCAGCAGGAATAGGCACTTATGTTTCAGATTTGGCTGTATCGGAGAAAGGAGACTTTATATTTCAAGGTTATCAATCCTTTGTGAAGGCAAATTCAGACTTGGATCATTATGAACTATTCAAATTTCAAGCTGAGAATCTGAAAGGAGACAGTTTAGCGGAAAAGGAAGGAGTGGATTTCGGTTCCATTTCATCCCGTGATGGAAATTACCTCTTTGCCACCTATTCTGCACAGGAGTTTGGGGGCGCTACCAAGGGGCTTGCCATAGTGGATTTAAAGACCATGGAATTGCGGAAAATCCCCATTGCCGAGCTAGAGTCTTTAGTTGATTTTAACATCAATCAGTTTGCAGATGGAAACCCCCGCATGAGTACGATAGAGAGAGTTTGGATTTTGGAAGAGAATGGCAAAATCTACCTCACCAATACCGCCAGAAATGAGGCTTTTATTTTTGATCTGAAATCCGATTCTTTAGAAAAGAAATCCTTTCACTCCACGCTGACCTCGGACTCGAAAAAAGGGCTTTATACCAAGCACACCAATAGCGACAAGGAAATGAATGACGCCTGGACTGAAAAAAACAAAGAGGTAAATTTCAACAATCTGGTGTATGATCATACTAACAAAAAATTCTGGCGTGTAAGTACCGAGATGGATCGCATGATAGCCGACTCCGTGGTCACTAAAGAAGTCCTGACCATTTTTGACCAGGACCTCAACCAGCTTCATGAGGAGAAGATCGAATTTAACATATCCCAAAGCCTGGCCTTCTTCAAAGAAGGCACACTCTATTCTTTTATCAACCTGGAAGACGAACTTGGCTTTGTCCGCATCAAACCTAGCTATGAATAAAATCGAACGGTTAATTTTAATTATTGCAGCGGGAATTGTGGCCTCCTGTGGATCTGATAGAACAAATTATGAATCCAATTTGGATCATTCGCCTAAAATTAATCTCACTGTAGAAATAGACACCGTTCAGGTAGATCCCGGAGAGGAACACTTTATCTTCTTATCGAGAGGCCTAAGTACCTCGTCGCTCAGCCCGGACAAAAAAACACTGTATAACTTCAATGCAAGGGTTCCAGAGCTGGAAGTAATTGATTTGGACGACTTGACCCTTAAAGAAGTCATTAAACTCGAAAATGAAGGCCCTACCGGAATCGCTGCTGCAAATGCCTATATGCCGATGATGGATATCTCGGACAATGGGGAGCTCTTCCTGAACACCTGGAACTACCTGATCAAACTCAATGCCGATCGCGACCAAATGAGCAGGTTTTGGTTCACTCCGGATTCACTTGCAGGAGATCCGATTTCAGAGTTGGAGAAAATATATCCTGAGGGTTTTATCTCTGACGATGGGGATTTTTTCTACAGCAGCTATGGAATACAGGATAATAAAACTCCGAAAAGCGGTCTGGCAATAGTCAATCTAGCTACCATGGAACTGAAAAAAGTCCCACTGGATATCTTCGAGAAAATCGAGAAATTTGCAATTGTCTTCAGCCCCGATGGCAATAGTAAAATATCCTATACAGAATCAGTTTTTATCGATCCATTTGAGGATGAGATCCTTGTTTCATCGACTGCTTTTAACGAACTCTACATCGTAAACCTCTTGGATTACTCGGTGTTGCAAAAGACCTATCTCTCGACGATAACCGATGATGCCAAGCAAGGCAACTTTGAGAAAAAAGCCAATGATGAGAATGAGCTTTTTGACCTTGCTAAAGAGAAGTATAAGGAGGTTAATTTCCTCAAGTTTCACTACGACGATCAAAGCCGGAAATTCTGGAGATTCAGCACCCAATTAGATCGTATGATCGGAGACTCGGTAGCCTACACCACAGTTTTGACCATTTTTGATAAAGAACTCAACCAGCTTCACGAGGAAAAAGTGGACTATTCAGAAAGGGGATCGCTTACCTTCTTCAAGGACGGAACACTATACTCATACATCAACCTCGAGGATGAACTTGGCTTCGTCCGCATCAAACCTACCTATGAATAAAACCAGATTGCTTACCCCGATTATCCTGGTGGTTTTAGCCAGTTGCGCCACTAAAGAAAGTGCTGAAAATCTCACATCTAGTTCCGTTGAGTTCACCTATGAGATGGATACCGTGATGGTGGATGCCGGGGAAGAGTTTATCCATGTGAACTGGAACCTGACCACGTCCGATTTGTCTGAAGATGGGAAATACTTCTACAATTTCAAGACCGGAGCTAATGAACCTGGTCTGGAAATTATTGATATGGAAAACCTCAGACTGGAACGGGTTATCCCCATGAGCTTGGATGGGCCGAATGGTATTCGATCACCTTATGTGTCCCGCGTGTACATTCTTCCTGATGAGACATTTTATCTTTCTGACAATTATGAAGTTTGTCATTTCGATCAGCAAGGAGACAAACTTTCCACCCTAAACTATGCTAAGCAGGAATTTGAAGGAGAAAAACTCCCTGAAAGAAAACGAATCCAGCTAAATGAAACACTTTCTGCAAACGGGAAATTGCTCGTAGCACTTTATGGTGGCGAAAAAATGGGAGATCCTGCAGAAGGACTGGCACTATTTGATATGGAAAATAAGAATGTAAGCTACAAACCATTGGAAGTATCTAAAAATTTAGACAAGTATCAATCTGTTCTTTACTACAATGGAGAACAACCTATGTCAATGGTCCTAGCTAACGTACATCTACAATTGAGGAATGACAGCCTTTTATATTCCAATACTGCTCAAAACAAGGTTTTCTTTTACAACCTCAAAACTGATTCTCTTTCTTCTAAAGACTATACTAGCAGATATACCAGTAACGAGGCTGCCGGAAATTACCAAAAACGCACAGGTTCAGAAGAAGAATTTAGGGAGATTATAAAAGAGAAAGACAAAGAAGTCAACTATGGCCACCTGTTCTTTGATAAGTATAACGACGTCTATTGGCGATTCACCAAGGAAATGGATCACATGAAGGGTGACAAGATTATGTACAAAACTGTACTTACCGCCTTTGATCCTACATTTAACCAACTACATGAGGAATTGCTCCCTCTGAATTTTAATCTTCCATACAAGTATTTCGCTCGCCATGGGATGATCTATACCTTTCTGAATATCGATGATGAACTAGCTTTTGTGAGACTAAAACCAACTTTTACAAATGAATAAATATTACCAGTTAGCACTTGTTCTCCTGCTTTTTAGCTGCAATACAGAGAAGAACACCAAGAATTCAAATGACGGGAATATTAATTTCTCCTACTCGATCGATACCGTGATGATAGATGCGGGTGATGAGTTTCTGTATCTGAATATGGATTTGTATTTTTCTTCTTATTCTGCCGGTGAGGGGTTTTTATATAACCTAAATCCCGAATCCGCCAGAATGGAAATCATCGATCTGGAGAGTCATTCCTTGGACAGACTCGTCCAATATGATCTGGATGGCCCAAATAGGGTGAAGGAACTGGCGATCACAGGAATTAAGAAATCGAACACAGGCGATCTTTTTTTCCAGGATTATTTTACTATGAGCAGGCTTGACTCTTCTGGTACAAAAATAGCCACCTACAGATTCACCAATGATTTTCTCAAGGGGGAAGAACTAGCTCTGAATGAAGAAATAGATGGTATGGGACAGATAGGCTCAGATGGTGCTTACTTTGCAAGCTTTTATGGTAATTATCAGGAAAAGGGAGGGATCCGTGGAGTAGCCCAAATCAATTTGGCCGATAGTTCCCTGCGCCTGTTTCCGCTGGATTTCTGGGGGGATCTGGACAAGTATGAAGTAAATATGGATCAGGGGGACGGAAGAGCTATAGGTGCCCCTGAGTTTAAATTTCTCTTGGTGGATGGGAATGACTTTGTCGTTTCCACATCAGCTAGAAACGAGCTTTGGCACTATAATTCGGAACTGGATAGCATTATACATAAGGAATACACCAGTGAATTTACTAACAATGTAAAGCCTGGAAATTATCCGAAAACCGCAAACAGCCAGGAGGAATTTGAACAGGTAATGAAGCAAAAATCAGATGAGGTCATTTTTGGGTTTTTGGTTAAAGACGAAAATTCAGGTCTGTTTTACAGCTATAGCCGTGAGCAGGATGACAGTAGAAACGATTATGCCTATGTCCTCACCATTTTTGATGAAAACCTAAACCAGCTCCATGAGGAGAAACTGGGCGAAGAGGTGACAATCCCCGGTGAATATATGCCGGGAGGAAGGTCATTTGTACACAGAGGCATGCTGTACAGTTTTCTCAATATTGAGGATGAATTGGCTTTTGTACGGCTGAAACCAATCCTTGTTGAGCATTCATCATTTAGCCGCTGATTTTTATGAAAATCAGTAATTTGTTGGCTTTGTGGACTTTTGCCCTTAATTTTTAGAGCATGAAGCTATACTGTTTGCTAGGCGTTTTTCTGCTAATTGCCTCCTGTGGAGAAAAATCCGTAGAAGTACAGCTTGCGGAAGTAAATGTAAGCCCTAGGTTCAATTATGTGATTGACACTGTTTTCATCGATTCCGGCGAGGAAGAAATCTATCTGCAAATGGATCTCAGCATGTCGGATTATTCGAGCAATGAAGGAATTCTATACAATCTCAGACCTGAAACAGGAAGGGTGGAAGTGATCAACATGGACAGCCTTAGGCTGGAAAGGCTGATCCATTATGACCTGCGCGGGCCAAACAGTGTGAAGCAATATTTCCCCTTTGGAATTAAGAAAACCCTGTTGGGAGATACGTTTTTCAAAGAATACCGGGTGATCCACAAGCTAAATCCTGAGGGCAAAAAGGTAGATTCCTACGAACTGATCAATAGGAAGCTGACCGGAGACCGACTGCCCTTTAATACTGAAATAGACGGTCTGGGGGAGATTTCCAATGACGGTTCTTACATGGCAAGTTTCTACGGAAATCTCAAAGTGGGGGGACATGTACTGGGCATTGCCAAGGTAAACCTGAAGGATAAATCCCTGAAATTAATACCAGTGGATTTCTGGGAAGAGCTCAAGCGATATACTGTGACAGTAGATTACGATATCGGTAAAAGAAACAGTTCTCCAGAGCTGAAGTACCTGCTTTTGAATGGCCCAGATGTGATTCTATCTACTTCTGCCAGCAATGAGTTGTGGTATTATATAGCCGCAAGCGACACCTTGATCCATAAGAAATACCGCAGCGGGATAACATCAGATAGAAAATCCGGGAAATATCGGTCGGACATCAGCAATCAGCAATTGTACATGTATTGGGTCAAACGCAAAAACGACGAGGTGACTTTCGGGCCATTGGTAAAGGACCGGGAAGCCCAGCGTTACTACCGCTACAGCAGGGAACTGGATAGAAGTGATCCCCAAAAGCCCCGGTATGTCTTTGCGCTTACGGTGTTTGATGACAAACTCGATCAGATCCACGAGCAAAAGCTAGAGCACAGTGTCCCGATCATCGGGAAATATTTTGAAAACAGGACATTTGTGCATAAAGGGGCTATTTATTCTTACCTGAAAAAGGAAAACCAGCTGGCTTTTGTCCGGTTGAAACCAAGTTTTGAAAATGAGTAAGTTCTTATTTGTGTTTTTCTTGGGTCAATTGGTTCCCGCAGACTTGACTGCTGTCCAGGCGGGATATGGCAGATAAGGACGCAGATCAGTGCAGCTTTCACAAAAAGTTGTTCTTTCAATTCCCTTTGTGAAGTCCTAATTCCTGAATGTTTTTTTGAACCTTCAACTCTATTGGATGTTTTCTGAGTAATGGCCCATTATAAGGAAAAACCAACCCTCCTTCAGCGTGCAGAACGCCTGCATCCGTATGAAATGCTACTCTATCTGGGGATGCTCAGCAGCGGCATTGTCTTTCTTTTTCTTGCTTTGGCCTTCTTGTTTTCTTCCCGCAACTTACTCGTAGGCATGAATCAGACACTGCCTGTTTCCTTTCTTGTTTCTACTTTTCTGCTCATCATCAGCGGATTAACGGCTACATCCATGCGAATTGCCTTTACGGAAGAGAATACGGATAAGCTGCTAGGTTCACTCAGAACTACCGTCATTTTAGGATTTATGTTCACTAGTTTACAAATCGTGGGATGGTACGAACTAAAGGTAAAAGGGATAGTGTTCGCCGGCATTCCCAGCGGGAGTTTTCTTTATGTGCTGAGTGGGATACATATTTTTCACCTTTTGGGAGCTATGGTTTTTGGTCTGATTCTTTATTTTCAGTTACGCAAAAGCAGAAAGGATGAAATCCAAAAGCTCCTCATAATCACCAATCCTTTTGAGAAAATGAGAGTTCGTCTTTTTACCTTCTATTGGCATTTCATGGACGGTATCTGGCTGATTCTCTTTCTTTTGTTTGCCCTTAGCTTCTAAGCAAAAATGAAAATCAACTTTTCCACCAAGGTCAGCCAGGACTACCTCTCTGTAAAAAAGGGCTTTGATAAGACACTATTTCAAAAGCTTAGCCCACCATTTCCCCCAGTTAAGCTGCTGAGATTTGACGGATCAGAGGTTGGGGATTTGGTTTCGTTAGAACTCAATTTTCTCCTGTTCAGGCAGCGCTGGACAAGTGAGATCACTGACAGCCACACCGACAAGTCAGAATATTTCTTTGTAGATGAAGGAGTAGAATTACCGTTTTTCTTAAAGAAGTGGAAACACAAGCACCGGATAATCAAAGAAGGGAATCATACCAAAATCAGGGATGAAGTGGAGTTTGACGGAGGGTCTGGACTACTGAGCTTGCTTTTATATCCCGCACTTTATCTTCAGTTTGCCTATAGAAAGCCTATTTATAAACGGGTTTTTGCTTAAAATTCCTGTAGGTTTTCACAATTCTCTATTTCACAGTTGCCGTAAAGTACAAGGGAATGGCTTGTAATGGCAGACTGAAAACCGTGCCCTATCTGCTCCTTGATTTCGTTGATCTTAGGATCGGAGAATTCCCTGATTTTCCGGCATTGGTTGCACACATGATGGTCGTGATGCTTGTAGGTGAGCGCCTGCTCATAGAGGGCGACTTTATCCTTGAATTGGTGTTTTACAGCCAGTCCACTTTCTACCAGCAGATCAAGTGTGTTATAGATAGTTGCTCGACTAATTGTATAACCTTTATTTCTCATGCTGAGAAAAAGCCCCTCCACGTCCATATGCTCATCTTCCGGAAGGGAGTAAAGTTCGTCAATTACTGAAAATCTTTCAGGGGTTTTCCGGCTTCCTTGCTTGGTTAGGAAGTTTTCAAAGATTTTTTTAGCCTTTTCGATGAGGGCCTTGTCTGCCATGGGTTCAAGAGAATTAAAAATAAAGATGAGTCATTATCCATTTTTTGTCAAACCAAACTTACTAATCTCAGTAATTTGGTTTCAATCTAATTAAAACTAAAGCGACTTTTTATAAAATTGAAGCACAGTAAATGGGTGATTTGCCGTAGAATACTTATCTTTTTCATAAAACAGATTAACTTATTCGAAACATCCCGGCTTTAAAATTTATGTATAAAAGCATTCTCGCTTTTCTGTTCATCCTTGTAGCTATACAGATAAGATGCTTGGCACAAGTGCCGGGTTTTTTTATGAAAGAAGAACAGCGCAAGGTCGTTGTCCCGTTTTATCCTTCAAACAGTCTCATCATTATTCCTGTATCAATCAATGGCCATACCCCACTCAACTTCCTTGTGGATACCGGTGTCCGCTCCAATATTCTGTTCAGCAAGAATTTAGGTGACGCGTTAGGTTTGGAATATACGAGGAGACTGAAACTAGTGGGGGCAGATGGCAAAGATGATCTGATGGCTTCTGTTTCCCCTATCAACCATTTTGATTTAGGATCCGTAGAAGGGATTTTTCAGAGTTTATTGGTGCTGGAGCAGGAGTTTTTGGAGCTGGAATCTGTCATCGGAGTTCCCATTTATGGAATAATAGGTTATGAGTTTTTCAAATTCAATCCGGTCAAAATAGATTATGACAATGGATTGATGACCTTTTATAGACATGACGCATTGAGGTGGAAGCCTTTGTTCTATCGAAGAACACATCTCTCTATAGAAGAAAACAAGCCTTATATTCGGGCAAAGGTGAAGCAGAAGGACGGCTCTGTTCTTTTTCCCAAATTGCTCATCGATACAGGAGCTAACCATGGGCTTTTGCTGAACAGGGAAACTACCGAAGCGATCACCATGCCACCCCTGTTCATAGAGTCTGCTTTGGGTCAGAGTCTGGGAGGAATGTTGGTTGGTTATATGGGCAGGGTTGAATCGCTTAGTTTTGCAAATTTGAAACTGACTGAAGTACTGACCTCCTACCCAGATGAAACACCTTTCAGCTATGTGATCAAAGATTCCGGCCGCTTTGGGAGCCTGGGCGCCGAGGTCTTGGGCCGCACCAAACTGATTTTTGATTATCCCAGAAATCGCCTGCTGGTACAACGGGCGGATAATTTCTTCGCCCCTTTCCAATTTGACATGAGTGGTATGACGTTGAGGAAGATCCCGAATGATGATAACAGGATCTATATTTCAGAGATAAGGCCAGGATCTCCTGCCCAGCGTGTGGGGATAAAGGCTTATGATGAAGTGCTTATGATAAATAATGTCCCTACCTTCTTCTGGGAGCTGTCTGATATCAATAAATTATTGCGATCTGAACAGGGTAAAAAAGTAGAAGTGGAAGTACGTCGCTATGAGGGGGATGATTTGACTAAGTACGAAGACCACAAGTTTAGCTTCGAGCTGAAGAGGCAGATTTAAATGCTTTTAGGACAGAAGTTAATTTAAATAAGGGTAATTTTGAATAAAACATGGAGAAATGAAGGAAACCTCTTTTTCGCAAATCCGTGAGTAACCTAGTCTAAAAAACAATTATAAACACATGAAATCGACACGATTGAAATCATCATTAAAATACATATGGCAATGATTATTTTAATCGTCAAAGATTCCATATGACCTAAAAAAACAATTATAAACATATGAAAAAATTCCTTATTCCTATTCTGATTTTGGTGGTCGTAGGTGTTTTTATCTACACTAAGGCCGTGGGGACCTATAATACTTTTGTCCAAAAAGAAGAGGTGATCAATGGGCAGTGGGCTGAGGTAGAAACACAATATCAACGTAGATCAGATCTGATTCCAAATCTGGTGAATACCGTAAAAGGCTATGCGGATTTTGAGCAGGAGACATTGACCGGGGTGATCGAGGCTCGGGCAAAAGCCACCGCAGTGAACGTGGATGCGTCTAATCTTACTCCTGAGAAATTAGCTGAATTCCAGGGGGCACAAGATCAGCTTTCCGGGGCTTTGGGGCGATTATTGGTGAGTGTGGAGCGCTATCCAGAGCTCAAAGCAAATCAGAATTTCCTTGAACTGCAGGCGCAGCTCGAAGGCACAGAGAACAGAATAGCCGTGGCCAGACGAAATTTCAACCAGTCTGTGCAGGATTTCAATTCCAATCTGAGGACTTTCCCGAACAATATCTTTGCAGGTTGGTATGGATTTGAACAGAAGGGTTACTTCGAAGCATCCGCAGGAGCTGAGAATGCTCCTACTGTCCAGTTTTAATCACTATTCAATTATGGCTGAGAAATTATTCTCAAAAGCAGACCGTGAGGCTATTGTCAATGCCATACGGTCTGCCGAAGTTTCCACTTCCGGAGAGATACAGGTTCATATAGAAAGCCGCTGCAAAGGCGATGTGCTAGATCGTGCGGTGAAGGTTTTTGATACACTTAAGATGTATCAGACCAAAGACCGAAATGGTGTGCTTTTTTACCTTGCGGTAGTTGATCATCGCTTTGCGATTTTAGGCGACAAAGGAATCAACGAAGTAGTCCCAGATGATTTCTGGGAGAATATTAAAGAACACATGGCCAGTTGTTTTAAAAAAGGCCAATTTACACAAGGTCTGATCGACGGCATTCACATGGCCGGCGAGCAACTTGGACAGCATTTCCCGTATCAGGGTGATTCAGACATAAACGAACTTCCTGATGAGATTTCTTTTGGATCCTAAAATCCGCCCCATAGTATTTCTTTTTCTGTTTTTCACCCTTGGACTACAAGCCCAGGATTTTCCTCCTGTGCCCAATCCACCCAAGCTGGTGAATGATTTCACGAATACGCTTTCCTCTGCTGAAACTAACCAGCTGGAAAGAAAATTGGTCGCTTATAATGACAGCACCTCTACCCAGATCGCCATTGTGATGATGCGATCTGTGGGGCAATACGATATTGCTGATTACGCATTCCGGCTGGGTGAATCCTGGGGTATAGGAGGAGGTGCAAATGACAACGGAATCCTGATCCTGGCAGCTATGGATGACCGCAAAGTATTTATCGCCACGGGATATGGTATGGAAGGGGCAGTACCTGATGCCTTGGCCAAACGTATCGTGGAGAACCTGATTTTGCCCAATTTCCGTCGAGAAGCCTACTACGAAGGTTTGAATGAAGCGACTGATATGATCTTCAAATTGGCTTCGGGAGAATATACCGCTGAGGAGGTGGAGTCCAAAGGCAACAGTGGTGGTGCCATATTTATGATCTTGTTTTTTATCTTCCTTTTCGTGATACTTCCCCTGCTCAAAAACCGCAACGATAACGACAACCACATGGGAGGAAGAGGTGGAGGAGTGGATCTGTGGACTACGATCATGCTGGCTGGGATGCTGGGTGGTGGAGGCAGAAGATCCGGAGGCGGCTTTGGTGGAGGAGGATTTGGCGGCGGCAGCGGTGGCGGTTTTGGAGGTTTCGGTGGTGGTAGCTTCGGAGGTGGTGGAGCCGGAGGAAGCTGGTAAGCCATATTCCTAACTCTTTATAAAAACGCTTTGATTAGCGTTTTTTTTTGAGCAAAAATTCCCGCAGCTTGAATCCAAAAGCAGATTTCTACAGAATAATCTCTGCTTTCATTAAAAAAATACGTAGAAAAATAAGTATTTTTACGTAATTATTATTAAGTTTAGCCAAGATTTCAAAACAAGATGATATCAGTATCCGAAGCACTAGATCTAATCAAAGCCCATACGGCAAAATTACCTGCAGTCGGGATGGCTCTAAGGGATTCTTATGGGTGTTTTCTGGCAGAGGATCTAGTCGCTCCTATTAGTTTGCCGCCATTTCGGCAATCTGCCATGGATGGCTATGCGTTTCGAAGTGGTGGGGAGCTAGACCTGGAGGTAATCGGAGAATGCAAGGCCGGCGATAACAAGGTTTTTGAACTGGCGGCCAACCAGGCGGTAAGGATATTTACCGGAGCTCCTGTCCCTGATTCCGCCGATACAGTAATCATGCAAGAGCATGTGCAGGCTGGGAACGGGAGGATCACAATCCAAACTATTCCTGAAAAGGGAGCCAATGTGAGGGAGATCGGAGAGCAGATTCAAGCAGGGGAGCATGTGCTGTCTGCAGGCACCAAAATCAACGATTCAATTATTGGTTTTTTGGCCAGCTTTGGAATCACGGAGGTTTTAGTCTTTAACAAACCCAAAATTACCCTCATCGTAACCGGAAATGAACTTCAGGAGCCTGGAACACCTCTGAAGCCTGGGGCCATTTACGAGAGTAATGCGATCATGCTGGAGTCCGCACTGAAATCAAGAGGATATGGTTCAGTGCGGATTTTAAAAGTGCAGGATGACCTAGAGTCCACCATCAGAGTAGTAGCCCAGGGACTGGAATCTGATATGTTGTTGAT
Source organism: Algoriphagus sp. AGSA1 (assembly GCF_021390545.1). Taxonomy (GTDB): domain Bacteria; phylum Bacteroidota; class Bacteroidia; order Cytophagales; family Cyclobacteriaceae; genus Algoriphagus. The sequence continues at coordinate 32,067 of NZ_JAJUWR010000017.1, read as the reverse complement.
TTCGGGTGGGATCTCAGTGGGAGATTACGACTTTGTAAATGAAGCCTTGCAAGCAAACCATGTCCGGGAGATTTTCTATAAGGTAAATCAAAAACCGGGAAAGCCTATTTGGTTTGGAAAGAAGGAGGAGAAGCTTGTTTTTGCTTTACCCGGCAATCCCGCTTCTTCACTGACCTGTTTTCTGATTTATGTCCTATCCGCCTTGAAAATCATGACAGGAAATCCGGATTTCGACTTGGATTTTCAGACAGGGGTTCTCAAGCACCGTACCTTCAACAAGTTTGGGAAAACCTTGTTTATACTCGGTTCCGAGGTGAATGGAGAATTGGAAATATATCCCAAACAAGCATCCAGCATGTTGATTTCCTACGCTTTGGGCAATGCGCTGGTACTGGTCCCGGCCGATAAGCAAATTCTGGAAGCAGGAGAGAAAGTGCTATTTCTACCTATAAACAGAAATTAATAATAGAATTAAGGCTAATAATCCAAGGATGAAATTTTCTGCAGATATCACAGCTTACGTACTCTGCGGCGGTAAAAGCACCCGTATGCAGTCGGAAAAGGGATTGGTGCTTTACAAAGGCAAGCCTTTTATACGCTGGATAATAGAAGCCGTTATGCCCATCACAGCAGATATTATCCTGGTGACCAGCAATGGGGATTACAGTCTTGTGGGCTTGCCAATGATCGAGGATATTTATGCTGACAAAGGGCCCGTAGGTGGAATATATACCGCATTGAATCACAGTAAGACGAGGCGGAATCTGATCCTCAGTTGCGATATACCTAAGATTTCCACAGGATTATTATCCACGATAGTGGCGGAATCTGCAAAGAATGACTCTCCGGTCACTTTTATCAGCGATGGAAGAAATGATTATCCGTTGATTGGTGTTTACAATAAAACAGCCTCAAAAACCTTCGAAAATGCGATTTCAGCCAACAAACTGAAACTTTGCGCTCTGGTCAATATGATTTCGCACCAAAAAATCCAAATCAACGCGGATCAGAAACCCCTTGTGCAGAACATCAACAGTAAATCCGAATTGCTTTCACTAAACCTATTAGACAAATGAAGACTATAACCGGAAAATCCCCGAAAATCACCCTGCTAGGCGCTGGGCCTGGTGATCCTGAACTACTGACTCTCAAGGCGGTCAAAGCACTGAATGGGGCTGATGTAGTGCTGTACGATTCTCTTGTGAATGAGGAAATCCTTGAACACGCCAATAGGGCTCTACTTGTTTTTGTGGGAAAAAGGCAGGGAAACCATAGTCATACCCAGGATGAGATCAACGAACTTATTGTGGATTATGCCACAGAATTTGGTCATGTTGTGCGGGTTAAGGGCGGTGATCCTTTTGTTTTTGGCAGGGGAAAAGAAGAAGAGATCTATGCTGTAGAAAAAGGAATCGAGGTGGAAGTGATCCCTGGAATATCTTCCAGTATAGCAGTGCCGGCCTCTATAGGAATTCCGGTTACCAGCCGGGGAGTAGCTGAAAGTTTCTGGGTGATCACAGGCACTACCAGCGATAGGACACTTTCAAAAGATCTTTCCCTGGCTGCTCAGTCCTCCGCCACGGTGGTGGTACTGATGGGAATGGGTAAGCTAGCTGAGATTGCTGATATCTATACCTCCTTTGGGAAAGCAGATATACCGGTAGCAATCATTCAGGATGGGACAAAAGCTGAGCAGAAAGAAGTCGTGGGTACCATTCAAAACATCGTCGAGCTCAGTGAAAATGAAGCAATAAAAGCTCCGGCGGTGATCGTTATAGGAGAGGTGGTCCATCTTGCGAGAGTGAGAAAGCAAGTACGGGAAGACTGGGTTTTAGACGATGAATTCATCTTCCAAAACTTGAATACCTTGCCTTTTACTAATTAATCTGGGAGATCTATATTAACTTGATGCTATGATTACTGTGAACTATTTTGGAAATATTGCGGAAGCTGCTCAAAGCGACTCAGAAATCCTGGACGTGAAATCTATGAAGCTGGAGGAGCTGCTCAGCTTGCTGGATGCAAAATATGGTCTGAGGAAATTTCAGTTTCAGGTAGCCGTTAATCGTAAAATTGTCTCCAGACAGCGGGTGTTGACTATTTCTGAAGCTGACGAAATAGCTTTGCTTCCACCATTTGCGGGAGGATAAGATGGAGCGGTACCAGCGACAAATCATCCTGCCTGGCATAGGGACTTCCGGCCAGCAAAAGTTAAAGGCAAGTAGGGTGCTGGTTGTAGGAGCAGGTGGCTTGGGATGCGCTGTTTTGCCCTATCTTGCGGCTGCCGGCATCGGGAAAATCGGTATCATAGATGGGGATACAATCGAAGAATCCAATCTCCACAGGCAAATCCTTTACTCTTCCGAGCAGCTGGGGCTTTCCAAGGCAAAAGAAGCTGCCAATTCTATTATCAAAACCAACCCGGGAATAGAAATATCGGTATTTGAAGAGTTTTTGACTGCCAAAAATGCTGCAGAAACCTTCTCGGGCTTTGATCTGGTCATAGATGCCACGGATAATTTATTTATCCGGTATGTGATCGATGATACCTGCCTCACTTGCGGTAAGCCCTTTGTTTATGGATCCATCCATCAGTTTCAAGGTCAGGTTTCGGTCTTCAATTTCGAAGGCGGGCCGACTTACCGGGATATTTTCCCGGAAGAGAATGGAGCTGCCCCTAATTGTGCTGAGGCGGGTGTGCTGGGTGTCACGGTAGGTTTGATCGGGATGCTGCAGGCAAACGAAGCGATGAAAATTATATTGGGGATTGGCGAGGTGCTTTCAGGGAAATTGCTGATTTATAATCTACTGAACAATTCCCAGCAAGTGTTTGAATTCGGTAATGTGCCTGCATCTAAAAAATCTCATATTTCTGTTTCATTTGAAATGTTGTCGCCTGCTGAATCGCTTCTGGGTGAAGCATTGCTACTGGATGTACGGGAATCAGGGGAATCACCTCAGGTAAATTTGGAAAATGGACTGCATATCCCTCTTTCTTCATTACCACAAGAAGCGGATAGCTTGGATCGAAATGTAGAGATTCGGATATATTGCCAATCAGGTATTCGAAGCAGAAAAGCAGCTGATTTGCTTTATCGAATGGGATTCAGAAAGTTGAAGTTGATACGAGGAGGAGCGAAGGATTTGTTGACCGAAATCAGGAGGGCGAAGGCAGGAGAGGCATCATTATAAGCTCAAAACCACCTCGGTCTTAAATTTAGGTAAATAGCAAAATTGAACTAAAGATGAAAAAAGTATTTCTTGAGGGGGCGATTTCCCCTGAATTTATAGCGGATTCCATAGCGAAGCATCAAGGCAAGCACAGCATTGGGGCGCACAATATTTTTCTAGGCCAGGTTAGGGCCGATGAAGTCGGAGACCAGCAGGTAGTAGCTATAGAATATACCAGCTATGAAGAAATGGCCAATGAAAAGCTTCATGAGATCAGGGAAGCGGCTTTTGAAAAGTTCGATCTGACTTGTTTGCACATCTACCATAGCTTGGGAATAGTAAAGGTCGGGGAGATCTGCATTTTCGTCTTTGTATCTTCCAAGCGTAGGAAGCAGGTCTATCAGGCGACTGAATGGCTCGTGAATCAGGTGAAAGAAAAGGTTCCTATCTTCGGTAAGGAGATTCTCGATAATGCAGACCACCAATGGAAAGTTAATAGTTGAAATTTTATTATGAATATAAATTTCTTTGTCAGCAAGCGAATAACTCAGTATAAGATTCGAGTGAGCAGTATCATTGCGACCGCTTCGGTCACCGGGCTTCGGTCTTTTGACCGACTGGCTAAAGGGTTTTTGGCTTCTGGCATATTTGTGGACAATATTATAAGTTAATGGTAGATATCACACATAAAGTAACCACGCTCCGCACAGCAAAAGCGCAGGCGATAGTGCAGGTGAGTTCAGAAGAAACCATAGCTGCGGTAGTGGAGAATCGTGTCCCTAAGGGAAATGTCTTTGAAATGGCGAAGGTGGCGGGTCTGTTCGCGGTGAAAAACACCCATATTACCATTCCCGATTGCCATCCGCTGCCTGTGGAATACACTGCTGTAGAATACGAGATTGATGGGCTGGAGATCCGGATTTTCATCACAGTGAAAACTGTGTACAAAACCGGCGTGGAAGTGGAAGCCATGCACGGTGCATCTGTGATAGCGCTGACCATGTACGACATGCTGAAACCTATCGATAAGGGAATTGTTATCCGCGAGATCGGGTTGGTAGAGAAAAAAGGAGGTAAATCCAGTTTCAAAGACAAAACCCCAAAAACTATTCAGGCTGCTATAATTGTATGTTCTGATTCCATTTCCAAAGGAATCAAAGAAGACCGGGCAGGGAAAGTGATTGTGGATAAGTTGAGATCACACAACGTAGAGGTAAGCTCTTATGAGGTGATTCCGGATGAACTTGAGCTGATCAGGAGCAGAGCCCTGGAGCTATCGGAGAAAAACCAATTGGTGATCTTTACAGGAGGGACAGGATTGTCGGCACGGGACGTGACACCTGAAGCTTTGGAGCCTATTTTGGAGCGAAGAATTCCGGGAATAGAAGAAGCTATCAGAAGTTATGGCCAAAAAATGATGCCTTATGCTATGCTTTCCAGGTCGGTGGCGGGCACCATCGGCGATAGTGTGATCCTTGCTTTGCCGGGATCTACTAATGGAGCCAAAGAGTCTATGGATGCGGTATTCCCGCATTTATTGCATGTATTTTCTATTTTAAAAGGAGCAAATCATGACTCAGTCGGGTAAGATAAAGGAGCTAAAAGACCGGTTTGGGAGAGTCCACAATTATTTGAGGATTTCCCTGATCGAAAAGTGCAATCTGCGCTGTAGTTACTGTATGCCCGCCGAGGGAATCGCACTTAGTCCCAAAGCCTCAATCATGAACGCTGAAGAGGTTCTGGAATTTGCCCGGATCTTCGTGGGACTTGGTGTTACCAAAATCCGCCTTACAGGTGGAGAGCCTCTGCTTCGCAAGGATATTGGAATTATTCTGGAAGGATTGGCAAAACTGCCGGTGGAAATATCAATTACCACCAATGGCTTGCTTGTAGATAGACATGTGGATGCCCTTCAGACACTAGGGATCAAAAAGATCAATTTCAGTCTGGATACCCTGAAGGAGGCCCGTTTTCAGGAGCTTACCAGGCGACCGGGCTTTCAGAAAACGCTGGATAATTTCCGGCTACTTCATGACCGGGGTTTTGATATGAAGATCAACTCCGTCCTGATCAGAGGAATCAATGACGATGAGTTGGTCGATCTGGTAGAACTGACCAAGGATTTTAGGGTTTCTGTCCGATTTATAGAATTTATGCCTTTTGACGGCAATCGCTGGGACAAATCCAAGATGGTATCTGAAAAGGAAATATTGGATCAGTTGGGGGGGCATTACGGCACCGCTCAACTAGCCTCTTTGCCGGATGAGGATAATTTCACCGCACGCAAGTTCAAAATCGCAGGTTATACGGGAGAGTTTGGGATAATTTCTTCGGTGACCAATCCTTTCTGCGGCACCTGCAACAGGATTCGCCTGACTGCCAATGGGAAAATAAAAAATTGCCTTTTTTCCAATCATGAAACCGATTTGCTCGGGGCTATGCGAGCCGGTGAGGATGTGGAAAGACTTATCTTGGAATCTATTCTCAATAAAAAAGCCGTCCGTGCCGGGATGGACAGCATGGAAAAATTATCAGATCCTGCGCTTCACTCGGATAACAGAAGTATGATTGCGATTGGGGGGTGAGTAATTGCTATTCTGCTTTTTTGTGGGTTCTATTTCACCGGTAGGTTTGTGAAAGTAGCAGACCATACCACATTCCAGAAATTCGGCGATTTCTTCGATATGTTGCTGTGTTAATTCCATTGTCCTAAATTATTGTCCTTAAAAAGTCAATTGGAATATCAACTTGTGTCCCGGGTAATTTAAAATTTCTTCTTCGACATAGACCTAAGTTCTCTCCATTTTTTGGTCACCAAGTAAATATAAAATAGGTCAGTCACAACGATGATCAGTCCTATGTAGAGAATAGGTTCGTGAACTCCCCCGGCGGTCTTGCTTCCTATTATTCCAAATAAAATAGTGGTAGAGAAAGTGCCTATGCATTTGGGTATGGCGATAAGCAGGCTTTGCCCTTTCAAGTCCGGCCGGCGAAAGTACATTCGTACAAACAGGAAGGACATCAAAAAATTGATCAGATAACCCACATAAAGGGCTCCATTGACGATTCCAAGTTGTTGAAAGGCCACATGCTGTATCACAAAGCAGACTATAAGAAAAGCAATTCCCTGTAAATAGAAGGCGACTTTTCCCGCCTTCACCTCATTAATACCATATTTAAAGTAGGTGTACAGTATCCCGACATCCAGCAGAACCCAAAAGCAATTGACGTAGGTGGAGACATGAGAACCAAACACTAGGTAGCCTTGGTAAGTATAGTACACTTCCCAGGAGAAGTTCAATGCGAGCGTGAGAAATGGGATCCCATAAGATTTGTCCCTGAAACCTACCCGTAACGCCTCAACATAGGCGATGATCCAGCCTAGTCCACAGAGTGAAATAAAAATTGAACTAACTGTCATAATTAATTTCCATTAAAGAAGGCAAGGCGACTTGATCATTTAAAGCGGTGCCTGCTCCTTTCGAAACAATGTTATTCTTTTCGATTTGATCTCAGTATAAAAGTCCAAAAAAAATCAGCTAAAAACAGGAAAACCCTCCACTGAATTTGTGAGAAGATGATTTTTGTCAGAAATCGCACTTTTTACAACCGTTGAGCATTATGTGATTGGATATTCTGATAGATTTCCGCCAATTTTAGCCAATCAAATCATGCAGACCCCACTGCAAACAGGCAACTTTCATTATGCAAGATCAAGTAAGTGCTTTTCTGAACAAATTGCTCCAGAGCCGGGATAACCCCAAAGGTTTGGACTGGCTGGAGAAGCAAACCCGAAAAATCACATCCGAGGCTGTACCCTCTCATTTGTTCTTGGCTTTTAGCCAGGCTTCCCGATTCTTCAAGAAAAATCAGTTGAGTCTTTCTGAAGCACAAGTAGAGGAAGCAGGAAAGTTGATAGTAGGTTTTCAACCTCAATTTTGGGATGAACTGCAAGCCGCCAGAACGGTTCTCTTGCTGAGTTACCATGCAGAAAAAGATATTTGGTTCAACACCATAAACCAACTGTTCGAGACTGCTGATATGCATGAGCATCAAGCGCTTTTTGGAGCCTTACCTGTCCTGCCTTTTCAGGAGGATTTGATACCTAGGGCAATTGATGGCCTTAGAACAAACATCTCGCTTGTTTTTGATGCAATTGCGCTTAATAATCCTTTTCCGGAAAAATATTTTCCTGAAGCCAATTGGAACCAGATGGTGCTGAAGGCAATCTTCATGCAGCGGCCACTTTACAAGATCCAAGGTCTGGAAGAGAGAAGAAATCCTGCCTTGGCTGCTATAGCAAGGGATTTTGCGCATGAGCGATGGGCTGCCGGCAGGGATGTTATGCCGGAGATTTGGAGGTTAGTTTCTCCATTTGTGAATGAGATGTATCTCGCTGATCTAAAGAAAACCTTGGAAAGCAAGGATGAACTTCAGATGAAGGCCGCTCTTTTGGCAATGCGGGAATCTGCATTCAAACCCGCTGAGCATTTACTTCAGGCTCATGCTGAGTTGCTGGCTTCCTTGGATATGGATGCCATCGCCTGGAGAAACATAGGAGAGGAATTTCAGCGTACCCGGGTATAATTCTTAATTTTACATTTCATTAAAAAAACAGTAAGTATGTATATAGATCCTCACATTCACGTTGTTTCCCGTACCACAGATGACTACGAAGCCATGCGTAAAGCGGGAATAGTAGCGGTGATCGAACCGGCTTTTTGGCTGGGTCAGCCACGAACTGAAGTGGGTAGCTTCAAAGATTACTTCAGTACTCTAGTGGGCTGGGAGCGTTTTCGTGCCAGTCAGTTTGGGATCGTGCATTACTGTACCATGGGACTGAATTCTAAGGAAGCAAACAATGAGCCTTTGGCAGAACAGGTCATGGAGCTTCTGCCGCTATATGTAGGAAAAGAAGGTGTGGTAGCGATAGGAGAAATCGGCTACGACGATCAGACCGAAGCAGAGGATAAATTTTATAGACTTCAACTGGAATTGGCAAAAGACGTGGATCTCCCAGTACTGATCCATACGCCACACCGGGATAAGCGAAAGGGTACCATCCGAAGCATGGACGTGTCCGAGGAGCATGGCCTTGACCCAAGTATGGTGATAGTAGATCATAACAATGAAGAGACAGTGAAGGAGGTTTTGGAGCGTGGTTATTATGCTGGTTTTACCATTTATCCCCATACCAAAATGGGCTCTGCCCGTATGGTGGAGATCGTGAAGCAATATGGCCCGGAGCGAATAATCGTTAATTCCGCTGCGGATTGGGGGATTTCCGATCCGCTAGCCGTGCCAAAAACAGCTGATCTAATGAGAAAATCAGGTATTCCGGAAGAGCATATCAAACTAGTCACTTATCAAAATGCCCTGACGGTATTTGGGAAAAGTGGACAGATGGACGAGCAGGATTGGCTGAATGCCGCACCGTTGGATCAAACAAAAAAAATGAGCGGGAATTCAGTACTTCGAGGTGGGCAGACTCCAAGAGTGGAAGGCTCCTCTGATATAGTGGAAAATTGATTATGGGTTCATCCCGAATAGTTGCATACTTACAACTAACCCGACCAGCTAATGTAGTCACTGCGGTAGCAGATATTTGGGCGGGCTTTGCTGTAGCAGGTGCCTGGACTTACATTTCGCTGGATGGATGTATTGAAGCGAGTGAATTTATAGCAAAGCTAGCCTGGCTTTCATTGAGTACAATTGGATTGTATGCTGGCGGTGTGGCATTTAATGATGTGTTTGATTCAGAATTGGACGCAGTAGAAAGGCCGGAAAGACCCATCCCAAGCGGGAGAGTCAGCAAAAAATCTGCTGCCTGGATGTCTTTTATGCTGCTGGTGTTAGGAGTGACAGCTGCTGCCCAGGTGAGTATGGTCTCTGCGGTTCTGGCGTTGATTGTAGCTATTTTAGCTGTAGGATATGATTATTGGGGTAAGCACCAGTACTTTTTCGGTCCTCTCAATATGGGACTTTGCCGTACTGGAAATTTATTGTTGGGAGTCAGTGTGGTTCCAGAGGTACTGACGACATTTTGGCCACTTGGCTTCTTGCCTTTGGTCTATGTGGCAGCTATTACCATGATCAGCAGAGGTGAAGTCCATGGGAAAAACAAGGCTGCTCTTTATGCGGGATTGTTTATGTATGTGTTGGTGATAATCGCTATCGCTTATATGCCGATTGTTCATCATACCAACATATGGGAGGTTTTACCGTTTTTGGCCTTGCTTAGCTACATGTTATTTCCGCCATTGGTCAAAGCAATACGCAAACAGGAACCAAAATTGATAGGGAAGTCCGTCAAAGCTGCCGTGATTTCCCTAATTATTGTCAACTCTTCAATTGCCGCTGCTTTTGCAGGATGGAAGATTGGAATAATTGTATTATTGTTGTTGCCAATTTCCCTTTGGCTTGCCAAAAAATTTGCTGTAACCTAAAGCAGAATAAACTAAATGGCCCTCGGAATTGTATTGTTCCAAACGACAAAGCTCTAGTCACCTATTTCCTATGAATACCGTTATCCAACAAAAATTTGCAGTACCTTATCAGTATCCTGTCTGCTTCTCAGAAGATATTTTCAATTCAGCCAATGAGCTGTTTGTAAAGTTGTTGGCAAAAGACAGGCTTTCCAGGGTTTTGTTTATAGTGGATGAGGGAGTTTCCGCAGCGCATCCTGAATTATTAAATCAGATAAGGGCATATTCAGAAGCTCATAAGGACAAGTATCATTTGGCGACAGAACCCATAGTAGCACCAGGTGGAGAGGATAGCAAAAATGATGAAGCGAGTTATAAACAGATCGTGGAGGCAACACACCTGTATGGTATAGACAGGCACTCGTATATCGCCGTGATAGGAGGAGGAGCCGTGATCGATATGGTGGGCTTCGCAGCCGCCATTTCCCATCGGGGTATCCGCCTGATCCGTATCCCTACTACGGTACTTTCCCAAAACGATTCTGCGGTAGGAGTGAAAAACTCCGTAAACGCTTTTGGGAAAAAGAATTATCTAGGTACGTTTACCCCTCCTTACGCGGTTTTGAATGATTTTAATTTTCTCAAGACCCTGGATGACCGGGATTGGAGATCAGGTATTTCTGAAGCGATCAAAGTCGCCTTGATCAAGGATTTGAGCTTTTTTACCTGGATGGAAGAGCATGCTTCCGCTTTGGCCCGAAGACAGATGGAGCCCATGAAGGAATTGATCATTCGCTGTGCACAGATGCATCTGGATCATATAGCGGGCAAAGATCCTTTCGAGTTCGGCTCATCCAGACCATTGGATTTTGGGCACTGGGCGGCGCATAAACTGGAGCATTTGAGCAAGTTCCGAATCCGTCATGGTGAAGCTGTTGCCATAGGGATTGTTTTGGATTCCACCTATTCTTTTCTGAAAGGCTGGATTTCTTCAGCGGACCTGAATAGGATAGTGTTGCTTTTTAAGCAGTTGGGATTTGAGCTTTTTGCACCGGAATTAGGCGGTGAAAATCTAATCAAAGGACTGCAGGAATTTCAGGAGCATCTTGGCGGGCAATTGACCATTATGCTGTTGACTGACCTAGGTAAAGGAGAAGAAGTGCACGAGATGGATCATGACCTTATTTTCAAGGCAGTTGATATGCTGAAAGACTTTCAGAAAAACTCAATTTTAGTCGATTCTTAATCTAATTCCCTTTCTTGATGGAAATCAAAGGTTTTCAACTCAGTTACTGTAGCAACATCCATCCCGGGGAAACTTGGGAGGCAACTTTTGAGAACTTAAAGAACTACATCCCTGAAGTCAAAGAAAGACTAAGGCACACCGATCCTTTCGGAATAGGCCTCCGTCTTTCTCATGAAGCCAGTTTAGTTTTGGAGCAACCAGAAAAGCTACAGGAGTTCCAAACTTGGCTTGAAGAGGAAAACGCCTATGTTTTCACGCTGAATTGCTTCCCTTATGGGGATTTTCACCGGACCACTGTCAAAGACCAGGTACATTATCCTGATTGGACTACCACAGATCGTCGGGATTATACCATCCGCTCTTTTAGAATCTTGTCAGAGCTTTTGCCAGAGGGTATGGATGGCGGGATATCCACCTCCCCCATTTCCTATAGGCGTTGGTTTGAAAATGAAAGTGACTTAAAGGCCGGTATGGAAGTTGCCACAAAGCATTTGCTGGAAGTGGTGGCAGAACTGGCAGAAATTAAAAAGAAGACCGGAAAATCCTTGCATCTGGATATAGAACCAGAACCGGATGGAATTTTGGAAAATTCTGATGAAATGCTCTGGTTATTCAGCGATTGGTTGCTTCCTATGGGTAAGCCCTGGCTTTCCGAACATCTAAGGATTTCATTGGAGGAAGCCGAAGAGCTGATAAGGGAACATGTGCAGGTATGCTATGATGTCTGCCACTTTGCGCTGGTGTATGAAAAGCCCGCTGATACTTTTGCCAAGTTTGAAGAAGCTGGCTTGAGAATCGGGAAAATCCAGATTTCTGCCGCGCTGAAAGTAATGATACCTGAGTTGCCGGAAGCCCGTGATTTGCTGAAGGTGAATCTGTTGCCTTTTGAAGAATCCACTTATCTACACCAAGTTGTGGGCAAAGGCAGTGACGGTAGGTTAAACTCCTATCCAGATTTGCCAGATGCTTTGAAAGTGCTTGATTCCACGGATGAGAAGGAATGGAGAATCCATTTCCATGTGCCGGTATTTCTCGATAATTATGGATTTCTAGCCTCCACCCAAGACCAAATTTCAATTGTTCTAAATGAAATTTTAAAAAATCCTTCTTTGACCAATCACCTGGAAGTAGAGACTTATACATGGGATGTTTTGCCTAAAGAAGCCCGCTTACCCTTGGGTGAATCCATAGCCAGAGAGCTAGACTGGGTCATCCGAAAATTTGAATCAAAATGAAGAAAACAGTAGTTTTAGATATAGTTGCGCTTTCTCCCCGGGTAATCGGAGAGCATACGCCTTTCCTAAAAAAATGGATATCAAAAGGGAAAAAGGCAGTCGTAGCTCCTGTTTTGCCTGCTGTGACTTGCTCAGCCCAATCAGTTTATCTGACTGGAAAGATGCCAAATGAAAACGGAATAGTGGGGAACGGCTGGTATTTTCAGGAGGAGTGTGAGATAAAATTCTGGCGGCAATCGAATAAATTGGTACAGTCTCCAAAGATCTGGGAGACACTGAAGAACGAAAATCCGGACTTTACCGTCGCCAATATGTTCTGGTGGTACAATATGTACTCATCGGTGGATTTTGCTGTGACTCCCAGGCCGCTGTATTTGGCGGATGGCAGGAAGGAACCCGACTGCCATAGTCAGCCAATGGAATTGAGAGACAGGCTTCAGAAGGAATTGGGTCAGTTTCCTTTATTTTCATTCTGGGGGCCAAATGCGAATATTGCTTCCAGCAAATGGATCGCTGAAGCATCCAAGAAAGTAGATGAATGGCACAATCCTACGCTGAACTTGATCTATATTCCACATTTGGATTATTCTTTACAGAAATACGGGATTGACTTTGATAAAATAGGAAAATACCTGAGGGAAGTGGATGAACTGGCGGAGGATCTGATCACCTACTTTGAAAAGCAGGGAACTCAAGTGATCCTGCTTTCTGAATATGCAATTACTACGGTGAGCAAACCGGTTCATTTGAATAGAATTTTCAGAAAACAGGGTTGGATTCAAGTTAAGGATGAGCGTGGTCTGGAGACTTTGGATGCTGGAACTTCCAAGGCTTTTGCAGTAGCTGACCATCAGGTGGCGCATGTTCATGTCAATGATCCAAGTATTTTGCCTCAGGTTAAAAAATTGCTTGAACAGACCGAAGGAGTGGAACTAGTACTTGATGAGGAGGGCAAAAAACAGCATCAAATAGATCACGAACGCTCAGGAGACCTAGTGGTCATGGCAGATAAGGAATCATGGTTCACCTATTATTTCTGGCTGGATGATGCGAAGGCACCCGATTATGCCCGCTGCGTTGACATTCATAAAAAGCCCGGTTATGATCCGGTAGAGCTCATTTTGAACCCTCAAATCAAAGTCCCGATGCTTACCGTAGGTTCCAAGGTTCTAAAGAAGAAGCTTGGTTTCAGGTATTTGATGGATGTCATACCTTTGGACGCTACCTTGGTAAAGGGTGCGCATGGACGGCTGAGTGAGGATGATCTGGATAAACCACTCTTGGTTTCTCAGGATAAAGATCTGTTGAATTCAGATAAACTACAGTCAACGGAGGTGTATGATTTGATTTTGAAGGCGGTGAGGGGAAATTGATATTTTACAAAAATCGCTCAGTCCCAGAAATTTTGAATCTGCTTTCAAATATTCAATAAAAGCATTTCGTTGGGTCAGTTAGCATTCCAATTCTTATTTTTGACAAAAATTGATTGATGCGTATTCACGTGGCACGTTATTTTATTCCTTTTCTAGTTTTACTTTTAGCTTTTTCCTGTGGAAAAAAGGATGAAAGTTGTGGACTTTCTTCTGAAATCTTGGAGCAGGATCTTACAATAGAAATTACGCGCTTGGAGCAGGATTTCTTCAAGGCCAAATCTGAACAGGATTTCAGTTATCTCTTTGAAAAGCATCCGGAATTTGCCGGGGAATACCTGCAGATGGACTTGTATCCTAATCCCGATTCTTTAGCAAAGGAGCTACTTGCTATCCACCAGGATTCTATCATGAGGACATTGTATGACTCCGTGGAAGTGGCATTTGCGGATTTTTCTGAAGTGGAAAAAGAGCTGGAAACTGCTTTTAAAGCTATCAAACATTACTTTCCGGATTTTCAGGTACCAAAGGTTTATACGTTTGTATCAGGGTTTAATTCCGATTTGGTCGTAACTGATGAACTGATAGTGATAGGGTTGGATTATTTTCTTCCTCCTAGCCATGTTTTTCAGCCAGAACTTCCAAGGTATATGGCAGAGCGGTACGATAAGCCATATATAGTGCCGATGATCGTAATGGCGATTTCTTCCCGCTATAATCTGACTAATCCTGCTGACAACACGCTTTTGGCAGAGATGATTTACTATGGCAAGGCCTATCATTTTATGAAAGCTATCATGCCCTGTACTTCCGATGAGTATATTATCGGGTATACACCTGAAGCTATTTCAGAAAGCTTTGCCAACGAGGAGTTGATTTGGGCTCATTTTGTAGAGAATGAGCTGCTGTATGAGACCAATCCTTTTGAGATCCGAAAATACACAGGGGAAGCACCATTTACAGACGCGATCAGCACTAAAGCCCCCGGACGTCTAGGGCGGTGGCTAGGATGGAATATTGTGGATGATTATCAGTTTAACCAAGATGTGCCGCTCGATGTACTGATGGCAGAACCCGACGCAGAAAAGATTTTTCGGAAGTCTGGCTATAGGCCTAGGAAGCCAAATGAATAAACGGCTGGTCTTTACAATACAATTTGTAGTCGAGTCTCGGGTCAGCTCTGCAAGCTACGGGAAATAAAACCCTTCCCGATGAATTTGAGGAAAGCTATGGGGGGGCTAAAGTCAAAGTCCCTGGTAAATCCATTATACGAAAAAAAGCGAGTCCTACCCAGACTCGCTTTTCCACTTCACTAAACCACCTCTTCTATTATTCCGGCAATAATACTTGGTCTATCACGTGAATCACTCCATTGGTCGCATGGATGTTCAGCATAGACGGTACAAGATTACTTTCATTGATCATCAGGCCAGGAAGATCTACAGTGAGGTTTTCATCTTCAAGGAGTGTAGGGAGACTAGCTTCATCTCTTAGATCCTGTGAAAATGCCCTAGTCGGCACTACATGGTATAACAGCACATCCGTAAGAAGCTCCAATTCGATGTCTTCCACTCCATTTACTCCAAGTGCATCATAAAGTGCCTCGAAAGCTGCATCAGTGGGGGCGAAAACAGTGAGATTATCGTCAAATCCTCCACTGACAGCATCTACCAAGCCAGCCCTGGACAGTGCCGAAACCAGTTGTGTGAATTCTGGGGTAGATGCCGTAGTATTTCCTACAGCAATCTCTGCAATACTCATCGTTGGAGCAGTGATCACATAATCTAAGGTATGGATTACTCCGTTACTCGCCATCTTATCTGTGGCTGTCACCTGAGTGTTTCCATTGATCCACACGCCTCCATCAGGGTCTATGCTTACGAAGAATGGATCGCCTGTCAAAGAAGTCACAGAGCCAGCACTTACATCCGCCGCCATGACCCGGTTTGAAACGACATGATAGCTTAGTATGTCTGCCAAGTCTGAATTTCCCAACAATGCTTCAGAAGTAATATTATTGTCCGCAATGAAATCCCCAAAAGCACCGTTGGTAGGAGCAAATACTGTAAAGGGACCGGTACCGCTTAGAGCTCCGTCTAAATCAGCAACATCTATTGCAGCAGAGAGAATCGAAAAATTGGAATCATCCTCCAATACATCAACAATATCGTCAGGCTCCGGTACCATGTCATCATCATCATCGTCACAAGAGGTGAAACTCACGGTGACCAAAAGAGCAAGAGACAGCGAAAGCAATCGCCATACATTTTGATTGAAACTTTTCATGTTAGTTGGTTTTCGGTTAAGTATTAAGTTGGACAATTGAAACCCGCTAACTTCAAAATAGTTTTAAAAAAATCTTGATTTAATTGAAAATAAGGCGTTTGTCTCCTGTAAATGGCATTTATTTTAGACATGAAATACCTTTGAGGGTTTTCTAGAAAGGTAAAAATTGAGTAGAATCAGAATTTATTTTCTTCTGCTTTGGGTAAAAATAGGGGATAAGGGCTAGCGTAATTTATACATTGGCGAGCATGCTAAAGCAGCGTGCTTTTACGTTTTTCTATTTCTTGAAGAATCG
Source organism: Algoriphagus sp. AGSA1 (assembly GCF_021390545.1). GTDB lineage: Bacteria > Bacteroidota > Bacteroidia > Cytophagales > Cyclobacteriaceae > Algoriphagus. The sequence continues at coordinate 16,039 of NZ_JAJUWR010000017.1, read as the reverse complement.
TATCTATCCTTTCAACTACTAGCTATTGCACTTGAAATAATAGCGTATTTTTAAAGTTAAGCTGTCAATATATCCTTTTCCCCAGAGGCGTTTTGATTGCCTTTTGTAGGGTCTAAAAGATTGATTAGCCGGGCAACTGCCAGCTCTTTATTAAAGTACTGCTCTGCCAATCGTCTGGAATTTTTACCCATCATGAGGAGTTTCTCAGGGTTATTTTCGATTTTTTCCAGATTATCAATGCACACTTTAAGAGTGGAAGGCAAACAGGTAAAACCTAATTGGTGGTTTTTTACCAAATCATATACCCACCCCTTGTGATTCACTAAAATTGCTTTTCCAGCTGCCAATGCATCGAAAAATTTATTGGGGCTATTGGTTTTCAATACGGGTAAATGCGCAAATGAAATCCATGCAAAGTCAGCTAAGCTGAGTACCTCATTTACTTTTTCCTTTGAACCAAAAGGTACAAAGTGAACATTTGAAAGCGATTTTTGCGAAGATATACGCTGGAGTAAGACTTTATGGCTTCCTTCTCCCATGATCAGAAATTGCCAGTTTTTAGCACGCTTTTGTGCGATTTCAGCAATCTCCAATAACTCTTCTACAGCATTCACTTTTCCCAAGGCACCGGTATAAGCTATTGTTAAGGAGTTTCTTAACCCGTATTTCAGAAGTAAATCCGGGCTTTTTTCCATTGGGAAAAACCTTTCCAAATCCGAAAAATTAGGAATTAAGGCAATCTGCCGCTCTGGGCATACACTACGCAAATGTTCAGCTATCCCGGGAGACAAAGCCACCAGTTTCAAAGCCTGCTGATAAATCTTCTTCTCCAAAGATATTAAGAGCCTTTTCAATAGGGGATTTTTGATGACTCCTACTTCTATAGGCGCTTGAGGCCAAAGATCCCGAACTTCAAAAATATAAGGAATGGCCAACCTTTCTTTTGCCCAAAGACCAAGTAATCCTGTGGTCAAGGGAGTAGAAGTAATGTACAATAAATTAGGCCTGGGAAGCTTTCTGATCAGCTTCTTAGCCTGTTTGACAAATGATATAAAAGCTAATGAACGCTTGATAAAACCAAAATTCTGATCGTAGGCTACCGGAACATAATGTACTCTGATTCCATCTATCCACCGCTGATCATAATTCTTTTGAGAACCCCCAGTGATCATTTCCACTTCAAATCCTGCATCCACGAGGCCTTTTGCTAAATGATAGGATCTCACCGCCCCACCCTCGCTTGGAGTTCGAAAATACTGATGGATGTAGATGATTTTCATAGGGTTATATTTGATTTTGGATGCCAATCCCATCTGGCAGGTATAGCCCGAGTGAAAGGATTTTTCCTTATGTGCGGCTTGGGCGATGCCTGCCTACGGTACATCCAATCTCACAGCTTATGCAATTTTACCCATTCTGAAAGAAGAAACAGGTTGTACAACGTTAAAAAATGATTCTTGACAGCAGTTTGGGGACTTGCACACATACTCCTCATTTCTGAAGGGAACCACTCTCCATGGGTTTTCTCGAATGCCCGAAGGGAAGAGAATATTCTTGCGGCAAATCCACTGTTTTCCGCAAACCATTCCTGTAACGGAAGACCAAAACCCATTTTTGGACGCTTGGAGATCCAGCCAAGCCCAAGTTCAGTCAGATAGCTTTTTATCCATGGCTTTCCTCTTAGCAATCCTTCATCATTTATATTTCTCCAAAGTACTTGCATAGTCTCATCCAAATACGGGGAGCGCCCCTCGATACTATGCGCCATGAGTGCATTGTCCTGGACTTTCAGTACATCCTGCACCAAATAAACCCGTCGGTCAAAATCCAGTATTTGACGATATTCGCTTAGATTTCTATTAAAGATCTGAGTGTATTTATCTGCCAGAGAGTCAGGAATGTTTTCTAATGCTGAAAAGTTCAGGAAGGTACGGTGCGGGTTTGGGACAATACCCGCAATGAATTTATGGTAGCTTCTTTCCAAAGGGATCTTATCTAAAAACCCTTTGCTCCTGAGCAAGATGGCTTTATTTTTTTGATAAAAAGCAAATGCTTTATGCCGCTGATATCCACCCCATAGTTCATCAGCTCCAGCTCCACTGATCAGCACTTTGACAGATTTTTTTGCTTCCTTTCCGATAAGCCAATTCAGAAATCCTGCCGAATCGCCAATAGGTTGATCTATTGATTTCACATAGTCATCCCAGTTTTCCCAAAAGATTTTCTGGTTGACTTCGATCTTGTGATTTCTGGTAGGGAATTGAAGGGAGAATCGCTCAGCGGCATCTCCATCTGCATATCTCTTTCTATACTTTTGCGCTACTTGTACGGTATAGGAAGGCAAGGCTTTTCCAGTTTCCTTATACCAGAATGCGTATAGCAAAGAGCTGTCTGCACCGCCACTAAGCAGCATTCCTACTGGCACATCTGCACAAAACTGCCTTATGACAGCGTTTTGGAGAGTTTTTTTAAACGTTTGGTAGGAGGGTTTTTCGGGTAGATTGCGCTGATGTGGGATGGTTTTCCACTGTAAGGAAATAGGGTTATAGAGTTTGCTGAAGTCTCCGGGTTTCAATTCATGTACTTTCTTAAAGAAAGTCTTACCCGGTATTGGAGTTCTTAAGTAGAAATAGGGCTCAAGTTGTTTGGGGTTAAAGTCCGATTTTTTGAATGATTGTATGCTCCTGCATTCTGAAGAAATAAGAAGTGTTTCGTTTCCCTGAGCAAAATAGAGCGGCTTTTCTCCATTTTTGTCCCTGGCTATTAGCAAGCTTTTATCTGCCAGATCCGCATAGATCAAAGTGAACATGCCTTGCATCTTTTCCAATCCCGGCGGGCCAAATATCCTGAGAAGATGTAACACGACTTCAGTGTCGGATTGGGTACTGAAAGCAATGCCTATGGCGATGAGCAGCTGGCGCAATTCCGGATGGTTGTAAAGCTCCCCATTCCAGACCAACAGGGAACTGGTATCTGATGACCAAAAAGGTTGATCGGATTCTGGTTTTGTATCTATTATCCTTAATCTGCTTACTCCTATCCACAGCCCTGGCCAGGGACTACAGCTAGCCCTATGATCTGGGCCGCGGTGCTGGCTTTTTTCCAGCATTTCATTTATGGCATGTTCATTGGCTCCTTTTCCCCAGATCAGATGAATTCCGCACATTAATTTTCCGTTTCTACCTTGGTGATTTTTCCTTGATTTTTTTCAAAGTATCTGCATAAGTGCGTCAGGGTACATTCCTCGCACTTTGGCCTACGTGCCAGACATACATAGCGTCCATGCAAAATCAACCAATGATGTGCGATATGTACATATTCTTTGGGGATGTGCCGGATAAGTTGCTTTTCTACTTCCAGAGGAGTCTTGGCGGTTTGGGATACCAGGCCAAGTCTTTTGGACACACGGAAGACATGGGTGTCCACTGCCATATTGGGTTGGTTCCAGACCACTGAAGTGATCACATTGGCCGTTTTCCTACCCACGCCGGGAAGTTTGATAAGTTCTGGAACGGTAGCGGGGACTTCTCCATTAAATTCTTCAATGAGCATTTTGCCAAGCCCAAGGAGGTGTTTTGTCTTATTGTTGGGATAGGAAACAGTCTTGATATAGGGAAAAAGCTCATCGAAATCCGAAGCGGCCAAAAACTCTGGACCGGGGAATTTATCGAAAAGTGCCGGTGTCACCAGGTTGATTCGCTTATCGGTACACTGTGCGGAAAGTACCACTGCCACCAGTAGCTGAAAGGGGTTTTCATAGTGGAGTTCCGTTTCAGCTATGGGCATATTCTCCCTGAAATGATCGATGATGGCTTTATACCTTTCTTTTTTTAGCATGTTGTAATTTCATATTGTGCCTCTGCGAATTTAAGAGAAGTGCTTCGCAATCCCATTTTTACCTTGATATAGGTATGATTTTATATGGAATAGCTGAAAAATAGGTGCTTTTTGATGGATTGTGAGAGAGAGTAATTTTTCCTTGAGTACATATAGATTAAATTCGGGAAATCACCGGATATGAAAAATCTAAGTTTACTCGCACTCCTCTTTCTTTTCCCGATTATATATTCATTTGCGCAAAATAGGCCCAGGGAAAGAGGGATGATTTTTGGAGTGCTTCCTTCAGGAGAAAACAATTCCATTACCGATGTGGCCGGGGTGAAGGTGGGACATTTTACTAAAAACGAAGGAGATAACATACGTACAGGTGTAACGGCGATTTTGCCACATGGAGGTAATGTTTTTCAAGAGAAAGTACCTGCTGCAATATATGCCGGAAATGGCTTTGGGAAGTTGGCAGGATCGACCCAAGTAATGGAATTGGGGAATATAGAATCACCTATTGTTCTTACAAATACATTAAGCGTGGCTGCTGGAATAGAAGGGGTGGTCCGCTATACACTGGCTCAGCCTGGAAATGAAAAAGTACAATCGGTCAACGCAGTCGTAGGTGAGACCAATGACGGGTACCTCAATGATATCCGTGGCATGCATATCTCTCCGCGGGAAGTGATTCAGGCTATAGAAGCTGCTGAAGGCGGTACCGTAGCAGAGGGAAATGTAGGTGCAGGTACCGGTACGGTTTGTTTCGGTTGGAAAGGAGGAATAGGAACTTCATCACGTAAGCTTCCTGAGAGTTTGGGTGGATACACTGTTGGAGTTCTTGTGCAGACCAATTTCGGAGGGAATCTGCAGATCGACGGAGTGGCCGTGGGTGAAAAAATGGGCAGGTATCCCTTTCGGGATGCGATGGAAAAGTCAGATGGAAGTTGCATGATCGTAGTGGCTACGGATGCGCCGGTGATGGAGAGAAATCTGGAGCGGATGGCAAAGCGGGCGATGATGGGGCTGGCAAAGACAGGGGGGATAGCGTCCAATGGATCCGGGGATTATGTGATCGCGTTCAGTACTGCAGAAGGTCTGCGGATTTCCTATGAAGCAAAGTCTGGATCACTGGATAATGCCGAATTTATTCGGAATGACGATATGAGTTCCCTTTTCATGGCTGTAATCGAGGCAACTGAGGAGGCAATAATCAACTCATTGTTTGCAGCAGAAAGTATGGAGGGGAAAGATGGACATTACGTGGAGAAGTTGCCACTAGAACAGGTTATGAACCTAATGGAAGAAACTAGACCAAAAGCTAAGTGAAATCAGAGGATAATAAATTGCGTTTTTTTGCGCCCGCCATCGTTTCATTTGTGATGCTGATGGCAGGTTTAGGATTTGATCATGTGTTTCCGCAGGAATGGTTTCAGGGTTGGATCAGGGTTATCTGGTATGCCATTGCTTATTTACCGGTAGGATTACCCGTCTTGAAGGCTGCTTGGGGCAGTATTTTAAAAGGGGGTGTATTCTCTGAATTCTTCTTAATGGGAATAGCCACAATTGGGGCATTTGCGATCGGAGAATATCCGGAAGGAGTAGCTGTCATGCTTTTTTACTCCATAGGGGAGATTTTCCAGGGAATGGCCGTGCGACGTGCAAAAACCAATATCAAAACTCTACTTGACCAACGACCCGATGTGGTGACGGTAGTTGAAGGTAATCTTACAAAAGATATTCAGGCATCAGCTGCGAAAATCGGGGATGTGCTTCAGCTGAAGCCAGGAGAGAAGCTGGGGCTAGACGGGGAGTTACTATCTGAAAAATCCTCCTTCAACACCTCGGCTCTTACCGGGGAAAGCAAGCCAGCAACCAAAGAGAAAGGAAGCCAAGTCTTGGCAGGAATGGTGAATCTGAATAAGGTAGCTCTAGTCAAAGTGACTGCTGCCTTTCAGGACAGTAAATTATCCAGAATACTGGAGCTGGTGCAAAATGCTACAGCACAAAAGGCACCTACAGAATTATTTATCCGAAAATTCGCTAAGATCTATACTCCGATAGTAGTCTATTTGGCCATAGGGATATGTTTTATTCCCTTTCTTTTTGCAGATAATTATGATTTCAGTGATTGGCTATATAGAGCATTGATCTTCTTAGTAGTTTCCTGCCCATGCGGACTTGTGATTAGCATTCCATTGGGGTATTTTGGGGGAATTGGAGCTGCCGGCAAAAACGGGATTTTGTTTAAAGGAAGCAACTTCCTGGACAGTTTGGCGGCGATCGACGAGGTGGTCATGGACAAAACCGGCACCTTGACCGAGGGTGTGTTTAAGGTACAAGAAGTGCATGTTAAGCCTAAATATGAAGACGGCAAGCTCCTACATTTTGTCAATGCGCTGGAAAGTAAAAGCACGCATCCAATAGCCACTGCGATCAAAGCGTACGTAGGAGAGCTGGATCCTGAGGTGATTTTGGAACAGGTGGAGGAAATACCCGGTCAAGGCTTGAGAGCAACTGCGGAGGGTAAGGAATTACTTGTGGGCAACTTCAAGCTGATGGATAAGTATGCAGTTTCCCACGATATTGATGCCAGCAGCATTGTTTACACCACGGTAGCATTTGCGTATGACGGAGAGTTTGTAGGATATTTGACTATCGCGGATAAGGTCAAGGCAGATGCCCAGAAGGCCATAGCGCAATTGAAATCAATGAATGTCGGCGTCACCATGCTGAGCGGAGATAAAAGCAGTGTAGTCAAGGCTGTTGCTGAAAAGTTAGGTATAGCCAACTTTTTTGGAGACTTATTGCCAGAAGATAAAGTAGAAAAATTCAAACAAATAAAGGCTGTAAAGGGAAAGGTGGCTTTTATAGGAGATGGAGTAAATGACGCTCCAGTGGTAGCTATTTCGGATGTGGGAATTGCCATGGGTGGCTTGGGAAGCGATGCTACCATTGAGACTGCCGATGTGGTGATCCAGGATGACAACCCGGACAAAATTCCTGTTGCAATACTTATAGGGAAAAAGACTAAGCAGATCGTTTGGCAAAACATTGGATTCGCGTTTGGTATCAAAGTGCTGGTACTGATACTTGGTGCCCTGGGTTTGGCCACGATGTGGTCAGCGGTATTTGCAGATGTGGGAGTGGCTTTGTTGGCAATTTTGAATGCGATTCGGATTCAGAAGATGCGATTTGGGTAAAATTCTCCCCTCTTGGATTGCTTGCCTTATTTCAAACCTTTCTAATAAATGGCGGCTAGCTTGGATCTTATTTTTAAACTAAAGTGGCTTCCCATAACTTTTTCATATCCTTACAATTGATTTTTCAAGGTCAGATAGCCGATTCTTCACTTGCATCAGTACCTCTGGAAGCCTTGTTTTCATCTTTGGAGAATCAATAAAGCATAAAGAGGTCTTTGGCGTAGGAATGATTTTGGTGACCGTAAGGCACATCCCTTTACCTCATTAGGATTCCGCTAATCAATTTCAGTAATCCTTGGTAAACCATCATTAATCTATTTCATGTATTTTAGAGCATCCATTTTACTGTTATTTTTTCTTTCTTTTCCAAAGCCATCAATCGCCCAGACAGAGGTTGATTACCAGCACCTCGTATGGTATGGATTATTTTTCACTGTGCCAGTAGCAAGAGATTGGACAGTATTTTCTCAAATCCAGGAAAGACATTTTATCAGTCCTTTTGCACAGCATCAGCTTTCTGTGAAATCGCGTATCCAAAAAAAAATTGGAAATGGATGGTCAGCATCTACAGGAATCGGATATTTGCTTCAAAGCCCTGATAATCCGAGGTCAGGATCAAATTCTGTCGAACGTGAATTTAGGATAGATGTAGAAGGGGGCTATGAAAAGAATTTTGAAAAATTAACGCTAGATCAAAGACTTAGAGTGGAAACAAGACTCTTCCCTAAAGAAATCCAGGAAGAGCCAGTTCTAGATGAAGTGGATTATTTTAATAGTTTTAGATTTCGTTACAGGGTTTTGACTTATTATCTGATCTGGCAAATCAGTGCAGACCAGGAGATGAAGGTTCTAGCAGGAGATGAAGTTATGTTTCAAGCCGGAAAAACCCCAAATTATTCATTTGACCAAAACCGACTGATGCTAGGTGTTGATCTTAAAATGTCAGCCAAATTAAAGTTGGAATTAACCTATCAAAAATGGGTGGATAAGCGCCAAAGCGGTAATTACTACAACAGGAACGTAGTAAGACTGACAGCAAATTATCAGCTGCTTGAAAGGTAGTATGATGAATGGCGAATTGACCATCTTTGGATAGCGTAGTCCTTTTATTTTCAACCCTATTTTTCAGATGCTCAGCGGAAAAAACCTTTGATGTAATTTCTTTTACTTTCGGTGAGTATTTGGGAAAAGAGAAATATCTTCCAGATTAATTTCATCTTCAAACTATGAAAAACTCTGTATTCAGATCTTACCCGTTATTCTTGCTTGCTTTAATTTTAATACAATTCCAAGGGTTTTGCCAGACTTTTGCTGAGAATGGGATGGTCGTGTCAGATCATGTGATCGCATCTCAGGTAGGTGTGGATATTCTCAAAAAGGGCGGGAATGCCATAGATGCCACGATAGCTACGGCATTTGCACTTGAAGTAACCCATCCTGAGGCAGGGAATATCGGTGGAGGGGGATTTATTGTGTTTATGAATGCAGAAGGAAAAGTGACGACGTTTGATTTCCGGGAAAAAGCTCCTCTGGCGGCCAGTCCTACGATGTTTTTGGATGAGAATGGGGAGATAAAGGACAATTCAAATCATAAAGGATTATTGGCTGTGGGTGTACCCGGCACTGTGGCAGGTCTTTACCAAGCCCATCAAAAGTATGGGAGATTGCCTTGGTCTGATTTGGTAAAACCTTCAGTGGAATTGGCAAAAAAAGGTTTTACAATGACCTGGGGCTTGTATCACGCTGCTGTGAGAATGACAGACCGGGATCCATCGGAGGATATTATGAGGAATTACTTCAAGGGAAAGGACGGGGAAATAGTAAAACCTGGACAGACTTGGAAGCAACCCGCTCTCGCTAAAACCTTGAAGCAGATCCAAAAACATGGACGGGATGGATTTTATAAAGGTTGGGTCGCTCAGGAGATTGAGGACTACATGAAGGCAAATGGAGGGATCATCACCAAGGAAGATCTGGAAAAATACGAAGCCGTGGAGCGAGAGCCTCTTAAAGGCTCCTTCAATGGCTATGATATCTATTCCATGCCTCCTCCTAGTTCGGGTGGGGTGGCTTTGATAGAGATGATGAACCTCATGGAAGAGGCAGGTATCTCTCAAGTAGAATTCAATTCTACAGCTTATGTTCATTTGGTTGCTGAGGCGATGCGCCGGGCTTTTGCTGACCGGGCAGAGTTTTTAGGAGATCCGGATTTCAACGAAGATATGCCCTTGGAGCGGTTGCTTTCAAAAGATTTTGCAAAAAAGCGCTTTGAAAACATAGATATGAACAAGGCATCGGTGTCTGATCCAGCTCAATTTGGCCATCCTTATGGAGGAGATAATACCACGCATTTCTCCGTAGTGGACAAAGAGGGCAATGCAGTTTCGATGACTTATACGCTGGAAAATTCCTATGGCGTGAAAATGGGCTCGGATAAACTCGGGTTTATTTTCAACAACGAGATGGGGGATTTCAACCCTGTGCCTGGAGTGACCACAACTACTGGACAGATTGGATCGGATCCCAATCTGGTGGCGCCGGAAAAACGCATGCTTTCCAGCATGACCCCAACTATAGTAGCAAAGAATGGTAAGCCTTATCTAGTGATCGGAAGTCCTGGAGGCAGGACTATTATCAATACCGTATTTCAGACTGTTCTGAATGTCCTGGCTTATGATATGCGTATTGACCGTGCTATAGAGGCGATGAAAATCCATCATCAATGGCTTCCGGACTACATTCTGTACGAGCGTAATTTGCTTTCTCCCGATACCCGTGAAGCTTTAGAGAAAATGGGCCATACCCTTCGGCCTACAAACAATATTGGAGTGCTGATGGGGATTACCTACGATGCCCAGCTCAAACTCTACACTGGAGCGGCGGATTCATCCAGTGAAGATGGTGGAGCCAGGGGCTACTGAGCCCAACCACAGGCAAAAAGAGAGAGGAGTTTGATGAAGGTAAAATTTCCTTTATCAAACTCCTGTTGTTTTATAAAACTATAAGGTTGTGCCTGAGTGTATTTCTGATCAACTGACCGGATCAATATCCCGAGCTGCATCCCGGTCTAAAAACCAGCTCAATTCTCCCTGGCTCGGCTGAACAAGACTTGCAGGATAGCTGGCAAAATCGTGCTCCTTTTTCAGGATTTCACGTACTTTTTCAGCTTTGTTTGCTCCAGTGACTAAAAATGCCACAGCCTTGGCATTGTTGACGATCTTTCCTGTGATGGTCACTCTCTTTTGGCCAGAATCAGGATGAGTAGCGACCACACAGTTTTCCTCAGCGTCCCAGAGTGAGATAGAATCAGGAAAAATAGATACCGTATGACCATCGTCCCCCATACCCAGCATCACCAAATCGAATTGGGGCGTATCATTTTCCTTGGGCAACTCAGTATCCAATACCTGGCTGTAACGTTCCGCCTCTCCTTCGGGATCATTTTCACCCAGCACTCTGAAAATATTAAAAGATGGAATCTCAATCTTCGACAGCAAATGATCAACAGTCATCTTATAGTTGCTTTCATCATCTGTAGGCGGCACACAGCGTTCATCTCCCCAATAGAATTTGATTCTAGACCAGTCGATTTCATTCCCAAAATTACCTGCCAGATAATCAAAGACAATTTTTGGTGTGCTGCCACCCGAAAGTGCTACGTGGATAGTTTGTTCGCCAGAAGCCAGTTCTCTGAAGTATTCAGAAAACTCCTTAGCAACCTGTTCTTTTGTGTTGTATATTTTTAGTACCATATACTTCGTCAAATTATCTAACTATTATTATGGATAAGACTTCCGGATTTGAGTTGAATTGGTATTCAGCTCTTAGGCTAGTTTATCATGATTTCCTGGCCATCGCCTATGGCTATGTTATCTGAAATTTTTTCTGACCTTTTTAGCGAAAGGATGCATATAAACTGTGCTCTCTGCGTTATCCTCTGTGACCTCCGTGGTTGATTTTTATAGAATACAGAAACCAGTTTCGTCAGTCAGTCGGTTGCCCGGATTTCTCCAGCCAAAGTGCCCTTCTATCATATCGTCAGAATTTCTAGGTCCCCAAGTTCCGGCAGCGTAGCCATACGTGGGGACATCTTCATTTTCCCAATACTTCAAAATCGGATCCACAAATTTCCAGGCAGCTTCGACTTCGTCTGCCCTTGCATAAAGAGTGGCATCCCCCTGCATGGCATCCAACAGTAAGCGTTCGTATGCATCCATTATTTCAGCAGAATCCAAGTCTGAATAGTAAAATTCCATATTCGCCTGCTCCACCTGAAATCCCAGCCCGGGTACTTTCACTCCAAATTTCATCAATATCCCTTCGTCAGGTTGTACTCTGATGATCAGTTTGTTGTCCTTTTTATAGACATCCTGGCTTTTGAATACCTCATGGGCTGGCGACTTAAAGTGAATTACTACCTCTGTGACTTTAGTGGGCATGTACTTGGCAGTACGCACATAAAAAGGCACATCCTTCCATCTCCAGTTATCCACAAAAAATTTCACCGCGGCAAAGGTTTCTGTTTTGGAATCCGGATCTACACCCTCTTCTTGTCTATACCCTTTTACTTTTTTACCATCTATGGTTGAGGCGACATATTGGCCTTTCATAGTATGTGTAGCGAGCTCCTCATCAGTTTTCATAATGCGTAATGATTTCAGAGCTTTTACTTTTTCATCTCTGATTTCTTCCGCACTGGAATTGATCGGAGGCTCCATTACTATCAGGGAGACTACCTGTAGAAGGTGGCTTTGGAACATGTCCCGGAGAGCTCCTGATCTGTCATAATATCCTCCGCGTTTCTCCACGCCTACGGTCTCAGCATTGGTGATCTCCACATGATGTATGTATCGGCGGTTCCAGGTGGGCTCGAAAATCGAATTGGAAAAACGTGTCACCAACAGGTTTTGAACGGTTTCTTTTCCCAAGTAGTGATCAATTCTATAAACCTGGGGTTCATTGAAGTATTTGTGCAATCCTTCGTTCAACTCCCTAGCGGTCTCCAGACTATAGCCAAATGGTTTTTCGACAATTATGCGTTTCCATCCATTTTCCTCTGTGGTGAGGCCTGCCTCGAAGAGGTTTTTGGCTATGATCTCATAGAGGCTTGGAGGAGTGGACAGGTAAAAGATGAAGTTTTCATCACAGCCTTTCTCATCATTCAGTTGCCTGATTCGCCTGGCCAATCCGCCGTAGTTGCTATCGTAATTATCGCCCAGGTCCTCGTAGAAGATCTTTTCAGCAAATGTGGTTATGTAATCAATTTCCTCCTTTCTGATTTTATCCTTTAAGAATTCACTTTCTTGGATGATTTTCAGCCGGAATTCTTCATCACTCATCGAACTTCTGCTGGCACCCAAAACCACAAAGTTTTCAGGAAGATGATTCCCTTTATACAGGTTATACAGTGCAGGGACCAATTTTCTCGCAGTCAGATCACCCGATGCACCAAAAATGATCAGCATCTGGTTTTGTGTTTTTTTCATCAGTACAGGCGTATTTTTATGGTTTTTGTATTAAAACACCACTTTGGGTGATCACAAATTTATCAATCTTACTAGAATGCCAACCTTCAATCCTTTAATTTTGGAGGCAATAGACACAAAAATAACCCATATTTATTTCTAAACTTGCAAGTACCTAAGCGTAGAAGAGAATTTGAAAAACAACAATAAAAAAAATATGGAGTACAAAAATTATGATTTTGGATTAGTCGGCCTTGGGGTAATGGGGCGGAATTTTATTTTGAATGTAGCCGACAATAATTTTAAGGCTTTTGGCTACGATCTGGATCCTGAGAAGGTGGACGCACTGAAGGAAGAAGGAGGAGACTTGGGAAAAGTCAGCGCATCCACGGATATTAAGACTTTCGTTCAGGCCTTGGCTGCTCCGAGAAAAATCATGCTTCTTGTGCCTGCTGGTAAAATTGTCGATCAGGCGATTGAAAGTCTATTGCCTTTGTTGGATCAAGGTGATATCATTATAGATGGGGGAAATTCATTTTTTACCGATACAGATCGCCGGGAGGCATATCTGAAAGAAAAGGGGATCCACTTTTTTGGTTCCGGTGTATCAGGAGGTGCAGAAGGTGCCAGAAAAGGACCTAGCATTATGCCTGGGGGGGATAAGGAGGCCTATGCCCATGTGAAGCCAATTTTCGAAGCGGTATCTGCAAAGTACAAGGGCGAACCTTGTGTTGCCTACTTGGGGCCAAAATCTGCAGGTAACTACGTGAAGATGGTCCACAATGGCATAGAATACGCCATGATGCAGCTTACTTCTGAGATTTATGATTTGATGAAAAAGTCCTGTGACCTCAGCAATGAAGAACTTCATGGAGTATATGACACTTGGAACAAAGGCCGCTTGCAGTCGTTTCTGGTGGAGATCACCGCCGAGATTTTCACCCAAAAAGATGAGTTGACTTCTGCCGATCTGGTGGATATGATCCTGGATAAGGCCAAACAAAAAGGAACTGGAAAATGGACTTCCCAAAATGCGATGGATTTAGGAATTCCCGTCCCTACCATCGACATGGCAGTAAGCATGCGTGAGATTTCTGCCCTGAAAGATGAGCGTGTCTTGGCCGATGGACTGTATTCCAGACCGGAAGTAGCTCCTATTGCCAAAGATGAACTGATCGCCCAGGCAGAGCAGGCTTTATACTTCTCTTTCATTATCGCCTATGCCCAGGGCTTGCATCAGCTGATGTATGCTTCCAAAGATTACGGTTATGAGCTGGATATGTCCACTATCGCCAAAATCTGGAGAGCTGGCTGTATCATTCGGGCAGGGTTATTGGCAGATATTGCCGAGGCCTATTCTGCGGACAATTCCATTCCTAATCTGTTGCTTTCCCCTTCTTTTGTGCCAAAAGTTCAGGGCACCTTGCAGGCAGTACGTGAGGTAGTGGCATTTGCTGCCAAAAGCGGGATTCCGGTTCCGGGACTCTCCAGTGCGTTGAGTTACTTTGATGCTTATACTTCAAGCAAGCTTCCGCTCAATCTGATCCAGGCACAGCGTGATCACTTCGGCTCACATACCTATGAGCGAACTGACCGTGAGGGGATTTTCCATACGGAATGGGGGAAATAATACTAGTATTCAGTCCCAGTTTTCAGCAATCATAAGTGCAAAAGCCTGTCGGTAAGCTGATGGGCTTTTGTTTTATGGATGTGCGAGTCTAGCTTTTGGAGGAGAAGGATAACTGGTAGAAAGAAAAAATAAATCATTTGTGCCCTGCTCCCTTAAATTTACACCAAACGTTCCTACGGAACGACACCAGCCATTGACACTCCAAGACTACCAACCAGTCGTTCCCATGGAACGAAAATCAGAAAGAAACACTAAAGCTCATCTTCTCAAAAAGAAGTTTAGTATTTGCCATCTACACTTTCTTGCTAACACCTCAGTGTACTTGGTGACTAGAATAAAGAACCTCTAGTCTCCTAGTAGGTAATAAGTCGTTATGGTAATCAATGGTAGAAAGTCACGCAAAGCTCCAATTTACCTACTGCCCCATTGGGATTGCTTATTTTGTAGAGATATATCGGGCGGTAATAGTCAAAAGGCTCTGTTACCGTGTCAATTTTCCCCGCAGGAAGCTGGAACTGATCCAAGGTAATGTCTTTATCTATTGTGCCTTTTATATGTAAGGAAACTGCAGATACCCCTTGATTTTTAAAATTGCTGGCTATAGAATCAAGAAGTTCATCATCTGATATAACTATTGATTGGCATGCAGGTTTGAAGAATATGCCACAGGATGATAGTGCAAATACTAATATTATGACTGATAGCTTATTTATTGACATGATGAGGAATTTATGGTATCAGAATTTGATGTGGCTAGTCCATTTGAATCTAAATGACTAATGATTTTCAGTTCTCCATTATGCAGGGACTGAAGTACGTAGTCCGCAAGCAAGTTGTCACTTGCGTTCGGGTTATTTAACGCTATTGTTCTCCCGACATCATTATTATAATAATCCATAGCTGTCTCTAAGTTTGCGGTTGGTCTCTGGCATTCGTGTGCAGTCCCAAACAGCGCTGCACTGGCTATTCCAATACGCTTGGTATTTAACGCATTCCAGTAGGCATGTCTGAATGCGTCAGAACAGTCATTGCGACCGTTAATACCAAATATTGATCTAGTCTTATTTTCTGCTGATTCTTTGTTTAGAAATACATTAATGGCATCCGGCCAATAACTTGGGTCTGACCTAATTAATTTCTTTTCACAATTTTTTAAAGTAACCCCAAATCTAGAGGTAATGAAATCGATGATATCTTCAGCAGTCATCTCATCCTCTTCGCAGCTGATCGGTACATCAAATAGATTTCCTTCGGGAAATTCACAAGGTTCTTCTTCATTTGGATCTCCCCCACCTGGATTTCCACCAATGGGATGTCCGTCTCCTTCCATGCTTGGAGGGGCAGCATAGTATGTACAATGTGTATAAGAAGTTTGATCGATTAGTGTGGGTTGGCCGCAGTAGTCTCCAGAGCATGCTACGCTATACCAATTGGTGACAATTTGATAGCAATAAACATCTGAAATCCTGGCTGAGCTTTTTGCATTGACTTTCTTTTCTGGCTTTATTCTAGTTACTTTTTTTCCATCTTTGATTCCCCAGCCTCCGATCAATTTTTCATTCCATGTATAAAACTCATAGGATCCCGTGAAATCGCTTGGGATGTTTTGATAACCCCCTTGATAGAAGTCTTCTGTATCGAATTGGACATTTGAATCCTTCGGAATCACTTTTAAAATGTAGGGCACATACGTACCATTTGCTTTTGAATATAAGATAAGGGTGTGCAGAATAGATTGACTAGTTGGCGAATTGTCTGCAAGGTGATCAGGAATTAAAATACGGTCATAGTCTGAGACTGTAATCTAAACTCTGTCTAAAACTTTGAATTTTAGTTAAAGTTTATAAGATAGAGCAGTATGAAAGAACAAGAATCAGCATTCAAGAAAAAAGTATTAGAGCAGTTTTTATCAGGGGAGA
>NZ_JAJUWR010000016.1 GCF_021390545.1 Algoriphagus sp. AGSA1 | reverse complement strand
ATCGGCTTCTGGTTTGCTCTTCATTGAGTTCTTGAAAAACTATTTTCTGCCCAAGCGCATGGGCTATTTGCTCTACTTGTTTGCGTGGGGTAAGTATTTTCGGGCCTGTCAGCGTGTATATTTTTTCATGGTGACTTCGTCCTGTGTCTGACAAAATCGTGGCAATCACATTTCCAACATCATTTTCATGAATGGCAGCAGTCGGTCTATCTCCAAAAGGTTCCTTAACTTCTTTGGTTTTGTGAATGGATTCCACCCAGCCCAATGCGTTTGCCATGTATTCCTGAGGCTGTAGGATCGTCCAATGTAGTTCACTGTTCTTCACTTCTTTTTCCAATGTACTTTCATTGCCTTCCCCGTTCCAAAGTACAGTTATCCGTTTGGCGCCGGATTTTTGCAACGCCTGGACTATGGATTTACCGTTGGATAGGGGAGTATATTTATCATCCCCTATAGATATGAGGTGTGCCGCATACACTCCCTCAAATGCTTTTTCAAGACTTTCAGTGTCAGTTAAATCTCCAGTGACTACTTCTACGTCTTTTGGGAATTCCGTTTTGTTTGCGTCTCTAGTCAACACCCTGACTTTAGAGTTTCCCTTTTGGAGTTCTCTTACCACTTCCTTTCCTACTGTGCCTGAAGCACCGGAAACCAAGAAGATTTTTTTAGCAGAATCATTCATAATAGTTACAATCTTCAATGCAATCTGTGGCTAATTTGAAGCACGCTTATTTAATCCTTAGCAAACTTGGCGACTTCCCCAGCAAAACATCATCCACATCTTTTCTAGTGCGCACCCACTTACTTATATAACCTTTAAGCTGACCTTGATCCTCTAACCAGATATTGGATATATCGCATTTCATAGTTTACTTGGATACTTTCCAGGATAATATAATTTTCCAACCTTTAACAAGATCCTGAGGTTCCATTTGTAACTTCTTCCTACCCTATGGCATCTATACTTCCATTTTCCATAGGCTTTGGGATTTCTGCTGGGATCAAATTGAGGGTTTCTGAGGAAATTGGGCCAGCAGATAGTTCCGCAAAGTCAAGCAGTGATTCCTGATATTCCAGCATTCCCTTCTTCATCATGAACCCCATCATGCTTTGTAGGTTTGAAAAACCTTCCAACGAATTTAGTAAAAGATTGAGATTATCCTGATAATAGATTTCATTCCCAAAATACTCCCATTCTTTAGAAATATATTGTTCAAAAATCCCGACCAATTCAGCTGACAGTAGCTTCTCAAATCTATTATCTTCCAATAGGCTGTTTATTTTCTCCTTAAGTTTTGCCTCATCTTTTTTAATCTCCCTGAAATTAGATTTGATTTTCACAAAAGGGGTATTATAGGACGTAAACTCAAGTCTGGCATTTAATTCACTGATCAATTTCTGGTTTTCTGACTGCTCTTTATCCAGATTGACCAACCCGGCATAATATCCTTCTAACAAAGGCGGCTTATGAAGCTCCCTTTCCCTATGGGCAAAAAAACTGAAGATCTTTTGATCATGAATAGCTAACTGGTTTTTGAGAGTAGCTATCCTTTCTTTAATCAATTTCATGACAGATCTTGCCTCGCTTTTCTTATAACGCTTCCCCCTATAATCAAATGACTTGATCACGTAACTACCATCAGCTATCTGGGAAACAGTAGCTAGATCCGATTCCGAAGTGACCAGTTGACTTACCCATGAAACAACTTCGCTACTAAACAGCTTTTCAAATGAACCGAATTCCTTTTCGGTTATAGCCGTTTCTTTATCTAGTGGGGATGGGTTTCTATAATCATAGTATCCGTTGAAGATTTTCGGGAAGGAAAACTTTAAGTAAGTGCGCTGATAGTCTTCTTCAAATTTCTCCTCCCTTATTGCTTCCACTTCGCCTGTGAGCGTAAAGTTGCTTAGCAGCTTGGAAGTTAACAATGCCTCCAGATCAGCAATAGCTGTAAAACAGGATGATGCCGGAGCAGAGTCCTGGTTTTTTGTAGGTATTCCCAGCAATTTCAGGCGTTGTATTCTATCCTCATCAGAAGGGTGAGAGGCCCACTGATCTTTCACCACCAGATCAGATTGAATATTTACAAAACCTTCCCTCTTCTGAGACGCTAAAAAATTCATAACGAAGCGGTGATTAGTGTAAATATTCTTAGGGATTCTATTATACTGGAGTTCACCGTCATAGTAATTAAAAACATCCTGGAGCGCATAACTCGCAGGCCCAAATTTACTGAATGAATCAGCCAAAGGATCTCCTCCGGTGACGTTGGCGGCTATTTCATCGGCATGAAATTCCATTTCCCTGGACAATGCCATGAAATTTTTATTGACTACCGAATACATCCCTTTTAAGATCCATTGGGCACCTTGGGCTACTTTAAAAGCTAGTCCCACGAAAATGGAAAAATATCCGCTAATATCTGCCCATTTGGATGCAAGTGATTGGTAAGAATCGTTCTCATAGAGAAGATTGTAAATCACTTCATTCACATAATACACATAGCTCCCGACTTTCATGGAACGCTGGGAAAAGTGTCCGAATTCGTGGGCCAAAACCGCCTTGAATTCTTCGAGATTCAGGGTATTCACCAAGCCCATTCCTATAGTGAGGTTCTTCCGGGTAGGAAAGATCATGCTGAGGAGATTTGAATCATAAAACACCGAAGCATTTACCTCATTTGATAGATAAACCCGCTTGGGAAATTGAGTTCCCACCTGCATTACAATATCCTCTAGGAGTGTCTTAAGTTTAGGTTGTGAATCCAGATCAAGCTCTACGAGATGAGAGCGGTCTGATTTGAAACTTTTAAACAAAAATTTAAAGAGGAAAAGCACTATTAAAACCCCCAAGCTGACTATGCCAAATGACAACATCAATAAAGGGAAATTAAAATAGAAGGAGATCAATCCCACCGCTCCTAACACACATAATCCTAGAATCCCAAATGCGGCTATCACCATTAAAAAATAAACAAGGATAAATAAGAAAATGGATAAAACAGCAGAAGTAGTATTCTTCCTGAACTGTGCCGAGGGTTTAACGAGGATCTTCTTCATAGTGAAAATTTGCGTACAATATGCACTATAGAATCCATTAAAAAAACATGTCTTGTCTGGCTTTTCATCAAGAATTGTCTTTTCTATTAAGTGCGTTGCTGATGGCCCACACCAGCTTAGGTACCAGAATCTGACGTCGTACGGTTTTGGGGCTTAAGATCTTTCCAGGCCCAGAAGCCGCCACGGCCAGGACAAGAAAATGACTGATATTAATAAGATGAGGATTAACCCTATACCCTTCCTAGTTGCCTAAGCATCTTTACATGGTCCTGGAGAGCAGTCAGAAATGTGCTCTTTACAAGGTATGGAACTTTGAATTCACGAGCTGTTTCCGCTACGATTTTGGAAATTCTCCTGTAGTGGATATGGCAAATATTAGGAAATAAATGATGCTCTACCTGAAAGTTCAACCCGCCGATAAGCCAAGAAAACAGCCTGCTTTTAGGAGCGTAATTACTGGTGGTAGCCAATTGATGGGCAATCCATTCATTGTCAATCAAGCCTTTGTTATCAGGCTGTGGAAAGGATGTATCTGAAAGTATATGCGCTGTCTGGAAGACTAGACTAATACAGATCCCCGTAACGAAATGCATACTTAAAAAGGCCAACACGACTATGTAGGCTGGAAGTGGGACCATCATTAATGGAATGATCAGTGCATAGGTGTAATACAGTGCTTTCCAACTGGCGATTTTTACAAGTTGCTTCCTGAATTCTCCCTCCTTCTTGAAAAACCCCATTTTTTTATAGCGTATAGCTCTGACAAAATCCTTTGTAGTAATCCATGATATGGTAGATAGTCCATAGAAAAACCAGATATATAAGTATTGGAACCTATGGATCCAATAACGCTTGGCATTCGGGGAAAATCTCAGGAAAAAAGGCGCATTGATATCATCATCCCCATGATCAATATTGGTATAGGTATGGTGAAGCACATTATGCTGTATTCTCCAGACACTTGCATTGGCGCCGATGAGATTCATACTATAGCCCAGATACTTGTTGATTGTAGGCTTTTTAGAGTAAGACCCATGAATGGCATCATGCATCACCCCCATACCCACTCCTGCCATTCCCAATCCACTGAGGATATACAGGCCGAATAAGAAAGAGGCACTGGCCACTAATCCTGAGCAGATAAAGACTAAGGGAATGAAGAAAACAGATAGCATAAAAATGCTCTTATAGACCATTCTACTATCCCCATATTTATTTTTGCGGTTTTTCCTGAAATAATCATTGACCCTACTGTGCAGGGTGGTGGAAAATTCAGCTTTACCGGACTTATCGAATCTTATACTTTTCATGTGTTTATAATTGTTTTTCAATGGTCGCATAGAATCTCGCCCGGGGAATAATCATCCCTTTGTGTGTCGCATTCGACATGCTCGATTTCATATTTATACTTGTTTTTCAGTGGCCATATGGCCACCTGCCGTAGGTAGGGAATCCCAGCCTGTCCAGAAGGCTCGATTTAATTTATTTGTGGTTTTTAGTTGGCAAGAATTGTCCCGCACAAGGGAGATTCCATTTCCCCACCCCATAAGTATCAAATTTTTAAGCTTCATTAGGGTTGTAACTGCCATCCAAGGCTTCGTCCAACCATATATTCTTCTAACGGTGTGCCGCTTTCCACTGCTATGATGCCATACCTAAGTAGGCACCTTTGCCTCAAATAAGCCTGCTTGCCTTATGCCAGCTCAAATTCATCTCCGCCCCGCTTCAGTTTAATTATTCTTAGACAACCATTGCGGACACAATAGTTATGATATAGTTGCAGGAATTCAATAAGTCTGTAGCTCTTCAAAAAGCATATCCAGCTCAGAGCGGCTTTTCTTCAGTTTCTGGGAAAGTCTTTCCATCATCTTTTCTCTTTGTCCCTCTGCATATTCAAAGTCCATATCCATTAATATGGCAAATCTTCGTTTGAGCATGATTTTTTGCTCTCTCCAACTTCTATTGATTATCATTTCAGTTTAATTATTTAGTGGTGTTTGAATTTCCCAGTTCAATGATCTCTCGTTCGAAAAGGGCTTGTTCCTTTTTCTCCGGATCATCTGCAAACTTGCAGTAGTAGATCCCTTTATAATACCTACGAATGATCAATTTGACCTCGGGGGCTACTTTGGCATAGACCGCTAGCCCAGCTTTAAATTTCGTTACTTCGGTTTCTTCCATAATCATCGCTTATTATCCTTAGATACTGATATCCTCATAACCACTTTTGATAATTGTTTAGAGCATCTTGAATCTTTTATTGGCTTTGATCCAATGCTTCACATGCGCTGGCACAATGAGGATCTCGCCCGTTTTTACAATATTCGATAGTTCATCCACATGGATAGTTGCCTCTCCAGCTACTATATGTATGAGGCGGTCATACGGGTAATAGGTGGAGGTCTGAACCTCTCCAGTGTCAAAGGAGGAAAGAGTGGCTGTGCCGGTATTTTGATTCATTAAAGTCCTTGTCACTACAGAGCCAAAGACGTATTCCACTGCTTACACAAGAGAATTGACGCAGGACTTTCTCGAAATCTTGGTGGCCCATTGAGGGAAAACAAAGGGTGATTCTGTTGAGGGATTAAATGCGATCCCCCTATTCTTGGGAAATGACTTTTCATTTTCCACTGGGATTTCAATGGAGTTTTTATCCCTATTGTCACTGAGTCAGAAAGACGCTCTTTTTATGACCTATTCCAAATTTCGCATTTGATACGGGAGATGTGTTACATAATTCTGAGGGATGGTTACACAAATCCCACATCCAAGCTTAAGGCAAGAATAATAAACACCTTTACCCCTAGAATCATAGCTCAAATAGATTCCAAATTTTGCTTTCTCTTATTCTTGAGGTTTTTATAAAAAGTAGGGGTCAATCCAGTGATTTTCTTGAATTGGTTGGACAAGTGTGCCACGCTACTGTAATGTAATTTATAGGAAATCTCGGTAAGATTTAGCTCATCATAGATCAGCAGCTCCTTGACCTTTTCGATCTTATGAAGAATGATGAATTGCCGAATGGTTATCCCCTTAACTTCAGAAAAAATATTGGCCAGATAAGTATAATCATAGCCTAGATGCTCACTGATGTATTCCGAATAATTTACTTTGGGAAGATTCTCGGAATAGTGGATCATCTCTATGATGATATTTTTAATCTTCTCAATGATTATACTTTTCTTATCTTCCAAAAGCTCCAGTCCTGACTTACTTAGATTGATTTTGAGCCTTTGCCTCTGCTCTGCACTTAGCTCTTCCAAAACCTCCACCATCCCTAAATCCACCACCATCTTGTGGATCCCAAGGTTTTGAAGTTCTTCCTTAACCATCATTTTGCAGCGCAAACTGACCATGTATTTAATGTAAAGTTTCATTTTGCGGAGTAAAAGACAGGGTAAGTATGTATAACGCTATTTACAAATATAAAATTCAGGTATTTCATCGCCACCCTCTATTAATTTCTACTATTGCTCTTTTGAGCAGATCAACCACAAACTGGTTTTAACTAGTCAAATCTTCAAATTCGATCACAGACATTTCCTCATCCGAAAGTGAAAGGGCTGAGCTAAGTGCCTTTTTTACTTTTTCAGCATCCCTCTGTATGATTTTTCCGTGGGATTGTTGCCCAAAATTAGCAGGCTGTGTCGGAGATTAAGGCAGGAGCTCCCCACATCGGGCTTATGGGCGTTGTTAAACTGCCCATTTTATCACCATCTTTCCCCAATATTTTCCCATAACTGCCATGTGAGCCAGGAAACCCTCTGAGCCCCCTTTCACCGTTAACAAAAATTTAGAAAAAGAGGACGTTGAAAGAAGCCTGGACTGCGCCAATTAGATATTCATCGATTCAATAGAAGCCGTAAAAGGCTTTTCCTAAACTAATAACACAGCACGTAAAGCCCCTTTTTCACCTTGAACACATTTTTTTTCCCCAACTGACAACCTCGTAAGTCAACTACTACACTTTACCAATAAACCTAAACAAAAAGCCCTACAGCCCTAGCTTAAAGGCAAACAGCACTATAAAATAGGTCATTATGGAAAGCCAGTGCAGCGGTGGCACCATATTAGGAGAATGGGACTTCGGATTCCAGATTGTCCCCTTTCTTTCCTTCCACAGGTAAATGAAAGAAGGAAGATTAACCTGATAAATCCCAACACAAAAACCCAAACTTGCCGGAAATTACTTAGCCAAACAGTATATTGGCGGATGAGGAGAAAACGATAAACTGCTGATTAAGTGTTTGAAAAAATCACTTTGTGTGTTCTAATATGCAAACAAAGTAAGTCAAAGCACACCTAATTAGTTTTGCGGTTTCAAACATTCCTGTCTCCTATGAGTTCAAACGAAGATTAACTTATTTGATTTTATGCTACCCGATTTTATGAACTTCCTTCCAAACAAACCTCTGGTCAACAGAAGATTAAGACTCTTCCCCATCTTACTGCTAGCCGTGTCCATGAGCTTTTGTAATGAAAAAGAGGTCGAAGATGAAGGCCTTACGCTTCCATATATTACTTTAAAAGAGCAGATAGCGGCTGTTCCTTTTCAATATCTAGGCTCTATCGAAGGAACAGAAGATGTGGAAATCCGGCCTCAAGTGGATGGGATCCTGGAAAAGTTCCACGTAGATGAAGGGCAGTATGTGAAGAAAGGCCAGCCTCTTTTGGACATCAACCAACAGCCCTATCTAGAGGACCTGAGAAACGCCCGGGCAAATGTACAACTGGAAGAGGCCAAGCTTCGAAAAGCAAAAACGGAGCTTGATCGCCTTCAGCCTCTCATTGAGAATGCAGTCATCTCTGAAGTCCAGCAAAAAACAGCCCAGGCAGATTATGAAGTCGCCCAGGCATCTCTGGAGAAAGCAAGAGCCGCGGAGGCAAACATGAAGATCAAGTTGGAGTTTACTACTATTAAAGCCCCTGTAAGTGGATTTGTCGGGAGATTTCCCAAGTCCGTAGGCAATGTGGTCAAGCAAACAGATTCCGAACCCTTGACTGTATTATCCAATGTAAATGACGTGTACGTGTACTTTTCAATGAGTGAATCCGATTATCTTCTCTATCAGCGGATGAAAAAGGACACCACCTACCAATCGATGAAGATGAACCCCAACGTAAAGCTGGTTCTTGCCGATGGCTCTATCTATGATCATCCAGGCATAGTGGACGCCACCTCTGGGCAAATCGACAGGGCTACAGGATCAATATCCCTTCGTGCGAAGTTTAAAAACCCTGACACCCTTCTCAGACTGGGGAACACCGGAAAAATACTGATGGAACAGATATATGCGAAAGCGGTAATGATACCACAGGGAGCGACTGTATCCATACAGGACAAGAAATTTGTGTTCGTGCTGAAAGAAGACAATACCGCGGAGCGGAAAGAGATTGAAATCGAAGGGATATCAGGAAACAATTATATCGTAAAAAACAACTCTCTGACGGCAAACGACAGAATCATCATCTCTGGACTTGACAAGCTGGCCAATGGCATAAAGGTCAACCCAATATCCCGAAACAGCATTCCTCAGTAGTTTTTCACTGAATACTGATCAATGAAACCCAGCATTAGAATCTTCCTACAATGATAAAGAAAATTATAGATCAGCCCGTAGTGGCAATGGTGATTTCCATACTCTTGATATTGGCCGGGATAATGGGCATAAAAAGCCTTCCCGTCGAGCGGTTTCCGGAAATTGCCCCCCCAAGTGTAAATGTAAGTGTCAAATATCCGGGAGGCAATGCTGAGACTATTGCCGGCTCAGTCCTGCTTCCGATAGAGGAAGCCATCAATGGAGTAGAGGGAATGACTTATATCAGTTCATCCGCCACCAATGCCGGTACAGGTACTATCAACGTTTACTTCAAACCTGGGACCAATCCGGACATCGCTGCTGTAAACATCCAAAACAGAGTATCGGAAGTCACTGAATTTCTCCCACCGGAAGTTGTAGAAGCGGGAATATCGGTTATGAAAAGGCTTAAAGGCAGCATCATGACCATTAATTTTTACAGTGAAAACCCCTCCTACGATGAGACTTTTCTACAGGCCTACATCAGGAGGGACATACGCAGGGAACTCAAACGTATAGAAGGCATCGCAGAAGCGACTATCCTCAGACAACGTGATTATGCAATGCGCGTGTGGCTGATGCCTGAAAAAATGGCCCTGTATGGATTAACCCCCGATGATGTGATCAAGCAGATCCGGGATCAGAGCTTTGAAGCAGCCCCGGGAAAATTCGGAGAAGATTCCCAGGGTGTCTTTGAAACAGTGATCCGACATGAGGGTAGATTCAGTGTTCCGGAACGGTATGAAAACCTTGTCATCAAAGCTACCAATGATGGATCCATACTTCGGCTGAAGGATGTTGCCAGACTTGAATTTGGAGCTTCCAATTATGCCAGTGACAACAAGGTGGACGGGATGCCAGGTGTGACTATGGACATCGTACAGATGAGTGGGTCCAATGCCAAGGAAATTGATGAGCGGGTAAGGACAGTATTGGAAGAGCGGTCCAGGTTTTTTCCTGAAGGGATGAGGTATGACGTTTCGTACAGTGTCCGTAAACAGATCGATGAATCCATGAGTCAAGTGGTCAAAACACTTATTGAGGCCTTCTTACTTGTCTTTCTCGTAGTTTTTATTTTTCTGCAGAATTTCAGAGTCACCTTCATCACAGCCATCACCATTCCTATTTCTTTATTGGGAACGTTCTTTTTCTTACAACTGATCGGCAGTACCATGAATGTGCTCAGTATGTTTTCCATGGTATTGTCCATAGGGATAGTGGTAGATAACGGTATTGTGGTAATTGAGGCCATCTACGAAAAAATGCATAAACATGGTATGCGGGCACGGCAAGCTGTGGATGAAGCCATGCATGAGATCACGGGGGCGATTATTTCCATTACAGTCGTTATTTCCGCTGTATTCCTCCCTGTAGGATTTTTAAGTGGCCCAGTAGGTGTTTTTTATCAAGAGTTTGCCTATACGATCATCATTGCGGTGGTGATTTCTGCTATCATCTCCCTTACCCTTGGCCCTGTACTGATCATTCTGTTTTTCAAGGATAGGGTACGTCCAAAGAAAAAAGTAAAAATCCTAGAGCATATCGGAGGCTCAAAGTTCATTATAAAAGTCAAAACTATCAGGGATAACGGGCTCAGGAAATTTGATCTGGTCTTTGACCGGTTCGTGGCAAAATATGTTCGTATGGCAAAATGGGCCATCCTTCATAAATGGTTATCCTTGGCTGTTCTTGTCCTCATTACCGCGGCAACAGTATTTCTGTCCGGAATGGCCCCGAAGGCCTTCATTCCCACAGAGGACGACAGCTTCCTCACCCTATCCTTAGCCATGCCACCTGCCTCATCTCTACACAGGACCACAGAGGCACTGCTCCAGGCAGATTCAATACTTAGAGACCACCCTGCCATCGATGGTATCAATACGGTCGCCGGCAACAATATCGTGGACAATGCTGCTAGCACCTCTTACGGAATGGCTTATATCAAACTCAAAGACATATCAGAGCGTGGTAGCATAAAGGATTTGGATGAAGTGATCGCGGACATCACCGCAAAACTTTCATCTCAACTGGTTGACGCAAAGATCCGGATTTATCCCAAACCCACAGTACAGGGGTTCGGTGATTTTAGTGGGCTGGAATTTGTCATGCAGGACCGGGAGGGTGGCGATCTGAGTGACTTCAATCTCGCTGCCAATGATTTTATAAATGAGGTGATGAGCAGGAAGGAAATAGAAAACGCATTTTCTTCTTTCGATGTAAACTATCCCCAGTACAAGATTATCATTGACTATGAAAAGGCCAAAAAACTAGGGGTGAGCATCAGTGAAATGATGAAAACCATACAGGGGTATTTTGGACGTAGAAGGGTTGGGGATTTTAACCGCTTTGGAAGGCAATATCAAGTATTTGCCCAATCGGATATAGAATATCGAGAAGACATCAAGGCTATCAACTCAATCTTTGTCAAAAACAACGAGGGAAAAATGGTTCCTTTGAATACACTGATATTCTTGGAGCAGGCATTTGGCCCAGAGCTTGTCAGGCGGTACAACCTATATACAGCAGTAAAAATCAGTGCTATCCCAGCAGAGGGATATAGTACTAATGACGCCATGAAAGCGGTGGAAGAAATCGCCTCTAAACTCCCTGCAAATTACAGTTATGAATGGACTGGAATGAGCCTGGAAGAAAAAAACAGTGGATCCGATGCCACCATGGTATTTATAATAAGCATTGTATTGGTTTATTTTATCCTTGCCGCACAATACAACAGTTTCTGGCTTCCCTTTGGAGTAATGCTATCCCTGCCCACAGGTCTCTTTGGTGTGTATTTGGCAATAAATCTGGCAGGTATCAACAACAATATCTATGTACAGGTAGGCATATTGATGCTCATTGGGCTACTGGCCAAGAATGCAATTTTGATCGTTGAATTCGCGTCCCAGAAAAGACGTGGGGGAGCCAGTGTCCTGGATGCTGTATTAGAAGCCAGTGCTTTGAGGGTACGGGCGATTGTCATGACTTCCCTGGCATTCACCGTAGGATTAATCCCGCTGATGTTTTCTGTTGGGTCAGCCGCTCAGGGCAACAGATCAGTCAGCATAGGTACTGCGGGAGGAATGCTTTCAGGGATAATCCTGGGTATATTCATCATACCCGTTCTCGCTTACCTTTTCCAATCATTACATGACAGATTTAATCTGGAAACCGTAGAACATAATGCTAACCATGAATAGATTCCATCCTATACGACTTGTAATTATTATTCTTTTGGCTGCTACCGGATGTAAGGTAGGTGAACCTTATTCCAGACCTAATTTTGATATTTCAGAGGAATTTCATGGTGGCTCATCTTACCGGGATACTTTAGCGGATAACGGTCAATCATTGGTAGAAATCAAATGGGAGGACTTTTTTGGCGACCCCAATCTGGTCGCTCTCATAGATTCTGCCCTGGTAAATAACTTGGACATGCAACGGGCTGTTCAAAACATAGAAATCTCCAGGTTGGATTTCAAACAATCTAAGGCAAATATGTATCCTTCCCTGGGTGTAACACCACTCGGCCTAAGTAGAGAATACGCTTCACAAAACTTTGCGAACTTCGGGTCAAACCGCTCCCGTAACATCCATGATGGCAATCCTCCATCCACACTCTATACTGAACGCCTGTCCTACTACAGTCTGGTCACTACCAGCTGGGAAGTTGATTTGTGGGGAAAGTTACGTGGGCAAAAGGATGCGGCACTCGCTTCCTTCATGCAAACTGAAGAATTCAAAAAAGCAGTGCAGACAGCACTGGTAGCTGAAGTGGCAGCGACTTATTACACACTACTAAAGCTTAAAGCCGAACTGCAGGTAGCTGAGAGAAACCTACGTCTGAACGAAAACACCTTGAGGATAGTAGAACTTCAATTTGATGCAGGGGAAGCCACTTCACTTGCTATTCAACAGACTAAGTCTCAAAAATTGAGATTCCAGTCTCTGATCCCCCAGATCAAACGAAATTACGCCATCCAGGAGAATAAACTCAACTATCTTCTGGGCAGATCCCCACAAGAACTGGAAATAGAAAGTGAGTTGGAAAACGCGGTATTTGACAACAAATATAGCACCGGGGTGCCCCTTGAGCTGATTGTCAATAGACCCGATATAGCTTCCTCAGAGTATGCACTCATTGCAAGTCATGCCCAGGTAGGAGTAGCGCAGGCCATGAAATACCCCTCACTCAGCATCAATGCAGGAATGGGGATGGACGCCTACCAACTGAGCAAACTCGCAAATCCGGTAGAATCGGCTTTTGCCATACTTAATGGTGCGCTTTTTCAGCCGATATTTATGAATGGTAAACTGAAAAACAACCATAAAAAAGCCTTGGCCAGAAGAGAAATAGCACAGCTGGACTTCAAGGATAAATTGATAGTGGCAGTAAAAGAAGTCTCCGATGCCTTGGTGACTATCGAAAATCTGGAAAATGAATACATATTGGCCGAGGAAAGGATAGAAACCACACAAAAAGGAATTATGGATGCAGCTCTTTTGTTCCGCACCGGATTCGCCAACTATCTGGAAGTCAACAATGCCCAAGGAGATGCATTAGAAAGCGAATTGAATCTAATCGATCTTAAGATGCGAATTCTTCTTGCAAATATAGATCTATATAGGAGCCTGGGAGGAGGATGGCAATAGGATTCTAAAAAGAAGTTCTAACCCCTGATGACCACCATCCCGCATCAAAGCGAGAACTAATCCCACTTATCCCTATCAACTTCCAGTGGGCTTTCGTTTGAGATGCTCTTCCAGATATTCGCCCAATGTTGTCGGGAGTTTTATTGCATTCCCGGGCCGTTCTGGCACTGTTCTATTGTCTATGACCGCCTGTGTCATATCAGAAAGATTATCCGCTGCATTTTCTGTAAAACCTACAGAGACAAGCGTTTCTACCCAGTTATCTTTAGTTATTGGCTGAAGGGATACTTTTTTATTGAGCAATTTGGAAAAAGCAGCTGCAACATCGCATGAGCTGTACTTTTGACCTGTCAATTCATAAATTCTTTTCTTCTCAGACGAGGTATCAATCATTATTTTGGCTATAAATTCCGCCAAATCGACAGGGGAGTTCATCTCGATTGCCAGATCCTCAGGAAAAAACGTCGGTAATACACCGTATTGCTCCATAGTATCCAGATATCCCAACCAGTTACTATAATAGTAGGAAGGCCTGATAAATACCTTTTCAATTTCCAGATCATCCAGAGATTGCTCCAAAATCCTTGACATTAACACATTGCCTGTATTACTGTCAATATGCGCTCCTACACATGACAAAGCAATAACTCTCCTGATTCCTGTAGCTTGAATAGCCTCCTTGTAGTTGGCTACAATCTGCCTGCTTTCCTCAATTATATCCTGGGAGGTAGGATTTTCCGGTGTCAAAACAAAAACACTCGTGCCACCTTCAAATGCTTTTTTCAGCTCTTCTACCTTGAACAGATCTGCGGTTCTTGTTTCAATGGTCTTATCCGAAAGTTTCTCTGGATTTCTTACGACCGCTCTTACATCTACTCCACTGGATTTTAGGTCATTGATCAGATGCGATCCTACTTGCCCAGATGCTCCTACGATTACATTCATATTTTCTAATTGCTTTTTTTGATATTTCAAAACTAAAGCAGACTAGTGACAACGGTATGTCAGGAGAATTGGGGATGTTATTTTTCACCAAGTGCATAAGAAGTGGTCAATAAACGGGGAAACTCAACGGGGTGGCTTTTGGTTTAAAGGCTGATCATAATACTTATCTCTCAGCCAAAAGGAAACCCTCACCAGAATAATCAAAGCGGGAACTTCCACCAATGGACCTATCACTCCAGTAAACGCCTGCCCTGACTCAAGACCAAATACCGCAATAGCTACTGCTATGGCCAGTTCAAAGTTATTTCCAGCAGCCGTAAATGATATAGCTGCATTTTTGTCGTACGTGGCCCCCATGGCTTTGCTAAAGAAAAACCCGATGATAAACATCAGTGAGAAATAGATCAGCAGAGGAATGGCAATACGTATGACATCCATCGGTATCTCTACGATCAGGTCGCCTTTGAGCGAGAACATGACCACAATAGTAAATAGTAACGCAATGAGCGTCATTGGAGAAATGGTAGGGATAAATACATTTTTGTACCATTCTTCTCCTTTTAGCCTGGCCAGGACCGCTCTGCTAAGAATACCCGCCAGAAATGGAATGCCAAGATAAATAGCCACGCTTTCCGCAATAGTACCAATAGAAATATCCACTATGGCGCCTTCAAAACCAAAATACGGGGGAAGGACAGTAATAAACAGCCAAGCGTAAAAGCTGTACATAAAAACCTGGAAAACACTGTTCAGTGCCACCAACCCAGCTCCATATTCGCTGCTCCCCTCTGCGAGATCATTCCACACCAATACCATGGCGATACAGCGTGCCAGCCCAATAAGGATAAGTCCCACCATGTATTCAGGATAACCCTGAAGGAAAATCAGTGCCAGCGCAAACATCAACACTGGGCCAACAATCCAATTTAGAATCAAAGAAATACTTAGAATCCGCACATTCTTAAACACTTTAGGCAAAAGTTTATAATCCACTTTAGCCAAAGGGGGATACATCATCAGGATGAGTCCTATCGCTATGGGGACATTCGTGCTACCTGAGCTAAAAGAATTGATAAAAACAGAGCTGGATGGAACCAGATACCCTATTCCTACTCCCACACCCATTGCCAGAAAAATCCACCAAGTCAGATTCTTATCCAGAAAACCCAACTTTTTTTTAGACTCACTCATACTTGCGGCTTATTGATTTTACTGAAAACATAGAACATCTCAGAAGCAATCTGCATAGACCTTTCATCGTAGCGGCTCGCTTCCTCAGGAGTTCCGTCATACTTTTTGGGATCCTCATACCTCACCGGTATCCTGCTCCCTGTGCCCGGGATAAATGGACAGTTCTCATCCGCATGTGCGCAGGTCATTACCGCGGCAAATCTTTGGCCCTTATTGATCGGATCATCGAAGAGTTTGGAAAAGGCAGAAATCGGCTCGGCTTCATCTGAGTGAAAAATGAAATATACCGGGTTTTCGTCCCCTTTTTTGGTCACCCGGAATCCACTCCGCTTGATGGATTCCACTGCCCGCCCGTTGAACTCAGTCACTTCGACTCCCCCTGAATAGCAATTGGCCGGAACCCCGAAATAATCGGCAGCTGTCTGTGCCCATATCTGGGAAAACTGGCTCCTTCTGGAGTTGTGGGTGCAGATAAAGTTTAAGTTAATATCATCCCCTGCCGCAAGCTTTGACTGGATATAATCGATCAGGGCCTGCAACGATTCCTTTCTTTCTTCAGGTATAGTTTGTGACCTAGCCTGTTCCACAGTGGCAGCTAGGCCAGGCAGTAATTTTACATTGGCAAGATTCATAGATGGTTCCGGTTAGATTAACAACATCCTGATCCTGGCCCACAGGAATTCGCACTTGCAGACATACCCGCCAGACTTATTTTTTGCTTACCCTCTGAAATACCGCAGTTGTCCTTGGCTAGGCAATCGGTCTGTTTACTAGTCAGCAGGAAGTTAGTACCGTCAAATTCTAACCCGAATTTACCGATGGTTTCCGCCTGATATTCTACTTCAACTTCGAGATCTTCCAGTCCCAATACTTTCTCTGACAGTTCTATGATCTTGTTCAGCTTTTCCGGGTGCAGACGGTGATTGTAATCATCCGCATTCCAAAGTTGAAAATTTGCCACATTTTCTGTTCTCACCGTCCCTCCACAGTCAATAAAGTGTTTGGAGATTTTACCTACTTCAGTGACGTGAAAATGGGTAGGGACCAAAGTACCGTCCGGTAATTGAAATGCAATGCTGTCTAATTGACCTAATGCCTTTTTCACTTCTGATAACTTCATGATTCAATTTGTTTATTGCGATAATACGATAGATGAATACAAATTTTTTTAATCCCTGATTAGCAACAGGAACTATCCGGGGCCTGAAACTGATCAAACACTTCATTGAACAATTGCTGAATATGCGCCCATCTGACCGGGTTTATGCAATAGCTTACCGAAACACCTTCGATAGTCCCTTGTATAATACCCACTTGCTTGAGTTCTCTCAGATGTTGGCTGATTGTAGCTTGTGCCAAGCCCAACTCTTGAACCAGATCCCCATTGATACAGGTATTGGATCGTAGCAGGATTTGGATAATCGCCACCCGGGCCGGATGTGCGAATACTTTGGCAATCTGTGCCAGCTCATTCTGCTCTTGAGTAAATAAATCTGTCTTGGTGACTCCCATAGCTTGTTGTTTCATTGCAATATTACAATATATTGATGAGAACAAAAAAAAGGCTAACCTATTTTTAGATTTTTTCTACTCTAGTACCAAAGAGCATCGCGAAAATAACCACAGCTCAACTTATTAAACTTTCTTTTATAATAGACAGCTAAAGAACTGTAGTGACGTAACAGGGGAAGAAGTATTAGTTGGAATGACGGAGTCACTGACCCTTGTAAAAAGTCCATAAGGGAAGTGAATTTCTATGCCCCTTGCGCCTTCTATGTGGTAAGCAAAAACCTGTTGTAAAGTAAGCAGCTGGGGGTAAGCTATGTCGCGCGTTTTGGGATAGCGTCGGAGTCCCCTATCTAGTCTATCACAACACGTTTTGTCTCTATAAAACCTCCCCTAAAGATGGCTTTTAAGTAATAGGTACCTTTTCCAAGGTGAGTCATGTTCACCTTGTTTGCTTTTTGAGTAACCTGACTGGTCAGATCTGCCACTTTATTATTGCTGCCATCGAAGACCTCCACGGAAACCGGGAGAGATGGACCGGTGACAAATTCAGCATTATAATCAGACGACAAACCGGTAACAACTAATACTTTACATCCAAATTCTGTGGAAATGTAGCGGCTTAGCACGCTCAATCTTCATCAATTTCAGCTAACAAAACAGCAATCAGGAGATTGCATTTTGTTGGAGCCAAGTAAGTGCTAAGTGCAGCTTCTGGAGAAGCAGCACAGCGACGTAACTATAAACCAGCTGCGTTCTCTGCGGAAACCTCCGTGATCACCGCGGTTACAGCACCCCTAAGGCAGCAGATTAAAGCCTCCACGCGTCAAAATAACCGTGTTCTCATCAAGTACTTCATTCGGCAATAGCTCTATCATCCCATCACTTTCCAAATCCGTCTTCACTACCACCTTCTCCAATTTGAATCCATTCTCAGTTTTTTCCCGCTGCACCAGCACATAGCTTTCTCCATCGGATACCACCACAGCAGTCACAGGAACCACCCAAGCTTCTTTGGGATCCTGGATCAGTTTGGCTTCCAAAAACATACCCGGGACAAGCATTTCCCCTTCTTTTTCATTCAGCATATGTGCATGCACATTGATCTGACGCTCAGTATTGATCGACTGGCCCACTACAAACACCTCGGCCTCGAAAGTTCTCCCGGGCAGATCAGGAATGGAAACCTGCACTCTCTGCCCCTTATGGACATTCGCCGCATCCTTCTCGAAAATCACCAATTCTATATGTAAGTGTTCTTTGCTAATGATTGTCATGGCCTTTCCTCCAACAGCCAAAAATGAACCCTGTACCAAGTGGATTCCATCCACAAACCCCGCAATGGGTGATAGCACTGGAACTTTTGAGCGGATATTCTCCGGATTCAACTGATCTGCATTGATATTGATCATTGCCAACTGACGCTTCAAACTTTCTGCCTTGGCTTTGGATCCCTGATAGTCCGCCTCCGCTTTCAAGTAGATTTTTTGTGCAGAGATCTGTTCCCCATACAGGGTCTTTTGGCGCTCATACTCTGCCTCCAAATACCCCAATTGGCTAGTTGTCTCCAGGAAATCCTGCTGAAGCCGGATGAAATCAGGGTTTTCCAGATAGAAAAGCACCTCCCCTTTTCGTACAGATTCCCCTTCCAGCTTATTCAACCCACTGACATAGCCTCCAAAAAAAGCCGAAATCTCCTGGATTCCCTCCACAGGAACTTTTACCATTCCCTGCACCGACAGGCCATCCGAGAATTCCTCCAGTCTCGGGCTTCCCCAAGCCATCTTCATCGTCTCAAACTGCTTTTGGGAAACCATTATAAATGGGCCTGAGGATATTCCAGCTTCCACTTCTACAGCTTCAGAGGTGTCTTGTCCGTTGCAATGAAAGAGCAAAAGACTGCTCGCCAAAAGTGAGGCATTAAGGATTGATTTTATAAGGAAGTTCTTCATCAGTTCAGAAGGTAGTTGATGTCCAAAATAGTTTGTTGATAGGCAAATTTGCTTTGCAGGTACTGTAGGGTAATCGTCCTAGAATTCTCTATCAGCTGCACGTACTGGAGAAAATCAATTTCTCCTTCTTGGTAGGATCGCCTGGCTTGTTCCAGTATTTGAACCGAAAGCGTTTTGCCTTCGGCTTCATAATAATTTATGACGCGGATATTCTGATCTAACTGCCGTCCCAATTGCTGGGCATGACTTTCCAGCTGATTCCTATACTGCTCTGCTTCGAGTTGGATTTTTTGCTGTTGGTATTCGCTGGTTTTGATATGTGACTTTTGCGCTCCAAAAAATAGAGGAACGGAAATCCCCGCCTGAAACCCTGGATAAATCTTTGCATTTGCTCCGGGATTAGTCCCACGGAATACCTCTAGACTTATATCGGGAAGCAGTTTTCTCTTTTCAGTCTGAATCAGATATGCAGACTGTTTGACGGCATTTTCATAATATTCCACACCGGGATGCATAGCCCAGTCTTCGGGTAGAGAAGAGTCCAGTGAAACATCCTCTTCCGAAAGCACGAGTTCTCCTTCCCAATTCAGCAATAATTTCAAGTGATCCAGCGCCATCAGGTAGTTTTCATTGGCCTCATTACTCTTGAGACTGATTTCCTGCCGCTTACCTTCAGCTGTCAATTTCTCCAGATAGTTACTTTCTCCGGTTTCAAATTTCCGGGAAGCTGCGCGGGTAAATTCAGCATAGAGTGAGTCCAAATACCCATAATTCCCGATCAGTTCCTGCCAGTATTTTACTGTTATAAATCCCTTGCTAATCTCACCTTCCAGCATTCTCTTCTGCAATTCAAACTGACTGAGTTGCATTTCTGCACCAGCTTCCAAGGCGTTTTTCTGTGCTCCATAAAGCGTCGGAAAGGCGAAACTTTGGCTTAACCCCCATTTCCTATTGTAAATCCCATTTTCGGCGAGGTCATTTTTGTCCTCCGCATAATAAACACTCGTCTTGTCCAGATTCCAGCCCTGGGCGACCTTGGCAGTGGCCATCTCAAGCGACTTGTCAGCGGCCTTTATTGTGAGATTTCTCTCCAATCCCAGCTCTACAGCTTGCTCCAGTGTAAGCGGAGACTCCTGTGCCCGCACAGCAAAAGTACACATGGAAAATAACGCCAAGGAGGTCAACACTTTTTTGGATGAAGAAGACAGTCCGGATTTGGTTTTAAACAAAACATAGAGCACCGGAAGCACAATCAAAGTCAGTAACGTGGCCGAAATCAATCCTCCCACAACCACAGTAGCAAGCGGACGCTGCACTTCAGCCCCTGCGGAATTAGAAATTGCCATCGGCAAAAAGCCCAATGCAGCGGCAGAAGCAGTAAGCAATACGGGTCTCAAGCGTTCCTTTGCACCTTTTATCACTAAGTCCTTGATGTTGATGTAATGGGACTCCATGGATTTGAAATGTTCTATCAGCACGATTCCGTTCAGCACGGCTATACCAAAAAGAGCAATAAACCCCACACCGGCGGAAATACTAAACGGCATATCCCTGATCCAAAGCAGCACTATTCCTCCTATTGCCGAAAGCGGAATCGCAGAGTAAATCATCAGTGCGTCACGGGTAGAAGAAAATGCAAAATAAAGCAGCACGAAAATCAGAAATAAGGCAATCGGAACGGCAATCATCAGCCTGTTTCTGGCCTTTTGGAGATTCTCAAACTGCCCTCCATAGTCCACTCTATAACCTTCCGGAAGATTAATTTGGCTGGCAATAATTCCCTGAATATCATCTACCACAGACTGTAAGTCACGATTTCTTACATTCACGCCGATCACCACTCTTCGGTTGGTATTGTCCCTGGAGATCTTCGCAGGTCCTTTGGTGTAGCTGATGGTTGCCAACTCAGAAAGCGGCACTGAGCCTCCATTGGGAAGCTGGATGGAAGTCTGCTCCAGATGTCTGATGTCCTTGCGGAAAGGCTCCGCAAATCTCACCACCAAATCAAATTGCTTCTCTCCTTCGAAGACAGTCCCTGCAGTCATCCCAGCAAACCCCATGGTCACGACCTCGTTCAGATCAGAAATATTCAACCCGAACTTGGCAATTTTGCCACGGTTGTACTCAATCTTCATCTGGGGAAGTCCATCTACTTTCTCCAATATAATATCCGCAGCACCTTCTACGCCCTGTATGGCAGCTTCGATTTCCTCAGCTGTTTTCAGCAACACGTCCAGATCCTCACCAAACACTTTGATAGCTAAATCGGCACGTACACCGGTAATCAATTCATTAAAACGCATTTCTATAGGTTGGGTAAATTCGTATTCCATTCCAGGGATCACTTCCAGTGCTTCTTTGAATTTATCTGCAAGTTCATCCTTGGTTTCCACAGTAGTCCATTCTGAGCGAGGTTTCAATGTCACGATCACATCACTCTCCTCCATGGACATGGGGTCTGTGGGAATCTCAGCGGCACCGATTCGGGTCACTACCTGGTTCACTTCCGGGAATTCTTTTAAGATTTTCTCTATCTCAGTGATAGTTGCCACCGTGTTGGTCAGCGTAGTTCCTGTTTTCAACATAGGCTGAATCACGAAGTCCCCCTCATCCAGGGTAGGCACAAACTCAGATCCCATCGAAGTGAAAAGAAAAACCGCTCCAACCAACAACCCAAAGGCAGTAATCAGCACCGCCCTAGTATGAGCTAATGCCCAGGTAATCGCCGGTTCGTAAATCTTATTTAGCCCATTGATTATTCTTGTGGATATATTCTTTGGCCCCGGAGGTGTGGTCTTGAGAAATAATGCTGAAACTACCGGAACATAGGTCAGACCCAAAATCATTGCCCCGATCAAGGCAAAGGAAAAAACTTCAGCCATCGGGCGAAACATCTTTCCCTCTACACCTGTCAGGGATAAAATCGGGATAAACACAATGATGATAATGATTTGTCCAAAAACTGCCGAGTGCATCATTTTGGAGGCTCCTGTAAAGGAAATTTCATCCTTCTTATCCTGCCTTTGCGACTTAGACAATCCCGCCAGCTGATGATCTGCTCTGGTGAATTGGAAGGCAATAAACTCTACAATAATCACTGCGCCATCGATGATAATCCCAAAGTCGATCGCGCCCAAACTCATCAGATTGGCATCGACTCCAAAGATGTACATCATGGAGAGTGCAAAAAGCAAACTCAGGGGAATCACTGAGGCTACCACCAATCCAGAACGTAAATTCCCCAGAAGTAACACCACCACAAAAACCACGATCAGACAACCCAAAATCAGGTTTTCGGCAATCGTAAAGGTCGTTCTTCCGATCAATTCAGATCTGTCCAAAAATCCATTGATGACAATACCCTCAGGAAGAGAGGCCTTCATTTCTTCCAATCTCTCCTTCACCCGATCAATCGTCCCTTTGGAATCCGCTCCTTTCAGCATCATCACCTGTCCCAATACTTTTTCCCCTTCGCCGTTTGCGGTGATCGCCCCAAATCTATTCGCATGACCAAAGCCTACTTCGGCAATATCACGGATATATACAGGAGCTCCATTCCTCACTTCTACTACTATATTCCTTATATCGTCCAAGCTCGACACCAATCCTTCTCCTCGGATAAAGAAGCTTTCGTTGGTTTTTTCTATGTATCCGCCACCGGCTATGGAGTTATTCTGTTCCAAAGCGTGATACACCTCGGCAATATCGATCTGCATCCCCTTCAATCGCTCAGGATTAATGGCGACCTCATATTGCTTTAGAAAACCACCCCAGGTATTTACTTCCACCACCCCTTCTATGCCCGAAAGCTGTCTCCTGACTACCCAATCTTGAATAGTACGCAGATCAGTTATATCGTATTCGCTTTCATAGCCCGGTTCCACATCGATCACATACTGGAAAATCTCTCCCAGACCGGTGGAAATAGGTCCCATTACCGGTGAGCCAAAACCTGCAGGGATGCTTTCTTCTGCTATTTTGATGCGCTCCGCAATTAGTTGACGCGGAAGATAAGTTCCCATTTTATCCTCGAAAACAATCGTAACTACCGAAAGTCCAAATTTGGACACGGAGCGGATTTCGGTCACTCCCGGGAGATTTGCCATTTCCAGCTCCACCGGATAAGTCAAGTATTTCTCCACATCTTCGGTCGCAAGATTCCGGGAAGTGGTGATCACCTGTACTTGGTTCGTGGTGACGTCAGGCACAGCGCCTATAGGCAGATTGCCCAAAGCAAAAATTCCAAAACCTATCCAGGCTGCCATAAAAATGAAGATGATCAGCTTATGGGCTATACTCCATTGTATAATTCTATCTAACATGCGAGAGGTCGAAATTGAAATGCAAAAATCGCCCAAAGGCTTCTCTACACCCGAAAAACTCCCTTAAGATTGTCTTAAATCTCAGCGCTAAAAATCAATCGAAACGTACTGCCCTCGCCCTTTTCACTTTCTACCTCCACCCGAATACCGGATTCCGTTGCTAGTTTCTTTACAATTGCGAGTCCAAGTCCTGTGCCTTGAACAGGATTTCCGGCATCATTTGCCTCTCTATAAAATGGATCAAAAATCTTATCCAATGACTCCCTGGCTATCCCTTTTCCCTCATCTCTGATCAATAGGTATGGCGATCCTTCATGAATCCCTAATTGAAACATGATTTTGGTATTCGGAGAAGAATATTTGACGGCATTTTGGGTGAGATTAGTCAAAATCATCTGAAGGGATCTTTCATTGACCTGTATAAAAAGCGGCTTGGAAAGATTAGTTTCCAATCTGATTTCCCTGCCTGAATCCAATTCTGCCTGCTGCGCAAAATCCTTTGCAAAAGAAACTAATTCCACTTCTTCCCTGCTCATTTTCCCTTTGCCCGCTCTTGCCAGGGAAAGTAACTGATCAATCATCCCTGACATACGGTCTATACTTCCCAAAACCATTTTGATCTTTTCCACATATTCCTCCGATGTTCTCGGTTTGCGGATCAGCACTTCTAGTGTGCCTCGTAATACAGCTAGAGGAGTACGCAACTCGTGGGAGGCATCAGAAGTGAATTGCTTCTCTCTGGTCAACGCCTGCTCCAACCGGGCTAGCAGCCCATTGATTGACAGCGTTAGTTGGGCTATTTCATCGTTTGGATCAGCTACCGGAATCCGTTCATTCAGGTTACTTTGGGAAATCAGGTTAGTTTTCTGAATGATCTTCTGAATAGGCTGGATACTTTTACCGGCCAAATACCGCATAGCCAAAAACAGGGAAATAAGAATCCCCGGATAGAGCAACACCAAGATATTTCTCAGATTGGTCAGCAGTTCTCTGGCGTCTTCAAATGACTTGGCTACCAGCATATACCCTTCCTGCTTTCCCTCATGATTCAGCGGAATCTGCATTTGACGCACTTCCCTTTCACCAGTCTTTTGTGTCCACGCCTCATTATTTTCTGCCCGTTCAGGATAAAAACTCAAATGGTGTTCTCCTAGATTTGGGGACTTATCCATAGATCCCCCTTGCATATCCACGATTTCTATAAATATTGGGTTCAGCTGGATCTGGCTATGCTCCTGTTCCAGCCATTCATCCTTATGAACAAACCTTATCTCGCCATTTACCAGAAAAATCTGACCTACATGCTTATCAGTCTCCAACTTGAGTTCCCTGTCTATACTCTGGACCACCGTATAATTCACCACAAGATAAATGATGGCAAACACAACCAAAACAATTAATGCCGTGACCAGCGTAAGCCTACGTGCAATCTGTTCTTTGTAGGAAACATTCATAGATCTCTGGCTATATAACCTATTCCCCGCACCGTCTGTATGTAATCTTCATTGGTGTTGAAATGCAGTTTTTTTCGGAGTGAGTTCATAAAAACATCAATCACTCCTGTATTATACTCAAAGTGAATATCCCACACCTCCTCGATGATCTGGGTGCGTCTGCACACTTGATTTTTGTTTTTCATCAGGTATTCCAGCAGTGCAAACTCCTTTTGGGTCAGCTGAACTTCGGCCTCTTCTTTGAGTACCAGGTGCCTTCCGGTGTAGAGGGTAATTGGCCCAAGTGTATATTTTTCTTCCGAAATATCCTTGGTCCGCAACTGCACACGGATCCGCTCCAATAATTCTTCAAAGTGAAAGGGCTTTTTGATGTAATCATTTGCCCCGGACTGTAGCCCTGCGATTGTTTCTTCCACCGTGTCTTTTGCGGTAAGAAAAACAACAGGAGTATCCGAAAATTGCTTTCGGAATGTCCTGCAAAGCTCCAGTCCGCTTATGCTAGGCAGCATCCAGTCCAGCAGCAATAAATCATAATCTCCACTAAGTGCCATTTGAAGGCCTGACCGACCATTTTCAGCAATATCCACCTGATAGGATTCCTCTTCCAACCCTTGCTTTAAAAACCCGGAAATCCCCGGCTCATCTTCTACGACTAGAATTCGCATGCTTGATTTTTCTGTTATAATCACTGAGAGCATAAAGGTCACACAAAGGCTGCAGTTAAGCTATATAGCTTTATTGAAGAGCTTTGCTATTTCCAAAATTGATCTTGAATTCTCTTTCTTTGTTGTTTTTGCTACGCAAAAGTTAACAATTCAATCCAAGCCCTGTAATCCTACAGCTTAAGATTCTCTTAAAGTTTTGAAGCAAGTTGTGAACTTTCGAATCTCTACGGATAACTCCGCGAACTTTGTGGTTAAACCCGAAATATGCATTGGCAATTCTATTGCAGCCATTAATTGCTTCAAAATCAACCATTACACTGCTGTTTTCGACCTCACCATATCCGCCGCGGCGGACCCAGTCTCCAAACAGCCTTATTTTCTTGCAATTAATATCCTCACCACAAGACCTAATACATAATCCGGGTCAAAAAAAACAAAAAAAGACCTTCCAAAATTAGAAGGTCTCCTATATGAATTATACCATTTCCGCCACTTTGCGAGCAACAGGCTTTTTCTTTGCCGGTTTTTTCTTTCGCTTATTCCACCAGATCAGTGTTCCGGTAATCGGCAAGGAAGTAGCAATCAAACAGGCCACAAACCATAAAAATTTAGAAAATTGCCCGAAGATATCCCCTACATGAAGCGATTTCACAGACCTTCCTATTTGCTGACGGAAGGGTAAATCCGAAAACAATTTAGCCTCAGTAACAGACAAATCATCCGAAGACAAAGTCAATTGATCGGCACCAGCCCTGGCGAAAAAGCCTGTTCTGTATTTGCTTACACTGACCGGATCAGTCGCTTTAATAGGCAAGGATACTCTGATATTCCCTTTATACGTAAGCTCGGCATTTGTTTTTGCGAAAATCTCTTCAATAGAAATTACAGGGGGGACATTCTCTTCCGGTTTGGTTTCCACACGTGCTTCACGGTTTGGGCCTCCTCCATTTCCACCTCGTGGGCCCGGTTCCTGATAGGTGTCCCAGGTTTTCTGCCATCCTTCCCTATACCATTCATAAGACCAAAAAGGGCCGGTGGCCGCCATTACAAAAAGGATAAGTAAAGAATAAAAAGCCAAAGTATTGTGAAGATCATGATTTACCCGCTTCCAATTGGCCGACCATTTGATTTTTAATCCCTGTTTCCAGCTTTTTACCTTATTAGGAAACCAGATTACTATACCAGTAATCACCCCAAGTAAAAAAAGTAGCGTGGCCACACCATTGATAAACCTTCCCAAATCCCGGTTGCCCATGCTTTCCAGTATTGGCTCCTCTATCCTATCCAGCAACAACCAACGGTGCAAGCTGAACATATAGCCCATAAATTCAGATGTTTTGGTCTTATCACCGGTATTTCCCAGGATTTCCGCAGAATAGGGGTTCACATAATAGGTAGTCCCCCTACCCTCTTCCCCTGCTTTCTTTAAGGTTAGCTGTACGCTCCGGTCAGATTCTTCATTCCACATTACAGCTACCACATTGGATCCCTCCCTTTTTT
Source organism: Algoriphagus sp. AGSA1 (assembly GCF_021390545.1). GTDB lineage: Bacteria > Bacteroidota > Bacteroidia > Cytophagales > Cyclobacteriaceae > Algoriphagus. Next base: position 136,030 of record NZ_JAJUWR010000016.1, on the reverse strand, counting down.
CGAGAGTGTCCTTCAACTCATCCGGAGACATTCTTTCACCGGCACTCTCTACGAAATAGAGTTCAGAATCCATGAATTCCCGGATCTCGGTATTATAAACATAGATGGTACCACTGAGACAGACAGCAATTACCACAAGACCTGAGATCAGGCCTGCATACAGGTGTATTTGATCAAAAATATTTCGGATACTTTTCCAAACAGTAGATTTTTTAGGCTGCATCTAATAGTAAGCTAAAGAGAGTGAGAAATAATCCAGAAGGCAAAAATAAGCAAGAATTTTATTATTTAGATTTAATCTAATAAAGAATTGAAAAACAATTTTCCTGACAGGAGATTTTGAACACCTTCACTTACTGAAAAAAACCTAGGTACACCAGACATGCCTGTCGGCAGGAAGGCTCAAAGCGACCCAGTGAGGAGATATGCTTAATATCTCATGAGGCCAACGAGAAAAATGGCACGGTTGAGGCCAGCTTGAAAATCTTGATTTTGTGGTTTTCTGATGTACGGATAAAGACCTGCTACCATCAATTAGCTCGCACCTGCTGAAAAACAACATGTGTGAAAAATAGGCTAATCATTCAAAATGATGGCTTTTGACCTATTACCGACATTTTACAGCACATCTAACTAAACTCCCTGTATAAAAGTCATAACAATATTGATCTTAACCCATATTTTAATTTTTTACGCAATTATTTAAAATTTATGTTTCATATATACCCTCCATTTAATATTTTAACAGAAATTTACACAACATAAGTAAAAAATTAAACCAACTTTTTAGACCGTAAAAAAAATACCGCTCACCCATTAAGCACAAAATCCCATGTCTGAAAAAGAATTAAATGAACTAGAACTTCTGGAAAGAATCAAAAATGGTGACGAGTCAGCATTTATTGAAGTGTACGATCTATACTGGAAGCGTATGTTCAATTTCGGCTACAAAAGACTTGGTAAAAAGGAGATCGTAGAAGGGATTGTCCAGGATGTATTTATTGATCTTTGGACCAAAAGAACCAAACTTGAAATCCACACATCCCTCCAGGCTTTCCTGTTCACTTCTGTGAACTATAGAATCATCAACCAGTACAAGTCCCAAAGTATCCGGGAAAGATTTACACTACGGGAAAAATCCAAGGGAGAGCAACAAAACTCATCGACTGATGAAAAGGTACTGTTCAATGATCTGAAGACGAACATCAAAAAAGTGGTGCGGAACTTCCCCCCACAACGCAAAAAAGTATATCAGTTACGGTTTGATAAAGGTTTAAGCTATATAGAAATATCCAAAAAGCTTGAAATCTCAGTCAGCACTGTGGAAAAACACCTTATACGGGCACTGAAGGATCTTCGGGTGAATCTGAAAGAACTTACCTTTACCGCATGTGTTCTCCCGGGACTAGAGTCTTACCCCGAAATACTAGGTGGGATTTCCTTTTTAAACTAATCCGTAAATCCAACGCCATCCCACCCCTGATGGGAATTTAGATGCGCCTACCACACACCTTCAGCCAACTCACATTTCAATTAAGGATCTCCGAAAGCCCTCGGGCTAAAAACCTAGAAAGCATCCCATATTAAAGCCCACAACAAAGGAACTTTCAAAAAAAAACTTAGATCATCCAGCAACAAAAAGACAAAAAAAAATCAAAACAAGGTTCAAAAAACAATAAAAAACAGGCTAAAACTCATACAAAATAAAAAAATCGGTTTTTTTCCTGTTCACAATGGAGGAAAAATCTGTTTGAATTGACAATTACAGTATAACACACAAGTTATGGCAAAAAACCACTCCAATTTATTCCACAATACGCACATAAAACCTCCTACTGAGACTGATGAGCTATTTGAGGATGATTATGTGGATCGAATGGAGGAAAAAGACCAGCAGCTCTTAAAGAAAAAGCTGTTTGGAGAAATAAAGTCGGCAATTAGAAAGCATGAAGAAAAAGTAGAAAGGAAAAAGAAAATCCATCGTGCGACAAAAACAGCAGCAGCTGTACTCCTACTTCTATCGTTAAATATTGGTCTGTGGCAGGCACTGACTCTTAAAGAAAAAAATTACCAGACAGGGGCAAATGAAATTCTCAAAATAGAGTTGCCAGATGGATCCACGGCTTGTTTGAATTCAAATTCCTCATTGGCCTATTCCTACCGATGGGCATTTGGATTTGAGCGCAAGGTGGAATTAAGAGGTGAGGCATATTTTGATATAGCCAAAGATCCGGATTCCAGGCGATTCTTGATCAATGAAGGCGAGGTGATGGAAGTTGAGGTTTTTGGAACTGAATTCAATTTCAAAAACCAGCACCCCATTCACAAATTGACCTTGTTGCAGGGCAGTGTGAAATTGGGATATGAAGGTGAGGGAGGAAACACCACCCTAATGGTGACTCCGGGAGAGACCGTCAAACTAGACGTAGAGAACCAGAAGATTGCAAGCAAAAAAACAGATAATCCCTCCAAGCTTATAGCTTGGCAGAAGAGGAAATTACAAATGCACAATGAAAGCCTTGAAGAGGTGCTTAACATAGTTACAGAGCTATATGACCTGGAATTGCCCGACCAAAAAATACCACTAACCGCAGAACTTATATCTGGCAGCTTACCACTGTCAGACAATCCAAATGAAGTGATCGAGAACATCCAGGTGTTATTTGACACTAAAATCAGCCTAAAACAGAACACTATCCAACTACCCTAGATTACTGCTTGCCTTTCGGCCGGATCGCAAGCAATAACTTAAATAATAGTAAAATTAGTTCGAGCAAAAGCAGTGGTGAAATCCATCTGCCTGTAATTACACTAGTGAGCTCTGTGTACCAATCATACACAGATCGAAGAATGATTGACAATTGACCCAAAATAAACGCAAGTTATCATTCTAACCACTAACCTGTTAATCTATGCTCATCAAATTTACCCGTTATCTGTTGGTAGCCGGAGTGACCGGAGTGCTCGCACTCCCGCTTTCAGCACAAGGCCAAAATCTAACACAACTTGCAAAAGGCCCAGCTTTGGATCAGAAGCTGGATAAAAAGAATCTTGAATCAACACTAAGGGAACTTGAGGATTTATATGCGATTTCGATTGCTTATCCATCCACTCTGGTAAATTCTGAAACCAAAATCCCGGCCGCCATCAACTCCAAGCTGACTGCGGAACAGAACCTGGAACGTATTTTAAAAGGTAGTCGGATACAATACAGGAAAGGGGCAGGGGGATTCTATATACTTGAACAATCCCAGGCCAAAGACTCAGAGGCATCTCCAACACCTTCGGCTTCCACTTATCAATTATCTGATCAGACTATTAAGAAAATGGAGCGCACCATACAGGGCGTGGTTCTGGACGATTCCCAAGAACCCATCCCCGGTGCAAGTATTCTGATAAAAGGAACAATGAACGGCGTGGTGACTGATATAGATGGGAAATTCACCCTTACTCTCGAAGATGGAAGCGAAGATGCTATCCTGACGGTCTCCTTCATAGGTTTTACTACCCAAGAAATCAGAGTGGGAACCACTTCGGTGTTCACGATAGAATTAGCCTCCTCGGATCTTGCGCTAAATGAAGTGGTAGTCACAGCGTTTGGACTGGAGCGCGACAAAAAAGCCCTTGGGTACTCTACTCAAAGTGTAGATGGAAAAGCCCTGACAGAATCCCGGCCCAGCAATGTGGCCAACAGTCTATCGGGGAGAGTAGCAGGTGTTCAGGTAACCGGAAATTCCATGCCAGGCAGTGGCGCCCATGTAGTAATCAGAGGCTCCTCCTCCGTGGCAGGAAATAATCAGCCGCTTGTGGTAGTAGATGGAGTACCGCTGGAACAAACCTCCAGCAGACAGTATGGGAATGGACTATCCGAAATAAGCCCGGACAACATTAAGGAAATGACCATACTAAAAGGTGCAACAGCAGCGGCATTGTATGGCTCTCGTGCCGCAAACGGGGTTATCATGGTCACCACCAAAAACGGATCCGGCACGAAGGGAATAGGCATCGAATTCAACAGTAACATGACTATGGACAATCCTCTGATAAAGCCGGACTTCCAAAATATCTATGGTGGAGGGGCTGGCTACAGGACTTGGTATGTGGATGGAAGAAACGGATTTGACGCAGAAGGAATACGAGGAACCGCAGGTGTGGACGAAAGCTGGGGAGCTCCGATGGACGGCAGGCTGGTTCCACTTTGGTACTCTGCCCCAGAGAGGGTAGCCCTTTTGCCGCAGCCCAATAATTGGGAGGATTTCTGGGAAACAGGGCAAAGTGTCTCCAATACAATCGCTCTTTCCGGAGGAAATGAACAGGGTAGCTTCAGGGTAGCTATCGGCAGATTGGATCAGACCAGTATTATGGCAGATAATGATTATTACAGAAACAACTTCAAACTAAATACTTCTTATAAATTCACCCCAAAGCTCCAGATGAGTGTGAACGCTGAATATGTCAAATCCGGGTCAGATAACCGGGGCTTCACAGGAAGCCAGGATTTCATCTGGGCCCACCGACATACTGACTATACCAAGCTCAAGAATTGGGAAGACTATTACGACATCCAAAAGCAGACATTCAGACCAGGGGATGATTACCCTTATGCAAACTGGCAGCATGAATACTTTTCCAATCCATTCTTCAATCAAAGGTATCTGCCCAAATCAAATGAGAAAGACCGGTTAGTTGGCAGCATAGCATTGAATTACGACATTAATGAAAACTTCAGCATCATGGCCAGGTCGGGCACCGATTACTGGACTGACACCAGGATCAACATCAACAGTGCTGAAAGCTTCAAAAACAACGTCAAAAGATTTGGATCATACTCAGAATCTGTATTAAACAGTCAAGAAACCAACAGTGACGTGATCCTGACTTTTGATAAAGACCTGACACAAAGACTGTCCCTAAAAGTGCAAGCGGGCGCAATCAACAGGGTAAATAACTACAAAAGCACCGCGGTCAGTGTAGGACAGCTTACCATTGATGGGTTGTATAATCTGGGTAACTATGCGGCTCCGGTCACTCCATCCAGCACAATCCGTAAGCAAGTGGTAAACAGCGTGTTTGGCTCAGCTCAAATTGGCTTCAACAATTATCTGTTTCTCGATGTGACAGGTAGAAATGATTGGTCAAGCACCCTTCCTACCAATCAAAACTCTTTCTTCTATCCATCTGCGGCCCTGAGCGCTGTCCTGACAGACATCTTCGACATACAGTCTGGTTTCCTTTCGTTTGCAAAAATACGAGGCAGCATAGCACAAGTGGGAAATGATGCAGATCCATATCTGTTAAACCAAGTATATACCTCAGAAGGGCTATGGGCAGGAACTACCCCTACCTATGCAGAATCAAACGAAATAGCCAATAGAACACTTAAACCGGAAATCACCACAGGCAAAGAAGTAGGCTTGGATTTAAGATTTTTTGAGGGCCGGGTAGGTATTGACTTCACATACTACCACCAGTCCACCATAAACCAAATTCTCGCCGTCTCTATCTCCACTGCTTCTGGGTATAGCAGCCAAATTCTAAATGCAGGTGAAATCACCAACCAAGGAGTCGAACTCTCGATCAATGCCACTCCAATCAATACCCCAACAGGTTTTAACTGGTACACCGCATTCAATTTCGCCAGAAACCGGAACGAGGTAGTAGAACTTGCCGAAGGGTTGGAAAACTACATCTTGGGAACACAAAACTCTTTGACGTCTGAAGCGCGGGTCGGACAGCCCTATGGTTCACTCTACGGCAGACGGTACCTAAGAAGCCCTGAAGGAGAATTGATATACAACAATGGGCTCCCTATTCTCGAAGAAGGAACCTTTGTATTAGGCAACATCCAACCAGACTGGATAGGCGGATGGACCAACTCATTTGCTTACAAAGGCATTGAGTTGAATACCTTGATAGACATGAAAATGGGAGGGGATATTTTCGACGTAGGAACCGGCCTTGCCAGAAAAACAGGGCAATATGCCGAAACTGCCATTGGGCGTGAGGAAGGAGTAATAGGAAAGGGAGTAATGAACGTAGGGACGAGCGAAGAACCCATTTACGTCCCTAACGATGTAATCGCGGATGCCACCACCTTCTGGAATTCCCAAAACCCGCGTACCTATCATGAAACAGGGATTTTTGATGGGACCTATGTAAAGCTACGTGAGCTGTCTCTGGGGTATGCTTTCCCTAGGGGATTCTTAGGAAACAAGTTTATCCAGACGATGAAGCTCTCATTTGTGGGCAGAAACCTCGCTATCCTTTATAAGAATCATCCTCATATGGATCCTGAAGTAGATGGCAAAGGAGGAAATGGTCAAGGTTTTTCTTATGGAGAAATGCCATCGACGCGGAACCTAGGATTCAACCTAAATGTAACTTTCTGATTTAATCCTCAACCAATTAATGGCACATCATGAAATGGAGCAAACCTGAAGCAAACAGTTGTGGAAACCCAACCATTTTACTCCGCTACCAACAGGTCATGGTCATTAAAAATCAACCTACAAACCTTATGAAAAGACTATACATAGCCAGCCTAGCAATACTTCTTCTGACTTTCGGCACGATGACTTCGTGTACCAATGATTTTGAAGAAATCAATACAGATCCCAACAACCCGGTTTCCATAGCCCCTTCCCTGCTTTTGCCAAATGCGATCCAGGTAGTGGCCGATAGATACTGGGGACATAGCACCAGATACGAGAGACTCAATATAGACGCGGCAATGTGCTGGATCCAGCATCTCTCCAGGAATATCTATATCAATGCTGAAGGTGACAGTTATGAGATTCCTCTTACAATCTCTTCAGGCACTTGGAATAATCTTTACAGAGATGCTTTGATCAATTTCGAAAAGGTAAAATCACTATCCGAACCCGGAGGACCCTATGAAAACCCCAATTATGTAGGTATAGCCATGGTAATGCAATCCTTTACCTATGCGTACCTCACGGATGTTTTTGGCCCTATCCCCTATTCAGAAGCGCTTAAAGGCACTGCGGAAGAAGCCATAAATTCACCAAAATACGATTCCATGGAGGAAGTGTATGCCGGGATACTGGGCGATCTGATGGATGCCAACGAATATCTCTCCACCTCTGGCCCAGCTGTGGTCGGAGACATTATGTTCAACGGGGACATCATGAAATGGAAGCGCTTTGCAAATTCCCTAGCGTTAAGAATCGCCAATAGACAAGCTGCTAAAAAGCCCGCTGAGTCTAAAGCTATAATGAGCCAAATCCTTTCAGACCCTGCCAAATACCCGGTTATCGAAAGCAATTCACAGGCCGCTGAATTGATCCATTTCGATGTGATCGGGAGCAGAAACAAAATGTTTGACGTGTTCTCCACGCGATCTGATTGGAACATCAGCTCTACGCTCATAAACAAACTGCTCGAACTTGACGATGACCGGATCACAGTATATGCACAGCCTCTTGAAGACGGTTCTTATGCAGGACTTCCAAACGGACTCACAGACGCGGCCGCAGGAAACTACAATGCTTCGAGAATAGGGCTTAAATATTTGGATCCCACAGCACCGAGTGTCCTGATGACCTATGCAGAGGTAGAGTTCATCAAAGCTGAGGCAGCCTTAGATGGCGATATCGAGGGAGATGCATCGAAATTTCTTGAAAGTGCGATCAAAGCATCTTTTAATCAACAAGGACTTACAATGCCAAGTGACTACATGAGCCGGATAGGCGGCGTCACCAAGGAAAGCATCATGACCCAAAAATGGATAGCACTTTTTGGCCAAGGAGTAGAAGCCTGGAATGAATACCGGAGAACAGGCTATCCTGTAATGCCCGCACCTAATCCAAGTGCCGTGTTTTCAAACGAAGGGGTACTTCCAACCCGCATTGAATATCCTACTTCAGAGTATTCTCTCAACAAGGCAAACCTGGATGAAGGTGTAAGCAAACTCGGTGGCTCAGACAATATGAGGACTCCGCTATGGTGGGTAGAATAGCAGCTCCTAACCTCACAAATGCAACTGAAATAAAAAAAACCCGCATGAATCCAAATTTTAAAAATATGAAAAAGTCATTCAATATATACTTAATCATGGCCGCTATAATTTCTATTTCCATCACCCAATCCTGTGTGGAAGCAGAAGATCTGGCTACGCCAAATGTAGCATCTCCTGTGCTGGTACTGTTAAACGGTTCATCGTTCGGTGCCGAATCCCCCGTGACAGTGGGATCTAAATTCCTAGAGCTGGATAAAACCAATATCCTGGATCATACACAAGGAATTGACTCAATTCCTGTCCCCAATTTGGACATTTCGGTATTTGTCAACAACACCCAGCAGATAGCCCAGCTTACCACCAGTGCAGAGGGCACAGCTGACCTAGTCGTATCCTGGCAAGATCTAGGGCTATCTGAGCCAAAATCAGGAGGACAGGTACGTTTGGAATTTGCCGGAACATACAAAAATGTTGCTTTTAGAAAATACCACACGGTAAGAGTGAATTAACACGCTTTAAATATGTATCAAACAAAAACTCATTTCTCTGAAATCTTACAATCATCTTATTAAAACAGCTATGAACCACACTATCAACAGAAGAACCTGGATCAAATCAAGTCTAATGGCCATGGGAACAATGGCAATGGCCCCGGCTTTCGCACTTCCTAAAAACAAAGCGCTTGCCGCTTATCAACCCGATTCCATCCTACATGAGCATATCCCGGCATTCAGATACGATGAAGCCAGGATCATCGCAAAGCTGAATGCCAATGAAAACCCTTACGGACCCTCGCCTAAAGTGATCAAAGCAATCACAGATTCCATTTCCCTGGGAAACCGATATGGTCATGGCGAGGCTAAGGTACTTATCGATATGATCGCCGAAAAAGAAGGGGTAAGTGCAGATCATATCATGTTATCACCGGGATCATCGGATATCTTGGAAAAGACAGCTTTTGTGCAATTTATGAACGGGGGAAATGTAGTATCTGCTGACCCTTCTTATATGTCCCTGATGAACACAGCCCAGAAACTTGGAGCCACCTGGAAACCGGTTTTGCTGACAGGTGATTATCAGCATGATCTGGATGGTATGGCCGCTGCTGTGGATGCTGATACCAATCTGGTCTATATCTGTAATCCAAACAACCCTACAGGATCTATCACCGATGCCAAGAAACTGAAAGCATTCTGCTCTTCCGTATCCGAGAAAACACCCGTATTTGTAGATGAAGCCTATCTGGAGTTTTTGGAAAAACCCGAAGAAAGCTCTATGGTGGGACTTGTGGCCGAGGGCAAAGACGTAATGATAGCCAGAACATTCTCCAAAGTCCATGGAATGGCGGGGCTTAGAATCGGATATTTAGTTGCACTTCCTGAGCGTATCGAAAGCATCACCTCTAAAGTGAGAAGCACTATGGGACTTTGTGTCACCTCTCTGAACGGCGCTATCGCAAGTATGCAAGACCCGGGCTTCATCACCACCTGCAGGAACATGAACACCGAATGTAGAGAATACACCAAAGGAGAAATCGCCTCCCTTGGGTACGATATCATCCCTTCACATACAAGCTTTATGATTTTCCCACTTCGCATGGAGGGACAGCCATTTATGAAAGGCATGTACGACAGCGGAGTAGGCGTCAGAGTATTCAATATTGACAACAAACCATGGTGTAGAGTAAGTATGGGAACCATGGGCGAAATGGAAATTTTCGTCGATGCTTTCAAAAAAGTAACAGCCTAAGAGTAGAACCAACTATGAGTATTGCACTTCAGAAGACCCTATCGCTGCTCCTATTGATAGTTATCGGGATATTTCTCCAGAAAAAACTACAAAATGAAGACCAGAAAAAGGGGTTAAAAACCATAATTCTAAACATCGCCTTACCGGCAATGATCTTTGTCGCGTTGTTGAAAATCGAAATCAATCCGGATCTTTTGATCCTTCCGGTTTTGGCTCTGGTATTCAACATTATGATGATCTTCATTACCAGGTACACCTTGCCATTCTTTGGGATCAAGGCTGATACACCGGCCATGCGGACCCTGATGCTGCTTCTCCCTTCCTTGGCTCCCGGGCTTACTTGCTTCCCATTTATCGTAGAATACCTAGGGGATGATGTATTGGCGTGGGCTGCATTGGCAGATATAGGAAACAAACTATTTGTGCTGGTTTTAGCCTACTTGCTGGCCATGTCCTGGTATTACAAAAACCAAAAGCTCGAAGCAAAATCCAATGGGCAGAAAGTAAAGGAACTGCTGATTGCTATGGTGAGCGAGCCGATCAATTTAGTGATTCTTGTGGCTATAGCCCTGCTTGGCTTCGGGTTTAATCTGGAAAGTATGCCAGGGTTCCTCAGTGAATCCATCCTGATGATGAAGGATATGATGACACCTTTGGTACTACTGTTTATCGGTATAGCTGTGATTTTCAAATGGGACCAGCTAAGGATGATCGCATCCCTGCTTACTTTCAGAGCGGGTATCACCTTTCTACTCAGTGGACTATTCATCTGGCTTGTACCTATGCCTTCAGAGGCCGCTGTCCTATTGGCCGTAGTATTTCCTCAAAGTGCGGTGAGTTTTTGGCCATTTGCACATATGTCGGCGATCCGAAAATTCGAATACGACAATGAAGCCCAGAAAGACAATCCAACCTTTGACCTCGAAATGGGCATAAATGTCTTGGCGGTATCTATGCCATATAGCACCTTACTGGTTTTAGGCATATTCACTTCTGGGAGCTATTTTACTTACCCCATTCATGTATTTTCCATAGGTGCCTTACTTCTCGTAACTGCCACAGTGCCCAAAGCCATCCAATGGATCAAAAGCACCGATTTCAGTTTTGACAGCCTTAGAGACAAAGAATTAAAAGAGAGGCCAGCAGATTAAAAAAGAGAGGCCAATAATACAATCGATAGGTTTGAACAAAGGAAAATGCCCAGGCAGTGCTTGGGTGTTTTTTTTCCTTGACATGGCTGGGGCTAGCTTGAAAATCACGATTTTGGGATATTCAGATGCAGGGATCAAGACCTCTTGCTGCCAAAAAACTTGCACTAGCTGAAAACAGCTCGCATGAAAAACAAGCCATTCAGTCAAAACTATAGTTTTTAATCTATTACTGGCATTTTTCAGCATGCCCTGAACAGTATAGACGCTCAATGTTCATCCCTGCTCATAAAGCACTAAATCATGCAGCTTTCTCTGTAAGGGAATCTTGTCGTGCTAAAAAACAGCATTGGTAAAAGAACATATTTTCATGTTAATTTGAGAACCCAACTACTTTACTTATGCGCAAATTTTATCAGTGTTTTGGTACCATAATCCTTTTGGTTTCTATCTTTTCCTGCCAAAAAAGAGCTGAGAAACCTCTTCCTGATCTTGCCCCGGAATTCACCGCGGTGCTGGAAGCACATGGGAACTGGAAGAAATGGCACCAGGCCAAAGCGGAAAGCTACGCTATGATCCACGAGGGCGTACTGGTAGAAGAAAATGCATTTATCAACCTCGATAGCCGCAAAATCCGACTTTCCAATTCAGAATTTGAAATGGGATATGACGGGAACCAGACCTGGATCAGCCCAAACAGAGAAGCCTATAAAGGACAGTCTCTGAAGTTTTATCACAATTTATACTTTTATTTTTTCAACATCCCCTTTGTGTTTACTGACCCTGGAGTGACAGTGGAGAAAGTAGAAGACAGACGATTAAACGGAAAAGAGTACCCTACTTTTCAGGCAACGTTTGAACCTACTATAGGATCGAGCCCAAAAGATCAATATTTCATGCTAATAAACCCAGACACAAACAGGCTAGAATACTTACTCTATACCGTGACCTTCTTTGGAAATGAAAACCCTCCACTTAGCGCGCTTAAATATGAAGATTACCGTAGTGCGGATGGAGTTTATTTTCCTAGAATCCTTACTGGTTATACCTTTGAAAATGATTCCACAAAGACATTACGATACCAGGTCTCCTTTGCCGATCCCTTATTGCTGGATGAGGAATTTGACGCAGAGGTATTCGAAAAGCCTAAAAACGGAATTTTTGCTGATTAGTCAATGGGCTTCAACCAAACCCAATTAATCAGTTTTGAACCTGATTCTGGGTCTGGTAGATCTGATTATCTTTGATCGTAAAGAAGTTGGCATCTACCTGATTGGAAATATGGTTGATTTTCAACTGAAGGGTATCCAAATATTCATGTAGTCCAAAATTGATAATCTCTCCCACTTCGGCAAATTCAAGTTTAGAACGCAGCTCTCCCATTGCTTTCTCAGCAGAGTTAATGTAGCCCACCCCCATATTCCCGGAAATGTTATGTAGGCATTTTTCGGCCTCTTTCAGACAGAAGTAAATCGACCGCGGAAAATATTTATTCAGAACTAAAAACTCAACCACACTCGCCGAATCTATGTTCCCATACAGCCTGCGGTAGGTATTGAAAGCCGTGACGGATTTCAGCAATGCCATCCAGTGAAGAAAATCCAAAGGAGTTCCTACTTCCTGGTCAGAGGGAAGAAGAATATGGTATTTTACGTCCAGAATTCTGGAGGTTTTATCGGCTCGCTCAAGGTATTGTCCAAGCTGCCTAAAATACCATCCCTCTATCCTGGCCACACTGCTATCCGCAATCCCATAAATCAGGAGAATCTGGTTTTTTACTTTCTCGAAAAATGGCCTAGGGTCTTCCTTCTTCCACACTTTCTTTTCCAATCCGTTCTGAAGCATGTAATATAGCTCGTTGGCTTTCTCCCAGGTTTCTTTATTTAGGTTTTCACGGATTACCCGGGCATTCTCCCGGGCGTTTGTAATGGTAGAAATCATCGAATTGGGATTTTCCGAGTCAAACCCTAAAAAAAACAACACCTGGTTTCGATCATAACCCGAATATTTCTTCTCATAAAGCACCAAGTCACCCGTGGCGGCGATCAATGGGTGCCACTGCTCTTTCATATCCATTGGCAGATCCTGCATCAAATTGAAATTCACATCAATAAAACGGGCATAGTTTTCTGCTCTTTCTAAATATCTTCCCAGCCAATAAATACTGTTTGCTACTCTACTCAGCATACGATTTCCTTTAAATTAATATAACACCCAAGTATCTTTACTACCACCTCCCTGAGAACTGTTCACCACCAGTGAACCTTTTTTCAGAGCTACCCTGGTCAGTGCGCCTGGTATCACTTCTATGTCCTCCCCATATAAAATGTATGGACGTAAATCCACATGCCTTCCGCTTACCCCATCTTCGCATAATGTGGGTACTGTAGATAGAGACAAAGTTGGCTGAGCGATATAGTTTGATGGATTATTTTTTACTAGCTCCCTAAAGGCATTATGCTCTTCGGCAGTAGCCTTTGGCCCGATAAGCATGCCGTATCCGCCCGCAGCATTGGTTTCCTTTACCACCAATTCTTCTATATGGTCCAACACGTATTGCCTATCCTGCTCCTCCCTACAGAGGTAGGTTGGCACATTATTCAGAATAGGCTCTTCGTCCAGGTAATACTTAATGATTTTTGGGACATAGGCATACACAGCCTTGTCATCCGCCACCCCTGTCCCAGGTGCATTGGCCATTGCAATGTTGCCGGCTTTGTAGGCCTCAAACAGACCTGGCACACCCAGCATGGACTCTGGATTGAAGGTAGTAGGATCCAAAAACGTATCGTCTATCCTTCTATAAAGTACATCGATCTGCTGCAGCCCCTTGGTGGTCTGCATATAGACTTTTTTATTCTCCACGATCAAATCCACTCCATTGACCAGCTCTACGCCCATTTGCAACGCCAGATAAGAATGCTCATAATAGGCGGAATTGTATATCCCGGGGGTCAAAACACCGACCACAGGTTTTAGCTTATCCGAAAGATTCTGAAGCATACGGAGCAGTCTTGTCGGATAATTAGAAACCGGCATTACTCCTTTTTGATTAAAAATATCGGGATAAACGCGTTTTATGATCTCACGGCTTTCCAGCATATAAGACACTCCTGAGGGACAGCGGAGGTTGTCCTCCAAGATGTAATATTCCCCGTCTTTGCTTTTCACCAAATCAGTCCCGGTGATATGGCACCATATCCCTTTGGGGGGAGTGAGACCAATACAAGGTGTCAGGTAATCCTTGCTTTTCAGTATGAGATCTGAAGGCACCACACCATCATTTAGGATCCTCCGCTCATTATAGATATCCTGCAGAAATAGATTCAACGCCTTGGTACGCTGCTTTAGCCCAGCTTCCAACTTCTGCCACTCTGTATTTGGGATAATCCTGGGGATAATGTCCAAGTGAAGGATTTTCTCCATTCCCTGATTATCATGATAGACGTTGAAGGTCATACCCATAGACCGCTGGGTTTGATTGGCCGAGTGTTGCAACTGGTTCATCTTCCGGGAACTGGTCTTTTTCAGATGCGAGTAAAATTCACGGTAATGCTCTCTGATTTCCCCTTCTATAGAAATCATCTCATCATAATGTCCCCCTGTACTGTAGCCTTCAATCTTCATATATTTTTTATAATAATGGACGCTTCAAAAAGATAGATGAAAAATAGTAATTGTCAAAGAATTAATGGATTTAGGTTCAAATTTTTACCATTTCCCATAAATCAATAACAGATTAACAACATCAAGGGTCTAAAATTTTCATTTTAGAAATCTTCATTCAAAACTGGAATACACCAATACACTGTTTAAGTTAGCTATTTATTTTCAAGTATGTTTTGACAGAGGATATTACACTCCATTTAAAATTCTAATTTCGGACTATGGTTCAGCGACTTTTAAAAATCCAGGACAGCGAATTGGTGAAGAGGATAACAATTTGGAGGCAAATCAAAGACGGACTCTTCATTGCTATTGGAGTAGTGATGGCCAGCATAGGCCTGAAGGGTTTTTTACTGCCCAATGGATTTTTTGATGGGGGCGCTATGGGCATGTCCTTGCTTCTGGAGATGCTCACCCCTGTAAATTTATCTGTTCTGATCCTTCTGGTAAACCTTCCCTTTATTCTGCTGGGCGCCCGACAGGTCTCCGTCCCTTTTGCCATTAAAAGTACTTTGGCGATTTTTGGACTGGCTCTGCTTGTCCACTACATAGAAGTGCCGGCCATCACCGCAGACAAACTGCTTATAGCGGTTTTTGGAGGTTTTTTCTTAGGCAGCGGTATAGGATTTGCCATACGGGGCGGAGCGGTCATTGATGGCACTGAGGTTTTGGCCATCTCTGTAAGTAGAAAATCCAGCCTTACTGTGGGTGATTTCATCACCATCTTCAATGTTTGCCTGTTTATCGTAGCGGCGGTTTTTGTAGGTATAGAGACGGCCATGTATTCGATGTTGACCTATTTTTCCGCTTCTAAAACGGTGGACTTCATCATCAACGGGGTAGAGGAATATCTCGGTGTGATGATCATGTCTCCACATAATGAAGCCATCAAACATATGATTTCGTACGATTTGGGTCGCGGTGTCACAGTCTTGAAATCCGACGGGGGTTATGGTGATAAGGCAAACGAACTTCCTGACCGCAAAGTGCTATTCTGTGTGATTACCAGGCTTGAAGCCACCAAAATCCTGATGGAAATCACTAAAATCGACCCAAAAGCATTTGTAATCCAATATCCGATCAAGGACACAAAAGGCGGGATGATTAAAAAGAGACCGTTGCATTAGAAAATAGTAGCTAGACTTAAGGAGCGAGATGTTAGACTTTAGAAGCAAGAAAAAAGAGCCAAGAACTTGAATGCGTATCACATTTCTTGGCTCTTGACCATAAAACACTGATTCCTATAACTAATGATCAAGCTTTCTCTTTTCTATAAAAAGACTTTCCCATCCTATGAATATGATCAAGTAGATTTTTATTTTGAATCCTATCAATAATCTGTAAATCAATCGTATAAGGAAAATCACTTTCGTTGATATCAGAAAGTAATTTTCCCAAGGTAAATCGATCAATTTCCCGGTCTGAAATAACCAAGTCTAAGTCACTTCTGTTTGAATGTGTCCCTTTGGCTCTAGAACCATAGATAAGAACGTGTCCTACTTCGGGATATTTCTTAAAAATATCAATGATGATTTTCTGAGCCTTATTTGTCAGTCCGAACTTCATGGTTCAATTCACAACAAGGTCTTTAGTAATGTCGATAATGCAGCAGAATACCGTTTCTGTATATCAGGAATAACTTCTTCCATGACTGTAAAATCATACGTATGGCTAAGCAAATTACGGTCATTGATCATATCTATCCAGATTTCTATTTCGTCGATATACTTAGCTTTGTATGCTTCTTTGACTACCATTTTTGGAGAAATCTGATTCAGCACCAAGCCATCTGACTCCATCCTATCTTTTAACGTCTTCCAGCCCAATTCCAGCGTGAATTCAAAACGCTGAATAATCCCTTCTTTTTCCAGCTGAGAGGTTTTTCTTAAATCTAAGGATTGAACTTCCTCCAATAATTTAACCGCCTTGGAGAAATTTTCCAGTCTCTGCTTCCACCTGATATCATTATCCATACTATCAACTCAATTACTAAGGAAATGAAGTTAAGCAATAATTTATTAAAGCAGTAAGGGCAAACTACTATTCACCCCTACTTTAATCTCAGATCTAGAATCTATGCTCTTGATACCTGCTACTCGCTACTCAAGATATCGCCGAGCCACTTGCAGTCCCTTCATGTGGAACCAATAGCTTCAGTTTCCCATCTTTGTCCTCGGCCATCAGGATCATCCCCTCACTGTCTATCCCCATCATTTTTCGCGGGGCAAGATTGATCAGCATAGTCACCTGCTTACCGATGAGATACTCTGGTTCAAAATGCTCCGCCACACCGCTCAGCACTGTTCTGTTCCCAAGTCCCGTATCCACCTTAAGTTTGAGTAATTTCTTAGATTTCGGCATTTTTTCCGCCTCTAGTATAGTCACCACACGCATGTCCAACTTCGCAAAATCATCATAGGCAATTATATCCTTCATTGTTGGGACAGGTGAATTTTCAGTTTCATTCATCTTCTTGGCATCTAATAATTTCTGTACTTGTTTCTCTACTGTTTCATCCTCTATTTTCTCAAAAAGAAGCCCCATTTCACCCAGTGAAGTGCCTGATTTCAACAACTCCGACTGACCTGCTTCTGACCAATCCAACTCATCCATCCTGAAAAGATCCACCAGTTTGCCAGCTGTAAACGGCAAAAAAGGCCCTGACACTATCGCCAAGTTCGCAGCGATATTCAGCGATATATTCAGAATAGTTCCTGTTCTGGCTTCATCAGTTTTGATAACTTTCCACGGCTCAGTATCTGCCAGATATTTATTGCCCAAGCGGGCAAGATCCATCACAATGCCCAATGCTTCACGGAATCTGTATCGCTCGATGGAAGCCGCAATCTTGCCCGGAAACTCCGCCAGTGCATCCAATACTTCCTGATCATATCCTGTCAGTTCTCCCCGCTGAGGGATAGTCCCTTGGTAATATTTATGGGTCAAAACCACCGCACGGTTCACGAAATTCCCGTAAATAGCCACCAACTCAGAGTTGTTCCTTGTCTGAAAATCCTTCCAGGTAAAGTCATTGTCCTTGGTCTCGGGAGCATTTGCCGTGAGCACATAGCGAAGCACATCCTGTTTGCCCGGAAATTCTTCCAGATACTCATGAAGCCATACCGCCCAGTTGCGGGAAGTGGAAATTTTGTCCCCTTCCAGGTTTAAAAACTCATTGGCAGGCACATTGTCCGGAAGTATGTATTCTCCGTGGGTTTTCAGGATGGCAGGGAAAATAATGCAGTGGAACACGATATTATCTTTCCCGATAAAATGCACCAACTTGGTATCCTGATCTTTCCAGTACGGCTCCCAGTCTATGTTTTTCTCCGCCGCCCATTCTTTGGTGGAGGAGATATACCCGATAGGTGCATCAAACCAAACGTAGAGCACTTTGCCCTCTGCATCCTGAAGTGGCACTTTGATTCCCCATTCGAGATCCCTGGTCATAGATCTGGCCTGCAAGCCTTCGCCTGCTTCCAGCCAAGAACGACACTGTCCCAGCACATTATTTTTCCAGTCATCGGCATGATCCTCAAGTATCCATTTTTTAAGAAAACTCTGGTAACGCGCCAAATCCAAAAACCAATGCTTGGTTTCTTTTAACACAGGTGTCCTCCCACTCAATTTAGACTTTGGATTGATCAAGTCCGTTGGACTCAGCGAGCTGCCGCATTTTTCACACTGATCTCCATAAGCATGTTCATTGCCGCACTTTGGACAAGTCCCTTCTATATACCTATCTGCCAAAAACTGATTGGCTTCCTCGTCATAGTATTGCGCAGTGCTCTGCTCCAGAAACTCTCCTTTTTCATACAGATCTTTGAAAAATCCCCGAGCAGTCTCGTGATGAATTGGGGCCGAGGTACGGGAATAATGATCAAAGCTGATCCCGAACTCCTGAAAACTACCCTTCATGATCTGATGGTAGTGATCCACTACTTCCTGTGGCGTCTTATTCTCTTTTTTAGCTTTGATCGTGATAGCCACACCATGCTCATCTGACCCACAGATATAGGCCACATCTCTGCCTAAGCTTCGCAAATAGCGTACATAGATATCTGAAGGGATGTAGCATCCTGCCAGATGGCCGATATGAAGCGGGCCATTGGCATAGGGAAGCGCGGAGGTAACGGTATATCTTTTGAAATTCTTGCTGCTCATTTGTTTCTTGACTAGAGCGCAAAGATAGGGAAATCAAGCAAAGGCAGCCTTAGGCATTAGTAAATTCATTACGTGCCTCATCCGTCAATATCCCATTGTATATGATCGTGATCGCTTGATCGTAGATATCAGAAGCAGGAATCTTTATGCCCTCTTGGATAGCATGTGGAAACTGACTGGTAAAACGTGGATCAATAAGCGACTGTACGGCAGCCGCATACATCATCACCACCAGATTGAGATTCACCGATGGCTTGACCAAACCTTCTTTTATGCCCTGGTCCAGCAATTTTTTAAATCTGGAGTAAGCCGACTCATTGATATACTGCTGTAAATTCTCCCAAGTTTCTGGGGCATATTCACGCAAATCTTCAAAAAGTTCCGGATTGATCGGCCCCAGCAAGGAGGCCATTATGGTCAACGTCGATTTCAACTTGAGAGGAAAGGAAATATATCGGTTCTCCAAAACCGCTTCAACTTTAGCCGTGAGTTTAGTCTTAGTCACCTCAAATGAAGCGCCCAGCAAATCCAGTTTGCCAGGGTAGTACTTGTAAAGGGTCTTTTTGCTCATCCCCAAAACCTGGGCTATATCATCCATGG
Source organism: Algoriphagus sp. AGSA1 (assembly GCF_021390545.1). Classification (GTDB taxonomy): domain Bacteria; phylum Bacteroidota; class Bacteroidia; order Cytophagales; family Cyclobacteriaceae; genus Algoriphagus. The sequence goes on along the minus strand of NZ_JAJUWR010000016.1, from coordinate 116,725 downwards.
TGGTATGACGATAGCCTTTCTGGAGAAAAAGTTTATAGGCTACATCAAGGATTTTACTTTCAATATTCGCTTTTTTTGGCATGTAGATTCCGGGAATTGGAGCGACAAAGGTTTAAAATATTGGGAGGATAAACCAGAAAAAATAGAGGAAGACAGGAGATGGGAGACGGAAGACGGAAGAAAGTTCAAATTCTCAAAGTTGTTTTTACCTCAAGCTTCTTTCAACATTCCATCCCCCTTTCTTGGCGATCTCTGTGACTTTGCGGCAAGTATCTATTATTTTTACCAGCCCTAATTTTTCTACAAAGACATGAACCCACAGGAAGCAGAAAAGAGAATTGCACAGCTAAGCAAGGAAATCAACCATCACAACAACCTCTATTACCAGGAAAGCAATCCAGAAATATCCGATTTTGAGTTCGATAAGCTACTGGAGGAATTGATACAGCTGGAAACAGCCTTTCCTGATCTACTGGATCCTGACAGTCCTAGCCAACGTGTGGGTGGTACAATCACCAAAGACTTTCAAACTGTACTGCACAGCACCCGCATGCTTTCTTTGGGGAATACCTACTCCAAGGAAGAACTTTTGTCTTTTGATGAACGAGTAGCAAAGGGGCTTGGACATACGGATTACGAATATTTCTGCGAGATGAAATTCGACGGAGTGGCGATAAGCCTTGTCTATGAAAACGGCAGATTTGTAAGGGCCGTGACCCGAGGGGATGGATACCGGGGCGATGATGTCACTGCCAATGTACGTACCATCCGAAATATCCCCCTGCACATCCAAGGGGATGGTGTGCCTGCCCGATTCGAAGTGCGAGGAGAGATCTTTTTGCCTCTGAAAGAGTTTCTGAAAATCAATGCCGAACGTGAGGAAGCAGGTGATGCTTTGCTAGCCAATCCCCGGAATGCCGCTTCCGGAACGCTTAAAATGCAGGATTCATCAGTAGTGGCAAAGCGTCGCCTGAACTGCTATTTTTATCAATTGCTCGGCGACGAAATAGGAGTACAGACACATGCTGATGCCATTTCCCTGATAGAAAAATGGGGATTCAATGTATCCCAAACCTACCGTAAAGTCAAGAACATCGAAGAAGTAATCCAATACATAGAAGATTGGAAAGAAAAGCGTTTTTCACTACCGGTGGATACGGATGGTGTAGTGCTGAAAGTCAATAACTACGACCAGCGTGAGGAACTGGGCTTTACTGCCAAAAATCCCCGCTGGGCGATTGCATATAAATATAAAGCTGAAAGTGCGGAATCGGAGCTGCTTTCCATCACCTATCAAGTAGGAAGGACCGGGGCCATCACTCCGGTGGCCAACCTTTCACCAGTGAGCCTGGCCGGAACTACCGTAAAACGCGCATCCCTCCACAATGCCAATGAAATTGAGCGGCTGGACCTTCATGAAGGCGACTTCGTATTTGTAGAAAAAGGAGGAGAAATCATCCCTAAAATCACCGCTGTAAATCCGGATAAAAGAAAGCGCGGCGCAAGCCCGATAACCTACATCTCCCACTGTCCTGAATGTGGCACCGAGCTGGAACGCAAAGAAGGCGAGGCCAAACACTATTGCCCAAACACAGCATCCTGCCCGCCTCAAGTACTGGGAAGGATAGAACATTTTGTACATAAGCGAGCAATGGATATCGATTCTATGGGAACTGAGCGGATACGCGCCTTGATCGACCAAGGGTTTATTGGAACCTATGCGGATATCTATGAGCTAGAGGGCAAAAAGGAGATGTTACTGGGTTTAGAAATGTCCCAGGATCAGTATGAAACCGAAGGGGACGGACTGCTTTACATCACCTTGGAAAAAGCTATTTTTGCCTTGACGGAGCAGATTTCTTTTAAGCAAATCCGTGATTTCCTAACAGAAAAAGCTGAGTTGCCTTTGGCTGAAACACTCCGTGCATTCCAGGAACAAATCCGCATCTGGAAGAAAAAAACAGCTTCCAATGTAGGGATGGTAGGATACCTGGTCAACAATCTTAAAGACCATAGCCTTCCCAAACTGGAGGATTACGTACCAGTAGCTGTAGTGCTGGAGATCTTGCTGGGCAGAAGGGTTGATTTTGAAACTCTACTGTCTGTCAGTAAAAATGAGGGCACTGTACATGGGATTCTGCTCAAGTTAAATTTGGATTTGCCCCCGGAGGTCAGTGACCGCATTAAAAAACTAAAGGCCAACACCTTCCAAGATGGGGTGATTTCCAATATGATGGAAGGAATTGCGACATCCAAAAACCAGCCATTTGAAAAAGTCCTTTTTGCACTGGGAATCAGAAATATAGGAGAGAACACCGCACAGCTTCTAGCCAGACATTTTGGCAACATTGATCAACTCCAAGCTGCTAATTCCGAACAATTGTTGGCGATCAATGGTGTGGGTGAAACCTTGGTGCATAGCATTCAGGATTTCTTCTCACAAGCGGAAAACCTACACACCATACAACGGCTCCGGGAGCATGGGTTGAATTTTGAGATCGAACAGAATGAAAACACCCAAAAAGGAAAACAATTAGCCGGAAAAAGGATTTTGGCCAGCGGCAAACTTGAACATTTCAAACGGGACGAAATTAAAGACACTGTACAGGCTTACGGTGGGCAGTATATTTCCGCGGTATCCAAAAATCTGGACTTTATCATAGAAGGCTCGGAAATGGGGCCAAGCAAAAAGGAAAAGGCTCAAAAACTCGGCATCCCTTTGATTTCAGAAGAAGATTTTTTGAGGATGATAGGTAGGTAGATTTGGCAATATTTAGTCGTAATCGTAGTGGGCAGAACTCTTCATGTAATTGAAGTTTCTGCGACTGAATACTGTGACTCAACACTAATACCCCCTTTTTTCCCAAAAACTGAATGCCAATTCCTCTCATCCCATTATCTTTAACCTCCCAAACCTTATAACCATGAATAAACTAAAAGGAACCGGCGTCGCCCTTGTCACCCCATTTCACGATGATTATTCGATTGATTTCGAAGGTCTAAAAAGACTTGTCAATCACGTAATCGAAGGTGGCGTGGATTACCTTGTGGTATTGGGCACAACAGGTGAAACGGTGACACTAACATCTGCTGAAAAAAAGCAGGTGCTAAATGCCGTTTTGGAATACAATAACAGCAGGGTACCGGTAGTCTATGGCATGGGAGGCAATAACACCATGGCTGTGCTGAACGATATTTCCACTACTGACTTTACAGGTATCACAGCTATTCTGTCGGTCAGCCCATACTATAACAAACCAAGCCAAGCCGGGATCATTTCCCATTATAAAGCCATTGCGGACGCATGCCCGGTGCCTGTGATATTGTACAATATCCCGGGAAGGACTATGTCGAACATGACAGCTGATACCACCCTGGCACTTGCTGATCACTCCAATATCATCGGGATGAAAGAGGCAAGCGGCAATCTGGAGCAATGTATGCAGATTGCCGCTAAAATGCCGAAGGACTTTCTCTTGGTATCTGGGGATGATCTGATGACCAAGGCACTCTACAGTATAGGTGGATCTGGGATCATATCAGTGATGGCCAACGCCATCCCGGCTACATTCAAGGCACTGTGTCATGGAACAGAAGAGGAATCCCTCAAAGCAGCTTTCTCGCTCTTGCCCCTGAACAGTCTGATGTATGAAGAAAGTAATCCTGTAGGGGTCAAAAACTTACTCCGTCACATGGGGATATGCGAAGATCAGGTAAGACTGCCCATGCTACGGGCCAGCCTTGAGCTGAATCAAAAGATCAAAGCCGAATATCAAAAATTAAAATAAGTATGAAAAATGCCAGATCCGTATCCGAACTCAATAGGCTGATCCAACAAGCCTTGGAAACGGAATTGGATCCGGTGATTTGGGTGATTGGGGAAATCGCGGATTTCAGAAAAGCACCCCAGGGACATGCCTACTTTGAGTTGGTAGAGAAACAAGGAAATACAGTACAGGCAAAAATCAAAGCCAATCTCTGGTCTTTCTCCTACAGAACAGTGGCGGCCAGATTTGAATCCACCACCGGAACCAGCATAAAAAACGGGATGAAAGTCCTTGCACAGGTAACCGTGAATTTCCACGCTGTATATGGACTTAGCGTCAATATAAAAGATATAGACCCTTCCTTTTCATTGGGGGAAAGGGCGAGGCTCCGACAGGAAACCATTGACCGACTGACCCGGGACGGGTTACTGAGGCTGAACGCAAGACATTTACTTCCCCCTGTGATCCAGAAAATCGCCATCATAAGCAGCCCTACCGCTGCCGGTTATGGTGATTTCATCAACCAACTTGAGAATAACGTGTATGATTATCGGGTTTACCATAAGCTTTTCCCCTCTACTATGCAGGGAAACGATGCGGTAACTTCTATACTCAAAAGCCTAGATCAAATCGAAGAAACCAGGGATCAACTGGGAATAGAAGCAGTGGTGATTATCCGTGGAGGTGGTGCCCAACTGGATTTGGACTGCTTTGATGATTACCAGCTTTCTGTCCAAATAGCGAACTTCCCTCTACCGATATTTACAGGTATTGGACATGAAAGGGACGAGTGTATAGCTGATTTAGTCGCCCATACCAAACTAAAGACCCCCACTGCGGTGGCAGAATTCCTGCTCTCTGGATTTCGGGAATTTGAAGAAAACCTGGGTCTAATTCTGCTGAGGTTGGATCGGATTACCCGACAGAAAATAAATGGGGAACAGGCAAAAGTGCAGCACCTAGCCCATCAGGTTAGCGCCTTTGCGGAAAACAGGCTAAAACTGGAAGCGGAGAAATTGCATTCATCGGTAAACAGAATCCGCTTGTCAGCCAAAAACATCCTCAATATTCAGGAGAACAGCCTGGTGACTTTTGAGAAAGACTTGAAACGGGAACTGGATGCTTTTTTTCAGCATCAAAAACAAAACCTGGAATCCAAAGAAACACTGCTACGTCAGTTGAACCCTAAAGCTATTTTAGCACGAGGCTACACAAGGACGGAAGTAAAAGGAAAATCACTGCACCTAACCCAGGTTAAGAAAGGTGATCAGCTACTTACCTATACGGCAACGGCAAAAATCAGCAGCACTATTACACAAATTGAGGAAAAATGAACGAATTTAAATATAATGAGGCAATGGCCCGACTGGAAGCCATTCTAGCAGAACTAGAGGAAGGTAAAAAAAACGTGGACGAGCTATCAGATCTGGTAAAAGAGGCCGCCGAGCTGGTAAAGACCTGCAGAGGCAAGTTAAAAACCACTGAAGAAGATATTAAAAAGGCCTTTGAAGAAGCCTGAACTTGCAGCGTGAAGTGGTCAATTCATACATTGCCCTGTTAACAAATATAATTTAATACTGAGCATTGGCATATTTGTTGTCAAATTTGCAATTAGGTCCTGCCCTAAGGTATATTTCCCTGTTTAGGATTACACGTTATGTCAAGAATCATCAAGTTTGCTACAGCGGTCTTTCTCTTATTTGTAAGTATGACTATGTCCGCCCAGAATTTCTACAAAGAAAAACAACCCAGGGACAATATCTTCAGCATTGGAGTGGGGCCTTCCATAGCCTATATGGATAATGGTGGACAGTACAGATCTCTTAACTTTGAGTATAGGCCATCTGTCTCCGCCTCCTTGACCAAAAGACTCACAGACCGATATGAAATAAGGGCCACCGGTGGTGTCCAACGGATTTCAAGTGGGGGTAATCCAAGCACGGAAACCAGGAATATGTGGGCAGCCCACAGCTCTTCGTTCACAGCTATAGGCACTGCTTATTATTTTGATGTGATGCCAAGTATGTATCTGATCCCATTTGCTAACCACATGAACAGAAGCATGTTCAACTTTTATGTGGGCTTGGGACTAGGAGTAATGCACACGAGTACAAAGCAGACTAAATCCTTTAGCAAAGAGGAGGCACCAACCCGTGAGCAAATAACTACAGGGTATGTTCCCGTCCGGGGAGCTGTAACTTATACTCTAGGTGCTTATTCTGATCTCGCACTGGAGGGAACTTTATTGGCAACGTTCACAGATAACATTGACGGAAATGTAGGCTTCAATAAGTTTGGAGACCATCTCCTACAGGCTCAAATAGTTTATAGACGGTACTTTTTCAGCGAGTTTAAGCGATAGGACTTACTGACATCACAACTTTTCCGTGATTACCTGCGGTGTACTTCAAGTACAACTCAAGCGTTTTCTGTTGTGTGATAGATCTGCCCCATAGTTAGAGGGATCACATGTACAGGGAAGAAAAAAATCAAGCTGTGACTTCTAAAAATTTTCTAGGGACAGAAATCAGCAGATTCTGGTAGATCCCTGGAATTCTGATCAAGAAATAATCCTGATTTCCCTTCTCTATCACCTCACCCGTCATGTGCTGAAGGGGACCTCCGATTACCTTTACTTTCTGTCCGGGATCTATCGTAGAGCCATCGGACTCCACGCTTACCCCGGTATCTACTATCCTCTTGATGATCTCCAAGTCCTCTTCACGGACCGTGGCATGTTGACCGGAAAAATGAACAAATTTCACTGCTCCCGGCACCTGCAGGCATTCCCAAAGCTGGTTACGGATTGTCTTCACAAACACGTACCCGTTAAACATGGCGCGTTTTACTTTCTTTTTCCTGTCAGACCACTGCCTCAACTCCTCTATCATAGGCAAGTACACTTCCAGTCCTTTTTCCACTAGGCGATCTGCCACTTTCTTTTCAGATCTTGAGGCGGTGTACATTACATACCACTTTGGTTCTTCCATCTTTTTATTCAACTATTTGGGAGGGCGAACTTACAAATTCCATGCTGGAAAGGGAATAATTTTGACACCCAAAACATAAAAAACCTCCGAGACATAGCCTCGGAGGTTTTATCAAAAAAAACCACCAACCTTAATCCAATCAAGATTTAAGTTTGCTGATTCTCAATGAGAGTTTATCTGCCAACAAATACATGACTGGTACGATGACTAACGTAAGGAAGGTAGCAAAGGTTAGCCCAAATATTACCGTCCAGGCCATAGGTCCCCAAAATGCCGCATTATCCCCACCTACATAAAACTGGGGATCAAACGAGCTGAGTAATGTTCCAAAGTTAATATTCATGCCTATCGCCAAGGGGATAAGCCCAAGTACAGTAGTGATAGCCGTCAGCAGCACAGGTCGTAGCCTGGTCTTGCCTGACTCTACTATACTTGACACTAATATTGGATACTCCAGCCTTTCCTTTGGCCCCAAGCCCAGTTCATCTCTCTTTCTTGACCTTACCAGATTGGTATAATCAATCAATACGATCGCATTGTTTACAACAACTCCGGCAAGTGAAATAATCCCGATCCCTGTCATGATCACAACAAAGTCCATGTTGAAAATCACCAGACCCAAGAATACCCCAATAGTACTCAGAATCACAGATGCCATAATAATGAAAGGAGTAGTCACGGAATTAAACTGTGCTACAATGATCAGGAAGATCAATGAAACGGCTATGCCCAATGCTCCCATGAGGAATTCCATGGATTTCTGCTGCTCTTCCTGTTCTCCTGTGTATTTCACGGAAATACCATCAGGAACCTCCCAGGATTGCAGCGATTGCTGGATTTTCGCGTTCACTTCCGTAGGATTATAGCCATCAAGCACATTGGAATAAACCGTAATCGCCTTTTCCAGATCCTTTCTTTTGACCGAACCATAAGTAGAGCCATATTTAATGTCAGCTACTGCTGATATAGGCACTTCCCGCTTGGTTCCAAATTTATCCCTAAAGCCGATTTTTTTGTTTACCAGTGTGTTAATATCATAACGATAATTTTCCTGCAACCTAAGCTGGATAGGATAATCATCCTCTCCTTCTTTATATTTAGACACTTCCAGTCCAAACAATGCCGTCCTTAAATCAGTAGCTATCTCAGAGGTGGATAAGCCAAATCTTCTTGCCTTCTCACGGTCAATATCGAAAATCACCTCTGGATTACCGAGCGACAGATCGGATTTCAATTCTTCTATACCGGCTATATTTTGGTTGACCAGATATTCTCTGGTTCTATTGACAAAGGCTATCAGTTGCTCATAATCCTCCCCTACAAACTCCAGGTTGACAGCCCGGCCTGTAGGAGGACCATTTCGCTCCTTGTCCACAGTTATCAGCACACCTGGATATTTATCCACCAGCTGACGGATTGCTTCCATAGCCCCATTGGTATTGATCCCTTGTCTATCAATGTAATCCACAAATCCGATGGTGATCTTTGCCTTGTGGGGAGTAGGCTGGTTACTTGGCCCTTCCATAGGATCGCCAGTCCCTTCGCCCACTTGGGTAATCACGGATTCCAGAATGTTTTCATAATCATCCAATGCATCCATCAGCTCACTTTCCATCCCCTTTACAAAATCATTGGTGGCTTCTATATCAGTTCCAATAGGAAACTCAATAAACACATTCACCAATTGAGGCTGGTTATCCGGGAAAAACAGGACTTTTGGGGCTCTTATCCCCAACAAAACCAAGGAAAAAACCAAAAGCAGAAAAGTACCCCCAAAGAAGAGATAAGGATTCCTTTTTGAAAGGGCTAACTTGAGCAATGATTCATAGCCATTTTCAAGATTCACCAAAAACACCATCTGAAACCACCGGATGGCTTTTCTTAATACAAAGACGTTAAATATGGTAAGCAAACAGCCCACAAGCATCAAGGTACCAAAGCCTGTTGCTCCTACAAGATAAAATATGGCGGACAACACCAGAAAAACCCCGGCCACAATTATTGACTTCCGTTTTGGCTTATTTTTGGACATATCCGCCACTTTCATAAACATGGCAGTCAGTACGGGATTGATCACCAATGCCACAAAAAGAGAGGAAGAAAGTACAATGATCAGTGTAATAGGGAGGAACTTCATAAACTCTCCTACTATATCCTTCCAGAATGCAAGAGGGAGGAATGCCGCAAGTGTGGTGGCCGTAGAAGTGATGATAGGCCAAGCCACCTCACCTACTCCTTCCTTAGCTGCCTGAATCGGATCTTTGCCTTCAGACATCAAGCGGTATATATTTTCCACCACCACGATACCATTATCCACCAGCATACCCAGGGCGAGTATGAGAGAGAAAAGGACCATCAGATTGAGGGTGATGCCAAAAGCATTCAATACCAAAAAAGAAATAAACATGGAAAGCGGAATTGCTATCCCTACAAAAAGCGCATTTCTAAAACCTAAAAAGAACATCAAAACCAATACGACCAGGATCACCCCAAAAATGATGGAGTTTTCCAGATCACTTACTTGCAGTCTAGTCGCCTTGGACTGATCATTGGTGATGCTGATCTCCAGATCCGGCGGAAAGCGATTTGCCTTGGTCTTGTCTATGATCTCCTTGATTTTATCCGCGGCGTTGAGCAGGTTTTCCCCACTCCTCTTCACCACATTGATCGTCACCACCGGAAGGTTTTTACTGCGGGCGTAGCTCGTCCTTTCTTTATAGGTGTCTTTCACCTCGGCCACATCCCTCAAATACACTATTTTTTGATTATCTGTCTTGACTATGATCCCCAGCAAATCCATCGGGTCGGTAAACTCTCCGTCCACCCGAAGAGTACGCTGAAACTCTCCAGAACGGATATTACCCCCGGAGATAGTCACGTTTTCTGTCTGGACAGCTTGGGCGATATCGTTGAAGGTCACACCTGTGGACTCCATTTTATATGGATCCGCGTTGATCTGTATTTCCCGTTCCACGGTACCTGCAAGGTCTGCTTTAGAAATCTCAGGAAGTTTCTCTATTTCATCTTCCAGGTATTCCCCAAACTTTTTCAGCTCTGCCTCAGAGTAATCTCCCGATATGTTCACGTTCATAATCGGGAAATCCGAAGTGTTCACCTCAAGTACATTGGGATCCTGATCCAGGTCTGTTGGCAGCTCACTTTTGGATTTATCCACGGCATCCTTCACGTCCTGAATCGCCTTGGAGATTTCCACACCGGGATTGAACTCCACCACTATAGATGAAAAATCCTGAACTGAGGTTGACGTGATATCCTTCACATCATTGATAGACTTCAGCTCCTTCTCTATAGGACGGGTGATAAGGTTTTCCATGTCCACCGGCGAATTACCGGGATAAGGAGTGCCCACATAGACAGTAGGTATGACTATCTCCGGAAAACTCTCCTTAGGCATATTACGGTAAGCACTCAGCCCAAGCACAGTAATGATCAGGGTAAGGATTACTACAGAAGTGGAATTGTCCACTGATAGACTGGACAGCCCAAATTCTCTTGTTTTTTGTTGCTTTTGAATATCCGACATTGTGTTACTGCTGAGCTATATTCACATTGAAATTATCCCCGACTTCACGGAATCCCTTGTCCACCAAAGTTTCTGTACCGGAAAGCCCTGATACGATTTCTGTTTCCCTAGAAAAGGTCTTCCCTCTGGTCACGTATGTTTTTTTGGCCTTGCCGTCCACCACAGTGAACACATAATCCCCTCTGTTGTCGCTCAATATCAGATGACTTGGTATTACTATGGCTTCCGGGTTTTCATAATCCTTGATCTTCAAAACAGAGATCATATTAGGCTTGACCATAGGAAGATTTGGTAAAAAGACCTCCACTTTAAATGTCCTGTTGTCCGGATTGATAATCGCACCTACGGAAGACACCCGCGTAGCCAGATCCTTGTTGATAGAAGGGAAATTCACGTTCACGGAATCCCCTTTGTTCAACACGCCTACATAGCTTTCCGAGATATCTGCCTCTATGAACAAATCACTTTCTCCCACAAACTGGAACATGGACATACCCGGCTGGACCAGTTCCCCCAATCTCACCTCCACAGACTCGATAGTGCCGGAAAACGGTGCCCTTACCACAGTCTTATCCAGATTGGTCCGTGCAGTGGCCAGGTTCCTTTCGAGCCCTTCCTTTCTGTTTTTGGCTTCCAGATACTGTACCTCTGTGCCGATCTGCTGATTCCAGAGCCGCTCCTGTTTTTCAAATAAGGTAGTCGCAAGATCCAGGGAATTCTGAAGCTCATCTATATTGTTTTGGATGCTTTCAGAATCTATCCTGGCCAAAACGGCACCTTTAGCTACTTGTTGTCCTTCATTTACAGGGATCTCAAGTATTCTTCCCGCCGTCTCAGAACTAATCATAACGTTCTTCTTCGACAACACAGACCCAGTCACTTCTACATAGTGATCAAACTGTCCTTTTTTTGCCCGCACCGTAGTCACAAGCAGGGACTTTTGGTTCTGCTTCGCAAACTCCGGATCAAGCTGAACCAGCTCTGCCTCAAGCTCGCTTATTTTGGTGTTGATTTCGTGAGCCTCAGCTTTAAGCTTATCCAATTCAGCTTTTTTGGCATCTACTCCTTCTTCAGTAGCACAGGATATGGTTACTAAAGCCAGGATGAACAGGGGTAAAAATTTATAGGCTACCTTCATATATTTTAAATCAATGGTTTGTAAAATTATCTTGTGGGAATAGCTGGTTTATCCAAGCCTTCATGGATTATACCCAGGGCCTTCTCCAGATCTACTTTGGAGATGAGCCCATCGTATAAGGCACTCAGGTAATTTATTTCTGCTTCGATCAGGTCAGAATCTGCTTCCACTACTTCGAAATTTGACCCTACACCCTCATTATATTTGATCTTGGACATATCATATACTTCTTGGGCCAGCTCCATACTTTCTCTCTGCACCTTCAGCACTTTGATGTCATTGGCAAGATTTTGCTTGGCTTGAAAAATCTCCAACTCTATGTTTTGATCCAATAAGAATTTCTGGTTTTCCAGCTGCCTCAGCTGAATTCTGTTTCGCTGGATTCTTGCACTTTTAGAAAAACCATCAAAAATCGGAATATTCAAGGTTACCCCTAACATTGCCGAACTAAACCAGTTTATTTTATCAAAGGCAGTTTCAAAGGAATCTCCGGCTCCTGATCTCATGAAATTTCCGCTGAAATTCAAGGTCGGCATATACTGGGCCGTGTTATTTCTGAGATCCAATCCCGTCAACTCAATATTGGTATTTAACTGGTCCTTTTCCACGCGATGCACACCTTCCAGGCTAAGCAATTCGTTCAATTCCTGCTCTGGATTCAACTCCCGAAGTGTTTCTGTAATGACAATATCATAGTATTCCGGCAGTCCCATCTGGATTTTCAGGAGTTGCTTGGATACCTCATAGGCAGTTTTGCTACGTTCATACTGGGAGAAGGTATTGTTTCGCTGCACCTTGATCCTAGAAACGTCGATTTTCTCGGAGAATCCAGCCTCATACATCGCAGTGGTCTCCTCCAGCAGAGAATCTATCCTAGCCAGGTTTGATTCCGAGAGTTTGATTCGCTCTGCATTGACCAATACGCCGAAATATGCCTTTTTCACATTTTCGATCACATCGTTTTCCACCTTGATCCGATCAAACTCCGTGAGGGACTTATAGGTCTTGGCTGCTCTCAATCCGATAAAGAAAGACCCGTCAAAAATCATCTGGGTGACCGTCACCCCCAAACTGCTGGTGTTAGCCACACCAAAACGAAGAGGAATTACATCAGAAGGATTATCAGGATCAGCAAAAGGACCTTCATTCGGCACAAACATCACTTGCACCATAGGATTATGATTAAATGAAAATGACCCGTTTACCTGTGGTAATCCAGCCGCTGTCTCTTCCTTCACCGTAGTCTGCGAGACCAAGACTTCCAGTCTTGCATTTTTCGCATCTACATTGTTTTCCAAGGCAAACTCCAGAGTCTCTTTAAAATTAAGCTCTAAAGTCTCCCTAGGTGGAGCTTCCTGCGCTATAGCTTCCCATCCGGTTAAGCCTAGGACGAGTATAAGCACTATATAAATCTTCTGTTTAAGCATGATGTTATCTAAAAATGATCTTATTCTCTTTAATTATCTTTTTATTAGGCATTCCATTACTTGGACTCGCTGATCCGGGTTACTTTATCCAAATAGGCTTTCCTCCCTTTTTCTGTAAAAATCCCATGTAAGAAATGATCCAACATCTCAACATGAAGAGTGGCAAGACTGTAATCCGTTCTATCAAAGTTTGTCGGGTTCATCGCATATCTGATTTGTTCAATCCTCATATTTGCCAGAATTTTCGCGTTGAGTTCAGGACGAAAGTAGCCAAGCCTCTTGCCTTTTTCAATTACGTTGACGATATCTGTCACAATAATTTCATCTTTAAACTCATTAAACATATTCCACACTTCGGGAAAATACTTTTGGATTTCCAGCAAGACCATTGGATTTAAAGTGGCCAAGCGTTCTTTTACCATTTTGGACATATGAACCAAATGCTCAATGACTCCGTCCTCCCCTTCCATTATCCTTTTGATAGTTTTTTGATCTTCTTTCAAAGCCACAGAAAAAGCCTCCTTGACGAGCTGCTTTTTGTCCATAAATTCTTGGTAAATGGTCTTTTTTGAAATCCCTGCCAAGCGTGCTATATCCTCCATGGTAATAGCCCGTATGCCATATTGGCTAAATTGCTCACTGGCTACCTGTAAAATCTTTTCCCTCATTTAATCATAACTTCTGAAATTTTCCGATGCAAAATTACAGAAACTTTTAGCCTGTCAAAAGTTTCCTGCGTATCAAAAACGAACAATATTCGGTGTTAACAGAAAAATAATGCACAAAAACGTGCGAAAATGAACATACTGGTGATTTTTTGGAATATTAAGTGGAGTGGAAGGATAAGATATTAGATTCAAGACATTAGATTTAAGAGCCGACACTAAGTCTGGTTCAAGTCTCATGACTTGGACCCAAGATATTGCAGTCTTCAGACTGCCTTTCAATGATCATAGATTTATATAACCACAGCAGGCTGCTGCCCACGATAATGAAGTCTCCTTACTTCTATTTCAATTTCACAACATAGCAGTCTGAAGACTGCATTTAGCAAGGCACAAGTCATGAGACTTGCGCCAACTAAGGTTTTTCAAAAAAACCAGGCAATGAGTTTTCAAGTAAAAACCAAATTACTATTTTCGCATTCACTCGGGGTGTAGCGCAGTCCGGTTAGCGTACACGTCTGGGGGGCGTGAGGTCGCAGGTTCAAATCCTGTCACCCCGACAAATAGGTTAACAACCTATATCACAAGCCTGCAAATCTTACGATTTGTGGGCTTTTGAATTTTTATGTATCAGTTCGATTTAGACAATTTCATTGATTCGACTTCGCTCAATGTGACAATTATGAGTTACGAGACAGCCTCTTTCTTACAAGTTCAGCATTTCGTGTACCAGTTTCAAGATTCTTGTCTCATGAATAAATCCTTGAGTGAATTGTTTTGCGAACAGCACCAAAAAATGGTACTTTTCGCAAAATAAACATCTAAATGAGTGTTGAAAAATATCCGAGTCTTGAAAATTGGATCAACAAGCTTGGTATGGGGTTCTGAGTTAAAAACTAATAACCCCATCACTGGTTCAAGTCTCATGACTTGAACCCTCGATAATGAAGTCTACGTCTGGTTCAAGTCTTCAGACTTGGACCCAAAATATTGCAGTCTTCAGACTGCCTATTAGTAAACCACTCTCCCGACTTCTATTTCAATTGCAAACCATAGCAGTCTGAAGACTGCATTAGAATAGACACAAGTCTGAAGACTTGCGCCAACTGCGCTGGATGCTCTAGTTCAAGTCTCACGACTTGGACTTAACTTGCTGCAGTCTCCCGACTGCACTTAACCGGAGGAAAAAATCAGTAGCCTATTCAATCAAAAGCACATCAATCATCTTTTCCGGTAATCCTGCATAGTTGGAAACACTGCTATAAACATAATCCTCCGCTGAATAAACCAATCCGGCGACCACCGGATTCTGGTGAATGTAATTGAGGCATCTACTGATCCTTTCGCTTGTATTTAGCTCAATAGGATGATTATGCTGCTGCCATAATTGAAAATTAGCGTTGTTTGGGTTCTTTGCTCCAGCTTTCCTAAAGTGATCAAGCAAAAACTCTTTTCTGCTTTCATCTTGGCTTGTCTGGATAGGTTTAAGTATTTCTATTGAAGTGTATTTCTTGAAATCCCGGTTAATTGCCTCAATTGTCGGCTCACTATTTCTGCCAATGATCAAATGAATATGGCTTGACATGATGCAAAAGGCACATAAGTCCAAGCCTTTGTTGTTTTGGCAGTATTTTAAAGAACCTATCAGAATATCTCTGTAGTGTTTTCGGGTGAATAGATCTATCCATTCTACAATAGTAAAAGTCACGAAGTAAAGTCTCTCCTGATCTCTGATTTTGTATTTTCTGCTCATTTAAAAAGTCATTAGGTCACTACTAGTAAGTTACTTAAAAGTGAAATGTTTTTTCATGGATTGGTTAAAAAATTAGGCAATCTGGCTCAAGTCTCATGACGGGTCTGGTTCAAGTCTGAAGACTTGCGCCAATTCCAGCACAGTCTGGTTCAAGTCTCATGACTTGGACCCAAAATATTGCAGTCTTCAGACTGCCTTTCAGTAATCGTAAATTTATATAACCACAGCAGTCTGAAGACTGCATTATCATAAGCACAAGACTGAAGTCTTGCGCTAGACATCATTACCAAATTTTCCAATCCGCCACGGCGGACAAGTTATTTCATTTTCCAATCTTTCAATCTAACGCTCAATTCCGTACCTTTGCAGCTTACCAGCCAAAGGACATGATTTTCTTCTTTGAATCCCCTCAAAAAACCGTTTACGCTGTACAATCCCCACAACCTTTCGCGCCCGAAGACCTAGAAAAGCTGACTTGGCTTTTTGGTGGGGCTACAGCCATCAGCAGCCCTTCAATTTCCGGCAAATACTCAGGCCCCCGCAAGGAAATGATCACCCCATGGTCAACCAACGCGGTGGAAATCACCGCAAACATGGGAATCCCCGGCGTGATCCGTATCGAGGAGTTTTTTCCCCTCAACGAAGGAGATCAGATCGACCCCATGCTTCAGCATGCTTTTGAAGGGCTGGATCAGGAGATTTTTGACATCCACCTGCAGCCGGAAGCGATCGTGGAAATCCACGATATCGCTGCCTATAATACCGAACACGGATTGGCACTAAGCCAGGTAGAAGTGGATTACTTGGACAATGTAGCCAAGCAACTGGCCCGTCCACTGACGGATTCTGAGGTTTTCGGATTTTCCCAGGTGAACTCAGAGCATTGCCGACACAAGATTTTCAACGGTACTTTTATTATAGACGGAGTAGAAAAGCCACAGACACTTTTTCAACTCATCAAAGAAACTTCCAAAGCGCATCCCAACCGGATCGCTTCGGCTTACAAGGACAACGTGGCCTTTGTAGGCGGACCAAAAGCACAGCAATTCGCACCGAAAACAGCACATCAGGCGGACTTCTTCGAAACCCGTGAGATCGACACGGTTATTTCCCTAAAAGCTGAAACACATAACTTCCCAACTACCGTGGAGCCTTTCAACGGCGCCGCAACCGGAGCTGGTGGAGAAATCAGAGACCGTATGGCTGGTGGTACCGCCTCCATTCCTTTGGCAGGGACGGCGGTATATATGACTTCTTATCCTAGATCTGAAAAAGGAAGATCCTGGGAAAGCAAACTGGAAGAACGTCCTTGGCTATACCAAACGCCTATGGATATCCTGATCAAAGCTTCCAACGGAGCTTCTGATTTTGGAAATAAATTCGGTCAACCGCTGATTTCCGGATCTTTGTTGACTTTTGAGCATGAGGAAGACGGCAAGCACCACGGCTTTGATAAAGTAATCATGCTGGCTGGCGGCGTGGGCTTCACCAATGCCAACTACACGAAAAAAGACGCACCAAAAGCCGGGGATCAGATTGTGATCATGGGCGGCGACAACTATAGAATCGGAATGGGCGGTTCGGCGGTTTCTTCTTTGAATACCGGTGAGCTTTCCAACGCAATCGAGCTTAATGCCATTCAGCGATCCAATCCTGAGATGCAAAAGCGGGTTTCCAATGTGATCCGCGCCATGGCCGAGAGCGAAAACAACCCAATCATTTCTATCCACGATCACGGAGCCGGCGGACATTTGAACTGCCTTTCTGAATTGGTGGAAGATGCCGGGGGAACAATCCACATCGACAAATTGCCGGTGGGAGATCCTACCCTTTCTGCCAAGGAAATCATCGGAAACGAATCCCAGGAGCGTATGGGATTGGTAATCGGCAAAGCGGACGTGGACACCTTACATCAGATCTCGGATCGGGAGCGTGCGCCATTCTATGTGGTGGGTGAGACGACCGGAGATATGCATTTCAAATTTGAAAATGGCAAAACAGGTGAAAAACCTGTGGACTGGAACCTGAGCTACATGTTCGGTTCTTCGCCTAAAACCATTTTGGAAGACGATACAACCAACGCAACTTTTGCGGAAGCAAACTACGAAGCTGACCTGATCCAAGCCTATGTGCGAGAAGTACTTCAGCTGGAAGCAGTGGCTTGTAAGGATTGGTTGACCAATAAAGTAGATAGATCCGTGACGGGTCGTGTGGCTACGCAGCAGACCGTAGGTGAGATCCAACTTCCGCTGAATGACGTTGCTGTAATGGCGCTTGACTTCACCGGAAATAAAGGCATCGCAACTTCCATCGGACATGCACCGGTGGCAGCTTTGGCAAATCCAGAAGCAGGTAGCCGATTGGCGATAGCTGAGGCGATGACCAACTTGATTTTTGCACATATTCAGGACGGCTTGCAGGGAATTTCCCTTTCTGCCAACTGGATGTGGCCCGCAAAAAACAAAGGCGAAAACGATAGACTATATAGAGCAGTCGAGGCCGTTTCCAAGTTTGCCATAGACTTGGGTGTCAATATCCCTACGGGAAAAGACTCCCTTTCCATGACTCAGAAATACCCTGACGGAAAAACGGTGTACTCTCCGGGAACGGTGATTATCTCCTCCGTGGGTGAATGTTCTGACGTGCAGAAAACAGTAAAAACTGCCCTGAAACCTATCAAGGGAAGTAGAATTCTCTACATAGATTTCTCTAAGGATGAGTTCAAACTTGCCGGTTCCAGCTTCTATCAGGCGCTGAACAAGGTCGGAACAGAAACCCCGGACGTCAAAGACCCGCAGTATTTTGCCAAGGCATTTACAGCCGTACAGGACCTGATCGATCAGACTTGGATAATGGCAGGTCACGATATCTCTTCCGGAGGATTGATCACTGCTTTATTGGAAATGTGTTTCCCAGTGCAGAACATTGGCTTGAAAGTAAAACTGGACCGTCTGCATGAGCCAGATACAATTAAAGCATTGTTTGCAGAGAATCCGGGTATCCTGATTCAGGTAGCAGATGATCATGCAGTGGAAGCCTTATTGGTAGAAGCTGACGTGGATTATGTAGAGCTGGCGAAAGTCACTGATTCCGGAACTATTGAATTTGCAGGCAAAGACCTCACGCTGGATATCACTGAACTTCGTGATGTATGGTTCAGATCTTCTTATTTATTGGACAGAAAGCAAAGCGGAGAGCAACTGGCAAAAGACCGCTTTGACAACTATAAAAACCAGCCCTTGGCTTATGAGTTTTCAGATGGCTGGAAAGGTGATTTTGCTGCAGCCGGGCTTGATCCATTCAGAACTACAAAAGGCAAGGCGAAAGCAGCGATCATCCGTGAAAAAGGGGTGAATGGCGATCGTGAGATGGCTTACTCACTTTGGTTGGCAGGTTTTGAAGTGAAGGACATTCACATGACCGATCTGATCGCAGGTCGTGAAAACCTGGAAGATGTGCAGCTAATCGTCTTCGTAGGTGGATTCTCCAACTCCGATGTACTGGGTTCGGCCAAAGGCTGGGCAGGTGCCTTCCTTTATAATCCAAAAGCGAAGCAGGCGCTGGACAACTTCTACGCAAGACCTGACACCTTGAGTTTGGGCGTATGTAACGGTTGCCAGCTGATGGTAGAATTGGGCTTGGTCACTCCTGATCATGCTGACAAACCAAAGATGCTTCACAATGCATCCCATAAGTTTGAATCTACTTTCGTGAACGTAACCATCCCTGAAAATAATTCTGTGATGTTGGGTTCGCTTAGCGGTCAGCGACTAGGCGTATGGGTAGCACATGGGGAAGGAAAATTCCATCTACCTCAAGCAGAAAGCGACTACAACTTCGCGATGAAGTATAGCTACGAGGCTTATCCAGGCAATCCAAACGGTTCCGATCATGCTACCGCAGGTATCGCTTCCGCAGACGGACGTCACTTGGCTATTATGCCACATATCGAACGAAGCCTAAAACCTTGGAACTGGGCGCATTATCCTGCTGATCGCAAGGATGACTTTACGCCATGGATGGAGGCATTTGTGAACGCGAGGAAGTGGGTTGAGGCGAATTCTGAAGGCTAACAGCAGAAAGCTGAAAACTTATAGATAATACAAGTTTTATCACTTCCAAACAAAAAATTTAGGCAAAAAAACTTACTCTTTCCAAAAACGTACTATATTAATGAATAATTGAGAAGTCTAGAAAAGGGAATTGCTTAAAACTAACTATATTTTCGTATAACGAATTAATTAGCTTACTCTTACTGCCTGAACATAGGTTTAGGCGGATATATGAACCGATAAACATTACTTATACTTTTATAAAAAAAAAACACAATCATGAGCATATTTAATTTTATAAAAAAGTGGAAATCTAGGAAAGAAAAATCTGATTTACATAGAGTCAGGATAACTTCGAACGGAGCATTTTACATGAAAACAGAAGATCTATTTAATGATAAAGAAGAAAGTTTAATGCTTTTAACTAAATTGAATAAATCAATTAAAAACCACAATAAAAAAAGTCAAAAGTCATTTACTCTTGTTGAGTAAAATATGCCAAGACTAGATCTAATTCTATTACCTTTATTAGGTGGATATATCTTCCTAGTTAATTTCAACATTACACGATATTACCATTTAAGACTCGAACGCCAAAAACTGATTTATAACTCTTTGGCAGCTGCCATTTTGCTTGGATTATTTGTCTATTTTTTAGATTATTTTATATTAAGATCAAATTTATCTTTAGAAATTATTTGTTTAGAAAATATATATTTATACGAAATACGATCCAAATTTAGTTTTTTAATTGACAATATATTAAATATTACTCCTGTCCCTGGGTTAAAACATGCTATACTTATATTCTTGATTTCATATCCTTTAGCTCAACTATTGAACCTACTTTTCACGCGAAAATTTTCTTTTGATTATACCATAGAGAGGTGGGGGAATCATTTAGAAAGAATTATCTGGTTTTCATTAACTGAAAAAAAAGATGAAGACAAATTATTAATGATAACAACAAAAACAAATAAAGTTTACATAGGATACATAAATAGGCTTTCGGAACCTATAGGTGAGTCTTACGTAACAATAATCCCTAATTTTAGTGGTTATAGGGATAAAGAAACACAAAAACTAGAAATAACTACATCATATACAGATGTATTGGAAAAATATGTGACACAAAATAAAGAAGCTGACATTGGAAATAAGTTAGGTGTAATTTTACCAACTAATGAAATATTGTTTGTTTCAAGATTTGATAGTGAAATCTTTGGAAGATTTAATGAGAATGATCAAGAGACCGCTGTTACATATGGGTCGTTTACTAAAAAATTAATTTCCCTAATCATTAACAAAATTTTCTAGTTCAGTTCTAAACTCGAATATTTCCCCCACCCTCCTGATGTAGTATCATCCATTTGTTTTAATTTTTAGGATTAATCTAGAAAATCAAATTTTCAGTTGTACTTTTTCCTTTAGTCAATGCATAAATGAATTTAACTCATGGTTAAAAAGAAAAACAACATTGAAGGCAATTGCGCACTTTGTGGGGAACTCAAAAAATTGTCATTTGAGCACGTACCTCCCGCAGCGGCATTCAATAATTCACCAATATTTATCCAAGGTCACGAACACCTGACAGACGAAAGTAGTTATTTGTTTGGAAAAAAAATGAAGAGTAATAAAGGATTCGGAGGTTATACTTTATGCGAGTCTTGTAACAACAATACTGGTGATTGGTATGCCAGAGATTTTGTAAGTTTTGCTCATCAAGGAATGGAAATAATTAACAATTCCAAAGGTCAATACAACATAAAAGGAGAATACAAAATCAAACCTCTTAATGTCATAAAACAGATTTTGACAATGTTCATGTCTGCAGACAAGTCGGGACACCTTCAGTCTCAAAAAGATTTGGTTGAATTCTTAATGAATAAAGATAATGTGGGGATGCCTGAAAAATATAAGATATATCTATATTCTACTCTATCCAGCCACAAGAGAATGATAGGACATTCA
This sequence comes from Algoriphagus sp. AGSA1, assembly GCF_021390545.1. GTDB lineage: Bacteria > Bacteroidota > Bacteroidia > Cytophagales > Cyclobacteriaceae > Algoriphagus. The sequence continues at coordinate 95,418 of NZ_JAJUWR010000016.1, read as the reverse complement.
ATTGTGTATGACCCGAAACTAGGAATTCAAAAATGGTCAGAAATTAATTTTCAACCATTTGGGTACTTACTTTCAGAAGATTCAGTAGCTGCTCATGAGCACATGTGTGATATCAGCACTTTTGGCAGCGTAGAATATGGCAAAGAATTATTAGTCGAATTATCAACTGCATATCTCAATGTTGAGACTCCATTAATTGGATTATATTCATAACCGAATATAGGTGGAGTTTGATCACCCCTAATGAGTGTAATCAGAAAGCTTTTGGTAGCCCTCATATGCTAAGTCTATTCCATTCTCGCTTAGTGACCACTAAAGCACTTACCTTAGCGAGTTAGGACTTTCTAAATCGACTTTTTTAGAAAAAATAGTTTTCAGACTTACCTTGTTCTAAATGCCATTTCTGCCAAAATTCTTTTTCATAGTTGAATTGCTCTAGATTAACTAATCTGGCTTTCAGATGCCCTATTTCGTTATTTCTCTCTTTCGAATAAACATTTCTGAAGGAATGTTCAACAATTAGTTTATTGATTGAACTAGTCTTGTCAGCTGACAATCTGGTTCCCCTTTGGGGAGGTTTTGCTCCAATTTTAGTATATAGCAAATGCTGTGGACTGAGTGGAAAAATAATCTCAGTACCCTTTGAATTCCAGCCACCTTTAAAGTCATATTTACCTTTATGATAATTTAGACGCATGACAGGCTTATCTGACGTAAACCAGTTTTGTCCAAATGACGAATGCAATATAGTCCATCTATGCTCATTCAAAATGGTCGATGTATTTCTCATTTGGTGCTGAATTGTATATAACCAAGACGCCCGTCCAATATCAGTTTCTATTTTTAGCGAAACCGATTCTTCTCCTTCAATAACCTTGGGGGTAACCTTGAAGGGGAAACTATATATATTTTCCTCGATAGGTGTTGCTTCATTCTCTCTTTTTTGAAAATTATCTAAGTCCTTAGGGAAATTATCAATTACATTTTGCATTACACCCATTGTTGTTTCCGATCCTCTTTCTAAATATTCAAAAAGTCTTGCTGGGGTTCTTAGATCATGCAATGCCAAGAATTTAACCAAAGTCCTCCAGTCATCAGGTTTAAGAATATCATTTTTTAGCACCTTACTTAGAACCGCAGAGACAGGCGATTCAAATTCTGAACCAAACCAATGCTCCATTTCATCTGAAACTGATCCCTTTTCAATCCTAGAATACAAATGAGTAAAAAAAGCTGTTCCCTCAACATGTGTTTCATTCCAAGTGGGAATGTTTTCATGAGAAACAAGTGTCCTATAGCACCAAACTTTCCCCTTAGATGATTGCCAATGCTTAAGATAAGATTGGGCTAAATAATGATTGTCTTTAGTTATTTGTTTTCCATTCATAAAGACTCTAAAAAGGTGATTTTAATAAAAAAGCCTTCCTAGTTAACAGAAAGGCTTTTCCCAAAGATTGGTGATTCCTATTTCTCCATCATCTTTTTCAACAACTCCACCTTTTCCCGCTCCGATTCCAGAAGTCGCTCGTAAAGCTTTTTATTTTCGTCCATAGATTCAAGAAGTTTATCCAATGGATTAAAAGTACAGTGGTAATTCAAGCCTATTCCGGAGGAGTTGTTAAAGGAATTGTTCACTATCTGCAAGGCCATCTCCTCATTAAAACTCTTAATCGCTTCCGCTGGAACCTTTAAAATATCGGCCACCTGACGCAGAAGCTCCTCCTCCACTTCTTCCTTTTGCTCCAGCAGGCTGATTTTCTTCTGGGACCAGTCAGGCCCGAGTTCGAAGGCCAGCGATTCCTGCTTGATGCCCATCATCTCACGAAAACGCTTGATATTCCGGCCGTGGTGGATTTTTTCGTTCATAGTCTGAAGTATTAGAAAGGGAAATTAACAAAATCTGCCCAAAGTCCTTGGACTAATTTATTCCTTAGAGATGAGATCAGCAAGGAATCCGAGGTTTTGGCTGATATATCCAGACAAAAGGTGTCGGGAAATGTAATAAAGAATTGACATTCATCATATCCCGATCCCAAAGGGATCGAACCTTGAATAACCGCGGGTGAAACCCGTGGCAATGAGGACAAATGTATGATGCCCCACGACCCCGAAGGTGGTCGAACTCCGCAGCTGTACAGCTTTGAGCTAATGTCATGAGATCTGCCCATAGTGTTTAGACTAAACTTTTCTTTAGGGATGAGATCAGCAAGGAATTCTAGGTATTGCCTGATAAAAGACGACAAAAGGTGTCGGGCTAAAGGATTACTGATTGAGATTTTCACTGTTGACAGGCCAGGAGAATAGTTTGTTTGTGGTGGTTTTTTGATATCGGCCATGCCTATGGCATTTTGTGAACATGCTGTCCCCCATTTCACCAGCCATTGAAATGGCTGGCTAAAGGATCGGTCATGCCTATGGCATTGACCCCATTTTTTTTTATCAGGAACATAGAGCGTATTACTGTTACACCAATATCTAATCAGTCCCAGCGGGACGATCGATTTTCTAGCCAGAGGTTTTAACCTCTGGAATATTTGATGGAGATAAGATTTGGCTAAGTCCCAGAGGGACGGACGATATTCACCTCCTAATCATTGGCCACCTGTTTTCAAACCTAAATAAAATATCCCTTTTCCAGAATGTGGTATTCCTTTCTAGAATAGTTCATCCCGGTGAATCCTATGAATTTGGTCCTGTAACCAATGGCCAAGGCTATAGAAAACAGATGAAAAAGCAAACCCAAATCCCCGACGAAAAATCCTTCTACCGATTACCCTTTGAAAAAGGTACATTCACACTGACAGAAGAAACCCTTTATCAGCATTCTGCACACCGAAAGCCGGAATCCTATTTTCGTGAAAAGAAAAAGTATATTAGCTATAGAAATGAAATCCTGACTCTAAGTGTAAGACTGGAAAATGAGCCACAGAATAAGCAACTTGTTTTTATCAAAGTTGAAAAAGACAGTATCCTGATTAGCTGCAATGCTGGAACAACTTCCAGCTATCTTAGTCGATTTGCCTTTTTCACTCTGCTGGATTTTGCAAAGAATACTTGGAGTGAATATTTCAAAAAATACTATTGGCCAGACTTTTTTGACCCACAAACGGGCAAAAGTAAATATCTAAAAGTCATCAATGACAGACAGGGGCTGGATGTAGAGGAGTTGAAAAAATATCCCAAATTTTACAAACCTGGATTTGAGTTACCCGATTTGCAGAATGAACCCGCACCAATTCATCGAGAGGAAATTGTTCCTGTAAGTGTCGAAGATAAGGAAGAAAACAATTATGCCATCGCTTATTGTTTGGCTCATGAAACAGGTGGCTGGAAGTATGCCGAGCATTTTCCATTTTTAGTACCAAGCCATGCATTGTTGACTAAGGACAAAACCAGGATTAAGAATTTTACAAATTTTTTACTTGGTCAAAGTGATTATGAAAAATTAGCCCCCACTCCGAAACAAGTGCAACTAATTGAGCTTTGTTTTAAGATGAAGGAATTAGCAACGATCAACCGTGAAAATCAATGGGGAGCTAAAGATTTCACCAAAGATGACATTGAAAAGGCAAGGAAGCTCTTAGAAGTTTGGCATGAGGCACTAGAGTTACTTTTGGCTCAAAAATATGTTGCTGACTACCGAACAAGAGGCCTAAAAAGTCTTCAACAAAAACCTAAGAGAAATTCTTTCTACCGATGCAGTTTCAAAAAAGAACGACCAAAATTAGTATTGTTTAAAAATGATAAGGGAGACTATTTGACGCTGGAATTAAGGTTGAAAATCAAGGGAAAAACCTGTAAACCATACCATCCGATTTTCCCCCTCTTCATATCCACAAAACAAGCTTCGAGAGAATTATATCTTCTGGAAAACTTCACAGACTTTCAATTGATCGAATTTTTTTCAACGACAGATTTCAAATTTGCTGTACTTAAATGCCACTATGGGGATGAAATTGAACATTTCGTAAACCTATTGGCAGAGCGGTATGAGATAAAAGAATCCTGAGTGCTTTCAGGATTCTTGTAGCTGAACTAAAATAAGCGATGGTACAAACATAACCCAAGTTAGCATTTAGCCGGTACCTATTCCTCCAAACTACATGATCTGGGAAACCTGGTTCCAATCTCTGAAAAGACGGCTAAATATTGTTTCAGTCTAACACCATTAATGATTAATGCCCATGGAATGACGGAAAGTCTACCTCTTCCTTCTCTCTTAACTGCCATCTTCACGGTATCTCCTCATCTGGGTATAGTTTGACGATTTCCTAAATTTAGTAATTTGCAATCCCCGCACCACTTCTGATAATAGGCTAAGAGGCAAAGTTAGGAAGAGGTCGACTGGACAGAATTTGTAATTAACTTTTTCCTTAAAATCTATGATCAAAAACTGGGGCATATTGCAAAATTGTCTTTACTTAATGGCTTAGATGAATTCCTTACTTAGTCCTAACCAAACCATCTTCTTTCTCCTGAAAGAGAAAGACATTAATAATGGAAGATTACTTTCTTACCAGATTTCAGAAAAAGACTAGGATTGAGCTCCAACGGATAGTTGATAATCAAGAGCAATACCGACCTGAGGCTGTTTTAGCTGCGACCAAGCTGCTAAATAAAAACCTGAGTGAGCAAGTCCTTCCAGTTCTTGATGAAGCTGCCGATCCAACGAAAGAAAAAAAATTAGAAGTTGATAGGCTTTCCTTAAGCCTTGATTACCGTCCATTTTTCCGAACATTGAGTTATAGGGAGTTTTTGACTGCTATTTCCATTGCCCTGTTTGCTTTGGCCATAATAGGGATTATTAATTACTATTCGGATGAACGATTCTTTAAAGACACACATAGCACTTGGAAATTGTACACGATTCTTTTCGTTTTCATAGCTAACCACGTCGTTTATAGGCATGAGCATAAAAGGTCAAATAATTTTCTTGGCAGATCTATTAATGATCTCTTTTTACTTGTTTCACTGGTGCTATTGGCGACTTGTCACCAGTTTATAATAGGAAGTACCTACAATTTCCGAATTGAAAATGGTTTTTTAGGTATTATTATCATAGTAACAGTCATAACAATGGCCATTTTTTCTTTCGAAATTGGGCTTGGGTTTCTCAAAATGTTATTAAAAAAAATCAAGTGTCAAATTTTCTAAAACTCAAATTGACCTTGATAGTTGGGTCTATCAGTATTTTGACTTTAATCCCTCTTTTTGAGAGTAACTTTAATGCACCTGTCACCATGCATAGATGGAAGCAACTGGACTGGGACGATTTTCAAGGTTTTGTTAAACCCTTTACAGGCTGGGGGGCCGGAATCAGTAGTGATATTTTCATTGAATTCGACTCTATCCAGGAAAAATTCTCGGCATATGCCGCAATGAACAACCAGTCTTCTTGGAAAAGAAAAGAAGCAATCGATTCAAAATATACCTTAAACCATGAACAATACCACTTCAACATTACTGAATACCATGCTCGCAAACTTAATCAGCTAATCATCAACAAGAATTTAAGCAATGAGTCAGAGGTAAATTTCGAGTTATATGCAGTTCGCTCAGAACTTAGGAAAATGCAAGTAAAGTATGATACAGAATCCGATCATTCCTTAAAAAGAGCATTCCAAAGAATGTGGGAATACAAGATTGATTCCATGTTGAATAAATCAGGAGACTATCCATTATTTCAAGAAAACAGAAACATAGAAGTATTTTTCCCTGATAAACCTCAAGTACTACTTTATTCCATTGATGATGAAAAGCTTACAGGGCATATTCTTGAAAAGTATGACGCTTTGTTTTGGATACTAGATATGAACTTTTCTAGTACTGACACCTCGACGATTGAATCGTATGCGGTAAGTATATTGGCGGCAAATGGCATGTCTGACATTTTAGTTCATCGAGATTCACTTAAAGGAAATGTGATATTTGATTCCAAAAGCAAAGACACCTTAAAAAATGAAATAGTGGTGGACAAATGGTTCTTGGGAAACAATACTACCTATTGGTTAAGAAACAGGCATCCAATTGGAGAAGAAAACGAAGAGATCTACAAAAGAATGGGAGATCAATTCTTCAACTCATTTAAAGTGCTTGAAGAGTGAAAAAATTGATATTAGCTCAAGGCAAATTGAAGAATCCAGAAAGTCCCCGCTAGGTGTAGTACCATCGCTCGTGGGACTGGGTGTAGTTTCCCTGCCCTACAGGCTGGCCCAAGGCTAAAACAACCCGCCGCAGTGGGTTGTTTTTTAACTCCTTGTCCTACCCTAATAGCTTAACCGATTTGCAATCAGAAACACTTCCAATCTAGCATCATACGATGAAATCGAATTGTAAATTCATTGGCGCTTTAGGTTTCTTACCCATGTAGGTTTTCTTGGTGCGGTACAGGCCATTTTCAAAGGTTCTCAGTTCTGACCGCCAGCCTTGCAGATCCATCACTTCTGTAAAAAGCCGGGTGATCTCTCCCAAAGGATCACGATAAGCTTCTGAACCTAAAATTTCATAAGGTTTCATGTTGCTTTGTTTAAGTGTAACAATGATGGCACTTTGCCATGCGACTCAACAAAACTCGTAAGTCTCTGATCGGTAATCTATTCTGAGGAAGGATAGCTTATTCTAGCAGAAGGATAAAATACAGAAGGTTATGCTAGAAATATGGATGGGCGATTAATTAGTAAGTTCAACCCCTTCAGGGTTGATGCTATTTTCCCATTACGTCAGCTAACCACCCATTCCATGGGTGGCTATTGAAAAGTTTGACCACTTTGTGGTCGGCTTTCAATCGGTAATATTTGCTAAGTGATGACGAACAAGTATGATTTTATACTTTGAAACAATTCCTATTAACACTAACTAATCCTCCCCATTATCATGACTATACGAAAGAAATAGTAAATCAGATGACCTACCAAACTCTAAGTCTTTTTTGTATTCAATGATCCTGAAGAGCCTGTCCCGATCCTGAAAGGATCAAACCCTCAATAACCATGGGTGCAACCCATGGATCATAGCAGAGCACGTCTCTTTAGCCCAACCCCTATAGGGGGTTGAACAAAATCGATCTGTAGTCACTGCCAGACATAAATTGACGCGAAGATTTTAGAAATAGAATAAATTATCCCTACAAAACACCTATTTTACCTAAGAAATCCAGTCTCACATCCTGTGTCAAATGCAGGAAAGGATTAAATTTGATCTAACACAGATTTGATCTAACACAGAAATAAGTCACAATGATCTGTTACAGTTTGCACCTTCACAGTCTAAGTTCAAAAATATGTATCAGCTCTATTCTGTAAATAAAGAGATAAAAGCATGCTAAGATTCGGTAAACTCAAGCATTTAGGCCTCTCCGGTCTCCCGTCTTCGGTCTTCCATCCTCTAACGCAAAGAAAATAAGGCTACTGGCATCATTACGAATAATCATTTAAAAAATCACCCCATGAACGACTCTTCATCCAAACAAATCCATCAAGGCCGAAACGTCAAGCGCTTCCGTGAAATGCTGGGCATCAAGCAGGAATCCCTGGCTTATGAATTGGGTGAGGAGTGGAACCAGAAGAAGATCTCCCTGCTGGAGCAAAAAGAAGAAATAGAAACCAGCCTGCTTTCCCAGATTGCTGATGTGCTGCAACTACCTGTTGAAGCATTCCAGAATTTTGATGAGGAACAGGCGGTGAATATAATTTCTAATACCTTTAATAAGGAAGCATTTATAGCCAATTCTGGTGCAAACTTTCATTTCGATCCAGTGGATAAAATTCTCAAGCTACACGAAGAAAAAATTGAGTTATACGAGCGTATGCTGAAGGAGAAGGATGAGATGATGGCGAGGTTGGAAAAGTTGATTGGGAGGTAACAAAATTCCATTTGGATTAATTATCCTATTTTTGCGTTCTTTTAGTAAAATCAGCTCAAAGCATTGAATACCACTCCCTATAATATTGCCCGAATAGAACAGCTTATCCATCAGTTCAGATTGGAGAAGGAAGAGTTTTTGGATTTAGTGAGCGAAGGTTTGAAGAATAAATTGGAGTGGGAAGATATTTTTAAGTCTGAAATCCAACTCAATCATCTGAAAAGGATCGATAAGATTTTCAACAAAGGTCTATCCTATTATTTGGATGCAAACCCTCCTATTCAAAGTCAGGAAGCCAGTATATTTTTTAGAAAGGAAAAATTTGGAACTGATCTTAACCTTGCTTCCAAAAAGATTGTTACTCAGTTTGAAGAGTTGAAGCTGTCCTTATCAGGATTAGCTAAGATGTCTGATCTTAAAATGGATAGGACTTTGCCTATTTATACTACGGCTGAAGATGCACAAACCGTTGCTAAAGAAGTTCGGAAAACACTTTTCCCAAAGTTTAGAAAAGATTCCAAGAAGTTCTTAGAAGAACTGATCAATAAATTTGCAGAGGCAAATATTTTGGTCTTTGAATTTGTAGAGCACCCTTCATTAAAACAAAAAAGCAATATTGACGGGTTCTATCTACAACCAAATGTCATTGTATTAAGAAGGAATCAGGATTACTTCAAGCGAGAGATTTTCACTTTAGCTCATGAATTGGGTCATTACCTGCTCAATCAGGAAGAAGTCGAATCCATGGATTATGACCAACTGGCTCATAGTACAACCACATCCAAAATTGAGACTTGGTGTAATAATTTTGCTTTTGCCTTCCTCGCGGGTGATGAATTAGCGGCTCTTGATAATCTACCGGAAATTGGCAAATCCAATGATTATTTATTCGATGAGATCAAAGCTATTTCTGATAACACTCACCTGAGCTTTACAGCAATCCTTACTTATCTGGTTAGAACAAACAAGATGAGCGGTGCTATATATGGGAGAATGAGAAAAGATCAGGAGGATACTATTCAAACTAAAAAAGACGCTGAAAAAAAGAAAAGAGAACTGGAAAAGGAAATGGGCAAAAAGACAATGGCAAGTCAGGCCAAACCCATACAATCCCCATTATTTGTATCAGCCGTCCAAACCGCATTTTACGATGGGGTGATCAATGAATATGAGCTATGCAAGACACTACATCTCAAACCTGAGCAACTTGAAAAATACCTGAGATGATTGTAGTTATCGACACCAGTTCTTTATTGAGTTTGGTTCGGTACTATCTGCCGTTTGATAAAAAGGGCGTTCTATTCGAAGTGATCAAGAGCAAAGTTTCTTCAGGTGAGATCATTCTGCTTGATGCTGTTTACGAGGAAAGTAAATTTGTTGGCCAGAAAATCATCCTGCAAAAGCTGGATTTTCTGACTGATAAAGGATTTTTGAAAGAAAATAAGGTCATCACCAAGACAGATGAACTGATCCCCTTAGCTCCGACTAGGTTTTTAAACAAGGTAAAGAACCAGTTCGTCGCCAATCCATTTCAATTAAAAAAACTCAACGAATCAGAATTCGAAGTTCAGAAAAACCGCTTTATGGAATCTGCCGATGCAAAGTTGATTATGTATTGCCAACATCTGATCAAAGACAACCCAGAGGAAGAAATCTACTTAGTAACAGAAGAGACTCCTTCAGCCAATGACCTAAAACTTTTCAAAAAGATCCCTGCCATCTGCGGTATTCTAGGTATTCCTGTAATCACACTTCCCGAGCTTTTAGAAAAGTATCAAGAGGTGGAATTGGGGTTTAGCTAAGTCTTTCGATTCTTATCGCTACACTTTAAAATGCTTGAGCTGAACCCCTTCCTCTGTCTTCCACTCCAAAGGTCCACTGGCGGAGCGCGCCAAGGTAGCTCCAGCTAAATGGCATGCTTGGATTGCCTTTAGCCAAAAAAATTCCTGGACGAAAAAAAGAGAGCTGTCTGATTCTGTTTATTTGGAGGTAGTTTAATTTGAACGTATAAAATCATTTTCAAATAATTAGTCCACCATCTTATCCCTATTGAACGAAAAAGAATCGTTATGATAGGTGTACTTACTAACTACGTTTTTACATTCAATTATCTTTATTTAGGGGCTGAAACACAAATTTTATCCAGTCCCAACCCCACCAATGCAACTCGAACAAACAATAAATCAACTTGGCAAGCTCTACTCTCCCTTATCCATTGAATGCCAGCAAGATCTTATTGCCAACTCAAAAATCAGCACATTTAAGAGAGGGGAGATTGTAGTCCGGGAAGGACAGTATTCTGAAAAGGCGTATTTGATCGTAGAAGGTTGCGCCAGAGCTTACTATTTAAAAGACGGAAAGGATATTTCTGATTGGTTTACCTTCGAAAATCAGTTTATGGCTCCCATCGTCAGTTTTTTCAGTGCCAAACCTAGCCCTCATTATGTGGAGTTTGTGGAAGATTCAGTTGCTTACGAGTTCTCAAAAGACACGTTTGATAGTCTTTCCCACAAACATCATGATTTTGAGCGCTTCATCAGCAAAGTGGTGACAGAAACCATGTTGGGGCTATGCGAAAGGCTTTACACCATCCAATTCAATAGAGCCGAGGACAGATTTAAACACCTGATCAGTATTTACCCTGATATCACCAACAGGATACCGCTTACCCATATTGCCTCCTATTTGGGGATTACTTTGGAGACCCTGAGTAGAATTAGAAGCTCTAAAAACCGGACTTGATCTATATCAAATGATCACTCTTCCATTAGAATGACCTTTGTGAAAAGACTCAAAAAATGGAAAAAAACAACAAACTACCCACATCAAATTGGGGGAAATGGTGGGACCCCATCCGAAAATGGTTTTATCCAGGCTGGCTACTATATGAAATGTCAGTTCGTTTTTATGATTACTCCCAATCCGCCTATCATTTTTTTACAAGAAAGCAGGATTTCATCGCAGTTTATATTGGCAAAATAGGCAGCCAAACGCTGGCTGTTTTTAGTAGTGCCGCCACTTTCGCTGTTTGTACAGCCTTTTTAACCATCCCAGCTTGTTTTGCCCTCTACCAATTTTTCAAAACAGAGAATTTAACAGGATCTCCATTTGAGGAAAAATTCAAACCCTGGTTCTAATGACTATGAAATCGAGCATGTCGAAGGCGACACACAAAGGGATGATTATTCCCCGGGCGGGATTCCATGTGACCATTGAAAAACAATTATAAACACATGAAAAGAATACTGATTATAAATGGCCATCCTGATAAAGAAAGTTTCAACTTTGCCCTATCAGAAGCCTATAAGCAAGGTGCGGCGCAGTCGGACGCTGAAATCAAAGAAATTACTATCAGAGAATTGGATTTCAACCCAAACCTTCAATTTGGTTACAGAAAGCGGACTGAACTGGAACCGGATTTACTGGACGCACAAGACAAATTGAAATGGGCTGACCACCTCGTTTGGATATATCCGGTCTGGTGGGGTTCAGTACCAGCGATGATGAAAGGTTTTCTGGACAGGGTCTTACTCCCTGGTTTTGCGTTCCACAAAAGAGTAGATTCGCTGTGGTGGGACAAGTGTTTCACCGGAAAAACAGCCAGAATAATTTGCACTTTGGATCAGCCGGCATGGTATTACCGTTTGGTTTATGGAAGCCCAAGCCATCATGCCATGAGAAAAGTAACAATGCATTATATTGGGGTCAAAAAGGTGCGGATTACAGCTATTGGCCCCATCAGGCTTTCCAAAGAAGAATTTAGGGCAAAATGGCTAAAAAAAGTGGAAAAGCTGGGTCAAACCAATCAGTAAGAGTTGGATGATAATAAAAAGCTGATATAGAGCTGAATGGATACAAACAAGGAATGGGGTTATTGAATTCTGCAATAAGATTTCTCCATTAGATGATGCCGCCCTATCTGATCAAGCCAAAGGTTTTTGGCTGGCATGGTTGAATAGTTGACAACTCTCCTTTGGAAGGATCGTCGTTATAGCCTATATTCACAACCCGAGGTTTTGTAGGTTAGGGAGATTAACATAAGCCAAAACAGACTTAACAGCAATACCATCAATCACATAAGGAGCTTTTAATGCTTAAACTGGGGAAAGACAGCTATAAACAAAAGAAAATATCAAATCACATCGACCCATGAAAACCTTAACAAAAGAAATCCAAGAAGCCATTACTCCTGCTATGGCGATAGAACTATTAAAAGAAGGCAACAAGAGATTTGTCCAGAATTTAAAGGCAAATCGAAATCTACTCCAGCAAGCCAATGAGACCTCGGACGGGCAGCATCCTTTCGCCGTAATCTTGAGTTGTATTGATAGCAGAACTTCTGCGGAGTTGATTTTTGACCAAGGGTTGGGTGATATCTTCAGTGTGCGCATTGCGGGCAATATTGTGAATGAAGATATCCTGGGAAGTATTGAATTTGCATGCAAGGTCGCAGGATCCAAAATAATAGTAGTACTGGGACATTCGAAATGCGGTGCGATCAAAGGGGCTTGTGACCATGTTGAAATGGGGAATTTGACCGCATTGTTGGCCAAAATAAGACCTGCGGTGGATGAAGAAAGACAAACCAAGAAAAACAGGAATTCGACAAATGCCAAATTTGTTGAGAATGTGGCTGAAATAAATGTGAAAAGAACCGTCAAAGCAATAACTGAAAGAAGCACAATCATAAAACAAATGCTTGACAATGGAGAGATTGGAATAGTAGGGGGCATCCACGAATTATCTACAGGGCAAGTCTCATTTTACCCAGACACTATCAAACTAGGCTGATAAAGCTTTCATTATCATTAAGCATTGCCAACAGGCAGCTTAAACAACCCCAACTAATGCCAATGGGCTTGACCCGGGCTTGCTGAAAAAGCCTAAGGTATTCCAGACGTGCCTACAGGCAGGTTCAAGGCGTCCGGGTGAAGATGTACTTTGTACTTCGAATGTAAGATGGTACGGCAGAGGCTTGCTTAAAAATCCCCATTTTGGTGTTATTTGGTGCAGATATAAAAACCTCTTGCCGTCAAAAAGCTTGTATCTGCTGAAAAAACACCAATAAGCTATCATTTTAAATGATTAATCTATTTTTCCAGCGAAGGGTTTTTCAGCAGCCCCTCCATAAACTTCCGCATTCTAACAGAAATTTCAGATTGAATCATCCAGAATATTATTGAGCTCTTCCCAACACTTTTATAATTACCCCCCAACCTATACTATAAAAATCAGTTACGAACAATAATCTTTATTAAAATTTTTATTTAAGTAATAAATTTTACCTCTCATTTATTCAAATTACGTAAGTCACAACGTAACCATTTATACATTTTTTTACGTAAAAACAGCCAAACATCAATTCGTTTTAAAGAAGATTGAAAAATTGGCGTGATTTTGGTTTTAGTATGCATGCATCCTTTTTCGAGATTATCGCATCTTCTGAATAGGACAAGCTTAAAACGACCAACTACACAACAGAAGTACCTAAGTAATTTATTTGATCACTAAACCCACATAAAATGAAAACGCTGCAAATACCACGATGGACGAGAAACCTAATAATGGGAATCCTTACAATTCTCTGGGTTAGCCCTAAAAATGCAAAGGCTGATGCCCCGGCCGGTGTATCATTCCAGGTATTCTATGACGAATTGATGCCATATGGTGATTGGGTCAAAGATGCCAGGTATGGATATGTCTGGCTGCCCGCCGTATATGACGATTTCCATCCTTATGGCACCAACGGACACTGGGTCATGACATCCTATGGCAATACGTGGGTTTCTGACTACGATTGGGGCTGGGCAACCTTCCACTATGGTAGATGGTATTATGATGATAATTACAGGAGCTGGGCATGGATCCCTGATTATACTTGGGGGCCGGCATGGGTAGACTGGAGAACTGGAGGAGGATACTACGGTTGGGCTCCGATGGGTCCTGGTTTCAGTGTAAGCGTCAGAGTAAACATTCCGGCCTTCCATTGGGTATTTGTACCACAAAACAGGTTTGTGTACCGCAATGTTTATAGTTACTGTGTACCAAGAGCCCGTAGGGTAAACATCTACAATAACACTACTATCATCAATCATACAGTAGTTTACAATAACAATAAATACTATGCAGGTCCTCCTAGAAGGGAAATCGAACAGGTGACCAAAAGATCCTATCCTGAACGCAGATTAGAAAGCAGCAAAACCCCAGGTAGAACAGTGGCTTCCAGAAATGTGGTCAGCGCCTACAGACCTGACTTGCAAAGCGCAAGAGGAACTTCTGCATCAGCCAGGCCTTCCAGAGTACTCTCGTCCGGTGAAGCCAGAACACAACCTACCGCTTCTCCTTCAAGAGTTAATAGCAGATCAGAATCTGTATCGAGCAGGCCTGCCACAACAACAGCAGGATCTTCCCGTTCTGTTCAGCCTGCCACAACTCCAAGCAGGTCAAATTCCACTTCGAAAGGCAGTGCCTTCGAAACGAAGCCTTACTCTGGCAACCAGACCAGAACGACTGCGCCGACTAATTCCAGAAGTACTGATTCCCGAACTTCTGCGCCGGCGAGCAGATCTGGCTCAGGCAGAGAAACCAAGGCTTCCCCAGCTCAAACCAGAACCCAGACGGTATCTCCTGCACAGAGATCGACCCAGCCACGGACTCAGTCCGCACCCGCACAAAGATCTACTCAAAGTAGATCCCAATCTTCGAGTCCGGCAGTAAAAAGCGCTCCGGCACAAACCCGAAAAGCCGCTCCGGCTCCTAGCCGTAGTTCCACAGAAGTGAAACGCTCCTCGGGTTCCAGAACAGCCCCGGCCTCAACTTCCAGATCTTCTAGTAGTCCCTCCTCTAGAAGCAGTTCTAAGAGCAGAGGGAATAATTAATCTCAAACCATTCCTAGTAGGATGGCCAGCTGGCCATCCTTTTTTTGTGCCATGAAACTTTTTCATCCGCAAGAAGCACAGAGGCTCCCGAAGAGATCAAAACTATTTTATCAAGAAACAGAATGGGAGGAGTCCACCATAAAGCCCACCTTGGCCTCCTGATCATGGCCGGCCAACCCCACCTCTCGCCGAACTGCAGCAATCCAACTATAAAGAAAAACGGTCAACGGAATTGTTGCCGAAATCCATGTTGATTCTTATTCTACAGCCGAAAACACCATCTGCCTAAACTTCCAGCCAGTCTCATCCCCCGTATTGCCTTGAGTCTGCTTCATAAGGATCCCTATGGTATTGGTCACCGGATCGGCAAAATACTGTGTATTGAAGTATCCTCCCCAGTCAAAAGTACCTAAACTGCCTATACCTCCTTTGGCCACACCATTTTCGTCCACCAGTCCAAAAGCCAGCCCATAGTCTTTCCCTCCATTTCCCAGTAAATCCCCCACTTGATTACTCATGATGGCTTTGATGGTCGTTGGACTGAGTAATCTATTTCCATTATACGCACCACCATTAAGATACATCTGAAGGAATTTGGCATAATCTTCAGCGGTAGATGATAGTCCTGCCCCGCCGGAGAAGTAAGTTTTTGCTCCTTTTTTGGGGTAATCCGGATCGTAAAAAGTCACTGGAAAAGCTTCCCATTGATTATTGACTTTCCTGTGAACAGTGACCAGTTTTTCACCTTGGGAGTCATTTAGGTAAAACCCCGTGTTTTTCATGCCGATGGGGTCAAAAACCTTGGTTTGAAGAAATTGGTCAAAAGGCATTCCTGAAACAACTTCTATAAAATAACCTAGCACATCCAGCCCTTCACTGTAGGTGAATTTTGTTCCAGGATCATGATGAAGTGGGAGTTTGGCAAGCTTTTTAATATTTTCGCTGATTTTGATCGGCTCTGTGGTAAACAAATCCACAATTCCGGCTTTGTGGTAGATCATTTTCATCCGCTCATCCCCATCGATCACCCCATACCCGATCCCCGAAGTATGGGTGATCAGATCCCGTATAGTGATTGCCCGGGATGCAGGCCGGGAAGAAAATGTAGTGTCGCCATATCGGAAACCTGTCAAAACCTGAGGCTCTGCAAATTCAGGGATATACTTGGATATTGGGTCATCCATTTGGAATCTCCCCTCCTCCCACAGCATCATAACAGCCGTAGAGGTGATGGCTTTTGACTGTGAGGCAATCCTAAAAATCTGATCTGTTGCCATTGCTTTCCCCGTAGCGACATCCGCCAAACCTTTAGCTTCATGATAGACTATTTTACCATCTTTCACCACCATAGCAACTACTCCAGGGATCTGGTCCGAACTGATGGCATCTTCCAGCATCTGATCTATACGGCTTACACGCTCTGCGGACATCCCTTGAAAAGGTTGTTTCCCCTGTGCAGAAAGAACAGTTGAAGGGCTCTGGGCATAGCTATGTATGCTCAATAAGAGCGTGAAAGCAAAACAGCAGACGCCAATGTATTTCTTATCCATAGGTTGAGGGTTTGATTGAAAAGTAAATTAGGAAATCTTGCCTTCAATGCCGCTGCTGCCTGAAAAAAAAGGCCGATGAAAAGTCACCGGCCTATGTTCTATGCTCTTTGCTTGTTTGATTATTCGACCTCAAAGTAATACTCGGTTCCATCCTGGAACATACCAAGCACTACTAAAGGCTCTCCATTGTTGGCTTCTAAGACTTCCAGCAGATTTTCCACATCTGTGATTTTTGTCCTGCCGCTTTCAGAGATGACAGAAGTTATGATAAACCCCGGTCTGGCTCCGGCCCTGCCCCACTTGCCTCCGTTGACACCGGATATCACTGCTCCACCAGCAATTTCAAGTTGACTTTTAACCTTATCGCTTACATCCTCAAAAACCACTCCCTCATATTCATAGGTTTTCGGGATTTCCCTCCTTACAATCTCCGTATCACCTGAGAAGTTTTTCAGGGTAGCGGTAGTTTTATGGGTTTTACCATTTCTGATATATTCCACTTCCACCTTGTCACCTGGGCGTTTTCTGGCAACCATTTCCTGTAGATTAGCCACATTGTTTGTGGCACGGCCATCGACACTGATGATGATGTCTCCTTTTTTGAGACCGGCTTCAGCCCCACCGCTGTTTTCGTTTACTCCGCCCACATACACACCTTGCTCTACCGGGAAGTTTTCCTCCAAATAATCAGCAAGCTCAGGGCTGACATTTTGGATATTCACCCCCAGCAGTCCTCTTTGCACAGTACCGAAGTTCATCAGGTCATCCATTACCTTCTTCACCAAAGTGCTTGGAACGGCAAAAGAGTACCCGTTAAACGTACCTGTCTGGGAGGCTATCGCAGTATTGATCCCGATCAGTTCACCCGCCAGATTCACAAGTGCCCCTCCCGAATTACCCGGGTTGACTACTGCATCTGTCTGAAGGAATGATTCTACTTCCATATTATTTTCAACCACACCTCGTAGAATGCCAATATTTCTTGCTTTTGCCGAAATAATCCCGGCAGTAACTGTGGAAGTAAGGTCAAATGGATTTCCTACTGCCAACACCCATTCACCGATCTTGGTATTATCTGAGTCACCAAATCTTACAAATGGGAGATTGCTAGCTTCTATTTTCAACAATGCAAGATCAGTAGTTGGATCCGTGCCTATGACTTTAGCTATGAATCGTTTATTGTTCTCTAAAGAAATCTCAACTTCAGTGGCTTTATCCACCACATGATTATTGGTGACAATATAGCCGTCAGAAGAAATTATGACACCCGAACCGGAACTGATTGGCATGGGCCTGCTTCCAGGACCTGCTCCCCTGCCACCTTGAGGTGGTATTCCAAAAAACTCCTGTAGGGGATCCCTTTGTATTCTGCCACTTGAAGGGTAAGCGATTTTGCTTTTCACATGCACCACGGCAGGGGTAACTATTTCGGCAGAGGCCACAAAATTGATCCCATCAGGCACTGTGAAATCCTTACCAGAAAGTAAATTCACAAAACTCGCCTGCTGCTTTTCATCAAAGCTTGTGGCATTCTGTGATTGAGAGAGAAAGCTGACGCCCGCTAAGGCAACTATGCCCCCTATTAAAGATGCAAGAAGCATTCCTAGAAAGAATTGTTTTTTGCTCATATGTACTTTGTTATAATTAGGTTTAAGATAATAATTATTTCAACCCTTGGAGTGTCTCCTTAGGTTCAAATATTGAACCTGAACTACCGACCGGGGATCCAAATTAACATGAATTAACCGCTTTTTGACCCCTTTGCCCATAAGATTTCAACAGCGCTGATTTCGATAAAACCATGAACAACCCCTCAGCTAAGCCCTATGCCCTCATATTACCTAGCAGTACTTCATTCATGTATTTTCAGAGAATCAGGCATGTCATTTTACAAGACGGAATTACCATGTAAATTTGGCATGAAAGAGGTGTCCATCCGTCAGATTTCATTCCTTACATTATGTCAATTAACTGGGCTTATTATTTCTAACGGAGTATGCGAGTCCATGTTCTTGAGAAATAAGATGCTTTGGAAAAATGAAAGGAAGAAGAAAACCAAAGTATCCATATATTCCATACTTGATTATGGAAAAGACCCTGAATACGGTAATTGCTTATTTTGAGTATATTAAAGGAAATATATTTTTATGAAGTACTACCTGTCGGCCCTGTTGTTGTTCTTTTCTTTTCCCCACTGCAGTGTCGGGCAAGAGACTAGCACGTCCAACAGTTCACAGCCTACCCCCACCCCAACAACCGCAATAGATACGCTCTTCACATTCAATGACACCATCAACATCCCCCCGAAAACCACAAAGTCCCCCGGTTCAGTACTGACCCAAATCATCAACAAAGCCCAACGCTATGCATATGACCTAAGCGAACTCAACATAGAACTAGCTGAGTCTCTCGACACATTGGAGATGTATGACCAACTCCCATCCATCAACCGTTTGGCCAGTAGAATAAAGTCTCAAACGGAAGCAGATGCGGATCATCTAAACCATCGCTATTTGATAGGGATGGAGAACCTTGTTTCCACTGCGGGAGATATGAATAATGAGTACCGGAGGAAAATTCAAGAAAGGGCGGACAATCTTTCAAAAGTGGGGGAAAAACTATACAAAATAAAAGCGGACTCACTTTTTCAGATGACACTTAGGGACACCTCTTTGATACCCTCTATCAACCACGAATTCAAATTACTCAAGGAATCCTTAATGAAAGTAGATAGCATCTATCTACAGCAAGAAATTCTCACTGCTCGCTATCAGGCAAAGGTATCTGAAAACGCTATGGTTTTTCTAGCACTGAAACAGTACCTGAACCAAACCAAGAAAAGACTAGATAGGCAATATTGGACCAAAGAGATCAATTACCTATGGGAACCTACCAACTACCCCAAACTTGTAACGCTATCTTCGGCAACAAAAGCCTCTTTCCATCTCAATTTCAACCTGATGAAGGCTTATGTTGATCGCACAAAATACACTTTTCTTATCTGTAGCGTATTGTTGATTCTCTCCTATTGGAAAATCAGATCGACCCTCAAAATCATAGCTAGCCAAAAGGAATTTGCCCCACTTATATTCGACCGGGTAAAATATTTCAAGCGATATACCTTCTCTTCCACTTTACTGATTCTTCTACCTATATTTTTGATAATTTTTCCCAAGCCGCCATTAGTATTTATATCCCTATTATCCCTTATTATGGTGATAGCTTCCAGTTTTCTGATCAGAGAACAATTTGGTGCTTACTTCAACAAAATATGGTTTGCCTTTTTGCCTCCCTACGTGCTTTTGGCAATTAGCGGCTTGAATTGGAAGACAATGTATCAGGAAAGGTGGTTTATCCTACTTTCATCTTTGATTTTTATTTTGATGGGAATTTTGCTTCTCAAGCATGCTATGAAAGTCAAGGACAAGCATCACAACTTCCTGAAGTGCCTAGCCGTTTTTCTGATTCTGATCGAGATTTTTGCCTTCTTCACCAATGTGTTTGGACGGTTCAATCTGTCCAAAACCTATTCGGTCGCAGGTATTGTTCTTTTCTATAGGGCAATAGGCTTATATCTATTTGTCAATGTATTTCTGGAAGCCATCTATTTATTTATAGAACACAGCAAAAAAGAAAGCGACGTGTTTACCTCCTACTTTGATTTCCAGGATTTACAGAAGCGCACAAAAGGCATTCTTTACGTTTTTGCTATTGCCACCTGGGTTTACGGGATGTTTTGGCATCTGGGCTTTTTTGATGAAACCTATGCCTGGATCTCAGAATTTCTATTAAAGGACAGGACATTGGGAGAAACCGTTTTTCAATTCGGGAGCATTCTTATGTTCGCGGTAATCCTCTATGTCTCCACCTTTCTCGCTAACAACATAGCCTATTTTGCCTCTGTAAAAGATCAAAAAACCGCTACATCCAGAAAGCAGCGACTGGGCAGTTCTGTTCTCTTGATCCGGCTTGCTGTGCTGATAATCGGCTTTTTCATAGGCATGACGGCTGCCAAAATCCCATTTGACAAAATTGCTATCGTACTGGGAGCCTTATCAGTAGGCATCGGGTTTGGCCTGCAGACCATCATCAATAATCTGGTATCAGGCATCATCCTTGCGTTCGAGCGGCCTATTCAGATCGGGGATGAAATCCAGGTAGGGATGAATGCCGGAACTGTAAAAGATGTAGGAATACGGGCAAGTAAAATCCAGGCTTATGATGGCTCTGAAATCGTGGTGCCAAATGGTGATTTGCTCTCGCAAAGTTTGATTAATTGGACTCTTTCAGATAAAAAGCGAAGAGTGGAGCTGATTATCGGAGTGGGCTACGGTTCAGATATGAAGCTGGTCAAAGCCGTACTGGAAGAGGTCTTGAAAGGGGAACGTATTATGAAGGCTCCACCTCCACGTGTATATATGCAGACTTTCAATGATAGTTCGGTGGATTTTCGGGTATTATTCTGGGTGGAAAGTATGGACATCTGGGTGGACGTACGGGCGGAAGTGATGGCTACAATCTTTGAAAAATTCGCTGAACACTCCATAGAAATCCCATTTCCGAAAAGAGACCTTTATTTAAAATCCATCCCATCCAACTGGCAAGAAAACATATCCAGACCCGGCGAAGACATCAGCCCGGAACGGTTAGACACGGATCAAAACAATGATCCAGGGAATAAAAACAAAAATTCCTCTGAAGGCAAATCTCCAGAGGAATGATTCTCGCTAACAAAAAAAGATCTTATTAGGCTCTTTTGACATTGACCGCATTCGGCCCTTTTTTGCCATCTTTGACGTCATAAGTTACTTTGTCATTCTGTGCGACTTGGTCCACCAACCCGGTAGCGTGTACGAATACTTCGCTTTGGGACTCATCGTCAACGATAAATCCAAACCCTTTGGCTTCATTGTAAAATTTTACTGTTCCGGTAAACATAATAAATTGTGATAAAATGGAATTGAAAGAGAGCTAAAAGTAAATATTCGAATAAAAAAAACAAAATAATCATTCTTATTTTGAAAAAATGAAGAAAATAATTTTGGTCAGACATGGGAAATCAGCGTGGGACAACCCTCTTTTGGATGATCCCGATAGACCATTGGCAGGGAGAGGCTTGAGGGATGTGCCAATTATGGGATTCAGGTTATTACAAAGAGGGGTTTCTCCTGACCTCATCCTGAGTTCTACTGCTACACGTGCTGCCCATACTGCAGAAATCATATCCGAAGTACTTAAGCTATCCCAAGCTAAACTAGTTTATGAAAAGTCCTTATATCATGCTTCTTCAAGTACGCTCTTGAAAATTGTCCAAGGGCTGGATGATTCTTACAATACAATTTTTTTGGTCGGGCACAATCCGGGCATGAATGACTTAATTGAAGTCTTAGGTGGGAGCATTGACAATCTGCCTACCTCCGGTCAATATGGCTTTCTAGCAGATACAGATCACTGGGCAAAGTTCTCTCCAAACAACTCCAGGACTTGGTTCTTTGACTACCCTAAAAAATCATAAATCAGAAGGGACGCCACTCCTTTTCATTGGAATCCCCCAACTTATAACACAAAATTACGACTACAATAAGTAGGGCATGCTGAAAAACGCCAGTAATAAATCAAAAGCTATCATTTTGAATGATTAACCCTTTTTTCATGCGTAGGGTTTTGAAGCAAGTGCAAGTTTATTGAGGGGAATGGGCCTTTATCCATGCATCAGAAAATCTCAAAATCGAGATTTTCAAGCTAGTCTAAGGCATACCATCTTCTATGTTGGCCTCATTCGAGGTATAAGCATACATCTTCACTCGGCCGCCTTGAACCTGCCTGTCTGGTAGGCCCGCCTCCCGGAGGGCAGCCAGACCTGGCATACCTGAGACTTTTTCAGCAAGCCCTAAGTAAAAAAGTGCAAGACAAACCTGCCAGGTTTTGCCAGTAAAGCCGTAACAAATTACTTTTTCAGCAAAAATCACCAATTTAAACCTGGCAGGTTTGAGTAAAAGCTCCCTTAGGTTACCTTATGAAAATCAAGGCAAATCAAAGGCTCTTACATCCTGAATCACTCCTTCAAAATCCTCAGAATGATCCAATAAGTAACTGACCTTAGCTGCAACCGTCTCTGGAGAGGAAAGATCTCCTGCTACTTTGTAATTCTTAAAACGCGCTAAATCAGGAAAATCAGATTCTTCTGCCTGCCTTATTTCATCCTGCATCTCTGTATCTATAATTCCAGGCGCCAGGCTAAAAAACCTGAACTGGGAATTTTCATGCTCTTTCTCAGCCACTTGAGTAAACATGGCAATGGCAGCTTTGGTACTGCAATATCCAGCCCATCCTGCCACAGGTCTGGAAGACGCTCCGGAGCTGATATTACAAATAATCTTTTTGGCATTACTATCTTTATACGCTGCCACAAAAGCATTTGTCAAATACATGGGAGCCAAAAGATTTACATTGACCTGTGCCCTCATTTGCTTGACTTGGAGCACTCCTACAGGTTTTATCTCCCCTATCCAGCCCGCATTGTTGATCAAGACCACCTCTTCGTAATCTCCGGAAGGAAAAAATTCCGGGAGTTTATTCTCCAGCACATCCAAATCCCCGAGATCAATACTGACCTCATGGAGATTTGGATGCTTCAGACCGAGCTTACTCCTAGAAATAGCTATAATAGTATAATTATCCTTTTGCAGATAAGTATCCAAAATCGCTCTACCCAATCCTTTGCTATGGCCTGTGAGAATAAGAAGAGAATGTTTCATTTAGAATGAATGTGTTGATTTAAAGAATATACTGGGAAAGATCCCTGTTCTGTACAAGAGAGCTCAATCTGTCCTGTACCATTTCTTTGGTAACCATGATTTTGGAATTGGCTGTAATGGTATCCGGCACCTCAAACAGGAAATCATTCAGTAAGTGGCTCATTACCGTATGCAGCCTTCTTGCGCCTATATTTTCCACCTCTTGATTGATCAAAAAGGCCAATCTGGCAATTTCCTCGATAGATTCATCATTGAACTCCAAGTACACCTCTTCGGACTCAAACAAGGCTTGGTACTGCTTGGTAAGCGCGTTCTTAGGCTCGCGCAAAATTCTGGAAAAGTCTTCCTGGGTCAAGCTTTGCAACTCAACACGGATAGGGAATCTACCTTGGAGTTCGGGTATCAGATCTGAGGGCTTAGCCACATGAAATGCGCCCGCCGCAATAAACAAAACATGGTCTGTGTTGATCACCCCGTACTTGGTATTGACGGCAGAGCCTTCTACTATAGGCAATAAATCACGCTGTACACCTTCACGGCTCACATCGGGACCACCACCGTTTTTACCCGATTTGGAAGCGATCTTATCGATCTCATCGATGAAGATGATTCCGTTATTCTCAGCCAGTTTGATTGCCTCTTCCTTTACTTCTTCAAAGTCCACCAACTTGGACATTT
Source organism: Algoriphagus sp. AGSA1 (assembly GCF_021390545.1). GTDB lineage: Bacteria > Bacteroidota > Bacteroidia > Cytophagales > Cyclobacteriaceae > Algoriphagus. The sequence goes on along the minus strand of NZ_JAJUWR010000016.1, from coordinate 71,693 downwards.
CTTCTTCCAGCAGTATTTTCCTCGCTTCAGAAATACTCACTTTGCGTTTCTTCACCTTTTTAGGCATCATATTGGAAATCATGTCCTGAAGGCCTGCCATACTGGCATCATCCATCATCCCGTTTCCGATCATGCCTACCCCCACCGGCGAGCCTGCTTTCACGCTGATTTCGATTTTCCGCTCATCCAATTCCCCATCACGTAGCTTCTCCCTGAAGCGGTCACGGGTCCTTTCATTCAGTTCATCATCATTGCTTGGCTCAGAATCCTCCTCGCTATTTACAGGAATAGTCCGGGTAAATCCGGCATTTTTTACCGGAGGGATCAGAATATCCAGAATAATTTCTTCCACCGCTTCAGCGGCTTTCGCTTTTACAGCTTCATTTTTCTGATCCCTGACCAGTGCCACGGATTGCTCTACCAGATCCCTCACCATGCTCTCCACATCCCTGCCGACGTAACCTACTTCGGTAAACTTAGATGCTTCTACTTTGGTAAAAGGCGCATGCGCCACTTTAGCAAGCCTTCTGGCAATCTCCGTTTTACCCACGCCCGTGGATCCAATCATAAGAATGTTATTCGGGACGATATCCTTCTGTATATCGGTCTTCACCAGCAAGCGCCGGATCCTGTTTCTCAATGCTATGGCCACGTTGCGCTTTGCATCGTGCTGCCCAATGATATATTTATCCAACTCAGCGACAATCTGTCTCGGAGTAAGTGAAAGTATTTTTTCCATGTTGTTAGGTTAAAATGTACGCAGATCGCTGTGGTCTATGGCGATCTGAGTCATTGTATGATTTTAGTATTTTGATAAGTACTTAGCCTGATTTTGGCCAAAGAACACTAGTCGTTTTCTTTGGGGTTTTCAGGCTGTAAGTTAAACTTCAAGGGGTCGTCCACCTTTGCTTTCAAAAGTGCTATTTCCAACACTTCCTCCACTCTATTCACAAAATGGAAGTCCACTCCCTTAACGTACTGTTCATCGATTTCTTCGATATCCCGTCGATTTTTATGGCAAAGGATAATTTCCTTAATCCCAGCTCTTTTGGCCGCAAGGATTTTCTCCTTGATTCCTCCCACAGGCATTACTTTTCCTATCAGGCTGATTTCCCCTGTCATGGCTATCTTTGCCTTTACCTTTCGCTGGGTAAAGACAGAAGCCATCGCTGTCAGCATGGTAATACCAGCTGATGGCCCGTCTTTAGGCACAGCTCCCGCTGGTACGTGGATGTGCAGGTCATATTGATCAAACACTCTATGATCAATCCCAAGTTTCTCAGCTTTGGATTTCAGGTAGGATAAAGCAGTGATCGCGGATTCCTTCATGACTTCGCCAAGTTGCCCCGACAAGGTAAGTTTGCCTTTGCCCCGGCTAAGACTGGTTTCTATAAAGAGTATCTCGCCACCCACACTCGTCCATGCCAGCCCTGTCACAACACCAGCGGTATTATTGTCAGTATAAGACTCCTTATCAAACATCTCGGATCCCAGGATTTTCCGTACTGCGGTGGCCGTGATCTTGGGACTGTACTCCTCTTCCATCGCTATAGCCTTGGCTATATTCCGAACCACTTTGCCTATCGCCCTTTCGAGATTCCGTACACCGGATTCCCTGGTATAATCCTCTATTATTTTTACCAATGCAGCCTTGTCAAAGCTGATTTGCTTCGCCTTCAACCCATGTTCCTTTCGCTGTTTCGGTACTAAATGGCGCTTGGCGATTTCCACTTTTTCTTCCTGGGTGTATCCAGTCACCTCTATGATTTCCATTCTGTCCCGCAGTGCAGGCTGAATAGTATCCAGGGAATTGGCAGTGGCAATGAAGAGCACCTTGCTCAAATCATATTCTACTTCAAGGTAATTATCCAGGAAAGCGCTGTTTTGTTCAGGATCCAACACTTCTAGGAATGCTGACGAAGGATCTCCCCTGAAATCAGAAGAAAGCTTATCAATCTCATCCAGCACATACACTGGGTTTGAGATTTTCACCTTTTTCATGTTCTGGATGATCTTCCCGGGCATTGCCCCTACATAGGTTTTGCGATGCCCCCTGATCTCTGCCTCATCATGCATCCCCCCCAGTGACATACGCACGTATTTTCTTCCCAAGGCTGCCGCTATGGACTTACCCAAAGAGGTTTTTCCCACACCAGGAGGGCCGTAGAGACATAAAATCGGGCCTTTTAGATCATTTTTTAGTTTCAAAACCGCCAAGTACTCAATGATTCTTTCTTTGACTTTTTCCAATCCGAAATGATCGCTGTCCAATACCTTCTTGGCATGGTTCAAATCAAAATTATCTTGGGTAAATTCATTCCAAGGCAAATCCACCATGGTTTCGGCATAGTTCAGTGCTATAGGATATTCCGCTGCAGAAGGGTTGATTCTGAGCACTTTGTCCAGTTCCTTTTCAAAATGTCGCCTTACTTCTTCCGGCCAGTTCTTCTTAGCCCCCCGAAGTCTCAGGTCTTCCACTTCTTTTTCAGGACCCTCGTCCCCAAGCTCGGTCTGCAGGACCTTCATCTGCTGCCGAAGAAAATAATCCCGCTGTTGCTGGTCAATATCCGTGTGTACTTTCTTTTGAATCTCAGATTTCAGCTCCAGCATCTGGATGTCCTTCATCATAAACTCCAGCAAAAGTGTCGCCCGCTCTACCCCATCATTGATTTCCAGCAAACGCTGCTTTGCCTCAACCGGGGCGTTGATATTGGAGGAAAGGAAATGCGTCAAAAAGGGGGTATTGTCAATATTGTCCAATGCCACCTGGGCCTCCCTCGGAATCTCCGGGTTAAGATGAAGTATCCGGGTGGCGGATTCCTTCAATGACTCTTCCAATGCCTGGATTTTTTTGGAGCTTTTGGGGAAATTTTCCTCCAGGTATTCAGCTTTGGCAATGAAGTATGGGTCATCGGTGATCTGTTCACTGATCTGGAAACGTTTTTTCCCTTGGATAATAATGGTGGTGTTGCCATCAGGCAAGACGATCATTTTGATGATTTTGGCAAGTGTCCCTATTTGATAGATATCCTCCCAGCCTGGATCATCAATATTAGGATTGATCTGGGCACACACCCCTATCAGTTTATTTCCTTTTTGTGCTTTTTTCACCAGGCGTATGGAACGTTGCCTCCCCACGGTGATGGGGATGACCACCCCAGGGAAAAGCACCGTGTTTCTCACTGACAGAACAGGGATCTCATCTTCAAGAACTTCCTTTCCCTGCGCATCATCCTCTTCATCGGTTATTAGCTGGATCAGATCTCCTTCGCCGGCAAAATCACCGACCATCATATTTTGAAACACTGAATTTTCGAATTGGCTCATATAGACAGAATGACAGCTAAGCTGTCCGTTTTATGCTAAAATAAAAGAAGAACCCTCAAAATACGAAGGTTCTTGCTAAAAGGTCAAGGTGCATGCCAAAGGGGCAAATGGTCAGAATGGCAGTTATTGGTCAAAATATTCAGGATCAAACTCAAAAAGTGACCTATCTGAGTAAACATAAATCTTATCCTCCGATTGAAATGAGTAATTCCAATTGAAATAAGAAACCGTAAATCCATGCTGCCAAATCTTAGTGGACTCTGTCCGCATATTGAACGCTGAAACTTCCTCCGGGTAAAAACTGTAAACCCAGTCACCTATTACAAATATTTCATTGGCAGAAGTTGGTCTTCCAAAATGTCCCAAATCTGCATAGGGCTCCCAATTTTCTGTAGTGGGGTTAAACTGTCGTATTTCTGGATATATAGATCCAGTGTTGTCCATAATAGTATAAATAGCACCATCATATCTAAAGGTTCTGAATAATACAGTATACTGATCATTTTCAAATTCTCTTTCAAGCTTTTCCCAAGTATTGGTAGAAATGGTATACTTATATACACCTGCATCCCAGATATAACCACCGGCGGTATATTTATATCCTCCTTCAAAATACAAGTGGCTACCCATAGAATAAATTAATTTGGGTTTGTTTGCCAAGGAAGGAATATCAGCAAGTTGTTTTAATTTATTTGTTTTAGGATCAAATTCCCAAAAGGAATTCTGACTGACTGACTTGCCAATGGCACCTAAATAGATTTTACCGTTAATAGAAGCGTAAGAGAATCCACCGGCAAGATGGTACACACTTTCTGGACCGCTGGCCACTTTTTCTACTTTACGTAATTCCGGGTTAATTCTGTACACATTATTTTCCAAAAAGAAGTACCCAATACCCTCAACAGTCACCCCACTTTCCTGTACATTTCTATAGCCAACAAATTCCTCCGGCATTGGCATAAAGCGCAAATTCGGATCAGTGAAGTGAAACTCAGCATAATTCTTAGATTTCTGTCCATAATTATTTGCATAGACTTTCAGATTTCTGGATGAAATATTTCTCCCAAAAATTACACCTACCATATCGGAAGTGGCATGCTCACTAGGAACAGCAACACCAGGAATATCACTTAAGAATTCATTGCCTTGATACTCTTCTATAAAATTCTGTCCCAAGACTTCATAGTAATCATAGGTTTTACCAGAAAACTGTTGATTTGGTATTAACTCCGATCCCTTCATCCTGAAAACATCTTTGAGAGGATATTCCTTTCCACGAACTTCAACTACCAAGCTCCCATTGGCAGCAATATAATTATTCATCCGTGCTAGAAATGTTATTTCCTTTTCTTCGTACTTCATGACAGGCAAAGGCCATCCTCCACCATTCTCACTCTTCATGATCACCTGAACTTCATCAGAAGTGAGAAAATCTCCCTTTATCACTACCTCCTGTTGATAAAAGACCTCTTGAATTGGGTTAGTAAAAAACTGTGGTTCTTTGAAATTTACTTGTTCATTTAATTCTAACTTTTTCCCTGCAATAGTGATATCGAAGTTTAAGTTAATAGATTGGTCATCTATTCGATCAATTTGTATCAAGCTTGGGATTATAATTTCAAAACTCTCTTTGGTTAATCCTAATACCTGGGCAGGAGTCCCATTTACCTTTATCTCATAATTTTGAAGGTTTGTGCTAAGCCTTTCAGCAAAGACAAGTATTGTATCACCATAATAAGCCGGCTGCGCAAATTCCATTCTATCAAACACAAACCCCTTACTTCCCTGACTCAAAAACTCGGTGGGAGTGGAATAGACAATTCCATTACTAGTCCGAAGAAATGCTGCAACATAATATATCGTTCCCTCTATCAATCCATAAGAAGCTGATAAAGTGAAATTTTCCTGAGGAGCACCTGGATTACTGACATAATCTGAGTATCCTATTGTAGGATTATCTGACTCTGAATACACAAATCCATATTCCAAAATCTCATCACTCCCACGGTCAATCATGCGGGCACGAAACTCCGCCCCCTCCTCAGATATACTCTGCACTAGTGTCACAGAAAACCGTGGGTTTGTCCTTGGTACAATCTCTTCTTTTTCACAAGAAGCTAAAAACATGATAGAAACCGCGGCTATTATAAATCGTAACCTCATACCATTCAAAATTCAAATCCTATATTAAATGAAACAAGCGTATTATTATATCCTACGTTGGTTGAATTAGGCAAAAAGGTCAAATACATTCCTTTTGCATAATCCGCTTGAATTTCAGCGTATAACCTTCTTTTCTCATTGATTGGAATAGTGCTTCCCAACTTCAATCCAGGAACAAAAAGTGATGGTTCTGCCTCCATCAGATCCATGTTGCTTAAATAGGTTTGATTTGAATGAAGGTGTGTAAAGTCAATGTATCCCTCACTGGTTTTCAGGGAAGTAAACATTAAACCAGCACGTAAACCAAAATAAATATTCAAGTCATCCCTTTTATAAAAACTAAAATTGACACTAAAAGGGATTTGGATGCTTCGCTGTGTAAAATCTTGCGATCCTGTTACCATAATGGATCTATTGACTTGACTGATCGACCAAGTACTAGACATGACCTGGTACTTGAATCTTAAATCAAAACTTATTCGAGGAGACTTTCTGAAATCATGAAGTCTAATGCCTGCCTCAGCTTGAAAATTACGTGGTTGATCTATTTTACTTGCTCTCCCATACTCATTTTCAAAAGACCTAATGAACATAGCTGCCATTCCCACTCCTACAGTAGGTGACATTTTAAAAAGTGGAATTTTATCTACATGAACCTTATAAGGTAATTGCTCGCACTCATGATATTGTGTTAGGATACGGATCAAATCTTGTTCTTCCAAATTTGCCCGTTCAATCAGGTCATTTATTTCAAAACCACAGCTTCCCGCCGTTAATATCTTTAGAGTAGAGATATACAATTTGATACGTTTTCTCCTCTTTCCCCCATCATAGGTCACATCCTGGTAATATGAGCGAAGCTCTTGGATCTCTAATCCATTGTCTATATAATATTTGCCCTTTTTATAATCCAGTTGGAGTTTGCCGGAAAACAAAATCTGTACAAATTCAAGTGCTGAGGATTCGTCCAGTTTTTTGCTCATAAAAAACCGCCCATTGGCCAGCCCAAAAGCCTGAAGATCTGCGGGAAAATAAGTCTTTACACTTCCATTATGCTCAAATTCAACTTTATCATAATTGGAGTAATCATAGTTGCTGATGATTTGTCCAAAAAGCTTGGTTCCATCAGTAGTAATAATAAAATCCGACTCCAGAGCGGAAGCTGGATTGATTCTTGACCATATCTCTTCCTCTATATAACCACTCTGTGCCTGGACATAAAAAAATGGCATACCCGTCAAAATCATGACCACCACCATGAGTATAATTCTATTCATATGTCTCTAATTATCACGCTAGATAATTAGATTATTTTTAACTAACCAATATTTAGTTAAAAATATTTTTAGTAGAGCCTGCCACTGGTTAAAAATCAAAAAGCCGGGATTTCTCCCGGCTTTCCTTATATACTTTCACTCTGCTTTAGCCCTCACCTGTAAACAGTTTGAGCACATCGTTTCCGATCGCAAATACCATCAATGCAAGCAGGACGACCATACCGACTTTCTGGGCATTCTCTAGAAATCTATCGGAAGGCGCACGTCCTGAGATCATCTCATATAGCAAGAAAATCACATGCCCTCCATCCAGTGCAGGGATCGGCAACAGATTCATAAAGGCAAGGATCATGGAAATCAACCCTGTGATAGTCCAAAATTTAGTCCAGTTCCAGGTATCCCCATAGATTTTTGCCATCCCAATAGGCCCACTGACATTTTTGGTTGATACTTCCCCGGTAAACATCTTACCCATTGCTTTTGCATTCACGATTACTACCGTAAATGCTTTTACCGTTCCCTTTTTAAGTGATTCAGTAAAACTATATTTGCTTTGAACCATTTCTATCAAAGGATTGACAGCAATATCCACCGTCCCCCTATCTGTCACCGCTACCATTTTATGTATGGTGTCATTGGAACTCGTCAGCAATTCAAAATCAGCCGCTTTATTTTTGGATTTTCCAAGTGCAGTCTGTAGTTCGTCAAAATAAGTGATTGGCTGACCATTTACAGAAAGGATTTTATCTTCTGGCGTGATTCCGGCTTTGTCTGCCGCACCACCTTTATCTATCTTGCGTAGTTCGAACGGATATCTGATGTCCACAAAACTGTTTATCGCATTCTGACTATTGAAGGAATTGATAAAGCCACGGGGAATATCAACTTTGAGGATTTCTCCTCCACGATCTACGGTGTAGTAGCCATTTTCACTGAGCAAAGCTGAACCTGAAGTAAGATCACTGAGTGTTTCATAGGGTTCACCATTGATATCCAAGATCTTATCACCTGTTTGCAAACCTATAGACTCACCTATTTCAAGGGCAACAATGCCGTTTTCTATGATTTGGTCCCGGGAGAAATAGGTTTCCCCATTATTATAAACCAAGATCACGAAAATCACGATTCCGGTAACCACATTGACAATAATTCCGCCCAACATTACGATCAGACGCTGCCAAGCTGGCTTGGAGCGAAACTCCCAAGGCTGTGGCTCCCCGGACATTTGCTCTGAATCCATGGATTCATCCACCATTCCGGAGATTTTTACAAATCCTCCCAGTGGAATAGCCCCAATGGAATATTCGGTTTCCCCATACTGGAATCCGGCGATTTTCGGAGGAAATCCAATTGAGAATTTTTCTACTCTCATGCCAAACATCTTGGCGGTAAGCAAGTGGCCCAACTCGTGTAAACCCACCAGGATCGACAATCCCAGGAGTAATTGGCCCACCATAATTAAGGTATCCATTATACTTTATTCGTTATTAGTTCTTTTGTAATTTCTCTTGCCCGCTTATCCGTCTCCACATAATCCTCCAACTTTGGATGTGCAATAAACTCAGCTTTTTCGAGAGTTTCGCCAATCAGCTCTGACATTTCCAGAAAACCCACTTCTTTATTCAGGAAAGCCGCAACCGCTATTTCATTGGCAGCATTCAACACACATGGCGCATTCCCTCCTTTTGCAAGGGCATCATAGGCCAGCTGAAGATTCTTAAAGGTTGTTAAATCCGGTTGTTCGAAGGTCAATTGAGGATAATCCATAAAGTCAAACCGCTCGAAATCACTTTTCAGCCGATCAGGAAAGCTCAGGGCAAACTGAATTGGAATACGCATATCTGGTAATCCAAGTTGTGCTTTGATCGATCCATCTTCAAACTGAACCATGGAATGTACAATACTCTGAGGATGTACGACCACATCAATCTGCTCAGTTTTCAGCCCGAACAGCCATTTTGCCTCGATCACTTCCAAGCCCTTATTCATCAAGGAGGCAGAATCTATAGTGATTTTTGCACCCATGTCCCAATTGGGATGCTTAAGTGCCTGTTCACAAGTTACAGTTTCCAGGAAAGTTCTGTCCTTACCCCTAAACGGGCCGCCGGAGGCAGTAAGGATGATTTTTTCAATAGGATTATGAAACTCACCGATCAGGCACTGAAAAATCGCGGAATGCTCAGAATCCACAGGATAGATATTGACCCGGTTTTCTTTTGCCAAAGCAGTGATAATCTCTCCTGCTACAACAAGAGTCTCTTTGTTTGCCAAGGCAATCTGCTTACCTGCCTTAATGGCATTTACCGTAGGAATCAGCCCGGAATAGCCTACCAATGCGGTCAAAACCACATCAATAGTTTCCATCTCCACCACTTGGGCAATAGCTTTGTCGCCCGCATACACTTTAATGTCCTTTGGCTGAAGGATATCCCGAACTTTGGAGTACAGTGTTTCATTACCGATCACTACCACGTTTGGATTAAACTCCAGCGCTTGTGCAACCAGTAAATCCGCATTATTCTGTGCGGTCAGAACCTCCACAATAAAATCTTCAGGATGTTGGCGGATCACCTCCAGGGTTTGGGTACCAATACTTCCGGTGCTGCCCAGAATGGCTACGCGTTTGGGTTCTGTCATTCAGTTTTGGATTGTTGAGTAAATCAAAACTCTTTAGATTTGGTGAGTTTTCTCAATTGCTGACAAAATTACAAGATGCTCCCACTTTTCCTTGTACAATTCGTCAGATTTTATCAGATGGCATATTTTTAAAGGCCAAAAAGAAGAGATTTTATTACACTTTGAACTTAAAAAAAGTGAAATTCTCAACAGAAACCAGTGCAATCCGTCACTTTGATAAATAATTCGCTATGAACAGTCTATTCAAAACAACCGGAGTGTCCTTTCTGGCAGGCTTGGCCGGAGCTGCAGTCTGGACATCAATCAATTTTTCGGAAACAGAACAGTTTTATAATGCTCCTGAACCCAATACCGCTGAGGTAAGCTTTACTTCCCAACATCAACCTTCCACAAGGCCATACGCTGCTACTGATGCGCCAATTTCTTTTGTCGAAGCATCGGAAAACAGTACAGAGTCTGTTGTCTTTATCAAGAACTTCTCCGGAACCGATCCCAGAAGATACAGTATGTTTGATTACTTCTTCGGAGGAGGGGGGGTACCCACCCAGCAAGTCAGTACAGGTTCCGGTGTGATTATTTCAGCAGATGGCTATATCGTCACCAATAACCACGTGATAGACCGGGCGGAAACCATAGAAGTGGTACATAAGAAGAGAACGTACAAAGCCAAACTGATCGGCACAGATAAAAACACCGACATAGCGGTTTTGAAAATAGAAGAAACCAATCTGCCCGCAATTAAGCGTGGCAGCAGCCGGGATCTGAAGATCGGAGAGTGGGTACTTGCAGTTGGAAATCCATTTAATCTTACCTCCACTGTCACTGCCGGGATAGTCTCTGCCAAAGAGCGTCAGATCAATATCCTAGGAGGGGATTTTCCTCTGGAAAGCTTTATTCAGACAGATGCACCCATCAACCCGGGCAACTCTGGGGGTGCTCTTGTCAACGTAAATGGAGAACTGGTAGGGATCAATACCGCTATCCTTTCCAGAACAGGATCTTATACAGGATATGGATTTGCAGTACCAGTGGATATTGCCCTGAAAGTGTCCAATGACCTTATACAATACGGAGAAGTCCAAAAAGCCATTCCAGGTATAGAGGCGGTAGAAATCACACCTGAATTGGCGGAAGAAATGAACATCAAAACGCTAGATGGAGTCATAGTCACCCATGTGATCAAAGGGGGTGCGGCAGAGCAGGCCGGATTGCAGCGCAATGATGTGATCACAAAACTTGGAAACCAGGTAATTACCGGAAAAGGAAGTTTCGAAGAAGCATTGTCCTATTATTATCCAGGCGATGATCTGAGTGTGAATTTTCTACGAAAGGGAAGCTCAAAAACAGCTGAACTCCGACTTCAAAACCTAGAAGGCGGTAACGGAGTAATTAAGCGGGAATTCTATAGCTCAGGTATTTTAGGGGCAAGACTGGAAGCGGTGAATACCATAGAGAAAGACAAATTTGGGGTGGATTATGGTATCAAAATCACCGGATTGACCAGAGGATATCTACGGGAGCTCGGGTTGCGGGAAGGATTCATCATCACCCAGATCAATGGAAACCCTGCGCAAGATCCTAACAAAGTCGGTGCCTACCTGGAGAAATACAGCGGAAGGCTTTTACTTGAAGGTGTAGCCTCGAACGGACAGCCATTTATGCAGAGTTATAGTGTGAGGTAGCACCTAAATTTAAATTTACCTTATTAAATATACTATCTAATCATCTAGGCGATCCATAGAAATCATGATTCCATAAAATCTTGCTATCGGTCAGTTTGAAACAGGTGAAAGGTCATCACAAAATACCGAGATGCCCTCGGAGCTTAGGCAAGCCCCCCACAGCTGATAAGTCTCCGCTACATCGGATGGTTCCCATATAAAAGTATGACTTGGCTCTACCAGAGCCTTCGGTTCCCAGAGCAAAACGGGACGGAGATCCGGTAAAGCTGAGTCAACTCTCTTATTTACTTGCACCAAATCATTTACTCCCTGGTAGTAGGGATAATTTTCTTTCTCATCCTTCTTTGGATATTGGAATTCTTCTTTCATTTCTATACTGACCACCCCATACCTGCCCAAAACACCAAATCGCTTTTGGGATTGGATTGAGTTATAGATAGAAATGGCTCTAATTTGGTGAAAAGGCGTTTCCATTAGTTCCCCCAACTCGAATAGAGGTGAACCATTAACTAGAATTAATGGCCCTGATTCGTATCGGAAACCTGAATTTGCCGGAGACAGGTACAATTCGTACGTGTTTTTGTTCCGTTTTACAGATGCCTTTGAGACTATACCTGAAAAAGCCTCTCTCAAGGTAGCAATGCCAGAATAATCACTGGCCAGATAAACCTGATCAGGAGCGATTTGTTCTGTTTGTTTAGCTAGTGGTTCATATTCATCAAAACCAGTCCGGTAAATCTGGTCTATGTATTTCCGCTTTCTTTTATGATCCAAAATTTTCACAACAGCTTCGCTAAATGGCACTTTGTCCTCAAATGGTTTGAACTGGTTATTCTCCAAAGATGAAAAATCCACCTCCACTTCACCTATAGGTTCTCCTAAATTGCCGGATTGATATGCCCAAACAGCAGAAGCCCCTCTATGATGCATAAGTTTATCTTCGTACCTGGCACTATCACGCCATGCAAATTCCTCAACCAATCCCTGATCCAGAAAATAGACAGAGATTCTTGAGTTAGGTTCTTTAACAGGCGGTACTAATTTGAATTTCGGTGAATTATCTACCACAACTTCCGATTCCTTCAATGTTCCGAAAAGTGGAGATGCTTCCAGCGAGGGATCGTAAACTTTCACTACCACTAATTCCGTTTCATTGGATTTTGATGAGGCCTTAACGGAGTTTGATTTTATTTCAACTTTAAAACATTCATTATCAGAAATTTTTTGCTTTAACGGATCTAACTCAGGATCAGCATTTTTTGGAAGGGAAGTCGATGAAAAAATTGCGGGATTATAAACATGGATTATAGCCTCAGTCTGGAAATCCGAACCCGGAATATGAGCCACCAGCTTATAGTTCCCCGTAGCAAGCTGGTCTGATAATAACAAAGCGGAGGATGCATTGTCCATGGAAGCATTAAATCGCTCGATAGCCACAGTCTTTCCTGTGTTATCGACCAAATACAGATTCAACAGTTTATCTTTCTCGACTGGACTACCAGCTTCATCCACAGGGAGCAATAGTAAAGGGACTATATCTCCACTTACAAATACCGAGGAAGAGACAATCATGCCCACTCGGTGCTGTGTATCCTGAGCAAATGACAGGTTTTCTCCCGAGTTAATAAGAAAAAACGTTACCGATAAATAAGTTAGAATTCGTTCCACCATTCTGGTTTTTGGTTGGTAATATCAGTGAGTGCTCCCCTGTAGTCCAGGCAATTGCTACAGCCAGCAGGAGGAATGAATGGTATGCCGGGAATAGGCTCGCAAGGATCAAGAAATGTGAGTTGATAGGGCAAGTCTTCTGGGGAAAGCATCCATCTATAAGAGGATTCGTGTGCGACAAAAAAGTAGCCCGAAACTTTCTCTTCAGCATCGGCGACATTTCGGATATTAGTTACCAACTCAAATGGAGGAGGGTCAAAGATACCTCCGCCACTTTGTTGCTGGGTAGCAAGCTGATCCCAAAACTGGTATCCTTCAGGTGATAGGCTATATTGGGTAATGTAAGCTGAATAACCAAACTTAATCTGCTCATTATCGTCCGTTTCTAAAAAAAACAATCCCCGGTTATATCCCCCTTTTTTATCTTCCCAAACTCTTATGTCCTGATATTCATAAGCATTCGTAGCATAACACCGTTTGTTTGGGTTATTATCTCCCAGCATCGATGTTTCAAAAATCCAACTCGGCACAATTTTCCATCGAAAATAGAAGATCTCTTCTGAATGCTCCTGTAATGGGACAGACACCTGAACTCCTCTCTGCTCTACTAACTGTGTCTGATTATCTACATTAATGCTCTTCAGGATCGTCTTATGTTCCACATCTACTTTCTCAATGGCTGGAGCGGGATGAATCCCATCCTCATCGGACTCGTATATCCTCCCATCTGAAGTCTCTATATGCACTTTATAAGTCACGCCTACCTTAGCAGAGAAATCCGCATCCCCGATCAAGTATTTTTTAGCTTCTGGGTTCCAGAGATAGGCATAGCTTTCACCCTCAGAAGTCAATAGGGTAACCCTGGCATCAGGAATCACCTCATCCAGGACATTATTCACCGTGCTGGTCCATCGCAATGCCACATAAAATCTTTGAGGAGGTGCAGGCTTCTTACTTTGCTCCAGGTAGGAAATATTGGAGATAAAGCCGTCCACAACCAGCCGACGTGGTTCACTTCCTGTCTCGAAGGAAACGGGATCAATGCAGGCAGTCAATATCAATAGAAGCGCTATCGTAAAACTCTGTCGCATCTTTATAATTTAAAATTGTAAGAGATAGAGGGAAAGGCACTACCCAAAACAGAAAGCTGAAAGGCATTCCCTCTTTGGGTAAAATAAACTGAAAAGGGATTTCTTCTGCTGTACACATTATATATGGAGAATACCCACTCCCCGTCAATAAACTTCTCTTTTTTCAAGCCGCTTTTCAACGTAAAAGCCAAATCCAATCTGTGATAATCCGGAATCCGATATTGATTTCTGTCACTGTAATTCAGCACTGAGAGAATGTCTTCAAATTGAAACTTAGAAACAGGAACCGTAATTGGCCTGCCTGTAGAATACGCAAAATTAAGATTCATGGCAAACCTTCTACTTACCTTATAATCCATTACCAGGGAGAGGTCATGCGGTTTATCATAATTGGCCGGAAAAAAGCTCCCCCCATTGATTTTCTCTTCTTTGAACGGGGATTGGTCAAACTTCCTTAAACTTCTAGAATAAGTGTATCCTACCCAGCCTGTGAGCTTTCCGCGATTTTTCCTAATCAAAAACTCTGCTCCATACGCTTTGCCTACACCTTGTACCAAGTCAGCATCCAATGTTTCATTTAATAAAATCGTTGCGGCATTCTTATAATCGACTACGTTTTGTATGTCCTTATAATAGCCTTCCACCGATACTTCAAATAGATTATCCTTCCAGTTTTTGAAGAACCCCAGAGTATATTGATCCGCAATCGAAGGAGATAGATTATATCCCGAGGACTTCCAATAGTCCACAGGTGAAATAGCAGCCGTGTTTGAAATCAAATGGATATACTGGTTCGTCCGATAATAGCTGAGCTTGATCGAGCTGGAAGGAGTAGCGAGCCATCTAAAAGAAGCCCTCGGCTCTATACCAAAAAAAGACTTAGCTATTTCATTTGAGCTAAAGGCCAAGGTATCTGTGACAGATGCCGGTGTACGGGGCTGATCAGGATCAAATTCAAAGTAACTGCCCCCTAGAGCCAAATAATTAGAGACCCTCAACCCATACACTAAGGATAAGCGCGGAGAAATGACGTACTCATCATTCAGATAGACGGCACTTTCAAGCGCGTTTTCCTGCGGGATTCGCACCATTTGAGAGGTGGTATTTTCTCTTCCTGGAGTAAATTCCCCATTATTGAAATCATAATAAAGCGAGGTAAATCCAAAATCGAACTTATGCGCAGCTCCCAATTCATAAGTAAAATCAATTTTTCCCTGATAGTTTAGAATACCGGATTGATAGTCGAAATCGTAATTGACTTCAGTATTATGAATATTACTTTGGAAATCACTCACGACCATCTGTGCCTGCATCAGAAATCTGTTGTTAAACCGATGTCCCCATTTTAAAATACCGAGTTTGGTCTTCCACACATAAGCTGTATCAGATGCAAATTCAAAATTATCCTCACTAAGATATCCAGAGAAAGTCAGAACGTTGTTTTCATCTAGGGTATGGTTGACTTTAAAATTGACATCATAGAATCCTGCGGCACTTTGGTACAAGTCCGGATCTTTCATCTGCTTCAGCATCCAGTTAGGATAAGCAGTTCTTCCTGATATCAAAAATGTGGTTTTGTCCTTCTTTATTGGCCCCTCTATCAGTAGTCTGGAGGAGATCAACCCTATCCCACCCTGTACTTCCATGCCTTGGGAATTTCCGTTGCGAAGGTTTACGTTCAGCACAGATGAGACTCTCCCGCCATAATTAGCAGGCCCGCCTCCTTTGTATAATTCCACGTCCCTGATCAGGTCTGAATTAAATGCTCCAAAGAAACCAAACAAATGAGAACTATTATACACAATAGCCCCGTCCATCATGACCAGGTTTTGTCCCGGATCTCCGCCGCGTACATTGAAACCTGACGTGCCTTCTCCGACCGAGCTCACGCCAGGGAGAGAAATGAGGCTTTTCACCGGATCTACTTCGCCCATGAATGTGGGCAGACTTTTGATTACCGCAATATCAAGGATTTCCCTTCCTGCAATTTTTTCAGAAACAGAAATTTCCTGACTTCTGGCGGTGATAGTGAATTCTTCCAGCTTAAGAGTTTCATTAAAAAGTTCCGCATCCAATTCTCCTGTATTGATCAACTGAATTGGGATCGATTGAGGCTCATAACCTGAATATTGAACAAGCAGTTTATACTTTCCAGGAATAATTTTCAGCACATACTTGCCGTCTAAATCAGTAACCACCCCCTCTTCGCTGCCTACTACCTGTATGCTTGCTCCGATCAAAGGTTCATTTTCACCGGCATCAGTGATCCTGCCAGAAAGTGTAACCGGCAAATTCGAATTTTCCGGCTTGCCTGCTCCTATTAATTGATATCCATTAAGGTTGGCGTCATCTTCCTCCCACTTTTCGTACCGGTATGCCTCCAAGCCTTCCTGGTTGACTATGATTAAGAGATCTTTATAATAAACAATACTATAGCCATAATTTTTCAATAGGTTTTCTATGTATTCAATAGCGTTTTCCCCTTGTTTGGCATTTACCAGAAAAGCTTCAATTCCCCATTCCTTTTTATAGAAAAAGAGGTTTTCTGTATGCTCTTGAAGATTATCCAACACCACTGGAAGGGGCGTTTCGAAATAGTCCCGATCAAAAAATATTGGCTTGACCGGCTCTTGTGCGAAGAGTACCGGGGTTAAAAGCAAGAAGAATAATAAGTGTGGTAGTTTTCTCTTCATAGGTGCAGGAAGCATAAAAATGCCATCCACAAATTGCAGATGGCATTTTATATTTTCAGCTTAAATTAATCAACATCCCACCAAACCGGAGTATCCAATCCATCGGCACCTTGACGGGCTACTACAGCCTGGTAGTTTGTAGAATTAAGGTTAACCTCAAACAAAGGATATGCTTGACGCACTGGAATCTGACCACTGGCGTTCAGCGCATCTTCAGCTGGCTTCAGATCTGGATAACCAGTTCTTCTCCACTCTGCCCATGCTTCATAACCATTCAGGAAGTTGGCTATCCACTTCTGGGTATTTATCTTCTCTAAAGCTCTGGCATTATCATATTGAACCCATGAATTTGATATGTAAGTGGCATATCCATCAGCTACCTCATATTGTTCCAGAGAGGCTTCGATACCTTGATAATATAGCGCTTCGGCATCTCCAGCAATCCATCCTCTATGGGCAGCCTCAGCCATAGAAAACAATACCTGAGCTGACGTAAAGATATAATTTGGAGCATCTTGAGCTCGTAATTCTTCTCCTAAGAAAGATTTGTTTGTATTGGGAATCGCACCGGATCTAGCTTCTGACAGCCCATAAGGCATCCCTACATAGTTCCCTCCATTTTCAGTAGGATCTGCATATACAGGAAGACGCGGATCCATGGCGACATTGAGTACTCCACCGTTTGCTACAGTCTGCATTCTATCTACCAAGGTATTGGCCACAGCATAATCACGGCGTGTAAGGAATCTGGCAAACCATGCATTCTGGAAAGCTGCTTCCGGTAGGTTCGCGTAGAAAATGTTTTCGCTATTATCCAAAGCAATCACTCCATCATTTATAGCAGAAGCAAATTCAGCGGCGCCAGTTGTTGGATCTACCTCCGAAAGCCGCAAAGCCATCACCATACGGAGTGTATTTGCAAACTTTTTCCACATATCCATATCTCCATCGAAAAGGATATCCCCCTGTACAGGCGCAGTTGAAGATATGTTTGCTTGAGCGGTTTTGAGTGTAGCCAAAATACCCGCATAAACATCTGATTGTGCATCAAATGCAGGTTGACGTACTCCTTCACCAATATTTAATGCCTCAGAATAGGGAATATCCCCCCATCGATCGGTTGTTCTCTGGAAAAAATAAGACTGCAGTATTTGAGCCACTGCAATCTGATTCTCGTTTGAACCATACCTTGATGCTTCCACCATGGTTTCCTCATTAGAATTTACGAGAATGATCTGCTCTAAATCCATTAATGCTCCTCTATATAGGGCTCCATAATCAAATATAATTGTCTGATAATTATCCGCACTCGTGTATTGGGAATTTGCCAAATATTGCGAATAAAGTGAGCCCTGAGGATCATCTACTGTTCCCTTCAAGCTATTGATTGAATTAGTCAATAAGGAAGACGGGATTGCCTGAGTTGTTTCATTAGGGTTTACGTTAGTATCCCCGAAATCTCCTATATCACAGGATGCTACTCCAACAGTAACCATCCCGATAAGCATATATTTTGAAATTGATTTTTTCATGTTTCTTATTTATTAGAATCCTAAACGAATATCAAAACCAATAGATCGTGTAGCAGGAAGCTGCCCACTATCCACCCAAGCACCGTTGTTACGGGCAGTTCTGGTATCACCTGACAACTGGGAAGGATCCAAACCTGGTACGTTTGTTTTAATCAACCAAGGGTTGTTTGCCACTACTGCCACAGCTGCGGTTCTTAAGAAATTGGTACGCTGTAGCAAAGATTGGGGCAGGTTATAACCGAATCTAATCTCACGCAGTTTCACATAGCTCGCATCATATACCCATGCTTCGTGTAGACCGAATAGTGACTTCCAATAAGCATCTGTCTCTAGGTACGTGTCATTTTCTGTTCCATCTGCATATACTCCATCAAACTTCAGACCTCCACCGTCCTCTACTGCATCCCGCATAGGTACTCCTTTATCGTTGTTACCAACTGTCATTTCTCCCAATCCAGAATAGGCGTTGAACATGTTGGTAATGGAATTGATCTTACCTCCGATTTGCCAATCAATTGTAAAACTCAATTCAAAATCCTTATAGGTAAATCTGTTAAAAATACCACCAGTATAATCAGGCAACACCGTACCTAAAACTTGATTTTGAACCTGCAAAGGAATGCCATCATCTCCAACCACAATCCTACCTGCTTCATCTCTTTCATACTTTGCACCAATAATAGTTCCCCACTCTTCGCCTACTTTGGCTCTTGCTGAAATTGAACCCCAACCGCCAGAGACACGGTCACCAAGGAAACCATTTACAAGCTGAATAGCATCTATACCGGGATAAATTTCTTCGATAAAGTTTCTGCTTCGCGCAAAATTGAAGTTGATATCCCAATTAAAGTTGGTAGTTTGAATCGGTGTACCACCGATTGTAGCATCCCATCCACGTGTATATGTCTTACCTGCATTTATTGTATAAGAGGAAATACCCGTTGTGCTAGGCACCTCAGTACTGATTATTTCATTGGAATTATCATAATAGAAATAAGAGAACTCCGTGCGGATACGGCCATTGAGGAATGCTAGCTCTATACCTGTCTCAATCGCAGAAGTTGTGCTAGGTCTTAAAGTTGGATCTACTAATGAATTAGGATAACCCATTGTAGGATTTCCATTATATGGGGTACCTAATGCATAGGTAGGGTCTAATTGATATGGATTCAATTCACTGCCCACTTCTGCATAACCTGCACGAAATTTACCAAATGATAAGATATTTTGGCTACCCAATAGCTCGGAGAATATAAATGAGGTAGAAACAGCCGGGTATGTAAACGCATTATTGTCTTCTGGCAAAACAGAATCCCAATCCCGCCGAATCGATGCATCTAAGAATAATATTTCCTTATAGCCTATACTAGCTTGTGCAAATAGTGATCTTACTTCCCTTTGACGGAATCTATTGGCCACAACTGGACGATCCACCGAAGCACTCACATTATAAAGGTCAGGAACTGAAAGCCCTCCTGCTGTTGATATACTATTTCTACTATCTTTATCAAAACGAATATTACCACCTGCCAGTGCAGATATAGAAAAATTCTCAGTCACATTGCTGTACTGCCCCATAAACTCAAAGTTATCTTCCGTACGCTCTTCTGTACCTTGTCTGTATCTATCAAGGTCAAGTGTACCAGAGGCTATCCGATCATCCCATCGGTATGATTCGTAATAACGGCTTGCATTTGCAACTACAGAAAGTCCATCAACAATTTCATAGGACAATCCAAATTTACCGTTGTACACATCTTTTTGGGACTCTGCAATATTTCCATACTGTTCAGTGTAAGGGTTATTCCAATAAAGCGGTGTAGAGTTTCTTGCAGAATTTATATTCCAACTGGTATATCTGCCATCAGGCATTCTATAATACCTTTTTAACATGTCCATATCCAGCTGACGCTGGAACCATTGATTGAAATTCTGGGAAACACTGCCTTGGTATCCCTCAGTTAGGTTTCCAAAAGTGTTGGTTCTATTATAATTACTCATTATCCGCATTGTCAATCCTTCTGCTAGATCAACACTTGCATTCAAGTTCAAAAATGTTCTTTCCTGATTTGTGTTTGGTAATACACCAGTTCTGTTCACATTAGTCACTGTTGCATTGACATTATATCCCTCGCCAGCTTTTCCTATATTCAAGCTGTTTTGCACACCAACTCCAGTGTTAAAGAAATTCTTCACGTTGTCTGGATTTGGAGACCATGGTCGAGTCTGACCATAAGATTCAGTTCCAGGAGTAAAGGCATCCCACTGGGCTACCTGACGTCCATCCATGCGTGGCCCCCAGCTTTCATCCGCTGAGAAATTTGGAATTAGGGCACCATTTAATCCAGCAAGTGCAGGATCATCTGTGGCAGGATTGAAGGTAAAGGTCTCAAATTCCTGAGAATACCCCCCTCCATATTCGTTTTGATACTTGGGCATTACGGAAACATTTTCAAATGTCGTCGTATTGTTGAAATCAATCGTCATAGCCCCAGCTTTAGCCCTCTTCATGGTAATGATGATCACACCTTCTTTAGCACGCGAGCCATATAATGCTGATGCATTTGCTCCTTTCAATACGTTAATTGATGCCACATTGTCCATGTTGATAGAAGCAGGATCAGCAATGGGCACACCATCTACCACGTAAAGAGGTGAACCTCCGCCGAAACCTCTTACACCTCGAATACGGACTACTGCCTCTCCAAATTTGGCTCCGGATCCTGAAACCACCTGAACACCTGAGATCTTACCTGCAAGTGCTTCATTTAAATTGGTCTCTCTAGCTACGCGGAGATTTTCGGCCACCACTTCTTGAGTTGCATAACCTAGAGTCTTCTTTTCCCGCTCAACATTAAGAGCTGTCACTACCACTTCGCTTAGTTGAGTCACATCTTCAGCTAGCTGTGCGTCGATGGTTGATTGGTTCCCAATCTCAATCTCAGTGGAGGTCATGCCTACAAATGAGAATATCAATACTCCTCCCGTATTAGGTACAGTCAATTGGTACTTACCGTCAATGTCGGTAATCGTTCCGTTCTGAGTTCCTTTCAAGATGACACTTACTCCAGGCAAAGTAGCCCCGTCTGATGCAGACGTCACCGTACCTTCTATAGTACGGTTTTGAGCCCAGGCTAAACCTGAAAGGACCATCAAGAAAGAAAATAGTAAAATTTTCTTCATAAGGGTTTTATTTAGTTTGGTTGAAATTAATGATCCATGAAAATGTTAATGTTTCATAATCGTGCAGAACAAATATATAGAAAATCAAAATGCGTACAAATCAAACCAAACACAGCAACACCCCACCCAAAGCCCGATGGACGCAAACAGAACCAAAACATCAAGTTTAAAAACCCCACGACAAGTGATTTATACTAAGAATTTCAATTTTTATTCATAAAAAAAACCTGTTTTTTAAAAATTCGGATTTTTCATCTCTTCACAAAATGTTCAGTCAAGGAGAAAAAAAAATCTTTTTTTTTTGCGTGCCAAATTTTAAAAATGGGGCTTCAATAGATTCAAAAGCAAAACAAACTCTTAACATTAGAATTTATTCATCATATTTTATTATTTTGATACTAAGTGCTAAACAATGTCACATTGAAAACATCCGCTAAAAACCCCGGTCAAATCCTAGTTGAATTCAGCAACTCGCTAGAAGAGCTGGTGGACTACTCCACACGGGCAAAAAGCAGTGGATTTGTTGAAGCTCACTCAAGGCAATTATTGGGCAGCTTTGAAAAAACACACGAGCTCGCACTGGATCTACTGACCAGTTACTTTAAACAATTTGGGAAAGGCCCTTTCTCAGGATCCAGGGATTTAACTGTCGAGGCTTTTCATGCTGACCTGATCGACGATGGAAAGGCTTGGCTGGATATAGTAATAGACCGCATTCAGTACAACCCAGTCTATCCTATTGACACTCAGGAGAGGTTCTTGGAAAACATCCAAAAAAGGTACACTAGACTGCTCCAGCGCTTTGAAGATACTATGAGTAAAAAGTTGAATGAGTAAAAATCATCATCAAACAACCTCCGCCCTACAGTCAGGCCACTTCCGTCGCCGGGCTTCCGTTAGTCAAAGTACTGGAAAATGGCCAAGCCTTTAATTGAGAGCGTTCCAGAGATATCAATAAGACCTCATCTTAAATTTTTTCTTCAGCTCCAGCACAGCGTTTTTGAATGAAGTATCTGTCTCCATCATATCATTCACCGTCTGTACAGCATGGATTACCGTAGAGTGATCTCTTCCCCCAAAGTGGTAACCGATAGATTTTAGGGAATGATTGGTAAATTCTTTGCAGAAATACATCGCGACCTGCCTTGCGGCTACAATTTCTTTCTTGCGCGTCTTTGCCTTGAGGTCATCCAGCACTATCCCATAGTACTCCGCCACTGTCTTCTGGATAAAGTCAACCCCCACTTCTGTCTCGATATCCTTGATGATGTTTTTCATCACGGTTTTGGCCAGCTCCAGACTGATCTCCACACGGCTCAATGACGCATGTGCGATAAGTGAAATAAGAATACCTTCCAGTTCACGTACATTGGTATCCACTGTGTAAGCAAGATATTCCACTACATCATCAGGGATCATAATCCCCTCAGATTGCATCTTTCTCCGGATAATCGCCACCCTGGTCTCAAAATCCGGCATCTGCAAATCCGCGGTCAGCCCCCATTTAAACCGGGAAAGCAATCGCTCTTCCAAACCTTTCAGATCCCTAGGCGGACAATCTGAGGTCATGATAATCTGTTTTTTACTCTGATGTAGATGATTGAAGATATGAAAGAACATTTCCTGAGTCCTATCTTTTCCAGCCAAAAACTGGATATCATCAATGATCAACACATCCACCTGCATATAAAAATTAGTGAAGCTCTTCACATTCCCATCCTTGATGGAGTCCATGAACTGATTCACAAATTTCTCCGAAGACACATAAAGCACAAATTTGTCCTCAGGGCCATTTTTGATCTCATTACCGATCGCCTGAACCAAGTGGGTCTTGCCCAATCCCACTCCCCCATAGACCATCAGCGGATTAAAGGAAGTGATTCCTGGCTTGGTGGCCACGGCAAAACCAGCTGAACGCGCAAGTCTATTGCAGTCACCTTCAATATAAGTAGTGAAAGTGTAGGTGGGGTTTAGATTACTATTTGTCAATGCCTCGGCATTGAGAGACTTCATCTCAAAAGGGGTCTTGTCAGGCTCGACAGCTGGTGAAGCACTTTTTTTAACACCATTGTTTCCCTGAGGGAAAGAAACCACATAGGGCTGGTTTGAGGAGTTGCCCCTATCCACTACCACTGCGTATTCCAATCTGCCACTTTGTCCAAGAGTAGTCTTTATGGCCAATTTTAACTCTTGCACATAGTTATCCTCCAGCCACTCATAGAAGAACTGGCTTGGCACCTGGATGGTCAGTGAAGTACCCTCCAGTTTGACGGGATTAATAGGCTTAAACCAAGTTGAAAAGCTCTGCTCATTGACGTGCTGCTCGATAACACGTAAACATTCATTCCAAACGGCGCTAGCTTCTGAACTCATTAGAGAAGATTTCTGAAAAACAAAGATTTTGCAGTAGGTGCAAGGGTGTCAAATTTGAGCAAAATTAACTTAAATAAAAAATTGAATTCTTCTTGAAATATTGAGATTTTGAATTCCGACCATTTCTCTCCCAAAGGAAATTTGGTTCAATTATATTATTCGATTCAAAGTTTTCACCCCGGGGCTATTCAGACTACTTTTTATATTAAAAAACATAATGCTCTGAATGGCCCTACTGGCCAACCAAATCAAACAACTACCATAATCCTTTTCAAAATCTTGATTTCCCCGGCATTTTTCTATTTTTGATAAAGGACATTTTAACCTCTGATTTCAAATCAAGGACTGTTTTTTATACGTAAACTTTTGAAACCACCGACATTTAAACCCACTTATGACAGATCTAGACTTCTATACTTTTACACAATCCGGCAAAGAGGCCTGGATTGAGCAAATAAAAAAAGATTTAAAGGGAAGAGATTATGACCAGACACTAAGCTCCACTCTTTGGGAAAAAATCAAAGTCCATCCTTTTTATACCAAAGAGGATTTAAATAAAGACACAGCTGAATATAGATTCCATATGGATTCTATCATGCCAGGAGATTCCGCACGGACTTGGACTAATTTAGTATCCATCTATCCTATAGAAGAAACTGCAAATAAAGAGATACTGCATTTCCTGCAAAATGGCGCTGAAGGCCTAGTCCTTCATCTGGAAGGCACCGAAAACCTGAACAGGCTTCTCAAAGGCGTACAAACTGAATTTATTTCAACCAATTTTTTACCCACTGGAGAAACAGCTCTTTTCTTCCGAACAATTCAAGAATGGACAGAATCCCTCACACTTACCCCAAACATGCTAAAAGGCAGTTTTCTATGGAGCCCGTTTGATGATTTGTTTCGAGGCAGCAGCTCTTTCGACCAAGGTCTTGATTTTGCCGCCAAAGCAATCCATGATTATAAAGAGTTTAGGGAGCTTTTCCCAGTGACGGTGAACCTGGCCCGATATGCAAACACAGGCGCCACCGGGATACAGGAACTGGCATATGGATTGGGAGAAGTCATAGAACTTATAGATAAGTTTTCAAAAAAAGCGATCTCGCCCGCTCAGGCGTTTGAAAACCTTGTATTCCATACTGCAATTGGCGATTCCCACTTTGCTGAAATCGCCAAAACAAAAGCTTTGA
Organism: Algoriphagus sp. AGSA1; assembly: GCF_021390545.1. Lineage (GTDB taxonomy): Bacteria > Bacteroidota > Bacteroidia > Cytophagales > Cyclobacteriaceae > Algoriphagus. The sequence continues at coordinate 46,877 of NZ_JAJUWR010000016.1, read as the reverse complement.
GAAAACTCATAGTAGAGCTGGCTAGAAATTATGGCGTACACCTTCAGATGGAGAGCATTCATATTATCGCTAGCACCAGTACCTGGAGCAAATCACCTTTGGACAAAAACACCAATCTGATCCGTCAGACCTATGAGGCGACGGCCGGGATTCTGGGAGGAGCCAATTCTCTGTGGGTAATTCCTGCGGAAGAAAAGAATGCCTCTGCCTTGGAAAAAAGAGTCGCCAGGAATGTTTCTGCTATTCTGAAAGAGGAATGTAACCTCGACAAGGTAATGGATCCTGGATCTGGGTCATTTTATCTGGAAAAGCTACAGGAAAAAATCGAACAGAATGTAATTCTGAAGCTTCAAGAACTCGAACAAAACGGAGGATGGCTAAAAAGCTTCGAAAACCGTAACCTTCATTCTGAAATCAGAAAAAGCCGTGAATCTTCACAAAAGAAAGTTTTAGCTGATTCTGAAATTAAAGTAGGCGCAAACAAATATCTCGCAAAAGATAGTCAGGAGGAATATATATTATTCGACCCTTTGGTTGAAAAGGACTTTGAACTGCTTCCAAGCCGTGCCACATACTTTGTAGAACAAAATAACCTGAGCAACTCATGAGACCGGACATCACTAAATGGGAATCATTAAAAATTCAAGTTCCCGAAAAAACGGAAAACCCCAATTGGGAATCTCCCGAGCAGATTTCTATTCCTCCCCTTTTTGATAGCAAACAAATTGCAGGACTTCCCCATATCACTTATGCGGCAGGAATCCCCCCATACTTGCGTGGACCTTACTCCACCATGTATCGCACACGCCCCTGGACGATCCGCCAGTATGCAGGTTTTTCTACCGCTGAAGAGTCTAATGCTTTCTATAGAAAAAATCTTGCCGCAGGCCAAAAAGGATTATCCGTAGCCTTTGATTTAGCTACTCACAGAGGGTATGATTCTGATCATCCCAGAGTAGTAGGTGACGTGGGCAAAGCCGGGGTGGCCATCGATTCCATAGAAGACATGAAGCTGCTTTTTGATCAGATCCCGCTGGATCAAATGTCTGTTTCCATGACCATGAATGGGGCGGTGATCCCGATTTTGGCATTTTACATAGTAGCGGCCGAAGAGCAGGGAGTCACAGCAGATCAGCTCAGCGGCACGATACAGAATGATATCCTGAAGGAATTCATGGTACGAAACACCTATATCTACCCTCCCCAGCCATCGATGCGGATCATAGCGGATATTTTTAGGTTCACCTCAGAGAAGATGCCGAAGTTCAACTCTATATCCATCTCAGGATACCATATGCAAGAAGCCGGAGCCACTGCGGATTTGGAGTTGGCTTACACGCTGGCAGATGGAATGGAGTATTTGCGTACCGGCGTAAAAGCGGGTTTGGACATTGATGATTTTGCCCCACGGCTTTCCTTCTTTTGGGGAATAGGGATGAATTACTTTATGGAAATTGCAAAAATGCGTGCTGGCAGATTGCTTTGGGCAAAAATCGTCAAGCAGTTCCATCCCAAATCGGATAAATCACTCGCACTCCGTACACACTGCCAGACCTCAGGATGGTCACTTACCGAACAAGATCCCTACAATAATGTGACACGAACCGCCATAGAGGCACTTGCGGCAGTCATGGGAGGAACCCAATCCCTGCATACAAACTCTTTGGATGAAGCCATAGCACTGCCCACAGACTTCTCTGCAAGGATAGCCAGAAACACCCAGCTTGTTCTGCAGGAGGAAACAGACATTACAAATGTGGTGGACCCTTGGGGAGGATCACATTATGTAGAGTTCCTGACCGATCAATTAGTGAACCGTGCTTGGAGCTTGATAAAAGAAGTAGAGGAGCTTGGCGGAATGGCGAAAGCTATAGAGACGGGATTGCCAAAACTCAGGATAGAAGAAGCTGCTGCCAAAAAGCAGGCAAGAATAGACAGTGGGCGTGACATCATTGTAGGAGTAAATCGCTATCAGGTGGATGAAGACTCCGGAATAGAAGTGAGGGATGTAGATAATCAAGCTGTAAGAACCTCCCAACTAGAAAGGCTGAAAAAGCTAAAAGAGTCCAGAAACCAGCAAGAGGTGGGGACTACTTTGGAAGCCCTGACAAAAGCTGCAAAATCCGGCGAAGGGAATCTTCTCGAACTTGCGGTCAATGCAGCAAGAAAAAGGGCTACTTTAGGGGAAATCTCAGATGCTATGGAAGAGGCATTTGGGCGACATCAGGCACAAACCAAATCAATTACCGGAGTTTACGCAGCAGAAGTGAAAAATCAGGACTCGTTCAAAAAAGCCATAGAATTATCTGACAAATTTGCAGGATTGGAAGGACGCCGTCCAAGGATAATGGTCGCAAAGATGGGGCAGGACGGGCATGACCGAGGTGCCAAGATCATCGCAACGGGATTTGCCGACATGGGATTTGACGTGGACATCGGCCCCCTTTTCCAGACTCCGGAAGAAGTAGCCCAACAAGCCATAGAAAACGATGTGCATGTAGTTGGGGCTTCTTCATTGGCAGCAGGTCATAAAACCCTCGTACCCCAATTGATCGATGGACTTAAAAAACTCGGCAGACCGGACATCATGGTAATAGCAGGCGGGGTCATTCCCGCCAAAGATTACCAGTTTCTCACCGACGCAGGTGTGTTTGCCGTTTTCGGCCCTGGAACAGTTCTTTCTGAAGCAGCAATTCAGATTCTGGAAAAGTTGATCGAAGAGGAATGAATGCTGAATTTCTATTTCGAAAACAACCGGTCATCAAAATCGAATGGTTCTGTCAAGGTAATTTCAACTTCATAAGATAGCCTATGGGATGGATTAATCAAGAAGTTAAAATCACCCCGAACTACTACTGATGGGACTTTAAAAACCAGATATTTATTTTCTGAGAGAAATTCATCACCTATTTCCCGTGTGGAATGAGAATGAGGAATTGATCCCCAGTCAGGAGGCAACTCCGAAGTCACAATTTCCTTCACCTCAATTGTATCAGGAATTGTAATTTCCACTAGTTCATAATCGGTCGGGATATTACCAAGCGGTGTGTGTACAGCTATTTCAGCTGTGCAAAGCGCACGGGATTGGCTAGTGTAAAGCACTGCTTTCCCTTTGCTATTCCATCTTCCGCCAGCCAATTCCGCTCCTTTTCCTGACAAATCGAACGCATACTTGCTTTTGGAAAGTCGGTAAATTTTCATGCTAAAAGACCATACTCGATTCTAGTCAACTCGTCCTTCAAAAGAGTAATCCCAAAACTGCTGTCCAGAAAAGACTTTGGTAGTAAACCGCCCAAAGCTATGGAAGGAGTCTCCAGCCAAGTTTGAAATTTTGACTTTTGCCCGAACACCTCTACTCCTCTCTTTTGAAGTAAGGCAATTTCAACTATCTTTTCTGACTGCAAGGAATCAAAAGACTTTTGCTCTTTTTGGTATCGCTGCATGGTACGCTCAGAGATATGTAAATACGACGCCCATTCTTCATTTGTAAATGCACTCTTGGAGGCAAACCTATCGAAATCCTCAAAAGAAACACCTTGCCTGATCAGAGAGATTACGTCATTTATAAACTTATCGTCTGTGGTGTTATAAGCTACTTCTGGATCAAAAATAGTAAATTGAGTCATGGCGCATCAGCAAGACTATGTACAACTGTCATAAATTTAACGACATTTGTCTAGACTTTGTTTAATTACTTCAGTTTTTTCTAAAAAAATCCTATATGTCATTAAGGTATTCTACAGCTCTACTCCTGACACTTATAGTCGCCTGCAGTTCTCCTGGAAAGAAAGACAATCCAAAAGAAATTCTCGCTAACCAGATGGAAGAGCATCTCAAAACCGAAGTACTGGATAAGTGGTACCCTCAAGCTATCGACACTATTGACGGTGGTTTTCTGAGCAATTTCACCTACGATTTCAAGCCAGAGGAAAAGCAGGAAAAAATGATCGTAACCCAATCCCGCCACGTCTGGACAAACGCCAAAGCATCCTTAAAGTATCCTGAAATCGATTACTATAAACAGGGAGCGGAACACGGTTTTATGTTTCTACGCGACAAAATGTGGGATTATGAACATGGAGGATTTCATTGGCTGGTGGACAAGCAAGGAAACCCGATCGGTGACCCCATGAAAACTGCCTATGGAAATGCATTTGGGATCTTTGCGCTAGCCGCATATTACGATGCATCAAAGGATGAATCTGCTCTCCAGCTAGCAAAGGAAGCTTTTTACTGGCTGGACACCCATGCCCATGATTCTATCAACGGAGGATATTATCAGCATTTAGAGTCCGATGGCTCCCCTATTTCCCGAACTGACGACACCCCTTCCACTTCCGACCTTGGATACAAAGACCAGAACAGTTCCATACATTTGCTGGAAGCCTTCACTGAATTATACCAAGTCTGGACGAAACCAATTGTAAAGAAGAGGCTGGAGGAAATGCTGCTGTTGATACGGGATCAAATCGTGACTGACAAAGGTTATTTGACGCTTTTTCTTAGTCCAGAATGGAAGCCTATTACGTTTGTGGATTCCACAGAAGAGGTTATTTTGGCACATCACAGCTTAGATCATGTATCTTTTGGCCACGATGTGGAGACAGGTTTTTTGATGATAGAAGCCTCAGAGGCTTTAGGCTGGAAAAACGACAGCACCACGCACAAGGTGGCAAAGAAAATGATAGACCATGCACTGGAAAAGGGCTGGGATGAAGCTGTAGGTGGGTTTTATGATGAAGGGTATTATTTTAAGAATGGTTATCGGGTGACACATGACACCAAAAACTGGTGGGCGCAGGCAGAGGGAATGAATGCCTTACTGCTAATGGCCGAGCTTTATCCAGAAGATTCACGTGACTATTATGGCAAGTTTGAAAAACTATGGAAATACACTGACACCTATCTTATAGACCATGATCATGGTGATTGGTATTCCGGAGGACTCGATAAACAACCCGAACTAAAAACAGTTGGAAAAGGGAATATTTGGAAAGGAATCTATCACCATTACAGATCATTGGATCACTGCATTGACAGGTTGAGAGAAATGAGTGGGCATATGGAATAACTTCTGACTCCCATTAACTTCACGGTAGTGGAACTTATTTCCTAGAACTATGCCGGTGATGTGACCCACAATCTTTGGTTATTTTATAAACCTAGCATGAAGCAAATCACTTTTGTATATGACCCGGAAACGGAACAGGAAAAACTGGAAGAGCTTTTGGGAAGACTTGATCCGAAGCCCCATGAGCATGTTTCTTTTTCAGATCTTTCATTGAATAAGTACTCTTCTGGACATTGGCTAGCCTGCTCCTTATCCGATTCACAGTTTAAAGAATTGCTTAAAAAGTTAAAAGGTAGCGAGATAAACATAGGAATCCTTCCACATCCTAAATTGGTGAATGGGAAAAAGGGGCTAGGAATCAGCCCAAGTCTTGAAAAAGCCTGGGAGGAGATTCAAGTAGCTAAAGACATACCCAAAATGGATCTCATGCAGGTGAATGAAGAGTTGACTTTCAATTCACTGGTAGTGGGCAACTCGCTCAGTATATTATACTCAAACGGGTCGGCTGGTTTCATAGAAGGAATCAGAACCAGATTTTCACAGCTGCTCAACCTATTCCGCAGGGTAAAACTAAAACCCTACACAATCACATACAAGAACAAAAACGGCGAAGACCTGACCATCAATACTGCAGCAATGGGAATTCTAGCCGTAGCCCATTGCGAAAGCAATCTGATTTTCCGGCGGATAATCCAAGAATCCGGGCTTGATGACGGCAGGATACACCTGTTGATCTTAGCGCCAAAAAGCCTTTTTGCATTGATTCAGTTTGGCCTGCAGCATTTGTTCATCCCAATGAAAGGGGGAACCCTGCCCAGCTTCGTAGGCTATCTATCCACGAATGAAGCAAAGATTGCATCTTCAGAAGCTATGGAATATGCCATAGACGGCGAAGAGGGCAAAGCGAATGAGCTAATTGTTAATCTGGTGGATGAAAATCTCAACGTACTTCCTGGTTCATCTATCATGGGAAGTGAGGAAAGAGAAGGTCCTATTGAAATCAATATTAAATCGCTGCCTTCAGGAAGATTGAAAACAGAGCTTCTGCATTCTTACCTGCCATGGGTACGCCATGCCACTACCGAAGAATTCAAGGAACTATTCTCCATGCTCCGACAGAATTCACGGACGAGTTCGAGCTACTTGGTTCTGATGGCCTTGTCCACCATGATCGCTACCTTTGGCCTATTTGGTGATTCCGCTCCGGTTGTAATTGGGGCTATGATCCTTGCTCCCTTGATGGGGCCGATTATTTCCCTTGCAATGGGTGCGCTGAGGCAAGACAGTATGCTGGTACGAGATAGTATGCTAACGATTTTGTGGGGAATTATCCTTGGGTTGATATTCTCTATTCTGATTACCTGGATTACACCTCTTGAAGTGCTTAACAATCAAATTACCGCCAGAATACGGCCAAATCTATTAGACTTGGGAATAGCAGTAGCTTCAGGAATTGCCGGTGCTTATGCCTATTCGAAAGAAGAAATCTCCAAAACGCTGGCTGGAGTAGCTATCTCCGTGGCCTTAGTCCCTCCCCTAGCAGTTGCCGGAATAGGTATAGGGTGGGCAGATTGGAGTGTGTTTAGTGGTGCCATGCTATTATTAGGAACAAACCTGGCTGGAATAGTAATGGCGGCCGCCCTGACTTTTCTCATTCTTGGGTTTAGTCCGTTTCGTCTGGCCAAAAGAGGGTTGCTGATCAGCCTTGGGATTCTCCTGGCTATCGCTCTTCCGCTGGGATTGAGCTTCAATGAGATAGTGAAGGAAAACAAGGTAATCCAAGATCTCAGTGGAAAGGAGATTCCGCACGGACTACTACGGGAGGTAAAGGTGCTTCGGATGCAACCACTGAAGTTGTCAGTCACTATTCTTTCGGAGAAAGCCCTGGGTGAAGAGGATTTTAAAGAAATCAGACAAGAAATTGAGGCCGAAATCGGTCAGGAAATCTCGTTGGAACTAACCTTGGGCGTGAGAATGGGGGACATAGAAAAATAGATTAGTTATACAGGAATGAGATCACAATACCAGAATCCATAGGTAGATGGATCTTCTTTCTCCTTAGAAAAGCATTGATCAGACTCATCCTTGCTTTTTGGCGCTTCATATTTCCGCAGGACCACTTCTCCCTTTTCAAAATCAACAGGTTTGCTAAAAATGGGCCCATCATAAACAAAGGTGTGGAACTCACCATTTTCACCGCAGGGATCTACACCTGAAGGCAGGTCTTTTATAAAATCTTCATCAATCTCCCGTCCAACAAAGCTTTTATCCAGGTATTTCTCATTTACGCAGGTTGTAATAGTTTTGAAACCCAGATCCAAAAACTCCCGGATGAGTAGATCAGTGGATTGCTTCCAAAGCGGAAATACACCAACCAAATCCAACTCTGCCAGTTTATTTTGCCGATAAGTTCTTAGATCCTCCAGAAAGATATCCCCAAAAACAGATGCAGTTATGCCTTCTTTCTTCAAGCTGCTAAGTGTATTACGCATAGTTTCCTCATAGATTTCCATGGATGGCATATCCGGGATTTCCATTTTCACCAAGGGCTTGCCTATGCTTTCTACCTGCCTATCCAACAATTCCGTGCGAACCCCATGCATAGATATCCGCTGATATCTCTGACTGATACTGGTCAGCAAACATTTTACTTCATACTCCTCTGACTGCTGCAATTTATAAAGGGTAAGTGCGGAATCTTTTCCCCCACTCCAATTGAGTAGAACTTTAGCTTTTTTATTTGTCATCGAAATATTGGAATATAGAGCCTAAAATAGATAAAACTGGCCAAAAGACTAATCTATAGTCTATGTAAACCTTTTCTGATTGTACTAGACTATTAAAAAAAAACACTCTATTTCAGCAGGTTATCCGCTAAAATAGAGTGCTAGAGATATTAACTTTTTACTCCTTTACCCGGGTAAGTTTCATCTCCCCCCGCTGTGACACTACTTTAAGCTCATCCTCAGAAATAAGCTCACCAGCGTGTGAAATGGTCATATCTTGAACAGCAAAGTCATAGCTGAATTTATTCGCTTCTACTTTTCCATTTTCCAAGGGAATCTCACCCATTTGGCTTGCTATCGTACCTGTCAATGTTCCATTATCGACTTTATAATTGAACGTTAATTCCATTTCACCTTGAGGGCCGGCCAAAGTGGTTTTCCATTTTCCGGTAATGTCACTTTGTGCATAAGCTGTCATGCCTGCTACCATTAGGACACAGCAGAGCATTGATAATTTCTTGAAATTCATGATTTTTTTAGGATTAAGGGTTTAAATGATAAAAAGAGCATCAGCCTTTCCCGAGACGCCAACTAATCAAATGTTTTCGGCCTCCTGGAAATGACAGACTTTCAAAAATTAGTTAATTATCAGACAATTACCAAAAATTAGACGGATACAAATTGCTTTATACCAGTTTTTCCGACTGCTTCAAGATCAATATTATCTTGGGCAACTATAAACCTGGCAAACAGTCATGAGGGAGAATTAATTTATTGTTTCATACAATTCTGGGTTAAGTAAAAGTGTTGTTTGGGGGATGACAGTTGAGAAATAAATTTCAGGGTGAAATTGACCAAAAAATAAGATCGCTATTTCTATTTACGTAAAAGATCCTTTCCCATGAATTTCTATTTCATAAAACTGATATAGGAGAAAATTAGGCATAGGAAAACGTAGCTTACTTCTTGTCTTATAAAATTAAAATTCTCGGCAAAGCAGTGCAAACCGCCTAATTAATGTAAATTGCACTGGTCATACAGCCTAATTAATATAAATTGCGCTGGTCAACCAGCCTAATTAACATTTATACTAATGGAAATCCCAAGATTCATTGAGAAAAAGCTCGTTAACCAAATTGGAAAACAAAAGGTGCTGATGCTATATGGCAGTAGAAGAACAGGTAAAACCACCATAATTGAAAACATCCGGCAGAAGCATGAGAAAGATACATTAATGCTTTTGGGAGAGGATATCCAGGTTTCCGAATATTTACAAAACAGGACTGTAGCGAATTACACGCAGCTAATTGGAGGTAAAAAACTGATTATCATTGACGAGGCTCAGGCAATTCCCAACATCGGCAAAATCCTAAAGCTAATGATAGATTCTGTAAAAGGGATCACTATCATTGCTACTGGCAGTGGTAGCTTGGATTTGGTAAATGATGCCGGTGAACCTCTCGTAGGAAGGCAATTAGAATATCTTCTTTTACCACTCGCTCAAACAGAATTAACACAAACAGAAAACAGATTAGATTCCCTTAATCAACTACCAAATAGACTTATTTATGGAGGATATCCGGAATTAATCCATCTCCCCTCCCTTGAGGAGAAGGAAGAATACTTGAAATCTTTGGTTAACTCCTATCTGCTTAAGGATATTTTAGCGCTGACAATGATCAAAGGCGCTGATGTTTTGCTTCGCTTATTGAAACTACTTGCTTTCCAAGTTGGAAGCCAAGTGAGTACCGTAGAACTGGGAAACAGCCTTCAGATCAATAAAGAAACTGTAGATCGTTACCTAGATTTACTCTCAAAAGTATTTATAATTTTTCCTCTGGGAGGATTTAGTCAGAATCTTAGAAAGGAAGTGTCTAAGTCAAGAAAATGGTATTTCTATGACAATGGAATTCGAAATGCATTGATTAACAATTTCAGTCCTTTAAACTTCAGAAATGATGTGGGAGCACTATGGGAACAATGGATAATCGTGGAACGGATGAAGTACAACAGTTCAAAAGGATACAACCCTCAATACTTCTTTTGGAGAACCTATGATGGACAAGAAATTGACTTACTGGAAATCAACAGTAAGCAGGAAATACAAGCAATTGAATGCAAATGGGCCACTTCTAAATCTAAAATCCCAGCTGCTTTTGCGAAGGGGTATCCTTCAGCAAAATGGGCTGTAGTAACTAAAGAGAACTTCAGTGAGTGGATAATCGACTAGTTTCCTGCCGGGAGCATATTGCGGATAGCTGCGATCTTCCACTGCTCAGTTTCTGTAACTACTATGAAGGTGCTCCACATTTTGCGGATATTTCCCGAGGTATCTGTGATCTCATAGCGTGCATCTACAATCGCAGACTCAGGATTCAAAAAACGTATGGACTCAACCTTCAAGATCCGGTCGCCGGGATTTGATGATGAGCTCTCCATCATTCCCTGGACGGCTGCTGCCATACCTTTGCGCCATTCTCCTGAGGAAACCAATTGGTCTACTTCCTCCATCAATATCTCCTTCAGCAAAACCGTATCCTTAGTTTCCCTAGCCTTAGAATAGGAATTGATCAAGTCGATGATTTCCTGGGACTGCGCTTTGGAATTTAATGGTTTTTGGCAAAAAGCAGTGGAGCTGAAAAGGAGGAAGAAAAGGAAGATGAGGGTTTTCATGGATAATAAGTAGTTTCACTATTAGCAAGATACACATTGAAAAGCCATGAATTAGAATCAACCTTGAATTTATTATAATACAAAAGTGCCCATGAAACTCTTGTTGCCTCTCTCCGCAGGATAGAAATAGACAGGGACAACAATCTTTATAGAATCCGACCTTGACTTGTCTGCTCCAAAAGGTCTTAGTTTATAGGTGCAATTTGAAAGGGTTTCTACTATTTCCGCATCTACTGGATCTTCAAATCCTTTGATTACATTGACTTCTATCGGTAATTGCTGATCATTAAAGTTAACTTCAAACAGTGCAAATCTCTCTTTTACCTGAATGCCTTTTTTACTCTCCAATAAATCTGCAAACTCTGAAGAAATAAAATATTCGAGGTTTGAGGAATACGTATTATCCCATTTACTTAGAGTCCGAATCACATCTAAATTTATCTGGTTACTTCTCCTTTCAGCATTTAGATCAATAATAAAGGAACACATTCCAAACACTAGTTGACCAGAAGAGTTTCGTGACGCTGTTACTACTAATTCAGATCCTGCAGGATAAAAAACATCGCAAGAAGTTCCGATTTTTCCATCAGACCTCCCTCCCACGAAAATCGAAGTGATTTCTGAACCTTTGAAAAGCTCAAGCAATTCCACATCTGTCTTATACACTGAACTTTCTCCTTCATTTGGGTAAACTTGTGTGATTTTAATATGTCCCACAAATTCCTCAGTACTAAAACTGCGAATAGGGTCATTAAAAGCACATTTGCAGGCAAAAGACTTGACTCCAATAACAAAAATAAGAATAGTTAAAAGGTATTTCATACCCTCCTAAAATAATAAAAGTCTCTAATCATCGAATCTGTTTTAGATTTTTTAAGGATAGCTTAATAAAGCCCGGCCGCAAAGAAGCAGGACAACTGTAGGATCAGTCTGAATATCCGGGGTGGGATCGTGATGTTTGATTAGGTAGTTAACTTGTGTTGGGCTCCATAGCCAACAAGCCACCATAGTTTTTACCAGAGCTATAGGAATCCCCACCTCTAGGAGTGCCCCAGGATTTACCGATCGTGCCGTTGGCACTCTTGGCGAATTTATTCAGATTCCCCAACCCTGAATTTCGCTTTGCTGCATTCAGGGCGGTTACCTGTTGTGCCTTTGGCACAAACGCCTAAATCAACTCATTTCCTGTAAAATAATTTCCCTTGCCAAAGGCAAGGCCTGTAAATGCCCAGAATGCAATTCTGGGTCAAGGATATAGTTTATATGATTTTCAGAGTGCCAACGGCACGATCAGTAATGTAAAGGTATTTGTGATCAGCCCGACAACTGTGGCCTTTGCGCTACCTTTGTGACCTTTGCCGTTAAAAAAAGTAAAGCCACCCATTGCTGAGTGGCTTTAAGTATATTTAGATTGGCATACCGATTCTAAAAGTCCAGCTTCTGGAGAAGCAGGACAGCTGTGAATCAGTAATCGCTTACTGATCTTCTCCCCGGAGCTTAAGCACTGCACCCTCCAATACATCTCCAATACGGATCTGACAGGCGAGCCTTGAAGTAGGGAAATATTCCGGCATAGTCTCCAACTGATCCAATTCAGGATCTGTGGCTTGGCCTAGTTCATCCTTGCCTTCCAATACTTCTATGTGACAAGTACCACACAAAGCCATACCTCCGCAAGTAGCCAAAATAGGATATTCGTATGCTTTGAGGATTTCCATCAAGTTGAAGCCCATATCATCCGGTGCCTCGCATTCCTGACGGTTTCCTTCTTGATCTTCTACAGTGAAATTAACCATGCCGCAAAAATAGAATTAAAATGAATTTACACCATTAACGGTCGTGTATTTGAAGCTCAATTTCTGATCTGGATACACATATTTAAACGCAGAGTGCATCATGATCGCCGCTTCATGGAATCCACATAGGATAAGTTTCAGTTTACCCGGATAGGTATTGATATCACCGATCGCATAGATCCGCTCCACTCCTGTGGAATAATCCCGGGTATCCACTTCTATCGCATTTTTATCAATACTCAGACCCCAGTCAGCTATCGGGCCGAGTTTAGGGCTCAATCCAAACAATGGGATCAAATAATCTGCTTCAAGTTTGATGTCGATTTTGGATTTATCCACAAAAGTCACGGAATCTAACTTGCCGTTACCACCCAATTCCTTCAAATTGGCAGAAAGGATCAAATCAATCTTACCGTTATTGGCCAAGTCAAACACTTTGGCGGCAGAATCAGGTGCCCCACGGAAAGTCTCATTTCTATGGACCAAAGTCACTCTTTTAGCAACTTTTGATAGGAAAATAGTCCAATCCAAGGCTGAGTCACCACCGCCTGCCAATACCACGTTTTTATCCCGGAATGTCTCAGGGTTTTTCACCATATAGGTAACTCCTTTTCCTTCGAACAACTCCAAGTTTTCCACTACAGGTTTTCTAGGCTCAAAACAACCCAAACCTCCTGCAATGACTATGACCTGTGCATGGACTTTGGTTTTGTCGTTGGTAGTTACAATAAATGATCCATCTTCCTGCTTATCCAAGTGATCAACCCGCTCACCTAAGGTAAAGGTAGGAGAAAACGGTTTTGCCTGCTCCATCAGATTATCCACCAATTCCTGGGCATTCACTTCAGGATATCCAGGGATATCATATATTGGCTTCTGTGGATAGATCTCCGAAAGCTGACCACCCACCTGAGGCAGGGCATCAATAAGATGACAGCGCATTTTCAGCAAACCAGCTTCGAATACTGCAAATAGGCCTACTGGGCCGGCTCCGATAATACAAAGGTCTGTATGGATCATGATGGATGAATATTTGGGAAATTTCCCGGTTGTAAACTCTCTTTTATTAAAATTGATTATTGATCAAGCGATTCTCCATTGAGATTCTGATAAATCGTATTAAGAATGCGCTTGAACTCTTCGAAATCATGGGGGCTCAGATTTTCCCACGCTTTCTCCCTAATCTGATGAATCTCAGGACGCAAAGAAACGACCTTGGACACACCTGATTCCGTCAAATGCAGCTGAAAGCTCCTCCTGTCCTGAGGATGTGGCACCCGCTCCACGTAGCCCTTCTTACAAAGCAAATCGATGATACGTGTAAGCGTAGGATGATCCTTAAAGACCAAATTGGCAAGTTCCGTCTGACTCAACAGGTCATTTTCGGAAAGATTTTTCAGCACCAACCACTGATCCACAGTCACATCAAAATCTCCTGATTTGAACTGCTGCTGAGCATATTGCTTCACTTTTCGGGCCGTACGGTCCAATAGAAATGAATACCTTGAATATTGCTCTTGTGTCATACCAATAGTTAGTGTGACAAATATATGAAAAATCTGATTCGCAAAACAATTCTCTATAATTTTTATGGGGTTTGTAGGATTATAGAGTTAAGTGCAGGGAAGTGAGAAAGTTGGAAGGTTGTCAAAACTTCGGCATTCAGTATTCGACAATCTTCATTCGATATATTCGTGTTTAAACAAACGAAGGTTCCAAATCTGAATTTAATATTCCCAACCTCTCAATAGCCGTATTTCCCCTTCCACTTAGAGCTCAAATATCTTCTGAGCTCATTTTCCCTGGCATTTTCTCCCGGTTCATACAATTTCAATCCTTTGATTTCATCTGGCAAAAATTCCTGCTCCACAAAGTTCCCAGGGAAATCATGGGAGTATTTATAAGCTTTACCATAGTTCAAATCCTTCATCAATTTCGTTGGTGCGTTTCGCAAATGAAGCGGAACGGAAAGATCTCCTTTTTCCCTCACCAAAGCCTGGGCCTGGTTAATCGCCATGTAGGAGGCATTACTTTTGGGTGAACTAGCGAGGTAAGTCACACACTGTGAAAGTATGATTCTGGACTCAGGATAGCCGATCAGTTTCACCGCATCAAAACAGTTAGTAGCCAAGAGCAAAGCGTTGGGATTGGCGTTACCTATGTCTTCCGAAGCCAAAATCACCAAACGCCTTGCGATGAATTTCACATCTTCTCCTCCCTCTATCATCCTTGCCAGCCAATAAACCGCCGCATTGGGGTCAGAGCCCCGTATTGATTTAATAAAAGCGGAAATAATATCGTAATGCTGCTCTCCTGACTTGTCATATAACGCAACCTTTTGTTGGGCTATATGCATCACTTTTTCATCCGTAATGATGCAGGGATCCTCATTGATCCCATCGATTACGATCTCCAACAGATTCAGCAATTTTCTCCCATCGCCCCCGGAAATCCGCAGTAAAGCATCCGTTTCCTTCAATTCTACTGTACGCTTTTTCAAATCCACATCCTTTTCCAAGGCCTGCTGAATCATCGCCTCCAATTCGGCTCTGCCCAACGAATTGAGGGTAAACACCTGACACCTGGAAAGCAAAGCTGCGTTCACTTCAAAAGAAGGGTTTTCCGTTGTCGCACCAATCAATCGGATTACTCCTTTTTCCACAGCTCCAAGGAGAGCATCCTGTTGGGATTTATTGAAGCGGTGGATTTCATCTATAAAAAGAACGACACCTTGTTGAAATTTTGCCTTTTCAATTACTTCACGGATATCTTTTACTCCAGAGCTGATTGCCGAAAGTGTATAGAAAGGTGCCTTTATCTCATTGGCAATGATATTGGCAATGGTAGTTTTCCCCACACCCGGCGGTCCCCAAAGTATCAAGGACGGCACATTGCCTGATTTAATCGCTTTAAACAGAAATGACTTGGGCGAAGATAAATGTTCCTGTCCGATCAGGTCTTCCAATCGGGTGGGACGCATACGTTCTGCAAGGGGAGTGTTGTTCATTTTGAAGAATCTAGATTCAAGAGGCAAGATAGGGAGAAAAGAAAAAAGGCCTTCGCAGGCCTAATATTATTGACAAAAGCTGTCTGAAAACTATAAGCTTAAAATTCGCTTACGAAACTCCTCCAACTCCTCATCCCTAAAATCCAGATGCGTCACAAATCTCACTAAGTCGGCGCCAAATTTCACAGCTTTGATATCCTTTTCAGCAAGTTTTTTCAAAAACTCCTCCGGTAAAACACCTTCCAGTCTTGCAATCACAATGTTGGTGGCAACAGGAAAAACTTCAGAAACAAATGACAACTTCACTAACATCTCCCCTAATGCACTAGCTCTTGCGTGATCCTCTGACAATCGGGTCACATGATTATCCAAGGCATATATCCCTGCCGCAGCCAAGAAACCTGCCTGCCTCATTCCCCCGCCCCAGACTTTTCGTACTTTTTGCGCCTGCTTGATAGCTGATTTTGTCCCCAAAAGCAAAGAACCCACCGGACACCCCAGGCCTTTGCTCAGGCATATAGAAATCGTATCAAACTGACGCCCCCAGTCGGCCGGACTTTCACCTGACACTACCAATGCATTAAAAAGTCTTGCACCATCCAAATGTAGTTTCAGCCCGTTTTCAACACAGATCTCACGGATCGGCTTGACTTCATCGAGGGTATAAATACTCCCCCCGCCTTTATTCATCGTGTTTTCCAGAGAGACCAGCGTAGTCAGCGGGGCATGCACATCATCCGGATTGATTGCTGCTTTGACTTGTTCCGCCGAAATCTTACCCAGATTCCCATCTAATAACTTGACGGAGGCCAAGGAATTGGACATGATCCCCCCTCCTTCATAGAGGTAAACATGGGAATTTTTATGGCAAATCACCTCTGATTGGATTCGGGTGTGAAGACGGATGGCAATCTGATTAGTCATCGTACCCGAAGGACAAAAGAGAGCCGCCTCCATACCAAAGAGCTTAGCTGCTTTTTCCTCCAACGCATTCACTGTAGGGTCTTCCCCAAAGACATCATCCCCAACAGGAGCAGAAAACATCGCTTCCTTCATCCCAGGCGTGGGCCTGGTGACCGTATCGCTTCTTAAATCGATAATCATTGGTTAAAATACTTGGATTTAGAGCTATTTGAGGGGACTAAAGTCTTGATCGCAGCAGCAGCCTCTATCGGTCTATCAGTTGCCAGGATATCAGTACCTTTTTGTACGAAACTGGCATAAAGCTCATCTCCTCTTGTCACTGCACTTTGATCCAGGTTACCTAATACGCCCAATATGGCAAAAACACCTTTATCGTGGAGAGCTTTGTTAAATTCCTGCGGACGCTCAGCCACTCCGGTAAACGCAATCACTCTGTCCCATGGGATACCGGATTGTTCCAAACGTCCCATTTCCTCCAAATTTCGGATGGTCACAGAAAGCATCAGTTCCGGAGCCATGTCATGTAGTTTTTTGGCTGCGGCAAAGGAATAGGTAATAAGTGCCGCATGAGCCTCTGATTGCGTTTCCCGGACAGCTTCCACGATTTTCTCGTATGGAACTGACTTCTTGATATCCACCGTCAAAAGTGTTTTCCCTTTTGACCAAATCAAAGCATCTTCAAAAGTCGGTACTTTAAAGTCAGTAATACCCCCCTCCTCGTCCTTAAGGAAAAGCTCTTGTATCTCTCCATAGGATGTCTCACTGACCAACCCGCTTCCTGTAGTTGTTCTATCCAATTTATCATCGTGCATCAGAATCAAAACCCCATCTTTGGTCATAGCCACATCCAATTCGATAATCGTCGGAGTGTATTTCAACACATTGGCAAAGGTCTCGATAGCATTCTCGGGAAATCCGGGATAAGGACCTCCCCGGTGTGCAGACACCATCGGAATACGGTCCGAAGTCCAAGTATAGAAATCACGTGCTTCTTCTACACTGTTTACCTGGATATGATTCCCGGAAACTTGTATTGTAGGTTCAACTCCATGAATTACCTGTTGCTCTACCTGTTTCTGGCTACATGAACCACATATTAAAAGCAGAAATGGAACCCATAAAAATTTATTCTTCATTTTTTTTCGAATCTTTTCTAAATATAAAATCAAGGCCACTGCTTCTCTTTCTGAATATTTGCTCCATGTCTGCCAGTTCCAAGTTCAATGCTTTGGTGGATATCTGGATTTCTATAAGTGAAAGCGCCAATGAAATCAGCAAAGACAACATACTCCCCACAAAAACCCAATTAGCTGCTGCAGTAACCCCGCGGAAAAGCAAATACATACAAATGACACATAATAAAAAGCTAAAAACTCCAAAGAGCTGCATGTTTTTGATGAGCGTAAGTCTTCTGCGAAGATTGTGGATTTGCTCTACGATAATACCTTCATCAGGCGCTTCTATAAACTTCTTGTGTAAACCACGGATTAGATTGGCAATAGCCAGAAAGCGGTTGGTATAGGCCAGCATTAGCAATGTGATGGCTGAAAAAAGCAATGCCGGTGTAGAGAGTTGGAGTTCCATATAGGTAAATATCAACAATCAACATTGTCCTTGAAAGTCGCATGAACTTTAATTTGTCTTTAAAACATATTTCAAAGAATCCAATGCGCCCGGATTATTAGGAGAAATTTCTTTAATCCTCAAATCAGAACCATTCTTATAGATGATTAAAGGATAGACAGTCAAAAAATTTTCTCTTAAAAAGTACGAAGAAGTATCCAGATAAATATTGCTCTCGTCAAGTGTAAATCCCAGCCTCCCAATATTCTTTCTGGATATTTTCCCAGTAAAAACTATTATTCCTTGCTTCATTTCCTTCTTATTTTCATTAACAAACTCTTCCACTGTCGTGATGCATTCCGTACATCCTGCATTTGGAATAACCATCAAAAACCCAATATCCGGATTCTTATTAAAAAGAGATCTAGCCAATTCATCCTGTTGTTCAGCACATGAAACTAAAGCATACAAAATTAATGTAATGAAATTGCTACATTTACCCATCAATACTTCACCTTGTACTTACCAAAAACTAGAATATCTTCATTCTCTTTTTCATATATGACAACTCGTCTAAATAGAGCACTATCGGCACAAAAAGCATCTTGATACAATTTTTGATGAGGTACTTCCCCTATCTTATTCAGAGACTCGTCCAATACAATTGTAAGAACATAGATATTATCGTTGTTATTGGACAGAAAGCTACCAGATTCCGAGGTAGCGAGCAATGGATTTGCATCTATAGGAATACTCAATCCCACTGAGGCTTCCCGAAGATAGACCCTTGCAGTAGGCTCGTAAACTAGTTTTCCGTATCTGGCTCCTTCAAGGACATGTCTTATCCTACTTTGCATATCTCCACCTCCGGAGTAAGGAACGTACTTTTTTATTTTTGAAGATCCGGCATATTTTTTTTCTAAGTTGCCATTAATAAGGTCATAAATTAAAATGTGTTCGTTGTAGGGCAAAGATAAATATACTTTATCATCTTTCATAACAGCACTAGATGGCTTAGTTGCCATCATCCAATCCTCTATGTATTCAATGGGCCATTCTATCTCATAAGACTTCTTCTTAGTATCAAAATCATATTCTAGCAAAATTTTATTCCTTAATGGCAAGACGTTGGGTGTCTGCCTTGCCAGAGTAAAAAGTTTAGATTTATGAAATTCAAAAAAGCTTATTCCCGATTGTATGGCTGGATCTCCATTATCCATATCCAAGATTCTAATCTTCTCAATTTTTTTTCCTTCGTCGCTAATTCTAGTTATCTGCCCAAGTATCTCATTCACTGAGAAAATACTGTCCAAACTATACACTTTAAACAAATCTACTCTTCCTAAGCCTTCCGGACCTTCTTTGGCAAACGGAATTCTTTTCCAGTTCTCCTTTGTCGCCAAATTGTAGAAATAAAGAGTATACGTATTATCGTTAAAAAGATAAATAGAGTTGAGAGATGGGACAAAACCTACGTGTTTAGAATCTCGACGAGTTAGAGAATCCAACTCAAAGATATAATATTCCTCAAGCTCAATTTGCACTTCGAAATTTTCCTGCTCAGAATTACATGAGAAAGCTACAATTAATAGTATAAATAAATATTTCTTCATTCTTGGTTAGAGATTTAAAAAAGGGCCAATTAAACTTGGCCCTGAAAACTTATAAAAGTTATGCTTCTCCTGGTGGTAGCACACATTTGCCTAATGCCCCATTCTCCTCATCAAGTAGTTTTTCACATGCCATATCTAGTGTAGCAGTACCATCCTCATTTTCCTCTATGTTCAAGTTACAAAAACCATTATTTTGTGATTGTGATGGACTTATTGTGCACGAGGCATCTGTTGAAAGAGGCAACATCATACCTGAGAACATAACTATCCCAATTGCTAGTAGATAAATTATTCGGTTTTTCATAAGTAATAATTTTAATAGCTCATCGCAATATGCTGGCAAAGCTTTAAACCAATTCGGTTTTCCGGAAACGAATAGTTTAAACTAAAAAAAAAAAAAAAAAACGCAAAATTTTTATTTGCGTTTATCTGAGCTCCTTCAGTTTAGTCTATGTTAAACAAATACCATCTGCCTATAAAACCTTTAGGGAAATAATGACAAAGCATTTTTGCTGTACTCCATTACCATGTTGGCAAGTGGCAGAAATCGATTTGTGTAAGCTAGCATCAGCAGGGTAATTGCCGAAAAAAGTAAGGCAGGCGTCGATAACTGAAGTTCCATAGGCGGAAGCTAATAGATTAAACCCGGCCTATGCATTAGGATTCGTAACAGCCTGTCTCGATCTTTTTCGGGAAGGCTCCAAACTGCAAGAAAATCAGACACTTTGGAGATCAAGTCGTAGCACCGCTACGGTGAGAGCGAAAAGTGAATCCTAGCGACTGATTTTGAAGCAGTTTGAAGCCGTAGTAGATTTGCTGATGCATGCGGGTTAAAGATTCTTGTAATTCCCGATAATGAAAAAAACCTGCTCCTTTTGGAACAGGCAACTATCAACTTATTCAAAGTTCAAATTCTTATGCCACTTCTCCCAACACCACCAGTTTTTCGAGTGTAGGCGCTTCGGATCCGCCTTTTGGCTCTATAGTGATTGCAAATGCACCTGCTTGAACCACTGCTTCCATTTGCTGCAAAGTCAGCTTTTCGTCTGAATTCACAAGACCTATACCTACGGGACCGTCGTCTCCGATAGCCCAAAGCTGGTAATCATACTCATCGCTAAGGTCATTCAAGTTATTCACTGCCACAAAGACTTCTTGCGCATTTTGATCCCAGAAGACATCCACTTTAGCGTCTTTCTGCATTTCGAAACCTTCTCCTCTCATCTCCACACGCTTGAAGTCCCCTGCGACCATTCTGTCTAATTGGGAATCTTTTTGATCGTACTCCTGCTTCACTTGATTCAGATTATCCGCCATTACACTTTGATCCTGAAGCAATGCGGTAAACTGCTCGTTTTTCTCCTGATACTTACCCGCATAATAAAATGCAGCCCCTGAAGCTACTATGGCGGCTATAGAAGCAGCTATCGCAAAAGGTTTCCATGGGCTACTGATCGGCACTACTTTAGCCCCTTCTGGCACAGCAGTAGGTCCCTGTGCCGCCTTTAGTACAAAATCACTTTCTAAGGTATTAAAAATCTTATCCTTTACATCCTGAGAAGGGGCTTGACCTGACATATTATCAATGGCAAACATAGTATCCTCCAATTCATCCAGTTCTTTCTGAATCTCGGGATATGTCTTGGCCAGGCTCAACACTTCCTCACGCTCATGCTCCGTCAACTCTCCCAAAAGGAAAAGTTCCAGTTTACCTGACGATATGTAAGATTGAATATCCACTAGATTCTTGCTACATTTTTTTTCAACACTTGTATTGCCGCTCTCACCCTAGACTTGACGGTGCCTAGAGGTATTTCGAATTCCTCCGAAATCTCCGAATGTGTATATCCCTTGAAGTAAATATACTCTACTATAAACTTTTGGTCATCATTGAGATCGATCATCAACTCCCTCACTCCGATCCCGTCTATCTGCTCCTGTGTACCGGATTGGCTTTCCATCCCATATACGAAATCATCTATCGTGTTGGTCTTACCCGATTGGGAGATTTCTTTAGAGCGTAGCTTATCAATGGCTGAATTCCGACAAATATTGGCCATCCAAGTGTACAAACGCCCTTTCGACTCATCGTAATGATCTATTTTTCTGATGATTTTCACAAAGGAATCGTGAAAAATCTCCTCCGCTATGTCTTTATCAAAAATAATCCTTGAGATCACCGCATAAAGAGCCCTAGAGTATTTGTCATACAAATACTCCGTGGTCTTTCTGTCCTTTGCCCGTAGTCCGGCGATGAGTTGTTCTTCTTGCAAAAATTAGGTGTATTGAAAAATTTCTTCCCTAAATGTAAAACACAAGACCTATTACTTATAAGCCTTGTGCCTTTTTTTTTCAAATTATTTTGATCAAAGGTGAATCACCTCGTCATAAGCCGCGGCAGCTGCCTCCATAATAGCCTCTGACATAGTAGGGTGAGGATGCACGGTTTTGATCAGTTCATGACCGGTGGTTTCCAATTTACGTACAGCCACAACCTCCGCGATCATCTCAGTCACGTTGTATCCTATCATATGCGCTCCGAGTAATTCACCATATTTTTTGTCAAACACCAATTTCACAAACCCATCCTTTGCGCCAGCGGCAGATGCTTTGCCTGAGGCGGAGAATGGAAACTTACCGACTCTCAACTCGTATCCAGCTTCCTTGGCTTTAGCTTCCGTCATACCTACAGATGCAATTTCAGGAGAGCAATAAGTACAGCCTGGAATATTGCCGTAATCCAAAGGCTCAGGATTCTGACCTGCGATCTTTTCCACACAGATAATCCCCTCAGCAGAAGCCACATGGGCCAAAGCCGGCCCAGGAATCACATCGCCTATGGCATAGTAGCCAGGCATATTTGTTTTGTAATACTCGTCAACTTTGATTTTGCCTTTATCCACCAAAATCCCTACATCTTCCAGTCCAATATTCTCAAGGTTTGAAACAACTCCTGCGGCAGAAAGCACAACATCACATTCCAACGTCTCATCACCTTTAGCAGTTTTCACAGTGACTTTGCAGCCCGTGCCTTTGGTATCTACCGCCGTCACCTCTGAAGAAGTCATGATGGTCATACCGGCTTTCTTATAGATCTTCTCCAATGTCTTGGAAACTTCAGCATCTTCTACAGGCACGATTCTATCCAAAAACTCTACAATAGTCACCTCTGTGCCCATGGTCGCATAGAAATAGGCAAATTCAATACCGATAGCCCCCGAACCTACGACCACCATTTTCTTAGGCATTTTGTCCAAGGTCATTGCTTCACGGTAACCGATAATCTTCTTTTTGTCGATTTTCATGGAAGGAAGCTCTCTGGATCTGGCTCCGGTAGCTATAATAATATTATCCGCAGAATAGACTGTTTTCTTGTCTTCACTATCGGTCACTTCTACTTTCTTTCCAGGTTGGATTTTTCCCCACCCTTTGATCACTTCAATCTTATTTTTCTTCATAAGGAAGGTAACCCCCTTGCTCATTCCGTCCGCGACACCTCGGCTTCTTTTGACAATACCCGTAAAATCAGCATTGGCGTCTTTTACTGTAATGCCATAGTCAGCAGCATGATTGATGTACTCAAATACCTGAGCACTCTTCAGTAGAGCTTTGGTGGGGATACACCCCCAGTTAAGGCAAATACCTCCCAATTCCGCAGCTTCTACCACGGCAGTTTTTAGGCCGAGCTGAGAAGCACGGATAGCAGCCACATAGCCACCCGGTCCGCTTCCCACCACGATCACATCAAATTTTGTCGAAGACATATCTATTTTGAGTTATTTTAAACGAGTTGAAACTATGCAAAAATAGGCCTTTTGGCTTCAGAAAAAAATCCAGTTTGGCTCCCATACCAGGCAAAAAATACTGTTTTCACTTAAAACACAAGCCTTTTTTAATCCTTGATTCCGCACTATTCGACAATAGTAGAATTTTATTCTAAGTTATTGCGCATAAACAGATTAATACCCTTTATTTATCAAGAATGACTAGCAGAATCGACTTTAGAACCAAAAGTTTTAGCTTTTTTTCTAATTTTGAGCAAACAAAATTTTAGAACTAGATGGGATTACTTTCAGGAAAAACGGCATTGATCACCGGTGCATCTAAAGGCATCGGAAGAGCAATAGCTATCAGATATGCACAAGAAGGCGCCAATGTCGCCTTCACTTTTTTGTCAAGTATTGAAAAAGGTCAAACACTCGAAAGAGAACTGGCAGCTTATGGAATCAAAGCCAAAGGCTATAGATCTGATGCTTCAGACTTCAAAGCCGCCGAGGAATTGGTAAACGATGTGGTGGCTGAATTCGGCGGACTGGATGTTTTGATCAACAATGCAGGAATCACCCGTGATAACCTCTTGATGAGAATGACAGAAGAAGCTTGGGATGAAGTGATCGGGATCAACCTGAAATCCTGCTTTAACACCGTAAAAGCTGCCACTAGAACTATGATGAAAGCCAAGTCCGGCTCTATCATCAATATCACTTCTGTAGTGGGAGCCAAGGGAAATGCCGGCCAGTCCAATTATGCGGCTTCCAAAGCAGGGATCATAGGCTTTACAAAATCTGTTGCGCTAGAACTTGGCCCTAGAAATATCCGGTGCAACGCCATAGCTCCAGGTTTTATAGAAACTGAAATGACCGCAGTACTGGATGAGAAAACAGTGCAAGGCTGGAGAGACGGCATCCCGATGAAGCGTGGCGGACAGCCGGAGGAAGTGGCTGATGCCTGTGTGTTCTTGGGATCTGATATGAGTAGCTATATCTCTGGACAGGTGCTTCATGTGAATGGAGCGATGTACACCTAACCTTTGAGGTCTTTCAGACCTCAAAGGTTTATAATTAATGGATACATTTGAGGTTTTTGAAAACCTCAAAGTCAAACGAGCGGCTGGAGAGATTCAGCCGTTTTTTGTTTTTAGCCACGAAGAGCACGAAGTGGCGCAAAGCAGTCCTCCCTTACCCTTCAACTATTCATTTGCAAACCCACTCAAGTCTATCTTATAAAACCCGTATTCATCCTCTGATTCCTGCTCGGGCTTGTTTATGAAAAGACCTTCGGAAGTAATGAACCAGTTTTTCAGATCAGAGTTTGGTGGATATGAAAAGTCAAACTCTCCCAAGGAGTCAAAATCCCGGTTATAAAATGAGAGCGAATAGTTTTTAGTTCTGGAATCATTGGTTTCTCCCGTCCCGCTTTCATTAAGCTTTCTTAATAGGAGGAAGAGATCTCGTGTCTTATCGAACAACAAATCAATCGTTGCAGAGGATTCTTTTTTTAATTCATAAAGCCCGATCCGATCATTTGTCACTGAAGTTTTTATCACAAATTCCGACCCTCCATAGTTTGGTTTGCGAGCTGGTTCAAAAATACTCTTACTTACTAGCAATGAGTCTTTATAGATAAATACAGAATCCGAATAGGGAAACGTATAATAACTAAGACCTTCAAAATCGAGATACAATAGATCTGGAGGATAAGAACGAATATCAGTTGCGAACTTTTTTAAATAGCCAAAAGGAAAGTCTATACCATAGAAATCAATTTGCTTGTTGTTTGAATCGAAGTCCAAAACCCATTTTTCAAGGCTTTTATCATAAGCTGAATTATCTTTCGTGGTAAAAAAGCTTAATGGTGATATAACAGTTCTGTACCTACCCTTTTTTAATTTATATAGTGCGGATCCTAGAGTGGTCAAATAAGGTATTTCGGAATTAATTAAGATTCTTTTCAAAAGAACCCCTTCCTCATATTCATAAAACATTCCTTGAGTATTTAAAACTGCTATTTCATTTTTAGAATCAGCATAAAACAAAGCAACATAATCATCAAACGCATAAGGGCCAATTAAGGGCAATTGAAAGTCATGAATCACTCGCCCGGTTTCTAATGAATAAATTTTCACATTCTGCTTATCTCCAGACACTGGATATTCCACATCATCAATCACCAAAATCTGCTTAATATCAATGACTGAAGTCAAGGAATCTTTAATCAAAGAAATTTCTCCAACAATCAACTCCTCCAACTTCCCTTGATAAATTTCTTCATCTTCCTTTTCAGCACATGAAAAAATCAACACTATCAATAACAATCGTAGCAATGTCTTTTTCATCAGTCTGCAAATTGGGATAAGTCTATCTTATAAAACTCGTACTCATCTTCTGAGGCTTGCTCAAAGCTCATCTCTCCTGACACGAAATCTTCAAGCTTACCCTGGATTGGTTCTTTTTCTTTGGCGCAAGCAAAAAAGAGGATGACAACTAAAAGAGGGTGCGAGTATTTCATCTACGGAAATTTAAAAGTATAACTAAAAATAAAGAAAAAAATTTAAACAAGGGGAGGTATACTGCAAAAAAACAAACCCTAAGATCCAATTCGCAGGGGACAAATCCTCTGTGTCCTTAGTCGCAAAAACAAAAAGCCCCGGATCTAAACCCGAGGCTCTTGTAACCTTTGATGAGTCACCTTGAGCGAAATTGAAGGGGCTCCTCGAAGGTTTAATTCTGAAGGTAAATTCAAAGCTCTGTACTTAAGACCTTCGAGGTTTTATAAACCTCAAAGGTCGCTTCCCAAGAAAGGGTATTTATAATCCTCTGGGGAAACAAAGGTTTCCTTGATCGTACGCGGAGAAACCCAGCGTAACAGGTTGATCATGGAACCGGCCTTATCGTTAGTTCCGGATGCTCTCGCTCCGCCAAATGGCTGCTGTCCTACTACAGCACCAGTCGGTTTATCATTGATGTAAAAATTACCTGCCGCATTTCTAAGCTTCGTAGTTGCCAGCTCAACGGCGTAACGATCCTGAGAGAAAATCGCCCCTGTCAAAGCATATGGCGAAGTCTGATCTACCAACTCCAATGCTTCTTCAAAACGCTCCGGATCATACACATATATTGTCAACACTGGCCCAAAAATCTCTTCGCACATAGTAGTGTACATTGGATCTTGGGTCACGAGCACTGTCGGCTCAATGAAGTAACCTTTGGACTTGTCGTAGTTACCTCCAGCGATGATTTCCACTGCCGGATTGTCCTTTGCGTTGTCTATATACTTGGCGATTTTATCAAATGACTTCTCGTCGATTACCGCATTGATGAAATTGGTAAAATCTTCCGTTCCACCCATTTTCATATCTGCAAGATCAGCCAACAAGCTTTCTTTCACTTCTTCCCAGATATTGGAAGGAATGTAAGCACGGGAAGCGGCAGAGCATTTTTGTCCTTGGTATTCAAAAGCACCCCGGGCAAGTCCTACAGCCACGGCTTTTGGAATAGCAGACTTATGGGCGATCACAAAATCTTTTCCACCTGTCTCACCTACAATCCTCGGATAAGATTTATATTGATGAATGTTCGTACCGATTGTTTTCCAGATGTGCTGGAATACGCCGGTAGAACCTGTAAAGTGAATTCCCGCAAAATCAGGATGTTTGAAGATAACATCTCCCGCAACCGGTCCGTCCACGTAGATCAAATTAATTACACCAGCAGGAACACCCGCTTCTTTGAATACTTGCATCAGGACATTTGCAGAGTAAATCTGCGTGTAAGCTGGCTTCCAAACGATGGTATTCCCCATCATGGCAGCTGAAGTAGGCAGGTTACCGGCAATTGCTGTGAAGTTGAACGGAGTCAACGCGAATATAAACCCTTCAAGAGGACGCTGTTCCAGTCTATTCCATACGCCATTTCCAGAAACAGGAGGCTGTTGCGCATAGATCTCAGTCATGTACCGCACATTGAATCGCAAGAAATCTATAAACTCACA
The DNA here is from genome assembly GCF_021390545.1 of Algoriphagus sp. AGSA1. GTDB lineage: Bacteria > Bacteroidota > Bacteroidia > Cytophagales > Cyclobacteriaceae > Algoriphagus. Next base: position 19,734 of record NZ_JAJUWR010000016.1, on the reverse strand, counting down.
GGCTGCGTCAATCTCTGCCTGCATCGCATTTTTGGACTGGCCAAGCATGGTAGCCGCATTGATTTTGGCGCGATATGGGCCTGCGATCAAGTCGGCAGCTTTTAAGAAAATCGCTGCTCGCTGTTCCCAAGCCAGGTTCACCCAAGCCTCTTTGGCCCCAAGTGCCGCATCGATTGCCTGCTCCACATGGGAAGCATCTCCCTCATGGAAATGACCCAAAACATGTTGGTGATCGTGCGGAGGAGACATTTGGTGTGTATTGCCAGTTCTGACCTCATCCGAGCCTATATACATCGGTACATCAACTTGCTGGGATCTAGCTTCTTTGAGCGCAGCTTGTAATTCTTTTCTCTCGGGGCTACCGGGAGCGTATGTTTTTACCGGCTCATTCACCGGAGTTGGAACATTAAAAAAACCTTTGAGCATGATATCTGGGGTTATGATTTTCTGATTTGCCAAAGATAACCAGAAGGTTTTATTGGCGGACAAATATGAAGTAAAAGAACCCGAAAGAACGATTTCTAGTTCGCTGATGCCCCTGCTCGTATCTCATTAATGGGGAATCAACTCTAGAAACATTCTCAATACTGTAAGTCTGAGCCCCCACAGCGGTATTCTGCTATAGAATGGCTTCCAGTTCTCTTAAATGTGAAATTGTGTAGGTGGGCTTCAGGTCAATAGCCTTACCAAGTGGGTTGAAAAACACTTGATCCAGCCCTGCATTATATGCTCCTAAAATATCTGATATGGGATTATCCCCTATCATAAGACTGTTCTCTATCGTGGCTCCGGCTTGATCTACCGCATACTGAAAGATCCTGGGATCCGGCTTTTTGTGACCGGTTGTCTCGGAAGTGATGACCAATTCGAAAAACTCATTCAATCCAGATGCATTCATTTTCTTTGCCTGGCTTTCATCAAACCCATTGGTGATCACATACAGCTTATATTTAGGCTTGAGATAGCCGAGGACTTCCATGGTATGGGGAAAAAGATGGGGCTTACTGGAAGTCCTGTGCATGAAGTCCCCTTCAAAACCCGCAGGAATAACCGTACCTACCAGCCCGGCATGAGCAAATATCGAAGGAAACCGAGTAGCTCTCAATTCATCCCTATGGATTTCCCCTTTGTCATAGGCTTCCCAAAGCCTATAATTCACCGCATAAAAGGAGTCTATAAAATGCTGACACGAGAGAAGCCCAAGTTTTTCCAGCTTATAGTGAACAAAAAGCTCAGAAAGTGATTCCTGTACATTTCGATCATAGTCCCAGAGTGTATGGTCCAGATCGAAGAAGAGATGTTGGTAAGTTTTCAAAGGGAATTAACGTCGGTACTGATTATTCTGAATTTTATTGATTGCAAGTTCACGGTTTGATTTTAAGATTTCGAAGGTTTCCTGATCTTTCAGGAGACTTGGATCCTTCTGTATAAACTTAAAAATCTGCTGAATGATTTCCATGTACTCTTCCAGGATGTAATAAAACACCCACTGATCCACCCGTTTACTTCCCAACAAACCTGCGTTTTTTAAATATATCAAGTGTCTGCTGGTTTTGGTTTGGGTAAAATCCAATATGAGTTCGAAGTCTGAAATGGACAGTTCCTTATTGAGCATCAATAAGTGGAAAATGCGAACCCTAGGCTCTTCGGAAAGCGCCTTAAAAATCCTAAGACCGTAGTTTAAGCTGATGTTTTTTAACCTCATTTGTAAGATTTAACGCAGTTTATTCGGGTAAAATAAAAATTCACCCGAAATTAGAGTATTATCGTATCAGAAAAGACAACCAATTGCCGTTCTATTAAGTTAATTTATTTGTGAAGAATTCTATACTCCTTCGGTCAGCATTCCTTTTACTAGTGGGATTTATTTTTACCATAACCTATTCTCATGCCCAAGATGAACCCCAGAGGAAAGTGATTCAGCTTTCCGGTATCGTCCTCAATGCAGACAGTACCGATGCTGTAGCGGGAGTGAATATATACGTGCCAACCAAAGGAAGAGGCACAAGTTCAGGTAGGTTTGGATATTTCTCCATGCCTGTGCTGGAAGGTGATTCGGTAGTATTCAGTTTTATAGGACTAAAAAGACAGACCTTCAAAATCCCCGAAAAAGTGGAGAGTGACCGGATTAGCCTGATCTTGACTATGCAAGTAGATGAAATTGCACTCGCAGAGATTGAGGTGATGCCTTTCCCCACTGAGGATGAATTCAAACGAGCGGTGATTGCCATGAACGTGGTAGATCCTATGTCCATATCCCGATCTAATATGAGCCCTGAAATGTTCCTCCGATGGGCCGAAGCCATGCCAGCCTCCGGCAATGAGAATTTCCGATATTTCCAGGAAGCGCAGATGCTGCAAAACCAGGATCTATACGGTCCAAGAACTCTCAGACTTCTCGACCCATTTGCCTGGGGACAGTTTATACGCTCTATCAAGCGTGGGGATCTGAAACAGAGGGATTAGATAACATCTTACCAATAGCCTATTTACCTTATTGCACCGGCATATCGCTAATTGAAAGCAATTTAAATATTTCCCGTTTTCAATCAAGCTCAGGCAGTACCCATTCCTCAAGCACACTTGGTACCCGCATCATTTCCTCTATGGCATCAACCGTTCTTGGAGCATCGGCTGAGAGGTTGATATGACCGTCCTTGGTTATCAAAATATCATCTTCAATCCGCACTGCTATACCCCACCATTTTGGATCACAATTGGATCCTTCCGGTATATAGATACCAGGCTCTACAGTGAAAACCATTCCTTCTTTTAATGCGTCTCGTGTACTGCGGTCATGTACATCCAGCCCGATATGATGGCTAGTCCCATGTGGAAAATACATGTGACTTTCTCCTTTTTTGACGATCCCCAATTCCTCTAACCCATCATTGATGATTTTTCTGCCCACAGCATCTATCTCCTGAAAAGTAACACCAGGCTTGGAAAGTGCTATTCCAGCTTCCTGCGCTCGATACACCAGCTGATAAATGGCTTTTTCTTCATCGTTGAATGTACCATTCACAGGAATCGTTCGTGTCACATCGGCTGTGTAGCCTCTCCATTCCGCACCCAAATCCATCAAAAGTAGCCGATCAGTCAAATCACGCTTATCATTCTCTGTATAATGCAGGATACATCCATTATTGCCCCCACCTACTATTGATGGATATCCTACCTCCTCTGCTCCATACCTTTTGTAGATAAACTCATGCACCCCCTGTATCTCCCTTTCTGTCATACCCACTTTCGCCGCTTTCATCACCTCTACCTGTCCCACTGCAGAGATCTTTATTGCTTTTTTTAGCAGGACAATTTCTTCTTGGGTCTTCACTTCCCGAAGTGAAGCCATCATGCCCGCCAGTGAAACAATATCTAGCTTTCGAACTGGAATCTTTTCTTTAATTACCATCCGATTTTCCGGAGACTCCGCATTCATAAAAGAATTGATCAAGGGATCGTTCATCATGTCCGGATTCTGCTGGGCATATCTATGGAGCATTTGAACCACCTGATCAGCTGACTTCAGATCAGAGCCTCCAATCAAAGCATAGATTTGTGCATGCTCCTCATTATATTTATCTGGGTATGAACTCGCATTTTTAAACTCCTTCACCATGTGAATCAACGGTTCATTGGTTTTGCTTCCCTCTATTTCTTCCGAAAGGCTAAAAGTCAAAATTTTATCAAAATCCTGAAGGCTCATCCCTGATTTGGAAGCGAATTCAGAATTAAGGAAGACATCTTCAAAGCCCAGCTCAGCTTTCACTCTTTCCACTCCCATGCGCTTTCCATTCCACATTTCCGCGCGAGGATCTCTATTCTGCACAAACATTAATTCATCGGTCAATTTCCCATTTACCTCTCTGGCTTCACTGAAAACCACCAAAACCGAATTAGGCTCACGAAACCCCGTCAAATAAAAAAAATCCGTATTCGGATGGTAGAGGTATTCCACGTCGTTAGTCCGGTTTTTCACCGGATTATTAAAAAACACAGCTACCGAATTTGCCGGCATCAGCTTTCTCAATTCCTCTCTCCTTTGGCGATGCCATTCAGGGCCAAGACCATCTACAAAATAAGATTGGGCAAAGGCATAAGTAGAGAACACCACCAGTAAAAGAGTCCAGATTGTCTTTTTCATAGAGATTAAATCAGATTTTGAATTCTAATGTCAGTGCTTTTGACCATTTAACAAAGTCATAATCTACCGATAGCGTCAGATTCTTATCTTTGGAGACCAAAAAATCAAAACATGAACAAATTCAGAATTTTATTTTTGCTCTTTCTATTGATGGCATACCCGGCTGTCACACAAGCTCAGGCCGAGAAACCAAAAATTGTTGTAGGAATTATCGTAGATCAGATGCGTCAAGATTACCTGTACCGGTTCTCTGACAGATATTCGGAAGATGGTTTTAAACGATTGATGCAGGATGGTTTCATGCTTAAAAACGGCCATTATAATTACATCCCAACTTACACAGGCCCTGGTCATGCTTCCGTCTATACTGGCACTACTCCAGCATCGCACGGAATCATCGGTAATGATTGGTATGTGAAGCGACTAGACCAAATGATTTATTGTGCGGGGGACACTACTGTGACAAACATAGGAGGCTCTGCCTCAAATGGATTTATAAGCCCTCGAAACATGCTCACCACCACTGTTACAGACGAACTTCGGATTGCGACCCAAAAAAGGTCAAAGGTAATAGGTGTAGCAATCAAAGATAGGGGCGCAAGCCTTCCTGCTGGACACATGGGTGATGCCTATTGGTTTGACAGCAAAACCGGGGAATTTATGACTTCTTCTTATTACTATGACAAACTGCCTGAGTGGGTAACTAAGTTTAATGAAAGAAAGGTTGTGGATAAATACCTCTCACAGACCTGGAACACTCTGTATCCAATAGAAACTTACACAGAAAGTATTGCTGATGACAATGAGTTCGAAGGGATTTTCTTAGGAAAAGATTCACCGACTTTTCCGTATGACTTAAATGAACTTAGAAAAACCAACGGGGAATTTGGCTTGATTTCTTCTACTCCCTATGGCAATACCATGACTTTGGATTTTGCCTTGGCGGCACTGGAAGGAGAAAAACTGGGTATGGGAGAAGAAACAGATTTCTTAGCGTTGAGCTTTTCCTCACCTGATTATATAGGCCATAGATTCGGGCCTCAGTCCAAGGAAATTGAAGACACTTACCTGAGGCTGGATCAAGAAATAGCCCGACTTTTTGCTTATCTGGATAAAACCTACGGAAAAGATCAATACCTAATATTCCTTACCGCGGACCACGCCGTAGCTGAAGTAGCCACCCACATGATCAGTGAGAATGTACCTGCAGGCAATCTTAAAACCAGTGAAATGCGCACAGCGCTCTTAGACTACATCACCTCGCAGTATGGAGAAGGTGATTGGATCAAAAACATTTCAAACAACCAGCTATTCTTGAATCACAGACTAATTGCTGACAAAAAGCTTAACCAAGAAGACTTTGAAAATGAAATTGCCCAATTCTTGGTAAAGATTGAGGGGATCAAGGAAGTCTATACTGGCACAGCTATGAGGACAAGGGAGTTCACTATGGGAAATGCCATGCGGCTCCAAATGGGATATAACCACAAAGCCTCTGGTGATATTCTTCTCGTGCTGGAGCCGGCATGGCTGAACGGTGGGGACAGAGGTACTTCACATGGCACTGGCTACACCTACGACACTAATATCCCAATGGTATTCTATGGCTGGAAAATACCTCAGGGAGAGAGCTCCCGTCATGTGTCGATTACTGATATCACTCCTACACTCTGCATGATGCTAGATATCAAACTTCCAAATGGATCAACCGGCAACCCTATTCTGGAGATTACTGATAAAAAGTAAGCATACCTTCTCAAATCCAAAAAAAGCCTCGATTTCAAAGATCGAGGCTTTTCTGTTTTTGAAGGATTCTAGGAGTCTCTTGATTTCCTGAATGCATTGTGCAGACCGGTATCAGGCTCAACATTCACATTCCCATCATAAATTCTACAATCGTAAATCGTCTATCCTACTCCGTCCAGCTCATAGGATAATTTTCATCGACAAACTCTAACGCATCCGTCGTAATCTGCAGCGATTTGAAGGTATCCAGCATGACAGCATATTCATCCGTTGCCTTGGCACCTATGGATTTTTCCACAGTCCCGGGGTGGGGTCCATGAGGCAATCCACCCATATGGATGGTAAATGATCCCCTATCTATGCCTTTACGGCTCATAAATTCACCTTCTGCATAATACAACACTTCATCTGAATCAATATTGGAATGATTGTAAGGTGCGGGAATAGATAAGGGATGGTAATCAAACAATCTTGGCACAAAAGAGCAGACCACAAATCCTCCTGCCTGAAAAGTCTGATGGACTGGGGGTGGCTGGTGAATTCTTCCGGTTATCGGTTCAAAATCATAAATAGAGAGCGCATAGGGATACAAATACCCATCCCAACCTACGATATCCAGCGGGCTATGCCCGTAGGAATAATGATATAGCATGCCCTGCTTTTTGATCTTTACAAGGTAATCTCCTTTTTCTTTTTCTAGATGTAATTCGAGGGGAGGACGGATATCCCGCTCACAATATGGAGAATGCTCCAATAGTTGTCCTACTTCATTTCGATAGCGCCTGACGGTTTCTATGGCACCAGAAGATTCTATAACAAGAAGTCTAAGAGGACCGCTTTCCTCAAATTCAAATCTGTATATAGTCGTCCGCGGGATCACTATGTAATCTCCTTTATGCACCTCCAGCCTTCCAAACTGGGAATACATCACCCCCTCTCCATCATGGATATATATCAACTCATCTCCGTCGGCATTCTTGAAATAACAATCCATTTTTCGCTGCCTCGGGGAACATATCCCCATCATCACATCGGAGTTTATCAGCAGATTTCTTCTGGCAGAAAGATAATCCTCCCCTGTAAATTCTATTTCCGAGGTTTTTAAGTGGGTTTGTCGTAAACCATGCCCATTGGCAGGTTTCCAGGAATATCGCACTGGTTCACCTATAGCTTTTACCTCGTTTGGATTATGGATGTGATATAATGTGGAGTATATTCCTGAAAATCCTTTGGAACTCACCACCTCTTCTTTATAGAGACTTCCGTCCGGCTGTCGGAACTGCGTATGCCTTTTAGGCGGTAAGGAACCAAGTCTATGATAGTATGCCATTTGTTTTTGGGTTTATTTCTTTGGTTAAATTTAAACATTCTATGAAGATACCTTAGGTCTATCCCAAAAAAATGATCCTTCCTATCAGCCTGATAATATCTCCCGGATGAAAATCAATTCATCAAATAATTATAGCCCAACTCCCTTGACAAAAAAAAACGGCTTTCGCCGTTTTCGTTTATTCAGCTTCAAAAAGCTCTTTTCTCAGAAAATCTTCGGTTTCTCCAGTCTTCTTTTGAATCTGACCCAGTAATTGATCCTCTTTTCCTTCAACATAAGTCAAATCATCATCGGTCAGTTGTCCGTACTTTTCTTTGAGTTTACCTTTTAAGATATTCCAGTTTCCTTTTAATTTTAGGTTAGTTGACATTATACTTGTGGTTTAAGTTAAACTTTTACTATCTAGAGTATCGCAAAGTATATTCCATACCTACAAAAGATGAAAGCTCTCTGTTTCCACCTTGTTATATTGATGGTGCTAAATATCTGCGGTTTTGCCCAAGAAGCCCGTTTGCTGTGGTCAGAAGAGTTTTCTGTGGAAGGCCCTCCCGATCCTACAAAATGGGTTTACGATATGGGAGACCATGGCTGGGGAAATGGCGAACTGGAATATTATACACAATATGACCTTAAAAATGCCCGTGTTGAAAATGGGAACTTGGTAATTGAAGCCCATGCTGACTCTACCCAAGCTAAAGGATATACCTCTGCACGACTGCTGACCAGAGGGCAGGCAGCTTGGCGATACGGCTATATAGAAGTAAAAGCAAAGTTACCTCAAGGCAGGGGAAGCTGGCCAGCTATCTGGATGCTTCCAGAAGAAAACAACTACGGCGGATGGCCAAAGAATGGTGAAATAGATATAATGGAACATGTGTGATTCGATCCAGGCAAAATTCATGGGACAGTACATACCGAGGCATTCAACCATACCATAGCTACTCAACGGGGGGGCTTTGTCCAAGTCCCGGATTTTAGTAGAGCTTTTCATAGCTATGCTATAGACTGGACTGAAGAAAAGATCGACTTCTTACTAGATGGAGATATTTACTATACCTTCCATAATTCCGGGGGCGATTATAAAGAGTGGCCATTTGACCAACCCTTTCACCTAATCCTAAATATTGCAGTAGGCTGCAACTGGGGTGGGCAGCAAGGAGTAGCTACTGATATATGGCCACAGCGGATGGAGATAGATTATGTGAGAGTCTATGATAAAAAACCTTGAAAATAGCCTGAAAATCCTCTTTAATATCTTCTAAGTTGAAAAGGTACATTTATCTTTAAGCCAATATTGCTTGGGCAGCCAGAAACTTATTACTAAACTCAATAAAATATACATCCATAATAGTTTACTATGAAATCAGTACAATTAAAATCATCTTTAAGGCACAGAGGGCACCTGATATTTTAATCTCCTCAGAGTACCTGCCCCACCACGAGCAACCAAATGACCATTAAAAAACAACCAACACACTAATGAAAAGTACTTCTTCTCGGCGAAAGAAAACAACAGCACTTGTGGTCATTGGCCTTTTGATGCTCTTGTTTTATAGCAAAAATATCACAGAACGTCAGGCGTTCAAGGAAATCAGTGGCACTTTTGCGGAAGTTTATAATGACCGGCTTGTAGTAGAAGGTTACATCTTTAGAATCTCAGAAAATCTGTTCAAAATCCAGAAGCTTGTGGATCACTGCAATATCAATTATGATTACTCGCGGGTTATTGATGAAATCGCTGAACATGAACGAAACATCTCCACAATTGTAAATGATTTTGAAAAAACCAACCTAACCAATCAGGAAGCGGTGTTCCTAACTGACTTTAAAAGTATCATTGAAAATGATTTACAGATCAAAAACTATAGCCTCCTCTATTCTGACTCCTCCGGGGTCAACAGTGACCAGGTAATGTTATACGACCAAAAAATAAGCAAAGCCCAACAAGATCTGGACAACCTGAGTAAAATACAGATGGAAGAAGGCGAAAAGCTAATCAACAAAGCCAACATCATTATCAATCGCTCCCAGATTTGGTCTCAATTTGAAGTGGCTCTGCTGATTATCCTTGCCCTCGCATTGTATTTTATACTTTTCAGAGATAAAAAAAGTAAATCAAACCTTTAATTTAGTCAGATAAGCTGCGTTTTTCTCAGCTGCCTCTAAGGGATTGGTACCTACAAACCTCTCCTGTTCAACCACGAAATATTCCATACCATATTTCTTGGACTTCTTGATGATATCCGCATAGGGCATTTCACCTGTACCCAATAATACGCCACGGTCATGTGCATTTCCTCCACCTTCAGCTTCGGCATCTTTTATATGACACAGCTTATATCTGCCGGGAAATCTGGAAATATACTCTAATGGATCATATCCGGCCACAAATGCCCAGTACATATCCAATTCGAAATCAACCAATTCCGGATCTGTATTTGCCATCAAAATATCTTGAGGAAGCTGGCCATCAAGCATTTTAAAGGTATAATCGTGGTTATGGTAGGCGAACTTTAGCCCGTGGGACTTGAGTGTCTTGCCAGCATCATTGAATCTATCTGCTACTTTTTTCCATTCATCCACTGATTTTTGCGCTCCTATATACGGGCAGATTAAGTATTTCATTCCCACTTCTGCAGCTTGCTCTGCCTGGGCATCAAGATCCTTGAACACATTGGCATGAGATGATATAAAATCCACCCCAATCTCACCCATTAATTTTTTGCATTCGGCAGGGTTCATTCCCCAGAGTATGCCCTTTCCTCCATCAAATCCTTCAAATTGTTTGTACCCAAAAGCGGCCAACTTACGCATAGTCGCGGCTGCATCCTTTGCCATCTCCTCTTTTACGGAGTAGAGTTGGAGTCCGAATTTAGAAAGCTTAGCCTTGTCCATGGATCCGGCCACAAGCTCATAAGGCAACAATGCCACACCTACACCTAGCAAGCTGCTTATCTGTAGAAATTTTCTTCGTTGTTTGTTCATAAAAGAATAGCCTACCCCTAAGTAGGTCTTAAATCAGGTTAGGTTTAACTTATAGTGCGAAAGCTTTATCTCCTTCATTATATGGAATACACGGGTCAAATCTTCCAGGTGTCTCCACAAAATTTAGTGCTTGGGTAGAACCAATTTCAGAAGTGAAGTAGCCCAATACAGTCAGGTCACGGAGCATATTGATCACTTGTGGACTTCTTTCTCCCCCACTGGCTTTATACTCCTCATACATGGAATTCAAGTAAGCCAAACGCTCTTCCGCAGGTGCCCCTACAAAGTCTTTTCCATTGGTTGATTTGAAATCTTTTCTCAACTTATTCAAGCCATCCACGAATGCCTTCTGGCTATCTCCGTCATAGGTATCTTTGACCATCATCACCATAAATGAGCCGATCCCTACAGCCTTAGCGCCCGGAGTATCGGTCTCGGGGATAATAGTATCTCCTAATTCATCCAAGAAAGCTACATCATCAGGATCAAAATCCAATCCTTCTATCTGGTTCTCGGGAGTACATCCGGTCATAATCGCCGAAGCGCCTATCATCGTCCCCCCCATCATTACCATGACGCTTTTCAAAGCGTCTCTTCTATTCATAGTCATAGTGTTTGCTTTTACGATTAGAGGTTTTGCTTTTTCAATTCATCTACCGCAAAGGCTGCTGCCCGGGCAGTCAAAGCCATATAGGTAAGGGAAGGGTTGACAGCCGCAGCTGAAGTCATACAAGCCCCATCAGTGACAAATACGTTCTTGGCTTCCCATACTTGGTTGTTCCCATTCAGGACAGAGGTCTTCGGATCTCTTCCCATTCTAGCTGTTCCCATTTCATGAATACCTTGTCCAAAGGTATATCCAGCATCGTATTCATTGATATTTTTAAAACCGGCCACTTCTAACATCTCCGCCGCATCGGCCATCATATCCTTTCGCATCTTGATTTCGTTGTCCTTGATCTCGGCATCCATCACCAGTGCTTCCATGCCCCACTTATCTTTAACAGAATCGCTGAGTTTGATTGTATTTTCATGATATGGAAGAATCTCTCCAAAAGCGGTAATGCCCATTGACCATGGCCCCGGCTGGGTAAGCGCCTCTTTCATAGGTGCACCAAAATTCAATTCAGCCACATCACGGGTCCAGCCGCTACGGCTGGCACCTCCCTGATAGCCAAACCCCCGAAGGTAGTCCCTCTTATCGCCATGTACATTCTGAAATCTCGGGATATACAACCCCGTAGGTCTTCTGCCAAAATAATACTTATCCTCATATCCTTCCATAGTACCACTTGCACCCAAGCGGAAGTGATGGTCCATGACGTTATGTCCAAGTTCGCCTGAGCTACTTCCCAATCCACCAGGCCATACATCAGTAGCCGTACGCATCAGAATGGCTGTAGAATTAAAAGCCGAAGCGCAGAGAAATACAATTTTCGCATCAAATTCTATAGTCTCATTTGTTTGTCCGTCAACGATCTCTACACCAGTGGCTTTTTTGCTATCCTTGTCATAAATCAACCTTCTCACAATAGACCAAGGTCTCAGGGTAAGATTGCCTGTGGCTTCGGCAGCCGGCAAGGTGGATGCTTGGGTACTGAAGTACCCACCAAAAGGGCAACCCAAGGAGCATTTGCTTCGATACTGGCACCCAGGTCTGCCCGGTAAGGGTTCGGTGATATTCGCTGGACGTCCGATAGTCCATGTCCTAGCTCCTTTATAATGCTCCTTTATTTTTGCCGCTGCGTCAGTCTCCACACAGTTCATTGGCATAGGTGGCATAAACTCCCCATCAGGAAGGACATCCAAGCCATCTTTAGAGCCTGACACCCCGGCGAATTTCTCTACATATGAATACCAGGGAGCAATATCCTTGTAACGGATCGGCCAATCCACAGCCACACCCTCTTTGGCATTTGCTTCAAAGTCCAGATCAGACCACCTATAGGATTGCCTTCCCCAAAGTAGAGAGCGGCCACCAACCTGGTATCCCCTAAACCATGTAAAAGGTTTTTCTTCCACATAAGGGGATTCATCTTCATGCGCCCACCAGTCCAGATTAAGTTCATTTAGTACATAGTCTCTTCTCAAATTTGGATGGTTCTCAAGCTGTTCCTGAGTCCTTCTACCACGATGTGGTACTTCCCATGGCGGAAGTGTTGCCGTTTTATAGTCTTTGATGTGCTCTACATTCGGACCTCTTTCTAAAAGGAGTACCTTCAACCCCTTTTCTGTCAATTCTTTGGCAGCCCATCCGCCACTTATTCCTGACCCAACTACAATTGCGTCGTATGATTCGTTTGCCATAAATATGGGTTTTGTTTTATTGTTTCTTCTTAGACGTCACAGATCTGAACACCCTGGGCCAGTGAGGCCATTTTATCTTCTGATTTAGGGATAAATTCATGGGACACGTACCCTTTGAAGCCCGAGGCCACAATTGCCTTCATCACCGCAGGATAATAAATCTCCTGAGTATCATCCAATTCATTTCTTCCCGGGTTCCCTGCAGTATGATAATGCCCGAAATATTGATGGTTTTCCTGTATGCTTCTGATCAGATCCCCTTCGTCAATCTGCATGTGATAGATATCATATAGCAATTTGAAGTTTTCACTTCCCAATCGCTTACAAAGCTCAACGCCAAATGCAGACTTACTGCATAAGTAATCTTTATGGTTTACGCGGCTATTCAACAGCTCCATCTGGAGGATGACCCCATGCTTTTCAGCCAAAGGGATAAGCTTTTCTAAACCTTGGACGCAGTTTTTCAAACCTGTCTCATCGTCCATACTTCTTCTATTTCCAGAGAAACAAATCAGGTTTTTGTAACCTGCTTCAGCTACTTTAGGAATCATTTCCGTATAGTTTTTGATCAGTTGCCCATGATATTTCACCTCTCCAAATCCTTCCGTAAGACTAATCTCAGCTCCGTTGCACATGGATGAATCCAAGCCATGTTTTTTCAAAATATGCCAGTTATTTGGCCCTATCAGGTCTATTCCTTTGATACCGATTTTCTTTGCCTCTACACAGAAGTCTTCCAAATTATAATCACGGAAACACCAGTGACATACGCCATGATTAACATTTCCTTTCAATTCATAAGGTTTTTCTTCTTTCATTTCAAATGAAGACAGGGCGCCAAATGCGGCTCCTCCAAGCAAAACTTTTTTTAAAGATTCTCTTCTCCCTGTGTCAATAGGTTTGGTCATGAGGGTTTTTTTATTGTGAATTTATTTGTTCTCTCTTAAAAAGAGCCATGAAAAGTAGCAAAACCACAACAGAAAAACCAACGGGAAGCAACCAAATTGGTTCCCAATTGTGAAATCCTTCTTCAATCACAAAATAGTTGGGGATTAATCCGGCTACCCAGAAACCTATAAGCATTCCCACACAGTATGCGGCCAAGGTAATAAGACCCTACGCTGATGACCTGTACTTTGATCCAGCATGGAAATCCGTTTAGATCTGACCGCTTACAAAATTCCAAAACATCATAAAGGAAAGACGGGGCTTGGTAGTGATATTCATAGATTTGAAATCTTTTGAGGATTACACAGGTCTTAAAGTACCATCTAAAGTTTAGAATTTAGCTATTTTGGACTATTTTAGGCAGCTCAAATGCCCCCTAGAAATAGGGCACCTCTATATGGGCTAAGCCATTAATACCCAAATGGGGCTTTTGAGCAATTATTGTATCATTCCATTCGAAGAACGGAGTTTTTTCGGTTCGGAATCAATTATTTCAAGTAATTAATCCTGAAAATAAAGTCTTTTCCCTCATGTCATCTTCACAAAAACTAAAAATCGGACTCATTGGTGGAGGTCCCGGATCTTTCATTGGAGCCATCCATTTAAATGGAGCATTGATGGATGGAATGTTTGAGTTAGTAGCTGGCGCATTCAGTTCTGATCCTGAAAAATCAAAATCGCGTGGCAAAGAGCTTATGCTGGATCCTGCGAGAATCTATTCCAATTATGATGAGATGTTCGCCAAGGAGCTGGAGCTTCCTGAAAACGAAAGGATTGATGTAGTAGTGATTGTCACACCCAACAATGTACATTTCGATCCGACAGTTAAAGCACTAAAACACGGTTTCCATGTAATACTGGACAAGCCACTTACGCTAAATTATCAGGAAGCAAAAGAACTATACCATAGAGTTAAAGCTTCAGACAGACGGTTTTTATTAACGCACACCTATTCCGGCTACCCTATGGTCAAGCAGGCAAAGCAGATGATCGCCGAAGGCCAACTCGGCAAAGTGAGGAAAGTCTATGTGGAATATCCTCAGGGCTGGCTATGGAAACTGTTGGAATCTGAGAACAATAAGCAAGCTGAATGGCGTACAGATCCTAAAAGAAACGGTTTGGCAGGATGTATGGGTGATATCGGTACCCATGCATTCCACTTGGCAGAATATATGTCGGGTGAAAAAGTGAAAGCTCTCTGTGCGGATTTGTATATCAAAGTAGATGGGAGGTTGATCGACGACGACGGGGTGGTGCTATTGAGATTTGAAAACGGAGCATCAGGTGTATTGACCGCCTCCCAGACTGATACCGGTGCAGAAAACAATCTCCGGATCCGGGTCTATGGTGAAAAAGGCGGTCTGGAATGGGAACAAGAGTTAAATAATAGTCTGATCGCCAGATGGCCAGATGCACCGGATCAGATTTATCGGGCAGGAACAGGCTATTTAGGTTCACTGGCAAATGAGAACACCAGAACTCCTGCAGGGCATCCTGAAGGGTACGTGGAAGCATTTGCCAATTTGTATAGAAACTTTGCCCGCTGTATCTATGCAGATCGGAAGGGAGAAATCCCGAAACCTGAATGGGAGGACTATCCTGGAATAGAAGATGGTATCCGGGGAATGGCATTTATAGACCATGTATTGAAAAGTAATGAGTCAGAAATCAAGTGGACTCCATTTATAGTAGAAAAATAATTCTTAAACCTAATCTTTAAACCTAACTAAAATGAAGACAATCAAAGGGCCTGCGATTTTTCTCGCCCAGTTTATTGACGACGCTAAACCTTTCAACAACCTTAAAAACATCTGCCATTATATGGCCGATCTCGGCTATGCAGGCGTGCAAATCCCCTCTTGGGATCCTCGGATGATTGATTTGCAGAAAGCGGCAGAAAGCAAAACCTATGCTGATGAAATCAAGGGTATTGTAAAAGAAGCCGGACTTGAGGTCACCGAACTCTCTACCCATCTTCAGGGACAGTTGGTTGCCGTACATCCAGCATATAATGAGTTGTTTGACGGATTTGCCCCTGACCATCTTAAAGGAAATCTCAAAGGGAAAACAGACTGGGCAATACAGCAGTTGAAATATGCGGCAAAAGCTTCCAACAATATGGGACTCACCGCTCATGCCACCTTTTCTGGTGCCCTCATGTGGCATACAGTATATCCTTGGCCACAACGTCCTGCAGGCTTGGTAGAGACTGGTTTCACAGAACTGGCCAAAAGATGGGGCCCGATTTTAGATGAATTTGACAATTATGGTGTAGATGTATGTTACGAGCTTCACCCTGGAGAAGATCTACATGATGGAGTTACATTTGAAATGTTTCTAGATAAGGTAAATCATCACAAGCGGGCAAACATACTCTATGACCCAAGCCACTTCGTGTTGCAATGCCTAGACTACCTGCAATTCATTGATTTCTACCATGAAAGAATCAAAATGTTCCACGTAAAAGACGCTGAATTCAACCCATCCGGTAAGCAGGGAGTATATGGAGGATATCAGGGCTGGGTAGAACGCGCAGGGCGATTCAGATCCTTAGGAGATGGACAAGTTGATTTTAGTGGAATTTTTAGCAAACTTTCGCAGTACGATTATGATGGTTGGGCCGTTTTAGAATGGGAATGTGCCATCAAACATCCTGAGCAAGGTGCCGCGGAAGGCGCTCCATTTATTGCTTCACACATTATAAATGTCACTGAAAAAGCTTTTGACGACTTCGCCGGAAGAGGTGCCGACGAGGAATTCAACAAAAGAATACTAGGGATCTAAACACTCAATCAATTTTAATATCCAACTTAATGAAAATCACAAAACCTTTAAATCTTGCCATAGTAGCTCTGGCAGGATTCACTTTCGCCTGTGGCGGTGGAGAAAAAACTTCTGAAGACAATAAATCAGAAACGGTAGCCACACCAGCAGCGCCGGAGAAAGAAATGAGCTTGGAAGAAAAATACCAAGACGATCCAATTTACATCAAAGGATTGGCCAAAGTAAAATCCTCAGATTGCACTTCTTGCCATATGGTGGAGAGGAAGATCGTAGGGCCATCCTATGCGGATGTAGCTGCCAAGTATGAAACCACAGACGAGAACATCGAAATGCTCGCCAAAAAAGTAATAGAGGGCGGTGTGGGCGTATGGGGTGAAATCCCGATGTCTCCGCATCCAAACCTTAGCTTGGAAGACGCCAAAGACATGGTAAGCTATATCCTTTTATTGAAAAAATAAGATGAATAAGCAGTATATCCTAGTAGCGGCACTGATAGGCATTCTTACTTCCTGTTCCGGCGAAAAGGCAAACGAAACAGAGACGGAGGAAATAACGGTAGCTGAAGCTCCCGCCGAAGAATGGGTGGATCTATTTGCCAACAATGATTTCTCGAACTGGCACAAATACGGCGGAGGAGAAATAGGCAATGCCTGGAAAATAGAAAATGGTGAAGTCTATCTAGATGCCGGAAACAAAGATAAATGGCAAGCCGGAGACGGAGGGGACATTGTCACAAATGAAGAATTTGCCAATTTCCATTTAAAATACGATTGGAAAATATCCCAAAACGGCAATAGTGGATTGATATTCTATGTTCACGAAGCTCCAGAATATAAGAACACCTATAATACAGGCCTAGAAATGCAGGTATTGGACAATGATGGACATCCTGACGCTAAAATTATCAGCCACAGAGCTGGAGACTTGTATGACCTCATCGTCAGTAGTGAAGAGACTGTAAAACCATACGGAGAGTGGAACTCAGCGGAGATCATTAGCAAAAATGGTCAACTTGAATTTATCCTTAACGGGACTACTATAGTCAGTACTACACTTTGGACGCCAGAATGGGAAGCCCTTATCGCTGACAGCAAATTTAAGGATATGCCGAATTTCGGGACATTTAAAAAAGGTAAAATAGCCCTCCAGGATCACGGTGATGTAGTTTACTTCAAGAATGTGATGATTAAAGAACTGTAACAAAGTTCTAAAAGAACTATAAAAAGCCCCTCAGAATTGCGGGGCTTTTTTGTTTTCCTACCTTATAGGGATGCTGGAAACGCCAGTAAAAGATCAAAACTGTTTTCAACAGACCCAAGCTTACTGAAGGCAAAAGGCGTTAATCCATCCATTAGAAAATCTCAAAACCGAGATGTTCAAGCTATTCTCAGCTATACCACCTTCTGCGCTGGCCTCATTCGAGGCATAAGGATATATCTTCACTCGGCTGCTTTTAACCCTGCCTTACCGGCCTTTAGGCAGGTCTCGCATAACTGAGACTCTTTCAGCAAGCCCCACTAAGCCTTAACTATACAATGGGAATTTTAAGCCACAGGGTAAAAGTTTTGAAGAGCAGATATCGCTTCAATATTATCCACTAAAACATTGTTTTTAACCTCACTAAAGCGGTGCTGCGACTCAGCCTCTAAGCAGCAAGGATTTAATGCATTCACTGTCCTCCATGATAAAATCAGTCCAGGCTAAATCAAACCAGATGCATAAGCTGGGTGGTCAAAGTCTGGTGACAGACTCCTTTTTAATATAAGCGCTTTTATCCTTCCACTCGACTTCGTACCAAATATCCTTTGACGATTTGATCCGAACACGGTGTCCGGGTTCTACTCTATCTACAAGCTCCCCGCCTGCCGAAGGCTCAGTAACAATAAAAGTAGGACTTCGTGTAATCAACCCAGTTCTGGGACCACTCAGAAAATTATTGGCAAGAAAGATCAAAATAATCAGCAAAATAGTCGGCCAAAAAGTTTGTGTTTTATTCATCTTGCTTCCGGTAAACCAACTTATAACAATAGAAACCACAAGAAAAAACGCCAAGAACCCCACAATATACTCCTGATATTCTGTAAGAAAAATCATAAACCTCTGCCTGTCACTAATCTCAAAACCTTCCAGAGAACTTTGTCCTGTAAGACTTTTCATTTTAGTAATTACCTGAGGATTGGGAGCTAAATCGTAATATTTACTGAGATAAAGTGTAGCCCGCTCACTGTCTCCTGTTCCCTCAGCTATAAAGGCCATTTTCAGGAGCATTGCAGGGGAATATATCCCCGATTCATAGTTTGAATCGTAAATAAGCATGGCCTCTTTGTAGCTTCTGTTATTGAACAAAGAATCTGCTTTTTTTAGATCGATTACATCTGCTTGACAATGAATACTTTGAAAAGATATCGATAAAAATATCAAAAGTTTTGTAAGAAAGATTGATTTCACGTTTGGCATTTAGAATTTGTCCCCTTATTTTTGCAGTCCAATTACGGCAATGATCTGGCAAAAAGCAAGGCTAGGGAGTCAATTTGAAAGGTTTTAAATCACTTGTTGGTGGTTAAATTTCCTGAAAATATTCAGAGCAATCTGATTCAATAGCTCAGCTGGCAGAGCATCCCGGTTTTATCGAGAGGATTCTGGGTTCGAGTTTGTGATAATGAGAAAGAAAAAGCTCTTTACTCTGAGAAATTAAAAATAATGATTCCGTAGCTCAGCTGGTAGAGCAATACACTTTTAATGTATGGGTCCTGGGTTCGAGCCCCAGCGGGATCACTGAGAAATGCCATATTACTTTTGGCACAAACACTAAGTTTAACTTACAAGGAGTTAAAAAGAAAGTTTCGGGGTGTAGCGTAGCCCGGTATCGCGCCACATTTGGGATGTGGAGGTCGTAGGTTCGAATCCTGCCACCCCGACTTTATTTACCGTTGTGATATCTTTAAGAAATCACAAAATTATCCAGGTCCTGTAGCTCAACTGGATAGAGCAACTGCCTTCTAAGCAGTAGGTTTCAGGTTCGAGTCCTGACAGGATCACCACTCAAAAGCGGAATCACGTTCCGCTTTTTATTTTATCATTTAGCACCGATTCCGTAGCTCAGCTGGTAGAGCAATACACTTTTAATGTATGGGTCCTGGGTTCGAGCCCCAGCGGGATCACAAGAGAGCAGTCCAAATGGGCTGCTTTTCTTATTTTTAGCCAATCCTTACTCTAATGGCTACAATGTATATTCTATATTCCGAAAAACTTGCCAAGTATTATGTGGGCGCATGCACTGATCTTGACCGCAGATTGTATGAACATAACATCGGCCATTCCAAATTCACCTCCACAGGAATCCCGTGGAAGCTGGTTTACCGGGAGGATTTTGACGAACTGATTACAGCCAAACGGAGAGAGCTCCAGATCAAAAAGATGAAAAGCAAAAAGTTTATTGAGTCCCTGATCGACTCAGCTCGGTAGAGCATCCCGATCTTAATCGGGAGGG
>NZ_JAJUWR010000015.1 GCF_021390545.1 Algoriphagus sp. AGSA1 | reverse complement strand
GTCCTTAAAGGCTACATTTAAGTCTTGTTTTTGCACACCTCAAAATACATGTTTTGAGTTAAAACAGGAAAGGCTAGCCGAGAAATCGACTAGCCTTTTAAACTAGCTACTTTTGAGACAGCCTCTTGAAATAATATGATTTGTCGGCTACTTAAGCCATGCAAGTTTTACCTCTTCTGGAGCTTTCATTCGATCAGCTAATCTCATATACCTTTCAGATAACTTTGCCAGATAATCCTGGGCTTTGGCAGCCACATCATTTAAGCCGGTCAGGTTTTCGATTTTCCAGAGGCTTACCAAGTGATCAATGATCCTGGCATAATCCCATCCTGTATAGATCCCCACTTTCTGGGTTACTTCAGAGAATTGGGTAAATAGCGAAGGGTTGGATCCGCCTTTCCCCATCAGCACGGCAGGCATCACGATTTGCTTTCTCATTAGCTTTTCAAAAGCAATGATGGCTCCATTTGGGTCGATTTCAAATATTGCTGACATAAAGCTTTTATATGCTTTTTCATGCCTGGCTTCATCTCCTGCTATTTGTTTGCAGATTCTTCCCAGAACGGGATCTCCAGCGATATCCGCAAGCTTACCGGTATTGACATGGGAGATTTTAGTGGCTCTTTCCTGAAAAGAAGTATAGACGATAGCCTGATACGGATCATTCCCTGAATTAGGATCGAACCCATTCATCAATAACCTATGGATGGTCTGCTCTACTGCCTTCATGTCCACTCGTCCTGTCATATAGAGATACTTATTTAACAGGTCGCCGTGGCGGTTTTCCTCGGCAGTCCAGGATTTGGACCAGCGTACCCATCCGGATTCTGACAATAAGCTTCGCTCCGAATTGATGCCGGGAATTAAATTAAAGTAAGTTTGGTAACTAGGCAGGGCTTCTTCGGTGATCATGTTCCCGACCAAAGATGTCAATACCGTATCTGGAATCCCCTCGGATCTTTTTTGAAGAGATTTGATTTCATCATGAATATCGGGATCTCCGAAATCGGGTAGGAAATCCGAAGGTTGCCAACATTTGTCTGGATCTACCAGAATATTATCCACAGCCTCTCCAACAAGATCATCTAATTGAGAAATAACCTCGATGTTCTTTTCTAGTTCGTAATCTATTTCAGCTGACTTCATCTTTGATATATTTATGCCCGGATATGCTCCTTCTCGGGATGATTTTGAGTTTGGACAAATTTACTTACAATTGGGAGAATAAATGATAGAATTATACTATCTGTCGTGGGAAGATTTTAAACTTGTCCCAAGTTAGGATGAGAAATTAACCCTTTTACTAAAAAGAGTTCTTACTTTCCTAAACGGGGAAAATGACATCTTGGATTCCTAAGCGTGCCATTTGTAAGTATAAGGCTTATTTTGGCACTTGGGTTCAATATATTTAAAAAAGCCTCTGATCGGAGGCTCTTTCGTTTTAATGGAACAAAATTGAATTAATAGTCAAGCTTGTATGCGACTACCTTGTTTTTGAAGAAAGTAGGGACAAGGACTATGTTTTCTCCGGGGATAAATCCAATATCCGCTGTGTTTGACTCCTCAGCCTTGGTGTCTAAAAGAAGAGTTTCACCTTCGGCATTGATGAAATAAACCTCTCCTGCCCAGCGGGAAGCCAGGTAATTGCCATCTCCAAGAATAACAAGCCCATCTCCTCCTGTTACATTTTTATTGAGCAGCATGGCTGTCCCGTCCAGATTGATCATTTTAAAACCTTCTCCGTCAAGACCATACACTGATCCTTTTGGATCTACAGCAATGCCGTTGATAGAAGAATGCCCCTCCGCCACAATGGATATTTTTCCGTCTTCAAGCATATGGATTTTACCGGTATTCATGTCTGTAAAATACACTTTGCTCTCATAAGTAGCCACATCGTTTAAAAAAACAGCACCTTCTACAGGGTGTTTTTTAGTGATGTCACCCGACTCCAGATCTATTTCAATAAGTTGATCGATATCCGTTACGTAGAGATTCCCATTGGCAATGCCCATCCCTTTGGGAGCGTCCAAGCCGGTAACCCACTCCTGATCGACGATATTTCCTTCCTGGTCTAAAATTGATATTGACCCCTTTCCGTCTTTACCTGACGGTTCTCCCTCAATATTGGATACGTAGATTTTTCCTGTGGACTTGTCATATAGTACGGATTCATTCGTTATTAAAGTGGTGTCTGTTTCCCATATTTTTGTTAGAGAAGGAGTTTTGACCGCTTCCACAGTCCCTTCCTCAACGGTGGATTCTTCTGTTTTTTGAGGACTACATTGTGCAAAAAGCAAGGTGGATGTGATGCCGACGAGGGCGAATTTCAATTTAGTGTTCATGAGTTCGGATTTAAATATGTCAAAGGTTGGTTTAAAATACTGAATAGGTGAGCATTGCGTATGAAGGATTTAACGCCTGGTGAAAAGTTACGATAAAAGAACTTTCATGTCAAAGAAAAGGGAAATGTCTTAGGTTTTCATCTAATTAAGGGGATGGAATTTAAGTTGAAAGGGGGTTGGGTGAATTGCATGTTTGTTTTTTTTAAGGTGTGATTTTTGGTTTTTTTGCTGATTCAAGCGCATGATTTCTTAAAGTTGGGTATTGCTGAGACGGAATTGCACTAAAAGTCAGTATTTATTCCCGTTGATGGATAATTTAAAATTCAATTGGAAAAACCAATTATCTTACGCATAAATATAAACCACCAACTTATGAGAAGATATTTTACTTTAGTGATTGCTTCCAGTTTAGTGTTTGGGTGTTCATCCAGAGAAGCTGAAGTTACGGTCGATTACACGAAGATGTCAGATGAGCAACGCCTGGAAGTTGCCAAGGAAATCGCACATGAGACCATCATGGTAGATGGACATGTCGATTTGCCTTACCGTATGAAGGTAGGCGGATTTACACTGCAGAGAGAAGTGCTGGATGTGTCGGTACGTACGCCGGATGGCAATTTCGATTTTCCTAGGGCGAAGGAGGGAGGACTAGATGCGCCATTTATGTCCATATATATACCTGCAGGCCTTCAGCAGAAGGCGGGATCATCCAAGGGACTGGCAGACTCCCTGATACTCATGACGGAGCGATTGGCAGAGACTTTTCCGGATAAATTTGCCATGGCCTATAGTCCAGCTGACGTAGAGAGGAATTTTGCCGAAGGCAAAGTGTCCCTGCCTATGGGGATGGAAAATGGATCGGCGCTGGAAGATGATATTTCCAATGTGGAATATTTTCACGGACGTGGCATTCGATACATCACGCTTACACATGGTAAGGCCAATTTGATCGGAGATAGTAGTTATGATACAGTGAGGCTTTACAATGGTCTGAGCGAATACGGTGAGCAAGTCGTGGCAGAGATGAACAGAGTGGGGATTATGGTGGATGTGTCGCACGTGTCTGATGAGACTTTTAAGGATGCTCTGGCAATTACGAAAGCACCCGCTATAGCTTCCCATTCCTCAGTAAGGGCGTTTACTCCGGGTTTTGAGCGTAATATGAATGACGAATTGATTCAGGCATTGGCTAAAAACGGAGGAGTGATGATGATCAATTTTGGAGGGACATTTATTGATTCTGCCTATGCTGCGGGAAGCACTGCTGTTAGAGAACACCTAGTGAATTGGCTTGCAGAGAATAATCTTTCAAGAAGGGATTCTGCCGCCCAGGCATACATTTCTGAATATACAGCTGCCAACAATCCATTCCCTACAGTTCAGCGAGTAGCGGATCATATCGACTATGTGAAAAATCTGGTGGGAATTGATTATGTGGGTTTAGGGTCTGATTTTGATGGGGTAGGTGATACCTTGCCTACCGGCCTGAAGGATGTGTCCATGTATCCTAATCTGATTGCGGAACTTTTAAAGAGGGGATACTCAAGGGAGGAGATTGAGAAAATATGCTATAAAAATGTGTTCAGAGTTTGGCAGGCAGTGGAGGATTATGCTGCGGGCCAAAAGTGATTTCTTTTGATTAAAATAATGAACCCTGCTTTCATCTAGAAAGCAGGGTTCTACTTTTTAAATCCGATAGCTTTTCTTTCGCCTATGGCAGGCTTTAGAAGTTCCTCAATAATCTGATAGATTTTAGCAATGTGGTGATTTTGATCAGATTCAGATTGCTGCAGTTCATGGATTTTGTCCTGCAAATCAGAATAGTTCATGGCCCAATCTCTCATTTTTACAAAAATCCTCATAATAGAAATATTCACCTGGATTGCTTGAGCACTATTCAATACGGAAGATAACATCGCTACTCCCTGTTCGGTAAAGACATATGGTGGAGTTCGTCTGCCTCCCCATCTTGAGGTCGCAAATTGCGACTTCAAGTTTCTCCATTCGTCCTCCTTTAATTGAAACATAAAATCCTCGGGGAAACGATCAGAGTTTCTTTTTACTTGTTCATTGAGTCGTTTAGTAGGTACCCCATACATCTCCGCCAGATCAGAATCTAACATTACTTTTTGATTGCGGATTTTGAGGATCAGTTCTAGGATATTTTCTTCTGTAGTAAGTGAATTCATTTTGACAAAAATCAGTAGCGGAAATGACTAGTGGGAAAAAGAATTAACTACTATATAAAAAATCAGAATATTAGACGCACGTTATGTCGGGAAATCCTAATAATCAGAATATAATTCTGTCATTTTTTCCGTGTGTCAAGCGGTTTATGTGAGTTTTCCAGTCATTTTGACCGAAAAAAGTAATTGGAGGTGGTTTTGATCATAGAGGGTGTAATGAGGACGAATAGTTGAATCCCTTCGTCCTAGTTTGTAAATTAATACGCCACTAATGACCGGCTATACTATGGACTTCAAACAATTCACTATTAAATCCCAAGAGGCAATTCAAAAGGCTTTGGAAATCGCCTCTGGGGCAGGACAGCCTGCAATTGAACCTGCCCACCTCTTGAAGGGAATACTCTCAGAAGATGAGAATGTGACGGACTTTCTTTTTAAGAGGTTCGGAACAAGTAAGCAGCTGATTACTCAAAAAGTTGATGATCAACTAGCAAAATTACCCAAAGTAAGCGGTGGCCAGCAGCCTTACCTTTCCAATTATTCCAACCAGGTGCTTTCTAAAGCGAAGGATTATCTCAAGACCTTTGGAGATGAGTATGTGGCTGTAGAACATTTGTTGTTGGGAATATTAGCTGCAGGTGATGCTACCGCAAAAATTCTAAAAGATCAGGGGATTTCCGAGAAGCCTTTGATCGAAGCTATCAAAGAACTTAGAAAAGGAAATAAAGTGACCGATCCTAACGCAGAAAGCAAGTATCAGGCATTGGAAAAATACTCCAAAAACCTGAATGAAATGGCCAAGAAGGGAAAGATTGACCCTGTGATAGGCCGCGATGAAGAGATTAGGAGAGTGCTTCAGATCTTGGCCCGTAGAACCAAAAACAACCCGATTCTATTGGGTGAACCCGGTGTGGGTAAAACCGCAATCGTAGAAGGGTTGGCACAAAGAATCGTTTCTGGAGATGTTCCTGAAAATCTTAAATCCAAGACCTTGATTTCTCTGGATATGGGCTTGCTCGTTGCCGGGGCCAAGTACAAAGGTGAGTTTGAGGAGCGGTTAAAAGCTGTAATCAAGGAAGTCACTGACGCAGAAGGTGAGATTATTCTATTCATCGATGAGATCCATACCTTGATCGGAGCTGGTGGAGGAGGAGAAGGAGCCATGGATGCGGCTAACTTGTTGAAGCCGGCTTTAGCAAGAGGGGAACTCCATGCGATAGGAGCGACCACGCTGAAGGAATACCAGAAGTACATTGAGAAAGATAAGGCACTGGAACGTAGATTCCAGGCTGTGATAGTCGATGAACCGGATGCTGCGGATGCGATTTCTATTCTTCGGGGGATTAAGGATAAATACGAATTGCACCATGGTGTGCGGATCAAGGATGATGCAGTTATAGCGGCAGTGGAACTTTCGCAGCGGTACATTTCTGATCGTTTCTTACCGGATAAGGCAATTGACTTGATGGATGAAGCTGCTGCCAAATTGAGGATGGAGATTGATTCCTTACCGCAGGAACTGGATGAGCTGAATCGTAGAATCATGCAGTTGGAGATCGAGCGAGAGGCTATCCGTAGAGAAAAGAATAAAGACAAAGAAACAGTCCTAAGTAAAGAACTGGCTGAGCTGGCTGAAAAGCGGGACAGCGTAAAAGCCAAATGGGAAAGTGAAAAAGCCGTGATCACCGGAATACAGCGTGAGAAAGAGCGGATTGATAATTATAAGCTGGAAGCTGAGCAAGCCGAAAGAGCCGGGGATTTTGGTAAAGTAGCAGAGATCCGTTATGGTAAAATAGGTGAGGCTGAGCAGCGATTGGAGTCCTTCAAATCTCAGTTGGCAGAGATGCAGGCAGGTTCACCGCTTCTTAAAGAAGAGGTGGATCAGGAAGATATAGCTGCGGTAGTGTCCAAGTGGACAGGTATCCCGATGAATAAAATGATCCAATCCGAGCGGGAAAAGTTACTGCATCTCGAGGATGAGCTTGGAAGAAGAGTAGCTGGCCAAAAAGAGGCGATTACGGCCTTGTCCGATGCTGTCCGTAGAAGTCGCGCTGGGTTGCAAGATCCGAAGCGTCCTATCGGTAGCTTTATCTTTATGGGTACTACCGGCGTAGGTAAGACTGAGCTTGCTAAAGCCTTGGCGGAATATCTCTTCAATGATGAAAACGCAATGGTGCGGATCGATATGTCTGAATACCAAGAAAGACATGCCGTCAGCCGGCTGGTGGGAGCGCCTCCGGGCTACGTGGGCTACGATGAAGGAGGGCAATTGACTGAGGCGGTTCGAAGAAAACCCTATTCAGTGATCTTGCTGGATGAGATTGAAAAAGCACATCCTGATGTGTTCAACATTCTCTTACAGGTTTTGGATGATGGCCGCTTGACCGATAATAAAGGGCGTGTAGCGAATTTTAAGAATACCATCATCATTCTGACAACCAATATTGGTTCGCACCTGATCCAGGAGCGATTTGCTGAAATGGAAGAATGGAATAAAGAAGAGGTGCTTGAGAAAACGAAAGCGGAAGTGTATGAGCTCTTGAAAAAATCGGTTCGTCCTGAATTCCTGAATAGAATAGATGAAACGATCATGTTTGAGCCGCTCAATAAGGATGTCATTCGTAAGATAGTGGACATCCAATGGAGGGAAATTCAGCATAGGCTTTCCGAATCAGGTATAGAAATCGATGCTACTAAAGACGTGTTGGATTACTTGGGTGAGATTGGCTTTGACGCAAACTTCGGAGCAAGACCGCTGAAGAGAACCATGCAGCGATTGGTACTGAATGAGTTGTCCAAACAAATATTATCCGGCTATATCAAAAATGACTCTGCCGTGTTGGTGGATCTGGATGCGGATAATCAGGTGTATTTCAAAAATGTGGAAACTGCTGAGTTGTAAGCAGTAGTCTACTCAACTATTCAAAACCCTTGAGGCCGATAAGGCTTCAAGGGTTTTTTTATATTCTATAGTTTTCTCTCTGGAGTCTTTTAATTTTGACTATATGTGTCAATAAGTGTGTTTGGAAAGTTTATAGCGCTATCTTGATAGTACATCTACAAGGATTTTTTAGAACTGAATTGTGAAAAAAATGACATGAAAAATTCATCAAAATTTACAAAAACGGAGGCCTTTAAGGCTTGTCTGTTAGGAGGTGCAATTGGAGATGCTTTGGGAGCTCCCATAGAATTTTGGTCAATCGGGCAAATCAAAAGTAGATATGGCAACACAGGAATTTCTGACTTTGTCGAATTCAAAGATGGACGGGGCCGCTTCACGGATGATACTCAAATGAGCTTATTTACTGCGGAGGGTTTACTTAGGGCAAGACATCGGGCGATGCTGCGAGGCATAGGGGGAGCCCTGCATCAGATTACATTTTACTCATATAGGAGATGGCTTCTTACTCAATCAAATTCTTTTGGGGAAGTTCATAGTAGATTGCTTAATCCAGATATGCTTTATAGTGGATGGCTGCTTACTCAAGAAGAATTGTATTCTTGTAGAGCACCTGGGAATACATGCCTTCAAGCATTGAGAAATGGAAAAATGGGAAGTATGAAAAATCCAATTAATGACAGTAAGGGATGTGGTACAATTATGAGAATGGCACCTGTGGGGTTGATGTTTAGCGATAATCCTGATAGGGCATTCAGTGAAGGTTGTCATTTGTCTGCTCTTACTCATGGACATCCTACAGGTTACCTTAGTGGCGGGTTCTTTGCGGCTTTGATTGCTTTTTTGACGAATGGGGATAACCTCAGAACTGCAATCTGGAAATGTATGGAAATTCTAACCCAGCAACCTGATCATGATGAAGTTGAAGAAGCAGTTCTTAAGATGTTTTCGGTTTTGAAAGAGGCAGACCAAAGAGATCTGGAACCTGAAGATTTACAAAAACTGGGCGGAGCTTGGATTGCAGAGGAAGATCTTGCTATTAGTTTGCTATGTGCAATTCGTTATGAAAGTGATTTTGAAAAGGGTGTGATTGCTGCCATAAATCATTCGGGTGATTCTGATAGTACAGGAGCTATTACGGGGAATATTCTTGGACTTATCAATGGTAGAGACAGTATTCCTGACAAATGGCAAAGCAATTTGCATGGAGCGGCTATAGTCCTGGAAATAGCGGAGGATTTAGCCATTGGAGTGAAGGGAAATAGCTTTGAGCAGGATGAGGAATGGTGGGAGAAATATCCAGGGAATTAAATTTTAACTTAAACCATAAAAAGAATGAGAGAAAAAATCAAGCCGTCTAAGGCACTGTTCATAAAGCTGGGAGAAAAGGGCAGTTGGGCAAAGGAATGTTTTAAAAATAACGTTCTAAAATTAAGCTACAAAGAAGCCAGACATGAAGATATATTAGCGGATTTGACGGGGGCTGTTTCGAAAGTGTATAGTGATAAAGTACCTAAAACTATAACTTCTTACACAAATCAGATCAGACATTTTTATGATTCTGACGAGAGTGTGCTTTGGATTACTTTTCATGCACAGCATTTATATTGGTGTTTCGCTGAGAAGGATGTCTATGGAATTGATAATGGTGAGAAAGAGAAAAGAGTTATTGGTCAATGGTCAAATGAATCGATTGATAGAAAGACATTGTTGGTTGATAATCTGAGCGGTAACTTGCTCAAAACTCAGGGGTTTCAAGGGACAATATGTAATGTAGACGACTTTGATTATCTCGTAAAGAAAATTAATGGAGAGGAATTGCCTGAAGTGATTTCTGTAAAGAAGGATCTAGAAGCTCTGGAAAATAGCCTTGCTTTGTGTATTCAGAAATTGATGCCGAAGGACTTCGAGGTCTTTATTGATTTGATATTTAGACAGGCCGGGTATTTGAGAACAAATAGTATTGGCGGAGTGCAGAAAGAGAAAGATATTGAATTAAAAGCTCCGGTAACTGGTGAAAGAATTTTAGTTCAAGTTAAAAGTTCAACGACCTTAAGGCAATTTCAAGAATATGAGTCTCATTTTGCAAACATCAAAGGATCAGAATCATATAATAGATTTTATTATGTCTATCACTCTCCAAATGAATTAAAGCTTAATTCTGATATGGAAGGACTTGAAGTTTGGGATTTGGAAAAAATTGCTAAACTGGCTGTCAGCTCAGGGCTTGTTCCATGGATCTTAAATAAGATCAACTAATTGAAATTAACTCTTAGAATTTCAAAACCCTTGAAGTCAAACGACCTCAAGGGTTTTCTTTTTTTTCAGATGCCTAGGCTCCAATCCAGTCCAGATAATTCCCGGAATGAATAACCTCATAGCTCGCTTCCGGATAGGCCTTTGCCCAAGCGGCCGGGACTTTGGGAGGTTTATTGGGTTGGTATTTGAATTCAAAAGCCCGAAGCAAATCTCCCTCTTCTTCCACCCAGTCGATTTCTTGCTGATCGTATGTCCTCCAGAAATAGTTAGTGCAGTGCATGTGACTATAATTCTGAAATTTCCTGCGTTCTACTGCCAAGTAATTTTCCCATAAATCACCTACATCAGCCCGAAGGTCAAGTCGGTTGAAATTCCGGATTATGGCATTTCGCACTCCATTGTCAAAGAAGTACCATCGATTGCTTTTTACGATTTCTTTGCGGAGATTTCGGCTGTATCCGCCGATCTTGAACACTACGAATACTTTGGACAGCAGATCCAAATAGCGCTCTACCGTATTTTTTGACATTCCCAGTTGCTTGCCCAGTTCTTCCAGAGAGACCTCTTTTCCCACTTGAAAAGCTATCAGCCGAAGCAATGAGTAGAGTTTATCGGAATTCTTTACCCCATCGACCATCAGAATATCTTTCAAAAGATAGTCGTTCATGATCTGGTAGAGGTATTCTTCCTTGTCCTTCCAATCGGGATAATGCGTGAGTTCCGGATAGCCTCCGAAAATCAAGCGTTCTTCACGTTTTTCAAGTGTAGTTTTGAAATCTTCTATTTTCGCAAATTCCATCTGTGCCAGTGGATAAAGAAATAGGGTGTTCTTTCTGCCTACCAAAGGCTCCCCCACCTGCTGGTGCATATCAAATGAAGAGGAACCGGTAGCGATCACTTGTATCCCATCGATACTATCCACTATTAGTTTGAGAATGAGTCCGATGTCCGGAATATGCTGCGCCTCGTCGATGACCAGCAAGTTTTTGCCGGCCAGCAATCTGCTATAATTTGCCACTGACCTCTCCTGCAAAAGTGCTGCATCCAACACATCTTCTCCATTGAGGATCAGGCTTTTTTGCGGATCGACATCCTTGGTAAATTGCCGTACAAGCGCAGTTTTCCCAGACCTTCTCGGGCCAAGGATCATCAATACCTTGTTTGGCTTGAGTTTACGATGGAAATTGGCTTGTAAAGCTCTCGGGATATTTTGCACTTTCTATCGAGTTGAAATACAGTGCAATGTATGATTTTCTACTTGATTCTAATGTACAACTGACTCAATTAATACAAATTCAGTCATCTTACTGACGTAATTAATGTAAATACCGTCAGTTTATTGACTCAATTAATGTAAATATCGTCAGTTTTTGTTTTTATTAAATCTGATCCGTCCAAGATCTTTCATGAGTCTTGGCTGTTTTGACATCAACCTCAATACTTGTAGAATCATATTATGTGATCACTAGAATGATGGTTTTTGGTAAACATAGAGAGATTCAATTCAAAGAAACCATTCATATCAGCGGCAATTCCAGTGCCCGTTCTCTTAACTAAAATCACAGCTCTCAGAATTGGTTTTTTGATTTGCTAACTGCTCGCCCTCTTCCTATTGGTTCGTTAGATAAAGAGTTGCAGAATGGAATAAAAGTTTTGGGGTAAACTGGAGATCGAAATGGCCAAAGAAAAAGCAGTCAGAGCGATCACTCCAACTGCTTTTGTAATATAGGAGCCAGTTAACTGGGGTGGTTGTAAATGCAATCTTTAGTCAGTTTCTTTTTGAAGTGTGATTTTACCCAGATCTTTTGGCAATTTGCTTGTCCTTACTACCACTTCAGTGGATTCGTAGTCAACCATAGAGATTTTTAGGGTTACATTTTCTTCTTTGAAGTATTGCAAGTCCATGGAAAAAACTCCATTTATATCTGCTACGGTTCCAGTAGTTGTATCCTTGACAGTAATTACCGCACCTGGAATTGGTTTCTTTTCTGGGCTAAGGATAAGTCCTTTTGCGGTTTTTTCAGCTATAAGGTGTTCTGCGTCAGGAGCAGCGGCGAGCTTTGAAATGGAAAATGCTATTCCTCCAATAAACAAGCAAATGGCTGTAAGAAAACCAACTCTTAGCTTTCTTTGGTAGCGTTTGTGGGAATTATTAAATGTATTTTTCATAGATCTACTAATTTTTAATAGTAAGAAAAATAAAATAGTTTACTATTCCTAATCTATTGATAATTAATTCACTGGGGTGTGCTTCATCAGATAATTTGTCAACAAAGTATACAAATGCAAGCTCGTTCCAGTCCCTTCATAAATCCCATGGGAGCGGTTGGGATAAGGCATCATCTGGAATTGCTTATTGTGTTTGATCAGCTCATTCATCAGCATTTCCGCACCTTGGTAGTGGACATTGTCATCTCCGGTGCCATGGACGATCAATAGATTGCCTTCTAGGTTTTTAGCATAGGTAATGGGCGATCCTTTGACAAAATCCTCCATGTTTTCCTGTGGCAGTCCCATGTATCGCTCTTGATAAATGTTATCGTAAATCAGCTGATTGGAAACGGCAGCTACGGACATTCCTGTGTGATATACTTCCGGGAATTTAAACATCAGGTTCAGCGTCATGGATCCGCCACCGCTCCATCCCCATACTGCGACACGGCTTTCATCCAAATAGGGAAGTTTTAACAATTCTTTGGCAGCGAGACCTTGATCTTGGGCATTGATCACTCCGATTTTTCTATAGATGCTTTTCCTCCAATCGCTCCCTTTCAGAGTAGGTGTGCCCCGATTGTCCATGTCGATGATGAAGTAGCCTTTTTGTGCCAGCATAATATTGTAGAGTCCAACTTGAGTATCCGTGGCAACAGTGCTCCAAGGCTCACCATACACATGGAATAGGACAGGATATTTTTTTGATTCATCGAAATCAACCGGGTAAATTATCCGTGCATCCATAGTAACTCCCTCGGAAGTGGTCACTGTCGTGAATTTGATGTCAGGAGTTTTGAGGGAAGCTAATTGGGCTTTGTAGACCTCGTTTTCTACCAGCGTTTTTACTGTTTCGTGTTTCGGCAGGGAAACCAGTCTTGTGGTCAATGGCTCTGTTGTGCTTTGATTATTATGTACAGCAAATTGCCCGTTTGGAGCAATGTCATAGGTGTTTACTCCTTCGAAAGCCTCCGGTGTTACTCGTCTCATCTTTCCCTTTCCAGCCAAATCAGTCGCATATAGATAGCGTTGGGTAGCATTGTCAGGAGAAGCAATAAAAAATACTTCTTTGGCAGAAAGCCCTCCAAAAGAGGCCACATCAAATTCTCCGGGCGTGATCAAGGTTTTCTTTCCTGTAGCTATCTCAATTTTGTAAATATGCCTCCAACCGTCATTTTCGGTCATTCGTAGAAAAGATTTTCCATTATCGACCAGCGGCAAGCTATTATCACTCCATCCATATCTGGACAAATCAGGATAGGCCAGATCCACCCAGGTTTCTTCCGTCTCCACGTAAATCTTTTTCAATTCCTCATTCGAAGGCTTGTAAGTCCAGATACTCAGTTGGTTTTGTTTGCGGTTCATCTGCTGGATTAAAAGCATATCTTCATTGATCCACTGCATGCCAGGCAGATAATTTTCTTTTTCACCACCTGGAACCGGTATCCACTTGGTCTTTTGGGAAGCCAAATCGATCAGTCCGATTTTGGCTCCTGCCGGCTCCTGTCCGACTTTGGGGTATTGCAATGGAATAGGTTTGGAATAGACCGAATCCGTATTGTTGATCATGTAAAATGTGCCAATCTCCGCAGCATCGATCTGCCAAAAAGCAATGTACGCGGCATCGGGACTCCAATCAAACCCATCTCTTTTCCCAAACTCTTCTTCATAAGCCCAGTCAAAGGTTCCATTTATGATTTTGTCTGTGCCATCGCTGGTCAATTGAGTGACCTTGCCTGTATTGAAGTCCTCTACATACAGATTGAACTTCTGTACATAAGCGACTTTGGAATTGTCTGCCGAAAACTTGGCGAACATAAGAGAAGAGGGTTCAAACTCTTTACCCAATTGCTTCAATGCTTTACTATTCAAATCATAGACATAATAATCACCCTTGGTATTGGATCTCCAGACCCGGCTTGAGTTGGTGAAAATCAATACTTTGGTGCCGTCATCAGAAAGGCTGAAGGATTCGATCTGAAGTGGTTTTCCATTGCTTTGCAAAGCAATGCCGGGGACAAAAGAGCTTTTCTCCAAATTTTTACTGTCCCATCTCACCAGCTCATTTTCATTTTCTACGGTGACATAAGCCGCTCCATTCTCTATCCATTGGATGGGTTGTAGTCTTTCCTGTCGGAATTCATTGGAAGCATAGATCCGTTCTAAGGTTAAAAGATCATTTTGCTGGGCAAGAACAGAGCTTCCGACTATCGAGAAAAGAAAAATTATAGAAAGAATTCGGATAGGATAACGCATGAACTATTAGGTTTAAACTGAAGTCTTCAAAAATAAGGGAATATCCCAAGACTTTTTGTTAGAGGTCAATACAAAAGAAAAACAGGTCAATTTGACCTGTTTCGGAAGCTGGCTTAAAACATTATTGTTTTAGCCTATAGCTCAAAGTGAGGATAAGCTGACGTCGCTGATATTGGGAGTCTCCCACAGTATAGAAATTCTCTCCTTCGCTTATAAATCTGTTCCTTCTTGTGTTAAAGATATCCGTAGCATTGAACACTAAAGTGCCTCTATCCTGGAACACACTTTTGCTGGCTGAAAGATCCATAAAGAAAATGCCTTTTCTTACTCCCTGCACGGTTTTCTGCCTAGCATCATAATTTGCACGAACCTGAATATCCAATCCGCTTGCGACAGTGAATCTCGAAGTCTGCCGGAAAAGCCAGGAGTATGTCTTGGTCTCGTAACCATTTTGGATATTAGTTCCATCTATGTTCGCATGAAAGAAGTTGGCGTTAAAATCCAATTTCCACCAATCATACAGCTGGTAGTCACTGCTAAGCTCCACTCCAAAAGAGTTCTCACCATTCAGATTATAAGGTAATGTAGTGGAATTGCCATCTGAATCGACTGAACGAAGCCTCTCGATTTTATCATCAGTGCTTCTATAATAAACCGTGGTGAATAATGTGCCCCGGTCAAAATACTTAATATGTCCCAGTTCAAATGCATTGGTATATTCCGGGTTCAAATCGGGGTTACCGCTGAAAAAATTTCTTGAGTCTGATAGTGTGACATAGGGACTGAGGTCATTGTAAACAGGACGTCTTATACGACGGCTGTACGAAAGCTGAAATGCGTTCTCTTGCGTAAGATTATAGGTCAGATGGGCACTTGGGAAGAAATTGGTATATTTTCTTGGATTCACTTCGTTAGTTTCTTCCAATGTGGTTTTGACATCGGTATATTCTACCCTAAGACCTCCTTGGTAGCTCCATTTATTTGTGGTGTTTCCCAAAATACTGTAAGCCGCAAGAATGTTTTCATCATACAGGAAAATATTGTCCAAGCCAGGAATAGGCTCAAAATCACCGTTTTCACCTTCCTGCTCTACCAGGTAATCATTCTTCATTTCCCGGAAACTCGTTCTGAAGCCAGTTTCAAATTTCCCCTCTTTTGCAAAGGGCTGTACGTAGTCCAACATGGCCAAATATTGGTTCTCATATTCGTCGTTTAAAGACGTTTGTAGCACTGAAGAACCTGCTATGGGTTTCCCCTCAGGAGTAAAAGAATTCTGCGTGAAAACCTGATCCGAATTTTCCCAATAGTTCAAATAAGTCAAGGTTCCCGTCAGTTCATGTCCTTTACGTTCGAAACTCTTCTTGTAATTCATGGAAATTTCAGAATTGGGTTCTGCTTCCGTTTCGTCCTGATTTCTCAAGGTGTAGCTCTGAAGATTGTTTACTGAATTCCAAGAATCTTCATAACGGATATCGGTATTTCTATGTGCGTCAGATCTCCTCCACAAATAGGATAAAGTCAGGATGCTGTTTTCGCTGAAATAATAGTCTAATCCGCCGCGTATATTGTTATTCATACTTTTGACCACCCCTTCGCTGTTTTGATTCAGGATAAAAGTAGTGTCGGTGCCATAGGTTTCCTGATAGAGCTCTCCTACATTTGGAGAATGTCTATAAGTAAGGCCGTAATTGATAAACCAATTGATGCGCTTGTGACGATAATTCAAATTGGCTGTAAATCCAAGGTTGGTAGGAGTACCCCCCACCAGTTCAAATGAGCCGTTAAATCCCTGGTTATTGTCTTTTTTCAATATGATGTTGATTACACCCGCCATTCCTTCAGCCTCATAGCGTGCAGAAGGGTTGGTGATGACTTCCACCCGCTCGATCATATTTGCTGGTAGCTGCCGGAGGCCAGCACTGCCCTTAAAACTTACTAAGCCTGAAGGTTTTCCGTCAATCAAAATCCGGACATTGGCAGATCCTCTTAGCCGTACGTTTCCTTCAGTATCTACTGCTATTGAAGGAAGGTTCATCAGTATATCACTGGCATTTCCTCCAGCATTCGCCAGATCTTTACCTACATTGAATATCCGTTTGTCAAGAGATAATTCCATAATTGTTTTTTCGCCCTGAACCACGACTTCATCAAGATTCTCAGCAGAGATTTTCATAAATACTGATCCTAAATCCCGAGAAGGAGAGTCTTTGGAAATTGTAATCAGGCTAGATTTAAAAGGCTCATAGCCCATGAATTCAATCAAAGCATAGAATTTACCATTTGGCACTATTATCTGAAAGGCACCGTCTTCGTCGCTTAACCCACCTGATATAAGACTGTCAGTTTCAGTATAGATACCAATAGAAGCAAAGGGAAGAGGTGTATTTGACCCCTCTTCGAGGATAGTGCCATAGACATTTCTTTTCTGGTTTTGCTGCGATAGTAAAGGGAGGCTTATATTCAGACTCAGAAAAATGGATAGGAAAATCTTAATGTAAAGATCTGGGAATGCAAGAGACATCAGAGTCTGGTTAGGTTTGGGATTTATATGATTTTGCCTATAGCATAAGAGGCCTAGGTTAAAGATCCCGGAAATATATTTTGATTTTTCTGAAAATTCTGTCAAAAAATGATCAAAGGTGGATTTGTGAGGATAAGTTGGAGCGAAACGATAAGGAAAAAGAAATGCTTGCCTCTTTTCTTGAGAAAACCAGATGTATTCGGTGTACTAAGCTTATAATCAATCAAATATGCGGGTATCTACTGAATTTTAAATCTCTCCATTTATCAAATAAACTGTGTACCCAACATAAGCCACCAGTAAAATAGCTGCTTCCCAGCGATCAAGTCTTTTTGATTTTCCGATAAACATAGCCAAAAACAAGAAAAGTGTCCCTGCGCCAAGCATATGAAGGTCAGTGTTAAATGCCACTGTATAATCTAATGGTCTAATCAGTGAACTAATGCCTAGGATCAGGAAGATATTGAATATGTTGGATCCTATTATATTCCCGATAGCAATGTCATTGTTCTTTTTTATTGAAGCTACTACTGAAGTTGCAAGTTCTGGGAGTGAAGTCCCTGCGGCTATGATGGTGAGTCCGATGATTTTTTCACTGACCCCTAGGGATTGTGCCATCTCTACGGCATTGTCCACGACTAGTTTTCCCCCGATAATCAATCCTGCCAAACCAGCGAGAATCAACCCCCATATCTTCAGGTTGGAATAGTTCTTCTGTGTCACCGGTTCAATGGACGGGTCAGATTTCAATTGGGTGAAGACATAATATAGAAAAGCGGCAAAAAGTGTCAAAAGTATAATCCCATCTATAGATGATAGTCTAGGGATGTCGGAGCTGAAAAAACTGTTTGCCAGGAAAAACAGCACAATTACCGCCACCAGTGAAAATGGGATTTCTTTCCATACTGAACTGGACTGCACTGTCAGCGGTGTGATCAGAGCAGCGATGCCGAGGATGATAAACAGGTTGAAATTATTGGAACCTATAACATTGCCCAAAACTATATCGGGGTAATTTCCGAAAGAGGCGACAGCGTTTACGACCAGTTCTGGAGCCGAAGTGCCAAAAGCGACTATGGTCAAGCCGATGGCGAGATCGGAAACCTGATGTTTTTTAGCCAACACTGAAGCACCATCGACCAGCCAATCGGCTCCTTTCACAAGGAGTAACAAACCTGCAATCAAAAGGGAAATCGCCAAGATCATAAGTAGAGAAGCATTAGTGATTGAGCCTGATTTAAAATAGACTATTTGAAAAACCCCTAAAGGTAAATGGAATTAGGATCAGTGATTTAGGTACTTGTAAATAAATTTTTCAAAGCAATTTTGGAGGGATAAATGATGGGAGTAATCGTTGCTTCAGTGAAAAATGCATGGAAAATCCAATACTAAAAATGAATTTTATGTCTAATGGGGCACAAATGAAAAGAGCCCGACAAACTATCGGGCTCTGTTCTTTATGATTGAGTGCTAATTACTTCACTTCGAAGCTGGCTCTTCTAGCCATTTGTCTAGCATCTGCAGAAGATTTGTCCACGCTAGTATCTTCACCATAACCTTTGTAAGAAAGTCTAGAAGCGTCAACGCCTGAAGCTACTAAGATGTCATAAACAGCTTTTGCTCTTCTTTCAGACAATTTCATGTTATAATCTTCTGGACCTATTTCGTCAGCATATCCTTTAATTTCAACGCTTACGCCTGGGTTCTTCTTAAGGAAGTTAGAAACGTAGCTAGCTGCGCTAGTGGAATATCCAAGTGGCTTGGAGCTGTCAAATGCATAGTAAACATTTACATAACCATCGTTGATTGCTTTCTTGAAGTAGTCAACTTCTTCTCTCACTTCTTCTACAGGACAACCGTTGGTAGAAGCTGGGCCAGGAAGGAATGGGCACTTATCCATGTGATCAGGAGTACCATCACCATCTGAATCCATTGTGTTACCATGTGAATCAACTCTTGCACCAGCTGGAGTATTAGGCTCTTTGTCCAAGTAATCAGGAACGCCGTCACCATCTGAATCTTTCAACATATCTTTGATACCGTTGATCTGAGTAGCAAGTTCCTCTTTAGTGGCATATTTGTCGGCAGCAATGTACCAGTCAGCATGCTCTTCATTTTTACCAAGGTAAAACTGAAGCCCAAGTGAACCAGTCCACCAAGTACTGTTGGCACCAAAGAAACCTGGGTCATTTGGTCCGATCGCAGAAGCACCATCCCATGCCACAGTTTGACGGCCATTAATAATAGTACTGATATCACCTACCAACGCTACGCTTTTACCAAGTTTTAACTGTGGGGAAAGGCCTACAATGAAATTGTAAACATCATCAGTGAAATCACTGTGGATGTTTTCTTGTGGTCTTACGTTGCCGATACCTGCACCGAAATGACCCAATAGACCTATAGATCTAGAGAATGATTCGAAATTCATGATTCTACCGAGGTTCGAAACCATTTGAAGGTTCAATCTATAGTATCTTGTGTCAAAAGATCCAGTGATCGCGTCTTCACTTCCAGATTCTTGCATTGAACCAAAGCCATAATCCAGTTTTAACCCGAATTTTTCGTTGAACATGTATCTTGCGCCAAATTCTACATGGCCAAGATTTAACGTAGGAGACAGATACCCTGGAGTTATCGGAGCCATTGGTTTGTTAAAGCCACCGCCCACTTCTAAGGAGAACTTGTCGTAGTCCTGTGCATTTGCTCCTATTGCAAGAGCGCCTGCCATAATTGTTGATAGTATTAGTTTTTTCATAACAAAAAATTTTTGTTCAAATTTTAAGTGTTGATTGATGTGAATACAAATTTATAAACTTTTAATTTACTACAAATCTAGCTGAAATATTTAAAACCCAATTCTGAGTAAAAAATAATTCTTGACTTTTTTCAAATTTGATAATGAAATATTAACATAATTTATGCCAAAATGAAATTTTTGTTCGAAATCCTTAATGAATTCAGTGTTTCAGGTGACGAGTCTAGAACGTCAGAATTCCTTTTGCAATATATACACCAACGAAAGAATTTTTGGAATGTTTTACCGGAAGTCTATTCTGGGGAAGATTTTCATGATTGTATTTTGTTGAAGTTTGGTAGTCCGAGGACCGCAGTGTTTGCCCATATAGATACTGTTGGTTTTATGTCAAGGTATAATAACCAGCTGGTTAGCGTAGGTGGCCCTGAGATAGTTGAAGGTACCAAATTAGTCGGTAGAGATTCCTTAGGTGAGATAAATTGTAAATTAAATGGTGATGAAAATGAAATTTCCCATGATTTTCCCAGGGGAATAGACCCCGGAACCCGCTTGTCTTTTGCTCAGAACATCAGAGTGGATGATGAATTTATCCAAGCGGCCTATTTAGATAATCGTTTAGGGGTCTATACCGCACTGAAACTCTGTGAGAAGATTACCGATGGTTGGGTTGTTTTTTCCACATATGAGGAACATGGGGGCGGAAGTATGCCGTTTTTACTCAGATTTATTCAGGAGACTTCGCCTGTCAAGCATGCCTTGATAGCAGATATCACTTGGATTACAGAGGGAGTACAGTTTCACAACGGTGTCGTGATCTCCATCCGGGATAAATTTATTCCGAGAAAAAAATTCGTGGATAGGATCATTGAGCTTGCAAGCGAAAGCGGGATCCCGTATCAGTTAGAAGTGGAGGAGTACGGCGGGAGTGATGGCAGAGAAGTTCAGTTTTCACCTTATGCCATCGATTGGTGTTTTATTGGGGCGGCAGAAGAAAACGTGCATACTCCGGATGAAAAAGTCTCCTTGGCAGATTTCAACGCCATGTTGAGTCTGTACCCATATTTGGTGGAAAGGCTTTAAATTGAAAACTTGCGAACATGCGTATTAAGGAAAAGGAATTTCAAGTGTATCTCTCTGCGGGTGAAATCACCCAAAGGCTGAAAGAACTTGGGCTGGAAATCACCCGGGATTTTAAGGGCAAAGACTTAATAGTTGTGGGGGTGCTGAATGGCTCCTTTATAGTTTTGGCGGATCTTTGTCGGCAAATTAATCTTCCGATGACGACCTCCTTTATTAAGATAAGTAGCTATTCCGGTACAGAATCAA
Source organism: Algoriphagus sp. AGSA1 (assembly GCF_021390545.1). GTDB lineage: Bacteria > Bacteroidota > Bacteroidia > Cytophagales > Cyclobacteriaceae > Algoriphagus. The sequence goes on along the minus strand of NZ_JAJUWR010000015.1, from coordinate 144,395 downwards.
CCGGAAAGGTACGGGCTGTTTTAGGCTTGGAAGAAAATATTGAAGGCAAAAATATCCTTATTGTCGAGGATATAATCGATACCGGAATCAGCATGGATTATTTAATAAAGGCACTTTCCGAACACAAACCGGCCAAAATTTCCATAGCGACCCTTCTTCATAAACCTGATGCGTTTCAGTTTAATTACGCGATAGATTATGTGGGTTTTGAAATTCCCAATAAATTTGTGGTCGGTTACGGCCTTGATTACGATGGTTTAGGCAGGAACTTGCCTGATATTTATCAACTCAGTACTCCTTAAAAAATTAGACTTCCGAATGTATAACATTGTATTATTTGGCCCTCCGGGTGCAGGCAAAGGCACTCAAAGTGAAAAACTCATTGAAAAGTACAGTCTGACACATCTGTCCACGGGCGATCTTTTTAGAAAACATCTAGGTGAAGGGACGGAGCTAGGAAAACTTGCCAAAAAGTATATGAACGAAGGCAGACTGGTACCGGATGAAGTGGTGATAGGGATGGTAGAGGACAAAATCAATGAAAGCACAAATACCAATGGATTTATCTTTGATGGGTTTCCACGTACTACAGCGCAGGCAGAAGCTCTGGATAAAATGCTTTCAAAGCATAATCTTCAGATCAGTGGCATGATAGCTCTAGACGTACCTGAAGAAGTCTTGAGGTTAAGGATTAAAGAAAGAGGGAAGACATCCAACAGAGCTGATGACCAGGACGATGAGAAAATCAACACACGCATAAAGGTGTATTTGGATGAAACTCTACCAGTAGCTGATTATTATGATGCCCAAGGCAAGCTTCAGAAAATCAACGGTGTAGGTGAGATTGATAAGATATTCTCGGACATCACGGCAGTGATAGATAGCTACTGATTCCCTTTATTTTCTTAATTTTGCAAATCATACTTGGCTAGGCTTTTAAGCTTAGCCTTTTTTCTTATTCAAAAATGGCGGATTCAAATTTCATAGATTATGTAAAATTCTGCTCCAGATCAGGAGCGGGTGGACCTGGATCGACACATTTTCGAAGGGAGAAGCATGTGCCCAAAGGAGGGCCGGATGGTGGTGATGGTGGACGTGGCGGACACATTATAGTCAGGGGGACTACCCAAGTGTGGACCTTGCTCCATTTAAAATATAAAAAACATGTGATCGCTGAGGCCGGCAAAAGTGGTGAAGGGGGAAGAAGGACAGGCGCAGATGGAAAAGATGTGATCTTGGAAGTTCCGCTGGGCACTATTGCCAAGGATGCCGAAACAGGGGAGAAACGTTTTGAGATCACGGAAGATGGGCAGGAAATCATCCTAACCAAAGGCGGGCGTGGTGGCTTAGGAAATGATCACTTCAAAACATCGACTAATCAGGCCCCACACTATTCACAACCTGGTGAAGAGGGAATAGAAGAGTGGATCATATTGGAGCTGAAATTACTTGCCGATGTCGGTCTTGTAGGCTTTCCAAATGCAGGTAAATCCACCTTACTTTCTTCTATTTCCGCTGCACGTCCCGAAATCGGGGATTATCCATTTACCACCCTAGTCCCAAACTTGGGCGTGGTGGCCTATAGAGGTGATCAGTCTTTTGTGATGGCGGATATCCCGGGGATAATTGAAGGGGCAGCAGAGGGAAAAGGGTTAGGGATCCGTTTTCTTCGGCACATAGAGCGTAATTCCATTTTACTGTTTATGGTGCCCGCTGATGCTTCCGATATTGAGGAGCAATATAAGATTCTTCTGGGAGAGCTGGAAAAGTACAATCCTGAGCTTCTTGACAAGCGTAGGCTTCTGGCAATCTCCAAAGCAGATATGCTGGATGAGGAACTGATGAAAGAAATGGAAAAAGAAATCCCAGAGGGAGTTCCCCATGTTTTCATCTCTTCGGTCTCCCAATATAATCTTGACAGACTCAAAGATCTAATCTGGCAGGCAATTCATAGCAGTTAAGGTGTCAGTTTGTCAGGGAAAGTGCGGTGGCAACAATATTGTTAGCCCCTTTATGCCAACTATTGTCTATTTCAAATATGAATAATAAAGAACAAGTGGATCAAGAAATGAATTTCAAAGATGACAGTTTGAACGAGGAAACGGTTCAAAACACCTCAAGTGAGGAGGAGATCGAAGGGGATGAGTCCCAGCCTACATCTGAAGAAAATAAACTGGAATATGAAGTAGCCGATCTGAAAGATAAATACCTTCGTCTTTACTCTGACTTTGAGAACTATAGAAAAAGAACAGCGAAGGAGCGTTTGGATTTAATCAGCACTGCCTCTGAGGAAGTCATTAAGGATCTGATACCTATAGTAGATGATTTTGAACGTGCTTTTAAAGCCAGCGAAAGTGAAGATGAAGGGGCAAAAGTGAGAGAAGGCAATCTTCTTGTCTTTCAAAAGATGGCGAAAATTTTAGCTTCGAAGGGATTGAAGCCAATGGACGATTTGGTGGGGAAGCCTTTTGACCCTGAGACGCAGGAAGCAATCACCCAGATACCTGCACCCAACGAAGATCTAAAAGGGAAAGTAGTGGATGTAATAGAGAAGGGGTACCTATTAGGAGATAAAGTAGTCCGCTACGCTAAAGTGGTGACTGGAGCATAAAATATTATGGCGAAGAGAGATTATTACGAAGTATTAGGAGTAACGAAGTCTGCATCGGCTGACGAGATCAAAAAGGCGTACAGGAAACTCGCAATTCAGTTTCACCCTGACAAGAATCCGGGCAACCCGGAAGCTGAAGAGAAATTCAAGGAAGCGGCCGAGGCTTATGAAGTACTGAGTAACCCGGAGAAAAAACAGCGTTATGATCAATTCGGACATCAAGGAGTAGGAGGTGCCGGAGGATTTGGCGGCGGTGGGATGAACATGGATGACATCTTTTCACAGTTCGGTGATATTTTCGGCGGCGGTGGTGGATTTAGTTCTTTTTTTGGTGGCGGTGGCGGTGGTCGGCGAACCAAAAAAGGAACGAATCTGCGCGTGAAGATGAAGTTGACGCTTGCTGAGATTGCAAACGGTGTTGAAAAGAAGATCAAAGTAAAGCGCCATTTGATTGCGGATGGTGTGACTTTTAAGACGTGTTCCGCATGTCAGGGAACAGGGCAGATGAAAAAAGTGGTCAATACCATGCTTGGCCAGATGGTTTCAGCCAGTACCTGTAATGTTTGTGGGGGTAGCGGTCAGATAGTTGACAAAAAGCCTGCGGATGCAGACTCCAGAGGCCTTATAGTAAAGGAGGAAGTCATTTCTATTAACATTCCCGGTGGAGTGGCTGAAGGAATGCAGCTGAGTATGTCGGGTAAGGGGAATGAAATTCCCGGAGGCATTGCGGGAGATTTGCTTATCGTAATTGAGGAGATAGAGGATAAAGTGCTGCAGCGTGATGGGAATAATGTTATTTACGACCTGTATGTTAGTTTTGTGGATGCTGCCCTTGGAGCATCTATCGAAGTGCCTACCATAGAAGGAAAGGTGAAAATTAAAATCGAGCAAGGCACCCAGAGCGGGAAAATGCTCCGTCTCAAAGGGAAAGGAATTAAGGATATCAATGGCTATACCAAAGGCGACCAATTGATCATGGTGAACGTGTGGACACCCACACACTTGTCCAGAGAAGAAAAAGAAGCGTTGGAAGGCCTTAGGGACTCCGATAATTTTAAGCCAGACCCCGGTAATAGTGAAAAATCATTCTTCGATAAGATGAAGGAGTTCTTTTAATACAAAAAAAAGCCAGAAGCAATTCTGGCTTTTTTATATTTTTATATAAACCTTTTTCAAAGTCACTCCGTACCCTTATCGTATGCTTAAAAAATTGTGTCTGCTTTTTCTGATGATAATGGGATTGGTGGCTGTGAGTGAGGCACAACTGGTCAAAGAGTTCAAAGTACGGGAAAAGACAGGATTTGATTTGGTGGCTTTGGAGTTCACCACCTACAAAAGTGCCACCCAGCTTCGTCGAACCACAACTTCCGAACCAGTTTATATCCATGGCCACCTTAATCAAGCCAACATCCTCCCGGTTTTTTCCAATAAAATCGAAAATAATATTCTTGAGGCCTCACTGGTCCACAAAAATGTGGAATCTGAAAATTTAGGAAAAAGTATTACCGCAAAACTTTTTTCAGGATCATCCGAGGATTTTGACCATAGTTGGGATGTAGGGCTGAGCACAAACTTTCTTTATCATCTGGATTTTAATTTAGGGATGGGGAAGGCGGATTTTGACTTGGCGAATCTCACCGTCAGCCAGCTCAAAGTGAAAAGTGCCAGTGCCGACGTGAAGATTCATTACAGTAGTGAATCTCCAAATCAGGTTCAGATGGATACCTTGCTGGTAACCTTGAATATGGGTGCTGTGGTAATTGATGATGCTAACTTCAGTAATGCCAAAAGGATGATTTTTGAGGTGAATTACGGGAAGATTGATCTGAACTTTTCCAACGGACTACATAATGCTACCCATGTGATAGCTGCTGTGGGGGCGGGAACCCTACATTTAAAGTTGCCCCCTGACTCTCATCCGATCAAATTAAAAATGAGAACTACGGCAATGTGTAAAACCTCGCTGCCCAAATATTTGAAAACCTTGGAAAAAGGGACTTACATCACCAAAGGATATAAATCCGATGACTCTAGATTAATGGAATTGATAATTGATGTTGGAGTAGGCTCTATCACCGTGGAATAATTCTTATTTTTTGCACCATGTTGAAAATTGAAAAACTTAATAAATCCTATGGAGCCAATAAGGCGCTCACAGATGTGGATTTGAATGTGAAGGAAGGGATTGTTTTTGGCCTACTTGGGCCTAATGGGGCTGGCAAAACAACATTGATACGTATTATCAACCAGATTATAGACGCTGATAGTGGCGAGGTATTTATTGGCGGGGAGCTTTTGGCCCCCAAACATATTTCACAAATAGGATATCTCCCAGAGGAACGTGGCTTATATAAGAAAATGAAGGTCTGGGATCAAATGCTGTATTTTGCCAGGCTAAAAGGTCTTAGCCCCCAAGAAGCTAAAGCTAAGATCAAATACTGGCTGGAAAAGCTTGAAATGGAGTCATGGAAGGAGAAAAAAATCGAGGATCTTTCTAAAGGAATGGCGCAGAAGGTGCAATTTATTTCCACTATAATCCATCACCCACCCTTATTGATTCTTGACGAGCCCTTTTCAGGATTTGATCCAGTAAACGCTGATATTATAAAAAATGAGATTTTGGAACTCAAATCGAAGGGTACTACCGTGATTTTAAGTACACATAGAATGGAGTCCGTAGAGCTGCTCTGTGATCAGGTGGCCATGATCAATCGTTCTAAAAAAATCCTTGACGGCACTATTAAAAAAGTGAAATCGATCTACAGGCCAGAAGTCTATTCGATTACTTTGGATCATCTCACCAGAGAATTGCCCACGGAGTGGATCGCAAAGCATGACGAAGGCAGCTATAGTTTTACGTTACCATTGAGTGGTAAGGACCCTAATGAACTTTTAAATGAACTGATGTTTTATGGCCAAGTAACCCGGTTTCAGGAGTTGGTGCCTTCCATGGAGGAAATTTTTATTCATCAAGTAAAATCAACTGAGAATGGATAAGATCTGGTTAGTGATACAGCGGGAGTATCTGTCCCGTGTCAAAAAGAAGTCTTTTTTACTCGTTACCTTATTGACTCCGCTGATTTTTCCGGCTATCATGGGCGTATTTGTATGGATAGCTTTACAGGAAGAGAGCAGCCAGTCTTTGAGAATTATCGAAGTAGTGGATGATAATAAGTTGTTTTTCCTGGAAAGTTCAGAGCAATATGCTTTTTCCTTTTCTGATGCGAGTAGCGAAGATGCCAAAAAACTAGTGCAAAATGGAGACCGATATGGTTTTTTACATATCCCTAAGTTCGACATCAAGGATCCTGTTGGAATTACCTTTTATGGAGAAGGAAATCCCAGTATGAGCCTGATAAGCTATTTGGAAAATAACCTGCGCAAGAAAATTGAAGAGCAGCGGCTGTTTGAAAGTGGAATAGACCCCAAAATAATCAATGAAGTCCGTACAAAAGTCGCCATAAAATCTATAACATTAGATGAGCAGGGCACTGAGACTGTCAGTGATGCCACAGTAAATTATGCGATAGGGTTCGTCGCGGGAATATTGATTTACATGTTCATTTTTATTTATGGAAACCAGATTATGCAGGGCGTGATAGAAGAGAAGTCAAGCCGCATTGTTGAAATACTGGTTTCCTCTCTCAAGCCTTTTCAGCTAATGCTTGGAAAAATCATAGGGATAGCCGGGGTAGGGCTCACACAGCTTTTGATCTGGATCTTGCTCATAGGTACCCTGACTTCGATTGTGACAGGACTTTTAGGGATGCAGATGCCGCAGCAGCAAGCGATGGAGTTGGCAAATAGCGGAATGTCCCAGGATTTTTCTTCAACCACTGAAGCGGGAGAGATACTCCAAGTGCTCTCTGGAATTAACTATACACAGATTGCATTGAGTTTTGTTTTTTACTTCTTGGGAGGATACCTGCTCTATGGAGCTTTGTTTGCAGGAATAGGATCAGCGGTGGACGCGCCATCAGACGCCCAGCAGTTTATGTTGCCCGTGACCATTCCGCTGATAGTAGCTTATATGGGATTGTTTGTGTTTGTTTTGAACGATCCTAATAGCACAACCTCATTTTGGTTATCGGTAATCCCGCTTACTTCTCCGATTGCGATGATGGGAAGGGTGAGTTACGGGGTGCCGGCATGGGAACTGACTTTGTCCATGGGGCTGCTCATCGCAGGGTTTTTATTTACCACATGGGTGGCTGGCAAGATCTACAGGATAGGGATATTAATGCATGGAACTAAACCGGGCTATAAGACACTTTGGAGATGGATCAAAACTAATAATTAAGAATCTAGAAACTAGCGTCTAGAACCAAGAATCAAGATTTAAGAACCGAGGGCAGAAGTAAAGAACAAGAGTTCTTTCCACTGTTCATGGATGCCATCCGTGTGATGTGAAGGGAGGCGCTGCGGATAAAACCTTAGAGGTCAGTTTAAATGGATTCGGTTCATTTACTATAAAAACTAAGAATCCCGATCCATTCCAGATGGGGATTCTTTTAATGGATGGATCGCTTTTTTACTTGAGGTAAGCGGATAGCATCCACACTACTTTTTCTTTTGCCGTGATGTAGTCACTCATGAGCGAGACAGTTCCTTCATCAGCTGAAATCCCTGCAGCTTCCAATGTTTCCCTTTCCAGCTGTAATAGCGTATTGATATTGGATTTAACCGTCTCCACCATTTTCATAGGATCTGTAATTTCTTTGGCTTCTTTGATGGAAGCAGTCTCAATATACTCTTGATACGAGGATAGAGGTCTAGCTCCCAATGTAAGTATGCGCTCGGCCGTTTCGTCCACCGCCTCATTTGCAGCATTGTAAAGTTCTTCAAATTTTGCGTGAAGCTCGAAGAAGTTCGGACCGGTAACGTTCCAATGGAAATTCCTCAAATTCTGGTAATAAATCTGATAATTCGCCAGTAGGTTATTCAGTTTTCCCACCAGTACTTTACTTTCTTTGACTTCTAGGCCTATTTCGTTCGTTTTCATATTTATTGAATTAATTTTCTGTGCTTGAATTAAAGTATAAATTTACCCAAAAGGCCATTACCTTCCCAACTGATAAAATCTATTAGCAAGTTATACTATCTATTCAATTGGGAAGTTAGTAACGGTAGAATTCAAGTCTGATTAATGAAAAAAAGATTTCAAGATCTAACATCCTTAGATTTTTACACCAATAAAAAGCAGGTCAAATGGATTGTGGTCGCTGTGTCTCTGATCATAGGAGCGGGGTCGATTTGGTACACGAATAGCCTGGTGGAGGAACTGCGTGAGCGGGAGCGAAGACAGATAGAGTTGCTTTCCAGTGCCTTGGAGTATGCTGCTACCACTGTTGAGAATATAACATTCATCAATCAGGAGATCATCCAGCAAAACTATTCCATTCCTATCATAATGGTGGATGCCTCCGCCACTCCTATAGAGTTCAGGAATATTCCCTTTAAGAAGAATTCCAGTTCGGTGGACTCTCTGGAAGCTCTTCAAAAGGAACTGATTGAGATGCGTGCTGAATATGAGCCTATCCTGCTTCCGGAGGCTGATATTCGGGTATATTACAGAAATTCCGAGCTGTTGATCAATCTGAAATATTATCCGTACGTGCAGCTGGGGGTAATCATGATTTTCGGATTCCTGGCGTATGCACTGTTTAACCAAAGCAAAATCGCTGAGCAAAACCGCGTCTGGGCAGGGCTGACAAAGGAAACCGCACATCAATTAGGTACCCCGATTGCCTCACTGATGGCTTGGATTGATTACCTGAGAAATTCTCCCGTGTGGGAAGAGAATAAAGAGATCATCACAGAAATGGACAAGGATGTGGTGAAGCTTCGAATGGTCACGGAGCGATTTAGCAGCATTGGGAGCAAGCCGGTAATCCAGGCCGAAAACCTGTATGAAGTGATAGAGGAAACGATCAATTACCTCAGACCGAGGATTTCCACCAAAGTAGAGCTAAGAATCCATTCTGACACCAGGGATCTGGATGCGATGATGAATAAGCCGCTTTTTGAATGGGTGGTGGAAAACATCTGTAAAAATGCCGTGGACGCCATGCGTGGAAAGGGCAACATCGATATCCGGATAATCCAGGAAAGTGACAAATTCGTGATTATAGATATCACCGATACAGGGAAGGGCATGGAAAAGAGAATGTACAAACGGGTTTTTAACCCGGGCTTCTCCACTCGCCAAAGAGGCTGGGGACTGGGGTTGACTTTGGCAAAAAGAATTGTGGAAGGCTATCACGGCGGGAAAATATTTGTCAAACATTCTGAACTCGGCGTGGGTACTACGTTCCGGATTTTGCTCCACGCCAACCATGAAGGAGCATCGCAGTTTATTACTGAGGGAATCCTTGAGTATTAACTTTGGGTATATGCCAATTACGATATACGAGATCCTCGATAGAGCTAAGCGACTACTACTATTCTGAGTTTTTTGAAAAAACAAACTGGGATAAATTTGTAGGCAAAGCCCGAAGTCCCAATTGGACCCGTAAATCCAAAATCGTAATTCATAAATTCTTTCCACCTATTTTTTCCTACCTTTGCAGCCTTAATTTAATGCCTCACATGAGTTTGAAAGAAGAAATACAGAAGCGTAGAACCTTTGCCATCATTGCCCACCCAGATGCAGGAAAAACCACATTGACGGAAAAGTTACTTCTTTTTGGTGGTGCGATCCAGACTGCCGGTGCGGTGAAATCGAATAAAATCGATACGGCCACCAAATCCGATTGGATGGCGATAGAAAAGCAGAGGGGGATCTCGGTAGCGACTTCGGTGATGGGGTTTGAATATAAGGATATCAAAATCAATCTTCTGGATACACCTGGGCACCAGGATTTTGCGGAAGATACCTACCGCACATTGACAGCTGTAGATTCTGTGATTATGGTGATAGACTGTGTGAAAGGAGTGGAGATCCAGACAGAGAAGCTCATGGAAGTCTGCCGGATGAGAAATACACCGGTGATCTGCTTTATCAATAAACTCGATAGGGAAGGACGAGACCCTTATGAGCTCATCGAAGAGGTAGAACAAAAGCTGAACATCCAGTGTAGGCCCCTATCCTGGCCTATTGGAATGGGAAAAACTTTTAAAGGAGTTTATAACCTCTTTGACCATAAACTTAACCTTTTCACCCCATCCCAGCGGAAACTGAGTGATGTGCGTCAGTCATTTGAAGATGTGAATGACCCTGAACTGGAGGCATTGATTGGCCCGAACTATGCGAGCCAACTTCGGGAAGATGTAGAATTGATCGAGGGGGTTTATCCTGATTTTGATCCCACAGAGTATTTGGAAGGAAAAGTCGCTCCGGTCTTTTTTGGCTCGGCAGTGAATAACTTCGGGGTCAATGAGATGTTGGACACCTTCATCAAAATCGCCCCCGCACCTAAAAGCCGTAGGACGGAAGACCGTGAGGTGCTGCCTGATGAGAAGAAGTTCTCTGGGTTTATTTTTAAGATCCATGCCAACATGGATCCCAATCATAGAAACAGAATTGCTTTCCTGCGAATTTGTTCCGGTATTTTTGAGCGGAACAAGCCATACAATCATGTGCGGGGAACCAAGCCTTTACGCTTCTCCAATGTGACCCAATTTATGGCCCAGGATAAGGAAATGATCGATGAGGCGTTTCCCGGGGATATTGTCGGCTTGTATGACACAGGAAACCTGAAAATCGGCGATACGCTTACCGATGGGGAAAACATGCAGTTTGTAGGTATCCCGAGTTTCTCCCCTGAGATTTTCCGTGAAGTGGTGAATAAGGATGCCATGAAGACCAAGCAACTCGAAAAAGGCCTGCAGCAACTGATGGAGGAAGGGGTAGCCCAGCTCTTTACCTTTGATATGGGATCTAGAAAAGTAGTGGGCACAGTGGGACAGCTCCAGTTTGAGGTAATCCAGTTCCGATTGAAAAACGAATACAACGCTACGGTGGAGTTTCACCCGATGAACCTGTACAAAGCCTGCTGGATCACAAGTAAGGACAAGAAACAGCTGGATGAATTTGTCCGCTCCAAAAACCGTCACATCGCACATGACAAAGACGGGAAGCTGGTCTTTATGGCCGAGTCAAAAGCCTGGCTTCAGATGGTTCAGGACAATTATCCCGAGATAGAGTTTCATTTTACGTCGGAGTATTGAATTACTAAACCTGCCAGATTTTCAAAATCTGGCAGGTTTTTTACAAGTTGTTAAGTCTTGTGAAAAGAATCTCCTAGTTAAAGGGTTTCAAATTTTTAGATACCTCTATTTATTGATGTAGAAATTTCTTTTAAGAGATTGTGTCAAATGGTTGTTTTTTATTTTGAATCCTTGATTCCTTTTGGAATAAATGTGTCAAAAAAAATAAAATTTTCGTCTGCTTCAAATAAATCCTTTCTGGCTATATTAAGACCGCTTGAGGATATGAAAAGCAGTGAATTATCATAAATTTTCGAAGAAAATAAATCTTCCCCTACCTTATTAAGGTTTTCATCGAGAATAATAATTGAAAGCTCAGGAATAGTTTTGCCTGATTTCACTTCGTCAATAGTTGGTCTTATGTAGGCAATACGGTAATAATAATTACGGAATTGATCATATAATATTCCTGCAAAATCTGAATTGGATAACGCATGATTTTTTAATTTTTCGTTTTCATTGATAAAATCAATTCTTTCAAATTTATCCGGATCTGCGTCATAGAATTCTATCTGGTCGAAATGTTCTGAACCCCCATATTTCATTTCGATATTTCCATTTTCAGTGTAATACTTATAAATGAAATTATCCACAGGGTAACTAATAGTTATGGAGTTGTCATTTTTATTGAATGCAATTCCAGTATCATATTTGAATGACAGACCATAAAATGCTTGATCATAGACATTAGAGTATGTGATTGGGTATTTGATTTGTCCACTTTCTAAATCAATAGATAAGACTGAAGGATAATTCTCGTAGTCATTGGGATAATTATTAATCCCACAAGGGAAAAAAAGTTGTTTGAAATCAGATTGGATAGGGCGAACGTTTGAAGGATATGGGGCAGGAAAATTTATTGAGTCTGAATAATCAGTTATTGTATACCGATTTAAGACCTCTCCTTTTTCATTTATTAGAAATAGAGAACCAATTTGTAGGTTGTAAATGTAAATTGAATCCTGAGAAAACAGAAAATGGGAGGAATCAAACCCTAATTCGCCTATTCCATTCGGCCCCTCAATTTCAATCTTAATCTCTCTTGATACTTGAGAATCTTCGTTCTTATACAATGAAATGGTTTGGGTATTTGGATTGAGAATGGATATGTATTCTGACTCAGCATTTGTAAGGTAAGATAATGAAGTGGAATATAAGTCGAATGCATTTTTAGTTGAAATACTAAAGGAATCACTAGGGACAAGGGAGGTCGTTTTGATATATGGCTGCTTTGAGAGGATTAGATCTGTTTTTTGATTGCAGCCAAAAATCACAATAACAAATACTAAAAATGTCTTAAGCAGGGGTTGAGCTTTCATAGATTTAAGATATGAACTGCTGTCTCAAAACATGAGACAGCAGTTTGATAGGAATTGGCTATTATGGAGTTCTTTATTCTCCAATTACTTGTCCTTGTATTGTTCCAGAGCATGCTGGGCCTGAGCCGGATGGGTAACATCTATCACCATTTCCTGTTGATAATGCCCGGCAATGCCCTCGGTTTTCTGAGGGAATTGAAGATGTTATACACCAAAATTGGGATGCAATATTTGTCTCATATGTCAAAATTGACACTAAGTGTGACTAGAATTATCTTTTTCATGAATCAAAATTTATCTTAAAAAAATCCCTTTGAGTAGGCGGATTTCTTTTCCTAACCAACTGGCCAATAGATCACTAGTAATATAGTGTGGGGGGTAAAAATGCAACTAAATGTTGAAAATATTTTTAAAAATCAGGAATCAACCAAAAAACTGGCTTCTAAACTTAAATTTCTGTTTATCAAAAATCCTGGCTACAGATGATAATGAATAATTATCATAAAGTAGAATTCCTGTTTTCAAAGAATCATGAGCGCTAGTAGCACAAGGTTTATCCCTATCCTGATAATGAAGGCAAAGTTATTCTTGACTGGTTTTTCAATTTCTTCTTTGTGTTTGATACTTTCAAATAGGAAGTAAACTGATCCGATAATCGTCAGGGAAACGAGGATGGTCAAGGGAATGAATAGGAATTCCAGCGCTTCCATTCTACTTACAAACACATTTAAGATAAAAGAAATCAAAGTCACCACACTTCCAATGGACTGGGCTTTTTGGATTTTAGATAACATAGCGATTTCCAGATTTTTCATAATTGAATACTGTGTGTTTCTAATAAAAATGAGGACAGGGCTTCTTAAAACAAGTTTCACTCTTCAGTTTGGTACTTCCGTCACCCGGCACCGGGCATCGGGCTTTCTAAAAACACCTCTTCAAACTCAAACCTCTGCCCATTAAACAATCCTTTATCACTCAGCTTCAGATCAGGAATCACCAGCAATGCCATAAAGCTTAGTGTCATAAAAGGAGAATTGAGCGTGGATCCCATTTCTTTAGCCAATGCGTCGATCTTGGTGTATGCGGCGGCCACTTCATAGCCATCCGAAGCCGACATGATCCCGCCAACCGGAAGGGGAAGTATTTCTTCCTGGCCTTTGGTAACCGCAGCTACCCCTCCTTTGGCCGCTATGATCAGATTCACTGCCTTGCAGATGGATTCATTGTCTATACCTACAGCAATGACATTATGAGAGTCATGTCCGACAGAGGAAGAAATGGCTCCGGTTTTAAGTCCAAAATTCTTGATAAAGGCCACCGCCGGCGGAGCATCTTGGTAGCGGTTGACAACGGTGATTTTTAAGATGTCCTCTTCTGGATTTGATTCGGCAAAGCCATCTTTGATCAGGATCTCTCCTTTGATTTCCGGCGTGATCAATTGTCCGTCCAAGGCTTCTATGACTCTTACTTTGGGTCCGTTAGCCTTGAGTTGAAAGTCTTCGGGTTTCTTCAGTGTAGTATGGAAATTGTTGATGATGTCGTTTTTGATGGGGTGGATCAGCGTCTTCCCGCTTTCCGCTACTTTTTGTCCATCTATATAAGTGCCGATAACTTGGAAGTCTTTCAGGTCATTTACCAAAATAAAATCCGCTGGATCCCCTATTCGAAGTTGTCCCACATTCATGGAATAGTGGGTAATGGGATTAAGGCAAGCTGCCTGAAGAACCTTGAATAAGTCCTTGCCCTTAGCCACGGCTCTTGCGGCCAGTTCGTTGATATGGGAAACAGCCAGGTTGTCCGGATGCTTATCATCAGAGCAGAACATGATCATCTCTGGATAGTCATCGATGAGGTCAATCAGCGCCTCGAAGTTTTTGGCAGCAGATCCTTCACGGATGGCTATTTTCATTCCCAGTTTTAATTTCCCCATCGCTTCCTCTGCTGTGAAGCATTCATGGTCTGTGCTTGGCCCAGCACTGACATATCTCTCGGCCAATTCACCTCTTAGTCCAGGAGCATGTCCATCGATGGGTTTGCCGTATTTCTGGGAGATTCGGATTTTTTCCATCACTAGTTCATCTCGATTCACTGTACCTGGCCAGTTCATCATCTCTGCCAAGTAATGGATTTCTGGTCTGGACATCAGGTTTTCTATATCCGTTGTATTGATTTCTCCTCCCGCTGTCTCGAACGGTGTGGCCGGCACGCAGGAAGGAGCACCAAAGTAAAACTTGAAAGGAACTTGTTTTCCGTTATTGATCATGTAGTCCACTCCTTTCATACCGCAGACATTGGCGATCTCATGCGGATCAGAAACAGTTGCCACTGTACCATGAACCACAGCCAGTCTGGCAAACTCGGAAGGAACCAGCATGGAGCTCTCCACATGTACATGTGCGTCTATAAAGCCAGGCATCAAATAAGGTAAGCTGGTATCAGGTTCTGATTTTTTCAGGTTGTAAATTTTACCGTCGATGACGCTGATGGAAGCTGTATAAATGGCACGGTTGGGAATATCTACTAATTGGCCTTGGATCTGCATGAAAATGTTTTGAGGTTTAACTGGAGTGGATCTGTATAAGAGATTCCCTGCCAGGGTTTGGAGATTGGTTTAGATTAAAACTACTATATTTGCACAGGAATTAAAAAACGTACCAAGCGGGTTTTTGAATGAACAAAATCGTCATCGCAATAGATGGGTATTCTGGATGTGGGAAGAGCTCCACTGCCAAAGCAGTAGCAAAGGAGCTGGGGTACACGTATATTGATACCGGGGCGATGTACAGAGCTGCTACTTTACATTTTTTGAATAATTATCTATCTCTTGAAAATCCTCACGATATAGAGAAGGGGCTTAAGACTCTGACGATTTCATTTCACCTCAATCCAGAAAGCCAGTTGCAGGAAACTTACCTCAACGGACTACATGTGGATGATGAAATCCGGACTATGAAGGTGTCGGATAATGTCTCAGAAATTGCGGCAATCCCGGCAGTCCGTAAGGACTTGGTGGCACAGCAACAGCGATTGGCCAAGAAAAAGGGGGTAGTCATGGATGGGAGAGATGTGGGCTCGGTGGTGTTTCCTGATGCGGAACTAAAGGTCTTTATGACAGCTGACCTTGAGACCAGGGCCGTACGCAGACAGGCGGAATTATTGGAAAAAGGGGAAATGGTGTCCCTGGATGATATCAAGCGGAATCTTTCCAGCCGGGATGAAGTGGACTCATCCAGGTCTGTAGGGCCACTCATCAAAGTGGAAGATGCCATAGAGATTGACACGAGTAATATCACCTTTACTGAGCAGGTAGATGTGATCGTGCAGAAAGCAAGGGAAATCATAGATAAAGAAAATAGCTATGCAGGTAACCATTGATAAGAACTCAGGTTATTGCTTCGGGGTAGAATTTGCCATCAAAATGGCGGAGGACGAGATGGAGCAGAGTGAGAAGCTATATTGTCTAGGTGATATAGTGCATAATGATATGGAGGTGAACCGGCTAAGTGCAAAAGGCCTGGTGGTGATCGATCGTGATCAGTTGTCAGAATTGCATGATTGCAAGGTGTTGATACGTGCTCATGGAGAACCACCCGAAACCTATAAGATTGCCATAGAGAATAATATTGAACTGATCGATGCCTCATGCCCGGTGGTGCTCAAGCTTCAGCATAGAGTGAAGAGTGCATTTGACAAGATGGAACGTGAGGAAGGGCAGATTGTCATTTATGGCAAAAAAGGCCATGCTGAAGTGATAGGACTGACTGGTCAGACCCTGGAAAAAGCCATCGTGGTCATGGAAGATGCAGATCTGGAAAAGATTGACTACAGCCGACCTGTCACGCTTTTCAGCCAGACTACCAAAAGCACCAAGGGATTTTATGAAATCTCCCAAAAAATAGAAGAGCGTATCCAGTCCGTAAAACAAGAATTGAGCAGGGAAACCTTCAATGCGAATGATTCCATTTGCCGGCAGGTTTCTAACAGGGAGCCGCAATTGCACAGGTTTGCCCAGGCGAATGATGTGGTCTTGTTTGTGTCGGGCAAGAAAAGCTCCAATGGTAAGGCTTTGTATCAGGTATGTTTAGGGCAAAATAAGCGTAGTTATTTCATAGAAAACGAGACTGAAATAGATCCTGACTGGTTTCATAAAAACGAAAAGGTGGGGATTTGCGGTGCTACCTCCACCCCTATGTGGCTGATGGAACAGGTGAAGTCCTACGTGGAGTCACTGGAAGAAAGCGTTCTTCCAGCATAGTTCCTTTTAATTAAAAAAGCAGGAAGCCATTCTTCCAAAAGTTCGAACATTAAATTTCATATACCCTCAATTTAAAAAGGTTATTTATTAGATTTGAGGCGTTTTTCAAAAGCTCATAGTTCAAAAACAGATATGTCTAAAATAGTGAAGCTTAAGAAAGGTTTTGACATCAATATGGTGGGAAAGGCTAAGCAAGAGTTAGCTGATTTCGCCCCGGCGCAAACCTTCGCAATTAAGCCGACAGACTTTATCGGGCTGCAACGCCCCAAAGTCCTTGTCAATGAAGGAGATACCGTAAAGGCAGGTACTCCAATCCTGATCGACAAAGCATTGGATCAAGTAATTTACGCGGCTCCTGTTTCTGGCAAAATTGCCGAAATTAAGAGGGGGGAACGACGTAAACTGCTTGAGATCAAAATTTTGGCGGATGATTCCATCACCCATGAGCACTTTGACCAGATAGATTTAGCGTCAGTGGGAAGAGAAGAACTAGCTGCTAAACTGGCAGCCAGCGGCACTTGGCCTAATATCATCCAACGTCCATTCGGTATAGTTGCGAATCCTGCGGATACTCCTAAGAGTATTTTCATATCTGCTTTTGATACACATCCTTTGGCTCCCGACTATGCATTTGCTCTGAAAGGACAGGAGAAATATCTACAGGCAGGTATCCAGGCCTTGGTAAAGCTTACCAGTGGAAAAGTCAACTTGAATGTTGATGGCTCTAAGGCAATTCCTGCTCCTTTTTCAGATTTGAAAGGTGTACAAGTGAATAAATTTTCAGGGCCACATCCTGCGGGTAACGTAGGCATTCAGATCCACCACCTTGATCCTATCAACAAGGGAGAAATTGCATGGACTGTTACTCCATATGGAGTAGCCCAGATCGGTAAGTTCATACTAGAAGGCGTCTATGATGCTTCTAAAGTGGTCGCGGTGACAGGTTCTGAATTAACTAAGGCTGCTTATGTGAAAACCTACATGGGAGCGAATGTCTCTACATTTGTAAAAGGCAACCTTAATTCAGGTCATGTAAGAGTGGTGTCCGGGAATGTGCTTACTGGGGAAAAAATCTCATTGGATGGTTTTCTGGGATTTTATCACAACCAGATCACGGTTATTCCGGAGGGGGATTACTACGAGTTTATGGGCTGGGCTAAGCCTACCACACGACTGAGTTATCATAGAGCGTTAGGCTTGCTTTCATTCCTTACCCCGAAAAAGGAGTTCGTTTTGGATTCAAACGGCAGGGGAGAAGAAAGGGCTTTTGTACAGACTGGTGTATTTGAATCAGTTACTCCAATGGATATTCTTCCGGTTTACCTTCTGAAAGCCATCATGGCAGAGGATTTTGATGAAATTGAAGAATTGGGGATCTATGAGATCGTGGAAGAAGATTTAGCGCTGTGCGAGTTTGTGGATGTGTCCAAGCATCCAGTGCAGGAGCTAGTGAGAAAAGGAATTGAATTAATCCAATACAGTTAATCCATATGAAGTTTCTAAGAGATTTATTGGACAAGCAAAAGCCACTTTTCGAAAAAGGAGGAAAGCTTGAAAAATTATATTATGCATTTGAAGCGGGTGAGACATTTATGTTTAGCCCAAACCACACCACGGGGATCAAAGGAGCACAGGTAAAAGATGCGATTGATCTAAAACGGATGATGATCACAGTAGTAATTGCCATGATCCCTTGTTTGCTGTTTGGTATTTATAACACTGGTCACCAGCATTTACTGGCAACTGGAGGCACCACTGGTCTTTGGGAAGATTTCGGTGATAAAACCTGGATAGGTATAAAACTTGTTCTTCCCATCATCATCGTCGCTTATGCCGCAGGTGGGATAGTTGAGGCAGTTTTCGCAGTAGTACGTAAGCACCCCATAAACGAAGGTTTCTTGGTTACGGGGATGCTGATTCCGTTGGTTGTACCCGCGACAACACCATTATGGCAAGTTGCTTTGGCCACTGTATTTGCTGTGGTGATCGCCAAAGAAGTATTTGGTGGTACTGGTATGAACGTGCTGAACGTAGCCATGACGGCAAGAGCATTTTTGTATTTTGCATATCCAGCTCAGATTTCAGGTGACCAGGTTTGGACTTACCTAGGGGATAAAACTCCTGTAGATGGCTTTTCTGGAGCTACCGCTCTTTCTGTGGTTTACAATGCCGGTGTAGAAGGAACCCAATCTGCGGTTGATGCTTTAGCTAGTCATAACACTGTGCTAGGATCAGGATTATATGATTTTGCAAACCTGTTTATGGGCTGGATTCCTGGATCTATCGGTGAGACCTCTACTTTAATGGCCTTAATCGGTGCGCTGATATTAATCGGGACTGGTGTGGCGAGCTGGAAAATCATAGTTTCTGGATTTGCCGGAGCTTATCTTATGGGATTGGTGATGAACCTATTTGCGGTTAATGAGTATATGGCACTTCCTCCTCAGTATCACTGGGTGATGGGTGGATTGGCATTTGGTATTGTCTTTATGGCTACAGATCCGGTCTCTGCCTCGCAAACTGAAACGGGGAAATGGATATATGGTCTTCTTATCGGTATCCTCACAGTGATCATTAGAGTGACAAACCCCGCATACCCTGAGGGGATTATGCTTGCGGTTCTATTTATGAACGTGTTCGCTCCATTGATCGATTATTATGTAGTTAAAGCAAACAAAACAAGGAGGTTACAACGTGCAACAGTCTAATACTTACATTATTACGTTCTCCGTTATTTTGACGGTGGTCTTAGGGTTACTTCTTTCAGGAACCTCGCAGGTGCTGGGGCCTATGCAGAAAGAAGCCATAGAACTGGACACAAAGAAGCAAATATTAGGTGCGGTGATTCCAGTGGAGGAAATTGATGCGATGAAACCTGATGAGGTAAATCAATATTATAAAAGCCATATAGCCTCTATTGTAGTAGATATAAATGGAGAGGAGATCACAGAACAGGATGGAGCTCCGGTCACCGCTGAAAATGTGGATATTGCAAAGAATTATAAAAAACCAGCTGATAAAAGGCTTTATCCTGTTTTCATTTATCATGAGGAAGGAAATAAAGATAAAGTCCAGTCTTATATTTTTCCTTTATATGGAGCCGGTCTTTGGGATGCCATCTGGGGTTATATAGCTTTGGATACCGATATGAATACTGTAGGTGGAATCACCTTGGCCCATGCTGGAGAGACTCCGGGACTGGGAGCAAGAATCACAGAACCTGCCGTCCAAAGCAGATTTGAAGGCAAGTCTATTTACGATGAATCAGGAGAATTGGTAGCAGTGGAAATGCAAAAAGGAGAAGGGAAGGATTATTCCGGCAACCCTCATCAAGTAGATGGGCTTTCAGGAGCCACCATTACAGCGAAAGGAGTTAATAGTATGCTTAAAAACTATTTGGGCTATTATGAATCATACATCAAGAGTCGGAAATCGTCTTCTCAAGTAGCTGTGCTTTAATCGAAACATCAACTCAAGAATTATTTAAATATGAGTGCTGAAACTATAGAAAAAAAGCCCGCAGAGGCATTGCTGTCCAAACGTAGAAAAAAGCTGATCAGTGACCCTTTGATCGATGACAACCCTATCACCATCCAGGTATTGGGTATATGTTCTGCCTTGGCTGTTACTACGCAAATGAAGCCTACCTTGGTAATGGCAATTGCTGTTATTTTCGTAGTAGTTATGTCCAATTTACTGATATCATTGCTTAGAAATACCATACCAAGTAGGGTACGTATTATCGTGCAGCTGGCAGTAGTGGCAACCTTGGTTACCTTAGTGAATGAAGTACTGAAGGCTTTTGCTTACGATATGTACAAAGAACTTTCCGTATTTGTAGGATTGATTATTACTAATTGTATCGTGATGGGACGTCTGGAGGCTTTTGCATTGGGCAATAAACCCTATGATTCTATTCTCGATGGATTTGGATCCGCTTTAGGATACTCATGGATCATACTTACGGTGGCCTTTTTTAGAGAATTATTGGGTTCAGGGGCGGTATTTGGAGTTCCTGTTTACGAATATATCTCAAGTATATTCGGCCCTGATTTCAAACTGGCAACTAACGGCCTGATGGTATCCCCTGTGGGAGCATTTATGGTGCTTGGATTGATTATTTGGATCCAGCGAACCAAAACAGGATATGTTGAACACTAAAACAAGCTGAAGAAATGGATTTATTTAATTTAGGTATTCGGTCGATATTTATCGACAATATGGTTTTTGCTTACTTCCTTGGAATGTGTTCTTTTTTGGCTGTTTCTAAAAAGGTAAGCACCGCAATTGGCCTAGGGGCTGCTGTAATCTTTGTCTTGACTGTGACTGTTCCTGTGAACTGGCTTCTAAATGAATATGTACTTAAAGAAGGCGGTTTATCTTGGGTTAGCGCAAGTCTTGCTACCATAGATTTAACCTTCCTGAGGTTTATCATGTTTATTGCAATTATAGCGGCTATGGTGCAGTTGGTGGAAATGATCGTTGAGAAATTCGCCCCAGCTCTTTATGGGGCACTCGGGATCTTTCTTCCCTTGATAGCTGTAAACTGTGCCATTCTGGGCGGGTCACTATTTATGGCCCAAAGAGATTACACACTGGCCGAATCAGCGGTTTATGGATTTGGTTCCGGGACTGGATTCTTTTTGGCCATTGTGGCATTGGCTGCTATTCGTGAAAAACTTAAGTATTCCCATGTGCCCAATGGGTTGAAAGGTTTAGGTATTACCATGCTATTGACCGGACTCATGGGCTTAGCCTTTATGTCTTTTATGGGAATTGACCTGTAACAGCTTCTTTAATTGAAATTGTTAAGCTCTGGGATGTCATCCCAGAGCTTTTGTTTTTAGCGGTAATTAGGTTTGATAATTTGCTTGTAACTTGTGCCTGCAAACTTATTATATTATCAATTCTGAATTTTATGAAAACCCTTTTAACAATTTGCTGTTTTCTGACACTTGTATTATCTGTTTCAGCTCAGGATGGTGAGTGGATCGAGCTATTTAACGGTAAGAATCTAGATGGATGGAAAATTTCCGAAAATTCTCAATCTTTTCAGGTTGAGGATGGTGTGATCAAAGTGGCCGGCCCCCGGGGACACGCATTTTACAATGGCGATGTGTCTAATCATGATTTCAACAACTTCGAAGTGATAGCAGAAGTGAAAACAATGCCTGGGGCAAACTCAGGGATTTTTATTCATACCGAATATCAGGAAGATGGCTGGCCAAATGTAGGTTATGAGATCCAAGTAAATCAGAGCCATGGTGATTGGAGAAAGACTGGAAGTGTGTATTCCTTCCAAGACGTAAGAGATGTGTACGTTGAGGATGGTGAATGGTACACAGAGCATATCATAGTACAAGGGGATGTAGTGACGGTAAAGATCAATGGCGAAACAATAAATGTATATGACCAATCTAAGGATGAAAAGCGCAAAGGTGATCTTGGCACTAAAAAAGTTGATCATGGTACCATTGCACTTCAAGCCCACGACCCCAAATCAGTGATTTATTTTAGAAGCGTAAAGGTGAGGCTATTACCCGATTAATAATTCTTCTTAATTCACTTACTTCACATTCAAATCCTGATTAATATTGAGTATTGATCAGGATTTTGATTTTCTAGACATGGCATTCACCTACAAACGTATCATTTCTTATTTCCTTCGCGGACTACTGTTCATTACTCCGGTAGCAGTTACCCTCTATATTATTTTTCAGACCATTCTGTTTTTGGACAATCTGATCCCTGTGCCATTGCCAGGAATTGGGATTATGATGGTATTGGCCTTGATCACCTTTGTGGGCTATCTGGCAAGTTTGTTTTTTGCCAAGCCTATCTTTGATTGGTTTGAAAAGGGATTGATCCGGATTCCTCTTGTCAATCTTATTTACACGAGCATCAAGGATCTGATGGGTGCTTTTGTAGGCGATAAAAAGAAATTTTCCTCTCCAGTCAAAGTCCAGCTCAGCGATACATTGATCCGGTTAGGGTTTATTACCCAGGACAATATGGCAATTGTCGGAGAGCCTGATATGGTGGCTGTTTATTTTCCCCACAGTTATAATGTTTCAGGCAATGTTTTTCTGGTGCCACGGGAGAAAGTTACCCCACTCGTAGGTGTGAAAAGTTCCGATGTAATGAAATTTATGGTATCCGGAGGGGTTTCTCCATTGGTGTAAGTTATGGCCTGTGATATCTCACAAAAGCAATCCATTCCCCATCCGGCGACCAACTATGCACATTGATAGTGCCTTGGCCTCCGTAAAACACTTCAGTTAAGTCTCTGATTTCCTTCGTTTCCACATTGAGTAATCGCAGTTTTACGTCTTTGCCAAAAGGATGGGCACCGTTTTGATCTTCGAGATAGGATATAATTACTGCGGATTTATTATCTGGTGATGGATGGGGAAACCAATTGTCAAAGCTGTCATCTGTTAGTTGCTCTGCGCCAGTTCCATCTGGTTTCATGCGGTAGGTCTGCATTCGTCCGGTTCGATTTGAGTTGAAATAGATCCACTTCCCATCATAGGAGTATTCCGACCCATCATCAAGACCTTCTGCATCAGTCAGTTGTTTCTCATTACCTCCTGCCGAAGGGATGGCGTAAATGTCCCAAGCCCCATTGCGCTCAGCACAGTAAACCAGTGTTTTGCCATCTGGACTGATTCCATGCCAATAACTGGGATGATTAGGCGTGATCAATCTAGGCTCACCACCAGCCATAGGTACTGTATAGATTCGGGAGCCAAGTCCTTGATCATTTTTGCTGAAGACCAGTGTCCTGCCATCAAAACTTAGCCCGTGGTCATTGTTTACTCTGGAGATCTTTTCGGGATGGATTGTACCTAGTAGGTTCCCTTGTAAATCAATTTCTTCCAGAAATCCTCCTGAATTAATAATTAGGAGTTCCCCATCCCGAGACCAATTAGGAGCTTCGAAATGTCTGTTTTCTTTTACAATTGTTTTTTGCTCTCCTGAATAGACGTTGAGTATCACGAGCTCACTGGAGGTTCCTTCTGGGACTTGCTGAGCTGTCACGGTAATCGAAAGACCTACAAAGATAATTGCGAGAAGAACTTTAATCTTGGGCATGATGGGCTTATTTTGCTTGATCCACTTAAGGTAAGCAACGGAGAATAAACTTATTGCATCACTTCCATCAAATATTCATTTCTTTCCGTAAATCGACCAATTTCCCAAATGACCTGATGTTGCTGCTTCATTGCTTCTTCAAACCAAGCTTGGTTTTCAGGATCTACCGCAAGCATCAATCCCCCGCTAGTCTGAGGATCGCAGAGTTTTACTAAATCCATTCCTACCACACCTTTGGTTTTTGCGCTATATGCATTCCAGTTTCGGTATGTATTGTCTGGGAAAATAAACTGGCTAATGTATTCCTGAACCCCTGCTATCATTGGAAGCTTATGGAGTTCAATCTGGGCAGAAAGTTCTGACCCTTCGCACATTTCTATAAGATGACCCAACAAGCCAAATCCGGTCACATCTGTCATGGCATGTACTTCCTCATGGTTGCCCAGGATTTCGCCGATAGAATTTAACCTGCAGGCTGTATCAATCAAGCTTAAGTAATCTGCATCAGAAATCTTTTGTCGTTTTAATGCAGTCGCCAATACGCCAATACCGAGTGGCTTGGTGAGGTAGATAATATCTCCTTCCCTCGCAGCTTTATTGGTTTTGATTTTATGTGGATGAATAATTCCATTGACTGAAAGGCCAAAGATGGGGTCTTTAGCTGCTATGGAATGCCCTCCTGCCAGTCCAATTCCAGCAGCTGTACAGATTGCCTTGGCTCCTTCCATGACTTTAGCGGCAAGTTCCGGTGCAAGTTTTTCCACCGGCCAGCTGAGAATGGCATTGGCGAAAATCGGTTTCCCTCCCATGGCATACACATCTGAAATAGCATTGGCAGCGGCGATTCTGCCAAAGTCAAAAGGATCGTCCACAATCGGCGTGAAAAAATCCACTGTATTGATCACGGCCAATTCCGGAGAGACTTGATAGACGGCGGCATCATCCTTACTGCTATTACCGACCAAAAGATTAGAGTCTGAAAAATCGGGACTTCCACTTTTGCTTAAAATCTCATCCAGTACTGCAGGTGCGATTTTGCAGCCGCAGCCAGAGCCTTCGCTCCATTCAGTCAGCCTTTTGGGGGTGTTTTCCATGGATTTGATGTTTTATTTCCAGTAGTTTTTGGGTAGATGTATCGTAGGATAGACCAGTAAGGTCTAGTCTAAGGATTTTATCATCGGCATGTTTTTCTAAATCAAACGTGTAAGCCTTATCGTAGTATATCAACATGTTGGCAATCCAAGATTCATGATTTCCTTCTACGATGGCCTCTATAGCCTGCGAAGTACGAAGACCACCCAGCCGCTTTTTCAACCTTAAGACAGCAAGTATCAGGTCATCAGCTGGCAGAGTTGCATATTCCTCTTGAATCAATTTTATACGTTCTTCTTCTGATTTTACGATATCAATCAACGGTGCCTCCAACATCTGATGATAGAATAGGTCTGGAAGTATCACCTTGCCGATCTTTCTGCTTTCATTTTCCACCCAAATGGGGTTTTCAGGATTGAGCTTTCGTAAGTCTTCGGCCAGCTTATTTTCAAACTGTTCCACCGTGGGTTGGGCTGGTTGTCCTATCGCCCCAAAGGATGATCCTTTGTGTTTAGCGAGGTCTTCCAAGTCTATAATCTGTTCACCTGTTTTCTGTAGTTTTTTGAGCAACCGTGTTTTCCCTGTCCCGGTTTTTCCCCCTAAAACGATGAAATCCAACTGCTTTCTGACCAGTTCATAACTATAAGTCCTGTAAGTTTTGTAGCCTCCTTTTAATCTATACACTTCGAATCCAACCAAAGTCAACAGCCAGGAAAGGATTTGGCTACGCATCCCACCGCGCCAGCAATAGATGATAATTTTCTTTTCAGGGAATAGTTTTAATGCTTCCTTTAGAATCAGATGAAACCTGGGACCCACCAGTTCAAATCCTTTAATAGTAGCTTCTTCAGAACCCTGGTCTTTATACAAGGTGCCTACTTCAATCCTTTCCTGATTGTTCAGTATGGGAATATTCACTGCCCCGGGAATATGGCTTTGGGCAAACTCCCTCTCACTGCGCGCATCTATCAGCGGATATTGATCTTTTAATTCCCAAAATTGCTCTAGGGAGATGATATGCTCTTCCATAAGCTTTGAAGATAAAGAAATCCCCGGGAATTCCCCGCCCCTCAAATCAGTCTGTTTCGAACCGATTTTCCTTAAGTATCTGCAAAGAACTAATGTTTTTTGTTTTGCCCCATGGGGTATTCTTGAAAGTTTATTATAAAAGCTAATATGATTAACCGTAATGATGCCAGTACCACTATTCTCTTTGCTTTACTGGACGGAAGACCGAAGACGGGTGACCGAGGTGACCTTGACGCTAGTGTTTTCCGAATCCTATTATGCTTTTATTGTTTTACTGGAAGAAAAGCGGATATACATAAAAGCTAATATATCCTTAATCTAAAATTGACATAACTGGTTTTTTTTACACGTTTCTTTATCTCAATGAAGAGATTTGAGCACACATGGGTTTCCGTTATTTTTCTGCTTGCCGCCTTTTTTATCCATTTTGCCCAGATAGGGAATCTAAGCATATATATTCTTGATGAAGCCAAGAATGCCAGCGCTGCGATGGAAATGTGGCAGGTTTCGGAGTGGGTTTTACCGACCTTCAATGGGCTTCCGAGATATGATAAACCACCGTTGCATTACTATTTTTTTGGATTGGCATATCAGTTGTTTGGGGTTACTCCTTTCGCCGCTCGTTTTTTTCCTGCGTTGATGGGCTGGTTGACCCTATGTATGGTGTTTCTTACAGTCAAGCGGAACCTTGGAATAGAGGCAGGATTGATTTCGGGTTTCGCTCTGCTTGCCTCTGTTCATTGGGTTGTCCAGTTTCATTTGGCGGTACCTGATCCATTTCTGATTTTCTTTCTTACAGCCACCTTATTGTGTTTTATTAGGTATTGGGAAGGTGATCACCTTAATAAAACATGGTTAAGATGGATGGGGGTTGTGTTGGGACTGGCAGTACTAAGCAAGGGGCCAATCGCGATTGCTTTAGTGGGAGGCACAATTCTGCTTTTTGTTTTATTCCAGAAAGGGGGATTTTGGCGGAATTTCAAATCCGTTTTGGATCCTTTTGCAATAGTCATTTTCATGCTTGTATCACTTCCCTGGTACCTCCTTATTGCGTGGAAAACGGATGGGCTTTGGTTACAGGAATTTTTTTTCAAACATAATGTCAGTCGTTTCGCATCACCTATGGAAGGACATGGGGGAGGTTTTTACCTTACTTTAGCCTATGTGGTGGTAGGGATGATGCCCGGATCGCTTGTTCTGCTGGTCTCCTGGAGGTCACTGCTTTCTTATGCCAGTGCCCCTACATTGGTGAGAATCTCCCTCATTTTTTCTGTCCTTACAATTGTTTTTTTTATGCTATCAGGCACCAAATTGCCAAACTACACCGCCCCAGCTTATCCATTTTTAGCCATCATGATCGGGTGGGTGATTACCCGGGCAGGAGAATGGAAGAATGTGAAATGGGCAGGACTTATATCCTTATTGGTTTTATTCACATTGCCGGCTGCGATTTATTTCGGACTCAGGGAAGATGCTGCCTATTCAGACAGCGCATATATTGGGTGGTATTTTCTTGTGGGGAGTGGTATAGTAGTAGTAAGCTTATATTATTGGATTCTAGCAAGATGGAGGATGCATTGGGTTAGCCTTTGTCTTGGATTCATAGCTGTCAGTCTCACCTTTTTGCTCTGGGCATTTCCTGTGTTAGATAAGGAAAACCCATTGCTTGCTTCAGGTGTAAGCGAGCTTAAAGAATTGAACTTTTATCACTTTGGAGAGTTCAATCCCTCTTTTGTGTTTTTGGTGCAGAAACCTATTTTGGATCTACAAAAGCTCGATGAAATGCCAAATGAGGGAGTCGTAATCTTGAGAAAAGGGAATATGGAGGAGTTCTCAAAGCTGGGGTATGCATGCGAAGTGGTTTTTGAAGGCAGGGATTTGTTTGAAAGTCCTACTACCGTTTTGCTAAGGATTAAGTAGCTTGGGAATTCTGAAGAACTGCCTTTGACCCCGTCAATTCCTGTAAACTGACTTTTCGCTTAGGGTACAGACTGCGTTTATACTTCTTGGAAGAGAAATAACTGAGGGTAACCCATCTCCCCGCAAAGGCGGACCAAACTCCTAAGAGAGAACCCGCCAGCACATCCATATAGAAATGCTGCATGAGATATATCCTACTGAAACCGACTAACCCGGCCATGCCCAATAAGAAAACCTGTATCCACCCCTTTTTGGAAAATATCATAGCAAACACACAGGCAAGCATAAAAACAGTGGTAGTATGTCCAGAGGGAAAGCTGTTCCAATGATGGATATCCACCCCGGGAACTGTGTAGAAATCTATGTCTTTGAAGTATTCACCCGGCCTAGGCATACCTGGGAAAAGAATCCTTTTTCCCACGGTGACTAAAACCAAATGGATCATTGTAGCAGTGAAAAGTAAAATAGCATGGCTGTAGCGGACAAACAATAAAAGCAAAATAGGAACTGCCAGAATGACCCCGTCTCCTAGATGGGTGATGTTTTTGAAGAAAATGTCAGCTAGCCAATGATGGTAGTCGTTTATGGCCAATTCAATACTTCCTTTTTCCTCCCTTATCAAAAATGCCAATAAAATGATCAGGAACTGATAGTATAAATAGGCAAATACAGGAGCTGAGTATTTCTTCTTTTTCATCTGGTTATAATTTGATTCTTAGCGGCCACATGCCCGCCTGTCGTCGGACAGGAAATCCTGCTTCACAGATAATCATTCTTCCGTGTGACTGTTGAGTCATGCCTGCCTGTATTCTAAGGCTCGATTTCATATTGTGAACGCCTAATCAAACTTAGCCTCTCATTAAAAACACAACTTGAAGTTAGAATCAAGCTTCTTTAAAATCTGCCCAGATAGAGGGTGGTTTTGCTCATGTTTTCTGAAAATAGCCTCAAGGATTCCCTGGAAAAGTTAATTGTATCACAATCATTTCTTAACAGCTCTGGAGCCTTAGGTACTGATCTTTGTGGGTTATGAAAGGTCTGATACATATCTATGGTTTAGCTGTAATCCTATACTGTTTTTCATCAGCTACTTCTTCAGCACAAAATCCCAAAGCTATAGCTTCACGACTTGATTCTGCACGGATTATTTCCAAAAGTGCTCCGGAATCGGCTTTTATAATAGCAAGTGAGTTGCTGGAAGAAAGCAGAAGTGCCGAAATTGACTCTTTGACTGGTCAATGCCAATTGTTGCGTGGTTATATACTTTTCCAGTTTGGCATGTTTCAGGATGCGACCGAAGCACTATATGAAGCGGAACATATCTTTGAGATAAGTCGACAAAAGAAGCTGCTTGCCCAAGCAAACAATGTGCTTGGAGAAGTCTATTACAAGATAAAAAGCACTGAAAGTGCGCTTCAAAGACATGAAAAAGCGCTGAGGATTTATGGGGAAATCAGAGATGAGGAAGGTAAAGCTGAGACCAAAAGTTTTATAGGTGGGATGTTTGAGAAAAGCATGGAATATTCAAAGGCATTGGACTATCAAACTGAGTCCCTCCAGCTTTTTGAGTCTCTCGGAATGAAATCCCAAATTGCTTTTGTGCGGGAAAACATTGGCAGCATATATGAGGATTTGGCAAGATATGACTCAGCTTATGATAATTTCCATAGAGCATTTCTGATAAATTCGCAATTAGGGGATAGTCTGAAGGTCATAGGTAACCTGAATAATCTGGGTGATGTGTTCCGGAAAACTGGAGAGTATGAGAAGGGATTAGAGTATTCTGTAAAGGCTGCTGAGATGAGCCAGCGACTCGGTTTGGTTTATCAACAAAAATCAGCTGTTGTAGATATTTCAAAAGTATATGCAGCTATGGGGGAATATAAGAGTGCTTTCGATTATCTGGAGCAAAGCAGACGGCTCAGTGACCTGGTCTATTCGGTGGAATCCTCTCGACAGCTGGCCATTCAGGAAGCTCAATATAATCTTTTTACCAAGAATCAGCAGATAAAGGAGCTGCAGCAAGCCCGGGATTTTGACACCAAAATGAGGTGGTTGTTCTTGACATTGGTTTGCCTTCTCTTCATACTAGGGTGGGTGATTTTCAACCGTCAAAAACTTAAAATAAAAGGAAATAAAGAATTGTTGAAACGGCAGGAGGAACTTTTGCTGATAAAGGAGCAGCTCATCCATACCGAAAAGGAAAACCTCAGATTGCTCGAGCTGAAGATGCAAACTGAGGATCAGGCCCATTCAAAATCCCTTACCGCCCAAACCCTCCATGTCATCGATAAGAACAGGATGCTAGAGGATATACAGTCCAAGCTGAAAAGTAGTTTGGAAGAAGATCCCAAGGAGCAGAAAAAGAGGATAAGAAACCTGATCAAACAAATTGATTTTAATTTTTCGCATGATACAGATTGGGATGATTTCAAACAGACGTTTGAAAAAGTGCATCAGGATTTCTTCAAAAATATTCAGGCCCGTTCCGGCGGCCTGACTCCGGCTGAAATGAAACTTGCCAGTCTGATGCGTCTTAATCTAAGTTCCAAGGAAATAGCTTCCTCGCTTGGGATCTCTATGGATAGTCTCCGCATTTCCCGCTATCGACTACGGAAGAAATTGAACCTCCGAAAGGACGATAGTTTACAGCAATTTCTGCTTTGTATATGATTTACAATTTGTTAATCTATTTTTAATATACATTAAACAACTCATTTTCAATACATTATGTTTGTTTTTTGATATTTTGTTTAGGTTCTGTTAACGGTCACTTTTTTTGTTGTTGCCCAATTGATAACAGTCGTTTCTAGTCTCAAGCTACAGACTAAGCTAACATTGTAGCATCAAAATCATTCAAAATTTTATGACAACAAACAGACTGATTTATGGATTGACTGCAGTGGGACTACTTATAAGTTCCTGTAGCAAGCCAGTCCAGCAACAAGTAGAAACTGTAGCGGAAAGTTTGGTGAAGCCAATCTATGTGACCGATTCAGTAGTGCATGACACTGATGATCCCGCAGTATGGGTCAACTTTCGTGAACCGGCCAAAAGTCTCATCATTGGTACTGATAAGGATGCTGAAGGAGCATTGTACGTCTTTGATCTGAAAGGGAATGCCATCGACTCACTCATTGTCCGTGATATTCAGCGACCTAATAATGTGGATGTGGGGTATGGTCTGAACTTGGG
The DNA here is from genome assembly GCF_021390545.1 of Algoriphagus sp. AGSA1. Lineage (GTDB taxonomy): Bacteria > Bacteroidota > Bacteroidia > Cytophagales > Cyclobacteriaceae > Algoriphagus. The sequence goes on along the minus strand of NZ_JAJUWR010000015.1, from coordinate 113,671 downwards.
AGATCGAACTGTTGACTTTGCCGTCACAGGGGAGCGTATGACGTCCAAATTGAGGTTTTTCAGCCTTCCTGATATGAAGGAGATCAATGCAGGAGGAGTGGAGGTATATGAAGGTGAGACAGGGACAGACTTCAGGGACTTGATGGGAGTGGCTGTTTATCAGGATAAGGATTCTGGGAAAAACTATGTGATCGCCGGCAGGAAAAACGGGCCTACAGACGGGACTTATTTATGGCAGTATGAAATCCTGGGGCAGGATGGTGAAATCACCCTAAACTTGGTGCGGAAATTCGGTTCTTACTCTGGCAAAAAGGAAATTGAGGCCATAGCCGTAGATGCCGAACTTGGCTATGTCTATTACTCCGATGAGGGGGTAGGAGTGAAAAAATACCACGCTGATCCTGCCAAAGGAAATGAGGAGTTGGCATTTTTTGCCAAGGAAGGCTTCTCCGATGATCATGAGGGTATTTCTATTTACAAACTGGACGATACCACGGGGTATATTTTGGTGTCAGACCAAGGGGCTGATCTTTTTCATGTTTTTCCTCGGGAAGGCAGCGATTCCAATCCTCACGAGCACCCATTAATCACCAAAATCCCCACCAGTACAGTTTCCAGCGATGGCTCAGAATCTATTAGTCAGGCGTTGGGGTCTGATTTCCCACATGGTCTTTTTGTGGCAATGTCAGATGACAAAACCTTTCAAATCTACCGATGGGAGGATATAGCTGGGGATATTTTAAAATCTAAAAAGTAATCTTTTAATCTTAACTTATGAAAAAGCAACTACTTGGTGCATTTACATTACTTCTTGTTTTTTGCCTGGGCCAACAGGTACTTGGTCAAGGTGTATTAAAGGGGAGGGTGATAGATTCTGAAAATCTATCTTTACCTGGAGCAAACGTGGTTTTGAAAAACACTTCGCTGGGGACAGTCACCAATCAAAACGGGGATTATTCCATAGTAGATCTTCGGGAAGGTTCGTATGAGGTTCAGGTTTCATATCTGGGTTATGGATCCGTGATCCATCAGGTATCCATAGAAAAAGGGAAGACATCCACCTTGAATTTTAAATTGGGAGAGACAACCATTGAAAGCTTGGAATTTGTAGTGTTAGGGGATCGCTTAAAAGGCCAGGCCAAGGCTCTCAATCAGCAGAAGAATAATGCGAATATTACAAATGTGGTGTCTTCTGATCAAATAGGTAGATTTCCCGATGCGAATATTGGAGATGCATTAAAGCGGATTCCTGGGGTCACTATGCAAAACGATCAGGGGGAAGCCAGGGACATCATCATCCGGGGAATGGCCCCACATCTGAATTCTGTGACACTGAACGGAGAAAGGATTCCATCTGCGGAAGGCGATAATAGAAACGTGCAGATGGATCTGATACCTTCAGACATGATCCAGACCATAGAGGTAAATAAGGCTGTGCTGCCAAGTATGGATGCTGATGCAATAGGTGGTTCTGTAAATCTTGTCACCCGCCAGGCTCCCAATGCCCTGAGGGTCTCGGGCACAGCCGCTTCAGGGGTCAATCTACTTTCCAATAAACCGATTTGGACAGGAGGGGTTATTATCGGCAACCGTTTTCTTAATGACAAGCTGGGTGTGATTTTTTCCGGCTCATACAGCAACCATCGTTTTGGCTCTGATAATATTGAGGCGGTGTGGAAAAATTATGACAATGGGGTGGTATTAGAAGAATTTGATATCAGGAAATATACTGTCCAGCGTGTCCGTAGATCTGCCTCCTTGGCACTTGATTATGATATCAATGACAATCATACTTTATTCCTTTCTGGGATGTACAACCACCGGGACGATTGGGAGAATAGGTTCAGAATGAGAGTTAGTCAGCTTGATCGGTCATTTGAAGGAGGGGATTTCATGGAGGTCAGTCCAAATAGATATCTGACCAAAGGCAGAGTAGAATATCAAACCAAGGGAGGCGTGGACAGTGACAGAAATAAGGCCACAAGACTGGAAGATCAAAGGGTTTACAATACCACTTTGGGAGGTAGCCATCTCTTTAATAAATTAAAGATGGATTGGTCTGCCACGTATGCAAAAGCATCAGAGGAAAGGCCCTTTGAACGCTATGTTTCCTACAGATCTTCTAACCAAGATGTGACCGTGGACGTTTCTAACCCGGATAAACCTATCGCCTATTTGACAAATCAGTCAGACAATTTGGGTATTGGATTTAATGAGCTTTCAGAGCAATATGGCTATACGTTTGACCGTGATCTAAATGGCAAACTTGACTTCAAATTGCCTTATAGCTCTAAAGGCATACTTCAGTTTGGAGCCAGGTATAGAGGCAAGACTAAAGAGCGTGACAATAACTTCTTCACTTATGAACCCTTGGATGAGGAGGCTTTTGGTGAGAATCTTGGAGACGTACCGAACACTGATTATTCCGATCCTGGTTTTCTCGCAGGGACTCAATACCAAGCCGGTACATTTATGTCACCAACCTATTTGGGCGGTTTGAATTTAAAAAACACCGGTTTGTTTGAGGAGAACGATGAGCCAGGGGAATATGTACCTGGGAATTATAGAGCCAATGAGAATATTACAGGAGGGTATGTAATGGCGGATCACCAGTTTACCGATAAGCTATCTGCTGTAGTAGGTGTGAGACTGGAACATACCTCTATAGATTATGTGGGAAATATATTTGATTTGGATAATGAAGAGTTTTCTTCTGCCGAAGGCGAGCAGAGTTACACTAACATAATGCCTGGGGTACACCTGAAATATAGCTGGAATCAAAACAGTGTATTGAGGTTTGCATGGACCAATACCATAGCCAGACCAAATTATTTTGACTTGGTTCCCTATGCGGAGTTTAGTCCTGAAGATGAGGAATTGTCACGGGGTAATCCAAATCTAAAGCCAACTACGGCCATGAATTTTGACTTGATGGGGGAGCAATATTTTCAGAATGTAGGCTTGATTTCCTTGGGTGGCTTTTATAAAAACTTGGATGACTTCGTATATACAATCACCACCCAGGGCTATACAGATCCTTTATTTGGTTCTGGACTGGAATATTCCAGACCTGAGAATGGTGGTTCAGCCAAAGTTTATGGCTTGGAAGCTTCGATTCAGCGCCAGATATGGAAAGGATTCGGAATCTATTTGAACTATACCTATACCAAATCATCCACAGACGGAGTAGAAGGCAGGGAAAATGATTCTATTGAATTGCCAGGGACAGCAGATAATATGTTCAATGCATCATTGTCCTACGAAAACAAGCGTATTGTAATGCGAGTGTCTCTGAACTACGCCTCTGATTATCTGGATGAATTGGGTGGTGAGTCATTTGAAGACCGCTATTACGACAAACAGACATTTTTGGATGTGAACGCTTCCTATTCGATTACCCCAAAATGGAGGATTTTCCTTGAAGGAAACAACCTGACCAATCAGCCGCTGAGATACTATCAAGGTATAAGGTCAAGGACTATGCAGGCGGAATATTATAATGCCAGATTTAACTTCGGACTGAAGTTTGATTTGTTTGAGTAAAAGGTTTAAACACTAAAGGGCTGCCAGAAGAATTTGGCAGCCCTTTGATTTTATTAGGTAAGGTTTTTTAACTGAGAAACAGGAAGTATGCAATGAAAGTGGTTAATAAGGAAATGCCAAAACTCAGTGAGATGATCTTTGGATAATTAGTTACCCATTGCCCTTTTTTATTGTTTTCTATAATCAACTGCCTTCTAGGTCTGATGATCTCTTGCACAAGTGCCAAACAACCTAAAAAATATACAGTTAAAATAAGGATGAAACTTGCTGCGATTTCCATGGCTTTTAGAATTGAATATCAAATTTAACAGCAAAACTTCAGTCAGCCTTCCAAGATCTGAAACTTAACGATTTGATAATGAATGGGAATGCCGATACAGAAAAACTGGGATTAATCCCGGATTATGCATCAGGTTTCGTTGTAGCCTGTCTCGATTTATCGGATTGTGTTGATTGCAAGAAAATCAGCTGTTTGCAGATTGGCAGCCGATCAGCATGGCTTACTTAAGCTAAAGAAACTGAGTGAAGATTTATGCTTTTTATACGACTGAGTAATCTATCTAAAGTTCCCTATAAGAAGCCAGATCCTTCATTCATTTAAAGATGTTGTTTTCGACCATCCTGCCATATCTGACCTTGGAATCAAGTGAGCTTCCCTGGTCCACCCTGTCTAGTTTTTTGAATCGAGCTGAAGATGGGGTTCCGGTGATCTGCTCAATGGCTTTGCGAAGCAAGATTTCATTGACATCTCCAAGAGGTTTTAGCCTTTCCTCATATTCCAATGCTTGGATGTTTGGCGCAAAGCCGTTTGAATAATCCGACTCATCTAGGCTATTGAAACTTTGAGATACAATAGGTAGCATACCAAAGCGGTTTTGGGGATTTTCCTCGTCTTCAAATGCTACAGAGCCCACATTTTTACCTGTAGTCAGTTCTCCGATAAGAAAGACTTCCATATAAGGTTTTAGTCCATTGATTATGAGTTCTGATGCAGAGGCTGTGCGGCTAGAGGTAAGAACATATACTGCATTTCCCTCAAGAGAAGCTCCAACGTTTTGTGATTTGTCTAAGAAATTTGTCTTTACATCATTTAATTCCGGAATTGCGGCAGAGATCAGGTCATTGTACTTTGTTTTTGAAAAAACGGTAGTACTAGACACACCCGGCGCAATAAGACTTGCCAAATTAATTGCAGAGCCTACATAGCCCCCACCATTATATCTAAAATCAACTATGAGGCTATTTATACTTTGAGATTTAAAGGATGCGAATATTTCGTCTAATTCCAGATCGTAACTTCCGGAGGAGTTGCCAGGGTCTGGGGCAAAAAAGTTATAAACCAAATAGCCGATTTTTTGAGAGCCTATGGTGTACACCGTGTCCAGATAAATTGGATTTTCCTGTAGTTCAATAGGGGTAAGTGAAATGTCCTCTTGAGCCTGATAAATATCCTGCCCTTCATTATAGCTCAAATAAGAAATGCTGTGTGTTTCCTGGATTTGTCCTAAAAGTCCTTGGTAATTATCCAGGGTCAGAGTGGTTCCGTTAATCGCCGTAATAACGTCGCCCCGGACAATTCCCGCAGATTCTGCTGGGCTGTTTTTCTTTACATAGGTTATTTCCGCAACCACATCGTTGCTTGATTCGGATGCCCTAAACAAGGTGAATTCATACCCGGCGTCAAGGGAAATTCCACTGAGGCTATTGATTAATTCCTGGTAATCAGGATAGATTGCGGAAAATCGATCTGTAGGCTTATTTAAAAGAGAGTTGAAATACTGGGTAGGATCAGAGGTGACAGCTATAGGAGTTCTTATATCATCAAGCCAATAATACACTTCACTCATTACTGCCAGTATCCAATTATTGGCTGCTTCATTGGAGTCAGGGGACACGCGTGGCGTAGGATCATCCTTTTTGTCGCAAGAGCCCAGTAATATAATCATGCCCAGCAATAAGGAAGCTTTGGAAATAATGGTTGTTTTCATCGTGCGAATTGTAAGAGTGATATCAACGAACTGACCTTATACTATATTTAATCTTTTGGCTAGAAACCTTTTGAATGGTAAAGACCTTCTCTTAATAAGAGGATCCATAAGAGACATCATGTGTCTGACTGTCCTTTAATTCTCCGTTTTCACATTTAAGGACTCTGTACGGATACTTACGAAGTAAATCGTAATTATGGGTTGCCATCAATATAGCGGTCCCCCTTTTATTGATATCCTGGAAGAGCTTGAAGATCCCGTCTGCTACATCTGGATCCAGATTTCCAGTGGGTTCATCAGCTAACAGTATTGAGGGTTCATTTAATAGAGCCCTGGCAATTACCACACGCTGCTGCTCACCTCCGGATAGTTGGTGGGGCATTTTACTTGAGGCATTGTGCAGCCCTACTTGCAGAAGTACCTCAGACATACGGGCATTGATTTTTGCCTTGTCCTTCCACCCAGTGGCTTTCATGACGAAGGCTAGGTTTTCGGCTATACTTCTGTCATTGAATAACTGAAAATCCTGAAATATTATCCCGATTTTCCTTCTCAAAAACGGAATGTCCTTGGTTTTGATTGATCTTAGATCAAAGCCTGCCACTTCAGCGCTTCCATTTCGTAACGCCAGATCGGCATAAAGTGTTTTTAATAAGGAGCTTTTCCCGCTGCCTGTTCTGCCGATCAGAAACACAAATTCGTGTTGCTCCACGGAGAAGTTGACATCAGTTAGGATCGGGTCGATACCTTGAAAGATGGTCGCTTGATTTACCTGCAATACAGGCTGGGTGCTGAAATCCATTCTTATAATTCTAATTTTTGCAATTTCCCAAAAGGAAGATCCAAGATTAACGCCTCCAGTTCTTTTTCCTTGCCCTCCAGACCGAATTTCTCAATTTTCTTCAGCGGCCTATCTGCTCTGAAGTAAGCTACCAAAACAAAGTTTTCGTCCCTGATCTGAATGTAATCAGGGATTTTTGCTTTGCCTTTTACTTTGATAATATACATAGGGGGAATTTGAAAAAGGCCGACAAGAGCCGGCCTTCGTTACTTATTTTCCGGCTGCTTTGGCATGATCTGCCAAAAACGTTGCCAAACCAGAATCCGTTAACGGGTGGTTCAATAGGCCAGTGATCACTTTGAGGGGGCAAGTCACCACATCTGCTCCTACTTCAGCACATTTCAACAGGTGCATGGTATGTCTTACAGAGGCTGCCAACACTTCGGTCTCGAAGCCGTAGTTGCCATATATGTGGACGATCTGGGCGATCAGATCCATTCCGTCAAAGGCGATATCATCCAGTCTTCCTATAAAAGGAGATACATAAGACGCCCCGGCTTTGGCAGCTAAAAGTGCCTGGCCAGCGGAGAAAATCAACGTGCAGTTGGTTCTGATCCCTTCACTTTGAAAGTATTTAAGTGCTTTTAGGCCGTCTTTTACCATCGGGATTTTAACCACGATTTTGTCATCGATCTTTGCCAGTTCTTTTCCTTCTTTTACCATCCCGTCGAAGTCAGTGGCGATCACTTCTGCGCTTACTTTGTCATCCACGATATCGCAGATGGCTTTGTAGTGGGCTCTTACTTTCTCATTTCCGCTGATACCTTCCTTGGCCATCAGGGAAGGGTTGGTAGTTACGCCATCTAATACCCCAAGGTCATAAGCTTCGCGAATGTCGCTTAGATTGGCTGTGTCAATAAAGAATTTCATGTTTGAATTGTTTAATAGGTATGGATTCAGCTATTCCTTGCTCTTACACACCTAGCGGATTATTGTTCTCAGGAAGGGGTAAAAGCTCGAAATAGGATAAATCCAAATGGATTTGATTGTGGGTAACAAAGTTAGAAGATTAATCAAGAATTGTAACCTGATTGGGGAGCCGTAGGAAAAAATAGGGCAAAAAAGAAGCGGCATCGCACCGCTCAACCACCTACCCTTGCTTCCTTCCGGACCTGGGGGATTCAGCAGGAGCTGGTCGTGCCGCCGGTGCAAAGGTAAGTAGAAAATCAATGTTTACAATATTCTTCTGCCCCAATTGGATATTTGCCGCTTTCAGCACTGACTATGAGGAGCATTAATTTTCAAATTGGAAATCGACATGATAAAAGTCATTATTAAATCACACATGACAATGATTGTTTTTAATCGTCAAAGATCCCATATGACCACTGAAAAACAAGCATATGAAATCACTTAGTATGTGCGTATATCCGCTTTTCTGCCAGAAACGAGATGAAAGCATTGCATTATAGGATTTGGTTGACACTAACATTTAGGCTTCTTCTGACACCCGTCTTAGGCCTTCTGACTAGGTGACCGAAGAAGTTTTGGTTACTGGCATCATTGCGGTTAACCATATTATTTAGTCTTTGCCAGATGCATCTGAAATTCCAGCACATTACAATGAATGAAATCATCTTCTGCCAGATCCTCAAAAATCTCCTCATCAAATTCCATTTCGGTTTTTTCGATTTTTCCGTCAGGATGTACAATTAGCTCTATGCCTGTAAAGGTATCAGGGTCAACTTGGACTAGAACCTGATAATCGTCAAAAATGCGCTTAAAATACTGGGGAAATGATTTTGCCATAGTTTTTACCAAAACTACTTATTTGAACTGGTTTGGTAATAATTTGAGTAAAATATCATTACGTCGGAAGGATTGTTTTGGGTTGTTTTTATCCGGTCGAATACATAAAACGCCTGGGTTAAAAACTCTTTTTCATTATAGGTTTTGACGGCGGAAATGGCGTGGTTTTCCACTTTGAAAATTGGCCCCGATGGCCCTGTTATTACGTATCCATTGGCATTTCTTTTTCTTTTTACCTTGAGGATTTCCCCATCTACAAATTCAAGCCGTGCGGACCCCCAAAAATAACTGCCTCTGCCCCGGGCAATTTCCAATTGGGTTTTAGGCTCAACTATTCTTGCCTTTTTTATTTGATTCAAATCTCGGTTATAAAATAGGTGGAACTTTCGTCCGTCAAATTCTAAATTAGCATATTTATATCCTTTGTCCACTTCCATTTTCACATCATCACCGGATTCCGATATGAACTGTACTTCATGCATGGGGGATTTCCATTCTGAAGTTTGTTGTGCGTAAGCTGTGCAAATACCCGCCAGCATAATCATAGCTAAAAGTGAGTTGATCAGTTTCATAGTGTTAGGTATTGTTTTACATATCAACGACTTAATTCAGATTTGGTTTGGGGCATTGCTCATGGATAAGCTATGGTGGCCTGGATTATGTAGTCTGAGATCATATCCCAGCAGCCATTTATCCAGAAGCGGCTTTCCTTCGGCAATAATTCTCATCGGAGAAAATAAGCTGAGATGTCCATAGGTAAGTCATGTAGGTGATACAATAAAGAAAAAGAAGATATGCCTACTTTATAAAATTCCAATAATCAAGTTTTGTATTTTTCACAGATTACCATCCATACGTAAGGGAGAAGAAAATATTTCATACTTTTTCAAAAAAAATCGTTTCCATGCTTTGTCCTTAACAATCCCTTCCTAAATTTGCCCTTATTCTTATGAAAACAATCGCAAATAAATACTGGTGGTGGCATTCTTACTCTTTCCAAAAGGAAGTTTAGAAAGCCCCTGCATGTAATTTTGCGTTACGACATAGTATAAAAGGCTTACTGGATTTCCGGTAAGCCTTTTTTCATAAAAAATCGACCACGAATGACTCAAATCAAATTTCCTATCCTTACTACTTACCGAAAACGACTCGCGGATACTATTACTCCAGTGAGTGTTTATCTACAGATAAGGGACAGGTTTGCCAATCCGATTTTGCTTGAAAGCTCTGACTATCATGGGCAGGAAAACAGTTTTTCATACATCTGCTTCAACCCACTGGCCACATTTACCTTCAATGCAGGCAAGGTAGTGGAAAGCTTGCCCTCTGGGCTAAAAGAAAGCTATGAAGTGAGTTCTGACCAGAAGCTGATGCAGTGCCTCAGGGCTTTCGGAAATAAATTTGACGTAGCTCCGGACAATTTTAAGTTTAGCACCAACGGTCTTTTTGGCTATATCCAGTACGATACGGTGGCGTACTTTGAAGATATCAGACTTCAGAATACTGAGCCTACAGAGGTTCCTATGATGCAATATTCTGTTTATCAGAATGTCATTGTAGTGGATCACTATAAGAATGAGCTTCATCTACTGGAACATCGGGTGGCAGGCGCCGAAAACAGCGAGAAGATGGAGGAGATTGAGCGCCTCTTGAACAACAAGAACATACCTAGCTATACATTTCAACGGGTGGGAGAGGAAGAATCCAACTACACAGATGAGGAATTTCTTAAAATTCTGAATCAGGGAAGGGAGCATTGCTTTCGGGGTGATGTGTTCCAGATCGTTCTTTCACGTAGGTTCAGCACGGGATTTAAAGGAGATGAATTCAATGTCTATCGTGCCCTAAGATCTGTAAATCCTTCTCCTTATCTATTCTATTTTGATTATGGCTCTTTCAAGGTCTTTGGAAGTTCTCCGGAGGCGCAGATAGTGGTCAAGGATAAAAAAGCCACCATCTATCCCATAGCCGGTACATTCAGGAGAACGGGCAATGACCAGGAAGACGCCGCTTTGGCTCGCAAACTCTACGATGACCCCAAAGAGAACTCTGAGCATGTCATGCTGGTGGATCTGGCCAGAAATGATCTGAGCAGGTCGTCTGAAAAAGTTACGGTGGAGGTGTTTAAAGAAATTCAATATTACTCCCATGTGATCCATTTGGTTTCCAAAGTCACAGGAGAATTGCCTGAAGGGACAAATCCACTCCAATTGGTGGCCGACACATTTCCTGCGGGCACGCTTTCCGGTGCTCCCAAATACCGGGCAATGGAATTAATCGATGAGTTGGAAAATGTATCCAGAACCTTCTATGGTGGCGCTATCGGATATCTGGGATTCAATGGAGATTTCAACCATGCGATTTTGATCAGATCTTTTGTCTCTGAAAACAATCAGCTTCGGTTCCAGGCTGGAGCTGGTGTGGTGGCCAAATCCACTATTCCGTCAGAGTTGCAAGAAGTGGCGAATAAACTGGAAGCGTTGAGAGTGGCGCTGAGGGCGGCGGAGAATATATGACAGAAAAATTGGAAGATTTTAAAATTGAAAAATTATGGCAAAATACGAGCGATTTGAAGATTTGCCCGTTTGGCGGCATGCTATAAAAATCGGAGTAAGGATTTATCAATTAGCTGAATCTGAAAGATTAGCTAAAGATTATTGCGCCAAAGATCAATTGATAGGATCTGCAATTTCGATTTCAAATAATATAGCTGAAGGCTTTAAATATAATCAAAACCGACAGTTTATTCGCTTTCTGGAAATTGCAAAAGGATCTGCCGGAGAACTTCGGAGTCAGCTCTTTTGCTACTCTAAGTAAAAAAAAACAGATGAGCCAATCTATCAGGAATATTATCAGGATCTGGTTGGTCTATCCAGTGAATTAAAAGGCCTAATAAAATATTTATATGAATTTGAAGAGAAGAAAAGGAAGGAGGCTTAACACTAGTGAATTTTCCAATCCGCCACGGCGGACAAGTAATTTCAATCTTTAAATTTCTCAATCAACTATAATGAAAATACTCGTCCTCGATAATTACGACTCCTTCACCTACAACCTGGTCTATATCGTCCGGCAATTAGGTTATGGGGCAAGCATGGATGTCTTTCGCAATGACAAAATAAGTCTGGAAGATGTGGAAAAGTATGATAAAATAATTCTTTCCCCTGGTCCCGGTGTCCCTAAGGATGCCGGAATTATGCCCGCACTCTTAGGAAAATATGCTCCCACAAAATCCATTCTTGGCGTTTGCCTGGGGCATCAGGCTATCGGAGAAGCTTTCGGGGGGTCGTTGATTAATCTATCAGAAGTGCTTCATGGTGTTGCCTCTGTGGTCAAGGCAGAGCCTGATTTGCTTTTCGCTGAAGTGCCCGATACGTTTAGCATTGGTAGATACCACTCATGGGTAATAAATGAAGATACCCTTTCTCCGGATCTGGAAGTTATAGCCCGCACCCCTGACAATCAGATCATGGCGATCCGGCACAAGATATATGATGTCAGGGGCGTACAGTTTCATCCGGAAAGTATCCTTACCGAAAACGGTGAGCGGATCATCAAAAACTGGATGGAAAGTTAAAAACAAGCAAGTACTAATCCAACAACACCCCTAGTAATGAAAGAAATACTAAATCACCTCATCGAGCACCGTACACTCAGCCGAGCAGATGCAAAGGAGGTTTTGAAAAATATTACGGCCGGAAATTACAATACGAGCCAGATCGCAGCATTTATGACTGTATATCTGATGCGTAGTATTACCGTAGAAGAGCTGTCTGGTTTCCGAGAGGCAATGCTTGAGCGCTGCATTCCGGTAGAGATAGCCGAATACGACGCCATGGACCTCTGTGGTACAGGCGGGGATGGCAAAGATACCTTCAATATTTCCACACTTTCATCTTTTGTGGTGGCTGGTGCAGGCCAAAATGTCGCCAAACACGGCAATAACGGGGTCTCCTCGATTTGCGGATCATCTAATTTGCTTGCCTATTTTGGCTATGAATTCACCAATGATATGGGTGAAATCCGAAGAAGTTTGGATGAAGTGGGGATTTGCTTCTTGCATGCTCCGCTATTTCACCCGGCTATGAAGCACGTGGGGCCGATCAGAAAAGATCTTGGGGTTAAGACTTTTTTCAATATGCTCGGCCCTATGGTCAATCCTAGTTTTCCCCGTAAGCAGTTGGTGGGTGTGTTTAGTCTTGAGCTGGCTCGCCTGTATGGATATTTGTACCAGGATATGGAGGGGAGGTTTTCGATTCTTCATGCCTTGGATGGTTACGATGAGATTTCTCTTACAGGGGATTTCAAAATGATTTCCAATTCCGGAGAGAAAGTGTTCAGCCCTGAAAATATAGGGTTGTCCAGGCTGACTGCGAATGCAATCAAAGGGGGAGAGACAATCCAGGATTCCGCTAAGATATTTGAGAATATATTGAAGGGCAAAGGAAGTAAAGCGCAAAATGAAGTGGTCATAGCAAATTCAGCCGCCGCACTGGTTACCGCTAGAGAGGACTTGGGTTTCCTTGAGGCAGTGGCGTTGGCAGAAGAGATTTTGCTAAGTAAGAAAGCACTGAAAGTATTCAATGGGCTGGTAAATCCTAAAACAACAGTTTCATTTAATTGATTATGAATATTTTAGATAGAATCATTGCACGAAAACATGCTGAAGTGGCTGAGAAAAGCAGCTTGGTGCCAGTGAAATTACTTGAACAAAGCATCTACTTTGACAGTAAAGTGGTGTCGATGAAGTCCTATGTGACCAATCCTGACAAGTCGGGGATTATCTCGGAATTTAAGCGTAAGTCGCCTTCTAAAGGCTGGATAAATGGGACTGCATCGGCGGAAAGTGTGAGTATTGGGTATATGCAGGCTGGAGCTTCTGCTTTATCGATTTTGACTGATACCGATTTCTTTGGCGGTGACAATGAGGATCTCAAAGCTGCCCGGAAATTCAATTATTGTCCCATCCTCAGAAAAGATTTTATCGTGGATAAATATCAGATTCTGGAGGCTAAATCTATCGGTGCGGATTGCATATTACTAATTGCGGCAGCTTTAGAACCAGCTAAATTGAGAGAGTTGGCATCTTTTGCCAAAAGTTTGGGTCTTGAAATTTTGATGGAAGTGCATGACGGGGAAGAGTTGGAAAGAAGCCTGTGCGCCGACCTGGACCTAGTAGGTGTAAACAATAGGAATCTGAAAACCTTTGATGTTTCTCTGCAAACTTCTTTGGAATTGGTGAATGAGATCCCGTCAGATTTTGTGAAGATTTCTGAATCCGGAATTTCTGACCCAGCAACCTTGATCACCTTAAAGAAAGCTGGTTTCGATGGATTCCTGATTGGGGAGAACTTCATGAAGTCGGCCCGGCCAGAGCAGGCTGCATACACCTTCATCAAAGAGTACAAAAAAATGCTTGCGAATGGAACAGCACTGAATAAGGCCTAATGCAAATCGAGCCTGACAGAGGGAGACAAGCATGTGACTGAAGACAAACATTGGGATGAATACCACTCATGCGACCTGCCTGCCGCAAGCAGGGATTCGAACTGGCCATTGAAAACTAAAAATCAGCAGATGCAAATCAAAGTATGTGGAATGCGCGATCCTGAAAATATCCGGGCACTGGAAAATGTTGTTCAACCAGACTGGATGGGACTGATCTTTTATGCCAAGTCTCCACGTTTTGTGCCTAGTATAAAAGCTGTTGAGATAGCAGATGCTTCTCTTCCAAAAGTAGGAGTGTTTGTGAATGAATCGATAGCAAATGTGCTTGACAAAATTGATCGCTTTGATCTTTCCGCAGTACAGCTTCATGGCAGCGAAAGTCCAGAGTTCGTACGCGAACTGAAACTAAGAACGAATAAGAAACTTTGGAAAGTGGTGTCGGTGGGCGATTCGATTAATTGGAATGAATTGAAAGAGTACGTGGGGTTGGTGGAATACTTTCTCTTTGATACCGCTACCAAAAGTCACGGTGGATCCGGAGAGCAGTTCAACTGGCAAATCCTGAAGAGCTACCCGTTCGAAGTCCCATTTATCCTTAGTGGAGGCATTGATGGGGATTCTGCAGAAGCTTTGATACGGTTTGCTGAGGATGCGCCTCAACTGAAAGGAATAGATTTGAATTCGAAATTCGAAGACGCCCCAGGAGTAAAGAATATTGAAAGGCTGAAGAGCTTCAAAGATAAATTGTTGAGTTAGAAAATTGTTGAGCAACCATGATCTATGGCCCATCAACTCTTAACTATAAAAATATGATCAAAGTAGATGAAAAAGGATTTTACGGCAAATTTGGTGGGGCTTATATCCCGGAGATGCTGCATCCGAATGTCGAAGAACTAAAAGAAAACTATGAGTCGATCATTGCATCGAGAGAGTTTCAGGATGAGTTCAGAGGTTTGCTGAAAGATTATGTCGGCCGTCCGACCCCTCTCTATTTTGCTTCCCGACTTTCTGAAAAGTATGGAGCCAAAATCTATCTGAAGCGCGAGGATCTCTGTCATACAGGTGCGCACAAGGTGAATAACACCATTGGTCAGATCATCTTGGCGAAGAAGCTTGGGAAAAAGCGGATTATTGCAGAGACAGGAGCAGGACAACACGGTGTGGCTACTGCGACAGTTTGCGCGCTGATGGGGATGGAATGCACGGTTTACATGGGGGAAATAGACATCGCCCGGCAGCACCCCAATGTGGAGCGGATGAAGATCTTGGGTGCGACAGTAGTCCCTGCTACATCAGGCTCCAAAACGCTGAAAGATGCTACCAACGAAGCCATGCGTGCCTGGATCAATAATCCTGTGGATACACATTATATTATTGGTTCGGTAGTCGGGCCACATCCCTATCCTGAGATGGTGGCGAGGTTTCAATCCGTGATTTCGGAGGAGATGAAGTGGCAGCTGAAGGAAAAGGAGGACAGGGAGAATCCTGATATCGTAATTGCCTGTGTGGGAGGTGGTTCCAATGCAGCAGGTGCTTTTTACCATTATTACAATACACCTGAAGTTCGCCTAGTAGCTGCGGAAGCAGGAGGATTAGGGATAAATTCCGGGAAAACTGCCGCAACTACCGCTAAAGGAACTCCGGGGATTTTGCATGGATCGAAGACGATTTTGATGCAAACCGAAGATGGACAGGTAGTGGAGCCGCATTCCATTTCTGCTGGATTGGATTATCCGGGAATAGGTCCGGTTCATGCGCATTTATTTGATGTGGGAAGGGGAGAGTTTGTAGCTGTTGAGGACAAAGATGCGATGGAAGCAGGAATTGAATTGAGCAAGTTGGAGGGGATAATTCCTGCGATAGAATCTGCCCATGCGCTTTACGCTTTGAACATGATCGAGTATTCCAAAGATGATGTGATTGTCGTGAATCTTTCGGGTAGAGGAGACAAGGATCTGGATACTTATATTAAATGGGGAAAGTATTGATTTGGGGTTTGTGATTTACAACATAAAGCTGAACCTCAATCTTATTTTATAGAGATCAAACTATTCGGGGGATTAATTTCGAATGATGAATTCCGAAAGTCGAATAATGAAGTGGGCTACATGTCCAAAGAATGAGAAAAGTATAACCCTGAAAGGGTTTAACCTTTAAATAACCATGGGTGAAACCCATGGGGGAAATCATGGGATCGCATTAGATCAACCCTGAAGGAGTTGAACAAATAAAATACATCAATAGTATCATTTTCAATCCTTCACAATCTTATCGCTTTTGCACCTCATATGTAATTTTCCAATTTTTTAATTAGTAATAATGAATGTCGAAATAGGAATGCTGAATAATGAAGTTTTCAAATCCGAATATTGACAAAAACCAGTAATCAAAATGAACCGAATACATACACTATTTAAAAACAAGGACTCAAGAGTTCTCTCCATTTATTTTACAGCGGGTTTCCCTGAGTTGGAAAGTACCATGGAGATCATGGAAGCGATCCAAGCGGGAGGAGCGGATATCATAGAAATCGGCGTGCCCTATTCTGATCCTGTAGCCGATGGGCCGACTATCCAAGATAGCAATATGATTGCGTTGGAAAATGGGATTTCACTTAAAAAGATCTTTGAACAATTGAAAGGCTTTCGTGCAAAAATCCATATTCCTGTGGTGATGATGGGTTATCTCAACCCGATCATGCAATATGGGATGGAGGCTTTTTGCCAAAAATGCAAGGAGGTAGGGGTAGATGGCCTTATCCTGCCCGATCTTCCGATGCAGCAATATTTGGATGAGTATAAGGAGCTTTTCGAGCAATATGGCTTGGTAAATACTTTTTTGATTTCACCCCAAACTTCCGAAAAGCGGATTCGGGAAATTGATGAAAACACCAATGGGTTTATCTATATGGTTTCATCCCATAGCATTACAGGAGCGAAAGCTGGAATTAGTGATGAGCAGATTTCTTACTTCAAGCGGGTTAAAGCCATGGATTTGAAAAATCCCAGACTGATTGGTTTTGGGATTTCTGATTCAGAAACCTTCGCCAAAGCATCAGAATATAGCAACGGAGCTATTATAGGTTCGGCTTTTATTAAGACCGTAAAAGATTCCAAGAATCTGAGTGAAGATATTCAGAAATACATTCAATCCGTAATCAACTAAGATTTTCCAATGATTTAGCTTTTCCAAAGTTTCGAACTTTGGAAAAGTTTATACAAAATCGACAAAACTATGATCATTCAGCTTCAACCTGATATTTCCGACAGCCAAAAGGAGAATCTTATCCAAAAAGTCAATGGCATCGGCTATAAAACCACCGAGGTAAAAACCCAACTGGGAGACTACCTGATCGGGATCGGTCAAAAAGACTTTGACATCCGAAAGATCGGACAAATGGACGGGATCATCGACATCCATATCGTCTCTGATGAGTATAAATTAGTATCCAAAAAGTGGAAAGTAAAGCCCACCTCAGTGGATTTAGGAGATAATGTCTTTATCAAAGACGGAGAGATGGCTGTGATTACAGGGCCATGTTCCATAGAGTCTGAAGAACAGATCCGCGCCATTGTGGCGCATTGCGTGGAAAATGACATTAAGATGATGCGTGGCGGCGTGTTTAAACCAAGAAGCAGTCCTTATGCATTCCGCGGATTGGGGTTGGAGGGTTTGAAACTTTGGCACGATATCGCCAGTGAAGCGGGAATCAAGATCGTCACAGAGGTGATGCAGACTTCCCAGATCGAAGAAATGTATCCTTACGTGGATGTGTATCAGGTGGGAGCTAGGAATTCCCAAAACTTCAATTTGCTTGACGAGCTGGGAAAAGTGGACAAAGCTGTGATGATCAAGCGTGGGATTTCAGGAACGCTGGAAGAGCTTTTGCAGTCTGCGGAGTATGTTTTTTCCGGAGGAAATGAAAAGCTTATTCTCTGCGAAAGAGGAATCAGAACATACGAGAGAGCGTCGAGGAATACCTTGGACTTGAATGCTATTCCGATTTTGAAAGCCAAGTCTCACCTACCGGTAATTGTGGATCCGTCGCATGGAATCGGTATCCGGGCTTATGTGCCTCAGATGGCACTTGCGGGCGTGATGTCCGGTGCGGATGGAATTATCTACGAATCGCATGAAATTCCCGAGAAAGCTTATTCCGACGGACAGCAGACGCTTGACTTTGTCCAAAGTGCAAGGCTTGCAAGCTGGATCAGAGAGAGCTTTGCGATGCGGAAGGGGTTTGAATTGTTGTAGAGGAATGATAATGCCAGTGGAGACATTGGCTTTTCTGAAAGTTTATTAACCACACTGGTGGTTCGACAAGCTCACCAACCGGGGGGCACAGAGGGATGATAGCTGCTGCGTGCCTCAACTACCTATCAGCAATTAGCCTGCTTAGAGGTTTCTTTCACCGTCCAGCCATTCCTTAAATCGGTTTACACGATCGCGGCTTACAATAATTTCCTCGGTATAGTGGAAGTTGGTATTGATCTTTAGGCGACTGTTGGAATACACCAATACATCTTTTATGGTTTCCAGATTGACCAAATAGCTTCTGTTGACACGAAAAAACACCGATGGATTGAGGATCTCCTCTAAAGTTTCCAATTTGTAATCGGTGATAAATTTACGTCCATCCTCCCTGATGATGTAAGTGTTCCTTCCCTCGGCAAAAAATAGTTTGATGCCGGAGCTGGGTACAGTGTGGATGTGCTCTCCGATTTTCACCATAAACCTCTCCTTGTAGGTTGGATTGGAGAGTGTCTTCCACATCATTTGGTTTGGTTGATTCTCGGAAGAAGCTTCTTTTAGTTGACGGAATTTGTCCAGACTAGCAGCAAAGGAAGCGTATCTGATTGGTTTGAGGAGATAGTCGATTCCATTAGCTTGAAAAGCTTCCAACGCATATTGATTGTGTGCTGTAATGAAGATCACAGGCTTAAAAAATCCTACCTTATCCAATGCCTGAAATGAAAGCCCATCAGCCAACTGTACATCCACCAAAAGAAGATCTGCTTTTGCACCGTGCGCGTTTAATAGTGGGACAGCTTCGCTAATGGATTGCGCTATGCCAATTATTTCGGCATTGGGATCGTATTGAAGGAGAAAATGAGTGATTTTTTCCAATGCAGGAAGCTCATCTTCTATCACTATTACTTTCATCTGTTTATAATTGTTTTTTAATGGTCATATGGAATCTCGCATATTTGATAATCATTCCACTGTGTGATCCCGTAGGTAAGGGATCATGCTCGATTTCCTATAGTGTCAGTTGAATAGATTGAGATTTGATCAGGTCTTGTAGTCGGAAATGGAACCTCCAAGGGGATGTAAATCGAAAAGGTAGAATTATCCGACCAGTGGAGGGATTTGTTGAGCCAGCCATATTGCTTCTTTATCATGCTTAAAGTTTCAAAAAGTAGCTCGTTAGTGGTCAAAGAGAAGGCACTGGGAAAACTTATGATCAGATCTTTGTTTCTGATTTCTAATAGGATTTCCAAGCCAAATTCAGAGGATGAAAGTTGAGAATAGGCGATGGCTTCGAGGATTTTAGTCAAGGTACGCGGCACCAAAAGGAAATTGTCCAGATCTTCAGGAATGGATATGCTGATGTTTTTGGAGATAAATTGGTTCAAAAATACCTCCTCACTTTTCATAGCGGTCAATTCATCTTCAAGGGACACTAGTTCTTCCTGCGTTCTCAGAGAATGCCTGTAGATATCCGAAAGCAGTACTATTCCCTCTTCTGCCAGTGCATTTCGATTTTCTTTAATACGGAGTACTATCGACTCCAGTCCTGCTAAGAGAAATTGTGGATTGAGCATATAATGAAAAAGATCAACACTTTTGCGCAATTCTTCTTCATGCTGTTGTTCTTTTTCCAGCTCATGTTCAAATTTATTGTGAATGAAATAAAAGCCTAAAAAATGGCTTTGATACATTAGTGTAACAAAAAGAAATATTCCATTGAATATTTTTAGTTCTGTCATGTAGATAGATACATCTGCCATGTTTTCAAACCAATAGAAATAAGCAATCAAAAGGAGGCTAATAGAAACTAGTGAAGCAATGATCGAAGCAAGAAGCAATGCGATGGTATGCTTCATGAAGAGAGCACCTCGTTGAAGTTTTTTTTCAAAAAGGACCAGAAGCATCTGATTGACTTCCAGAAGAGCATAACTTGCTAAGACACAGAACAAAAATTCACGAGTAAAGAAGTCCTCTGTGATATTGCCGACTGTATCAAATGCCAGAAGTATCCCAAGGTATACCAGAGTGCCTACAGGCAAGGGCAGTAAAAGTCTGTATATAGGTTTGATTTGTGTCAATGGGGTCATTGTTTTGCAGTGTTCTGGGTGATATAAGGCAAACAGACACAATAGAGTCCTTCCAATTGATAAATGGAGGGAGCAGAATTTCCGTGATATAGATAGCGCTCTTTCAAATTGTTCAGCCCCACACCTGTTGATTGTACGGAAAGTGGCTTTTTTGTAATACTGTTAGCTACAACCACCTGCCCTTGATCGGCAGTGATGATTATTTTGACGGGATTGTCTAGGCTCGCTACATTGTGCTTCAGTGCATTTTCTACCAGCAACTGAATACCAAGTGCGGGGATTTGTTTGGAAACGAATTCGGGTTTGATTCTTTTCTCCAAGACCACCTTTTCGCCGTATCGTACCTGCATCAAATGCATGTAATTGTCAATGATTTCTATTTCCTGCTCCAAGGTGTTGAGTGGCTGTATGCCGTTCTTGATGAGATTGGTGAAATTAAATGCCAGCTTTCGGATGAATTCCTCTGCTTTCTGAGGTTGGTGGGTTATCAGATTGGAGGCGCTGTTCAGCGAATTGAACAAAAAATGGGGAGTAAGTTGGGATCTGAGAAGCTTAAATTGGAGTTCTTGTTTATTTCTGGACACTCTCATTGCTTGAATAGTTTCCTTGGAAAACCGTGCAAAAGAAAACCAGCTATAATCAATCCAAACAATAATAAGAGATACTATAAAGGCGACTACGCTTCCTTTGAGCGTTATATCCCCACTGGCATAATCCTGGACATTTCCCATGGCTTTTTGGGCCATACCCTCAAGGAGATAGGAATAGCTTGTCAAAGTGCCCCAGATCAGCAATATGATAAAACCTGACCGCATAACATGCCCTTTGTCCCAAGGCTGAAGTCTCACGATAAAAAGGTACCCCATGGAAAGAGCCAATCCTACTGGAATGATCATAAACAACAGGATCCACTGCTTATGACTGATTGTGCCCTGCCATGTCAATAATTCTCCATTGTAAAGTAGGTAGAGAGTGAGACTGCAGGTCAGCACGATTGCCAGAAAAAAGGAAATGGTTTTTTCCATGGGGAATTGAACACGTAGAAACGCGAGGGTGAATTTGAAGGATTAAGTTACAAAACCATTCGACACTGAACACTCAATTAGCCTGCACATCTCATGACCTCACCAAAGAAATGAGTGGACTTGATTTCTGATTTTGCAGTTTCACGTATTTTTGCCTTCACTTTTTCAGATCCTTGTTTTTGACAAAGGTATTTCAGGATTTCAGCTTTAAAATGATCGCTTTGGATGTCCTTAACTCCTGAAAGGACTATCAGAGATCGATCTTCAGTCATATTTCCCTTATTTATGGCAGTCTTTAATAATTCATTCTTAAAGTGGTCCGAGTCTATAGAACCCACCAGTTCATCTATCATAAATTTCAAATCCTGGTCTGATAGATCTTCAAAGTCAATCGAACGGGCTATTTCGGTTTTGAAGTGATCACTGTCAATCATCTTGATCAGTTCAATGGATTTTTGACCTTCACCTTTAATCACATTTGCGGAGAAAATCGGTTTGAGTAGCTCTGCCTTGAAATGATCAGACTGTAAAGATTCGACAGCTCTTCTAAGCAGGTTTACATCGTTGAAATAGGAAGGACTAACTTTCTTGAAAATTTCAGTCTGGTAGTGATCGGAACTCACTTGGCTGATGGTTTTATCAATTGTAGCAGTTATTTCATTTGATTTCAGGTTTTTTTTCAGAAGCAATCCGAGGTACTGCGTTTTGACATGATCGCTGTGTAGATTTCCGATGATATCCAGTACAGACTTGATGCCACCTTTGGCATATAAGCGTTCTACGCGGTCTTCGGCACCTATTGTAGTGGTATTTAACAGTTCGGGCAGAATTTCTGCTAGCCACACCCTGCCATCAGGTTCAAACGGTTTGACAGATCTGCCTTCTTTATATTCGTAATCCAATCCACCGTTAGAGTTGCTTATAAAAATTGATCGTGTATTGCCAAAGGTGGTTTTCTCTATTTTAAGGTAACCTCCTTTGGAGATAGAGCTTATTGATTTTTCATCGCTTCCTATGGCTATCTTTCCATTCGATTCAATGTTCAATTTTTGATTGTTGTCATTGGATGTAAAACGGCTGGTATAGCCATTGCTAGAACTTGTATTGGAGCTGCTTCTCGATTGGGCATGAGCTACATTGAAAGCAAAAAGGCTGTAAAGGCAGAGGAATGTGCTAGCGAGCCTAAGTATAGATGTCCTGTTCATAGTTAGAAGTAAGGTGTTGTTGAGTTTCTTTTGGTAAATATTGTCTTATCGATGTTCTGGATAAAACGAGAAGGAGTGAACAGGGGAATCTGTGTACTGAATCGTTGGAGAAATGAGGTGAATATAGTTTGGGAACTCAACCTAATCCGCGATTTTCTCAATCCAAATCAATACTTAATTGAAAGGTGAGCCTAGTGATGATAGCTGTTGCGGTCTTCTTTTTATCTAACCCCCCCTATTTCATTGAAAACTATAAGGAGTTATCTGTCCCATTGCACCACAGAAAGCGGTCATATGATTTTCTAAATCCATTCTTGCATAATCCAGAGAGCTATCAAGGCGATGTCAGAAAATAGGCCTTGATTCAGTTTTGAGTATAGTGAAGTCGCTATATAGTTAATAATGTGCTATATCGCATTTATTTATGTGCCGTTTTTTGTTCTAGAATTCCTCCTTTATCAATATTTCCTTACCTTTGCAGTCCGTTCGGGTGAATGGGGTGTGTTTTGCTTGCTTAATGCATTGATTTACAACTAAAAACAATGGCCTCCTGACCCGAGGGCTATTGCTATTCAGGGTTTTTACTATTATGTCTAACAAAGAAGATTTTAACTGGGACAACTTCGAAACCAAAGGTTTTGGTGAAGGATATTCCAAAGAACAGCGTGAGCAGATGGCTGCTATGTACGAAGGTACATTGGGCGAGATCACTGAGAAAGAAGTAATCAAAGGCACCGTAGTAGGTGTGAATGAAAAGGACGTAATCATTAACATTGGCTTCAAATCTGATGGATTGGTTCCTCTTTCCGAATTCAGGGATCTTGAGTCTATCCAGCCTGGTGATACGGTAGAGGTATTCATCGAAGAGCAGGAAAACGCACTTGGACAGTTGATCCTTTCCCGTAAGAAAGCCAAGATCGTACGTGCATGGCAGGACATCGAAGATGCCCTTGAGCATGACAACGTGATCGAAGGTTTGGTGAAAAGAAGAACTAAGGGTGGTCTGATCGTAGATATCTACGGTGTAGAGGCATTCCTGCCAGGTTCTCAGATTGACGTCAAGCCTATCAGAGATTTCGATATCTATGTAGGTAAGAAAATGGAAGTGAAAGTGGTGAAAATCAACCACGCAAATGATAACGTAGTAGTGTCTCACAAAGTGCTCATCGAGAAAGATCTTGAGAAGCAAAAAGCTGAGATCCTAAACAACCTTGAGAAAGGTCAGGTATTGGAAGGCGTGATCAAGAACATGACCAACTTCGGTGTATTCATCGATCTAGGTGGTGTGGATGGTCTTCTTCATATTACGGATATCTCTTGGGGACGTATCAATCATCCAGAAGAAGTATTGCAACTTGACCAGAAAGTTCAGATTGTGGTTCTTGACTTTGATGATGATAAGAAGAGAATTTCTTTGGGTATGAAGCAGCTTACTGCCCATCCTTGGGATTCTTTGGCGTCTAGCCTTGAAATCGGATCTAGAGTTAAAGGTAAGATCGTAAACGTAGCAGACTACGGTGCGTTCCTTGAGCTTGCTCCAGGTGTAGAAGGTTTGATCCACGTATCTGAAATGAGCTGGTCCCAGCATTTGAGAAACCCTGCTGACTTCGTAAAAGTAGGTGACGAAATCGAGGCTGTAGTATTGACTCTTGATAAGGACGACAGAAAAATGTCTCTTGGTATCAAGCAGTTGACTGAGGATCCTTGGACTAAGAACGACATGGGTACTAAGTATGCGGTAGGTTCTAAGCACAAAGGTGTGGTAAGAAACTTGACCAACTTCGGCCTATTCCTTGAGTTGGAAGAAGGAATTGACGGTTTGGTTCACGTATCTGACCTTTCTTGGACCAAGAAAATCAAGCATCCATCTGAGTTTGTGAAAGTAGGGGACGAGCTAGAAGTAGCAGTTCTTGAGCTTGACGTGGACAACAGAAGATTGGCTCTTGGTCACAAGCAATTGGAGGAAAATCCATGGGATACGTTCGAATCTGTATTCCCTATCGGATCAGTTCACAAGTGTACTGTAGTCTCTAAAAATGACAAAGGCGCGGTTCTAGAATTGCCTTATGGTCTTGAAGGATTTGCTACTGTGAAAAACTTGGAGAAAGAAGACGGATCTCAGGTAGAGGTTGGTGAAGCTTTGGACTTCAAAGTGACTGAATTCTCTAAAGACGATAAGAGAATCGTTCTTTCTCATACTGCGATGTTCAGAGAAGATGCGAAGCCAGCTAAGAAAGAAGTGAAGAAGAAATCTGATTCAGGTTCTGCCTCTTCGTCTTCAGCTCCGGCTGAAAAGTCAACACTTGGTGACTTGGACGCTTTGACTCAACTGAAAGAGCAAATGGAAGGAAAGAAGTAAGAAGTTAGATTCTAGTAGTTAGAATCATCAAGACTTATTACTCAATATAATGGAAGACGCCGGCTGAAAAGTCGGCGTTTTTTTTTGTTTTTAACCGCGGAGTACACGGAGTTCAAACGGAGAGCACAGCTTTATTAGTCGTTCTGGCTACATTTGCTATCCTTCTTCTCCAGAAGCTGGATCCTAATTTAGATAACGTTGCTAGAATAGTGAAGACTTGTTGCCTTTGTAGCATATCCGCTCCAGCTTTCGTCTTGGCCTAACTGGTTTTATCAGTAATTTCGATCTTATGAAAAACACGGTTTTACTAATACTATCAATTTTTATTCTTTCGGCCTGCGAGAATTTCGATGATCCGATTCCAGAAGGCAGTTTTTTGGAAACGCCAATACTTTCTACCAAACTAGTGGATTCAGACAAGGTTCAACTTACATGGAATTCAAACCAGTTCTGTGCTGGATTTTGTCCCACTATTGTGCTAGCGACAAGCTATGAAATCTGGACAAAGTCACTTACGTCTAGTGCAAACTATAAATTTGCTGAAGTCCAAGCCGGAGAAATGAGATTCTTGGTGGAAGGATTGGAGCCGGGCGTGAGGCAGGAGTTCTATGTGGTGGCAAAGCGGGCTAATGTCAGTAACCAAAGCAACCGGGTGATGGTCGTACCCAATGATCTTCCCGTTGTAGAGACCATTTTCGAAAATACGGGCTTTGATTATATCACGCATCCACAAATTTCTCCCAAAGGTGACCAAATCGCCTATACCATTTCTGAATCGGCTTCTATTTTTACTTCCCAAGGGGTGTACCTCTATGATGTTCAGGGCAAAACCCAAGAGAAAATTCCCGTAAACGGAAACTATCCTTCTTGGTCAGCTGCGGGAGACAAGCTGGTTTTGGTGAAGCATGATGAAGCTCAGTCTATAATCAGGATGTATAGTCTTGCGTCAAATACGGTGGAAGAAATAGTCAGAGACTCATTCAAGCAGTATTTTCCTGCATTCGCTGTGGCCGACACGACCTTGGTTTATTTTTTGGATAGTTTGGACGAAGGCAACCAACGTATGATTGTTTACAATCTGGATGAAGAGGCTACCAACCCAAAAAATCCTGTTAGAGCGGTGTTGTATCCTGAAAATTCTGTGACTCCAATGCTCGGAATGTCTTATGAAGCCGAAGGAAATAATCTGGCTTATGGGCTTGCTACTGCGAAAGAAACGAATACTGGTTCTGCTTACGACATCGTTGGGTTTGCGGTGAATAGTCCATCTGTTTTGATAAATTGGGTGATGTCAGATTGGAATGACAGCAACCCGGCTTTTTCTCCGACTGATCCGGATTTGTTGGCTTTTATTTCGGATCGTTCCGGAGTTGCGCAATTATGGATTAGGAATTCCGCAACAGGGAGGTTGATCCAGGTGACGGACTTTCAGGAAAATGAGTGGATCACTACAGGGGTTGTAGGGCTGAGTTGGTTTGGGGAGAAATTGTATTGTAACACGCGGGATTCGCAAGGGGGTACAAAAATGGTCCTGGTCGATGTTTCTTCCTTATTGTAAAATTAAATTTTGTAGCGAATAGGCTATGAGCTTCGTCCTTTTTATACGTTCAAACTATTGATTATGAGAAGCTTTTGGATGGGAATTATCGTAATGATTTCTTTCACTTCATGTGATAAAGATCAAAACCTCCCATTAGAGCTTACTGCTGATGGACTGGTGGGAAAGTGGGAACTTTATCAATACCAGGGTAACACGGGAGCTGAGGACTATAGAACTGCCTATGAGCCTACTGGTAAAACCATCACTTTTTCCTCTAGTGGTGAGTTAAATGTTGTAGAGTTTTTTAATTGTAATATAGGAGAATACGAAGTGGCTGATCTCAGGCTCACAGTGATGTTTGATTGCGAAGAAGAGGTACCCGAACGAATTTACTTAATGAAGAAGGAAGGTTTTGACCTAGCTCTTTCTCCTCTGGCTCCGAACATGTGTATTGAGGGGTGCTCTTATATTTTCAAGAAAATTGGTTAAATGTCGAATTAACCGATTGAGTCCCAATCAATCTTTTCTGGTTTGATAGGCAAATTCCGGATTCTACTCCCGGTAGCATCAAATACCGCATTGGCGATAGCGGCAGCTACAGGGCCCATAGCCGCCTCACCAGCTCCCATAGGTTTGGTTTCTGGCCTGTCGATGATGTGGACTTCCACTTCCGGCACATCCCTCATTCTCATTATCGGATAGGATTCCCAGTCTGTACTGGTGATTCCTGTCCTGTCAAAATCCACCTCCTCCATCATTGTCCAACTGGCGGATTGGATCATTCCACCTTCGGTCTGGTTTTTAAGCCCGTCGGGATTGATTGTCAATCCAGAATCGATCACCCCTATGAGCTTTTTGAGCTTGTATCCCTTTGATGCCATATCAATTTCCACTTCTGCCAACACGGCAAAATATGAGGTTGCGTTTTTATACCTTGCGTAAGCCACACCAAATCCCTTGGTAGGGGTTTTGGCTCTTGATTTCCAGTTTGATTTTGTGGCCAGTTCTTCCAAAACAGCTTTTGCACGGGGATCATCCAGGTTTTTGACCCTGAATTCTATGGGGTCAGTGCCTGATTTGTAAGCCAACTCATCCATAAATGACTCCATGGCAAAGGTATTCCCATAAGCACCTAGTCCACGGAGGGAAGATGTGCGAAGTGGCCCGTCATAGTTGAATAGGTGAAGTTGTTTAGCGGAGAAATTGTATTCTGGAATCCCATTTCGATGTGAACCACCAGAGAACCCACCTTTCCGAAACCCAACTGGTGGATCCATATGTCTTGCGGATATGAAACTCCCTGCTCGCCCATTTGGCCGTGTGCTATGTGAGTCCGACCAGACAATACTGTCCCAAGCCAACAGTTTTCCTTCGGGATCAACACCTGCCGAAAGCCTAAATGCCATCGCAGTTCCATATGGTTCCCATTTATTTTCATCTTCCCGCATCCATTGTAACCGGATGTGTTTTCCCGGGAATTCTTTCGCAATCAGTGCCGCTTCGGCAGAGACATCATCCGCCCCGTTATGTCCATAGCATCCAGATCCCGGCACACCGATGCATCTTATTTTTTCAGCATCGATGGAAAACAGGTCTGCTAAAGTCGAGCGTACCGGATATACACCCTGAGTCGCTGTCCATACCGTAAGTTCTTCATCTTCCCAAATTGCCACTGCACAAGACGGCCCCATGGAAGCGTGCATGAGATATGGTTTGAAGTATTCTGCGTGATGGCTTATGGCAGCACTATTTATGGTTTTTTCAATACCCGGTGAAAGTTTCACTTGCTCAGCTTCTCCAGGTGTGTTTTTGATTGAGTCAAAAAGCTGATCTGGGGAGGTTTTAATGGGATCCCTATCCCAGATCGCTGAATGTTTTATTTTATCCCGAGCCTGTACCGCTTGATATTCCCGCTGTGCCACTACAGCCAGGAAGCTCCCGTTTTTGATTACTTTGATGACTCCGTCCATGGCCTCCACCTCGCTTAAGTCTATCGACCGTAGTCTGTCTTGATAAGAAGGTGGGTGAAGAATGCGGGCATGCAGCATACCACTCATGCTGAGGTCATGCACAAAATGGGATCCCCCTCTCACCATTTTGTCGATATCTTCTCTGCCTAGGGGTTTACCTACATATTGATAATTTTTTGGGGCTTTCAAGGGGGCCTCTCCGGAGATATTCTCTTCGATGTATTTTCCTTTTAGGAGTTGCCAATAGCTTATTTTGTCTCCGGCATGGGATTTAATAGTACCGTCTTCTACCAGCAACGCATCAGGGGAGAGATTCCATTTAGAGGCCGCCATTTTTAGAAGGTATTGCCTGGCTTCTGCAGCAGCCTGTCTGATTGCGCTACCACTTCCTTCCACTGAGTTGCTTCCTGCGGTAAACCCTTCATTGGGTGTCTGCCCGGTGTCGGAGTTTATTATATGACAGCGTTGTGGAGGGATATAAAGTTCTTCAGCTGCGATTTGAATCAACGCGGTTTTAATGCCTTGCCCCAATTCCTGCTTACCAGAAAGTACAGTGAGATATCCTTCCGCATCCAGCCTGATCCAAGAATCAACCAGTTTGTTGTCTATCGTTGGACGAGCAAGGATGCCCGGATAGGGAATCTGGTCATTTTGCTCCGCCTTACTATGACAAAATGAGAGAGGTAAAAGATTAAACCCTATCATCAAATGTCCCGTGGTACGGAGAAAAGAGCGTCGGCTAGGCTGGGTTACGTGTATGTCTTTCATGAGTTGGAATTTATTCTTTCAGATGCCAGCTTTACGGCTTTGATAAATCGTGAATGCGTACCACAGCGGCAGATGACAGGATCCAGTGCTGTGCGGATTTCATGCTCACTCGGATTAGGGCTGTTTTCTAATAAAGCCACCGCAGATACGATCATGCCATTGACGCAATAGCCGCATTGGGCAGCTTGGGTGTCTATGAAGGCCGTCTGAACAGGGTGAAGTGCTCCATTTTGTCCCAGTCCTTCCAATGTGGTGATTTTCAGGTTTTCAAAACTTACACATGGCCGTAAGCAGGTGGGCTCAGCCTTGGAGTCAACAATCACCATACATGCGCCGCATTGATGGATTCCACAGCCATATTTCGCTCCTTTTAGCCCCAGCTCATTGCGTAGGATATAAAGTAGCGGTTCCTCAGGATTTGCAGAAATAGACTTTGATTCACCGTTTACCTGTAAAGTTATTTTTTGTGTCATGACTATCAGTGGTTTAATTTTTAAACTAGAGAAAGTATGTCTGAATTGCAATGATGAATTGAGGGGAGAATGAGGATTGAACTATGAGTGGTGTGATGAGCTGATAAATTGCAACTAGAGCTGAAGCAGAAAAATATCCGTCGCAATGATTGTGGGGTAGGGGCGCATGTGAGCCCGACAACAGATAAAGGCAGGTTCTGGGCCAACCTCAAATGATGGGGCCTTCATCTATGGCAAAAGCCATGAGGGTCAATTGGTGATGTGGAGGGGGGAAATAAAAAAAGCATTCGCCACGGCTAATGCTTTTTAAAATGAGGTCGAGAGCGGATTCGAACCGCTGTAGAAGGTTTTGCAGACCTCTGCCTAGCCACTCGGCCACTCGACCAATCAGAATTGGAATGCAAATGTAGTTATTATCTTTGTCCTTACAATAAAGGGCTGGATTAATTTAAATTTTTTAATGAAATAGGGCTTCACCATTAATTTGAATTCAATAATTCAGGATCTTGTGTCACGGGATTTCAACGTAACCTTTAAAAGGTTGCAAAATACCTTCTATTTATAAACATTCTAAATTGATTTGTGCCTCTTTATTACTTCTTAATGACCTGTTATACAGTAGTATATAAAATTAAACGCTGTGTACCCTTAGTGTCTGCCATCCATCAAGACAAGTTTGAAAAATTGGCTTCGGGTAGTACCTTTGCAGGGGTTATAAAAAACCGATTAAACTATTTAATTAGCTATAATATGTTATCCAAACGCTCGTTAGTAGGGGTTCGATTGAATTTCCACACACTGGCAGTGCTGTTTTTCATGCTGATTGGGACGCAGTCCTTTGCTGTAGCCCAGGAGGTTGATAGTAGCGACGAAGCAGTAGCAGCAGGAAAGGCTGTATTCAATGCAAATTGCAAATCATGCCACAAGTTAGACCAGAAGTTTACCGGGCCGGCTTTGAGAGGGGCTACCCAGCGACAGCCTGTTGAAGCAGTTAAGAGATTTATAGTAAATTCTTCGGAGGTGATTGCTTCCGGTAATAGTTACTATAATTCACTCTTCAAAGAGTATGGAAATCTTCAGATGCCCGCTCACAATTTTTTGAGTGACGACGAGTTGAATAACCTGCTATCATACATAGAGTATGGGGATACTGCGGATGCAACAGCTGCTACAGCTGAAGGAGGTGCGGAAGGAGGAGCTGTATCGGCAGGAGGGGGGATCCCGAATGAATACCTTACAGTTATCCTGGGTGTATTAGTTGTCGTCCTACTTTTGATTTTGGTAGTATTGGGCCTGATTATTTCAGTTTTGACCAAATACCTATCAAAGCAAGAGCTTGATGAAGACGATAAGGAATTTGTCTCCCAAAAAACCAATCTAAGCAAAGTATTTAAAAGTGACATGTTTATAGTGATTGTCACTGCACTTGTAATCGCATTGGTCGCCAAAACTGCTTTGGATGGTTTGTATTCCGTAGGTATCCAACAGGGGTATGCTCCATCACAGCCGATAGCCTATTCTCACGCGCTTCATGCAGGTACATTGGAGATCGAATGCCAGTATTGCCACACTGGAGTAGAGATAGGTAAATCAGCAAATATTCCTTCAGCTAATATCTGTATGAACTGCCACACGCATGTACAGAATGTAGCTGGCCAAGAAGGAGTATCTCCAGAGATACAAAAAATCTACGATGCAGTAGATAATAACCAGCCAATCGAATGGGTACGAGTTCACAATTTGCCTGATTTGGCTTATTTCAACCATTCCCAACACGTATCTGTAGGTCAAATAGAGTGTCAGACCTGCCATGGCCCTATTCAGGAAATGGAAGTGGTAGGACAGCACAGTTCCCTTACCATGGGCTGGTGTATTGATTGTCACAGACAGACAGAGATTACTACTGAGGGCAATGCCTATTATGATAAGTTGGTTCAGATTCACTCAGACTCCAAAGATGCTTTGAAAGTAAAGGACATCGGAGGTTTGGAGTGTGCCAAATGCCACTATTAATTCATTATTCTTTTCGCAAATTCATTCTTATATAATAAAATGAAGGAAAATAAAAAAACGTACTGGAAAGGGCTTGAGCAGCTCAGTAACAATCCAGAGTTTGTAAAGAACGCTAACAGGGAATTTCCTGAGCTTCCTTCTACACTCAACGAAGAGGGTAGTGCATCCAGAAGAGATTTTCTGAAAGTAATGGGATTCAGCTTGGCAGCAGCTTCTTTGGCTGCTTGTGAAGCTCCTGTAAGAAAGATGATCCCTTATGTGAATAAGCCGGTTGATATCAACCCATCTATTCCTAATTACTATGCATCAAGTTATTTTTCCGGAGGAGAATATGCTTCGGTAGTAGTCAAAACCCGTGAGGGGCGACCTATCAAAGTCGATGGCAACACGCTTTCTCCAGTTACAAAAGGAGGAACGAGCGCAATAGTTGAGGCTTCAGTTCTCTCTTTATATGACAAGGCTAGACTAACGGGTCCATTTGTGTCCGGCCAACAATCCGATTGGGCTACATTGGATGCGGAAGTAGCATCTAAGTTGAAATCGGCAGGTTCTGTTAAGCTTGTTACAAACACAATTCTTTCCCCATCTACTGAAAAGGCTATCCAAGCACTTTCTGACTCTTTGGGAGGAGTAGATGTAGTGACTTATGATACTTCTTCTGCTTATGGTATCACTCGTGCAAATGAAGTTTATTATGGCAAAGCAGTATTGCCTACCTATAGATTTGACCGTGCCGAGACTATTGTCAGCTTCGGAGCTGATTTTCTAGGTACATGGATCGCGCCGATTGAGTTTTCCAAGCAGTACGGTACTGGTAGGAAAGTATCTAAGGAGAAGCCTGAGATGTCCCGTCATTATCAGTTTGAGTCTAACCTTTCTTTGTCAGGAGCTAATGCGGATTACCGTACTCCTATCAAAGCTTCCCAAAGTGGACTGGCTGTTTTAGGATTGTATAATTTATTGGCAAAGAAAGCTGGTGCAGCTGCAGTTTCAGCTCCGGCATCAGAATTTGCACACCTCGCAAAAGCGGCTGAAGATCTTTGGACTAAAAGAGGTAAATCTCTTGTAGTATCAGGTTCCAATGATCCTAACGTGCAAATTTTAATCAATGCAATCAATGAATTGCTTGGTAACGTAGGCACAACTGTAGATCTGGTAAAAACCAGTAACTATAAAAAAGGAGATGACCGGGCGATGAACCAGTTCATATCCGATCTAGCTGCAGGCAAAGTAGGAGGAGTGATTTTCTACAACTGTAATCCTGTCTATGATCATCCGCAAGGAGAAGCCCTAGGCCAGAATATCAGCAAAGCCAAAGTTTCCGTAGCGACTAATCTAACGCTAGATGAAACAGCCTCTTTGGTACAGTATGTCGCTCCGGATCATCATTACCTTGAATCCTGGAATGACTTTAACCCTCAGGTAGGTGAATACAGTTTATCGCAACCTACTATTTCCCCACTTTTTGATACAAGACAGGCACAGGATTCATTCTTGAAATGGTCTGGTTCTGGATCAAGTTATTATGAATTTATTCAGACTAACTGGCAGCCATTTTTCTCTATGCAGACTGAATCAGGAGATTTCCAAGAGTTTTGGGACAGAGCGCTTTACAATGGGTTTTATTCAACTCCGATAGCTTCAGGAGAAGTTGTTTCTGGCGTTGGAGCAGATCTTAACGCCGCCGCCACCGCAGTGACCAAGTCAGCATCAGCTGCCGGGGAAGGAGCCGAGTTGGTGATTTATCAGAAGATAGGCTTAGGCGATGGTACTTATGCCAACAACCCTTGGCTGCAGGAAATGTCAGATCCTATTTCCAAAGCTACTTGGGACAATTATTTGACAGTTTCCCAAAAATGGGCTTCTGACAACGGAGTAACGATGAATGAGGGAGAAACATCCAAAGCCTCTATCAGTGTAGATGGTAAGTCCTTGATCGTTCCTATCTTAATTCAACCAGGACAGGCGGAAGGCACTTTCGGTTTGGCAGTAGGATATGGCAGGACAAAAGCTGGCCGCGTAGGAAATGGCGTAGGAGTAAATGCTTATAGCTTACTTGACATTTCCAAAGGCTTTGTCAATGCTGACATTACCGGAGTAGAAGTTTCCGCTACAGGAGAATCATACAGAATAGCGCGTACGCAGACCCATCAGACATTTATGGGGCGTGAGAATGTGATTCAGGAAGCTACGCTTGCTGATTACAAAGCGGATCCTTCCGCTGGTCGATATCACCCGGAAATATATAAGGATGGTGAGTTTGTAAAACCATCAAAAATCTCACTTTGGTCAGGACACCAGTATTCAAATCATCACTGGGGACTTGCCATCGATATGAACTCATGTATAGGTTGTGGAGCATGTACGGTAGCCTGCCAGGTAGAGAATAACGTGGCAGTAGTAGGTAAGCAAGAGGTATTGAACAGAAGAGAAATGGCATGGATCAGAATTGACCGCTATTATTCGTCTGATGCCCCTGCTGATGATTTGAAACAAATGGAAGTGGCAGCTCAGAATCCTGAGGTGACATTCCAGCCTATGATGTGCCAGCAGTGTAACAATGCTCCATGTGAGACAGTTTGTCCTGTGGCCGCGACCACGCACTCTACTGAAGGTCTTAACCAGATGACTTACAACAGATGTATAGGTACAAGGTATTGTGCCAACAACTGTCCGTATAAAGTACGTCGATTCAACTGGTTCAAATACCATGATAATAAGGACTTTGCCGGAGTCAATGTCGCACAAAACGATGATTTGGGCAAAATGGTACTTAACCCTGACGTGACTGTACGAGCACGTGGTGTCATGGAAAAATGCTCCATGTGTGTGCAGAGAATACAGGCTGGTAAGCTGGAAGCCAAGCGTGAGAAGCGTAAAGTGAAAGATGGCGACATCAATGTAGCTTGTGCAGTGGCTTGCTCTACTGATGCCTTGGTTTTTGGTGATCTGAACGATGCGAACAGTAGAGTTTCTAAAATGTTGAAGATCGAGGAAAACACTACTTCAGCCACTAAGGAAGTGAATGAAGAAAGAGCCTACCACGTACTGGAGGAGATCAATGTGAGTCCAAATATTTGGTACTTCACAAAAATCAGAAATAAAGATAAAAACGAAGCGTAATCAAAATTTATTAAACTATGCAGGTTACTTCATCCGTACGCGAGCCGTTAGTTACCGGGGGGAAATCCTACCATGACGTGACAAATGATGTGTCGCGCCATGTAGAAGCTAAACCAAATATCAGGTGGTTTCTGGCTTTTCTTACCTCCGCCGGGGTTTTGGCCTTAGGATCCATAGCTGTTATCGCCACCGTGTGGGAAGGCATTGGTATGTGGGGGCTAAACAAAACCGTAGGTTGGGCTTGGGATATTACCAACTTTGTTTGGTGGGTAGGTATTGGTCACGCTGGTACACTTATTTCAGCAGTATTGCTACTTTTCAGACAGAAGTGGAGAACATCCATCAACCGTGCAGCAGAGGCGATGACTATCTTCGCTGTTATCTGTGCGGCTATGTTCCCGGTACTTCACATGGGACGCCCTTGGCTAGGTGCATATTGGGCACTTCCACTGCCAAACGTTTTCGGTTCTCTTTGGGTTAACTTCAATTCCCCGCTTCTTTGGGACGTGTTTGCGATTTCTACTTATTTCTCTGTATCCTTAGTATTCTGGTACATTGGTTTGATTCCTGATTTCGCTACCATCAGAGATAGGGCGACAGGGCTAAGAAGGATCATTTATGGAGCCCTTTCTTTTGGATGGGATGGCGCTGCCAAGTCTTGGAGCCGTTATGAATCAGTTTCATTAATTCTGGCAGGTTTGGCTACTCCTCTTGTACTATCTGTACACACTATTGTATCCTTTGACTTTGCTACCTCCGTGATCCCGGGTTGGCATACCACTATTTTCCCTCCATACTTTGTGGCTGGTGCGATTTTCTCGGGTTTTGCCATGGTGTTGACCCTGATGATTATTACGAGGAAGGTTTACAAACTGGAGGATTACATCACTATTGGCCACATCGAGTTGATGAATATTGTAATCATCATCACGGGTTCCATAGTGGGGATCGCCTATATTACCGAATTTTTCATCGCTTGGTATTCAGGTGTTGAGGCAGAGCAATATGCATTTATCAACCGTGCTACCGGCCCTTACTGGTGGGCATACTGGTCGATGATGACCTGTAACGTGATTTCTCCTCAGTTATTCTGGTTTAAGAAAATCCGTACATCCATTGTCGCTACCTTTGCGCTGTCTATAGTAGTGAACATAGGTATGTGGTTTGAGCGATTTGTAATTATAGTAACCTCACTACACAGGGATTATCTACCGTCTTCTTGGGCGATGTTCTACCCGTCATGGGCAGATGTGGGAGTTTATCTGTTTACTTTTGGTTTGTTCTTCACGCTGTTCTTTTTGTTTGCCAAATTCTTCCCGGTAATCAACATGGCTGAAGTGAAATCTGTATTGAAGTCATCATCTGATAAAGTGCATAAATAATCATGGAAAGAGATACACATTTTGTTACTGGGGTTTACGAAGATGAGGATGTTTTACTTCAGGCTATCAAAGAAGTAAGATCTTCAGGAATAAAAATTCATGAGGTTTATTCACCTTACCCGGTTCACGGGATAGATGATTACCTGGGTTATAAGAGAAGTAAGTTGCCTATCGCCGCTTTTCTTTTTGGGCTTTTGGGTACTACATTGGCCTTGACTATGCAGTTTTATATGATGAGGTTTGACTGGCCTATGATTATTGGGGGTAAAGACTTCGCTGCTTTTCCTGATTTCATACCTGTAACTTTCGAACTGACCGTGTTATTGGCTTCATTCGGGATGGTAGGCGTGTTCATGGTGAGCACTAATCTGAAGCCTTGGGCCCAGCCTAGAATCTTTGATTTGAGAATCACTGATGATAAGCATGTCATGGCGATTGATATAGCTAATAATTCAGCTATTGAATTGGCAAGGATTGAAGAAATATTGAAATCTTCTGGGGCATCAGAGGTTAATAAAAAAAGTTTTGAATAGTAAATCTGGAAAAATGAAGATTGCTAAGACACTAAGTATTTTGGGGATTTCAGTAGCAGGGGTTGTACTCGCTGGCTGTAGAGCCGGAGGTGAAAATCAAGGCTTGGAATTCGCCCCTCAGATGTACCACTCTGTGGCCTATGAGCCCTTGACTCAAATCATGGATTCTGAGACAAAAGGTAACCTTATCTCAAATAGAGAAGATGGTAAGGGGGAATATTTCAACAGTAATATCAATAATCCCCATAATATGAATATGCGGGAGCCTGTGGCCAATACTGTCCCTAGAAATAAGCAAGGTTATCTGCCTTACCGATATAAAGCTTTTGAAGTAGAGGAGGCTGGAGCTGCTATGAAAAACCCTATTCAGTTGAATGACGAGGTTTTGACGGAAGGAAAGAGACTATACCAGTTATACTGTACCCCATGCCATGGAACCGGCGGGCAAGGTGACGGTAAAGTAGGAGAGATAATCGGTGGTGTGGCTAACCTTACTGGTGGTGCTTATACAGGCCTCTCTGAAGGACATATCTATCATGTAATCACCAAAGGAAAAGGTAGAATGGGAGCTCATGGATCTCAGATAACTCCGGAAAACAGATGGAAAATTGTCCACTATGTGAAGCAAGAACTCCAAGGGGGACAAAATGCTGACAATGCGACAGCAGAAGTAGCAGACGAAGAAGTTACACAACAAGAAACTCCAGCGAATTAATTATGGCTCATCACGCACAACACTATAATCTGGATCAAAAATTTGATTTCACAGCAGCGATCAAGAAAAGCGTTTTTACGGTTTTGGGTATCGGTGCGGCACTACTGGTAATAGGTATTGTAATGGCAATGTTTGGTGGAGGCCATCATGAAGCTGGTGAGGCTGAAGGGCATGCATTTCACTGGTATCAGCGTCTTTACGCCAACCTTTGGATCAATAATGTGTATTTCACAGGAATAGCTATCATCGGCGTTTTCTTCTTTGCTATACAATATGCCGCTCAGGCTGGATGGTCTACAGCTATCATCCGAGTGATGCTGTCTCTTGGCAACTGGTTGCCAATTGCTGGAGTATTGATGATTGTTACGTTTTTCATAGCCAATCATGATTTGTTCCACTGGACCCATTCTTATTTATTTGATAAGAATGCTCCTGAATATGATAAGATCATCGACGGAAAAGGAGCTTTTTTCTACTGGCCGATGGCAAAAGGAACATTCCCGATTTTCTATATCATCAGAATGGTCTTGTTCTTTGGTTTTTGGGTATTCTTTTTCAAGAAGTTCCAAAGCTTTACATACAATGAAGATCTAATCGGAGGTACTGCGTCTTGGTACAAGATCAGAAGTTGGTCAGCATTTTTCCTGATTTTCTTCGCTGTATCTTCTTCTATCGCAGCGTGGGATTGGGTAATGTCTATTGATACCCATTGGTTCTCCACTTTGTTTGGATGGTATGTGTTCTCCTCATGGTTTGTAGCAGGACTTTCTGCGATTACCTTGATTACTATTTTCCTGAAGAGCCAAGGTTTATTGGAAATGGTCAATGAAAATCACGTACATGATTTGGGTAAATTCATATTTGGATTTACAATTTTCTGGACGTATTTATGGTTTTCCCAGTTCCTTTTGATTTACTATGCTAATATTCCCGAGGAGTCTGTTTACTTCATCGAGCGATTGTCAAGTGATATTTATGGCCCCTTCATTTTTGTGAATTTAGCCATGAACTTTGTACTTCCTTTCCTGTTACTAATGACGAGGGACTCAAAAAGACACGGGGTATTCTTGAAACTGGTTTGTGCATTGATCATTGCCGGTCATTGGGTGGATTTCTTCCTAATGGTTCAGCCTGGCACCTTGGGCCATAATGGGGGAGTAGGGTTTATGGAAGTTGGTATGTTCTTAGTCTATGGGGCAGCCTTTATATTTGTAGTACTTTCTGGATTGGCCAAAGGAAACCTTGTTCCTAAAAACCATCCTATGCTTGAAGAAAGCTATCATCATCACATTTAATATTTGCCGAAATAATTAAGATATGTACGGATTTCTGATTGGAGTAGGGGTTCTTTTATTGCTTTCTATCATATGGATGGTATATAGAATCCAAACATTGGTCTCTGTGGTAAAAGGATCTGACAAGAAGATCGCCTCAGGGAGCAATAAGGTTAATGCAATTTTATTTATTGTCTTTTTGGTGGGGGCCGGAGCATTGATGTTCTGGTATTCAATAAAAGAATTTGATAATTATCAATTACCCATTGCATCTGAGCATGGGGTGGTGACTGATTCTCTTTTCTGGTGGTCTATGGCAATTACCGGCATAGTGTTTTTGATCACCCATGTGTTGTTGTTCATTTTTCCCTATAAGTATCAGTATAGCGAAAAAAGAAAGGCTTCTTTCTATCCAGATAACAATAAGCTGGAGATTATTTGGACGATAGTTCCTGCTGTAGTACTTGCCGGATTGGTTATATCAGGATGGATGGCTTGGTCCGATATTACGGCTCCTGCCCCAGAAAATGCACATACTGTTGAGATTTTAGGATCTCAGTTTAACTGGGATATTAGATATCCAGGCAAAGATCAGGTGCTTGGTGATTACGACTATAGGCTTATCACAGCTTCTAATGCACAAGGGATAGATTTTACGGATAAAAATGCACTGGATGACTTTTCCTCTCCTGTGGTAGTGATCCCAAAAGGAGAACCAGTTTTATTCAAAATAAGAGCTAGGGATGTGCTTCATTCAGTTTTTGCTCCTCATATGAGGTTGAAGATGGATGCAGTACCAGGCATGCCTACTAGGTTCTGGTTTGTTCCTACCAAGACCACTGCGGAAATGAGAGAGGAAACGGGTAATCCGGAATTCAATTACGAGATAGCTTGTACCGAAATCTGTGGACGTGGTCACTTCTCCATGAGAAGAGTTATAGAAGTAGTGGAGCCTGAGGAATACCAAAAATGGTTTGCATCGCAAAAGACTTTCATTCAGAATAATCCGGCACTTGCTACGGGTTTGCCTTCTGATGCCAAAGAGCTTGCAGAAATACAATTTAGCGAAAAGTAATAAACAAAATTATAGATTATGTCAACATCATCTGTCGCAAATCATGACGCAGCACACGATCATCACGACCATGAGCACCATGATAATTTTGTAACGAAATATATTTTCTCCCAAGATCATAAGATGATCGCAAAACAATACTT
The DNA here is from genome assembly GCF_021390545.1 of Algoriphagus sp. AGSA1. Classification (GTDB taxonomy): domain Bacteria; phylum Bacteroidota; class Bacteroidia; order Cytophagales; family Cyclobacteriaceae; genus Algoriphagus. The sequence continues at coordinate 74,166 of NZ_JAJUWR010000015.1, read as the reverse complement.
GGTTACGGGCATGTTTTGGGCTCTTATAGGGGGATTTCTTTCTATTCTATTCAGATTACAATTAGGTTTTCCTGAAATGGATTTATCTTTCCTGCGTCCTATTTTAGGAGGCTGGATAGATGAAGCAGGTAAGCTTGATCCTACGTTTTACCTGGCACTGGTTACTATGCATGGTACCATTATGGTGTTCTTTGTATTGACTGCAGGATTAAGTGGAACCTTCTCCAACTTTCTGATACCGTTGCAAATCGGAGCACGAGATATGGCTTCAGGTTTCATGAATATGCTTTCTTACTGGTTATTCTTCCTATCTGGAGTGATCATGTTCACGTCTCTATTTCTTAAAACAGGTCCAGCGGCAGGTGGATGGGTGGTTTATCCTCCTCTTTCTGCACTTGAGCAGGCTATTCCTGGTTCGGGATTAGGTATGACGTTGTGGTTGATTGCGATGACTTTTTTTATTGCCTCATCCTTATTGGGAGGGATAAATTACATCACCACGGTAATTAACCTAAGAACCAAGGGGATGTCTTTCTCTAGACTTCCATTGACTATTTGGGCATTTTTCCTGACTGCAGTAATCGGTCTTCTATCTTTCCCTGTATTGTTTTCTGCGGCACTCTTGCTTGTGTTTGATAGAAGTTTTGGTACTTCATTCTACCTTTCGGATATCTACATCAATGGTGAAGCTCTTCCTAATACTGGTGGTAGTCCAGTGCTGTACCAGCATTTGTTCTGGTTCTTGGGACACCCTGAAGTATATATAGTGTTGCTTCCAGCTTTGGGTATTACCTCTGAAGTGATAGCGACCAACTCCCGTAAGCCGATTTTCGGATACAAAGCCATGATTATTTCCCTATTGGGAATTACAGTGCTTTCTTTCGTAGTATGGGCTCACCACATGTTCGTGTCTGGTATGAATCCATTCTTAGGATCTATCTTCATGTTCCTGACCTTGATCATTGCGATACCATCTGCAGTGAAAGTCTTTAATTACCTGACTACTCTTTGGAGAGGCAACTTGATCTTTACTCCTGCGATGTTGTTCTCTATAGGGCTCGTGTCTTTCTTTATATCGGGTGGGTTAACGGGAATTTTCCTGGGTAATTCCGCTATCGATATACAGCTGCACGACACGTATTTCGTAGTAGCTCACTTCCACTTAGTGATGGGATCGGCATCTTTCTTTGGAATGATAGCTGGGGTTTACCACTGGTTCCCTAAGATGTTTGGAAGAATGATGGATGCCAGATTGGGCTATGTTCACTTCTGGATTACCTTTGTAGGGGTTTATATGGTGTTCTTCCCAATGCACTACATTGGTATCGCCGGCTTTCCTAGAAGATATTATACCTGGACAAACTTTGAGTTTGCCAATATGTACACTGACCTCAATATGTTTGTATCCACTGCAGCGATCATCACCTTTGCGGCACAGTTTATCTTCCTGTTTAATTTCTTCTACTCTATGTATAGAGGAAGAAAGGCAACGCAGAATCCATGGAGGTCAAATACTCTTGAGTGGACTACTCCGGTAGAACCGGGACATGGCAACTGGCCAGGGGAAATACCAGCTGTCTATAGATGGCCTTATGATTATTCCAAACCAGGTGCTGAGGAGGATTTTATTCCTCAGACAGTTCCTCTTTCAGCCACTCCGGAATCCAACTTACCTCATGAGCAGGAATTGGTTAAACTTGAACTGGAGATAATGAAGGAGGAAGAGGAGGCATTGGTTTCAAATGGAGCAAGCCACTAATAGATCATTAAATAGCTTTCGCCGTGTCAGTGTTATCACGGTGATAGCTGTTTATTTACTGATACTTATCGGAGGAATAGTCAGAAGCACAGGCTCAGGGATGGGATGTCCTGATTGGCCTAAATGCTTTGGTAGCATGATTCCACCAACCAGTGAAGATCAATTACCTAAAGATTATCAGGAGATCTATCTCAATAAAAGATTAGCCAAAAACGAAAGGTTTGTGGCAACCCTTGAAATGCTCGGGTTCTCCGAAAAGGCAAAGGAAATCGCCAATGACAAATCAATTTTAATTGAAGAAGATTTTAATCCGGTAAAGACATGGATTGAATACCTTAATCGATTGGCAGGAGTTGTAATTGGTTTCTTGATTATGCTTACGGTGTGGAAGTCATTTCCTCTTAGGAGGTATGATCACATGATCCCTGCCTTATCTGTATTCAACCTTGTTCTAGTCATATTTATAGGGTGGATTGGTTCCATTGTAGTATCTACCAACTTATTGCACTGGATGATCACCTTACATATGTTGCTAGCGCTGCTACTGGTATCCTTACTTATCTATGTGTATCATAGGTCTGGGAGGTTACTTAAAACCAAAGGCGTTAAAATGCATGTTCCTCATAGGATTGAGTTGGTCTTAGGGGTAGGAACTGTCCTAATGCTGATCCAGATCGTGTTGGGGACACAGGTTCGTGAGCAGATTGACATGATCTCTTCTTCCCTTGGTGATATGCTTAGAGAGGAATGGGTAGGGAGGACAGGATGGGAATTTGTGGTTCATCGATCCTTTTCACTGGTGTTATTGGGGATCCATTTGCTGTACTTCTTTTGGGCGTTTAAATATACGCTTAGAAGATCCGAAGTGAATCTTTGGTCTCAGGTCTTGATAATTCTGATCATATTGGAAATAGCAACGGGAATTGGCATGGCATACTTTGGTATACCTCCCTTCCTACAGCCGATCCATCTATTATTAGGTGCAATGATTATCGGTGTTCAAGTAATATTGCTGCTTGAAATCCGGGAAAACATTCAGTTTCGATTAAATACAAATTGATCATGAGGACAGTTGAAGTAACTGACCATTTTAGTAGTTCATTAATAAACAAAATCAAAGCTTATGCTGATTTGATTAAACTTAGGCTGTCAGCTTTAGTTACATTTTCGGCGGTTTTTGGTTATATACTTGGTGACCGAGGCATAAGTTTTGGGTGGTCGGGTTTTATTGGACTAGCACTGGGAGGATTCTTGATCAGTGGAGCATCCTGTGCAGCAAATGAGATATTGGAGCGTGATCTGGACAAGCTGATGAAGCGGACCCAGAACCGTCCACTTCCCCTAAAACTCATTTCCCTTCAAGAGGCTCTTTGGTTTACCTCTCTAGTAGCCTTAATTGGTGTTGCGTTACTTTGGTTTTTTACCAATCCCCTTACCACTTGCCTGGGGATGTTGAGCATGATCCTTTATGTATTCGTTTATACTCCCTTAAAGCGTGTAGGCCCTATAGCTGTATTTGTTGGTGCTATTCCAGGAGCTCTCCCACCTCTATTAGGTTGGACAGCAGCCACTGGCGCTATCTCCCATGAGGCCCTGATTATTTTCGGGATACAGTTTATCTGGCAGTTCCCCCATTTCTGGGCTATTGCCTGGGTTGGTGACGAAGACTACAAGGCTGCTGGATTTAAATTGCTTCCAAGTGGGGGGGGGAAGGATTTGAATACTGCTATCCAAATCATGATTTATACTTTGTTTTTATTGCCGTTGGGCTTGCTTCCGACCTATTTTGGTCTTACTGGGATGACTTCAGGGATAGTAGCCACTGTATGTGGTGTATTATTTTTGGCGCAGACTTTCTCTTTAATGAAGGACTGTTCCCGAAAATCCGCAATGAGAATAATGTTTGGTTCCTTTTTGTATTTACCTATAGTACAGATTGCTTACTTATTGGATAAACTACCCTAACTATGGAAAAGGAACTTAAATATGTCGATATGGTAGAGCAGCCAATAGCTATGCATCCTAAGAAGTTTGCATTATGGCTGTTTCTGGTGACCATTGTGATGATATTTGCTGCACTTACAAGTGCTTATATCGTGCGTCAATCAGAGGGTAATTGGCTGGAATATGAATTGCCGACCATCTTCTGGTACACCTCTGGAATAGTGATTTTAAGCAGTGTCTTTCTTCAATTTGCCTACCTATCCGCGAAAAAAGATAATATGGCTGGACTTAGAATTGGATTGGGGCTGGCAGTATTGCTTGGAATAGCGTTTCTGATCGGTCAGTGGTACAGTTGGGTGGCATTGGTGGATGCGAATGTTTTTTTCGTTGGCAATCCATCCGGGTCATTTCTCTATGTGTTTACCGGATTGCATGCCGTTCACTTAATCAGCGGTGTGATATTTCTGATTATTGTATTAATTTCGACCTATAAATATAAAGTGCATTCCAAGTCTATGGACACACTTGAAATGGCTACTACATTCTGGCATTTTCTAGCCGCTCTGTGGTTATATCTGTTTATGTTTTTGCTTTTGAATCATTAAAATAAACCAAGTACAAATCAATATCTTATGTCTGCGCATTCTACTGCTATAGGAGTAAGCCCGAAAAGAGGCGTTTGGGGAGGTGGTAATGAACCTCTCAAAGCCAGTTATGGAAAACTAATGATGTGGTTCTTCCTTCTTTCGGATATCTTTACTTTTGCCGCTTTTTTGATTACCTATATTGCAATCCGTGTCAGTTATCCTGCTTATGCCGGGCCTGCCAATGATTTTGTAGGCTCCAATGAATATTGGCCTGTCCCAGAATTAGTATTTGACGCTATACCTTTTGTACATGGTGGTCATTTCCCATTGATATTTGTTGGGATTATGACTTTCATTTTGATCGCCAGCTCTGTGACTATGGTGTTAGCTGTGGAAGCGGGTCATAGAAATGATAGAGATGATGTTGTAAAATGGATGCTGTGGACACTTTTGGGAGGCATTACCTTCTTGAGCTGTCAGGCTTGGGAATGGAATCACTTCATCCATGGTTCTGATACTGGCGTTGTATTAACTTATATCAATAACCTCAGCCAGAATGTAACAGAAACTGTACACGGGGCGAATCTGCTAGTGAACGAATATGGGCCAGCTTCTTTTGCAAACCTTTTCTTCTTTATCACCGGTTTCCATGGTTTTCACGTTACTATAGGTGTGATACTTCTATTCATGGTGTTTTATCAGGCAGCAGTTGGGGTGTATGACAGACGAGGTCATTACGAGATGGTAGAAAAAGTCGGTTTGTACTGGCACTTTGTTGACCTTGTTTGGGTCTTTGTATTTACTCTTTTCTATCTTATCTAAGCTATAACTATTCTTATTATGGATATTCAAGAAAACAAATCAACACTTAACGTTGTTCCTAGAAATAACGTTAAGATCAAGAAAATCTGGAAGACAGCCCTTATTTTGCTGTTGATCACCGCAGCGGAATTTGCTATGGCGTTTACTATGCCGAGAGGGATATTGCTGTATGTGTTGTTCATGGCTTTGACTGTATGGAAAGCAAAATACATCATGATGGAGTTCATGCACCTTGGGGACGAGGTAAAACCATTGATCTATTCCATCCTGGTACCGATAGTCTTCCTATTCTGGCTGATCATAGTACTTGTAAGGGAAGGTTCGGATATTTTCGCCCTTCGGTGGTTCTAATCAGAATTTCTAAAAATGTATATAAAAGGAAGGTTGAAGTGAGTCACTTTGACCTTCTTTTTTGTTAAACCACTAGTATGAGAAGTTTGAGATTATTGCAGGGGATGGTATTGGTATGCATCCTGCTAGTCCCGATTCTGATTTTCCTGTTCTTAAAGGGCTTTGGAACAAATACCTACGATATCCCTGTCTATTACGAAAATGGAGTTGACAATCCATTCTTGGAGTGTCCAGTCGCGGATACCTCGCAACATTACATTCCTGAATTTGCGTTTACCAACCAGGATGGCAATCAGGTAGGTAGAGCTGAAATGGAAGGAAAACTCACAATCGTTGATTTTTTCTTCACGTCCTGTCCAAGTATTTGTCCGAAGATGTCTTCCGAAATGGAGAGGGTGAATGATATGTTCCGTAATGAAGAAAGAGTCCGTATTTTTTCTATCAGTATTGACCCAAGCTATGACAGCCCTGAGGTTTTGAAAGAATATGCTGACAAACATAAAGCAGAGTCAGGAAAGTGGGATTTCCTTACAGGAGGGGTTCAGGAAACCTATGAGCTGGCGCAGTGTGGTTTCTTGATCCCCGCGGAAGATGGATTGGGGATCCCTGATGATTTCGTCCATAGTGATAAGTTTATATTGATAGATGAGTTAGGACGGATCAGGGGATATTATAGTGGCACATCGAGGGAAGATGTGGATTTATTAATGTTGGAAACTAAAGTACTATTACATGCAGGTAAGTGATAATAATTTGTTGCGAAATGAGGGCAAAGTAAAGGGATGGATTATTGCCATCTCAGTTGTGATCCCTGTTGCCGTGGCAATACTACTATTTATGCCCTCCAAGCTTGATTTGGGTACCAACTGGGTGTATTTCCTTCCCCATCTGAATGCGGTAATCAATACAGCGGCTACAATAGCGTTGATTGCCGGATTGTTTTTTATCAAAAGAGGCAATATTCCCTATCACAGGGCATCCATGTCAATTGCATTTGGGCTGGGCGCAATATTCTTAGTCTCTTATGTGATTTATCATGCTGCGGCTGAGAGTACCACTTTTGGTGGAGAAGGGGCGATCCGCGGGCTTTATTACTTCCTTTTATTGACGCATATAGTTTTGGCTGCCGTGGCTCTTTTCCCTATTCTATTTGCCTATTATTATGGCTATACAGATCAGCTGGTTAAACACAGAAAAGTGGTTAGATTTGCATATCCTATCTGGCTATATGTGACAGTCACCGGTGTGATCGTTTACTTGATGATCAGTCCTTATTACATTCATTAATAACATACATTAGCTACAATCGTAGGAGATACTATGAAGAAAGTATTCAAAACAGGAATCTTTACTTTATTGGCATTCCTGATGCATTCAGCAAGTTTTGCGCAGTGTGCCATGTGCCGTGCCTCAGTAGAGAACAATGTGAGCAACGGAGAGACAAGTATTGGGGCTGGGCTGAACATGGGGATTTTGTACTTGTTTGCGATGCCCTATCTTATAGCCATGGTCCTAGGCTTTTTCTGGTACAGAAATGCAAAAAAAAGGAAGGCCAATATCGCAATGCATTGAACGAATAGAAGGGCAAAGTTTGATAAGGGACTTTGCTTTTTTTATTTTACATCTAAATGAAGCATGATTCCCGTCGTCTGATCATTTTGATCAGTGTTTTCTCTCTTCTTGCTGTTATCGTCTTGAATTTCTTTTTCTTCCAAAAAAGCGATCAGGAGGTCTATTTGCAGGCATTGGAGGATAGGGTACAGGAAGTCGATCAGGAATTTGATGAGGATTTTATACAAATTTTGATGGATGCAAAGCTCACAGATACATTGAGCTTTAGTCAGTTGAGTTCTCAGTCTCACAGACATCCATTTTTCATTTTAAGTTCGAATAAGGAACTGTTGTATTGGTCGGATTTTACACTTACACTGGATTTTTCGCAAGTAGATCTTTCCAAGGAATATCAACTCCTGGAAGACCCCTATGGCACATTGTTGCTTAAAACCCGAAATGTGAAAAGGCAAGGGGTTGAATATATCTTACTCCATGTACTCCGTCTGATTGTTCCAGGCAATATTGAAAACAACTACCTGATCACGGGTTCAAACCCTGATTTTTTTGGCAATGACCGTTTTGAAATCTTTGCCAATCCGGAAGAAGCACCTTTGATCGTTAAAAATCCAGCTGGAATCCCTCTTTTTGGAGTGAATTTTCAGTTTGGGTACAGCCCATCAGGAAGAGTTGTGAATCCTGCGGTCTTGATTTTCTTCACTTCGATATTTCTGTTGTACTTCCTTCTGAGTTCAGACTTTGTCTTGACCAAGTGGAAGTCGGGGCGGAGATGGGAGGCAATAGGCTATACTATTCTTGTATTAAGTGCTTTTAGGTTGATCATGGTTTTGCTGGATTTTCCTGCAAACTATCTCAGAACATCTCTATTTGATTCCGTGAATTATGCTTCCTCATGGTTCAATCCCAGTCTGGGAGATCTGCTTTTAAATACCTTTTGTGCAGTATTGGTTTTGGGTATGGTGATTTTTCAACTTGCCTCCAGAGCTATGCACGAGAAAATAAGGGCTCTTAATACAAAAAAAGAGTTTCAGATATTCTTTGTTATTTCATTGCTGATAAGCTCGATAGGCTTGTATTTAGTTTGGTCATTACCAAGGGATTTGATGCTCAATTCCCAATGGGCACTGGATATCAGTTCTGTACCATCTTTTGATTGGTTTAAGGGGTTGAGTTTTTTCATGCTTTTCTTATGGGGGGCAATGTACGTTTTGATCACCCTTACCTTGTTTAGCCTACTGCTGCAAGTAAATCCTGTTAAAAAAGAATATTACCAATGGTTGTTGTTTTTGGGGCTTCCCATTGGGTTGACCTTACTCTTTTTCTCAGTGTGGGCAGGAGTGGTGTGGTTTATCCACTTGTTTTTTATGGCCACAATCATCCGTCTTGAGCTTTTCAAAAATGCGTTTAAGTTAGGATTGGATACCTTTCTTACCTTTTTCTTCGCTTGTTTAATAACCGCAATTATATCTGGAATAAGTACTTTCCAAGCAGAAAAAAGCGAATTGCTACAATCCAAAGTCCGTTTTGCCAATCAAAATTTAATTGAGAGTGATGTGATGACAGAGTTCTTCTTGGGTGAGATTTTTGCACGCATCAAAAATGATCTTTTTATTCAAAACCGGATTGCAGATCCTTTATTTTCAAAAGATCCCATTGTTACCAAAATCAGAAGAATATATTTGGACAATTATTTTGACCAATTTGATGTTCAGGTGAGGATTTTTTCCTCTTCGGGACAGCAATTATTAGGACCCTCAAGTTCTGCGAATCTTCAAATCATTCAGCAAGAATATATCAAGAGTGATTATGCTACTAGTATAAAGGATCTATATTTTATCCGGGGCAAAGAGTCCAACACCGGTAACCGGTTTATCGCATTTGTGCCGGTGTATAAGGAAAACAGCTTGTTGGGCACCATTTTTTTGGAGTTACGCCAGTTAAGGATACAGCCTACCAGCGTCTATCCGAAATTGTTGTTGGATAAAAGGTACAATGATAAACTGGATCCAGTGCTATATGATTACGCAATATTTAAGGGAGAGGATTTTATCAGAAATTCAGGTACGTATAATTATCTCAGTAGAGGTTTTGAAAAAGTACTGTCCCGTAAAGGACTGTTGATAGATGGGGTACACCAGGGAGGTTATCATCATTTTGGGATAAAGAACGGTGAGGAATTAATCGTAGTGTCGTCTAGAAATATCTCTCTGGCTCATTTTTTTGGGAATATCTCTCTGCTTTTCGTGCTATTTGTGATCATGACCTTCCTTACTATTCTGGTAAATACACTGGTCACGGGAGTCAAAAAGTTTGAGTTCAACTATTCCACCAAGCTTCAACTTTACCTGAATTTCGCATTCTTTTTTCCAATCATAATAATCAGTGTTATAACCATTGGACTATTGGCAAATGGCTATCGGGATAATCTTGACCGACAATATATCCAAAGGGCTGCTCTGATCAGAGGAAATTTGGGGAGCTTTCTCAACAATCAGAATCTGCGGCAAGTAGATGGGGACCTGCTAAATGAAGAGGTCAGCGGACTAGCAAATACTACGGCAAGTGATATACATGTTTACAATGTGGATGGGAAACTTGAATCCACTAACCGTCCTAATATATTTGATAAGAAAATCCTTGCCCCGCTGATCAATCCAAAGGCTATAGCAGAGATTCAGGAAATGGGGCAAAATCACTACCTGGCTGAGGAGCAAATAGGCAGACTAAGATATAAGGCTGTTTATTTGGCAATTCCCAGTACACTTGACCAGGGGAATTTGGGCATTCTTTCGGTTCCTTTTTTTGAGTCTGAAGCAGAATTGAATGTTTTAATCGCAGATGTATTAGGGAATATCTTCAATACCTTTGTGGTCATTTTTATCCTCTTCTTATTTATATCCTATATCGTTTCCACAAATCTCACGTTTCCTTTTAAGTTGTTGACACAGAAGTTGAAGGCTACAAATCTGGAGAGCAATGAGCCAATGTACTGGGGCTCTAAAGATGAGATAGGCTTGCTTGTCAATGAATACAACAACATGTTGTTTAAGCTGGAAAACTCGAGGAAAGTCCTTGCCTCTACAGAAAAAGAATCTGCTTGGAGGGAAATGGCCAAGCAGGTGGCGCATGAAATCAAAAACCCGCTCACTCCAATGAAGCTCACGCTCCAACATCTGATACGGCTGCAAGATGCTGGTAGATTAGATGATGCGGATAAGCTTAAAAGATCACTGGAGACCTTGATCCATCAGGTGGACGCACTTAGTGGCATAGCTTCTTCTTTCTCCACATTTGCAAAAATGCCTCTTCCTAGTAATGAGCTGATGAATTTCAAATCTGTTTTGAACAAAGTTTTGGAACTCTTTAGAGGTGATCCTCAGGTGGAGCTGGTCTTTCAAGATGATTCCTTTACACAGGATATCCCTATTATGGGAGATGATAAATTGTTTGGGCGTGTGATTTCTAACTTGATCATCAACGGGATCCAGGCGGTGGAGACTGGAGTGAAGCCGGTGATAAAAATATGGCTATGGATGACTGATCAGGCGGTCTTTCTCGAAATCGCGGATAATGGAAAGGGGATCTCTGAGGATCTCAAAGAAAAAATCTTCATACCTAATTTTTCCACCAAATCTACTGGTTCAGGCCTGGGATTGGCCATCGCAAAAAGTGGGGTGGAAACAGCCGGCGGCAAAATATGGTTTGAGACCGAAATAGGAAAAGGAACCACGTTCTACCTCACCTTCCCATTGGCAGGATAAGCCATCTTTTAGTACCTTCAAATCAAGAGGCATTTCGAAGTGAGTATGCGCATTTGGCTGTTTTTCTGTGTTTTGTTTTTTGGCTTTACGGCGGTGAAAGCCCAGGAAAAATGTCGATGGGTACAATCCGAATTGCTAAGTAGTAAGATAGTTCCAGATTCTCTTTCGTTGCTTGAAGAAACCATAACGATTTCTGACCAAACAGGGAGGGAATATGGTTTTTTGTACGATCTGTCAACCAATGAACTTCAGGCAATTTTTGACAATGCTGCCAAGCCGGATTCTCTATTGTTGTGCTATAGTACATTTGCAGTCCGGTTTGATCAGCCTATCTCAAGAAGAAGGTTGATCACTGATTATGACTCTTCAGCGAGGTTTAAGGATGATAGAACGGCTGAATTACCGGCTTTTGACTTTAGGGAAGAACTTTTTCCTTCCACCAGCCTTTACAAATCGGGTAGCCTCACAAGGGGCATTTCCTTTGGGAATACACAAAATGTTTTTGTGAATTCTGCATTGAACCTACAGATGGAAGGAGATATTTCCGACAATCTTAAAATCCGGGCAAGTATTACCGACCAAAATGTCCCATTCCAACCTGAAGGAAATACCCAGCAGATTCAGGATTTTGACAATGTGCTTATCGAGTTGTACAACGATGATTTCAGTCTGGCTGCCGGAGACGTGGTTCTGCAACAAAGGGAGTCAGAGTTTCTTCGCTACTACAAGAACGTGCAAGGACTGCAGTTCACATCCAATTACAAATTGAACAAAAACTGGACAGCAAGTTCTCAAGCTTTTGCATCTATTGCAAAGGGGAAATTCGCTTCCATTCAGTTGCCAATATTGGAGGGTGTACTCGGCCCTTACCGTGTGAATGGCCCCAACAATGAGCGATATGTGATTATCATGGCAAATTCTGAGCGGGTGTTTTTGGATGGGAAGCTACTTAAAAGAGGCTTTAATGAAGATTATGTGATCGATTATAACCAAGCTGAGATCACTTTCACCCCAAAGGTGCTAATTACACAATATTCCCGTGTCCGGGTGGATTTTGAATACGCAGAAAGAAATTATTCCAGATCCATCATCGGGGCAAACCACACCCAAACCAACGGGAAAGTAGATGTGTATATGAATTACTATCAGGAAAAGGATAACCGTAACCGTCCTTTATTTACTGAATTTTCACAAGAAGATCTGGCTTTATTGGCATCGGTAGGGGATAGTGCTGAGTTGGCAAGGATTCCCAGAATAGATAGTGTGGCTTTTGACCTGAATCGGATTTTATATGAGAAAATCGAGGAAACAGACGATTTGGGTAATCCCCTTACCTACTATGCTTACTCCACTGATCCGCAGAAAGCACACTTTGATTTGAATTTTTCCCAAGTAGGTCAAGGATTAGGGGATTACCGTAGATCTTCACAGCTTACAAATGGGACTGTATATGAATATGTGCCTAGACTGAATGGTCGGCCTCAAGGTGAATATTCCATTTTATCACAATTGCCTCTGCCTGACAGTAAGCGCATGATGACTGCTGGGACTAAGATTCGCTTGAATGAGCATGAGAAAGTATATACAGAATTTGCACTTTCTTCTACTGACCAAAACCTGTTTTCCGAGCTTGATGATGAAGACAATCAGGGGTTAGGCGTGAAAGTTGGCTTGCAAAGTGAAGGAAGAGAATCCACACTTTTTAAGGGGTACACGATGAAAGGGCAGACCGAATACGAATACAATTCCGCCAACTTCAATTTTATCGACCGATTTCGCTACATAGAATTTGACCGGGATTGGGGACTGAACCCGGAAGCTTTAAACTATGCCGCTTCAGAGCAGTTTTTTAGAGCGGGGATCACTTTTGAAAAAGATGCATTTAATAACTTTGATTACCTTTTTTACCTGCGAAACCGGGCAAATGTTCTGAACGGGATGCAGCATACTCTCAATTGGAATGTGGAGATGGCGAAGAGGCTAAGGATTCGGCAGGAGCTCTTTAGGTTGAAGTCAGATCAGGATTCTTTACAATCCGATTGGATGAGATATCTAGGTGATGTGAGTTACAATTCAAATATAGTTGTGCCTGGCTATCAGTTTTCATTGGATCAAAACGCATTGCGAAATACCGAAACCGATTCTGTAATAAGCACGGCGATGAACTTTACCCAGCATTTGGTTTACCTGCGTAGCAATGATTCGTTAAGTTATTCATTTAGGGCTGATGCTGCCTGGAGGGAGGACAAAGCACCTTTTACCGGACAGCTACTGAATGATACACAGGCTTTTACCGGGAATTTCACCTTTAGGAAACAGTGGAGTCAGCATAGTCTTAGCAGTACCTTTACCTACCGGGAGTTGGAGTATGTACAGCGCGATTTGGATTCCGAACTTACCGTGATGGGCAAGCTGGATTATCAGGGTAGTTTGGGCAAAAACCTAATTCGAAACGAAATATCTTATGCAATCGGAAATGGCCGTGAATTGCAGCGGGAATTTGTTTTTTTGCCAGCGCCTAATGGAGACGGTACACATACTTGGAGAGATGACAATGGTGATGGCGTACAACAGTTGAATGAGTTTTACCTAGCGATCAATCCTGAGGAGAAGCAATACATCAAGATTTTCGTGCCAACAGACACTTATATCCAGGCTTATACAAGTATTTTAAACTATAGATTTCAGGCAAAATTTCCTGATTTGTGGAAAGAATCCGGGGGACTAAAAGCCTTTCTTCATAAATTCTCCAATACAACGAGTCTGAGTGTGGAGAAAAAAGTGACCTCAGACCAATTTAGAGATCGTGTGGTTCCTTTCGTGTCCGGAGTTAACAGGGAGGATATTCTATCTCTTCGTCAAGTAATACGTTCGAGTTTTTTCTTCAACAGGGCTTCTGCCAAGTATGGGTTTGACTTATCTTTTTTTGATTCTCAGTTTAAGCAATTACTATCTGGAGGATTTGAGGACATGATCCAAAAAGACTGGAAATTGAATACAAGGATTAATTTTGGAGGACAAACTACCCTGAGGGTTTTAGCGGGAAATGGTAAAAGATATTCGGGATCTGACTTTTTGGACAACAGAAATTATTCGATTATCCAACAACAGATCGGGCCGGAGTTTTCCTGGCAACCAACTCCTTTTTTTCGCGCTACCGGATCTTATTTTTTTACCGGAAAAGTGAATGCTAACAATGTGGAGTTTAACGAAAAAGCCAGATTACATCAAACGGGAGTAGATCTTCGATTTGCGCGAGCTGTAAAAACCACACTAACCGGAAATCTCAAGCTAATCCAAATTAATTACAACGGGGTGGCCAATTCGCCTGTAGGGTACGAGATGCTGCAGGCGCTTACCCCGGGGACTAATGTGACCTGGAATGTAAATTGGCTGCAGAAAATAGGAGAGGGATTACAACTCAATCTGGTGTATGAAGGAAGAAATTCTCAGGGATTGGACAGAATTGTTCATGTAGGGAGAATGCAAGTTTCGGCACTGTTTTGATAAAAAAATGTAACTTTGCATCAACTGGATAGTTGTCATACTAACTATTAAAACACTAACCAAATGAGTAAAAGCATCCTTGTCACTGGAGGCACTAAAGGTATAGGTAAGGCGGTCATAGAGCGATTTGCCCAAGAAGGCTTTGATGTATATACCTGTGCGAGAAACCAAGCTGATCTGGATGATCTTAAGCTTCATCTGGAAGAGCAATATCCAGACATCAAGGTAGTGGCCATACCTGCTGACCTCTCAAAAAAAACAGAAGTTTTAGGTTTTATAGAGAAGGTGAAATCATATACGGTTCCGGATGTTTTGGTGAATAATACGGGAGTGTTTTTGCCAGGAGCGATACACAATGAACCGGAAGGCAATTTTGAACTGATGATGGAGACAAATCTTTATTCAGCCTATTATGTGACAAGGGGATTTGCGCAGGAAATGATCATTAGGAAATCCGGCCATATTTTTGCCATAGGGTCAGTGGCGGGACTTACCGCATATCCTAATGGCGGGTCATACGCGGTCTCCAAATGGGCTATGCTAGGTATGACCAAGTGCCTAAGGGAGGAGTTGAAGCCTCACCATGTCAAAGTGACCTCTATTCTAGCAGGTGCCACCTACACCTCTAGCTGGGAAGGAGTTGATTTGCCTCTTGAAAGATTTATGAAAGCAGAGGATGTAGCGGAGAGTGTATATGCCGCATATAACCTTTCGCCCCAATCTGTTGTTGAAGAAATAGTAATCCGACCTCAATTAGGAGATATATAAGCCCCATGGATCCAATCATCAAATCATTAGATCAGCTATATTGTGATAGCTTGACCAGTTATTCCAGGCGTAAGACTATTCCGGTAAGAATCGGAGATGTCATTGTCGGTGGAGATAATCCTATCGTGGTGCAATCCATGACTACCGTAGATACCTTGGATACTGAGGGGTCCATAGAACAGAGTATCCGGATGATAGAGGCAGGTTGTGAGCTGGTGAGGATAACCGCACCAAGTATCAAGGAAGCAGAAAACCTTCAGCATATCAAAGATGGACTTCGCAAAAGAGGCTATTCTACTCCGCTGGTAGCTGATATCCATTTTACTCCAAACGCCGCTGAGGTAGCTGCAAGGATAGTCGAAAAGGTGCGTGTGAACCCTGGGAATTATGCCGACAAGAAGAAATTTGAAGTAATAGAATATACCGATGCTACCTACCAGGATGAACTGGACAGAATCCGTGAGCGATTTTTACCTTTGGTAAAGATCTGTAAAGAACATGGGACAGCGATGAGAATCGGGACAAATCATGGCTCTCTTTCTGACCGGATCATGAGTCGCTATGGGGACACTCCACTGGGAATGGTAGAGTCTGCTTTGGAGTTTCTGAGAATTTGTGAGGATGAAAACTATTTCGATATAGTGATCTCTATGAAGTCCTCCAATACGCAGGTGATGGTGCAGGCTTACAGACTTCTGGTAGAAAAGCTGAATGAAGGTGGTTTCAAACCTTATCCATTGCATCTGGGTGTGACCGAAGCTGGGGAAGCTGAAGACGGTAGGATCAAGTCTGCGGTGGGGATAGGTACCTTGTTGGAAGACGGATTGGGTGATACGGTGCGAGTTTCCTTGACTGAAGACCCGGAGTTTGAAGCACCCGTGGCCAAAGCGTTAATTGATCGCTATACTCATCGGCAAGATCACGCACCGATCAAATCTATCTCTAATTACCCAGTCAATCCCTATGAACATTTCAAAAGGGAAAGTGAGGAAGTATATAATTTCGGAGGACATAATGTCCCCCGGGTAATCACGGATATTTCCAAGATTGAAAAAATTACAGAAAAGGAAATAAAGGTGGTCGGCCACTTTTATTTACCGGAGCTCGACAAGTGGAAAATGAATGATCAGGGGTGCGATTTTGTGTATTCCGGCACCAACCCTATTCCTTTTATGCTTCCTAATGGGATGAAGGAAATCCAGGATGCGGCGATATGGTCAACAGTGGAGGACAAGGCGAATAAGTTTCCCCTGTTTGATTTGGTAAGTTTCTCCTTAGCCGGGCTATTTCATGAAGAAATAAATTTCCTTGAGATTTTTGATACGGAGATAGCTGAGGCAATAGCATTGATATCCCAGAGAAAAGATACAGTCCTTATTCTGAAGACCGAAAATAAACATGCTATGCCTGCTTTGCGTAGGGCTTTGGTTAGTCTTTTGGAAGCAGATTGCAGAGTACCTGTGATCTTAAAGGTGAGCTATCCAGATCAGTCTGCTGATGAGACTATGCTCTATACCGCTACGGATGTGGGAGGATTGCTGATAGATGGGCTTGGAGATGGGGTCTTTATCTCTTTGGAAAAGGAAAGAGAACATAGCCGAGAGGAAGTTTTGGCGCAGATCAAACTACACAATTCTGTTGGGTTTGGTGTGTTACAAGCAGCCCGGACACGAATGTCAAAGACCGAATATATTTCCTGCCCATCCTGTGGCCGTACACTATTTGATCTTCAGGAAACCACCGCCATGATCCGTAAGCGAACGGATCACCTCAAAGGGGTGAAGATCGGGATCATGGGCTGTATCGTGAATGGGCCAGGGGAAATGGCGGATGCAGATTACGGTTATGTGGGCTCTGGTAAAGGGAAAATAACGCTTTATAAAGGCAAAGAAGTCATGAAAAGATCAGTTCCATCTGAAAAAGCCGTGGATAAATTGATAGAAATCATCAAGGAAGATGGGATGTGGAATGAGCCGGAGGTGATCTGACTTTCTGGTAACCTTTGAGGTTTCCAAAACCTCGAAGGTTTTGATTTAAGAGTCAACCTTTCGAGGAGATCCTACGGCTTCGCTCAAGGTCACACCTTAACCGATAAAGTAAACCAATAACCATTTCATTCTGTTACCAAGAAAACTGAAGCTATGTCTGAAAACAACAAGATCAAAGAATTCTTCAAACTGGGTGATTTTGGCAACTATTTCGTGAGGGTTTTCCAAAAGCCTGATCCCAACCAGAAATCCAATTTCAATCTACGGATGATGCACGGGATTAATAAAATTTCGATTGTGGTGTTTTTGCTGGCTGTTATATTGTGGATTGTCAAGCGGTTTATATGATTTTTTTTGCCGCTGAGTTCGCAAAGTTTTTTGTGGAGCACTCGGATGTTATTTGTTCAAGTCTCCTGACTGCCGATATTTTCTAGGTAATACTAAATCCAATGGTTTTTACTCTTATTTTTTAAAAGTGAGTTGCTCCATTATGCTTTATCAATAGATCAAAAAATGGTAAAAATTGCTTTATCAATAAAGCAATATATTGAACAAACCATGTAGTCCCAGTGGTCTAAATAGGGTATGCTGAAAAACGTCAGTAAAAGATCAAAAATTATCATTTTGAATGTATTTACCCATTTATTCATTTTTCAAGCTTAACCGGCTCTGATCTTTGCGTTTCCTTTGCGGAATCTTTGCGGTTAATAAAAACAAAAAAAGGGCTCCGGACTAGTCCGGAGCCCTTTCTCAAGAATATGCTACTTTTATCTTCTATCTAGTACGCCACTTCCTCTTTGTTGCGGGCCTAGGAATTGCTCCATCCTAAGCTTTAGCTCTTGGGCTTTTTCCTGATAGCCTCTTTCTTCCAGAAGCGGAATGAAATATTTTATCATTTCAATGGATATCATCATTTCTCTGTCATAATCCCTATTTTCTTTGGTGTAGAATTCAATCATATCCAATGATTTTTTCGACACTTTGTCGATGATGTCCAGTGCCTTTTCATCTTCTCCTACTTCAAAGAATAGTGGCACAGACTGACCACTGGAGAGATCATAAGGGATCGCTTCGTTTGGCATCACTTCCAGACCGTAGTTAAGGAGTGTGGATGCTTTTTCCATATCTCCTTCATCAAGAAGCGCAATCACAACGCTGTTCAGCGCACTTCGGTGGTTGGATGCAAATCGCCTATACTCTTCATCCAGGTAAGCATCAGGATTGTCCATTCCACGGAAGGAAAACTTGGTCATAAAGTTTTCATAGGCCAGATCTGCATTTACCAATTCTTCACGCACATGGTCTGGCTTTCTCACCGGAAGCAGGCGATAGGTCAGCCCTTCCATCACCACATGCTCCTGAATATTGATGCCTATGGTAGCCAGAGAGGTGTTGTTGAAATAAATGGGTCTGTCCCAATTATTTGAAGTAATCAAGTCAATCAGCATCAAAGTGCCTTTGGTGACATAATTCCCCGAGACCTGAAGGTTCATCTGTGGTGAGAATAATGGTGCAAATTCTTCAGGTATAATATTTTTGTTTGCGACAGCTGAACTGTCCACTTCCAAAATTAAGTTTCTGGATGGAACCATGTTAGCGACTGATTTACCGCCAGTTTCCATTTTCAATAAATCAGATCCTGAATTCAGAAGTTTTAAATACTCTTTTACAGAAATAGCATTCATGCCCTCCCTTTCCATCACATACAGGACATCGTTGGTGCCTTTCTGATAACGGTTGGGATCCAGACTGAAAGGTAAAGCTTCCGATTCGTTTACTGGTCTGGTCATTTGCTGCACGTACCAGTCAGTATCAAAGTAACTCAGTACAATCACCCTGACATCTGTCCTGAAGTTCTCTACCTCTTGTACATACCAAAGTGGGAAAGTATCATTGTCACCACCAGTAAACAGGATTGCATTTGGCGCACAGGAGGCCAAGAAGTTTCTTGCGGAATCCACCGAGAAATATCGGCCTTTTCTGTTGTGGTCATTCCAGTTCTGTCCTGCCAGCAGACCTGCTACGGGCAGTGTAATCAGCGTGGCGATGATCCCCGCGGTACCCAGATTCTTGGTGGCTCTTCCTATCAGATGGGCAATAGCCATAACGCCTATGCCTGCCCAGATCGCAAATGCATAGAAGCTACCTACATAGATATAATCCCGCTCTCTCGGTTCTACCGGAGGGGAGTTAAGGTAAAGGACCAGCACTACGCCCATCATCAGGAATAGCATAAGGTTCACATAGAACGATTTTGGATCTACCTTGGCTTGAAAGAACAAACCGATAATTCCCAACAACAGTGGAAGCATCAGGTAGTTGTTATGCCCTTTGTTTTCGGTGATATAATCTGGATAATCCTTAAAGACATCCGTGATTCCTATCCATGGCGCATCGCCAAAGTCAGATTCACGTCCGGAAAAATTCCACATAAAGTAACGCCAATACATGTGGCCCAACTGATGTGAAAACATAAAGTAGAGGTTGTCGCCAAATGTGGGTTCTTGTCCTTCTCTCAGGCCAAGCTTTTGACGGTACAGTCTTTTATGGCTTTCCTGCGTAGAATAGATTCTTGGCAGAATAGTAGTTTTGGTGGGATCGTAGGTGTTCACTAATGAGTAATCTACGATTTCATATTTATCCTTGCCTTTCATATAGACAGGTGCTCCCTCTTCTTGAGCCACAAGTTTGGCCGTGAAATATTGACCGTGCAGCAAGGGTCTGTAGCCATATTGCTCTCGCTTCAGGTAAGATACATAGCTGATGATGTCTTTTGGTGCATTTTCGTTGATGATGGGATCCTGATTTGCACGCACGACGATCAGTGCATAACTGGAATATCCTATCAAGATGAAAATAAATGAAAGCAATGCCGTATTCAAGATAGCGTTCCCTTTTTTACGGGAATATCGGTAGGCATAGAATACTCCTGCGAAAAACAAAATCATAAATACCACGATACCAGAGCCAAATGGCAGCCCCATGCTGTTCACAAAGAAAATCTCCATGGAACCCGCTAGACTAGGAAGTCCAGGGATGATTAGGTTATTGATAATAATCAGAACCACTCCTCCAAGGAACATGGCAAAAATGCCGCCTTTCAGCGTGGGATTTTCGTACTTTTTGAAATAGTAGATGAGTGCCAAAGCTGGCAAGGTCACGAGGTTTAGCAAGTGGACACCGATAGAAAGCCCCACTAAGTAAGCGATGAAGATCATCCATTTATTCTCCTCTCGGGGATCTTTGATCACATCCCACTTCAGAAATGCCCATATCACAATCGCCGTAAAAAATGAAGACATGGCATAAACTTCCGCTTCAACGGCCGAGAACCAAAAACTATCAGAGAAGGTATATACCAGCGAGCCTACGATTCCGGCTCCCATCAAGGTGATGGTTTCCCCCTTGCCTTCCTTGCCTTCTTCGATTCTGAAAAGTCTTTTGCCAAACAGAGTAATTGACCAAAAAAGGAATAGAATTGTGAACCCCGAGAATACTGCACTGCCAACATTCATCCAATAAGCCACCTGTAACGGGTCTCCAAAGGCAAAGAAACTGAACATACGATAGACCAAAAGGAAGAAGGGCGCTCCTGGAGGGTGAGGCACTTGCAGCTTGTAGGCGACAGCTATAAACTCTCCCGGATCCCAGAAACTGGCGGTATGTTCGACAGTAAGAACGTAAACAAGTGTAGCTACCGCAAAAACGACCCACCCGGTCAGATTGTTGATTTGCTTGTAATTGAGCATTTAATAAAAAGGAATTTGACTGGCGAAAATAAAAAAAATAAATGCCATTTAGGGCGATTTTAGGTATTTTAAAACAGTGAAGCTTTTGATCGTTGCCGTGGTGTGACAAAAATCACTGTGTTGAACTGATCTGACTTCTATTTTTGTTATCACAACAAATGGAATAAGATGAGTGCTAAAGCCAAAACTTTTCAGGAGCTGATAGATGGGGATCAACCCGTATTGGTGGATTTTCATGCAACTTGGTGTGCCCCGTGTAAAATGATGCAGCCAATATTAGAAGATACTTCCAAGCAGCTTGGAGGCAAAGTGAAAATTGTAAAGGTAGATGTGGACAAAAACCAGTTGGCTGCCAGTAAGTTTCAGGTTCGGGGAGTTCCCACATTGATTTTGTTCCAAAAGGGGAAAATTCTCTGGAGGGAGTCTGGCGTAGTGCAGACCCATCAGCTTGTCAATGTATTGAAGTCCAAAATAGTAGAAAGTGCATAACTCCTATGTGACAAAAGTCATTTAACACTTACGCTTAAATCCCTACTTTTGAGTGGAAAATCAAGGGCAGAAGACCTGTGAAGGAGGTGCTTAAATTCTACAGTTACCAAGGATACATAAATTTGGTTTTCTACTTAGGAAAAGCAGCCCAAAATAAGAATCAATATATGAAATTGACATGATTAAATTATCATTAACACATACAGTGTAAGGGTGGTCTTAATCGCCTTAACCTGCAGGAAGGCCAGTTTGACCATTCATAAACAAAAGATAAACAGATGAAAATAGAACAGATATATACCGGATGCCTTGCCCAAGGCGCATATTATATTGAATCGGACGGAGAGGCTGCGGTAATCGACCCGCTAAGGGAGGTGCAGCCATATATAGCAAAGGCTGAGCGTAGAAATGCCAAAATAAAATACGTTTTTGAAACGCATTTCCACGCTGATTTCGTCTCAGGACATATTGATCTGGCAGAGAAAACAGGTGCCGGGATCGTTTACGGCCCTACGGAAATGAAGCTTGGCTTTGCGGCGCACATCGCCCAAGACGGGGAGGAGTTTCCGATAGGGAAAGCGAAAATCAAGCTTATCCACACCCCTGGACATACAATGGAAAGCTCATGTTACTTATTGTATAACGAAGAAGGGGTTCCTGAGGCCATCTTTACAGGAGATACATTGTTTATAGGGGATGTAGGTAGGCCAGATTTAGCGCAAAAAGTTATAGCTGATTTGACTCAGGAGAAACTGGCAGGTCATCTTTATGATTCGTTGAGAAATAAAATCATGCCGCTTCCAGATGAGTTGATCGTATATCCGGCACATGGGGCAGGTTCGGCCTGCGGCAAAAATATGAGCAAAGAAACCTCTGATACCCTTGGTAATCAAAAGAAGACCAATTATGCGCTTCAGGAGATGACCAAGGAAGAGTTCACTAAGCAGGTGATCACAGGTTTGACTCCCCCTCCTGCCTATTTTCCTCAAAATGTGATGATGAATATAGAGGGATATGACAGCATCGATGCTGTGCTGGAAAGAGGAGCCAAGCCATTGTCCCCAAAAGAATTTGAAGATGCGGCTAATGAAACAGGAGCCTTGATATTGGATACCAGGGCACCACAGGATTTCGCAAAGGGTTTTGTGCCAAATTCCATCAATATAGGAATAGACGGTAGTTTTGCGGTATGGGTAGGAGCTATGATCCCAGATCTGAAGCATCAGATCCTGATCGTGGCAGATGAAGGAAGAGAAGAGGAAGTGGTGACCAGATTGGCCCGAGTAGGTTATGATTATGCGATTGGATACTTGCAGGGCGGATTTAAGGCCTGGGCCAATACCAATAAGGAGATAGACCAGATTACATCCATCTCTGCTGCCGAACTTGCCGAGATCAAAGAAAAAAAAGGCTCTATAAATATTCTGGACGTAAGAAAAGAGTCTGAATACCTTTCAGAACATGTGCAGGAAGCGGAAAACGCACCACTGGATTACATCAATGAAAGCATGCAGAAAATAGACAAAGACAAGACTTACTACGTCCATTGTGCGGGAGGCTATCGTTCTATGGTTTTTAATTCTATACTCAGGGCGAGAGGATATGATAATCTGATCGATGTAAAGGGCGGATTTAAGGATATCAAGGAGTCAGGGAAGTTTAATGTGAGTGAGTATGTTTGTCCCACTATGTTACTTTGATTATCAATGCTTTAGAGACTTTACAATAGATCCAAGAGTCAAGAAGCTAGAGCCAAGACACTAGATTCAAGAATCTAGTTTAAAGAATTAAGATATAAGAACCCGTGGTCTGTGTCCTCACAGACCACTTGCTTTTAGATCACCAGGTAGAACGCTAGGATTGACTGATCACTAGCTTGTAGGTGCTTCGGTCGTTTGTATTCCAGCTGATCAATCATGGAAAGATGTTTATAACCTCTGCGCCAATCGCAACTAAATAAAATAACACGAATACTCAAGATATGAATGAACTTATAAACTGGATTTCCCAGCCATGGCCCTGGTATGTGGCTGGTCCGTTGATAGGGCTTACTGTTCCCGCACTTCTCATTTTGGGAAATAAAAGCTTTGGGATTTCATCTTCATTACGGCATGTGTGTGCGATATGTGTGCCAGCGAAGATTCCTTTCTTTCAATACAATTGGAGAAAAGAAACTTGGAATCTGGTGTTTGTCCTAGGGGTTTTTATCGGTGGTTTTGTGGCAACCTCCTTTTTGTCAGATCCTAATGAAATCGTGATCTCAGATGAGACGCAGAAGGAACTGGCAGCCATGGGAATTACTGATTTTTCCGGGTTGATGCCTACTGATGTTTTCTCTTGGGAAAATATATTTACGCTCAAGGGTTTAGTGTTTTTTGTCTTGGGAGGATTTTTGGTCGGTTTTGGTACAAGGTACGCAGGGGGCTGCACTTCCGGGCATTCTATTATGGGCATCAGCTCACTTCAGTGGCCATCCTTGGTCGCTACTATGTTCTTTATGTTTGGTGGCTTTTTGATGACGCAAGTGTTCTTGGCTCCATTAATGAAGTTGGTTGGATTTTAATCACTAGGAAATGAAAGAAGTACAAAGAAATATTCAAGAAGTGGTCTGTGATGCACCGAATTCTCAAGAGTCCGGCGAAAGAGGGTTTTCCCTTGTCAAATATTTGATCCTTGGGATTATGTTCGGAATCGTGTTTGTGAAAGCGGAAATTATTTCTTGGTTTAGAATCCAGGAAATGTTCCGATTGGATTCTTTTCACATGTATGGAGTAATCGGTTCTGCGATAGTGACGGGGATAATATCCGTCCAGTTGATTAAGCGTTTCAACATTAAATCGCTTGCGGGAGAAAAGATCAAAATCCCAACAAAGGAATTTCGCAAGGGGCAGGTCTATGGTGGATTTATCTTCGGGTTGGGTTGGGCGATTACAGGAGCCTGTCCTGGACCGCTTTTTGCCCAGATCGGATCTGGGTTTACAGTGGTAATTATAACTTTGCTTTCAGCTATTGCCGGGACTTGGGTATATGGGAAGTTTTCCGACAAGCTTCCGAATTGAGGTGTTGAGAAATTATAAATTGGATTATGAAGCCACTTTCTGAAAAGGGAGTGGTTTTTTCAGTCAAAAACTTTTTTGACAATAAAGCGAACGATAAATATGGCGGTAACGATTACGGCTCCTGCTATGACCAGTTCCATGAAGTTTTGGTGAGGTGAGTATGTCTAAGGTAACTAGTTTTCAGGAGCAATGTTATGAATCCAGCATGATTTTGATTGAATGTTCTGTACTTTTGTGAGCCTCTTAAATCCTAGCCATTCATGAACATACTTTCTAAAAGACGAGTTGCCCTAGGGGCTTTTTTCTTTTTTGTCGGCCTCTGCTTTGCATCATGGGCAGCCCGGATTCCGGATATCCAGGCGAAGTTTGATTTATCCGAAGGGCAATTGGGTACTTTATTGTTGTTTTTACCGTTGGGTTCTGTCATCGGATTGCCTATTGCCGGATGGGCTGTACATCAGTATGGTAGCCGTACGGTGGTGATGTTTGGCAGTTTTGCCTATGCGATGACCTTACCTTTGATTGGATTGGCTCCTACCACCTGGTTTTTGATTCCTGTACTTATCCTATATGGTATGCTGGGAAATGTGATGAATATTTCCCTAAATACACAAGGTTTGGCCTTGGAGGATGAAATGGGGAAGAGTATTCTTGCTTCTTTTCATGGCTTGTGGAGTCTGGCTGGGTTTTCAGGTGCCGGACTTGGTGCATTGATGATTTACATAGGCTTCTCTCCAGCGCAGCATTATGCCGTGGTGATGGCTATTTCGATTGTCATGATACTTTCGGCTCAAGGTTTTATTATCAAGGAAAAGAAAGTGACAGATAGTGGAGGCGGATTGGTGATGAAAAAGCCCGATGCCCTTTTGCTGAGAATCAGTCTGATTGCTTTTCTGGGAATGATGGCAGAAGGCTGCATGTTTGATTGGTCTGGGGTTTATTTCAAAAAGGTAGTACAGTCGGATCCATCCATGATAGCTTTAGGTTATGTTGCCTTTATGGGGGCGATGGCCTCTGGAAGATTTATCACAGACAAGGTTGCCGCCAGATATACCAAAGTGGAAGTAATACAGGTGAGTGGGGTTTTGATTTTTATCGGACTGGGCTTAGCGGTGCTTTTCCCGACGGTGATTATGGCAACTGTAGGATTTTTGCTTGTTGGACTTGGAGTGGCCTCTATTATCCCACTATCCTACAGTATTGCAGGGCGGTCCAAACTGTATTCACCAAGTGTTGCGCTGGCTTTGGTGTCCACCATTTCATTCTTTGGTTTTTTGTTGGGGCCACCTTTGATTGGATTTATAGCGGAATTATTTAATTTGAAATTCTCTTTTGCCCTGATTGCAGTGGCGGGATTGGGAATCACTCTGCTGTCCAGTGTACGAAAAGCTGTGTTTCTTATCCCGGTCAAAGTCACACCTAACCGATCTAAATGAGTTGTAATACTTCCTTTCAGTTTCAAAAAGATTTTGAGGTTCGATCCTATCAGGTCGATCCAGCTGGGAAGTTGAGTTTGGTGGCATTGTCCAATCTATTTCAGGAAATCGCATGGAGGCATGCAGATTCTGCTGATTTTGGGAGAAGCCTTCAAGAACAGAATTTATCCTGGATTCTGTCCCGATTGGAAATCACCTGTGAAAAGCTTCCTTCATGGGGAGACTCGATCAAGGTATATACGGCAGGAAGGGGAGTGGATAAGTTATTCGCTTTTCGCGAGTTTTTAGTCACAAGTCCTTCAGGAGATGCTCTTGCCTGTGGCATGAGTTCTTGGGTGCTGATGAATGTACGCACCAAGCGTATTTTTAGACCTGAAAATGCATTGCCGGCGGTTCTCTTCGATCCCTCGGAAAAACCTGAATGGCAGCCAGGAAAGGTTAGGCTTAAGGGGGAATTAGTAAAAAGTGAGAAAGTAAAAGTCAGGTATTCAGATTTGGATTTGAACAATCATGTGAATAATACCAGCTATTTACGCTGGGTGGAAAATATCCTACGGGAAAATGGCTGTCATACGCTTCCCTTTTCGATCAATTATCTGGCGGAGTGTGTCATGGGCGATGAACTGGATATACATCTTTATGATCATCAAGGGCGCTATATAGTACAGGGGCTTGTAGCAGGTAAACAGGTTTTTTTGGCAGAAGCAAAATAAAGTTGATCATTCTGAGTAAGAAGGGAAGTTGCGGAAAAATAAATAATTATCCAGATCGCTATTCCTGCTTCTCAACGTTGAGTGCCTGTTAAAAGGTGTTTAAGGCATTTTTTGTAACAGGGTTTTACTTTTCAACCATGTCTCTTTGTAAGAAATAATACGGTTGTAAACAGTTGGCGTTTAATTGGTATTAGGATTTGCAAAATCTTCTCCTCACCTTTGCAAGCATAAAGGCGCTGTCCAGTGACATCCTTTTTACTTGAAATAAAGTATGCGTTGATTGTCAACCTGCTTAAGTAGCAAATTCAAGAGTTTCCCCTCGCAAAGGTTTTAATTCTTCTTCTTTCTACTTTTTTAATTCATGAGATCCGGGCAAGTCCGGTCATAGAATTAAAACCTGCAGAGAAAATCCCACGGGAAACATTAGTATTTATAATTTAATCACAGTGCCATTAAGACAGTAAGGTTCTCAGAATCAGAATTATCTGAATTCTCCCAAACATTAAGAAAGCGAGTTTACGGACATTTTACGTCCACAAACAAATCGAAATACGGTAATAGAGAGATGATCATTAAGTCAATCATCTTGGTGTCACTGTATGTCGTGCCGATTTTTTTAGTGATAACGGGCATGGCTACGACCACATTTCAATTATTCGCTTGTTATTTGTTTTCGGCTTTTGGAATGGCAGGAGTAGGTATGGGGGTAATGCATGATGCAATCCATGGTTCTTATTCCAAAAATAAAAAAACAAACACCTGGATCGGTTATACCCTCGATATGGTAGGCGCGAGCTCCATGGTTTGGCACCTGCAACACAATGTGCTTCACCATAGCTTTACCAACATAGACGAACATGACGATGATATCAATGCCCCTTTCTTCTTGAGATTCTCTCCAAACGCGGATAAAAATGGGCTACACAAGTTCCAACACCTATATGCCTGGTTTTTTTATTCCCTTTCTACTCTTTCATGGGTGACTGCTAAGGACTTTATCAGGTTTACTAGGTATTACAATAAAGGTCTTGTGAAAGGTGGGGAGAAAGCATACAGAAAAGGAATAATAAAACTGGTGTTCCTTAAGCTCGCTTATTTCTCAGTGGTGCTGGGTTTACCGATTATTTTCTCCTCTTTTTCTGTAGGGATGATAATCCTTGCTTTTATAATGATGCATTTTGTGACTGGATTTGTCATTACGATGGTGTTTCAGATAGCACATATAGTAGAAGAAGTTAATTTCCCGAAAGCTGACACCAATGGAGTGGTAGAAGGAGAGAGAATACTTCACCAGTTGGCTACTACCTGTAACTTTGCTCCCAAATCTAAATTGTTGTTTTGGTTTGTCGGAGGGTTGAATTTCCAGGTAGAACACCATTTGTTTCCTGATATTTGTCATGTACACTATAAGGATATAGCACCGATCGTAAAGGCCACAGCGGAGGAATTCAATGTGCCTTATTATTCTAAACCACATTTTTTAATGGCTGTGTTGGACCATTTCAAAATGCTCTATCTATTGGGTAATGAACCCAATATGGAGTCAATTAAAGCCTAATTTAAAATGAATACACAAAGAAACAGCAATACAAGACCACAGGCAAATCAAAGGAGGAATTCCCGTCCTGCTGATAGGTCTGGTCAAAATAAGAAAAAGGAGTCTAAGCTAGATCCTAATTTGTTTGTCAAGAAGGCCCAGCCTAGTGGACAACAAGGATTTCGATCCGAGACACCGTTTTCAAGCTTGAATTTAAATGCTTTGTTGTTGAGAAATCTGGAAGCAAAGGGCTACGAAAGTATGACCAATATTCAGGAGCAGGCTATTCCAGCTTTGATGGACAAAAGGGATATACTCGGAATATCAAATACAGGTTCTGGTAAAACCGGAGCATTTTTGATACCGATCATAGAACACGCCAAACAGGATCCCCAGAATTTTTCTGCCTTGATAGTAACGCCGACCCGAGAGTTGGCTTTGCAGATAGAAGAAGAATTCAAGAGTCTCAGCAAAGGGATGAATTTGTTCTCCAATACATTCATTGGAGGAACGAACATCAATTCAGATTTCAAGGCGTTGAATAGAAAGCTTCATGTGATCGTAGGTACTCCTGGAAGATTGTTGGATTTGGCTAACCGTAAGTTGCTTCATCTCAACAAAGTAAATACGCTTGTGCTGGACGAATTCGATCGGATGTTGGACATGGGTTTTGTGCAAGATGTGAAAAAACTCGTAAATTCAATGACTAAGAGAAGCCAGACCATGCTTTTCTCAGCCACACTGGAGCCTAATCAAAAAGCTCTCATAGCGGGATTGCTTAATAATCCTGTTGAGATAAAAGTAAATACCGGTGGGACGACCAGTGAAAATGTAGATCAAGAGATTATTCGTGTGCCGGAAGGCAAGAATAAGTTTGATATTCTTGCCGATCTATTTAAAGGAGTAGATCTGGAAAAGGTGATAATTTTCACCGAAACCAAGAGGATCGCAGATAAATTAAGCAAGCAATTAAATCAGTCCGGTATCAAATCTGGGTTGATTCATGGAAATAAGTCCCAAAACTTCCGAAATAGAACCATAGATGAGTTCAAAAGCGGAATGACTCGAGTGCTGGTGGCAACTGATGTAGCTGCCAGAGGTATAGACGTAGCTGATGTATCCCATGTGATCAATTACCAGCTTCCCATGTCTATGGATAGTTATATCCACAGAATTGGCCGGACAGGCCGGGCCGGAAAAACCGGCAGGGCCATAACATTTGTCAATTAAAATCGTCGCAATGTCAAAAAACCAAAACACATTCATTAAAAAGCAAAAAGCAGAACTTAAAAAGAGAAAAAAGAGAGAAAAACAAGAAAAGATGGCAGCGCGCAAGGAGCAGCCAAAAAGTGGAGATCTGGACGATATGATTGCGTACGTGGATGAGTTTGGTAACATCTCAGACACTCCGCCAGAACCAGAACCACCGAAAAAAGAAAATCCGCAAAGGAAAGAGAACGCTCCGAGAAGAGAATATCCGAACAATGCACAACAACAAAATAATAGAAACACCAATTTAAAAAGTTAGTAATCATGAATGAAGGAACAGTAAAATTCTTTAACACAACCAAAGGTTTTGGTTTTATTACACCAGCAGACAACAGTGAAGATGTATTTGTACACCACTCAGGTCTAGTACACGAAATCCGTGAAAACGATCACGTTACTTATGACGTAGTTCAAGGTAAAAAAGGCGTTAACGCTGTGAACGTGAAAGTAGCTAAGTAATTCCTCAGGGCCTGGCCCAGTTAAGAAATACAAAGTTCAATGCCTGCAGGTCTATGGTTTGCAGGCATTTTTATATCTTTATTTTCGGTAAACATATTAGGGGGCTAAGCAGCAAAAAAACACTAGGTAGAAGTTGAGGGCGAAAACGCATACTTCCGTGCCACCAGAGGTCAAGGATACCGCGGCTAATTAATCGTAAAAAATTATATGGTTGGATTAGTTTTTCCACTTCACCTCATTTGTAAGGTCCTTTCCCTCTGCCAGTTCATCCAAATTCTTTAGGGTAGTCGCGGATATTTGGGTCAGTGCTTCATTAGTGAGAAAAGCTTGGTGGCCTGTAATCAGGACATTTGGAAATGTCATCAGTCGGGCGATGTCTTCATCCTGCAGAATTTCCTCAGATCGGTTTTGGAAAAACAGATCTTCTTCCTGCTCGTACACATCAATGCCCAGATTACCAACTTTCTTGGTTTTCAGGGCTTGGATCACTGCCTTGGATGCTATCAACGCACCCCTACTTGTATTGATCAGTACCACTCCTTCTTTCATTTGCGAAAGTCTCTGCTGATCTATCAGATGATGGGTGTCTGAATTCAGCGGGCAGTGAAGCGAGATAATATCACTCTGTGGCAACAATTCATCGAGAGGCATATAGATGACCCCCAGTTTTTTAAGCTCCTCACTCTCTTTGATGTCGAAGGCCAGCACTTTACATCCTATGCCGAGCATGATCTTGCAAAATGCCTTGCCTATTGCCCCAGTACCTATTACTCCTGTGGTTTTGCCGTTGATATTAAATCCAGTCAGGCCTTCAAGAGAGTAGTTGTTTTCCCTGACCCTATTATAAGCCTTGTGGGTTTTGCGGGCAAGAGTCATGATCAGTGCCAGTGCATGCTCTGCAACTGCCTCAGGACTATACGCTGGCACTCTGCAGATTTTGAAGCCTAATTCCGATGCCTTTTCTAAGTCGACTTGATTGTATCCGGCACATCTGAGTACAATGTTTAACACACCTATTTCAGAGAGTCTGGTGAGGGCGGCTTCGTCCAAATGGTCGTTTACAAAAGTGCATATTGCATCATGTCCTTCTGCTAGTGCCGCGGTTATACTGTCAAGTTTGGGGTCGAAGTAGGTGAACTCATGCTTGTGCTGAGGGAGTAGCTTGTCGAAGCTCTGTCTGTCATAGGATTTGGTGCTGAAAAACGCAACTTTCATACTCACTTGGTTTGAAGCTGATAGATATAAAAACGAGTGAACTCTTCCTCAATTTCAGTATTTTCCCGTTCTTGAACTAGGATTTTGTTGTCAGGAAGCGAAATAATCAAGCTTCCATCCAGGGCATCGAGCTCCGGTGATAGCTGTTTCCCGTTTTTGAAAAGTATTATCCTTTGCTCCTGTGGGTCAAATTTGCCCACATAGGGCTTTTCCTCCGTGTGTCTGCTGTCATACTCTGCTTGAGAAATCCCTGTGAAATACTGTAATAGATAAAACCCATCGCTCATGTCAAAAAGCTTCTGATTGTGGGCGGATAATCTTCCTAATTCGTCTTGATTGTTATCTGAGGGATTAGAGCCTAATGGAATAGGCGAATAGGTCTTGAATTGAGAATGTGAGATAGGGATAGACCTTTTCAGGGAAAAGTCAGGTAATTCATAGATTAATATTTCCTTTTCCAAATTATGCACCAGCACCAGTTCGTTGTTGTGGTGATCAATGAAAAATGATTTGCCCATTAAACCTGAATAGATCTTTTCTGTAGAATTGTAAATCGACGTGGGCTCATATGAAACTACGCTTTTCACTGCGCCGCTTAATAGGTTCAACTCATAAAAGTTCTGAAGAGTGTCCTTCCCTTCTTTAGTATGAATCAGATAATTAGCCGATATATAATTGCTTGGTCCGACCAGAAGCTTTGTAGTATCGTTATGCTGGAAGTAAGGAGGTCTTCCTAAGGGAGTAGATGTCCTTATAGGAAGTGGGGACAACAGTCTTTGCTGGTGGATGATTTCATAATCTTGGTCATAGCTGATTATCTGGAAAGGTAATTCCACAAACCTTTGTCCATTTGGGCCGAAACAAAGGCCGGTAGGATTTCTGTTTCCGTACAAGCCTGGACCTTCGCCTTTTTTGTGTTCACGCCGTAGGATTTCCCCTTCTTCAGAAATCTCGAGGATGTCATCTTCGGTAAGAGAATAGCCTAAGTAGATTTTTTCTTCGGGACTGTAATCCAGGATATTGACTCTGGTGAAATTATTGATCTGGAAAGAATCTACTTTTATAAGTTCATATGCTGTTTTGGAATAATCCAATGTGCTGCCTTCACTATCCTTCTTTGTGCCGCAACTCAAAGTAACTAGAATGAGGGTAGATAAAACCGGAAGGCTGGAATAAAGGTGTCTTTTCATTTTATGAAATTTCGTAGATCTACTAATATTTCGTTGAATGTAATCTGAATATTATAAAAAGCCTAGTTTCCACAAATTATAATGCGACATGAGTAGCTATTACCTGTAGATTTAGAATATTTTCTCGAATCTGCCTAGATTGGTAAAAAATCCAACAACTATGAAATCGAGCATGACTCAAGAGTCACACGAGGAGTGATTATCTGTGAAGCGAGATTCCATATGACCACTGAAAAACAAATTACAAACAGATGAAAAAACTCATTTACTTCCTTCCTTTACTCTTGGCATTATCTTGTGCGGAAAAAGAGGTTAAACAAATTGAAACAGAAATTAAAGAAGAAATCAACGAAGAACCTATGGCAGCAAAACCTGATTCAGTCCTAAGACACACTGTTTTTTTTAGTTTTAAAGAGACTTCATCTCCAGAGGATATCCAGTCCGTAATAGATGCTTTCCGAAATCTCCAAAACGAGATTGAGGGGATAGAGGAGTTTGAATGGGGGACAAATTCCAGCCCTGAAGGCTTAAATCAAGGCCTGACACATGCATTCATCCTGACATTTCATTCTGAAGCAGCACGGGATGCATACTTGCCTCATCCGGCGCATGATGCTTTTGGTAAGATCCTTGGGCCTCACTTGGATAAAGTGACTGTCGTGGACTTCTGGACCCGTCCTTGATTATTGGTCAAAGGGCAAAGCTGATCCGTCGGCTTTGCCCGATTCATTTACGGTCAAAACTTCAGTGACCACAAAATTACTGGCTCCTCGCCAAGGTAGCATTCCATTATATTCTTTGTAGCGAAGCTCCACGAACTTGCCTGAAGCTCTTTCCAATTGCGCTGCAATACTTTCATCAACTACACTGAAGCGGAACTCATTGCTTTGCAGTCCACCTGCAGTAGGGCTCTGAAAGCCTTCCTGAACGACACGTCCTTCGTAAGTCTTAAATACCACCCCTTTTTTCACAAAGTAATTTAAGCTGCCTGCCTTCACACCATCTCCAAATACAAAATAGAATTTGTACCAGAATATCCCGGCTAATACCCCAACCAAAATAACACCGGCAATCCACGCGAATTTTTTCATAACGACAACGAGTTTAAGTAAATATAGAAATCGGGTTGGTTTTTATTCAAAAAAAAGAATTAAAAATATTGGAATACTCCATAAAAAAAGCTGCTTTCGGGCAGCTTTTTATTCCTTTAGTTCACAAGCCACAAATACTTCCCATAACCTTGTGCTTCCATATCTTCCTTTGGAATGAATTTCATGGCAGCTGAATTCATGCAATACCGAAGGTTTGTAGGTTCTGGACCGTCGTAGAATACATGTCCCAAATGGCTTTTCCCAAATTTGCTACGGACTTCCACTCTTAGCATGCCTAGATCGTCGTCAGTGGGTTTTTCCAATGCTCTGGCATCGATAGGCTTGGTAAAGCTTGGCCATCCCGATCCCGACTCATACTTGTCTTTGGAGCTGAAAAGCGGTGCACCAGAAACTATATCCACATAAATCCCGTCTTTGTGATTGTCGTTGTATTCATTCTGGAAGGACATTTCAGTGGCATCTTCCTGGGTCACCTCGTATTGTAGTTTTGTCAGATTTTTCTTCAGCTCTGCCTTAGATGGAGCTGTATATTTTTTATCAGAAAGCTCGGGCCAATGGGATTTTATGAACTTGTCCCTTCCAGAACCATTTCTATAGGCATAGTAATCCTGCGGGTTTTTCTTATAATAGTCCTGGTGATAATCTTCAGCAGGATAGAAATTAGTGAATTTGATGATCGGGGTCGCTATAGGCTTTTCAAACTTCCCTGATTTATCCAACAGCTTTTTGGATTCCTCCGCTACTTTTTTTTGCCCATTGTCATGGTACCAAATAGCGGATTCATACTGAGATCCCCGGTCATAAAATGAGCCTCCTTCGTCAGTTGGGTCAAAGGTTTGCCAGAAGATGTCCACTAATTCTGAGAAACTGATGACCTCCGGATCGTAAGTGATCTGAACAGCTTCTCTATGCGAAGTTTTCCCGCTAGACACTTCTCCATAGGTGGGGTTTTTCTCTTTGCCTCCGGCATATCCTGAGATGACGGTAATTACTCCATCTATATCTTCAAAAGGCGCTTCTACGCACCAGAAACAGCCACCGGCAAAAGTGGCTAGTTCTGTCCTGCCATTGTATTCATCAAGTTTATGGGCATCAGTTGAGCCCTGTTTTTGGACGCCCGTATTTCCACAGGCAAACATCAATGTGATAAGGAAAGACACCATCGGAGGCAATAGTTTATTTGTACTAAACATGCTGTAGTTTTTCTTGTGTTTTGGGTGGGGTGTTGTTATTGATACACTAAACTCAATTTTAGGGGTTGTGTTTAGGGTTTTGTGTTAATCTGTGTTAGTGCATTGAGATACGAGATAAGATCGTCTCTGGTTTGTCCTGAGGTATGTTTATTGTGCTACGTGGTGTTTTTGCATCCTAGGCTTGAGTTATAGAAATGACGTGAAGATTTCCTTCCATAACTCATAACCTTTCTCGTTCATATGAAGGTCGTCCTCGAGGAAAATATCCGCTCTCGGCTTTCCGGTGTCATCAAGCATGATGTCCCACACATTGACAATATGCACGCCCTCATGGGTGGTGGCGTACTGTCGGATTAAATCATTCAAAGCCAAGTAAGAGTCTTTTTTGTGCCATCGGGAGGGACTCGGTTTTGCGGTGATCAGATTCACTGTTGTTTCAGGATACTCGGCATGAATCCTAGTGACAATTTCATCTAGATTAACCATAATATCTGAGATTTCCTGACCGGCATTGATGTCATTGTCACCTTCATAAATGAACACTTTAGAAGGCTCGTACCTTAGGACGGTTTCATCCAGATGCATCAAAAGCTGGTGTGCCTGAGATCCGCCAAAAGCAGTGTTTAAGAGAGCTACATCTGGAAATTGTTCTTGTAGGTTTTTCCACATCCGCACGCTGGAGCTTCCTGTAAATACTACACTTCCGGACTTCCAGCCGGCATCGTCGATCTCTTTGGCACGTCTATTCACTTCCTCTTGGAAGGGGATGCCTTGGCCATAGGTGAATTGCAGGGTGAATACCAAAAGGAAAAGCAGGGTAGGGGAGATGTGATTCTTCATGTTTTAAATATAACAAAGTGGTACTGGGAATACCATGACTGTCTTGTGTTCCTCTTGGTTTATTTTACAAATGAACAAAACCGATCAGTTGCAGTACATGCGCGTACAGTTCGGACATTTTCCATCTCTTGTGCGGAAGCAGAGCCCAATGATTTTCGACACATTTTATCTACGATATTTTGATGTATGGGTTGTTTTTGGAGATTTCCATCCCATTTTAATAGAGTGGATTCTGGGGTTGATCTTTTTTGGAGGAGTTTTAGCGTTGAATTGAGTAAGATGTTAGCTATGGTTTTGAACAAAACGCCGACCGCATATATGAAAAGTAAAAACAAAATAATTTTAGGTGTTTTATTTTTAATGGCCTGTAAATCCTCGATTTATGCTCAGCATGGTAAAAACAAACCAGTAGTTGTTGATGGAAAAAAAATAGCCTACAAAACCTTCAATATTGAAAATAGAAAAGTTGGCGAACCTATTCTTGTTTTCGAGTCAGGATTAGGAGGAGGGACTTTTGATCCCATTCTTCCATTTCTTCCAAACCATATTTCTGGTATTCAGTATGAGAGAAACGGAGTTGGACAATCCGAACTTGATTTGGAAATTACTTCCGATTCCCAAATTGCAGAACGCTTGCATAATTTGCTGAGAACATTAAATGTTAAACCGCCTTATTTATTGGTTGGACATTCAATTGGTGGGCCTTACATAAGGTTATTTGCCGCTAAATTTCCGGAGGAAGTTTGTGGGCTTGTTTTCTCAGACCCAACGGACTTTATGCTGTCTTCCGAAGAAAATGAAGAGGCGAGAATCAAATCTGAAAGTGCTACTGGATACCATGAGGTGTTTTTTCAAATTCAGAAAATGATGTCCGAAAATAAGGACTTTAGCCAAGGCGCACAGAATGATGCAACGAGGGCTTTGAAATCTAATGCATCTGGTTACTTTCAGGAATATCGACATTTACCACCGTTAAATAAGAGCATTGCTGTGACGGTAATTATTTCATACAATAAACACATTGAACATCCAGATGAAGAAATGAACAAAAATCTTAATTTGGGAATCAATTTTAAGCCTTGGTGGAAAGAATACGATAATTTAAGAATACAGCATTTTTCGGACTTGATAAAGGATAACGACAGCAGTATGATTATTCTGCTTCCAAAATACAGCCATGGTATATATTATCAAAATCCGAAATTAGTGGCGCAACTGATTATTGAAAATTATAATAGTAGTATCAAAGGAAAATGAAGAAACACAGCTGCATGGGCTATAACAAATATGGTCAAAAATGAAAGTCGTTACACTAAGTGAATCAATAGCTAGGAGGAATAGAAATCGCTTTGAAATCCCATATTAGCCGTAGGAGAGAACTCATTACCTTATTTCCATTTATATGACACATCTTACCCGTTTTTTCTTGTTTTGCAGCGGCTCTATCTTTCCATTGCTCAAGCGGTCGCCCACGGAATCGAATAAATATGTAGGAATCGGAGCGACGGTTTTTTTCACAGGAGTATTGGCAGCATTGGCTGCGGGATATGCCTTGTTTACTGTGTTTCAATCTATATGGCCGGCAATCTTTTTTGGACTGCTTTGGGGGTTGATGATTTTTAATCTGGATCGGTTTATCGTGTCCAGCATGAGGAAAAAGGATAACACATGGGGGGAGTGGAAACTGGCGATTCCCAGATTGGTATTGGCCGTATTGCTTGCTTTAGTGATCTCAAAACCCTTGGAATTGAAAATGTTCGAGCGTGAGATAAATAGAAAAATAGATGAGAAGAGGACAGAATTTATCTCAGAATCCAAACTGAAGCTAGCAAAAGGCTTTCCGGAAATTAAGGAGCTGGAATCGAAAATTGATACGTTGAAGGATGAAGTCATAGATTTTACTGCTTATCGTGATCAGCTTCAGCGAGAATATGATGCGGAGCGATTCGGTGAAAAAACCACCGGAACGAGTGGAATTGTAGGATTGGGTACAAATGCTAAAAAGAAAGAACAACAGCTCGATGCTGCCCAGGCTACATTGGATGAGTTGAGGCAGAGAAATCAGGTGAGGGTTGATACGCTGGAAGCACAAATCCGAAGTTTTGTGGCATTGCGACAGGCAGAGTTTGAGAAGCAGCAGCCCGGGATCGAAGGCTTCGACGGGCTGGCTGCCCGTATGGAAGCACTTGATGCGCTTACCAAAGAAAGCTCAGCTATGGCTATGGCCAATGTTTTTATATTGTTGCTTTTTGTCGCGATAGAGACAGCGCCGATATTCGTAAAGCTGATATCACCACGGGGGCCTTACGATGAGTATCTGGAGCTTCATGAGGATAAGGTAAGGCTGTTTAAAGATGAAAAATGGACTTTTGCCAAAGGAGAATCCGAAGCCCGGGTGGGATATTTCCAAGACACTCACTTTTATGCTACAGACCTCCATAAAGAGAAAACCAACCGAAAGAACAAGGCTCAGACTGATGCGGAAATAGCCAAGGTTGAATCAGAGTTTAAGCTTTAGCAATTGGTTTATGTTAAGATAATAGGGGATGTTTGATTTTCAGTGTCTTGTAAAAAAAAATCTTATAAAGTGGTTTTTACGTATAGAAATTAATACTTTTACGTAATAAAAGCAACAGTTATGGATGCGAAAGTTACACTATCATTTAACAAAGATGTAATCGATCGAGCGAAGTCATTTGCTGAAAAAAACAACATTAGCCTTTCTAGGCTGACAGAATATCTCTATACGCAGATTACCTCCAAAAACTACAAGTCTCTAGAGGATTTGCCGGTTTCGGACTGGGTGGATTTTGTGGCTGAAGGGCGAGTGGAATATCGCAAAACTCCTAGTAGGAAGGCCCTCAAGGATGAATTCTTCTCTTCCAAGAAATGAGGATTTTTCTTGATGCTAATGTGATCATCTCAGTGCTCAATAAAGAATACCCTCTGTTCCCCGTTTCATCGCGTGTTCTTAGTTTGGCAGATAGAAGAGATGTTCATCTTTACACCTCCCCGATTTGTCTTGCGATTGCGTTTTATTTTTCCGAAAAGAAATCTGGTGCAGCTATGGCCAAGCTGAAGATAGAAATGCTGTCAAAAAAGCTAGTGATGACCTCGCTGGATCAGGATACCGTGGATCAAGCCTTGTCCAATAGGCAAGTGCAGGATTTTGAGGATGGATTGGAGTATTACTCGGCTTTGGGGAGTGGGTGTAATATGGTCGTCACCGAAGATCCTGATGGTTTTTATTACTCACAAATCCCTGTCATGGGATGTGAGAACTTTTTGGAAGAGTATATATTTTAATATGATGATCCGCAATGATGCCAGTAGCCATATTTCCCTTGTTATATTGGTTGGAAGACCGAATATGTCTCAACGCTAGTGTTCACCAAATCCTATAATGCTTTGTCTCTTTACTGGTAGAAAAGCGGATATGCATATATTTTAATTTCAGGTTACATAAACCTAGATTGTTTGGGCTTTTTTGACTACAATATCCAGCTGGTCCATGGTGCGGACGACAGACTTCCATTCTGCAAAACCCACTAGTTTTACCATAAACAACAAAAATTTCCCAGGGCTGATCAACCTATTGGCCAGTTTGGCAATAGCCATGTCACGCTCTAAAATTGAGGCAGCTCGATCCTCGCAAGCATAGTATTCTCCTGCGTATTTCCATGCCCCATCCCGGGCCAATTGAATGGAGAAATTGAGCAGCATTTCATCCCGGCCTTTTACCAAAGGAATCAGCCAGCCGAAAATGGGGGACACGGTGGAGATGTTTGATTTTACTCCGTCCACCAATTCGGCAAGTACTGCATTTATTTTATTGAAATCGTTCTGGATACCGGCTATAGGTTCCGTGCCCATGGTGTCTGCGGCAGATATCCCGAGATCTAGATTGATATGTGCATTTATCCCAAGAAACAAATGTTGCAAGACCAGATGCTTGCTTCCTTTACTGGCTTCAAAAGCCAGGAACCAGCTTTTTGTAGGTTTTTCACCTTTTTTCCACATTTCATAAGCATCGATAAATCTACCTGCAAAAAGGATGTCTAGTTTTTCCATTCTGGGATTGTCTTCAAATTCCCCGGCAAGAATCCCATCTCGGATTCTACGGGTAACTTGGCGGTACAGAATAGCGAAGTAACCTATGCGTGACTGATCGCTTCTGCATTCTTCCACGATCTGGTCCATGCAGAGCAAAACTTCATCTATGGTTTTCATATGATTATAATTGTTTTTCAATTGCCATATGGAATCTCGCATAGTTGATAATCATATCAGTGTGTGTCGCCTTCGACATGCTCGATTTCATGTGTTTATAATTGTTTTTCTAAGGCCAGATGGCCTGTCCCGTCCGTCGCGGCGGATCGGGAGAATCTTTGAAGATTAATCTGCCAGTCGGCGGAGCCCTGTGTGTTTAATGATGATTTTAATCGTGTCGATTTCATATTATTAGGTCGTGAAAAAGTTTTCGAGTATGTCGCCGACATAGTAAGCTACGAGTGCTGCTAAAAGACCTAGTCCCACTGTTTCTCCAATACTTTTAGTGGCGGAAGTCTGATTGACTATGGATTTGAGGGCGCCAATCACCACAAATGCAAATGTTGTTAGTATGCTCGTCCAGAGGAAGATATTGCTTTCGGAAGGATAGAAATATGTCCATAGATAGACGAGTAATGGAATGAATCCAACTATCAGAAAGGATGCTAATGTGGCAAGTCCAACTTTAAAAGGACTTTTGGTTTCCATCATTAGGTTGAGTTCGTCTTTCATCATTTCGGCTACCCAGAGGTCTTTATCAGATGTGATCTGATTCACGGCTTTTTCCAACAAGTCACCCTGAAACCCTTTGGCTTTATAGATCGCCTTTATTTCATCTCGCTCTATTTCAGGGGTGTTTTCTACTTCCCAATATTCGATAGACTCATGCTTTTTATATTTTTCCTTTTCGCTTTTTGCGGATAAATAAGCTCCTACCGACATGGAGAATCCATCAGCAAGTAAGTTGGCGAATCCTAGAATAATGATAATGCCTGTATTCAGATCGGCTCCAAAGCCTCCCGCAACCACTGCAAATGTGGTCACCGCCCCATCGATCCCTCCATATACAAATTCCCGAAGGTACTCCTGGAGGTTTTGAAAGTAACTGCTTTGTTTGTGGATATGAGCTTCGTTCATAACTTAAGGTGTTGAAGGATAAATCTTTTGACATTCTCTCCCATCACTGCCTGGATCTCAGCTTCGGTAAATTCCGCTTCATCAAAAAAGGCAGTTACTCCTACAACAAGTGTTGGTTTTTTCATGGCAACTGGTTACACGATGGAAGTTAAGGAAAAATAATATTCCGAATCAAAAATCAGTCTTCAACAAAAAGAAGTGGGTTTTTAGATTCAGTATAGGTGATTAAGTTTTACGTTCCCTGAATAATCCGTGAAATGCTCTTAAAAAATATTTGTTTGTTTTTGGGCGCTTTAAAACATTTTCACTATGTTTAACAAAATATATAGATCAAAAAAACAAATACACAGCAAGGATTACAAAAGTATATTTGGTTTTAGATGATTGACAATAGACCCACTCTTGGGGGCTTTTTTTTAAAAGCCCCCTTTTTTATGCTTGTATTTTTTTAACGTAATGTTAATATGCAAAAAAGTGGTTTAAAAAATCTTTGATCTAGATCAATTTTTTGTTGATTGTCGGAAAAGTGGTTTAATTCTAAAAAAGGAATACTTCTAATGTGGAAAATATGAAAATTTGGCCTTCCTGTAATTCTCTTCTTGAAAATTCGGAAAATCCAATTTTGTTGAATTAAAATACTGGCGTTGGTTTTTGCCCAAATGTACAATAGCAGGCTTGCTTCTGAGATGAGGATAATGTTAAATGCCTCATTTGCGATCTTTAGAACAAATGGAGTTCTTCGAAGAGAAAGAAATTAGGTTGGTTTTCAGGATTTTATCAGTTGGGACAAAAGGAGGTCTCTTCTATTGTCAAAATTAAACTCGGCCACAATCCTTTCTCTACTTTTCTTCTTCCCCTCGCTTTGATCATTTTTCAAAGTAGTTAAAACAATAGATTCCAATTCGTGATAGTTCTTGGTTTTTAAAATGAGATTCTCTGAGCCGATGATTTCCGGGATAGCGCCCACAGAGGAGCCTACCGGAATGCACCCACAAGCCATGGCCTCGGCAAGAGCATTAGGGAAACCTTCGGAAGTTGATATCTGTAAATAGATCTGGTGAGAATTATAGAGAGCTAGTAACTCCTCTTTTGACTGTTTGCCCAGTACGTTTATGTTGGAATAGGGGGTGAAATAGTTTTTATCACCAACTAGGGTTATTTTAATATCCGGATGTAATGAGGCTAATTGCTCTATCAGATCATATCCTTTTACCAATGCGCGGGATTGTTTTGAGGTGCCTGTGGCGACAGATATCAATGATTTTGGTTCCCTGTTTATTTTTTGGTCTTTCCAGAAATTTGTGTCAAATCCGTTGGGAATAACTTGAATCGGAGTGGCCAAATTAGGGATAAGGTTAAGAAGTCCCTGTTTGGATGATATTCGCGGGTCGTATTTGTACTCCTGCTCCACAAGTGCCCCAGCTACCGGCAAAATCAAATCGCAATTCACAAAGCTGTAAACCGTCGCTTTTCTCAACCACTTTTTCCTGAAATTTCCATATCCAATTTCAGGCATATTCATGCAATCTGCCCCACCTGCCTGAATAATGCATTTCTTTTTGAAAACCTTTCCAAACCAAACTGGTAAGACCGAGTGATACCCACCAAAAAAGCACAGGTACTGGGTGGTTCTGGGTAGAAGCCAGAGGAGTTGGAGAAACTGTAAAATGAAATAAAATGGAAGTTTGGCTGGGTTCTGTGTGAATTCCAATGCTGTGATTTTCATCTCAGGACGGATCATTTCCAGGTCGCGATCGATAAAAGCCGTACGAATCGGGAAGGTGTAGATGATCATTGGGATGAAATTTAAACTAAAACTAACCTATAAACGAAAAAGGAGCAAAGAAATCAAAATTTGAAATTCTATGCTCCAGTACTTTCAGGATTGAAATTTAATCAAACCACCAAATTCACGATCTTACTAGGGACGATAATGATCTTCTTTGGCGCTTTGCCTTCCAGCCACCTTTGTACAGTTTCATCTGCAAGTGCTGCTTCCTGGATTTCATCTTTTGAAAGGGAAAGATCAAGGTTGAGTTTAGCACGCATTTTACCGTTGATCATCACCGGGTATTCAAAGACACTTTCTTTCAGATAGCTTTCCTCAAAAACAGGGAAAGACGCTTCGGTAATAGAACTGGTATAACCTAATAGGCTCCAAAGTTCTTCTGCGATATGTGGAGCATACGGGGAAACCAACAGGGCCAATGGCTCAAGTATTTTACGCTTATTGCATTTCAATGCTGTTAACTCATTCACACAGATCATGAAGCTGGAGACGGAAGTGTTGAAGGAGAAATTGGACATGTCTTCTTCCATTTTCTTCAATGCTTTATGAAGGGCTTTGTATTCTTCCTTGCTTGGCACGGCATCGGAGACATTGAATTCGCCTGAGGAAGTGTGATATAGATTCCAAAGCTTTCGGAGGAATTTATAAACCCCGTCGATCCCATTGGTATTCCACGGTTTAAATTGCTCCAATGGGCCTAAAAACATCTCGTATAATCGTAGGGTGTCTGCGCCATATCTCTC
Organism: Algoriphagus sp. AGSA1; assembly: GCF_021390545.1. Taxonomy (GTDB): domain Bacteria; phylum Bacteroidota; class Bacteroidia; order Cytophagales; family Cyclobacteriaceae; genus Algoriphagus. The sequence continues at coordinate 31,127 of NZ_JAJUWR010000015.1, read as the reverse complement.
GATTATATCATCAGGATTGACGACGTTGTATTTTGACTTGGACATTTTTTCCACTTCAGCTCCACAGATGTACTTGCCATCTTCCAAGATGAATTCCGCATCGGCCAAATCAGGCCTCCAAGCTTTGAATTTCTCCAGGTTCAACTGATCGTTATGGACGATGTTTACGTCCACATGCATTTCAAAGGTGTCATATTGATCTTTTAGCCCTTTGCTTACAAACTGATTGGTGCCTTTGACACGGTAAACAAAATTTGACCTTCCTTGGATCATTCCTTGGTTGATCATCTTCTGGAATGGCTCATCGATGCTCACTACACCAAGGTCGAAAAGAAACTTGGTCCAGAATCTAGAATAGAGTAAGTGGCCTGTTGCATGTTCAGAGCCTCCTATGTATAAATCCACTGCGCCCCAGTAATCTGTTTTGGCCTTGTCCGCAAATGAGCTTTCGTTCTTAGGGTCTGTATATCTAAAGAAATACCAGCTGGAGCCAGCCCAACCTGGCATGGTGCTTCTTTCCAGAGGGAATTCACCTTCAGGAGTCTTGTAGTTCCAGTCTTTCGCTCGGGCAAGTGGTGGTTCTCCATCCTCGGTTGGCAAATATTTATCCACATCAGGCAAAACCAGTGGAAGATCTTTTTCTTTTACTAAATAAGGAAGTCCGTCTTTGAAATAAACTGGGAGTGGCTCACCCCAATAACGTTGGCGGGTAAAAATCGCATCCCGCATTCTATATTGGATTTTGCCTTTGCCTATGCCTTTTTCTTCCAAAAACGCTATGGCTTTATCCATGGCCTCTTTCATGTACATATTAGAAATGAAGCCTGAGTTGATGATGAAACCACCTTTTCCGGGGAAAGAACCCTCTTCCATGGATCCTTCTATCACTTGCCTGATCTCCAATCCGAAGTGCTTGGCAAAATTATAGTCCCGTTCGTCATGTGCCGGAACAGCCATAACGGCACCGGTACCATAGCCAGCCAATACGTAATCGGCTACCCATATCTGGATTTCTTCTCCGTTAAACGGGTTGATCGCATAGGATCCTGTGAATGCGCCTGAGATAGTTTTCACATCACTCATACGCTCACGTTCCGAGCGGTTTTTTGCCACTTCTATGTAAGCTTCTGTCTTTTCACGCTGATCTTCCGTGATCAGTGCCGCCGCCAGATCAGATTCGGGAGCCAAGGCCAGGTAGGTGACTCCATATATTGTATCTACACGGGTAGTAAAGACTTTTATTTTTAGTTCAGAATCCTTTACCTGGAAAACCACGTCAGCCCCGATGGATTTGCCTATCCAGTTGCGCTGCATTTCTTTTACAGGTTCAGGCCAATCTACTTTTTCCAAACCTTTCAGCAAGCGGTCAGCATAAGCGGTGATTCTCATCGACCATTGCATCATTTTCTTTCGCTCCACAGGATGTCCGCCCCGCTCCGAGAATCCGTCTTTTACTTCGTCATTGGAAAGCACGGTTCCTAGGGCAGCACACCAGTTGACGGTGGTCTCAGCTAAGAATGTCAATCTGTATCTGAGAAGCATTTCCTGCTTTTCCCTTTCGGAGAAAGCGCCCCATTCTTCTTCAGTGAATTTTGGTGTTTCGTCGTCACAGACAGCTTTCACGTTAGCATTTCCTTCTTTCTCAAATCGTTCTATTAAAGAATCAATCGAAAGTGCTTTGTCAACGTCCAGATCGTAGTAGCTGTTGAAAAGCTGCATAAAGATCCACTGGGTCCATTTGTAGTAGTCCGGGTTGGAGGTACGGACTTCTTTGCTCCAGTCGAATGCAAAGCCTATGTTCTTTAATTGTTCGGTGTATCTGGCGATATTTTGTTCGGTGGTAATAGCAGGGTGCTGTCCTGTTTGTATGGCGTATTGCTCAGCAGGTAGTCCAAAACTGTCATAGCCCATTGGATGAAGCACATTGTATCCTTTCAGTTTTTTGAACCGGGACACGATGTCTGAAGCAATATATCCAAGAGGGTGCCCCACGTGTAGTCCTGCGCCTGAGGGGTACGGAAACATGTCTAAAGAATAGAATTTAGGTTTTTGAGGATTTACCTCGGCAAGGAAAGTTTGGTTTTTATTCCAGTATGCCTGCCATTTTCTTTCTATTTCTCTGAAATTATACTCCGCCATGTTTGAATTATTCGTTATTTTCCAACTGAATGCCTGCAAAAATAGAAAAAATGACGGGCTTTAGAATTCAAATTCACAATTCATCATGATATCCTATTTTATCTGGTTTTTTCAGAGGAATTTGATGTTAGGCTTTTCAAGCTGGGAAGATTTCCAATTACACCTAGATTATTATGAATAAGGAACAAAAAATTAGGATTGTTGTACGGGAGGCCTCATGGGAAGAGCTTTTGGTCATTCATCGGCTTATTCCGGAATTTCATGAAAAGATAGGAGAAGATTTTTACAAAAAAAGGCTTGAGAACGTACATCATTTAGCCTTAGTGGCAGAAGTGAAGGGTGAATTAATTGGGTTTAAAGTAGGGTATCAACATGAACGCCTTGAAACTTTTTATTCCTGGATGGGAGGTGTGCTTCCCGGATTTCGAAAATCTGGAGTGGCTACGGCATTGGCTGATTACATGGAAAAATGGGCTAAGCAGAATGGTTTTAAGCAAATTTTCTTCAAGACCAGAAACCGCTTCCCTGCGATGATCAGCTTTGGGTTGGGCCGAGGCTTTCGGGTCATCGGAGTCCGGCAAAAGGGAGAAGTGGACGACTATCGGATTGTGATGCTTAAAGAACTATAGATTTCAATGATTTTAGGAAAGTTGGTCGCATGTCACAATTTCGCCATCCCTGAGTTTTCCAATTCAAATCCCTTACCTTTGCGGTATTATTCACCAGCGGTTCAATCGCCCGCTTTACCAAAAATTCATGAAGACAGCACAAATGGTCGCGCAAGGAACCATGCTTCCGGTTATGGAGGCGTTCTATACAATACAGGGAGAAGGTAGATTTACGGGGCACCCGGCTTATTTTATCCGGCTGGGAGGCTGTGATGTGGGATGTGTCTGGTGCGACGTTAAGGAATCTTGGGATTCGGGTAAATGGCCGGTTTTATCTATAGAAGAAATTGTGTCCGATGCCCTGGCTTATCCGGGAAGGCTGGTTGTGATCACAGGGGGAGAGCCCTTGATGTATGATTTAGGCCCATTGACTTCCTTGTTGAAAGCAAAAGGCTTCACCACGAATATAGAGACGTCAGGAGCCCATCCGTTTTCGGGGGATTTTGACTGGGTTTGTTTCTCCCCTAAAAAATTTAAGAAACCTCATCCATCTGTTTATAAAGTAGCGGATGAGCTTAAGGTGGTAGTGTTCCATCAAAGTGATTTCACATTTGCGGAAGAGCATGCTAAGTTGGTGGATCCTCGCTGCGAATTGCGTCTTCAGCCGGAATGGAGTAAAGCAGAAAAGTTTACTCCAGTGATCATAGACTTCGCAAAAAATCACCCAAAATGGAAAATTTCGCTTCAAACCCATAAATTTATGGACATTCCTTAAGTCCATGCGTACTGTTTTGCTTTTCTTATTCCTTTTGTCTAGTAGTATGGTGGCCCGTGCCCAGGGCTATTCTATTATAGATAGTAGGGCTATCAAGATGTACCAAGAAGGGGAGGAGCTTACCCTTTCAAGGCAATATGAGGAGGCAATTGAAAAATACCAAAGTGCGATAAAGCGAGAAGCTTCGTTTGTGGAAGCCTATGTGAAATTAGCCCAACTTCAGTTGACACAAGGAGACCTGGATGGAGCTGAGAAGACCTTGATTAGCGGCCAGTCAAAATTGGCAAATCCCAAAGCAACATTAAAGCATAGGGCGGACATAGGTTGGGTGCTTACCAATGTTTACCTGAAGCAAGGAAGGTATAAAGAAGCCTATTCAAAATTTTTGGAAACAGACCCTCTGTTGGAGGAAAGCTTTCGGAAACATGTGTCTTACAAAGAAATGGCTGACAGGATGGGGTTTCTCAAAGATCATCTGGAGCGGAATTGGGTGATAGAGAAAGAAAAGCTTGAGCAGCCTTTGAATGAATTTCAGCTCCAGTATTTCCCTGTGCTCACAGCGAACGGGGAGCAGATTTTGTTTACTAAGAGAGATGGGGCCGGGACCAATCATAAGGAGGATATTTATATGTCATTTATGGGCCTGGACGGAGGTTGGACCAAACCCCAAAGTATAGCCGAAACAATTAACTCACCTTATAACGAGGGAACCTGTTCTATCACTGCGGATGGAAATGTTTTGATCTACACCTCATGTGATGCCCCTGATTCTGAGGGGAGTTGCGACCTGTATATTGCGTATAAATTAAATGGGAGGTGGCAACGACCCCGGAATATGGGTAAAAATGTCAATTCCCGCTCCTGGGATTCTCAGCCGTCTCTTTCAGCTGATGGGAAGATCCTGTTTTTCTCATCCAATAGAAAAGGTGGTTTTGGGGGCAATGATATTTGGTACAGCGTATTGCAAAATGATGGCACTTGGTCAGTGGCTAAGAATCTTGGCAATGTTGTAAATACACCAAAAGATGAGATATCCCCATTTATGTTTTTCAATAATGAAATCCTGTTTTTTTCTTCCAATGGACATCCTGGATTCGGTGGCATGGACATACATCTTTCCAGGGTGGTGGACGGGGAGTTTTCGGAACCTGAAAATCTGGGTTTGCCTATCAATGACCAGCATGATCAGGTAGCATTATTTATTACAGCCCAAAAGGATTATGCTTATTTCACAGAGTTGACCTCAGTGGAGCAAGGGCAGGACAGATCTCTTTTGTATAGATTCAAGTTCCCTGAGGATATTTATTTGGGGGAGAATTTGACTGTTACAGAAGGGAAAGTGCTCAACTCAAAGACGGGAGAGCCTGTAGATGCTTCACTTTCGTTGGTTTCACTCACAAATGATAGTACGCTGTATCAGTTTGGGTCGGATGGTAAGACAGGAGAGTTTATGATGCTCTATCCAAATAAGGCGATTTCGGGACTTTATGTGGAGAAAAAAGGGTATTTGCCAAAGATATATAACGTGGAGCGGGATAATATCAAGAACGTAAAAGATCTGAAGGTGGAATTGGTGCCTGTGGCCGCCGGGGAAGAGTTTGTATTTGAAAATGTGTTTTTTGAATTCGATGAATATAGCCTCAAAAGTGAGTCCATTTCATCCCTGAAACGGCTTGTCAGATTTTTGACCGAAAATCCAAATGTGAATATTCTGATTTCAGGCCATACGGATAATGTGGGGAGTGCCAGTTATAATCAAACGTTGAGTTTACAGCGTGCCAAAAGTGTCCAGCAATTTTTAATATCAGCTGGTTTTCATGAAGGCCGTGCGTTGGTAGAGGGAAAAGGGGATAAGGAGCCAATGGTCCCGAACACTTCTCCGCAGAATCAAGCGCTGAACCGAAGGATCACCATAAAAATCTTATAACTTACTGGCAGTCAACAGTTGTCATAAGAGGCTATTCAATGTAGCACACAGCTATTTTAGTAGTTTTAAAACTGCAAGGGTAGACGGCAGGGTTTGTTTCTATGGCGGAGCAGGGGATTGTTTTTTTTACCTGCCTTTTTGAACTATTAAATGCTAGAATATGGATTATTGTAACATAAAATTTCGTTTTGGTCAGTTTCTTTATGGTTTTGTTTTTTTTTCAAGGTAATTGATTGGTTGAAGCGTAAAAGATTGTTTTTTTTAAGACAAATTAACTTTTGTTAACAATTGATTAACGAAATTTAAATCTATGTATTTGCTCAACTGTATAAGAATGGACAATAATGTTTCGTTTTTGGCCGGTTTGATGAATTTTTCTACAGATTGTTTCTTTATTATTATAATTATTTCTCTAGCTCACTTTGGGAAATTATTGTCGAAAAGGATATAATTGATTCAATTTTAAACCTTAATAGAACAAATATGAGGAAAGTTTTACTTCTAGGACTCACACTGTTTTTAGCGGGAGCAGTTGCTTTTGCCCAAAGCCGTGTGATCACTGGTACGGTTACTTCTACGGAAGATAATCTAGGAGTACCAGGAGCGACAGTTCTGGTAAAGGGAACCACTATTGGAACAGCCACAGATATTGATGGCAAGTATTCAATCAGTGTCCCTGCCGGGAGCAATGTATTGGTCTTTAGCTTTGTTGGCTTAAGCCCACAGGAGATTACCATCGGTAACCGCACGACAATAGATGTAGCGATGGAGCCTGATGTTCAATCTCTTTCGGAATTTGTGGTCACATCTTATGGTGATCAATCGAGACGGGAAATTACCGGTGCCATTTCAGCAGTTAAAGGCGAAGTATTTCAGGATTTGCCTGTTCAGTCTTTTGACCGTGCCATGCAGGGCAGGATTGCTGGGGTGCAGGTGACCTCATCTACCGGGCAGCCGGGCGGGGCGCTTACCGTACGTATTCGTGGAGTAGGTTCTATCAATGCGGGTAATGATCCGTTGTACATCGTTGATGGTGTGCAGGTACAGGGTGGAGGTCTATCAGGGCAAGGCTCTCAAAATGCTTTAGCATCTATTAATCCGAATGATATAGAATCCATTGAGGTTCTTAAAGATGCAGCAGCAGCGGCGATCTATGGCGCTCAGGCTGCAAACGGGGTGGTTTTGATCAATACCAAAAGAGGTAAAAAAGGGAAGACCAACATCAGAGTGTCAGTTCAGGAAGGGATAGTGCAGCCATTGAATCTCTATGATGTGATGGATGCATCCCAATTAGCGGCGATCAAACGAGATGCTTATATCAATGCTGGTCTTAACCCTGCTAATGCTGCTGCCACCTATGGTAATCCAGAAGATCCGAATCTTGAGAGCTATGACTGGGTTGATGCACTTTACCGTGATGGTAGGTTAAGCGTGTATGACCTATCCGTGTCGGGAGGTGATGAAAAGACCACGTTTTTCCTTTCAGGTTCTTACACCAAACAGGAAGCTCAAATTATTAAATCTGACTATGAGCGAGCAACTGGACGTTTAAACCTTACCCACAGGCCAAACCAAAAATTCACTGTTTCTGCGGCCTTGTCATTGGCTTACCAAAACACCAATGGATCTATCGATAGAGGAAACTTCGTTAATGGGCCTTTCGTTGCCGGATATTCCGCTAGACCAAATGTTCCTATTTATAACGAGGATGGTACTTTTGCACCATATCCGTCCAATCACTTATTTGGATATAATATTGTGCAAGGTGTATCAGAAGAGTTAAGAAATGCTAAAACTGTGCAGACAGTTTCGAATTTGTCTCTCACCTATCAGTTTGCCCCATGGTTGAGTTGGACTTCTTATTTTGGTCTTGATTTCTCTGATAATGCAGATGTGAACAGCAGACCTTCTACCATTCCGGCGTTTTCTTCTTACGGTGGAGCTTCAGTGTTTACCTCACGGAGAAAAACAAACTTCAACACAAATCATAACTTCAATTTCAACAAGAAATTTAACGAAGTTCATTCGGTATCAGGGATCTTAGGTTTTGAATATAAAGTGGGGAATGATGATCTGCAGTCAGCTACAGGACGTGGATTCCCTAATCCTACGTTGATTTATCTTCAAAATGCTGCTACACCTTTTGCAGTGAACAGTTTCTATACAGAATTCAAAAGGGCAGGGTTCTTTGGTCAGGCCAAGTATGACTATGATGATAGATATACTGCGGATTTGACATTGAGAAGGGATGGGAACTCCCGTTTTGGAGAAGAATATAAATGGGGTACTTTCGGGGCATTTTCTGTTGGATGGAGACTTTCTTCAGAGGCCTTCTTGCAGGATGTGACCTGGTTGGATAACCTGAGAGTGAGAGGTTCTTATGGGGTTACCGGGAATTCTGATATAGAAAATTTTGCCTCGAGAACTCTAGTAGGTTCAAGCGGGCAGTACTTAGGAAATGGTGGTCTGACAATCAGTCAACTGGGGAATGACCTGTTGACATGGGAAGAAGCAGAAACTTTCAATATTGGTGTAGATGGTACTTTGTTCAATGGTAGAATAATTGCAACAGTTGATTTCTGGAGAAAAAATTCCAAATCTCTTCTCTTTGAAACACCTCTGCCGATTGATTCAGGATTTGGCATAATAACAAGAAATACTGGTGAACTGAGAAACCAAGGGATAGACATTGATTTGCAGACTACCAATGTGGTGGTTGGAAAATTCCAATGGAGCACAGCCTTCAATATCACTTTGTTACAAAATGAGCTTTTATCACTTTATGATGGGCTTGACAGGGTTGGCAATGATTTAATTGTAGGAAGACCCATAGATTTCTTTTATACTAACAAGTACCTAGGTGTTAATCCTGCAAATGGATTGGCTATGTATGATGATGGTACCGGTACTGGAAATTATACTTATTTGACAGGAGAATCTACTTTGGATTATAGAGGCAGTGCACTTCCTAGTAGTTATGGTGGTTTGGCCAATACTTTTTCCTATGGGCCTATTAGCCTGGAAATATTCTTTCAGGGACAATTCGGAAACCTTGCAACCAATTCAGATATTTATAATTTGGGCTTCTGGGGCTCTGGCCCGGATAACCAATTTGTAAGCCAGGCGGATTACTGGAAGCAACCTGGGGATGTCACTACAGTTGGGAAGCCTTATGAAGGTGGCCAGGCTCCGGGTACATCAAATATCAATACTTTCTCTACACGACTTCTGAGTGATGGGGGGTATGTAAGATTGAAACAGGTGACACTAAGATATACTCTTGGAAATGTGGCGGCCCAAAAAATAGGGATGAGCAGTGCGACTATCTTCTTGCAAGGAATGAACTTGGCGACATTTACCAACTACAACGGTATCGATCCCGAGGTGAACTCTGTAGGAAATACTACTTATGGTTCTTATCCTAATGGAAAGCAACTTACCGCTGGTATCAATCTTAACTTCTAATCAGGACTAGGAATGAAAAATATTATAAAAACACTTGTGCTAGGCAGTGCCCTTATTTTGGGTTCATGCGATAGCTTATTAGAGACAGAACCTAGGCAAAGCCTAACGCCTGAATCTGCCTTTACGGATGTAGAAAGTTTTGAATCCTTATTGATGTCTATTTATGGGCGAGTAAGAAGCTTTAATTATTACGGACAGACTATGATGATTGCGCCTGAAATTATGGCAGACAATTTAAGGATTATAGCAAACACAGGAAGGTATATAGGCCAAGAAGTCAATGCTGACAGAGCTCATATCAACCTTTGGACAACAGGGGTTTATACCGCGATTAATGAAACCAATATTCTTCTCACAGAAATCGAAGAGGTAGAGGGAGATGAAGCACTTCGCACTAAGTTGAAAGGAGAGGCTTATTTCCTTAGAGCATTGTTCTACTTTGATCTTGCAAGAGTGTATGGCTATGAGCCAGGCCAGGAAGTGAATGGGTGGAATTCTTCAGTTATTCTGCGGACTAACCCTACTTTAGGATTCTCTGATGCGGATTTTAGGGCAAGAAGTACAAATAGAGAGGTTTACGATCAGATTGAGTCAGACCTTACCAATGCTATTTCAAGCTTAGGGGGGCAGTCCATAGGTACAGCTGACAATTATCGGGCAACCAAAGGTGCCGCAGAGACTTTGTTGGCAAGAGTTTATCTCTATGAAGGCAAAAATTCTGAAGCGGCTGCTATGGCCAGTCAGGCGATGGCATCTATGGGATTGACAGCTAATGGTGATGGTTTGGTAGCAGCCAATGCATATGAAGAAGCTTTCAATACTTTTCCAAACCCAGAATCTGTATTCGAGATTGAGATCCGTTCAGTGGATTGGAGTTCAGTAGATGGAGTGAATAATTCCATGAGTTCATTGACTGCAAATGTATTTACTGGGGCACAATTTATCGTGACTGCTACTGATGAGCTACTGGATTCTTATGATGCCGGAGATGTAAGAAGAGATATGTGGGATGAGACCACCCGTAGTGGCGCTGATGGGGTAGTTTATGCATCTAAAAAATGGCTTGGATCCAAAGGGGATTTTCTTGAAAACTTACCGATTTTGCGAGCTTCTGAGCTATACCTGATCAGAGCTGAAGCCAGACAGAAAACCGGTGATAACGCCGGGGCACTTGCTGACCTGAATGCCTTGAGGAGCAAAAGAGGTGTAAGCGCATTGACGGGAATTACTGGCAATGACTTATTTCAAGCGATTCTCAACGAAAGAAGAATTGAGTTTGCACTGGAAGGACACCGATGGTTCGATTTAAAGCGAAATGGCCTAACCATCTCTAAATCTGGGACTATTGAACCTGTGCCTTACAGTGACTATCGTATTTTGGCTCCTTTGCCTCAGAATCAAATTATCTTGAATGATCTATTAGAAGATAATCCTGGTTACAACTAAAAATCAGATAAAATGAAATTGAATAAATTATATATATTCCTTGCAGTGATATTGTCTTCTATGACAATGACTGCTTGTTTTGACGATCAGGGAGCCGACACCATTTTTGATGGTGGGTTTGTTGAGTTTGAGGATGGTCGCTTGCCAAATGGGCGCACAGCATCATTTATCAGGCTTACTGAGGCCCAGGAGGATATTGTCACTCTGCAATTGAACCGTGTGTCAACTGTGAGTACCTCTCCTATTACTGTGAGTATAGAAGTAGATCCTGCATCTACTGCTGTGTCTGGAGTTCATTATACTCTGGCAACCCAGACAGTGACTATACCTGCTGGTGAGTTTGTGGCCACATTAGATGTCAAGGTTTTGACTGGAAACATAGATCCATCGGAAGCTCCAGACTTGATGTTACTCATTTCAAGTGCAGATGGGGCTGAAATTTCTTCTAATTATGGGGATCTCACAGTAGCGATCCGAACTATTTGTCCTTCTGATCTTGCCGGCACTTATACAGTTTTCTATGAGTACCTTCAAACAGGTGATGGTGAAGGAGGACCAAACCAAACTGCTACTAACTTCGTGATTGCAGCCGCAGATGAAGTGGAGTGGGAAGAGACTTCAGGTACTGCTACTTATTTGATTGATGATATTTCTTTTGGTATGTATCCTGGGTTATATGGCGACGCTGCTCCAAGTGGAAGGATCGGAGATTCATGTAATGAGCTTACTGGGGATTCTGCTAATGTAGATCAATATGGAGACCCTTTCACTATTTCCGGAGTAGTCAATGAAGATGGTACCATATCGCTTAGTTGGTCTAATACCTATGGTGATGGCGGGGATGTTATCTTGACAAAAAAATAGCCTCAAATTTTATTGGTTTATAAAAAGAGGGCAAAACGCCCTCTTTTTTTTAAACTTTAATTAATTTCATTGGGTTAATTTAGGTGGTATAGTTTGGGATTTATGAAGAAAATTTTATTCACATTCGTCTTGCTTGGACTGACTTCCAGTCTGCTGTTGGCGCAAAGTAAAGATACGGGCACTAAGGAGCTGGAAGCGGCGAGGGCAAGAATCAGTTCTTCATTTGAACAGGATTTTCAGCATCTTGTTCTGCCCAGAGCCTTAGTCATCCAAAAGGCTAAAGCCCTTAATATTCCTATAACACTAACTCTTCAGGATGGAGCTGTGGCCGAACTCAGGTATTTTGACGAAACCGATCAGCCGGTATATTACAAGACAATGAATGTGAATGCGGCAAACACTACTGGTACTGTAGCATTGCAGCCGAATGGATCACTAGGAGTCAACTTGACAGGCAAAGGGATGGTAGTAGGAGTCTATGATCAGACTAGGCCGAAGATAGATCATGTGGAGTATAACGGTAGGTTGACTCAGGTGGATGGATCTACTGAGACGATCTCCAATCACGCTACCCACGTTACAGGTACTATTTTAGCTTCTGGAGCTAGGGACAATGCCAAGGGTATGGCTTCGGAGGCTACAGGATGGGCATTCAACTGGGAAAGTGACTTGTCTAAAATGAATAACAATGCCTATGATCCGGTCACCAAACCTGGTGGGCATCTGGTATCCAACCATTCCTATGGAGTAGTGCTGGGTTGGTACCGTAACTCCAGTAATGTATGGACATGGGCAGGTAATCCCAGTATAGATCCTGATGAGGACTATAGATTCGGGTTTTACTCTTCCAAAAGCAAAGGACTGGATGATTTGATATTTTCTAAACCTTACTACACTGTGGTTTGGGCTGCCGGTAATGACCGTAGTGATAGCGGGGACGGTAGCAGGGATCCTGATGGCCCTGATGATACGATCGGACCGGAAGGTGTCGCTAAAAATGTTATTACGGTCGGGGCAGTGAGTAACGTTCCTGATTATACTGGGTCTTCTTCTGTGAATATGAGCAATTTTTCAAGTTGGGGGCCAACTGATGATGGGCGTATCAAACCTGATCTAGTGGGTATGGGTGTAAATGTGTTTAGCTCTGCAATCGCCGATGGTGGTGTGACGGATGCCTATGCTACTTTGAGCGGCACGTCCATGGCCGCCCCCAATGTGAGCGGCTCACTTTTATTGCTTCAGCAGCTCTACAGCCAGCGAAACTCAGGTAGGTTTATGTGGGCATCTACGCTGAAAGCTTTGGCTCTCAATACCACAAAAGAAGCTGGTCAACACAACGGACCTGATTATATATATGGTTGGGGCTTGCTTGATGCGGAAGCCGCTGGCAATATTATTTTAAGTGAAAATGGTACTTCTGAGATTATTAGAGAGCTAAATCTTACTAACGGAGAAACGTATGAGTTTGATTTTGTATCTGATGGGGTCACGCCTATACGGATAACTATAGCCTGGACGGATCCTTCAGGTACTCCTGTGAGCGCATCTCTTGACCCTCAAGATCTCATGTTGGTGAACGACCTGGATATGCGGATTACGGATGAGCAAGGTGTAAGTTATTTTCCTTGGACACTTGATCCCGCTTCCGGTCCTAATGCCAGGGCTGCCCAAGACAAAGATAACTTTAGGGATAATGTAGAGCAGATTCTGATTTCTTCTCCCAAATCACAAAAATATACAGTGCGAGTTACCCATAAGAAAGAACTTGTCAACTCATCACAGGATTTTTCGCTGGTGATGAAAGCAGGTACCCTTGATGGTGCTGAAGAGACACTTTATTGGATTGGGGGAGCCACTGGAAACTGGAATTCCGGAAGCAATTGGTCACTTTCTTCAGGAGGGGCACCAGCAAACAAGATTCCAACGGAAATTACAAGAGTAGTATTTGAAGGGGCGGATGCGGCGGTCAAAACGGTGGATTTCCCGGTAAATGCCAGTGCGTTTAGTGTGAATCTTTTCGGAAACCAACTTGTGAGTTTCGATTTGAATGGTAAGCAGTTGTTCACTTCCAATGGTTTCCGTGTAAGCAATCAATTTACCACTATAAAAAACGGAACCATTTTATTTTCCAATGAAGGGGCTAACAAGCAACTAGTGGAGTTAGGAGCCGCTGTATTGGAAAATTTGTCAATGAATTTTGCCCAAGGAAACTGGGAGATTATAGATGCCGACCAGTTGGATAAAATGGCCATAGATGCAGCAAATGTGTCGGTGACTCAAAGTAAGCTTGATTTAAACTCTCTTTCCATGACAGGAGCTGGATCGATTAGCGGAAAGATTGAGGAAATCTCATTTACTGAGACATTGGCAGTGGATCCCACGGCTACTTTGAAAGAAGGCATATCCATTAGGTTTGATGGATCTTTAGGGTCACTGAAAAATGAAGCAGGAGTCAACTTTGCCAGCCTCCAGGTAAATTCAGGTTCTTTAAGACTATTAAGCGACGGGATTAATTCGCTTGCTGTTAAGAATTCAGAAGTGATCATTGCCGTACCTTTGGTGGAAGTCTCTGATTTGGAAATTGGCCCTGCCACTACCTTGAATTTGGGAGCCACCGGCCAACTCACAGTAACGGATAATATTTTGGCTACCGCTACCTCTTCGGCTCCTTCACTTCTGAATGCAACTGCCAAGGGAGTATTGATCCATGATCAATACAAGAAATATTGCTTTGAAAATATCTCTGTTTCGAATTTGGATTTGCAAGGAGATGCTATTATCAACTTGGGAGTCTCTAGTACAGTTATCAATTCTTCAGGCTGGCTGCAGCAAGATTGCGCAGACGTGCTTTTTGCGAATTTCGCAGCCTCATTTACCTGTGTAGGTGCTGCGGTAAACTTTGAGAATTTAAGTGAGGGATCCATCTCCTCTTATGCCTGGGATTTTGGAGGACTAGGAACTTCTTCGCTGGAAAACCCATTCTTTGTGTTCGATGCTCCGGGCGATTATTTGGTCACGCTGAGAGTTTCCAACGATCAGGGGTTCACAGACTTTGATAATGTGATTACAGTAGCTGGAAATGAGTTGTTGAAGCCAGTCATCGTAATCAATGGAAGTGTGCTTACTTCCCAGCAGCCAGGCTCATCCTATCAATGGTATAAAAATGGAGCTCCCATATCAGAAGCTACTTCCAGAAGTTTTGAAGCACTAGAGGATGGCCTGTATCAGGTTGCTATATTCTCCGGTAGCTGTAATAGGATTTCTGACCCAGTGGTGATTTCAGCGATCCCTGATCAAGAGGTAGAGCTTGGGCGTTTAGGGATATTTATAGGCCCCAACCCAACGGAAGGTAGATTGAATATCTCTATCAGCAATGAATATATAGGGAACCTTGAATTTAAAGTAATCGATATGGCAGGTAGAGAATATTTAGTAGAAGAACTTTCTAAAAGCGAATTGGAAATGGAGGCCACTTTAGACTTAAATGGGCCAAGAGGTGTTTACATTCTTCAAATTCAGACAAACAACTTAAAATTGTACAAGAAGTTAATTAAACTATAATGAAAAGGTTATTGATAGCAGCCATTATGCTGGTTGCCCAGTTTGCGGTGGCACAAATCTCTAATGTCAATATGAATGGTGTTCCTGCGAGAATCACTAGTTATACTGGGATAGAAGGGTCTCCTTACCTATTCCAAGATTGGGCCAAGGCAGATATTGGGACCACTAATGCCGGCCTAAAAGAGGATGTGGCATATAGATTCAATGTGCATGACAATGAACTGGAAGTTATTAATGAGGCGGGCAACACCATTTACTTAGACAAAGATTATGTGGAATATGCTGTTTTACAGCGCCCTTCTATTTTGATGGCAACTGGTCAGGAAGGGGTTTTGCCAAATTTGCTCTTTAAAAAAGGTTTTGACATGGTCAAGGGAGTGGGGTCAAATGATTTGGTGAATGTGATCGCTGAAGGCAAGAAATATACCCTAGTCCGTAAGTATTATTCAGATTTAATCACCCCACCGGTGAACAGCTATGCGCCAAGCCCAGGAAAGATGTTTGTGTTTGAAGAAAATTTTTTCTTAATAGATTCCAATGAAAATGTCCAGTCAGTCAAAAATAAAACGAAAAGTGTGCTGAAAGCTTTACGTGAGGAAGATCAGGCAAGGGCTAAGGAGTTGATTAAGGAAAATAAGCTTGATCTGAGCAGGGAGGATCACCTTATGGTTTTCTTTCAGAAACTTAACGACACCTAAAACATATTCACCGACAAGCCCGACATAGTTCGGGCCTTTTTCATATCCTTAATCCCTTGGCAACTTTCGATAAATAGTTACTTTTTGGCTAACTTTGCCCCGAATTTCAGAATGCTATGATCTACGTTTGCCGAAAAGAACACTTTAATGCAGCTCACAAACTGTGGAACCCGAACTGGTCGGATGAGAAAAATGTGGAGGTATTTGGTCCCTGTGCCAATGTGAATTGGCATGGCCACAACTTTGAGTTGATCGTCATGGTAAAGGGGCTTCCTGATCCAGAAACTGGGTTTGTGGTGGATTTGAAAAAGCTCAGTACCATCGTTCGGGAGCTGGTAATTGATAAAGTGGACCATAAAAACCTCAATATAGATGTGGATTTTATGCAAGGAAAACTGGCGAGCTGTGAAAACCTTATCATGGAGTTTTGGAAAATCCTTCAGCCAGCTGTGAACGAGATAACCACTCGTGGTGGTCTGCACAAGCTTACGCTATATGAAACGCCACGCAATTTCGTGGAATATTACGGGGACTAGTTTTATTGGTAAGTCGTGAGTTGTAAGTAGTTGATGCTGTAGTTTCTACTAAATCCATGAATATAATGGCATACGTTAATTTTTACTATGAGCTTGATGTGTATAAGTTGTCGAGACAGTTGGCAAAGGATGTGTATTTGATTTCAAAGAACTTCCCTTTGGAGGAAAAGTATTCATTAACTGATCAAATTAGAAGGTCGTCAAGATCCGTTGGCGCGCAGATTGCTGAAAGTTGGGCCAGAAGGAGATATGTTAATCATTTTATTGCTAAGCTTACAGACTCAGATGCTGAGCAATATGAAACCCAAGATTGGATTGAAGTTGCTTTTGACTGCGAATTAGCCAGTGTTCAGGAAAGAGATTTGATAGTCAAGTCATGTGAGACCATTAATCAAAAGCTTAATGCCATGATGTCTAAAGATCCTTTGTTTTGTACAATAGCAAAAAAGTAACTTTGCGTTAGATTTATCTCTTAGGTACCCTAACATACCACTTACTGTTTACCACTTACAAATTCTAAATTTGACTTTCCCTGTTAAACTCTACATCATCTCCGGTGAGCGCTCTGGTGATCTCCATGCCTCCAACTTGGTGGCAGCGTTGAAAGCCCAAAGTCCATATATGAAAATTCGTGGGATGGGAGGGAGGTATTCCGCAGAAGCCGGAGTGGATTTGGCGGTTGATTATGCCGAAGTAGCGCTGATGGGTTTTTTGGAAGTGGCATTGGGGTTTCGTAAGGTTTTGAAGTATCTGAAACTAGTCAAGAAGGACATTCTTTCTTTCAAGCCAGATGCAGTGATACTGGTGGATTATGGTGGGTTTAATATGAAAATCGCTGCCTTTGCCAAAGAGAACAATATACCTGTTCACTATTACATCCCACCAAAAGTGTGGGCCTGGAATCAGAAGAGAGCTTTAAAACTAAAAGCTATTACCAATCAGATTTATAGTATTTTACCTTTTGAACCTAAGTTTTTTGAACAATACGAGATGGAGGTTCATTATGTCGGAAATCCACTTATAGATGAGATTTCTAAATTCAAGCCTCATGAATTCTTCTTTCAGAAAAATGAATTGAGCTACCAACCCATCATTGCCTTACTGCCGGGAAGCAGAAAGCAGGAAATCAATTCCATGCTTGATAAAATGGTTGCTTTGGTGAAGGAGTTTCCAAATGCACAGTTTGTAATCGCAGGTGTAAAGGATCTTGGTGAGGAGAGCTATCGGCGAGGTGTTGATGCCGGGATTCGGGTGGTTTATGATCAGACCTATGATTTGCTTTCCCATGCTGTTGCGGCAGTGGTTACTTCAGGTACCGCTACTTTGGAAACAGCTCTCTTTAGGGTGCCGCAGGTGGTGGTGTATCGGACAAGTGCCGTTTCATATGCGATTGCGAAGAAACTAATCCGTGTCCCTTTCATCTCCTTAGTGAATCTCATCGCTGACAAGGAAGTGGTAAAGGAACTGATCCAAGATGATTTTTCTGTCCCTAATCTCAAAGCTGAACTACAACAGATGTTAAGTGATCAGGTTTACAAAGGTCAGATGCTCCAAGGGTATGATTTGATCAGAGAGGAAGTCGGGGAATGTAGTGCTTCGGATAAAGCGGCAGGACTGATTTTGGAAAGCATAGACAAAAAATAAACCCTGCCTTAAATAAAAGCAGGGTTCGGATTTATGCCACTTGAAGCCGTTTGAATTTCGACTTATCAAACTTCTCCTGGGCGTATTTTTCGTCAATTACCAGTTCTTTGATCGAGTCGTCAGATGGAATATCATACATGGCATCAGTGATGATCGCCTCACATATTGATCTTAGCCCTCTTGCCCCCAAGTTGAATTCTACTGCTTTTTCTACAATGAAGTCCAGCCCGCTGTCTTCAAAAGTGACAGTAACACCTTCGTAATTCAACAGTTTCGCATATTGTTTAACCAAAGCATTCTTAGGTTCGGTTAGGATCCTTTTTAATGCATCCGCATGCAATGGGTCTAAATGGGTCAAGACAGGAAGCCTTCCGATCAATTCTGGAATCAGTCCAAAAGCCTTCAGATCCTGTGCGGTGACATATTGGAGCAGATTTTCCCGGTCTGCTACTGCATCAGCGGCAGCTTTGCTGAATCCCATAGGCTGGGTGTTCAATCTTTTACCGATGTGTCTTGCAATACCATCAAATGCCCCTCCGCAGATAAATAGTATGTTTTCAGTATTCACTGCTATCATCTTTTGATCTGGGTGTTTTCTGCCGCCCTGAGGTGGGACATTGACTACAGTGCCTTCTAGTAGCTTCAGCATCGCCTGCTGAACGCCTTCCCCACTCACATCCCGTGTGATGGAGGGGTTGTCTGATTTTCTGGCAATTTTATCCAACTCATCAATATAGACGATTCCGCGCTCGGCAGCTTCTACATTATAGTCGGCTGCCTGAAGTAATCGGGTCAAGATACTTTCCACATCCTCCCCTACATACCCAGCTTCAGTCAATACGGTCGCATCAGCTATGCAGAAGGGAACTTCAAGTGTTTTAGCGAGTGTTTTAGCGAGATACGTTTTGCCCGTGCCTGTATCACCTACCATGATGATGTTTGATTTTTCAATCTTCACATCATCATTCTCGTCTTTTTGGAAAAGCCGCTTGTAGTGGTTGTAAACTGCAACAGTCAAGACTTTCTTGGCGTCTTCCTGACCAATCACATATTGATCCAGATACTCAGTAAGTTCTTTTGGTTTTTTTAGCTTTATTTTTGGTTTTGCACTTCCGGGTTTCTTGGCTTTGTCTTCCTCGCCGAGAATCATGTGTGCCTGTTCGATGCAGAAATTACAAATGTGTGCAGAAATGCCTGACACCATTAGATCCACATCTTTCTTGTTTCTACCACAAAATGAGCAGGTAACTTGAGCCATTATTTTGGTTTTTTAACTAATACTTCATCGATAAGACCATAAGCTTTGGCTTCTTGGGCCCTAAGCCAATAATCCCGTTCGGAATCTTTCTCTATCTCTTCCGGCGTTTTGCCAGTATGCTGCGCTAAAATCCCATACAATTCCTCCCGCATAGATAGTATAAGCTTCAAGGAGATCTCCATATCTGTAGATTTTCCCTGCATCCCGCCGGATGGCTGGTGAATCATCACTCTGGAATGCTTCAATGCGGATCTTTTGCCAGCAGCTCCGCCAGCAAGCAGTACAGCTCCCATGGAAGCCGCTATGCCAGTGCAGATGGTAGCCACATCAGGGCTAATGAACTGCATCGTGTCATAAATACCTAGTCCGGCAGTGACTGATCCGCCCGGACTATTTACATAAAGCAACACGTCTTTCTTTGAATCTACAGATTCCAAGAAAAGAAGCTGTGCCACGATAATATTTGCAATATGATCATCTACCCCTGTTCCCAGGAAAATGATCCTGTCCATGATCAATCTGGAGAATACATCAATCTCTCTGAAATTCTGAGGTCGCTCTTCGATTACAGAGCGAGTCATGTTTTCAATATGCTGGGTGTACTGGTCAAACGCAGTGCCACTTACGCCCTGATTATGTATGGCGTATTTTCTGAATTCTTCTTTGTTAATCATCTTTCGAGTTTGTTGTGGTAAGCAAAAATAAAAAAAGCCCTTTACAAAGAGCTTTTTTATGATGATTTAAGCAAATTACTTATCTAAAAGTTCCTTAAACTCATCGATAGTAATATCCTTTTCTTTTACGCTGATTTTATCCAGGGCAAAAGCAAGCACCTTTTCATTTTGAATTGAAGTGAGCATGTTCATATAGTTCTGGCCTTCTTCACCTTTTAGGTAGTTGTCCACAAACATATCCATGCTGTCTTCCATCTGAGAACCAAGGCCAGAAGCAGCAAATTGCTCACGTACCATTTGCTTGGTTTTTTCGATCACTTCTTCATGCTCTGCTTTAATTTCGTTCTTAGTGGCGATTTCGTTGGAAATCAGAGACCAAGTCAACTGTCTGGCGTAAATCGGAAATTCCTTTTCTATATCCGCTTCTGTTACTTTGCCATCGTTGGCTATCAAAAGCCACTCTTTTAAGAAAGTCTCAGGAAGGTCTATTTTAGCCGCTCCTGTCAGTACCTTCTTCAATTCTTCCTCAGTAAATACCTTGGATTCTTTGTCGTAGTTGGCTTGAAGCGTCTCGCGTACTTTTGTGATAAATTCCTCTTCTGATGAAACCTGGTCTGGCCCGAAGATCTTGTCAAAGAATTCCTGGTTCATTTCAGCGGTTTCTGTCCTGTTGATGTTTTTCACAGTAAGAGTCAGTGCGCCTTCAATGCCCTTTGACTCTTCCTCACTTAGACCGAACGCCTCTTCCCACTGGCCTTTTTTCACTTCTTTTGCCTCGAATCCTATCTCAGCATCTTTACTTACGCCGATGAACTTGCCTGCAAGCTTCTTAGTGATTTTGGTCAAGTCAAGGGAAACAGTCTTTTCAAAGTCGCCTTCAGTAGTTTTTAAGTCTCCGTAGATACGGTCACCTTCTTCACTTACTTCTGGATTGGTGCTGTTTCCATACTGGGACTTAAGATTGTCCAAAGTCTCATTGACCAGTTTGTCATCTACTTTAATAGTGTATTTTGTCGCTTTGATCTTTGAATCAAGTGTAAGGTCAACCGACTCTACAAATCCGATTTTGTAATCAAATTCAAAATCTTTCTGGGTTTTCCAGTCAATAGAATCTTTTGGATCCTGAGGAAGTGGGTCACCTAGGATTTTATATGTTTGCTCCTTTAAGTAAGTGTTCAAGGACTCACTAAGTATGGAGTTGATTTCCTCTGCAAGCACAGAAGTGCCGTACATGCTCTTCACCATAGAAATAGGAGCCTTGCCAGGTCTGAATCCTTTGATGTTAGACTTTTTAGCAAAGTCCTTCAGTTTTGCGTCAACCTTAGGTTGGTAATCTGCTTCGTTTAATTTAATTTTAATAGAAGCTTCATTTGTTGAATGCTTGTCTTGTGTGATTTCCAAAGCTCAGAATTTAAGAATGAAGATTAACTAAAAACCCCCAATCCCTTCCCTGTAGCTAAAGACAGTTGAGTGATTGAGGGTTCGGTATTTTGTGCGGATAGAGGGACTCGAACCCCCATGCCTCGCGGCGCTAGATCCTAAGTCTAGTGCGTCTACCAATTTCGCCACATCCGCAATACGTACTTTTAGAATAGGAAACTTATTCCAAATCCAATTGTGGATGCAAATGTAGGTGGTAAAAAACAAAATGCAATAGCATGTGAAAAAAAATATTCAAGATTTAATGCAAGTATGGCGCTGAGCCCCATTTTTGTAGTAAATTCCTCCAGTATGATTGAAGTGGACATAGAAGAAGAAAGAAAAGAAATTCTCAAACGCTACCGAAGGCTTTTGAGACAGGCAAAGCCTATTTTAAAGGATGGGGATGCCAAGCTCATCAAGAGAGCATTTAATGTGTCACTCGATGCGCATAAGGATATGCGCCGCAAGTCCGGGGAACCTTATATTTATCATCCCCTGGAAGTGGCATTGGTTTGTGTAGAAGAGATCGGGCTTGGCACTACATCTATTGTGGCGGCTTTGCTCCATGATGTTGTTGAGGATACAGATTGGGAGCTTGAGGATATTGAGCGGGAGTTCGGCTTTAAGGTTATGACCATTATTGATGGGTTGACCAAAATTGCCGGGGTGTTTGAATATGGGAGCTCCCAGCAAGCCGAAAACTTCCGTAAAATGCTGCTGACGCTTTCGGATGACGTAAGGGTAATCCTGATCAAGCTTGCCGATCGACTCAATAATATGAGGACGCTTGCGAGCATGCCGAGGCACAAGCAACTTAAGATCGCGTCTGAGACCATGTATCTGTATGCACCATTGGCCCATAGATTGGGCTTGTATGCCATTAAGTCGGAACTGGAAGACCTGTATTTGAAATACACTGACGCGGCTACTTATAAGGATATAGTTTTCAAAATTAATGAATCCAAATCCTATAGAAATAAATTCATTCGTAGTTTCATCTTGCCGATAGAGGAGGAACTGAAGAGGACTGGCTTGGAATTCACCATAAAAGGAAGACCCAAGTCAGTTTTCTCCATATATAATAAGATGAAGAAACAAGGAATACCATTTGAGGAAGTTTATGATCTGTTCGCTATTCGTATAATTCTCAAAAGTGACCTCGAAAATGAAAAGGCTGACTGCTGGCAGGTGTATTCCATAGTCACAGATTTTTATAGGCCTAATCCAGACCGGCTTAGGGACTGGATAAGCACACCGCGCTCAAATGGTTATGAATCACTCCACACCACAGTGATGAGCGGGACGGGACAGTGGGTGGAAGTGCAGATCCGGACTGAGCGTATGGACGAAATAGCAGAACGGGGATATGCAGCCCATTGGAAATATAAGGATAAGGAAAACGCCAAGGGAAATTCAGGATTGGATGACTGGATCACCCAAGTTCGGGGCTTGCTTGAGTCCAATGACGGAAATGCAATTGAGTTTATGGATGATTTCCGGGGGAACTTGTTCCATGATGAGGTTTTTGTCTTTACGCCCAAGGGAGATTTGAAAGTTCTGCCATTTGGTTCTACCGCCCTGGATTTTGCGTTTGAAATCCATACAGAGGTAGGGGCAAAATGCATAGGGGCCAAAGTCAATCAGAGGCTAGTTCCTATTTCTCATAAGCTGAAAAACGGGGATCAGGTAGAGATTCTCACCTCCAATAAACAAAAGCCTACTGAGGATTGGCTTAATAATGTGGTGACTTCCAGGGCAAAGGCTAAAATCAAAGATGCGCTGAGAGAGGATAAAAAATCAGCTATTCTTGATGGCAGGGAAATCGTCCAGCGGAAGATGAAGCAGATGAAAATGGAGTTTAACTCGGAGTCGGTAGAAAAACTAAGGGCGTTTTTTGAGTTGAAAACTGCAAATGAATTTTATTTCCGGGTGGGTATTGGGGCAATAGACCCAACTTCGATCAAGTCTTTCAAGGATTTTAAAGCATCACAAAAGCTTCAAAATAAATCAACCCAGGAAAAAGTCAGGGATGAATCTTCTTTTACACAGGAAATAAAAAGTCTCAAAGGCCCTGATCATGACCAGCTGCTGATTGGCGAGGATATGGATGTGGTGGATTACATTTTGGCCAAATGCTGCAACCCTATTCCAGGAGACGATGTCTTTGGTTTTGTTACAGTGAATGAAGGAATAAAAATCCACAGAACCTCCTGTCCCAATGCGCTTGAATTACTATCCAATCATGGAAACAGAGTGATTAAAGCCAGGTGGACGAGCCAGAAAGAAATCGCATTCCTGGCTGGGCTGAGAATCATCGGAACTGACCGGGTCGGATTGATCAACGATGTGACTAAGGTGATTTCCAATGAACTGAAGGTGAATATGCGATCCATCACTGTGGACTCAGATGCGGGGATTTTTGAAGGGACGATTAAGCTTTATGTCCATAGTACAGAGCATCTGGACAAGTTGATCGAAAACCTGGTTCAGGTGGATGGGATTTTGAAGGTTTCAAGGTTTGATTGATACAATGAATCTTTTCTTACATACAAAAGTTATATTTGAAAAAATACCCAGCAAATGTCTTTGAATACAACTCATTTCGAAGAGGTAAAAAAAATATTTACAGCTTATCTCGAAACCAAAAAGCTCCGTAAAACTCCGGAGCGGTACGCTATCCTTGAAGAAATCTATACCCGAACCGGTCACTTTGATGTGGAGTCACTTTACATCAGTATGAAGAATAAAAATTACCGTGTCAGTAGGGCGACTGTTTACAATACCTTGGATTTATTGGAGGAATGCGACCTGGTGACCAAGCATCAATTTGGTAAAAATCTTGCGCAATTCGAAAAATCATATGGCTATAAACAGCATGATCACTTGATCTGTACAGATTGTAATAAAGTGTTGGAGTTTTGTGATCCCCGTATTCAGAATATCCAGAACACGGTAGGTGAGATCCTTAATTTCAAAGTGCTTCACCACTCTTTGCTATTGTATGGTAGTTGTACAAAAGAGAATTGTGATAACAGAAAGGAAGAAAATGTATAAAATCACCAGGAAAGGCTGGTGTGACCATTGGAAATCAATATAAACACATGAGAAAAGTTTCTCAGAAAGAGGAATGATTATTTAGGGCATTTCATCCTGATTTTCGGGGCTGAAA
Source organism: Algoriphagus sp. AGSA1 (assembly GCF_021390545.1). Lineage (GTDB taxonomy): Bacteria > Bacteroidota > Bacteroidia > Cytophagales > Cyclobacteriaceae > Algoriphagus. Next base: position 6,941 of record NZ_JAJUWR010000015.1, on the reverse strand, counting down.
TGACCGCTTAAAAAAACATACACAGATGAAATTGACATATAACACCACAAAGGATGACAAGGCTCATTACCTTTATATCCAAGGAGATCTGATAGGGGATGAAGTGGGACCAAAATTGGTGGAGGTAGTCTCCGATGCACTGGAAGAAGGAGCAAAAACTTTTGTGGTTGACCTTAGTGAAGTGAGGTATATCAGTTCCAGCGGGATTGGCCTTCTGATCACCATGCTTACCAAAATGAGGAATAAAGACGGGGAAGTTTACCTGACCGCACCGTCCGAGCATGTGAAGAAGTTGCTGATCATCACTAAGTTGAACAATATTTTTACGGTTTATGATTCTATAGATGAGTTTAAAAGGAAAATATAGCTCACTTATTTTTCTGGTGATTTCTTTGCCTTCCTGTTCTGAGAAGGAGAAATCAGAAAAAGACATTTTTTTGACTGTTTCAGAGCGTAAGGAATTCCATATAGGAGAAGGAGGATTGGTTCCTGAGAGGTTTGGTTCAGTTTTTTTGGATTCTTCTCGCAGAAAAGGAGTGATTTTTAACGAGATAGTCAACTCCCTAGACAGTGTCTTCTTATCCACTGACTCTGCTTGGGTAAAAGATGGGGAGTTTTTGGAAGCAGAAGGCCCCTATGGCGTCGGTACTGTCTTTTCTTTTTTTGTAAGCGAGAAACACATTATTTATCTAAATAGCCAAGAGTTGTTCAGACAGGATATAGATACTAAGCTTGTCACAAGAAAATACATGCATGAGTTTGGCGTGTTTGGAGATTTGGATTACCCTGCTATATCAGTGCCTGGTAAGCCGGAGTTTGTGGCTTTTAATAAGCAGACTAATACCGCTTATATAGTGTATGACTATGATAATCGGATTTCAGTGCTAGCATATAGCCCCGATGGGGATTCTATGGGTTTTGTTCCAATCCCTCTCGATTCAGCTAATTATTTTGACCTAAGATTTGAAGTGAAAACTGGCGGGCTCACGCTATTAGGTAATGATACACCCCAACTCACTATCGTAGATAATCAGTTAATTGTGTCCTATCCTTCATTTAGTAATGTTTTAGTTGTTGATTTAGAATCAAATAGACATCAGGTATATGTTTTTTCATCCGAGTCCTATCCTGATAAAAGGAATCCGCCTGAGCATTTTGGCGGAGAAAGTGTCGATGTAGACTCATTCGAGCTTTTACAGAAATGGCAAGAGGAAGTTCGATACGGAACGATGACCTTTGTGGAGGATTGGGATAATTTTGTAAGGCTGGTGAAAGGAGAGGGAGGCAAAGATTCTAACTATTTCCTAGAAGTTTTTGACGTGGATTTTCAAAAAGTTCAAGAGATCAATCTGACAGAACTTAACCCCGATTTATCGCTTTCTTACTTGAACACCAAGTATGGTTTGATGTTCAGAGCCGAAGAACAACCAGATGAAGATGTCATGTATTATTACTATGTCAATCTGACTGAAGCGAAATAATTACCATCTTTCTCTTGGTTTTCTATGGGCTTATCGCAAATTTCACGCTTCAAAAAGTCAAGTGTAACAGATAAGACCGCACATCAAATGAAGATGGATGTACTTCTAGGTCTCCAGTGGGGAGATGAAGGAAAAGGAAAAATAGTAGACGTATTAGCGCCTAAGTATGAAATTGTAGCCCGTTTTCAAGGTGGTCCAAATGCTGGACATACTTTAGAATTTGATGGAATAAAGCATGTTTTGCATCAGATTCCTTCAGGAATATTTCGCTCACAAATACTCAATATAATAGGCAATGGTGTCGTGCTCGACCCCATTGTACTGAAAAGAGAAATCGATGGATTAGGAAAGTTTTCTATTGACTACATGAAAAATCTGGTGATCTCTAAGAAAGCCACGATTATCATACCCACCCATAAATTGCTTGATGCCGCTTTGGAGAAATCCAAAGGGGACAAGAAAATCGGCTCTACGTTGAAGGGGATTGGCCCGACTTATCAGGACAAGATCGGAAGATCTGCACTGAGAGTAGGAGATATACTCAGTCCTGATTTCCAGGAAAAATACGAAACACTCGTTGCTAAGCATAAAACGACTCTTTCATTCTATAGCCATCCACTGGATGAATTGCCTGCGATGGAAGAGCAATTTTTTGCAGCAGTAGAGTTTTTCAGAACTCTGAATCTAATAGACAGCGAGTACGTGGTGAATGAAGCGTTGGATTCTAATAAAAAAATTCTGGCAGAAGGGGCTCAAGGTTCCCTTTTGGACGTGGATTTTGGCAGCTATCCATTTGTCACAAGCAGCAGCACGATGACAGCCGGTGCGTGCACTGGTCTTGGAGTAGCTCCCTCCAAAATCGGAGAGGTATTCGGGATTTTCAAAGCGTATTGCACCCGGGTTGGCAGCGGTCCTTTTCCTACAGAGTTATTCGATAAGGATGGTGAGGATATGAGAAAAGAAGGCAATGAATTTGGGAGTACTACAGGCCGACCTAGAAGATGCGGTTGGTTGGATCTGCCAGCTCTGCGATATTCGATTATGATCAATGGTGTGACCCAATTATTCATGATGAAAGGTGATGTTCTGAATATTTTCAAAGAAATAAAAGTTTGTACACATTATGAATTGCCAGATGGGGAGAAAATTGACAAACTGAGCTTTGAGATTACAGAGCAGGAAGTTACCCCTATTTATAAAACCATGAAAGGCTGGAATTGCTCCTTAGAGAATATTACTACCTATGAGGATTTCCCTGTAGAGTTAAAAGCCTACGTTGAATATTTAGAAGAGGAATTGAATGTTCCGATCAAATTGGTCTCAGTAGGGCCTGATCGTACCCAGACGATTATCCGTTGATTATAAATACACTAAGTTGAAGCCCTTGATTTTAATATCATGGGCTTTTTTTTATTTGTTAGTGTATAAAGTGTATTTTGGACATCCAAAATATTCCCAGTTGAATAAGTATATACGTCTAGCTCTTTTATTCATTTTTCTTTCATGCCCATTTTTTGTAAAAGGACAGGTGGGATTTCCATATTGTGAGTCCTTTTCTGAAGGTGATACCCGATCTACTACAGTTTTTGGGGGATCCGCAAAATTAGTGGATGGCGCATTGCGATTAACAGAAGCAGTTACAGATCAAAATGGCTACGTATATATAGATGTTCCATTTTCTTCTGTTTATGGGATTAAGGCTTCTTTTGAATATTTCATGTATGGGGGGACTGGTGCAGATGGACTTTCGGTGTTTCTATTTGATGCGGACACTCAGGATTTTCGCCCAGGGGGATTTGGGGGCTCTTTGGGTTATGCGCAGAAAGACAATAATCCAGGACTGACTGGGGCTTATTTAGGGTTAGGTTTCGATGCCTTTGGCAATTTTGGCAATTCTGGTGAAAACAAGCGTGGAGGGTTTCTGGGAGGAAGTACTTCGCTTTTTCCGAATAGTATTGTATTGAGAAGGGGAGGAAACGGACTTAACGGCTATGATTTTGTAAATGGTAGAATCACATATAATCCACCTCCAGGAAATGCAAACATTGCATTGGATGTGCAGTATCAGTTCCCCTTAAGCTCAGGGGGATTTGGCACAGGGAGAGTAGAGGATATAAACCAGCCCGGTTACCGGAAAGTATTGTTGGAACTTGAGCCTCATCCAAGTGGAGTGGGATATCTAGTTAAGCTGGAAATGGTAGTCACAACAATCCAGAATGAACCCAGGACTATCACCATTATTCCTGGCACAGCTTTCACCTATGAGGCGCCAAGAAATCTGAAAATTGGTTTTGCCGCTTCTACAGGTGGGGAGACAAACATCCATGAAATAAAAAATCTGCTTCTGGAAGTCTCCAATGAGGCAGGGTTAGTAAATCCACAAGGAGTTGATTTCTCAGATATAACTTCATGTGAAGGCCAGGAGAATCAATATTTAATCATAGATGAAGAAATAACCCTGCCCAATGAAAATAGCGAGATACGCTGTTTGCAGTTCTACGCTTCTCTGGAAGATATAGATGCAGAAACAGATGATATCTGCACCCAGGGGAAATGCCAGGAGGAAAACAGGGTTTTGGAAATCCCCCAAGGTACTTTTAAAGCAGGGACGAATGGGGGGGATTATACCTTTTTTCCAAACGAAGGGTTTACTGATCAAAGTGTCACGGTTTATTATACCATTACGGACACGTACGGGAAAAGCTCTGCGGGGAATGCTATTACGCTAAAAATCCAAGAATCCCCAGAACCGGTGGAGATTTATGTAGAGGGTAGTCCAGAGATTATTGAAGAAGTGAACTTATGTGGAGGGGAATCGGTAGTCTTGGCTTCCAAAGGAGGAGAACCGTATATTCGATATGAGTGGTATAGGGATGGAATATTGATTCAAGGAGCTTCAGCAGAAAAATACTTGGCGGATGTGGAAGGTGAATATCTCGTGAAAGCGTATAACCGCCAGAATTGTCCGGCTATTTCCAATTCCATTAGAATCAGCTTTCCGGAATTCCCGGAATTTGATTATGATTCGCCGGTTATAGGATGTACAGCAGATCAAGCTGTAGATATAACGTTACATATTGCAGGATATGATCCGCTCCTATATGATTACAAGCTTTCTGGTGAAGGCTTGATTTTTTTGGATGATGAAATGAAAGAGATCTTTACCCCAGGGTTATATGAACTTCAGATCAAACATGCAGGCCTGGATTGCTATTCCTCTCCTACTCCTTTGGAAATAGTCATTCTAGAGGAGGAATTTTTGGCTGATTTTGATTTTGAAATACAGGGAACAGGAGTGAAAGGTGAAGAAGATGGAGGTTTTTTTCCGGATGATATATTTCAGTTTATAGATAGTTCATCCGAAGATGCACAAAGTTGGAGTTGGGATTTTGGCGATGGTGTTACTTCCACAGAGAAAAATCCCACTCATGTGTATGGTGAAAAAGGTGATTTTGATGTAGTACTTACTATCTCTAATGAGTGGGGCTGCATCTCCACTATGGAGAAGAAAGTTTCAATTTTAAGAAGCTATAGGTTAATGTTCCCCACCGGATTCACTCCTTTAGATGAAAATAACAAGTATTTTATTCCTAAATCCAAAGGACTCATTTCAGGGCAACTGCTGATATTTAATTTATGGGGGGATCTGATTTTCGAGACAGATGATTTAAGTTCTCCTGGTTGGGATGGTACGTTGGAAGGCAGGCTGCTTGATGCAGGTATCTATGTCTATAGGTATAATGCTGTAGCTATTGATGGAGAGAAAGTGACTAAAGCGGGGAAGTTCAAATTGATCAGATGATGAAGAGTTACCTGTTTTTAGTCGTAATTCTTTTGTGTTCCCATAGAATACTTGGACAGGACATTCAGTATTCACAGTTCTATGCAAATCCATTTTATTTAAACCCTGCACTCGCAGGAAGTACAGGGCTGACTAGAGTTGGAGTTAATTTCCGAAATCAATGGCCGGCACTGGATCAGAGTTTCATTGCATATACGGCTTATGCTGATCATTTTTCAGAAAAGTACAATTCCGGTTTTGGCCTCGTGGTGTCAGGGGCAAAAGAGTCATTCACCCAAAGTACTACTTCAGAAATAGGATTGGTTTATAGCTATAGGTTACGAGTTGGTGAAAAACGTTTTCTTCATATGGGAGCCCAGGGAAGTTTTTTGTCTAGAGATGTGCTTTTTGATCAGATTATTTTAGGAACACAGCTGGATATTGATAAAGGAGTAATAGTGGGAGAGCCGGGAGAGGGGTTCACAGGTGACAGTAGGTTGCGAACCGGGGATTTAAATGCGGGGCTGTTATATTATGAGGATAAGTTTTGGTTTGGAGTTTCTGCTTTTCATCTCTTGGAGCCACAGATTAGTTATTTGGAGATAAATTCTAATCGACTTCCGATCAAATATTCGGTTCAGGGAGGCGTGAGATTCAACCTCGCTCCAGGGAATATCAATGATTATTTTAATAATACGGATCAAGAGCGTTCGCTTGCGCTTGCATTTAATTATAAAAAGCAGGGAGTATTTGACCAGCTAGACCTGGGAGCAGAGTTTTATTTCGAGCCGCTCATACTTGGCTTGTGGTATAGAGGACTCCCGACCAAGTATAATTTACCTAACAATGAATCTTTAATTGGATTAGTTGGAGTGGAATTGGATACTGGGTTGGAGTTTGGATACAGCTATGATTTCACTATTTCCAAATTAGGAGTTGGAGTATCTGGAGGAGCACATGAGATTTCCGTTAGGTACGTTTTTTCATCGCATGACCCACGTAAAAAGTATTATCCTCCGCTACCTACTTTCAGATATTGAGGTATGGTGTGATGATTTTGGAATATTATTTTCAAAATCATCACATCTTCAAAATTAGATGTTTGAAGATGTATTTTATTTGGGGTTAGGAAGGCTATTTCTTCTTTCTGAATTTTTCTCTTTTGTATTCAGATAGTTACAGGCTAGTGTCATTTTTTTTGAATATTACCCTTGCCAATAAATAAAAAAGGTGGATATTTGCACTCCCAAACGACGCAAACGGGGTCGTGGAAAAGGAGGGGAGCCTCCAGAGGGATATTGAAAAAAATTAATTTTGCCGCGGGGTTTGGAAGTCAGGGATGGCCGCTTACCTTTGCGCACCCATCGGAAGAGAAGGGGACAAAAGACGGGGAGGTTAGCCTCCCGGGAATTTTTAAAATTAATTTCGCGAGGGGTGTTGCGGATAAAGAAATAACGCTTACCTTTGCACTCCCTTCGGCAAGGAAGGGAAAAAAACGGAGCGGAGATCGGAAGATCGAGTTATCTGGCCAGCGTCACAAATGCGTGACACTAAGTTCTTTGAAGTGATGTAAGACGAAAAAAACAATAACCTGGGAACAGACAGGGAGACGTTTATGGGATTTGCCTCGTGCGGTCCCATGGACAGTGTATAATAATGATAATTTACAATGGAGAGTT
>NZ_JAJUWR010000014.1 GCF_021390545.1 Algoriphagus sp. AGSA1 | reverse complement strand
CATGTACCCCTCCAACACTCAAGCTGCCCAGTATCAATGGCACTGCCCCGGTTGAGCCGGGGTCTTTCACCACTGACTTAAACAGCCGCCTACGCACCCTTTAAACCCAATAAATCCGGACAACGCTTGCACCCTCCGTATTACCGCGGCTGCTGGCACGGAGTTAGCCGGTGCTTATTCATCTGGTACCGGCAATTTCCCCCGCGGGGGCCTTTTCTTCCCAGATAAAAGCAGTTTACAACGCAGAACGCCGTCTTCCTGCACGCGGCATGGCTGGGTCAGACTCTCGTCCATTGCCCAATATTCCCTACTGCTGCCTCCCGTAGGAGTCTGGCCCGTATCTCAGTGCCAGTGTGGGGGACCTTCCTCTCAGAACCCCTACTGATCGTCGCCTTGGTGGTCCGTTACACCGCCAACCAGCTAATCAGACGCATGCCCATCCCATACCGATGAATCTTTAATCATTAACCCATGCGGGTCAATGATGCCATGGGGTATTAATCCAGATTTCTCCGGGCTATCCCCCTGTATAGGGTAGGTTGCATACGCGTTACGCACCCGTTCGCCACTCTCTATATCCCGAAAGATATATACCGTACGACTTGCATGTATTAGGCCTGCCGCTAGCGTTCATCCTGAGCCAGGATCAAACTCTCCATTGTAAATTATCATTATTATACACTGTCCATGGGACCGCACGAGGCAAATCCCATAAACGTCTCCCTGTCTGTTCCCAGGTTATTGTTTTTTTCGTCTTACATCACTTCAAAGAACTTGGCGCCACCCGTTTGTGGCCCTTGTCAGCGGCTTAAACCTCCCGGTTTTTGCCCCGTTTTTCCCCCTTCCTTGCCGAAGGGAGTGCAAAGGTAAGCGTTATTTCTTTATCCGCAACACCCCTCGCGAAATTAATTTTAAAAATTCCCGGGAGGCTAACCTCCCCGTCTTTTGTCCCCTTCTCTTCCGATGGGTGCGCAAAGGTAAGCGGTCATCCCTGACTTCCAAACCCCGCGGCAAAATTAATTTTTTTCAATATCCCTCTGGAGGCTCCCCTCCTTTTCCACGACCCCGTTTGTGTCGTTTGGGAGTGCAAATATCCACCTTTTTTATTTATTGACAAGACCGGACTCAAAGAAATTAATGAAAAAGTGACTGGAATTTCGCAGTCCTTTAATTATCAGGACTTTTGTTTTTTATAAAGAGGAACAGTACTACACGGCTCACCATACATAATGGATTTTGCACGGCTTTGCACCAATGAAATAATTTTGCCGTAGGCGAATAACGGAATAGGAAAATCACTACATCCTTTGACAACAACGGGACGGTCAGTAAATGAATCTAAATCCAAGTTCTTCAGACATTTCTCAGCTATCATCACTTCAAGTTCTTTTAAATCTCCGATCGCATAGCCCAACGCAATTGAATCAAGATAAGTAGCTACTAGCATAAACGCCCAGTTAGGCACAATAGCATCTGCTGAACAAGTAATAGCCACCCACTTATTCTCATATTGGCTCCAATCTATATCTTTGAGAGCAGCACGAAAATCCTTTTCCCTTAATATCAATTCCTGAAAAAGAAAGGGCTTAATATCAAAAATAACCCGCTCTTCCCGAGGATAGCTTTCTTCCAGATTGATTGTAATAATAGGACTGCTTGCCACTCTGTTTATTATTTCACTCATATCAGTAATGGGTTTTTCTTAGACTGGAGTGCTTTAAACTCCTTTAAGTAATTCGGTACGAAATAAGCCAAATCAGCAAATTCACCTTTTTGAAATTTTCCGAAAGCTAATGAACCGATATACCCTGCTGAAATCTGTACTTCTAAAAACACAGCATTAGGGTGTGTGATTACTTCACTAACCTTCTTCACAGCATCACCTACAAAATACACCTTCCCTATTTTCAGTAATTCAAAATAGGAATTGGTGTCAATAATTTCCGAATCAAGTTCATTGATGGGGTTAAGATCCATGTCAAATACTTGCCGATATACTTCCATCCTCCTCGCGTCGAGCATGGCTACTAACATCCCTTTATCTTCTACCAATAAGCTAGCTCCATAGGCTAATGCTGCAAGTGTGCTAACGGCCACCAAAGGTATGTTTCTGGCAAACGCCAATCCTTTGGCCACTGAAGTCCCAATTCTTAATCCCGTGTAAGATCCTGGCCCCTCTGATACAGCTATAGCATTGATATCTGTGATGGGAAGTCCGCATTCTTTCAGAAGGTCATCAATCATACCCATCAACTTTTCTGAATGGGCACCTGGAACATCCAGGGACTTCTCACCCAAGAGTTCTCCACTACGGTGAAGTGCAATAGAACATATGGGTGTGGAAGTCTCCAAGGAGAGTATAACTGCCATGTCTTTTACTTTGAAGAGGCACTTAACAACGCATTGATTTTTGTAGGATTTTTCAAATACTCCTTGGCCAACATCACCTCTTCATCATCCTGCAATCCAGACTGGATCATGCCTTCCTGGAAATAGTATCTTGATACAATTTCCTGAGAAAGGATTTTTTTGATTTCTTCCTTGTTAGTGACCAAATCCTGCTCTTTACTGTGGTTCACTCTTTTTTCGAGCGAATCAATCTGAGCTTTAATCTCATCGTAATATGCTACTTTCTCCGCATTTTTTCGCATATCCTCTACAGACTTCTCCAGATAGGTGGTATAATCATATTCCTTATCTTCCAGCCATTTTACGAATTCCTCATAATCTCTATCCGATATAGAGAACGTGGCTGCGTCAGATATCCCTTTATGCTCATAGAAGTATTTGGTTCCGTAATCAAACACATGATTTCTAGCCACCAAACTGTACGAAATGGGTGAATAGCTTTTTTGCTCTACTTCCTCATCTGGTTCGATCCCCGCACCATCAAGTACCACCCTGCCATTTTTGGTTTTAAATGCTTTTCTCAATGAGTCCGGAACAGTAACCAGCTCATGATTTTCTCTACTTTGCAGGTAATCAATGGCTTGGATACATCGCCCACTAGGAATGTAATATTTGGCGGTAGTTACTTTCATCTGGGCATTATAGCTCAATGGAACCGTTGTTTGTACCAGTCCTTTGCCAAAGGATTTTCTCCCTACCAAAACCGCCCGGTCATAATCCTGTAAAGCTCCCGCAACAATTTCTGAAGCAGAAGCGCTATGTTCATTTAATAAGACTACCAAAGGAATAGTCTTGTCAACTGGTGTTTTAGTGGTTTTATAGGTGTAGTTTACATTTTCGAGCTTGCCTATAGTCTTTACTACTTCTCTTCCTTTTGGAATAAAAAGATTGACAATCTCCACGGCCTCATTTACCAGTCCTCCTGGATTATCACGCACATCAAGTACCAGGCGATCTATTCCCCGGCTTTTCAGGTCAACCAATGCGTTCCTTACTTCAGTGGAAGCATTAGTAGTAAATTCCGCCAGTTTGATATAACCTGTATTCTCATCAAGCTTACCATAATAGGGGACATTCTTTATAGCTATTTTTTTTCTGATTATATCAAATTCCAAGGTATCCTTATCTCTTTTTATTTGTAAATGAACCGGCGTATTTGCCGGACCCTTTAGAAGAGAAGACACATCTGCCGTCCCCATGTCCGTGACATCGGTAGTATCAATTTTCAAAATATAATCAGCGATCTTTAAACCTACGGTTTGTGCCGGAAAGCCTGTATAGGGCATAATCACCATACTCCCTTCGCCTCTGTTGCCGATCAAGGCACCTATCCCCGCGTATTCTCCTGTAGTCATCATACGGAAATCATCTGATTCCTCTTCTGGTATATAGGTGGTGTAAGGGTCGAGTTCCTCCAGCATCGCATTGATACCAATAGACACCAACTCATCCGGATCTATATCATCTACATAATAAGAATCAAGTTCTCTGATGAGGGTCGCAAAAATGTCTATGTTTTTGGCTAAAGCAAAAAGCTTATCGTTCTTAGCTTTGAAGGCAAAGAAACCTGTAAGTACAAAAACTCCTAAAAATAAGATCAGGAGGGATTTTTTCAGAGAATTATTCATGCAGTTTTTGATTTTCGCTTACTATGGAGGCTAATTTCCTTAAAGCTAATATAAGTTTTGTCTGAATTTCCGAAAATTTCATCAACTCGGAACTCACATACACCAAGCCAATAGCCATACTAGGGGCCGTAGATGGAATCAAATCCTTATTGAGTCTATAAGCTTCGCGCATCCTCCTCTTTACGAAGTTGCGTCCAACAGCCTTTTTGATTTTCTTCTTGGAAACGGAGAACAGCACCTGAGAGGTTCCATTTTCTTGTTCATTTTTAACTAAAAATTGGACTTTAAAAGGGTATAAAAAAAAAGAGGAACCTTCGTTAAAAAGTTCCTTGATAAGTTTGTCAGCATGAAGCCGTTCACTTTTTGGGAGTCTGTAATTCATCACAAGGACTATAATTCGCATGTAAACATACGAAAAACAGGCTAAGAATTACTTCTTCAAAGTTTTTTCAGAAGAAACAGTCAACTTGTGTCTTCCTTTTGCTCTTCTGGCTTTCAGCACTCTTCTACCGTTAGCAGAAGACATTCTTTCTTTAAAGCCGTGCTTATTTTTTCTTTTTCTACGAGAAGGTTGAAATGTTCTTTTCATGATCGAATATCTTTATCTAATTGCTTTCTAATTCTTTGTTCCCAGGGAATCACTCCCAAAAAGGACTGCAAAGATACGCACCATTTATTTAAATACAAATAGCCTAAAAAAACATTTGTTTTAAACCACACCCTTTCCAGATGATAAAATACCAATTCCAAGTTAACAATCCTCTGTCTCAATTTATACAAATCACGCTTAATATACCCGTGAAGCATCTTTCATTGGTCAGGTTGAGGCTTCCTGCCTGGAGAGCAGGACGATATCAGCTAGCAAACTACGTAAGAAATATCAGGAATCTCAATATTTTATCGCCGATCGGCAAAGTGATCCCTTACACTAAACTCTCCAAGGACAGCTGGGAATTCGAACCTGACCATGTAGGAGATTACCGGGTTGTCTATGAATATTATTGCGGCAAGATGGATGCAGGTTCCTGCTGGGTGGATGAGTATCAGATTTATCTGAACTTTGTTAATTGCTGCTTTGAAGTGGAAGGACAATCTGAAGAGAAAATCCAAGTGAGCGTAAACCATCCTTCCCACTTCCAGGCCTGCACCACTCTCATCAAAGAAAACCATGGCTTCTTTGCCTCCAATTTCCAGCAACTTGCGGACAGCAGCTTTCTGGCCTCCATAAGTCTCACATATGAGACTATTGAGGTTGGGGAAGTAAATTTCCATTTGTGGTTTAACGGCGATATTCATTTTGATTTAGCAGAATTCAGATTCAATATCAAGAACTTCATTGAGAAACAGATCGATGCATTCGGGGAATTTCCCGTAGCGGAGTACCACTTCATCTACCAACTCCTCCCCTATCCCCACTACCATGGAGTAGAGCATCAGCATGGCACAGTGATCACTTTTGGGCCTGCGGAAAGCCTGTCAGACCGATCTCAGATGAATGAGCTTATGGGTGTAAGTTGCCACGAGCTATACCATGCCTGGAATGTGTGCCAGATACGGCCAACTGAGATCATGCCCTATGATTTTGCTAAGGAAGCCTACCATAAAGCAGGATGGATAGTAGAAGGAATCACCACCTATATGGGGGATTTATTTCTACTTAGATCAGGTTATTTCTCACTGAGAGAATACTGTGAAACTTTTGAAAAGACATTGAACCGGGAATCAGTGAACTTCGGCTGGCAAAACCAATCCATTTTGGACTCAAGTTTTGACCTATGGGTGGACGGCTACGAAGCAGGTATTCCAGATAAAAAAGTCAGTATTTACACGCACGGGGCATTAATTGCCTTTTGTCTGGATTCTATGCTCCTGGACGAGAAGTCCTCCCTCCATCAGGTTATGAAGTTCCTTTGGAAACGGTTTGGGAAGCCTAAAATCGGATACACACTGGAGGAAGTATGGGAAGTTATACTTTCCCAAACAGAACACCCCATTTATTTCAACCAATTTTATTCAAATTACATATCTGGGAAAGAAAATATATTTCCCGTAGTGGAAAAACACTTGGCTTCATTAGGTTTTGACCTCGACAGCAAATCCAGAGAAGACCAACTATCATCTGATTACGGCATTTTAATTCAAAATGAAAAGATCATTAAAATACACCCAAATAGTGAGGCATTTGATAAACTTATGGTAGGTGATGTGATATTGGCTCATACGGTCAAGGATACATTGCTTCACTTGTCAATTGACCGCTTTGGAAGAAAAACCGAAGTGAAACTTGCCAAACACCTTTCCTTGCTGTTCAAGAATCATCTATTAGCTGATAAAAAACCAACTACAAAGAGAGCTTTATGGAACAATGGATAAAAAAAGGGGACTGTCCTAACGGATAGCCCCCTAACTTAAAATTCGTCCTCAATTAATTGAACAAGGAATCATCCACATCTTTATTAAGCTTGATAGAGGTTACTTTAGCTTCCAGTGGTACCGGCAGCATGGCGTTGGAAATGATCAATTTCATGGGCATCTTAAGACCATCTACTTCCTGATAATCTTTATAAGAAATTGTGCCCGCGGCTTTGGATACAGTTTGCAGCTTCAACCCTGTTGCTACACTATAATACTCCGTAGTATTAGTATCCCCTCCTGAATCAAAGGTGAGTTTATACGCCTCTTCCCCCTCTACCTGTTCTGTTCCATCGTAAGTGACAGTGATGCCAAGTTCCTCTAAATGTAACTCCTGAAAGCCATACATTTGGTTTTTGAAGGTGGCCAGTTGATCTTCTGTCAGGTCTTGGGATTGCCCCATTGCCATTACTTGGCCTGCCCCACCTTGGATGACTGTTTTGGAAACCACATTGCCGTTCATCTCCGTCACATTGAGCAACTTCTGGTTTTCCTGATCTATCACACTGTGAATTTCCAGATTCATGCCCTGAACTTCGGCTTGCATCTTCATTTCTATCGTGCGCACAGACTTCATCTTAGCCTCTCCGCCGATGGCTTTGACATAATTGCCGATTACCTCCTCGACAGAGTTTTCCTCAATGACCTGAATTGGTCTTTCTTTTTCACCTGCAAATGAAATCCAAGGTGCGGTCAATAGCCCTAAGGCTAAAACAATACAAGTTTTTCTCATGGTTAATTAATTAAAGTCTGACTCAGTCAATTCTGGATTGATTTCAAGATTGGTGATTTTGGCTTCCAATGGCACGGGGATCATCGCTGACTTAATAGTTTGCGTCATTGGTATCAGCACTCCACTTTTCTCCTCATAGTCGCTGTAAAAAGTATCGCCCGAAACAGGATTCTCATTTTTGATTTTCAATCCTGATTCTACCTCATAATAATTAGTGACCGTAGATCCTAAAGGAGTTGTCACGATCACCTTATAAGCAGGGGTTCCTTCCACATCTTTGATCCCATCTAGCTCCAGTGTATAGCCCATGGTCACGAAATGCAGCTCCGGTAGAAAAAACACACCAAGTTTAGCGGCATCCAACTGCTCGTCTGTCATGTCCATAGACTGTCCCTGTACACTTGCAGTACCTTTACCGTCTTTGATCACCGAAGTCTGCATTACATTTCCTCCCACAAGTGTTTTTTGGGCAAATCTCATATTGGCATCGTCATGAATCAGCTCAATGGTCAGCTGGGTACCCATTACCTCCGCTTGCATTTCTAGCTTAGCCGCCCTGATAGCACTGGCTTTTTCTAATCCCCCGATCGCGGAAATGTAGGCTTCAATCACTTTTTCTGAAGTCATATCTGCATCTACAGCTTCCATCTCTTTGGCTGGGAACCCCATATTATCGTACAATTTCACTTCGCCAAACTGGGCCAGTTTATCTTTAATCTCGGTACCATTTCCCACTGCGGTAATGTATAGCTTGCCTGGGTTAATCAGATTCTTCGCTGTTTTGTTGATATCATCTAGAGTCAGCTCATTCATCTTCTGCAGATAAGTCTCATAATAATCCTTCGGTAAGCCATACCGTTCTATGTTCAAAGCAAAACCTGCAATCGTAGATGGGCTTTCCAATGATCTGCCAAAGGAACCTGCGAGGTTAGCTTTAGCCTTATCCAATTCCTCCTGTGTTACTCCTTCTTCCACAAGACGGTTGATTTCATAAATAAATTCCACCACTGCGGAATCTGTCACTTCTGTCCTTACAGATGCATTTGCGGAAAATCTGCCCACCAGTTTATCCGGGGACAATGATGAATATGCCCCATAAGTATAGCCTTTGTCCTCGCGGAGGTTCATAAAAAGCCTAGAAGAAGATCCGCCACCAAATACCTGGTTCAATACACGGCTGGAAATGTAGTCCTCATCACCCACTGTAAGGTTGATAGGATGGGCTATATTAATTACCGTCTGCACAGATGAACTTCTATCTACCAGCGCCACCATGTTTTGGTCTGCGGGAGCGGGATCAGGATAGGTATAAGATGGAACCTCTCCTTGCTTCCACTCACTAAAATGAGCCTTCACTAGCTTTTCAGCTTCAGCTTTGCCCATATCTCCTACTATCGCCAGATACGCTATGTTTGGTTTAAAGAAAGTCTCATAATATTGTTTGATGTCCTCTACTGTTACATTTTTCAGGCTTTCTTCAGTGCGGACTTCCCCATAGGGATGATCTTTTCCATATACCATCGCACTTGATAACCTGCTTGAAATGGCATTAGGCTCATCCTTGCTTGTAGCCAAAGCAGTGATAGCTTGTTTTTTCAGCTTATCCAATTCTTCCTCCGGAAACACCGGGTTGAAAAGCACATCAGTCATCAAATCCAGGACTTTATCCTGGTGTTTTTTCAAAGAAGAACCTGAGACAGAAGTGGAAGATGCCCCGATAGAAGCCCCGATAAAATCGACTTCCTCATCAAATTCATCTTTAGTGCGATTTGTAGTACCGGCCGTGAGCATTTCTCCTACAAAACCCGTCATGCCCGCCTTATCCCCTTCCATGATAGGATCTCTCTCAAACACCAGCGTAAAAGAAACACGGGGAAGTTTATCGTTCTCTACTACAAAAACCTTCAGCCCGTTGTCTAGGGTAAAAGTCTCAGCTTCGCCAATTTTAATTACGGGCGCCGGACCGGCTTTTGGAAACTGACTTCTGTCCACCTGAGCAAAACTCACGGAAGACACCAAAAGGCCTAAAATAAAAGATATTGCTATTTTTTTCATGTGATTTCAATTGTTAGGGTGAATCAATTACTGCGCCGGCTCAGCTGGTTTTGGCAAATAATACAAAACCACGCGGCCATCAAGTGTCAAATATTCATTGGCAACCCGCTGAAGATCTTCTTTTGTCACCTGACTATAGGCGTCCATCACCTTATTCACATAGTTCGTATCACCATATATTACATGTGCCTCAGCTAGGTTCTCTGCCACACCTGCCATGGATGAATTACCGCTTACAATATCATTTTCCATGATGTTCTGAAGCTTTTCAAAGTCTCTATCAGAAATACCTCCATCCTGCACCTGCTTGATTAACTTATCAATTTCCGATTCAAGGTCATCCGGCTCCACTCCCATGTTGGTAATCCCATACATGATAAAAATACCTCCGTCTTCCAAATCCAAAGGTATTGCCGCCAAAGCCAAGGCTTTTTGCTGCTTATCTACCAGTTCTTTGGTCATTAAAGATGAATTTCCACCGGTTAGATAGGTAGAGAGCATAGACATCGCATAGGAGTCTTTATCCGTTTTTCGAGGGAGATTATAGGCTTGGATCACTGCGGGAATCTGGATATTGTCATAGATCACATCCCGGACTTCTGCGGTTTTCTTTGGCTCAGCCACATCAGGTCGGTAGATTGCTTTCTCGCCTTTTGGTATTTCAGCAAAGTATTTTTTTACCCACTCTTCGGTCTGCTCATAATCAATATCTCCAGCTATAGTCAATGTCGCATTGTTCGGCACATAAAAATCTTTGTAAAACTGCTGGAACTCCTCAATAGATGCCGCATTCAGATCATCCAGTGAGCCAATCGGTGCCCAACGGTAAGGATGCTGAGTATAGGCTCTTTTTAGTGTTTCTATGAGAATACTTCCATAAGGCCGGTTATCGTAGCTCTGGCGCTTTTCCTCCTTCACTACTTCCCGCTGAGTCTCCACACCAGTTTGATCCACTTTTGCATGGAGCATGCGCTCACTTTCCATATAAAGAGCGAGCTCTAGTTCATTGGAAGGCAGGGATTCATAGTAATAGGTAATATCATTTGACGTGTAGGCATTTAGCGTTCCTCCATGTGCTTGGATGATATTCATGTATTCACCTCGTTCTATATTTTCAGATCCTTCAAACATCAAATGCTCAAAAAAGTGTGCAAAACCAGTTCTGTCCGGCTGCTCATTCTTGGATCCTACGTGATATAGGACTGAAGTCACCACGATTGGTGTTGTGTTGTCCTTATGCATGATCACATGCAGGCCATTGTCCAAGTCAAACTCCTTGAACTCAATTTTGGTTTGTGCATTTACCGGCAAGTTTAACATGCCTACCATCAAACCCAAAGCAGTAAGTTTTCTCATCATAGTATGCTGGATTTTATTCTCATTGGTTTTAAAATTAAAAATATTCTTAATCAGATAAGTCCCTCCAAAAGTCCAATTGCTCACTGATTAACCGTTTGACACAATTTACCCCTAAAAAAACACTAATTATTGTAATCTAAAAATTTAGGATAAATTATTTGTACTATTTTAACCTTAACGGCTTTTATATCAAGCCTTGTCCCTATTTGGCTTTGCTCCATGAAGGCACAAGAACGAGGTTAGTATGCTCTGAATTTGAGGATGTATTTAGCGGATTATTGTCTAAAAACGAGCGATCAAAAACAAAAAAAACCTGGAATTGTAATTTCCAGGGCTTTTTTTCACGGGTTTAGCTTTGCTAAGATTGCTTTGGCTTCATGCCATTGAAGCCGGGGCCCAAACTGACTTACTATCTTCGAACTTGCCATAGATGCCAGTTTTCCGCTCGATGCATAGCTATGGCCATTGGTAATACCATACATAAATGCCCCAGCAAACATATCTCCGGCGCCATTAGTATCAATAGCCGCAGTCGCATAAGGCTCTATATCAATAAACGTGTCCCCATCATAGATCAACGCTCCGTTTTTGCCTTGTGTGATCACAAAACGCTTGGCAAGCTTTTTCATTTCTTCTCTCGCATCAGAAAGATTATCTGTTCCAGTAAAAATCATCGCCTCCTCTTCGTTGGCAAAAAGTAAATCCACACTTGCTCCTATCACCTCATTCATAGGCTCCTTGAAGTACTTTACCATAGCTGGATCGGAGAAAGTCAAGGCCACCTTCACACCATTTTCCTCTGCCACCTTCTTGGCATACTTCATCGCTTCCTTGCCATTTTCAGAAGTGATCAAGTAACCTTCGATATATAGATATTTTGAATCCTTAATGGCCGCCTCGTTGACATCTTCGATAGAATAAGTCTGGGTGATTCCCAGAAAGGTATTCATGGTGCGTTCTGCATCCTCGGTCACCATGACCAGACATTTCCCAGTAATACCTTCCGCCAGGTTATTTTCATTTAGA
Organism: Algoriphagus sp. AGSA1; assembly: GCF_021390545.1. Classification (GTDB taxonomy): domain Bacteria; phylum Bacteroidota; class Bacteroidia; order Cytophagales; family Cyclobacteriaceae; genus Algoriphagus. The sequence continues at coordinate 158,527 of NZ_JAJUWR010000014.1, read as the reverse complement.
TTATGGGCGACACCGGCATCTTTCATATCGTTCATATAGAAATGCCCCATTTCGTCATTGGCCACTTTGCAGGAATAGTAGGACTTGCCTCCAAACTGACTGATAGCTATCACTGTATTTCCAGCCGATCCTCCACATTGCATCTTCGCATGCACTGTATCGATCACATTCATCAACGCATTTTGACTTGGTTCATCTACCAGGGTCATCAGCCCTTTTTCTACGCCATTATCAGCAAAAAACTGATCAGTTACCTTGAATTCTATATCTACTAGGGCATTTCCTATCCCTGTGACGTCGTATTTTTTCATTTTTTCAGTATTGGAAAATTGTAATATTTTAAAATTGAAATATTGGAAAATTAAGTTTAGAGATTGGTACTACTTCGTAATTCGACATCCAGTATGCTTCATTTGATATTAAAAGATTGGAAAATTAAGCACAACTCTACTTTCAATCTCGTACTTCGTAGATCGTCAATCAAATATCTTGTGTCTTTCAAAAGGCTTCTCCCGATCAAATAGATACCGATAAGTATGATGAGTTTTGTATATCTCCGCCAAAAGCTGCTCACACACACGCATCATCTTTGGATTAAAATCCCCTATCCAGTTCATTTCTATGGTTTTGTATGGAAAGCTTGGCTTGCCACTCATCTTATCATAGCTTAGAATCATGGCGCTTTCCACCCCTTTGCCTTGATGCTCTGGAACCACACCAAATACCAAACCGAGCATTTTATTGGGCGGTGAAAAGGTTTTGTACCAAAGAAATTTGAGTTTTCCGATCAAATCCATCTTCCCGTTCACATGTTTGAAAATCTGGTTGATTTCTGGAATCTGGATAAAAAAAGACACCGGTTCACCTTTATAAAACCCGAAATAAATCAGCTTCTCGTCGATGATTGGCTTCATCTTGGCAAACATCATCTGGGCTTCCTTCAGTGCAAGGGATTTTCCCATATGCTGTGCCCAGGCTTTATTATAAACAGTCATAAAGTACTCAGGCGCTTTTTCCTTCAGTTCCTTACCTCTTAGGTAGCGAAAATCATAATCGGGATCATCCATAATCACCTTTGCCCTAGCAATCATTTTTTCATCGAAGCCGAGATTCTGAACAGGTCTGGCATAGGTAAATTGCTTGAAGTAAATCTGAAAGCCATAATCTTCGAATAACTTCTGGTAGTACTTGAAGTTCCAGGGCATGTTATAGTTTGGTTCGCTGAATCCATCCACGAGCAGTCCCCACCATTTGTCCCGCTCACCGAAATTGATCGGGCCATCCATAGCTTCCATGCCTTCGCTCTCCAGCCAAGCTTTTGCCGTATCGAAAAGTAAAAAAGCGGCCTCCTGATCATCTATGCACTCGAAGAAACCCAAACCTCCGGTCGGTTGCTTTTCCTTCATCTTTGGATTGATGAAAGCGGCCACCCGTCCTATGGTTTCGCCTTTGTCATTTTGCAAAAGCCAGCGCTTGGCCTTTGCCCCATTTCTAAAAAGCTTGTTGGTCTCCGGATGAAAAAGCCCCTCGATATCAGCATCAAGAGGCCTGATCCAATTCTTTTCGTTTTTATACAACCTCACAGCCATCTCTATAAACTCCTTCTGATGGGCAGGCGTGGTAACTTCGATCAATTGCATTCGGGTGATTTTAGTCGGCTAAATTAGGTAGATCGGGTGAAAAGGCAAAAAGTGAGTCGTCCTGCTTTTCCAGAAGCTGGGCTAAATCTAGGACTCATAAAATTAATACGGCATTAGTTTTTGATTGTCAATTCAAAAATAAAAAAGGATTCAGCGTAACTATCTGAAAGTTGATGCTTAAAAGGATCAGGAAGACGATCATAGTTTTCCATTATCCTTTCTCCTGAGATTCCAAAAAACAACTCTCCATCTTTGGAAAACTGTGGATTATGTAAGGCCATTGCTGAAATCGAATTATCGAAGATCCCAGGATAAATTGTTAGTTCATTAGATTGGAAATCGATTAACCCCAATTTTTGTCTCCCTTTATCACTCACTTGGAAAAGGACTCGTTCATTCCCAAGACCATATACTTCACCCATTAAATAGCTATAATTACGTTCATTGAAAAATGTTAACATATCCATCGCATGTTGGATTTGAAGAAATCTTTCCTTGTTTACCGCATCAGCACCAAAATCAACAATAACCAATGGCTTAAACCCCTTTTCATCTAAGACATAAATTGTGTCATTGAATGCTTGGGAAAAAAGTACTTGTTCATTCCAATTCGAAAAGGGTGCGTATGATTTATAGACAAAATTGTATTCATCCTTCCGAATAGGAAGTTCTTTTGACAATACGCCATTTCGATCAATTAATATATCATAGTCTTCCAAATCATCGATCCGATTATTGTAAGAAATAGTGGTTTGCTCATTAAGATTAAAGTGGAAGTGGGCTTTAAATGGAAGTTTTTCAGTGCTTACTTCTTCAAGGTTTTCATCAAAAAACACTATAGAATTTCCCCTAGAAATAATGCCAATATGATCTTGCTTTAAAACAACCTGAGTTATTGCGTCAGCATTTAACTTATCATCAAAACCAAAATCTATACTTTTAACCACCTTGCCATTGAGTCCAATTTGGTGAAGAGTGGTAACAACTCCTTGCTCAAATAAATAAAAATATCGATCTGACTTCAAAATTGTCGGCGTTCCTGTAATAGGATATCGGGTTTGAATTTCTATTATATCTAACTCTTTGCCTATTTCTGAAACTAATAATGGCTCCTCAGACATAATTGGCTGATAGGAAAAATGGGAAGGAGCTTTACTACAGCCAAAACTAATAAATAAAGAGAGGATAAACCAAATATTTATTCGAGTCATATATTATTTAAAACACTTAATTAATCACACCTTGGCTAAAGTTCCTAATAGCCAAGGTGTATATTCTTCCAAATCACCCACCTATTTCTGGTGGTTCGTCACAGAATCCTTGCCAATTTGCAAAACATTCATCTCCGCCTTCAAGCCTACAACGAATTACCCAATCTACCTCACTTCCCGCTGCACACCGTTGCCACACGATCTTGTATGGATTAGCAATTGCCACATTTGCAGGTAATGCGGCTAGGGACAAAATAAATAAACCCAATAAGCCAATAATCATTTTTTTCATAATATTAAAAGATTTAGTTTAAAATAGCTGACGTAGTCAACAGTCTGTAAACACTACAAACTAATTCAATATTATTATAATTATTATGCATTGCAAATTAAAAGAGAGATTTTTAAGAAATAAATTCTACAAATGCCTAAAAAAGTAATCCAACCAGTCCGAAATAGTTCGCTAATGAAATTGTACTGAAAAACCAACTCGTTGATTTTTTTGGTAAATCAGACCATGTGTTCAAAACATTTCATAGCTACAATCAAGGAAATGCTACTACCAGTTGTCCTGGTTCTTCAGAGTCAAGGCTAAAATAAAAGCCTAATCCAAATAAAATCCTCATAAATTCTATTATGGGTTTTCAACTAAGCATAAGACCTTATAAAATCACTCATAAATATCCTTTCGGTGGCCAATTGCAATTACCTCAATATATAAGAATTTATCTGCGATTTCGTAGATCACTCTATAGTCAGAGACACAAATTCTATAGGCCTCTTTACCTTTCAATTTCTTACAACCATTTTGTCTGGGGACATCAGCCAAATTAAAAATTGCGGACCTTAAAGTAGAAAGATATGGCTCAGGAATCTTAGCTAGAGACTTTATCGCTGATTCCTTGATGGCTATCTGATAAGCCATTATTTTTTCTTTCGAAGTCTCTCTATCATTTCAAATGCCTCTTCAAAAGGGACGGCAGGTTCTCCTAACTTTTTAGCCTCATCATACAAGCGCACAGCCTCCAAATCTTCAAGCATTTCCACTATGGTTTCAAATTCCTTCACTGAAGGAACCACTGAAATCTTATTCCCAACCTGGTCTGTAATATATTTTGGACTGATAGTCAGCATGATGGAAGTTAACAATTTTGAAATACCCTAGCTAATACTGTCGATTAGCTTTTACTGTTATTTGAATTCCAAACTACAATTATCCCTCCACCTCAGCATACAAATCAAACTCCGTCGCTTCAGTCACTTTCACATTTACAAAGTCTCCAACTCGGCAATAATGTTTTGCGGCATCGATCAGCACTTCATTATCCACTTCTACCGAATCGTATTCCGTGCGACCTACAAAGTGACCGCCTTCCTTTTTATCGATCAACACTTTGAAAGTCTTGCCGATTTTCTCCTGATTCAGATCGTATGATATCTGCTCCTGAATCTCCATCAGATTGTTTGCGCGTTCCTGCTTCACTTCCTGTGGGATATTGTCCTCCATAGAATAAGCATGGGTATTTTCCTCATGAGAATAAGTAAACACGCCCAAACGCTCGAATCTCATCTGCTCTACAAAGTCCACCATCTCCTGATATTCCTTCTCCCCTTCTCCCGGATGTCCTGCTATCAGCGTAGTACGGATAGCGATATCCGGAAGAATATCCCTGATACTGTGGATTAAATTTTCCTGTTTTTCGCGTGTAGTACCACGACGCATAGCTTTCAGCACATCTGTGGAACCGTGCTGCAAAGGGATATCCAGGTAGTTACAAATATTGTCCCGCTCTTTCATTACTTCTATCACGTCCATCGGGAATCCCGTTGGGTAAGCATAATGCAGGCGAATCCAGTCGATGCCATTCACATCAGATAGCCTACGCATCAACTCCGCAAGGTTTCGCTTCTTGTAAATATCAAGTCCGTAATAGGTAGAATCCTGTGCGATTAAAAGCAACTCCTTAGTCCCACCGGCAGCTTTGTGCTCCGCTTCTTTCACCAATTCTTCAATAGGCCTGGAGATGTGCCCTCCACGCATAATAGGAATGGCGCAAAAAGAACACGGTCTATCACAGCCCTCAGAAATCTTCATATAAGCATAGTGGGAAGAATGCGTCAACAGTCGCTCCCCTACCAACTCATGCTTGTAATCAGCTTTGAATTTCTTTAGGATAGCAGGCAAGTCCCGAGTGCCAAAAAAAGCATCGACCTGAGGGATTTCCTTTTCCAGATCGTCTTTGTAGCGTTGCGAGAGGCATCCCGTCACATAGACTTTGTCCACCAGCCCCTGCTCCTTGGCATCTACATACTGCAAAATGGTGTCGATAGACTCCTGCTTTGCATTATCGATAAACCCGCAGGTATTGATGATGATGATGTTATTGTCATCAGTTCCAGACTCGTGGCTGGCATTGATACCATTGCCCCGAAGCTGGGTGAGCAGTACCTCTGAATCGACCAGATTCTTGGAGCAACCCATGGTAACAATATTGACTTTGTCTTTTTTTAACGTTCTCGCTTTCACAGTTTTCCTACTTTTTGAGGCTGCAAAGGTATGCAAAAAAGTGCTTCGCACTTTTTCAATTGGAAAATTGAATGATTAAACATTGAAAAATTACTCGATCCTTCCCCGAGATCTTGGTTTCTAACTAATAAAGGACTTTAATAATTTTTCAATATTCCAATTTCGCAATCTTTCAATTTCCGCTTAACACTTTGATAAAACAACCTTAACCTATGGCTTGATGTGGTGGGCATTCCTTTGTTTACTTTTGAGGCGTACAGCAAACTTTTTAACTCCTTGCATTTATTTTTAGCCCCGATTCCTATCGGGGCCTTTTGCAAGGCGCCAGTGCCCTTTGGCTTTTTACTTCCTTCGTGTAACTTAGAATGGAAATCACCATTCTATGAAAAGCACCACCAAAACGCTAGCTTTTGACCGCAAAAATCTCTCTGACGAAATCCTGCTAGAACTTTATGAATCGCTCATCATGCCGCGAAGAATCGAAGAGAAAATGCTTATTCTCCTCCGACAGGGACGGATATCCAAATGGTTTAGCGGATGGGGCCAGGAAGCTATCTCGATCGGTGTGGTAAATGCTTTGCAAGCAGATGAATTTATCTTGCCTATGCATAGAAACCTGGGAATTTTCACGGGAAGAAATATGCCTTTGGAAAAACTATTTGCTCAATTTCAAGGAAAGCTCTCCGGCTTTACCAAGGGGCGAGACCGATCTTTTCACTTTGGCAGCATAGCACATCATGTGGTAGGGATGATCTCCCATCTAGGCCCTCAGTTGGCCCTTGCGGATGGGATTGCTTTAGCTGATAAATTATCAAGTGAGAAGAAGGTCACAGTTGTTTTCTCTGGTGACGGGGCAAGTTCTGAAGGAGATTTCCATGAGGGGCTGAATGTGGCGGCTGTCTGGAAATTACCCGTGATTTTTGTCATTGAGCACAATGGCTATGGGCTTTCCACTCCCAGCACAGAGCAATTTGCATTCAAACACTTTACAGACAAAGGACTTGGATATGGCATGGAGTCCATGCAGATTCAGGGAAATAATATATTGGAAGTTTATAGTACCATCATGGATCTGGCAGAAGATATTCGCCAAAATCCAAGACCTGTATTGGTAGAAGCAATGACCTTCAGGATGCGTGGTCACGAGGAAGCTTCCGGGACGAAATACGTTCCTAAGCAATTGATGGAAGACTGGGCTAAGCTGGATCCGGTAGAAAATTATGAGCAATACCTGGTGGAAACCGGGGTTTTGGATAAAAAAACAAAATCCCTAATCGACGGAAGGGTAAAATCCGCCATCAATGAGGGACTGGAAATAGCATTTGCAGAGAAGGAGATAACCCCGGATTTAGAGATTGAACTGGCCGATGTCTATGCTCCATATTCACAACTTGTAATTTCTCCGCCGAAAGACGGGACAACATCCGACAAGAGGCTGGTAGATGCGATCTCGGATGGGTTGAAGCAATCCATGGAGAAATTCCCAAATCTTATCCTTATGGGCCAAGACATAGGAGAATACGGAGGAGTCTTTAAAATTACAGATGGGTTTAAAGCTAAATTTGGTGCCGATCGGGTAAGAAACACACCACTTTGCGAGAGTGCAATAATTGGAGTTGCTCTGGGACTTTCCATTAAAGGTTATAAAGCTATGGTGGAAATGCAATTCGCTGACTTCGTTTCAGTAGGGTTCAACCAAATCGTAAACAACCTTGCTAAAATCCATTATCGTTGGGGGCAGCAGGCTGATGTGGTGATCCGCATGCCTACTGGTGCGGGGATGGCCGCAGGACCTTTTCATTCCCAATCCAATGAAGCCTGGTTTTTTCATACACCGGGACTTAAAATCGTCTATCCCTCCAATCCATACGATGCCAAAGGCCTACTCAATGCTGCTCTGGAAGACCCTAATCCTTATTTGTACTTTGAACATAAAGGAATGTATCGTTCCATCAGTTCCTTGATTCCTGATGATTACTACACAGTAGAGATAGGAAAAGCCGCGTTGGTAAAAGAAGGCACACAGGTATCTGTAATAACTTATGGAATGGGTGTGCATTGGGCCACGAAAACCATGGAAGAACTGGGCATTTCTGCGGATATTTTGGATTTGCGAAGTCTTCTTCCCTGGGATAAAGAAGCCGTGAAAAAGAGCGTAAAGAAAAACGGTAAGGTCATTTTCCTTCAGGAAGATTGCATTACGGGTGGAATCGGAGCGGAAATATGCGCATGGATATCGGAGTATTGTTTTGAACTACTGGACGCTCCTGTCATGCGAGAGGGAAGCCTGGACACTCCTGTCCCTTTTGCGCCAGCATTGGAGAAGCAATTTTTGCCCGTAGAACGATTTAAAGAAAAACTGTTGGCCCTTTTGGAATACTAATTGTTTTCTCAAAATGAGACCAACCAACCTATTGCCTGATGACAAGGATTTTTCTACACTCTTTGATTGTATTTTTCGTCTTTATTATCCTTGCACCTAGCTCCCCTGCCCAGACATTTATAGGAAATACTCTGGACAGCTATTCTGGTGTGCATGCGCTACTACTGAACCCCGCCCTATCCACAGATTCCAAAATGCGGATGGATATCAACATTCTTTCTTCAAGCGCATTTATTGGAAATGACTACCTAAGTGTGGATTTAAGTGATCTGAACAATTTTCGAAATGGATTTGAAATAAATTCTGATGGTGCTAAAAACTCCAAAAACAACAATAACTTTTTTGGGAATATTGATATCCTTGGTCCCTCCATATTATTCAATATAAACGATAAAAACAGTCTGGCATTCACTTCCAGGGCTCGTGGATTTTTCGGATTGAACAATGTAGGAGGAAATCTTTACGAACTTGCAAATACCAAATATGAAGAACAATCCGACTTCAACCTCACTATGGAAGATGCTTCAGGATCTATTCATGCATGGGCAGAAATAGGTGTCACTTATGCAAATATGCTTATTGACACTGATTATCATTCGCTGAAAGGAGGAATTACCTTAAAGTATCTGGCAGGGGCGGGAGGAGTTTTTGGGAACAGCCAATTGCTATCTGTAAACTACAACTATACCTCCAATATACTTACCACATCAGGAACAATGCGCTATGGATATACTTCCGGCTTTGATTCTGGTAATATAAATTTTTCCAGTATCAAATCAGGGATTGGAGCTGACCTGGGCTTAGTTTATGAATATAAAGAACAGAACGTAAACACCTATTATAATCCTTATAAATTCAGACTTGGTATTTCACTGATGGACATAGGAGCCATCAATTATGGTAGGACTCCGGGAAATGTATATGCAATGGACGGAAATTTCGATGCGGATGAATTCTCAATCAAGGATCTGGAAGTAATATTGAATGACTATTACAAAGGTGTTGAAACGGGAGGAAACACCAAAATGGGGCTGCCGACCTCCTTTCAGTTTTTTGGTGACTATAATATAGATGGAAAATTCTTCCTCAGTGCTCAGGGAGCACTTTCCATCAAAAACAATAAAGAAAACCCGGTAAGTAACCTTATCAATTCATTCACCGTTACACCACGGCTGGAAAAAAGATGGGTAAGTGTATATAGCCCCCTCAGCATTCGCCAATACGACTCTGCCCTTGCCTGGGGACTAGGTGTGCGTGCCGGACCGGTGATGATTGGCTCAGGGTCAATTTTGACAAACTTGATTTCCAACACTTCCAGAAGCACTGATATATATGTCGGATTTAAAGTTCCGCTTTATAACTAGCCGTTATTTTCTGTATTCATTAGTGATAAAAACGAATCAGACTTGAAAGTTGGGTAGTGATCAGAAAGCTCTTGACTATGTAGTTAATTTTTTGTTTACCACATAGCTACCCCGCTCTCATAGTTTTCCCAAAAGACATTGGGATCTCCATCTGCAGAATTAATCCATAAATTACCGAACGTGCCGTTGGCACTTTTGGCGTATTCATTTGGATTTCCCAACCCTGAATTCCGCTTTGCTGCATTCAGGGCAGCTACCTGTTGTGCTTTTGGCACAAACACTCTAACCAACAAAAGCTGGCAAAATGGTTTTCCTTGCCAAAGGCAAGGCCTTTCGTTTGGCTATTTACTAGATACTTAAAATAAAAAGGCCATAATTTGGATTTATGGCCTTTTTTTGAGATTATTATATCTAGTTAATAAACTAGATATGGGATATCCAACCAAAGTACAACTCATCAAAAGAGCAAAAAGCGAACAGTGGTATGTCAATTTTCCTGCTGCCGTTGCCCAGGCCATCGAATTTCATCAAGGAGAAGTAGTGGAGTGGATCATCGACGACCACCAGAGACTGGTTCTGCAGCGCAGTGACCAGTCCGTAGCGGACCTTAAAAAAAAACTCCCGGAGAAGATCTGAAGGGAGTACTGGAAGGGATTTTCTTGGAATGCCAATCCTGCTTCAAGCAGTTTCGTACCTGGCAAAGAGCCGCAAGGCTGGTCAACGGGGTGCTTTCCTGTATGGGGCGTTCCACCATTACAGGTTGGCTGACCGCAAGTGGTGATCAGTTTAAGGACTGGTCGGCCGCCTATCGCCTTTTCAAAGGGGACAGGATGGATATTGCCGGGATTTTCGGTGTCATCCGAAGGAAAGTTGTCACATTGGCCGATCCGGTACAGCGGTATGTTTTTGCCCACATGGATGACACCTTGTTACCAAAAAAAGGAAGAAACGTGTTTGGTGCCCGTTGGCTCAGGGATGCGCTTGGCCCACCTTTCCAGACCAATCTGGTTTGGGGGCAGCGGTTCATCCAGCTTTCATTATCCTGTTTTTCAAAAATGGGCCCGGTACAGGCCCGGGCCATCCCCGTTGATCTACATCATTGCCCCAGTGTAAAAAAGCCCGGTAAAGCGGCAGGGGAACAGGATTGGCAACTGTTCCGTGAAACCCAGAAAAAAGCCAAGCTCAGCGTCATCGGTGCCCAACGGATCAAGCTCTTGCGTGAAAATCTCGATCAGGATGGCTTTACCGACAAGGAACTGGTGGTCAGCGTGGACGGAAGCTATACCAACGAAGCGGTTCTGAAAAAACTCCCCGCCAATACCACCCTGATCGGCAGAATCCGGAAAGACTGTAGCCTCTACCTGCCTCCAGAGCCCCCCACATCCGGCAAGGGGCGAAAAAAAGTCTATGGGGAACGGCTCCCGACTCCCGAACAGATCCGGCAGTCCGATGACTATTCCTGGGTAAAGGCCCAGGCCTGGGCAGCTGGAAAAGTCCACGGGTTCCAGCTTAAAGTCATCCCGACGGTCCGCTGGAGAAAGGCCGGGAACAAAGATCTCAAACTGGTCATCATCCGTCCGGTCTCCTACCGCAAGACCCTCAAGTCACGCCTGCTCTACCGGGATCCGGCCTATCTGGTCTGTACCGAACCGGAGCTGGACCTGGGCACACTGCTGCAAGCCTATCTCTGGAGATGGGGCATAGAGGTCAACTTCAAAGACGAGAAAACTATTTTGGGATGCGGGGAAGCCCAGGTCAGAACCGAGCAGGCCTGTGAAAAAGTCCCCGCATTCCTCACCGCCGTCTATTCCATGCTTCTTCTGGCCTCAGAAACTGCAAAAACGCAAGTCCTCCCCCGTCCAAAGTGGTATAAATCAGAAAAATCGATCCGTACAACAACAGGTGACATCCTCAACCAATTCAGGGCAATAAACTGGGCACACACTTCAAAAATCAATTTCTCCGACTTCGTAAACATCCAGAAAAAAATGCAAACCCTCAAAAAATCAGATAATCCTATCCTCTCCGCATTGTTTCATGCTAGAAATTAGCCAAACTTGAGTTTGTGCACACACTGTGTGCACAATGAATTGAATTTTAGCTAATTAAGTTTCTGCCAAATCGATCCTATGAGCGATTAAACTTATTTCTATAGCTCAAAAATACCATATAAATGAGCTATAGAATGACCTTATATCCCTCACAGTAAAAGATTTGGCTAAAAATTATATCTAAAAGCATATAAAAATTAATCAATGTTACTTTTTATACGCAAAAGCATATAAATCAAATCTTTTTTCTACATTTATATGTAAATACATATAGAATGAATCAAATAGCCGAATTTGTAAAAACCAGAAGGAAGCAATTGGGGCTGACACAGGAAGAATTTGCCGACAAAGCGGGCGTAGCGCTTACCGTAATCCGGAAAATCGAACAAGGCAAGGAAAACCTAAGTCTGTCGAAAGTAAACCAAGTACTTAGCATGTTTGGCCACATATTGACACCAATCCACGAAAAAGATGCGAACAGGAATAGTCAAGTATAACAATGAGCTGGCCGGTATCTTGACGGAAGAGGATTCTGGTGAATATGTTTTTATGTACGACGAATCTTACGTCCAAAAACACCCCAAACAATTCATCACGTTTCGAATGCCCGTGACCATTCATCCCTATCGAAGCACACGCCTGTTTCCTTTTTTTGACGGTTTGATTCCCGAAGGTTGGTTATTGAATATCGCCGCAGAAAGCTGGAAGATCAATAAAAATGATCGTATGGGACTACTCTTGGCGTGTTGTCAAAATGCCATTGGAGCTGTGAGCGTTCACCCTTTAAAACCGAAAGGAAATGAATAAATGCCTCTATTGTTACGATCCTTTGAACGCTAGTCAATTTGGAGATTATCATCCCAAATGTGTCAAAGAATTCTTTGGGACTACACATGCCCCACAGCTTCCCTATCACTTGTCTGAAATGGAGATTTTGGCAAAAAAGGCCGCGGAAAGTTCAATCACAGTTCCTGGAGTTCAGCCTAAACTATCACTGGGTTGGATCAAGACCGAACTGGAAAATGGGCATCAAGGGCGACTGACAATCCTCGATGCACTGGAGGGAATGTATATTCTGAAGCCACAAAATAACCAATACCCTCAGATGCCTGAAAATGAGCATCTATCCATGAGATTAGCAGAATTATTTAACATTGAAGTGGTGCCTTCTACTTTGATTCGATTGGCTTCGGGCGAACTGTCCTATCTCACCAAGCGAATAGACCGCAAGGAGGATCATTCAAAAATCCACATGATTGATTTCTTGCAGATCCTGGAACTGGAAGACAAATACAAAGGGAATATGGAAACCTTGGGAAAAACAATTGGTGAATTATCCACCAATATCGTCCTCGACAAAATGCGATTTTTCGAGCTGGCCGTATTTAATTATGTCATCGGCAACAATGACATGCACTTAAAAAACTTCTCCATGTGGAAAACAGATCAGGGCTGGACACTATCTCCTGCCTATGATTTACTCAATGTCAAAATCATTCTACCAAAAGACAAGGAAGACACTGCTCTCCTACTCGGTGGGAAAAAGAGGAATTTCAACAAAGGATATTTTGATAGACTTGGAGAAGTTTTGAGACTCAATAAAAAACAACTCAATAGTGTCTATAAAAGGCTGGAAAAATGGTTGCCGAAGGCTACCAAGTTGATTGAAAAGTCCTTTCTAACTGAAGATCTCAAAATGGCTTATCAAGAAAGGGTAAATTTAGGGGTACAGAAGTTTTGATTCAAAAAATGACTGAAATTGTCACAGCCATTAATGTAGGAGAAAATACCAGAAAAAAATCGATTTTTTATTGCGAAAAAAAAGTCTACCTTAAAAGTCTACCTTAGATATGTACCGTATTTGTACCGATTTTTTCCATAAACCTTATTAACAATAGGTTACACTTTCTGTATCGGGAAGTGATCATGTTTGACAAGGTACGGATGGCTTGTGGCCTATTATATCTACGGTAAGGTGAAAACGCAATGATGAGTCAGGCGGATCCAAGAAATGCTCCACGAAGAAGGTAAAAATCACATGATGAACTGGTTCCCAAGATGACTGACAGCTTTCTACCCCACAATTATTGCCTCTCCTCCTCAAGCCCCATGTATCCGTCTAATGATATAAAGGCACCAACTTTTAGGGATAGAGCACTCATAGAAAGTGAACTGGCTATGATCGGTAGTGATAAACTGTCTCAGATCGAAACTTAACCACATAGCATTGTTAAAACTCTCTCTGAAGCCGACACAAAAAGTTATTCCCATGTTTTTACTGCCTTTTGATAAGCCTAAAAATTCCTGAATAATTTTCTAAAAAACTAAAAATCAACTATTTTTAAAGAAAGACAACTCCTGATTTTTAAAAATTAAGTAATGAGAGCACTTCGATTTTCTATATCACTGGTTTTCCTTTTGGCCTTCTTTGGTTGTGAAGACAAATCAGATCCCCCAAGAATGAGCGTAGAACGTTATGTCACACTGTTGAAGGCGGGAAATTACGACCACAGGGAACTTCCAGATTTTAACTCCAAAGACATTCCTAAACTTTTATCGTATAGAAATGAGACCGAAATAATTTCTGATTATCCAATAAATGCTATTTCATCAGCTTGGTTCCCAGAATGTTCTTTGGGGATGTATATTTTATGGACAATAGAGTCCATTAGGGCAAGGTCAATTGGAAGTGAGTTCCTTATCGGGACATTTCCTTCTCAAAATCCATTCGTAAAAAATCGAAACAACCTTGAATATTTAGATCAGACCACTCAGCTTCAGCAAGACGTTGCTGATTCTTATTTTGAATGGTGGGAAAGCAATAAGAATAAGGATTTTAAAGAATTTGATAAAATAGATCCTTTAGCTGATACGGAATATCGCTGGCATTGATTTTCCCAATCGCACAAATAACTAACTATAGAAAGTATTTTAGAAATTATGTCGCCGTTGGCGACATAATTAATTTAGGATTTATAGGTTATGAATGTGATTGAAGCCAACATCTTAGCAGGAACCATCGCAAATTCAACTTGATATCTCAACTGATTTGTAACTATGACAATCAAAGTAACAAACGCTCCTTCTAATGCTGACCTTTTAAGATTTCTTGAAAATGAATTACCTAGTGGTTACACATCAAAGCTATTTGGACTAGGTGATAAAAGTATTATCGTACAAAAATCCACTTTTCTAGGGGTTCAACTTACAGTTTGAGAAAATGAGATCTCCATAATTGCATCTGCCCCCTCTTATGGAGGAGGTTTACTGTCAGGATTAGCAATGACGGAATTAGCTGTTGTGATTCTACCTATATTTTGGTTGACTGGTGCATCCCCTTCAGGTTTTCGAAAACTGGAAAAAGAGGTCGCCATTTTATTAAAAGAGAAATACAACTAATTTTTTTGGGTGATATAGTGAAGGAAGTGGTTGTTGCAAAATTTGAGACATCCACTTAAAAGGTTGCTATATCAGTTAGGAGTTATCATCGTGTAGACAAGAAGTACTAAGTAACTGTTGAGGAACTTTAACCTTGATAATTTAATTTTATTGGTGTATTATTACACCATAACTACACTACACAATGGCCAGACAAACTATAACAGTAAATGAACCAAATGACCGCTGGATGAAGCAAAAGGTTCAGGAAAATGAATATGCCAGCAAAAGCGAGTTGATCAATGATTTGATCCGGCATCAGCGAGAACAGGAAGAAGAGCGAATCTGGCTAAGAAATGAGCTAATTAAGGGTGAGGAAAGCGGGATATCCCACAAATCCATGGCTGAGATTTTAGAAGAAGCCAAAAGACGCGCTCGAAAAGCGTAATGACATTTTCACTCACCCGGGAAGCGGAAGAAGACTTAATCCATATTTATTTGTATGGATTATCCAATTTTGGAGAACTACAGGCAGAAAAATACTTTTCCTCATTGGAAAACGCTTTTGAGAGAATTGCGGAAAGGCCTGAAATGTATCCATCTGCTACAGAAATTAGACCTGGTTATCGATTTTGCGTACATAGTTCACACACAATTTATTTTTCAATTGAAGATCAAGTTAGGATCATCAGGATAATTGGTAAACAGAGATTTCCTTAATAAAAATAAAGGGAGAACACTGGCGAAATTAGGGAGAACACCAAATGATCAATCGAGAGTTGAGCTAATACCCCACATAGCAGACTAATCTGTACAACTCAAGTTCTATAATAGATTTGAAAGTCAAATAGTTAACACTTACTGTATCGGAAAATAAATCGAGTTTTCTTTACTTGATGGTTTAAATTTATCAACTCCAAATTGCCAAAAAGAAAAGTTTAGGCTAAATTGAACTTCCTTTGTAGATCATAGAAAAAGCAAGACGTAACTCAACTTTCACTTTTTATCTATTAAAAGAATCCTTCTATGCTTGAAAAAATCGTCATATTCTTTCTCTGTTTCATATTTAGCTTTGCCTTTCTCATAATTGGGTTAACCGCCTATGGTGGAACATGGTACTCATTATTCTTTTTTGGAATGGCTCTACTGATCTGGCTTTTATATCTGAAGATCATAAAATTCTCATCTGTTGTGACGATTTTTTTTCTGGCTTGTGCAGGACTGGCTTTTGTCACTATGGCTTATCAAGGGCAAATACCAACTGTAGGTTATGTGATCTACGGAGGGCTTATCTCCTACTATATCTATGGTAAAGTGAAAACACGAAGAAGAGTCAAGCGAATTCAGGAAATGCTCCATGAAGAAGATGAAAAGCGCATGGGCTAATTCTCAATAAGATTGAATCAGATAATTATTTTTATAGTGATTTTAGTTTAAAAATTTATTGGACTTATTATCTTTGGTTTTATAAAACCGAATAATTATGGTAACCATTGCATGCGAATGCCAATGATTACCGAAACTTCACGGTCAATAGTAAGTTAATTTGTCTATACATTGATATCGGAGACTCAAATACCAAGATAATGACCGCTGGAGTGAAGGATCAAACTAAGATTCTTTCCGTCACAGATTTTTCTTCGAAAATATGATTCCCGGCATGCAATAACGTGTTGCTAAATGGAAATAAGGATCATGCGTACCTTGCCACATCCTGGCATTGATTTGCTTTCCGAGTATAATTACTTGGAGTCTACCCACTATATATCATCTATACGGTAATGCCCTGTAGATATTTTCTTTCGCTTCTGTTGTTTATCAGCTCGTGGCAGATGGCCATGGGGCAGAATTCGACTATTGGTACGGAATTTTGGGTCGGATTCATGGAGAATCTTGATATGGAAGATGGTCGTTACAGTGACGTTGTACTAATCATAACAGCTAATGAAAAGACTTCAGGGGTGATAGAATACCTCGGTCGCTCATCGTCGTTTGATTTGAATACAGGTCAACAGTATGAATTCCGGGTGAATTCAGGTAATCTTAACCTGGTGCACAGAACTTCAGGGAAGGTGGAAAACAAAGGTATTTTTATCAAAGCCACTGGAAAAATTGCGGTCCATGCTTTCAACGAAATGTTCAGAACTACTGATGGTACAGTGGTTTTGCCTATTGGGGGTTTGGGAAAAGATTATTACATCACCTCGCATCAGGAAGTCAGTCCCTTTCCCAGTACCTTACTGGTGGTGGCCTCAGAGGACAATACCAAAATAGAAATCACCACTTCGGTGAATTCGGTCAGCGGCAACAGGGCCGGGGTGCCGTCTATTATTGTACTTAACCGTGGGCAGAGTTACCAGATCAAAGCAGATAAAGATTTGACAGGTTCCCGGGTACGGATAGTAGATGATAATGAAAACGACTGTAAAAAAATTGCCGTATTTGGAGGAAGCATGTGCACTTGGGTGGGAGATTGTGAGGCATGTGACAATCTTTTCCAGCAGGCATATCCAGTCAGTTCCTGGGGCAAACACTTCGTACATATCGCATTGAAAGAGAGGACATCAGGAGAGTTGGTTAAAGTACTGGCTTCGGAGGACGGCACTGAAGTCAGTCTAAATGGAGTACCTCAAGGGATCATTCACAAGGGTCAATTTCTAACAATAAATTTCCGTGCGGACGAATCAGGAAAAATTGAAACATCCAAGCCCTCATCTGTCACCGTATTTTCGAGAGGCGTAGGATGTAACGATAGTAATATTCCGGGACTTTCTGACATCGGGGATCCTTTTATGATCACCTACAGTCCGATTGAGCAATTTCTAAAAGACCTGGTTTTCAATTCCTTCCAAATGGCTAACATTAGCAACCATTATGTCAACATTGTAGTGGAAACTGGTACACAGCATAAGACGACTCTGGATGGCAACAACATCGGAGGATTTTTTGAACCATTGCCTGGCGATACCGATTTTCAGATTGCCAGAATCAGGGTATCAGGAGGTGTGCACCATTTGACCAACCCGGATGGCTTTGCCGCATATGTTTATGGTTTTGGATTCCGGGAGTCTTATGGCTATGCAGCCGGGGCAGCATTGGGTAATCTGGACATCGATATCCAATCAGAATATGAATTTGAAGTAATTGGCGACAAAGTGGCCTGTCTTGATCAGCAAGGGGAATGGAGCATCAGTACCAGCGCTTCCGATTTTACGTATTTTGTATGGGACTTTGGAGACGGTAGTCCCTCCCAAACGGGTCAACCTGCCTCTCATACTTTTACCAGGCCTGGCAAGTATATAATCAGTGTCACCGCATCCACCGGTTCCTGTGAAGAAGGGGATGAGGCCACATTTGAAGTGGAAGTAATGAACCCAGAAGCCGAACTGGTCGGGCAGACCACTGTATGTCCCTATATCGAGGAAATAATGTACCGGTTGGTGGACAAGCAGGATATCACCGACACTAAATTTGAAGCTATTGGAGGGGAAATCCTAGAAAGCTACCTAGACTCTGTCTTGGTCAGGTGGGGTCCAACCAATCCCGATGCAAAGCTTATCATGACACCCTATACTGAAAATGGCTGCCCGGGTCGCCCAGTTGAATTGGAAGTGAAGATTGACTCCGATCTTCAGGCGCTAAGACCAATTGGTCCGGAGGAAGTGTGTTTTGACCCTGGACTGGCCCACACTTACAGCGTTGAAACCCACGTACAGGGAAGAGCGTATGAATGGACGGTTACCGGGGGTAAACTTGTTTCAGGACAGGGAAGCCATGAAATCCAAGTAATTTGGGACCAACCCGGAATACAAGCCGGAATTGGCTACACCGTTTATGGGGCAGAAAATCCTTCTTGTGTGGGTATATCTACTGAAATCCCTATTAAAGTGGCTGAGCCATTGGCCAATGCGGAGATTACAAACGTAGCCTGCGCCAGCGAATCCTCTGGGACAATCGAACTTAAACTACTTGAAGACCACGGCCCTTATACCTATGATTGGCAGCATGATCCCAACTTAGATGGCCCAATCGCAGAAAATTTATCAGCAGGATTTTACTCGGTCACGATCAGGAACCAAAAGGGATGCAGCCAGGTCATCAAAGCCATTGAGGTGAGCGAAACCGTTCCCATGATCAGGATGCCAACCGGCTTCGACTCCAGGCAAGCGCCCGGGATTTATGAAGGCGTATCCCATTGCAAGGTCAATTTTGAACTATGGATATATGACCGTTGGGGAGCACTGGTTTATTACGGGGATACTGGCTGGGACGGCAGAATAAACGGAAAAGAGGCTCCCATCGGATCTTATGCCTATATGGTCAACTATTATTACACCCTGGATAAAAAAACGCAGCGCGAGGAGAAAAAAGGCACTTTTGTACTTGTTCGCTAAAGTTGCCAAATAGAATACACCTGCCGCAGGCGGGGTTGACACTGATAATGGGCACAGGCATATTTTCTTTACCAATCTGGATTCAAGTATGAGATGACGGCTGAGAACATCTGGGAAAATGAAACTCATAACACAAATGCTTCTCCCCCCATGGCTAAGAATAAGAAAGGTTGCATTAAGTTCCCCGTGAATTTGATGGGGTCTTGTCTTCCCTATAGCCTGTTTCAATCCTCTCCGGGAAACGGCCATCAATGCTACTCGTACCGCAATGATTTTACAGGATTAATATATGCTGCTCTGAGGGTATGCACAGACGCAGTGACAAATAAAAGTCATAAAAAACAAATATAATGGCAGTGAAATGAATTAGAACTCAGTTATCGTAAGTTCCACAACGCTCTCTTTAAAACTAAAATTCACTATTTTTAGGGGATAACCATGGCACTATCTCCAAGGGCAATTTTAAAACCTTTTTAAATCAATTATAACTAGCTGGAATTAGGAGGTTTGCCATGCACAATATTTATTTTTTAAATATGAAAACTAACTATATTTTTACACGGGATTTTCCATAAAATACCGATTTATCTACCTGTACATTCTGCTTTCTAGCACCTATCTATGCCTTTCGGAAAATTCTACTTTCTACCATTCCTTTTGTTTTGTCTAGGTGCTGTAGCGGTGATCACTTCGGCACATGCACAAAATGACTACCGGGTCCCATTCCGTCACAGGGTAGGCAACCCTGCCCCCCATAACAATATTTTCCATCTCAGAGGGGACTTCACGGTGATAGGTAACACAAACCTCACGTTAGAATCTTATCGGGATGATGTTCAGAATGCATTGGAGAAAATGAAATTTGTGGATATCGATAGTGACCCAGAGACCTTCAACTCTTCCTCAGCTACCCTTATGTTTTCTGAGGAAAACGGAGCTGACCCGAACTGCACGGAGGTCATCTATGCCGGACTTTACTGGTCAGGAAGAACCAAGCAAGGCCAAGGACTGACTTTCGAGACAACCAAAAAAGGTGATCTGGGAACTCCCATTACACTTGATAAGAAAGAGTCTGTTATCAGTCCTTTCGAAGAATTAGATTACTTCCCTTATACCTTCAATGTCCACTATGCCTATGA
The DNA here is from genome assembly GCF_021390545.1 of Algoriphagus sp. AGSA1. Taxonomy (GTDB): domain Bacteria; phylum Bacteroidota; class Bacteroidia; order Cytophagales; family Cyclobacteriaceae; genus Algoriphagus. The sequence goes on along the minus strand of NZ_JAJUWR010000014.1, from coordinate 138,440 downwards.
TATGAATGGTGAGTACTTCCCCATCTACGACCTAAACTCAGCAGATGGGCAGCAAACCATCTCGTTTACATTTAGCTATGATGGACAAGTACAATATAGCTTAGATTTTATGGGTGGATATACCCCTGTGGAAGATCTCAAAATCCTTCACTCCAATGGAAAATCTACGGCAACTTTTAAGCCTGTCACCTTTTCAGCCAATGGGTTTACCTTTTCCGTCACTGAACTAACCCGTGCTACCGAATCTGTAATAGAAGAAGATGGTCTAAAAGATAATGCCATCAAATTACTCGCTTCTGGTACCTATACTCCCTATCTTTATCAAACTAAGGAATTTGACAAGCGTAAGGTAAAATTAAAAGCACCTGGTGCCACCACATATACTGAAATCACTGCGGCAGGCAATGCAATACTTTACCCCGAAGTTGAGCTAGGTGAAATGTATGTTGGATATGCGGATGTAACCCAACTCGTCCAAAATCGCGGGAGTGGGAAATATACCATTGCAGATATCGCGCTCACGGAAGGCCAATCAGATAACACCGGATTCTACGGCCACTGGGGGTTGATAGTTATCTATCAGAATTCCACTATGAACATGCGCGATGTCACCATTTTTGACGGTTACACATTTGTGGAAGCTCAAAATGGCGTACAAACAGTGGGGGAGATAGAAATCAAAGGATTTGGTACGGTGAAAGACGGTCCAGTAAATCTCAAACTGGGCATCATGGCCGGGGAAGGGGATAAACCTACCTTAGGGGACTTTTTGGAAATAATGGATCAAAAAGGCAACTGGATCCCCTTGCATCACCCAAAAAACTCCACGGATAATTTTTTTAATTCATCAATTTACACACCTATTAGAAAAGCAGATGGGGGCTTAATTGAACCCTCAAGAAGTCCAATTTTAAGCAATAACACCGGTATCGACATAGTACAGTGGGATATTCCAAATCCAAATAATTCCATCATTGCTAACAACCAGACCTCGGCACGTTTCAGATATGGAACTAATCAGGATTTGTTCACACTCTACGCCTTAGCCTTTTCGATTCTCTCCTATTCCCCCGAGATCCATGCACATAACCAGATAAAATCAATAGATGGGGAAATTCCCCCGGACTCTCCTACTGTAAAACCCGGTGAAGAAATCATCTATCAATTGGACATCAGAAATGTCGGATCGGAAAGCTCTGAGTCAACCAAAATTATCATTCCTATTCCTTATACTGCCACCTTTGTAGATGCAAAAGTGATCCCTTCTGCCTATGGCCAGGTAACTTTTGACCCTTCTATAGGCCTTTCTGGTGCCATCATCTGGGATCTGGGCACTGTACCTGTGACAGCAAATCCTGAGGAGCTGATTGCTTCTTTGGAATATACCTTAAAACTGACTGAAGATTGTTTTGTCTTGGCAAATGATAATTGTGACGCAAGAATCTCAGTGAACGGGACGATTTCGGGCATAGGAGGAACCACCAAGCAAGCCTACTCCGATATACCCTTTGTTAAGGAATTTATGGGTGGGGAATGCACCGGTTACGGAGTCTATGGAGACTTGGATATACCTATAGCCGGAAAAGCAGAGTTTGCGGCCTCCCACTGCTTAGGTTACGAGTTATTTACTGGCCTTGGCCCAATAGATCTGCCTGAATTCTGCCAAGGAGACCCTCCTGCCGAACTTTCTGAATACATCAAACCTAGCGCAGAGGGATTACAGGTTTATTTCTTTTCATCCGAAATAGGAGGCACACCTATACTGGAGTACTATGTAAACACTTCACAGATAGGAACCGAACGGATATGGGTATCCGAGGGACCTGCTGGTTCTTGCACAGGCTTGAGAATACCTGTAGATCTGGCTGTGACTCCCCGCACGCCGCAACCTTATACAGAGGATAAGTCTTTCTGTATGGAAGATAATAGCTTCCTGTTCACAGTGGATTCGAGCCCCGAATTCACCGTACTATACTATAAAGACAATGATCCCACGACCACTCCTATGGTCGGGGAACCTACTATAGATATGTCAAAACCAGGTGAATTTTCAATCTGGGTAAGCCAGTTCAAAGATGGTGAATGTGAAAGTTTCCGGAAAGAAGTAAAATTCATCAGTGAAGATTGTAGCCTAAGGCCGAACATTCAACTATTCCTTACCGCAGACCGGGACAGCTTTACTAAGGAAATGGAAATCATAACATTTACCATTGTGGTGAAAAACTCAGGAGGTGTCAAATTGGAGCTTGTATGGCTCAATGAATATTTAAATTATGACAACTGGAATATCCCATCCCTAGAACCTTTTGAAGAAAGGGCCTATACAATCACCTACACTACGACAGCCCATGATATGTACCAAGGAGCCATTTACCTCAATGCTGAAACAGGGGGGTTGGCCTCGAATGGAGAGAATGTTTATGACAATAAAACTATCGAACTGCCGGGATATATTTCCCCTCCTGGCTTTTTGGATTACTCTCTCACCTATTCATCCGAGCGATGTCAGCCACTTGGAATAGATTCAGGCTATATTGGTCTTAAATGGCAACAATCTCAGAGTGGGACATATTCAATCATTAGCTTGATAGATGGAACGGAATATAAAGGTGAATTTGAAAACAAAACCCAGATCCAGCATGAAGTTCCAGTCGGATCCTATAGTATTTCCATCAGCGACCCACAAGGGAATACACAGTTAGTCCAACAGGAAGTAATTATCGAGAAAATGGAATATGTGGATTTTCAAGTTCCTGACCAAGTAGAAGCATGTGGTGAATATTTGCTCTACCCAAAGACAGACTTAAACCTGAACTATACACTTTTAGCTCCAGACGCGACAAAGGTGGTCCCCCATTCTGACGGCTACTTCACCATTAACCAGTCAGGGATATATAGAATAACAGGAAGAGACAGCCAGGGTAAGCTATGTCAGCTAGAAAAATCTTTTCAAGCTACAATCTCTCTTCCCTCCCCATTAGAATTGGAAGCACTGCCATTTTGCAGCGAGGATACTTCCACTACCGTATTTCTTCGGAGTGAAATTGGACAAAATGATATAAAATGGTTTAAGTTAGGTCCTCAAGGTTACCTGCATCTCCGTGACTTTGACAACAATCCCATTTTAAGTGATCAGGAAGCGGGTGAATACCGCATTACGCTATCCGATAGTGATGGATGTAATGTAGGGATAGGACAAATCCAACTTTCGCCATCCAATACATCTCCTGTGGAGCTAAGTGGTATCTATACTATCTGTCCAACAAAGAATAATATTCCCGTCATAGAACCTGGAAGTAGATTTAAAGAGTTTAGCTGGATTCTAGAAGGAGTGGAAATAAGCAATGCCTCCACCTTTAGCCCTTCCCGGGAAGGCAGCTATAGTTTAGTTGCAAAAGACATACAGGGGTGCGCCTTTTTTGCGGATTTTCAAGTAGAAGTCAAATGTCAACCTGAGGTTCGGTACCCTACAGCCATACGACCTGGAGATCCTGAAAGGATCTTTGAGATCTATCCAGATAATCTTACGGATGAATTGGAGGTCTCTATCCTTAATCGCTGGGGGCAACTTATCTTCTATTGTGAAGATGTTAATTTAAAAAATGGAGTAAAATCATCCTGTGTCTGGGATGGGAGATTTAATGATATCGGGGTACAAAATGGATCATATCTGGTTTTGCTGCGGATTAAAAACCACAAGCAAAACATGACTATAGTCCAGAGATCTTCAGTTTTAGTTATTGATTAAGCGCAACTTTTGGCATTTCTGCCAAAAGTTGCGCTTAATCGGTTTTTAGCTAAAAAAACGGAGTCAGTGATTCCTCCCCTTATTCATCTGTCATAATACCTCTAATAGATATCCTTGAGAACAATTCTGGATTAAAAGGACGCAAATTGGGTAGTCATCTCTAATCCGGAAGACGAGGAAAAGATTAAAGGGATTAAAAAATCAGATAAAAAATCCCTTATGATATTTTTTAGTAAAAGTGTTGTTGGAAAAATTCTTAATCACCCTGACATAAAGGTAGAGAGTGCTTGACTCAAAAAAAATACCCTATACAGGGTAATTTTTGATCATTTAAAAGAAAAGTTGTCCACAAAATTGAACTTTACAAAGCTCAAATAGACTTATTCTTATTTAGATCAAAGTTGCTTATCAGCCTACCTCTCACTTTTTTGAATACGTAATACAGCATTTTGATTGGGGCAGCCGCTTACCCAACTCAAGATTGGAATAAAAAGAAAACAGCTGAGCAAGAAAATCAAAATTTCCCGCTCAGCTGCTTTTTACATTGCCTTGTTCTTAGTAATACCTTACTTCGCAGTCAGGGTTGGACTTTTGGAAGCTACTTACCGCCCTACTATTCAATCTTGTGTTGAAACAGGAAAGTTTCTCAAGATTGGGAAGTCCTTGGATTTGCCTTAATGACCGCAGATTTGTACTTGCCACATCCAATTCCTTGAGATTTACCAAACCTTCCAAACCTTTAAGAGTCTTGAGATTTGTTCCAGAAATATTAAGGATTTCCAGATGAATAAGATTCTGAAGTGGCCTTAAATCCTCAATTCCGGTATTACTGATATCTAATTCACGAAGTTCGGCCAAGGAGCTCAATGGAGAAAAATCCACCACAGGCACTTGGGATATCCTTAGTTTTTCCAAAAGTCCCAACTCAGAAAGTGGTCCAATGTTTCTGATAGGGGCATCAAAAATCACCAGAGACCTTAAATTCACAAACTTAGTCAACGCCTGTATATCCCCAATAGGAGTGCGCTCGAAGCTCAAAGAAGCCTTGCCTGTCATGGCATGAAGCTCTTCAGCGCCGGGATCCTCAGTTAAATCAAACTTTTGGCGGAATATCTCCTGCCAAGTGGCATCAAGCTCCTGCCACCAAGCTTGCAGTTCTTCAGTTCTATAGACAATGGTGAGGTCTGGTTTTTGAATTAGGATTTCCGGCACTTCCTCAGCAAATATTTCGGAAGAATTGACATTCAGATACTCCAGATTCGGCAGGTTAACTACATCCATTATTGTAGCCACTGGACTACCATCGAGATCCAGCTTCTGCAGCTCTTCATTTGATTTCAATGGAGAAATATCTTTCACTTGCGTATTTCTACCCTTTATTTCCTTCAAGGTCTTAACCTCACTCAAAGAAATCAATTCAGTCACTGGATTGTCAGAAAAATCAAGTTTAGTAAGTTTGGCGAATCTAGTGATGGGGTTTAAACTTTCAATTCCAGCCCCACTCAGATCCAAATTGTCCAAGCCTATCGTACTAGTAAGAATTTCCACACTAGGTCTATCGGATTTAATATTAGGGTTGGCTTTTTTCAGACTGGCTTTCCAGGCTTCAGACAGGCCTGCCCACCAGCTTTCCAGGTCCTTCACATGATGGATGAGCAGAACTTTCGGGTTATTTCGTATGAAGTCATCAGCAGCCATCACAGAGAGCTTAGTCTCGTCAGCTAAAATTTTATTAAGCGAGGCTTTTTTGTTGAGCGCTGATATATCCCCTACTTCTGTACCGGTGACGTCCAATACTTCCAAATGCTCCAATCCCTTCAGCGGAGAAAGATCCTGGATATTGGTCTTAGACAGATTTAGTGTCTTTAAAGCTGACAGTTCTGCCAATTGACTGAAATTCACCAAATAGTTTCTACTCAAATCAAGGTTCTCCAATTTATCCAGCTCCTTGATATTTTCTGTATTGTTAAAGCCACTCTGTGCCAGATAGAGGCTTTTTAGACTATCAAATTCATTAAGAACAGCAAAGCTCATAATCGGAGTTTCCTCTGCTCGCAATGATCTGATGGATTTGAGATTGACCAGTTCACTGATATCTCTTATCTGTGTTTTGGAGATATCCAGGTGTTTCAGACGGTCAGAGTACTTTATAAACTGGATATCAGAGGTAGGAGTATTGGACACATCAAGAAATTCAAGGAAAGTCACATTGGAAATCGGGCCAAGTTCGGTAATTTGGGTATTACTCAGATTGACAAATTTCAGGTTTCTCATTGCTTCCATCGGACTGAGATCCAGCAAGGAATCAGTTCCTGAAATATCCAGGGAATCCACCTCTACGAACTTGTACAATAAATCCAAATCAACGGTATCATATTCATGTATGGCAAACCTGTTTCTAAAATAATCCTGCCAATGGGGATTTAAGATTGACCACCATTCAGTGAGTTCTTCGTCACGGCTTACCTTAGTGGTATATACACTGGCAATTTTTAATTCCTGGGTCTTGCTGTCCAGATTGACCTCCACAAAGCGCGGCTTTGTATTGGATACCTTTTCATTGTTGATCCCGGTAGCAGTGATAGTCCTATCAAGAGACGCCAAAAAATAGACATCGCCATTATCTTTCTGATTAGGCTTGACATCCCTGATTTTGAATTTGAAATTGGCATCTCTGTAAAAGAACTCAATATCTTTCAGGTATGCGGTCACATTCTTATTGGTTACCACTTTTCTGTCCAAAAGCAGGTCATCTTCCACCTGCACCTCTGCGTCACGGAAGATTTTGAGATAGCTTTCTCTTATCACCACATCCTTGTCTCTGGCGGGGGTTTGAGAAGACCCTATGGTGTTGAGCAAGTATTCCAAAAAGCGGACTTGATCCTCAACCTTAGCTGAATAATCATCAATTTCAGCTTTAGTATAGCCTTTGATGCTCTGGGCTATCCCGGAGGGGCTCAGGCAAAAAAGGAATAAACTCAGATATATAGCCTTAGTTCTGGTCATAAATGTATTTCTGGATGGATTCCTTGTCACCGGGGTTAAGCTTAACAAGGTTTGAAATCAGCCAACCTGTGTTAAATCCAGGTCTATTAAATTGATGAACTTCAAAATACCAGCCCTCGATCTGGAAGAAATGGAATTTCACATCCGTTACTGTCTGGTAGCGTATGTTGTTTTGCTTCATCTCGTACAAAAACAAGGTCAAGTAATCAGGAGTGAATGTGGATTCAGTGAAAGCTTCAGGGGAATTAGAATCCTGAAAAGCCCTTCGGAGATTCATAAAACCAAGTTCATGGCTCAAGGGATGTAGAAAATCCTTGGAATCTCCCACTGGCTTATTGAATATGTTTCGGAAGGGAGGGAAAGATACTTTGTCTATCACCCATTCGTACCCCAATCCCTCAGCTTGGAGCTTTAATATCAATGTGGCGGTTTCACGCTTACCTTTAAACATGAAGTCAGCCTGCACTTCGGCAAACCAGCCACTTCTGTGGAAATTAAGATATTTTGGGTTAACAGAAGATAGTACTGAGTCTATAAATTCTCTTTTAAGATTTTGATTTACAGAGGAAGTTTGGTTGTCGAAAAGTATCTCCAGAAACCCTTTTCTCAGCGATACATTTCGATAGGATGAATCTCCGGGATAAAAACGCACATTTCCATCCGTGGGAGATTCCTCTCCATTAAATCTTCTGAAGAATTGGTTTAATTGTTTGGTAGATGCGGCAAATTTGCCGTCATCCTTAACTGTCCCGGGGCTGCCTATGCCCTGCCCCGAGACAATTGAGATGCTTGCGATGAATATCGCAAAGATGAAGGTGATTATTCTCATGCGGAAGTTTCAGTCACTCTTACGTCACCTAGCATGACGTCCCAGAATTCGATGGTTCTACCAGCGATTTGGGTCTGCTTCTTCTCTACGTAAATAGTGATATCTTTCTTTGTAGTGTCTTTGTAGTTCATTCCTGTCTCTATGGATGTTCCTTCAAAGCGTTGGAATACGGTAATCACACCCACATATCTACCATCAGGTTGTCTTTCCAGATCAGAAATGTACTGTATATCGTACCAGGTGATGTTTACTCTATCATAGTTTAGAGCCATCAACCGCTCAAAGTAACGTCTAACCTTATAATAAGCTATTTCGCTGGTATTGATGCTTGAAACTCCCATTTCAGCTCCTGGAGCGAACAATTCTTCTGCGCGATCCATCACACGGTTGGCTTCAGAGAACTGGGTCTCCTTGCTACCGATGATACTGATATATTTACTTAAATCTTTAACTTTCTCAAGGGCAAGTGAGTCAATTGCCTGCTTTCTAGAAGGACTGATAGTTTCTGACTGAGCCAGTACACTTACTGAAGTAGCAAGGAAAAGGCCCAAGAAAAGGATCATTTTATTTTTCATGAGTATTTTATTTTTTCAGATGGGCGATTATTTTCTTCTAAGTTCCAATTCAGAAACTTTTCCATTGGCATCTAATCGAATATCAGAGATATAATTTAGATTCTTCTTGGTGTCCTTCAGATAATCCAGATACTTAGAGATAGTAGTCGGCTCATCGTAATCCTTGATCCCGTTTTCTTCATGAATAACGATCAAAACGGGAGTTTCCTTGTTTGAGAACATAGCTAATGCCTCTTGAATAGTCTGGTTAGCCATAGATGCATTACCAGCAGCGGTTACACTGTTGAAATAATTTTCAAGTTTCTCAGCGGCCACTTCCTCTGCAGATGATACTGGGGCTGGAGTAGGTGCAGGCTGTTCCACTTGTTCCACAGGAGCTGGCGCCGGTGCCGGTTGGGCTGCTTTCTTCTTACTTTTACATGCACCCATTGCCAGCATAGCAACCAAGGCAATCATAAGTGAGCGGTTAACCGAAATAGAGAACAAATTTTGCTTCATTTGGGGATTTGATTAAGATGATGAGTATGTTTTGTTGATTTTTATAAAAGGGATTTCCCCTGGTTTTTGATTTGGGTACAAAGTAAATAAAATCATGTGATTAAGTCACAAATGCCATTCCAAATGAAAAAGCTTTTTTAAGATAATTTCGCAATGTACTCCTAGCCGTTTTCGGGAGCGTTGCCACCCTGTCTGCCCATTGTGCCCCCGACTCCCTTAGCCGACTGACCTAATATATCAATAAGTGAACCAATGATTTCAAAATCCCTGCAGAAAAGGGAAAAAGCAAGTGAAAATGGGCAAAAAACCTCAAAAAATACCCTATATAGGGTATTTTTTTTCTGAAGTTAAGGCCTGAACTTTGGAAAAGCGTTAAATTTTAATACAGGCGATAGCCGATTGTAAATGCCCAGAGTTTCTCTGGGTTTTTATTTGCCTACAGTTGACAGGGTAGTTTTTATGTTTTCCGAGAATCCCAAGTTATTGCCCTACCACACCTGTAAGATAAAAATAGTACGCCTCCCAGTCGTAGGACAGCACACTCCAGACCTCCACTCATGTCTCGGTTTATTTTAAGACAGGATTTTAACTCATGACAAGCTAGTCTATTACCAACTTGGTCATATAAATCTTACTCAGCCCATTGTTGCTTTCTGATACATACACCTGAAAATCAGATAGATCTAGGAAATCCCTGGAGGTGATGTCATTCCTTTTACTTGTGAAATATAAGATTTGGCTATCCTCATCATAAAAGGGACAATATTCCATATATTTTGTATTAATAGGCTCTCCTAGGTTTGTAGCCTTTGCCCAAACTCCGTCTGCCTCCCTCTTTGAGATATATAAATCGCCACTCCCGAAACCTCCAGTTTCGTTATATTTGGTGAATAGTAAAAAGTTTTCTTTTCTGGAAATGAATGCATTGAACTCGTAACCTGCGCTGTTAACATTTTCTCCCAGTAGTTCGGGTACCGAATAGGCACCATTTTCCCAACGGGAAAAATAGATATCATCCTTGCCCATTCCATCGGGGGAGTCCATGGTAAAGTAAAGGTTGTTGCTTTCACTGACTGAAGGATAGAATTCATCGTTGCTGGAATTTACCGGTGTGCCTAGATTTACAGGCACAGACCATGTTTTTCCCTTCAAACTTCTTTCCACATACCATATATCAAAGTCCTTTTTTTCGTGGACAGTATCACTTACAGGTCGATCGGACACAAAAAACAAACGATTACCATCTGGGGATAAAAAAGGTTCTAGATACAAATATGAATCAGAAAACGGCATCAGCTGTGGTGCTGACCATTTATTATCAACATCTTTTGTAATAAATGCGATCTGGGATATTTCCTGAAAAGGGCTCTGGATGGTAAAAAACGCTTCAGCACCGTCTGAAGAAATGCTAAAATCCCTTACGCTCATAAATTGGTTTAAGTCCTTGTTGAATTGGACTACTTCATTTTCTTCCTGAGCGGATATTTGATGAGCCATACCTACCAATAGCAGGATCAAGTAAATTCTGTGCATCTCAATAAGCCAATTTGATTAATTATTCCACACCCGAATCTAAAGTTTTTCCCGTATCATCTAGCCCTTATGCTGAATTATTGGTTGACCAAATTAAGGGATTTATCGGTCTCTTCAACAGAAGTATTGATACTTTCCCTACTAATTATCATAAATGAGCAATTAAAAGATGTTACTGGGATTTCATCAGCTGCAGTTCGTCTCGATTTTCTCCGTATTCAGTTCTAGTTTCATTCCATGTTCATTTCGAAGATAAAGGGTGCGGGTAGGGAAAGCTATGGAAATTTCCAACTCATTGAATCTCTCGTATATCTTAAAATTAAAATCCTGCTGAATATCCATATAGGTGTTGAAGTCGGCACTGTTAATAATATAGACTATCTCATAATCCAAACTTGAATCCCCAAACGCTTTAAAATGCGCCCTATCAAAATCCACCCGCTTTTCAGATTCAATAATTTCCCTTAACAGCCCAGGGATCTTCTTTACCTGTTCTACAGGAGTTTCGTAGGTGACCCCCACGGTAAATACTATTCTGCGCCGTTCCATTTTCTTATAGTTATGAATCCTGGAATTGGTCAGGTCACTATTTGAAAAGACTAGCTGCTCACCGGAAAGTGTCTTTATCCTTGTGGTCTTGATCCCGATTTTATCAACTACCCCATTTTTTTCTCCCACTACGAGAAAATCCCCTACTTCGAAGGGACGGTCAAAAAAGATCACAAAATAATTGAACAAATCGCCTAATATATTCTGGGCTGCTAGTGCTATGGCAATACCCCCAATTCCCATACCCGCAATGATTGCAGATACATTATACCCAAGGTTACTGAGCATGAAAACCAAACCTACCATCCAGATCATCACATTGATGATCAATATGATCCCCCCCATCTGTTTTACTTTCTCTTCTCCCCCCTCCTGTCTCCTGATATAAGATTGGAGAAACATAAGGATCACGCTGGAAACCAATCTTATCGAATAGTAGGTGATTATAACTACATATACCACTTCCAAAATAGACGTTATCCTTTCTGGCCAGGCTAGTGTCTTCAGTACTGCGTATATTATAGTGAAATATACCATCGGCACCACATATAGACCGAGACTCTCTACAATAAAATCGTCTATCGTGGTTTTTGATTTTGACACCAAAATGGCGAGACGCTTCAGTACTACATTCTTGAAGATCCTGACCAGTAAAAGACCGAAGGCGAGTACGCCCAAGGCTATCAGATACTCCTTTCCAGTATTTCCCCAATATTCAGTTGTTAATAAATCTTCCATTTAAATATTAAGTTTTATGTTTAATCATATAGTTTAATAAGATTAAAGGAAACAGTAAAACACCCAAACAATCGGACGGTTAGAATTTAGCCCTTTCCAGGAAAATACTGCAAGCTACTACTTGCAAAAATTTGACGAATTAATTAAAACGGCTATCGCTAAAGGGAATTGATTCCATACATTGTCTGATTGTAAGCAGTCTCAATGGTCTCTTAAATCAAGAAACTTTGTCTTTTATCTTGTTATAGAAGAAAACCAAGAGGACAATTACCAGCAAAAACAGTGTCGCCCCCATAAAAATCTCAATAATTTCCATTACAAGGGTAAGGATCAGGATTGCTCCGAGTAAAATTATTGCCAGAATTACCAAACCTATTTTTTTCATACTTCTTTTTTTTAATTCGCCGATCTGGTTTTATTCACTCTCCCATTGAAGACAGAAGTCCCGATAACAGATGAATACAGGAATAGTGCTCAATTCACCAACAACATACCGACTATTCTTCGATTTTTGGGTCGGGCATAATTTTTCATTTGGTCCTGATCAGACTGCGGATGGATATATTCCTCCCGGAGCCCGAATCAGGGAGATACCTCTTTTTCTTATTTATCCCCAGCGGTGTGACCTTAATATTGTCCTTATCTATGCCTCTCTTTTTCTCAAAGCCACTTTCATTTTTATTTATAGTTGTGGTAGCCAGGTATTGATGATCACTATTGAAGGATCAAATACTATTCCCTAGTCTGGATATCTAAAAAAAGCAGAAAAGAACTGTCCTGGTTACCTCAATCAGTATTTAAATGACCTCCCCCATTAGATTCCTAGGATAATATCCAGCGGTTTGTGTCAAACTTTCCTCAGTCTGTTGCCTTCTATTGGCAAGTGAAATCTTACTTATCTAGATTTACACACTTTATCTTTACGGATGTCCCTCATGAATCTAGACTGCTCCAAGTAGTAGCTCAGAAAGCATTTATGGCCTGGATAAAGAGAAATTCTCTGAACATTTCGATATAGTTAGTAAAATTGGTTTAGGGCTGTTGAAAACCACCAGGAACAGATCAAAAGCTATCCTTTGGACTAATTAGCTCATCTTTCATGCGAACGGTTTTGCAGCAGGTACAAGCTTTCTCCATGCACCGAAAAATCCCAAAATCGGGATTTTTAACTAGCCTCGGCCATACCATTTTCTGCGTTGGCCTCATTCGAATTATATGCATACATCTTCACTCATCCTATAGAATTATTTAAAATAAATTTATATTGAAAAAACTTGAATAATCTCCATATAAACCATTATACAGATACAAATTAAAGTCTCATCAAATTGACCAAACAGTCAGATCCATCATAAAAATGCATGCCAGCTATACATTGGCATTCCATTGTAAATGCTTGAATTATTTGAACACACGAGAAGTTTTTTAGTGAAGGTTCATTCATTAAATATTGATTCAATTAGCAACTACTGCCTTTAGGCCATCAACCAAAACCATATCTATGAGCTTTGTCCCCCAGGAACTTCTTGGGGTATATTTTAGCAGTTTCCCGATCTGAAATAGGATATGTTTTTACAACTTCTACGGGGTTCCCCCTGGAAAAGCAATTCCTTTTCCAGGGGGAATAAATGACTGGCTATGCATTCTGCATTCTTCAGGCAGTGAAATCCCTAGGTACTTTATGATAGTCTTTTTCCATCCCTGATGTGTCCCACTGCATGCAGTACACATACTTCTATAATTAAAACATTAAAAATCACGATCTTGGTAGGGCAATCCTTTCTGGCTTTCGCAGTACGTCTTTAAACTGTATAAAAACATGCCCCAATTATAGCTGCACCATCGATAAAAATCAGTTCTTGCCCTCCAGTTGAAGTGTTTAAGGGTTACGGCAGTGGTATTATCCTTTTCTGTCAGTTCAAAAGACACGCGAGTGCCTATCCATTCTTCATCGGATTCCAGGCATTCCCAAACAATTTTGCTGTTCTCTACAAGTTCAATTGTCTTGAACCTAGTCAAGTATCCTTCATCAAAGTCAAATTCATTGACAAAACCTACTTCGGGCTTTACTTTTAGCTTCTTTGTCCACACTTTCCCCAAACCTTCTTCAGAAGTAAGTGCTTGATATACATTGGCTGCAGGTACTTTGAGATAATTAATTTGCTCTATACTTTCCATTTGTCTCAGATTTTTGGATGTTTTCGAATTTTAAACCTATAAGCATTAAAAATTTACGATTTTCCGATTTTTTACAAGTAATGGGATTTGCCATTCTTTTATTCTTATAAAATGTGGCAGCTAATCCCAAAAACTATGGTTACTGACACCATTAAGACGACTACATGCCCAGCCGGCTTCCAAGTCCAAAACGTTAAGAAAGCAAAAATGCCACAGATCTCTTAATTATTTGGCGTATGCTGCTATTAATCGCTCAGCGCACCTTTCACCATCCATAGCGGCAGAGACTATACCTCCTGCATACCCAGCCCCTTCTCCGCACGGGAACAGACGTTTGATCTGTATATGTTCAAATGACTCCCGATCCCTGGGAATACGGACTGGCGATGAGGTTCTACTTTCTAAGCCAATCAACTGGGAATCATTTGTATAATACCCCTTCATTTTATTGCCAAATGCTTTGAATGCCATAGCCAAGCGTTCTGAAATGAAATCAGGCAATACTTCCCGCATTTCCACTGAATTGAGCCCAGGCTGATACGAAGTATCCAAGAGGCTTGAGCTCGTCTTTTTATTCACAAAATCCACCATTCGTTGGGCTGGAGCAACTTGGGTTTTACCTCCTGCTCTCCAGGCATTCCTTTCCACCTCAGCCTGAAATTCCATGGCGGAGAGGGATCCAAACTTTTGATATTGCGCTGGTAAATCTTCTAATTCTACCGACACCACAATTCCGGAATTGGCAAACTTGCCATCTCTTCTGCTAGGGCTCATACCGTTTACCACAAGTTCACCGGGGGCAGTGGCCGCAGGAACTATAAATCCCCCCGGACACATACAAAAACTAAAAACACCTCGCTGTTTATTTTTGTAGTCGGTCTGATGAACGAGTGAGTATGCGGAGGCAGGAAGGTACGGCCCACGATCCAAACCACAATGGTACTGAATGCTATCAATAAGGGGCTGGCTATGCTCTATCCGTACTCCCAAGGCAAAAGGTTTGGCTTCTATTTTAATCTCTTTTTGATGAAGCAGGTGGAATATATCCCGGGCTGAGTGGCCGGTCGCCAATATCACGCCTATACCGGTGATTTTGTCTCCACGTTGGGTGACCACACCTTTCAGTTCGTCTCCTTCCAGAATAAAGTCATCAACTCGAGTGTCGAAAAGGACCTCTCCACCAAAACCCCGGATCGTTTCCCGCAGATCTTCAACTAATTTGGGAAGTTTATTTGTACCTATATGAGGATGGGCATCCACTAAGATTTCCTCGGTCGCTCCATGTGCCACCAGGATCTCCATGATTCTGCGAATATCCCCGCGCTTTTTGGACCGGGTATAGAGCTTTCCATCCGAATAGGTGCCCGCACCCCCTTCTCCAAAACAGTAATTGGAATCCGGATTGACAATATGGTCTTTGTTAATCGCTGCCAAATCACGGCGCCGGGACCTGACATCCTTTCCCCTTTCAATTACAATTGGTCTAACCCCCAGCTCTATTGCGCGAAGAGCAGCAAATAGTCCTGCCGGACCGGCACCCACAATAACAATGGGATCACCAATACTGACATTTTTATATTCCGGCCGATTGTCCAAAAGTAATGGAGGAGTTTCTTTTATATAAAGCTCGGCCAGTACGTTTATCTTTACATTCCTTCCGCGTGCGTCTATCGACCGCTTTATCTGTCTGGCGATTGCTTCTGGTGAATCTGTCGGTAGTCCGGCTTTCCGCAATACCACTTCTTGGAAAAGTAAGGGGTCGTAGGCCTCTTGAGGGCTCAATTGTAGGTTGAATTCTTTCTTCATAGTAAGGTAGTTATCCTTAATAGGTACAAAAGTACATCAAAGAAAGCTTGAATTACAGCGTTTGATGAAAATAGCGAGGCAAACGGAGTATGTGGGAGTAGTCAGAATACTTATAAATAAACCAATCCCTTATGGTTACTATGATAAGATATCCATGCGGCACAATTAAAGACCATCCCCAATCAGTCTTCTGGCTTTTTCCAGATCTTCTGCGGTATCTATGGCCACTGCCTCATGCGTGCTTTCCACCATCCGTATTCTATATCCATTTTCCAGAAGTCTTAACTGTTCGAGCATTTCTATAGACTCCAGGTTGCTTTTGGGTAAATGAGTAAAAGCTTGCAGCACTTCCCGCCTATAGGCATAGATTCCCACGTGTTTCCAATAGAACAGGTCTTTTGCTTTTTCTCTAATATATGGGATCGGGGATCTGGAAAAATAAAGGGCGTCGCTCCACATATCCACTACTACCTTTACAACATTAGGGTTTTCTGCTTCCTGAGGTGTAATTCTGGTTTTCAGAGATGCGACATCCACCCGGGTGTCCTCAAATACATGGACTAGGTCTATAAGAGAATTTCTGTCCTGAAACGGTTCATCACCTTGAACATTCACGATCAAATCAGCAACAACTACATCTAAGGCTTCTGCAATCCGGTCAGATCCGCTTTCATGCGTCTTCTGGCTCATAAAAACGCTCCCGCCGATAGCTTCTATTTGTTCTTTGATTTCTTGGTGGTCAGTTACCACCCATACTTCATCAAAAACCCCAGCCTCTCTGGTACTGAGGTAGGTTCGTTGAATCACTGATTTTCCTCCCAAATCCTGTACTAATTTAGATGGGAGTCTTGTAGATGCATACCTTGCAGGAATTAGTGCTGCCCGTGTTAATATAGCCATCAAACCCTGAATTTTGCTAAAAATTTCTTCAACCACTGCGCCTTTTCTTTCCTATCCTCATGATCATAATAGGAGCCCGTGTATTCATTTTTTCTCATATAAGAATAGTTATATCCATATCCATAATTATATCCCCCAAAATCATAGACATCTACCCCAGCCTTGATTCCGTTGAACACCGCATAAATGTTATCCACTTGATCGTTGGCATAAAGGTCATTAATCATTAACAGATAGCGCTTATGTGTATAATCCTGCCTCACGATATATAAATTGATGTCTGAGAAACGCATCAGATCCATAGTTTCTGAAACAAGTCCTATAGGAGGAGTATCCATTACAATTACGTCAAACTCCCCGTCCAATGAATTCAGGAATTCATTCATCTTTTCTTTAAGAAGTAATTCAGCAGGATTTGGCGGTATTGGCCCAGAAGGCACTACATACAAATTATCAAAGGTGGTTTTCACCAGGATTTCTTGTCTGCTTGCTTTTCCAATCAAGTAATTTGATAACCCGGTTAAATTTTCAACCCCTAGATATTCCGATATTTTAGGTCTTCTTAAGTCTAACCCTATCAAAAGGGTTCTTTTTCCACTTAATGCCAATGCAGAGGCAAGATTGATACTAACAAAGGTCTTCCCTTCTCCCGACACCGAAGAAGTAACTAATATTTTTTTACATTCCTTCTCACTTGCAAGATAAAATAATGCGGAACGTAATGATCTGAATGACTCAGTAACCATGGATTTAGGATGCTCCTGCACTAACAGGTTCGTATCCTTTGTACTGTAACCTATTGTTCCCAGTAAAGGGATTCTCAATACATTTTTGAGTTGTACCTGATCTACAATCCTATTGTTAAGATAATGATAGACTAAGAGAAACCCCAATGGAATAAACAAGCCCAAACCAAAAGCCAATCCATAGTTATTGGCTTTTTTTGGAAAAATCAAATTTCCTCTTCTAGCATAATCCAACACTGAATTATCTGAGATATTGGAGGCTCTCGCTATGCCTGCCTCCGCTCTTTTTTCCAAGAGGTAATTATATAGATTCTCCCGCAACTTAAATTCCCTGTTCAACGCCATAAAATCCGACTCAGCTATTGGTAGCTTGGCGAATTCATTATCCTCTTCTGCCAATTTTGAAAGGGCTTGCGCTTTTCTGTTTTCAGTGTTTTTTACGAGATTATCTATATTCTCAAAAATATTTTCTCTAAGTTTTGAAATCTGCTCATCCAGTTCCAGCACCTTGGGATGATTTTCATTTACTGCAGCGAGGAGCCCCCTTCTGTTTAAGGAAACTTCAATGAGCCGAGCTACCAGGCCATTCAATAAGCCATCGTCAATACCTATTAATGAAGGAGCTAAAATATCTGAAAAATCTTTCCCCTTTTCGATTAAATAGGTCTGAAGGGATTGATAGTATTGTAACTGGAAATCAATGGCCTGAATCTGGTCTTCCAAAGACTGCATATTACCCAATACCCCGCCAAACTCAGAGTTGATATCCAAAAGCTTATTCTTAACCTTAAAATCAAGCATCTTCCGCTCGACAGCTTTCAATGAATCCTCAACGATATACAGCTGTTCATCCAAAAACCTCAGTGTGTTTTCCGTCATTTGGTTTTTTTCCTTCAGATTGTATTCTATATAAGAATCCATCAATGCATTCACATAATCCCTTCCTTTTTCGACTACTTTGGTCACCATAGTCACTTGAAGCACAGTACCATAGCTATTGATAGGACGCACTGCTATTGCTTTGGAGTAATCATCTATAATATTGATGTAATTATGGATTTTAAAACTAAGCCTATCATTTTCTTTTAGCGTCTTTTTCTTGTATATGGTAAACTTACTTTTTGAAGACTCTATTTCCTCCCCAAATTTAAATCTGCGGTTAAGGATATCTTCATCTATAGGCCCGGCAGCTTTTGCGTTCAAAAAATCAAAAAATCCGGATTCTTCTATGGTCAATACAAACTCGTCATCTGAAACCACGGTGAAGGTGATTTCACCCAATTCCATCTGTGGGAAATCCCTGTCCACTTCAACATGTATCGGAGATTGGTCATATAGCTCCACTTCCTTGATGTTAGTGGACGCATAGTAGGTGACGTTGAAGTTCAACCCCTGCAATGCCTCAGCGGCCAAATTCTTAGAGGTGAGCAATAATATATCGTTTTCCAGCCGATATGAACCCGAAAAAATATTGGATCTGTCCAGGATCTTCATCTCAGGACTGGAATTTTGCTTGATCAAAATACTTCCCTGAACCTCATATTCCTCCACCGAATACCGGTGAAATAAAAAGGTAATGATCAAACCTAAAAAGATACTTGTA
This sequence comes from Algoriphagus sp. AGSA1, assembly GCF_021390545.1. GTDB lineage: Bacteria > Bacteroidota > Bacteroidia > Cytophagales > Cyclobacteriaceae > Algoriphagus. The sequence goes on along the minus strand of NZ_JAJUWR010000014.1, from coordinate 119,731 downwards.
ACATATAGTGGCCAATACCTAGAGTATTTGATCAGGTAATACTTGATATCTATAGGCTTTACCTCATCTTGAAACTTGGAAATATCGACCTTTCCGTCTATCATAAATTCGTGGTCAATAACGCAACAATTACAATAATTGATGAAGTTACAGAAATTATCAAACCAAGTGAAGCTGTAAGGTTTTCCGCATTGCCAAACTGGCGGATTTTCATTGGCTCTAAATACAGTATATCATTTGGCTGAATAAAATAAAAAGGAGATGCCAGAAGTTGCCGGTCATTGAGATTAATCTGGTGGATTTTTGTTCCTCCATCGTATTGTCTAATGATAAAAAGCTTATTTTTCTTGGCTAGGATATTGGATTCTCCGGCAACCGCCAGAGCATCAAAGATGGTCGCTCTATTCTTTAAAATCACCTGCGCCCCAGAACTACTGAATTCACCCAATGCTGTAAAGCGAATTCCGCCTATTCTTAATTTCACATAGACTTCTTCTTTGAAAAATTGATTGATAGTCTCTTGAATTTTCTTCTGGGCCGCCTCCTCTGTCAATCCGGCAATGGCTACCTTACCCAGCTGTGGAAGTTCCACATAACCTTCTTGATCTATAGAATATCCTGTAAAGTAAAATAAATCATTTACTCCTCCCCCTCCACCGCCCTGGCGCATATTTCTGGATCCCTGAAACTCAAAAGCTTTGGTCAATTCCTCGTCTGAAGAGGCAAAATCAATGTCAACAATATCGAAAGGCTGAAGTATATATTTATACTCCACTGTGGCATAGGGAATAAATTCATCCAGACCGATCTCAGGATTCCCAGGTAGATTTTGTAGATAAGTTATCCGTTTATTGCTAATACATGAGCTCAATATTAAGCAGGTCAAAACGAATCCAATGTGTTTTTTCATTAAGTGAAATTAGTGTTTTTTAATTGCCCTGTCTTTTTATTTGCTTTTCAAGATTAATTTTTTGGTTTAAGGCAGAAGCATCTTTCATGGAAATACTCTGTAATCTATTAGACTCCATCAGTTCCTGTATAAAAATCAGGAGATCTTCTAAAATAACTAAATTTTCTTCCGGAAAATGTCCGAAATTGTGCGGGTGCCACCACAAATGATAGCATTTTCCTTCAATGCAGGCATTTTCCAATTCTGCCTTAATCCGGGATATTCTTCTCCTATTAAAAATTGACCCTTTACGGTAAGGCCTTAGTAGCCTACTCGCCGGCAGCTGCAATATAGGCTTGGAATCGAGCCCCTCCATATCATAACATACATTTCTTCCCAGAGGAAGTAGAGTATCACCAGTTCTGAATATTTTTTTCAAAAGGCTCTCATGAGCTGTTTCTTTCCAGAACCAATCTGAGGGGTTGGTTCTCACTGCTGAAAAGCCAGCCTTATCGGCAACGTTCAGCACCTCAGGATAATATTGATTCCTAGGAAAAACCAAACTTTCCAGAACAACCCCGTATTTTGATTTTGCAATAGATCTACATGCCTGAAGATCCGACTCAAAAGCCTCAAATGTACTTCCTTCCACTGCAGTAAAAAAGTGTGAAAAGGTATGCGACGCCAATTCCTGTCCCGGAGTCAACTGTATCCGATTCACCATCTCCGGTGCAAAGAGACCTAAACTACCATTCTTCATCTGCCGCCGCCCCCATTCAAATGCAGAGTATTTTTTCTCAGAAAAACTAGGTTGAACATCAGGAGCATATTCATGCCATTCCTCCCAATTTTCAGCCATCAGCATCCCGACCGTAGCCCAGGTAGCCCTAATCGAATACCTCTCAAAAAGATCTAAAATCCGAGGCAGGCAATCAAGAGCATTGGTGTAATACTGTTGATAATCACGTAAATCGTATTTATCAAATCTACCCCAATGGAGTTCAAAATCTAAGGAAATTATAAGGCTTGCTTTGGACAATTGGTGTCAGGGTGATCGTTTTAAATATGCAGTCGAAGAACAGATTAACCATAGGATTGAAAATTGCAAAAACGGCATCCAGATAGATTTCATTCTATAAAACAATCCGAAGTTATTGAGGGTAAAGGTAAACAGCAAAAACATTCCAACTGCAATTATTGAATAGTATTTCGCCGAAAAAGGGATAGGAAACGGGGTGTTTCGAAGAACGACATACCATGGGATGATTTGTAACCTTGTGCCCCCCATTCCACCTCTCCGACGGGCAGGGGAAAACTTCGAGAAATAAATTATAAGTACACGATATACCCTATAACTATATAGAAACAGGGCTAAAAGGGTGATAAGCATTAGCCAAGTATTTTCTATAGCTATAATAACAGAATAGAAATCCCAGCTCTCCCAGAGAAGTGGACGGAAAATTACGGCAAACAACCGTTCCATACTATTCATTTCTACCATAGGAATTGCGGTGCTCGCATTAAAACTATTCAAATAGTACAACTGATTGGTACTAAATGCCTTAAAACTATCCTGCGAAAATGATTCCAAATGCAGGTAAAGTAGGAATTGATTGATTGCCTGAAAAAACAAGATTACTAATATCACTATCAAAATCACAGATTTGCTCAGTGACTTTTTAAGCACAGGCAGGAGAAGCCAAACCAATACAGGTATAAAGAAAATGCCTACAACCGGTCTTACAAACAGGCAGATAATCCACCCAATCAATCCCAAAATCATAGTAGTACCAGGCATGGTAAGGGAGTAAAACAACATGGACAATCCTAGAAACAGCAAGTTTTCCTTCGAAACTCCCGCCGTCCAAAAATGTAGTCCCGGTAAAAACAATGGCAGGTACAGCAGCTTTGGAAAAGCCAACATACCAATACGCTCTAAGATGAGAAACCGGAAGCTTAGAAAAAGCAAAACAACTCCCATGAAAGAAAAGGTTGAGTAAACGAAGGTCCCTGACCAATAAGAAAAACCCAGCAACTTACTTGGAATATAGTTCAACCACTGTATAAAAAAGGTATTAATCCCGAAATATCCCATCCAGTTTTGGGCATGCTGTGAGGTATCAGCCGTTAATTGCCAAAATCTGAGGGAATCCCCACCATTATGGAGAATATAACTGGCATAAAAAAATGAGAAGCCTAGATGGACTAGCCAAAGAAGAGTCACAAGAATCTGTTCACCTTGATCAATCCCCTTGCTTTTCCTGAGCCAAACCAAAAAGTACACTAAAGGTAAGTTGCAAAAAATAAGAACCAGAAAATCAACAACTTTTAGATTCATAGTAAAGCTTTCTGGTAATTGTCCAAGGTTTTCTCCAACGAAAACAAGGTTGAGCCCACTTTGGCGATCTTAGCCTTATCTAGCCGGGATATACTTAGAAACCATTGCACAAGATCATTGAAATTAACAGACTGGTTATCGATAATTAAGCAACTATCCTCATCACTAAGGAGCAAATCCATATCCCCGATCCCCCTTGAGACAAGAACCGGCAACCCACACATCATGTATTCACCTAGCTTGATCGGTAGAATCCCTTTGGTGCCAGGACCGGGCTTCCTTAAACTAACCCCTACATCCCCTGCCATCAGATAATCCGGCACTTGATCAAAGGCCACTTCTAAAACAATTACCTGAGATTTGATATCATAAGGAATCTCTGGTATCAAATACCCCGGATCTCTGGTAAGAAAAACCATTTTAAAGGAAATCCCTCTTTCTTTTATTCCCCTCAGAATGCTAAACAATACATCCAATGCGTATCCCGGACCCAGTGAACCGGAATGAATCAAAACTAGTTCTTCGGAGAGATTTAATTGTTCTCTGATTTCATTTCTGCGTTCGGCAGAAAAATGAAATTTCCTTATGTCTCTTCCATTACCTACCAGAAAAAACTTTTGAACATCCAAGTTTGTGTATCGAGTGGTATGCCAGTCAATCGAATGTCTAGTTCTTACTAACACCTTGCTGGATTCCAAAAGTATTCTATGTTCTATACCAGTCAAAATCCGATGAACTATCCCCCCCTTTGTAAGATTCCCCAAATCCAATCTTTCCTGTATAGGAAGTCCATCTGCATCAAAAACAATTTCACAGCCCATTCCTTTTACCTTCTTCAGGACAGTCAAAAGAAATAACGCCGGCATGGTACTTCTAGGAATAATCACCTGAATCTGATGAGATTGGAGGTAATTAATCAGAAAGGATCGATTAGAAAATACAGCAGATAAACTAGCCAGTATGGCTGGGGCTTTTCTTGAAATTGGAAAATGGTTATAATCCAACCCTAATTTACTGGCCAGAAACGAAATTCTATCCACCTCTACTGATTTTGCCCAGGAAAATTGAAAAATAGAAATGGTTATTCCTCCTCTGTTCTGTAATCCGGAAAAAATCGGGAAAAACAGATTTTCCAAGTAGTTGGTCTTATCAGAGTCCCAGCTTATAAATAGTACCTTTTTCAAGAATCCTAAATTGTTTTATCAAATATCAGTGTAGTGGCAATTTATCTATTGATCGCCCCTATTGCACACATCCAACAGGTCATTTCAAACAGAGCCATAACCCCCAATATATCAATGGGTTTCATTTTGCAGGAACAGCATACATGAGATAGAAGGAAAAAACATGATAGGGCGTAAATAAAATCCACATTAGCTCCCCTATTGTAAAATCCAGGTCTTGATTCATCTTGCATCCCCTATAATACAAAAATAGCATCGAGTTGAAACCCGATGCTAAATTAATTTTGACCCAGACAACCTCGTTTGGGTTACCCTGGATAAGTCATTCTATAAATATTAGATAAATCTATTCAATAGATTTTCGAAATACTCCTGCTTACCGCTTGTCTGCACAGGCTCCCCTACTTCCGCGGCATAATTTCTCAAATCCTCTAAAGTAAGCTTGCCTTCTTCGAAAGCTTTGCCTTTGCCGGAATCAAAGCTGGCATAACGGTTCTTTCTTCTTTCCAGGTAATCAGACTTCTCCAGAATATCCTGAGCAATCAACATACCTCTTGCAAAAGCATCCATACTTCCGATATGGGCAAGGAATAGATCATCCATATCTGTGGAGTTTCTTCTGATCTTGGCATCAAAATTCACTCCTCCACCTTGGATGCCCGCCGAAGTCAGCAATACAAGCATTGCTTCAGTCATTTCCTGTAGATTCATTGCAAACTGGTCTGTATCCCAACCGTTTTGGTAGTCACCTCTATTGGCATCGATACTTCCGAGCATTCCGGCATCAGCACATACCTGTAACTCATGTTGGAAAGTATGTCCGGCCAGAGTAGCGTGGTTGACCTCGATGTTCAACTTGAAATCTTTATCAAGACCATGTTGTCTCAAGAACCCTATTACCGTGGCGGCATCATAATCATATTGATGCTTAGTTGGCTCCATCGGTTTGGGCTCAATGAAGAATGTCCCTTTGAATCCATTCTTTCTAGCGTAATCGCGGGCTATCGTCAGGAATTGGGCAAGGTGCTCAGTCTCCCGCTTCATGTCAGTGTTCAGCAAAGACATGTAACCTTCACGGCCACCCCAGAAGACGTAGTTTTCTCCACCCAGTGCTATAGTAGCGTCTATAGCGTTTTTCACCTGTGTACCTGCCCACGAAACCACATTAAAATCAGGGTTTGTGGAAGCTCCGTTCATGTAGCGTGGGTTGCTGAATACGTTTGCAGTGCCCCATAGCAATTTCACACCGGTTTCAGCCTGTTTTTGTTTTGCATACTCTGTAATGATCTGCATTCTTTTCTCATATTCACCAAGGGTTGGCCCCTCATCGATCAAGTCAATATCATGGAAGCAGTAGTAAGGAGCTCCGATCTTGGTGATGAATTCGAAAGCAGCATCCATTTTGTCTTTGGCCCGCTGAACAGGATCCTCAGCCGCATCCCATGGATGAATGATAGTGCCCGGACCAAATGGATCTCCTCCCGTGCCACAGAAGGAATGCCAATAGGCTATAGCAAACTTGAAGTGCTCCTTCATGGTTTTCCCAGCGATGATACGGTTCTCGTCGTAAAATCTAAAAGCCAATGGATTATCACTTTCCTTGCCTTCGAAAGGGATTTTATCGATTGAAGAGAAATAAGTTTTTGACATGTTTACTTTGGTTTATTAGGTTTTATAGGTTTGAAAATTATTTATTCATTTTTTGTATTGCTTCCAAATGTCCCTTCCAGGTAGAATAGACTTCTTCGTAGGGATCATAGAAATGCTCGTTTGGCTCTATGGTCTCTACTAATTCCAGTCCTTCAAAAGCTTCTGCCTCGCTCGCAAATACACCTGCGCCAATCCCAGCACCCCTAGCAGCACCTTGGGCACCGTCCGTATCATAGAGTTCCAGTACCACTTTGTTCATGTGAACAAAGGTCTTCCGGAATATAGGGCTGAGGAACATGTTTGCTTTTCCAGCTTTTACAGTATTCAGGTCAAGTCCCATATCCTGCATGATTCGAAAGCCAAAGGTAAGCGCAGAAACAATACCTTCCTGAGCAGCCCGTATCATATGTCGTTTATCATGCTTTAGCAGATCCAGGCCAAGTAGATGTGCTCCCACCGGTTTGTTTTGCATGATTCGCTCCGCCCCGTTACCAAAAGGAATGAAAGTGAGACCTTCCGAGCCGATCGGGGCAGAGCCGCCAAGATTATTCATTTCATCGTATTCAATATGTCCGGCTCCCATTATTTTTTTAAGCCAACTATTGAGTATCCCGGTACCATTCACACATAGCAGTACTCCATAACTTGGATTCTCTTTTGCATGGTTGACATGTACAAAGGTATTAACTCTGGATAAAGGATCATGAAGAGGCTTGTCTGCTACCCCATACACCGTACCTGAAGTTCCGGCTGTAGTCGCCAATTCTCCCGGCTTCAATACCTGAAGGGAAAAAGCATTATTTGGTTGATCCCCCGCACGGTAAGAAATAGGAACCCCCTCTTCTAAACCTGTAACTTCAGATGCCATAGCTGACACTCTTCCCTGAATGGAATAAGAAGGAACCACTTCAGGTATCCAAGATTTAGAGATTTGGTAGTTGTTGAGCACTTTGTCACTCAAACCATTCTTCTGAAAATCCCAGAATATGCCCTCAGACAATCCAGTCTCGGAAGTACAGATCTCCCCACTCAGTTTCATCGCTATGTAATCACCGGGAAGCATCATTTTATGGATTCTGGAGGCTAACTCAGGTTCATTCTCTATCACCCAGCGGAGCTTGGACGCGGTGAAGTTCCCAGGAGAATTCAATAGGTTTTTAAGGCAATATTCTTCTCCGAGTTCTTTGAAGGCCTTCTCACCTATGCCTACGGCACGGCTGTCGCACCATATGATAGAAGGCCTTAGTACATTCTGATTCTTATCTACCAGGACCAAGCCATGCATTTGATAAGCTATGCCGATTCCCTTAAGTTCTCCGTTTTGCACTTTTGTCTTGCTCAGTACATATCGGATAGAGTGTTGTACATACTTCCACCAAGTTTCCGGGTCTTGTTCAGCCCAGCCCTTTTCGGGAGAATCTATGATCATTTCCTCTTCAGGAAAAGCCTTCGATAAAATAGACTTTCCTGAATCAGCGTCAAGTAATGAAGTCTTGACAGAGGAGCTTCCAATGTCAATCCCTAAAAGTAAACGTCTCATTTAATGTGTTTTTTTTACCAGAATACGATGTATAGAGCTGCAGTAATGCCAGCGATCAAGACAGCGCCGATTTTGAATGTGGTACTCGTACTGAACAACTCTTTATTGATTTCGATGCTATTTGGATGGTCTTTCCCTTTGCCTTCTACCAAACTGATTATGATCATCAATGCGGCCACGATCAAGAATACAACTCCCATTCTGTCGATGAAGGGTAAAGCTGGAAAAACCAACTTGAGAACTATTGAGAGTGGGATGCTCAATGCAGCTCCGGTAAGGGCTGCATTTGAGGTTGTCTTTTTCCAGAATACCCCGAAGAAAAAGATCGCAAATACCCCCGGACTGATAAATCCGGTATATTCTTGGATAAACTGGAATGCCTGATCCAATGCGCCTAATGCTGGAGCAACGATCGAAGCTACCCCAAAAGCAACCAAAGCAGTGATTCTACCAACTTTTACCTGCTTGGCTTCTGAGGAATTCTTCCCGATGTACTTATTATAGATATCCATGGTGAAAATAGTGGAAGTACTATTGGCCATGGAAGCCAAGGAAGAAACAATTGCCGCAGTCAATGCCGCAAATGCCAGGCCTTTTAGACCTACCGGTAAAAGCTGAAGTAAAGTAGGATAAGCCCTATCTGACTTAATGATGCCTGTAATAGGGTCTTTCATAGATTCGATAAAACCTACGTCGATGCCGTTAGTCACGATCACATAGGCCGCAATACCCGGTATCACCACGATCAGTGGCATAAGTAGCTTCAGGAAACCTGCGAAAATCATCCCTTTCTGGGCTTCATCCAAGCTCTTTGCAGCTAAGGCTCTCTGGGTGATGTATTGGTTGAATCCCCAATAGCTAAGATTTGTAATCCACATACCGCCTACCAGCACAGATATACCAGGCAGGTCTAGATATGCATCACGGGTACCACCGGCTCCATCAGGAATCATCATTTCACCTTTGGACAAAATCATAGAAAAGTGCCCTGGAACCTCTCTTCTCAGCAATCCAAGGCCTTCCCATGCATCACCACTCCCCACCATCTGCAAAGCTATATAGGTAGTAGCAAGACCGCCTGCAATCAAAAAGAATACCTGAATAACATCAGTCCATGCCACAGCTTTCAGACCTCCATCGATGGAATATATCATCGCAAAGAGCGCCAGGCCAGCTATACCGTAGCCCATAGGCACATTCAGGATTGTATTTAAGCTAAGCGCACCCAAATACAACACAGAAGTAAGATTGACAAACACATAAAGCAACAACCAGAAAATGGCCATTGTGGTCCTTACTCTGGTATCATATCTGTCCAATAGAAACCCGGGCATAGTGTAGATCCCCTTCTTGATATACACCGGCAAAAAGAAGATGGCAACTACAAGTAAAGTAACAGCGGCCATCCACTCATAGGTAGAAATCGCCAATCCCAGCGCAAATCCGGATCCTGACATCCCTATAAACTGTTCAGCGGAAATGTTGGAGGCTATCAATGACGCGCCTACTGCCCACCAAGGCAAAGCCTTGGAAGCAAGGAAATAATCAGAGGAATTTTTAACGTGACCTTTCTTCTCACGGGATACAAAAATACCCATCCCTATGATGAGTAAACAGTAGCCTATAAAAACGGCTAAGTCTAAGGGTTCTAAGAGCATAAATTATTAGGTTAGGTTTGGGCAGTTAGTTTGGGTAAACGACTAATCTTATTAGAATAGGCCGATAAAGATAATATTTTCATGGCAACGTGTACAATAAATTATGCCTAATTCAAATTAATGAAATATTAGTTCTAAAAAGTCCAAAGGACGTATATCCAACCCTCTTCCCCGGAATCTACTCAAGTAACTGATCCCCGTACAGTTAGAAACAAATATCTGATCTGACACCTCTAATTCACTGATTTTATATTCACCTTCATGAAAAGGAACAGATTTTTTCGTTAATTGGTCAAGGATTGCCTGCCTGCTTATTCCATTTATACAACTGCAGGAAAGAGATGGGGTGTAAATGACCTCGTCTTTTACCCAAAAAACATTCGAAGCACCAGCCTCAGAGACAAATCCCCTATAATCCATAAGAATTATCTCATCCAATCCCCTTTCAGCTCTCTCTAGGTTTGCCAGTACATAGGGCAGTGCATTGAGCGTTTTAAGATTAGCCCATGGCGTGGGAAATAAGTGGATCTTCAAAGAAACATCAGCTGATTCTTTGACAGCAGAGGCGGCCTTGAACTCAGAGAGCTGAAGGGTTTGCATCACTTCATTACACTCAGGAGTGTATTTTCCTTTGCCGGCTCTGACTACATTCCACCGCACGCGAAGTTTACTGTCAGGATAACTCTCTCTCAAGAAATGTAGTAACTCCCTAGGTTTGATATCTTCTGATTTTAGACCCAATACTCCCATCCCTTCAAATAATCTTTTAATATGTTTGTCAAAAAACCTAATTTCACCATGATCAAAAACCATAGTTTCAAATAACCCATCTCCAAAACTCATCGCTCGCACAGGGAATTCTACGACAGCTTGTGAAGACCATAAATCACTAGATGAAAGTTTTTGATAGGTTGTTTCGTTTTCGGTCATAAAACTGTTCATTATCGCTCAGTTAGCTAATTTGTTTGCTTATGGATTTGTTAAACTATGTCAATGTCAGACCATTTAAAGCAGGTTCTATACAATAAACATGGATTTTTGTTTAAAATCATGCACAGGATTTTACCTTAGCACCAAAATTGGAATATTAGTCCCAGATGGCAAATAAAAGTAGTGTTTTTGATATGATAGGACCAATAATGATCGGGCCATCTTCTTCTCACACAGCAGGAGTAGTCAGAATAGCCAGAGCAGCTATCCGCATATTGGGAGGAATACCTGATGATGCTTCCATCACATTTTATAATTCCTTTGCCAGAACCTATGAAGGTCATGGAAGCGACAGGGCTATTATTGGTGGTTTGATGGACTTCAAAACCGATGATGCCAATATTAAGACGTCCCTGGAGATTGCTCAAGACAAAGGATTTACCTATCGGTTTAGATCTATTGGCAATTCCTCCATACACCATCCCAATACTATAAAGTTGAATCTCGTAAAAGGAGACCGTTCTGTAGAAGTAGTGGGTGAAAGCCTGGGTGGCGGAGTGATCAATATTTCAGAAGTTGACGGTTTTGTGGCCAACTTCTCGGCCGCTAACCATACACTCATAATAAAGGCAGAGGATATTTCCGGTGCCATTGCATTTATCTCCGCAGTGATCGCTCAGGAAAAAGCCAATATCGCTACCATGTCTGTTTCTAGAAAAGGCAAAAATGACATAGCTTGCCATGTGATAGAGATGGATTCAGGGATCAATGAAATCACACTTAATTATTTAAAATCTTTACCCTGGATCACCGAATTAATATACATACCTGACATTGACCTTTAATTACATTATGAAAAAATTCCTACTAAGCATTGCCTTGGCAACTGGAATTGGTTTTTCGATTTTTGCACAAGAACCTATTATTCCCTCCGGCCCCATCGATTTGGAAACGGCGGTTGCTATTGCTCTTGAAAACAACCTCTCGCTGAAACGAAGTGTATTGAACCAGCAGACCGTTGAAGCCAATCTCCTGCAAGCCCAAGGTGAACGCTATCCCAATCTTTCTGCGGGAGCAAGTACAGGGTATAGATGGGGTAGATCAATCAACCCGGTAACAAACCTTTTTGAAACCGCCCGAATCGGAAATGTTAACGTATCGGCTTCATCCAATGCCACCATATTTGCCGGAAATCAGATCAATAATTCCATTAAACAATCAAAAGTGGATCTGGAAGCAGGCATGTATAATATAGAAGCTACCAAAAATGATATCACATTAAATATCATCAACTTGTTTATCAATGTGGTCTTCAACCGCGAGCAGGTAAACGTAGCGGAAAATCAACTGGCCTCTACCTCAGACCAACTGACAAGAACCACCAAATTGGTAGAAGCGGGATCACTTCCCCTCTCCGACCAATTGGACGTGCAGGCACAAAATGCCACAAACCAGGTGAATCTGATCAATGCAAAAAATAACTACAACATTGCGAAACTCAACTTAGCCCAGGCCCTGCAGATACCTTATACATCGGAGTTTTCGGTGATTGAGCCCGAATTCGAAATCAATGAGTTGCTGATGGCCACAGAAACCCCAAAAGACATATACAATGAGGCAATGAGATTTATGCCCGAAATCAAAGCCGCACAGGCAAATGTACTCAGCGCTGAATACGGGGTTAAACTTGCAAAAGGAGGATATTATCCCACTCTTGGAATTGGTGCAAACATCTTTTCCAATTATGTGGATCAAGTGTATGGAACAGAAAGGCCCACATTTGGACAGCAGATAGAGAACAACTTATCGGAGGCAGTTAATCTTCAACTTAGCATTCCTCTCTTTTCCAGGCTGAGCAACAAAGCAAACGTGCAAAGAGCCAGAGTACAAAAGCAAATCTCGGAAGTAGCAGAATTAGAAGCCGAAAACCAGCTACGTAATGATATTGAAACTGCCTATAATAGCGCCCTTGCAGCACAGCTTACTTATGAATCATCTCTGATTCAGGTAGAAAGTCTAAAGGAAACTTTCCGTATCGCCCAACAAAGATTTGACTTAGGCGCTATCAATTCTGTAGATTTTCAGGTGGCACAAAACAACCTTTTCAATGCGCAGGCAGATTTGCTTAATGCGAAATACACATACATTTTCAGGGTAAAAGTTCTTGATTTTTACCTGGGTAACCCCATTAATCTCAATTAAACCATGGCTAATAAGAAATCAAACAAGCTATTGTATTACCTCCTGGGAGGAATAGTAGTCCTCATCATTTTTGCGGTTATCGCCCGAAATGCCGGATGGGTAGGTGGTGAAAAACAAACACAGGTGGAAGTCTCAACAGTAAAAAAAGTGCCCATCATCGAAAAAGTGAGTGCCTCAGGAGAAATACAACCTGAAGTAGAGGTTAAACTCAGTCCAGATGTTGCAGGTGAGATAATCTCCCTAAATGTAAAAGAAGGAGATTCTGTGGCCGCCGGTATGCTTTTGGTGAAAATCAGGCCTGACAACTTTATCTCTGCGCTCAATAGAACCAAAGCCAATTTCTCCCAACAAGAAGCTAATTTATCACAAACCCGGGCAGCATTGCAGCGCTCAGAAGCCCAGTTCACCCAAGCAGAACAGAACTTCAATAGACAAAAGAGTTTATATGAGTCCAAAGCTATTTCTGTGGCCGACTTTGAGCAAGCCCAGGCTGACTATATCTCTGCGCAAAAGGATTTGGAAGCTGCCAAGCAAAACGTGTTAGCTGCAGAATTTGTAGTGAAAAGCTCGCAGGCCTCTGTGGATGAAGCATCAGAAAATCTACGTTTGACGAACGTCTATTCTCCAGTAAATGGAATTGTTTCCAACCTTTTGGTAGAACAGGGAGAACGTGTGGTAGGAACGCAACAAATGGCAGGTACGGAAATGCTGACCATCGCTGACCTTTCTAAAATGGAGGTCAGGGTGGATGTCAATGAAAATGACATCGTCCGATTGAGTATGGGAGATACCACTATAGTGGATGTGGATTCCTACGCATATACTGGCAAAACCTTCAAGGGCGTAGTGACCAGCATAGCCAATACAGCTAATGTAAAAGCATCTGCTGATGCTGTGACCGAGTTCAAAGTGAAAATCAGAATTCTAAATGACTCTTACCAAGACTTGGTCCAAGAAGGCAAAAAATATCCTTTCCGTCCTGGCATGACGGCCTCAGTGGAGATTATCACCAACTCAAAAAATGATGCGCTATCTGTGCCATTGGCTGCGGTCACTACCCGAGACCATATGCAGGATACACTTGTGGCCGGAGCCACTCGTCCCAAAGAACTGGTATTTGTCAATGATGGAGGAGTCGCTAAGCTGAAGGAGATCAAAACCGGTATTTCTGACTTTCAAAACATCGAGGTTTTAGAAGGGCTAACTGAGGGCGAACAAATCATCTCAGGGCCTTATTTCGTAGTAAGTAAAAACCTCAAAGAAGGCGATAAAGTAGCTCCCCTAGAGGGAAAGGCAACTCCTGTCAAAAGTAATTAATTAGCGGTAGGAGAAAGTTTTACCATGATCTAATGATTATTTATTACTTCAGCAAAAATGCCAGTTAGTTTAGACTCACTGGCATTTTTCACATTAGTCCCTCATATAACAACGACGGGCTACACTACTATCACCATTTTTTCAACTGTGCATAAACCAAATGTAAAGGAAACCCCATTACTGTATAATAGGATCCTTCGATCTTTTCCACCCCCATAAAACCAATCCATTCCTGAACACCATAAGCCCCCGCTTTATCCATAGGCTTATATTCATGGATATAGTGCCAGATCTCCTCCTCCTCCAAAAAACGGAAAGTAACGATAGTCTCATCCTCCAGAGTAATCTGCTTTTTCTTATCTCTTAAAGTCACCGCGGTCATTACCGAATGAGTCGCCCCCGAAAGACTCTTTAGCATATCGAAGGCTTCCTGTTCAGTTTTAGGCTTACCTAGCACATGTCCGTTCTCCAATACCACGGTATCAGAAGTAATTAGAATTTCATCATCTTTAAGTTCATCGGCGAATGATTCAGACTTCAGTTTAGAAAGGTAAGCAGCTACATACTCAGCCTGGAGATCCTTTGGGATAGTTTCATCCACAGCATTCACCCTTACTTCAAATGCGATTTCCAAGCCTTTCAGCAATTCCTGTCTCCTTGGGGAATTGGAGGCAAGGATAATTTTCTTATTTGATAGATTATTTAAAAAAGGCTTCATATTCGAATTCAAATTCATCTTGTTCAATACTGGCAAAAAGCAACCCGCCCAATGCTTTGGGATAGAAATAGGTGGATTTTTGCGGCATTACCTCTCCACTCCTGCACACTTCTAACACTTGTTCTAATTCTAATTCCCTCGTGATCACAGCAAAGCTTGCTTTTCCTGAACGGACTTCTCCTATACATTTTGAAAAATTACGTTCGTAGGCTAATTGGTCGGAAGTACGCTGATCAGCTATCTGTATATTCAAAATCCTGGCGAACAATACCTCGTGGAGCACTACCAAATCAAGATTTCTGATGCTTTCTGGCATATGCAAGTTGATCTCGACCATCCTCTCCTCTTTGAATTGAAGCACATAGCTCTCCTCTCCCATTACCAATCCAAAGGTATGTGGTTTATGAAAAGCATAAGCACCTAATTCTTCAGGATCACCAAATTTCTTTATCTCAAACCATTCACTTACTTCTTTGAGGAAAAAATCCTGGGAAAGTACCATCCCATAAAACAAGCGGTGGGTAGGCAGGATTTTCAGATGGTTTCCACTGGTATTGGTCAGATACATCAGGTGATAATCATATCCCTTCCATTTCTTTTCAGGAGATGTACCCTCCATAGCCTTTCTGTAAGCTATTGCCCCTTCCAGACGGTGATGCCCATCCGCAAGTACAACCTGCTTATCTTCCAATACTTTTATAAAATGACTTATAATATGTGGTTCGTCGATTATCGCCATCACCTCACGGACCCCCTGATAATCTTCCAAGTCATATAGGGGATTTGCGATGGCATCATCCATGTATTGTACAAGTTGCTCATCCTTGTCTTCATACAGGCCGTGAGTCGGACTAGTCTGGATCTGGGTGGTTTTCAAAAGATCAATTCGGTCATTCACAGCTGAGACTATGGTATTCTCATGTCTTAAAATAACTTCTTCCTTCCAATCGTAGGCTTTTATCTGCGCTATAAAGCCTTTTCTACAGCGCACATCATGCTCTCCCGGAAGACGGAAATATTGATAATAGACATAGATTCCCGGCTTCATATCCTGGCAGATGATGCCCTTAGATTTCCATTTATGGAGGGTTTTGAGTGCTTGTTCTGCAGGATTATCACCCTGAGGTACAGAAAGATGAATACTGTTCAGGGGATTTTCATAGAGCAACTTCCGCTGACTTGCCGACACCACATCAAAAAGAGGTGCGGTCAATTCCTCCATCATAGGAGTATAAGCATCGGCGTAGCGCCATGCTCTGATAGGTAGTATCTCTGCCATCCTATTGAAGCCGAGCTCTCCAGGCCGATTTAGTTTTTGGCATAGATCCTTCCTGCACACTTCCTCCGGATTGATTCTTAGTATAAAATTCCACAGCTAACGCTGAGAGTAATCCTAGCTCTGAATCAGTAAACTCATCATCGAGCACTGCAGGGTCAAAGTAATTCTCCACAAATTTAGTGTCAAAATTCCCGCTTCTAAAAGCCTCGTGAGCGATCGCAAACTTACAAAAATCGAGCGTGGTCTGGATTCCCACTATCTTATATTCCTCGATGGCTTGAACCATTTTGTGAATAGCCGCATCCCTTGTTTCAGCGTGGGTGATCAGCTTCGCAATCATAGGATCATAATATATCGGAATATCCATTCCTTCCTCAAAACCATCATCCACACGGATTCCTGCACCTTGCGGCCTTTGATATGTCTGCAATCTTCCGATGTCCGGGAGGAAATTATTCTTGGGGTCTTCGGCATATACCCGTACCTCCAGGGAATGGCCGTTGATCTGCAAGTCCTCTTGAGTGAATGAGAGAGAATTGCCTTCAGCTATGAGTATTTGTTCACGTACAAGATCCTTTCCCGTGATCATTTCGGTCACAGGATGTTCTACTTGCAGGCGGGTATTCATTTCCAAGAAAAAGAAATTCAAATCCGCATCCACAATGAATTCCACCGTACCGGCACCAAAATATCCGCATGCTTTGGCCACTCCTACTGCGGCCTCTCCCATAGCTTTGCGCATTGAGGGTGAGACTACTGAAGAGGGAGCCTCCTCCACCACCTTTTGGTGTCTGCGTTGGATGGAGCATTCCCGCTCAAATAGATATACAATATTTCCTTGTTGATCTCCAAGCACCTGGATTTCTATATGCCGGGGAGAGGAAATATACTTCTCTATAAATACCGCACTGTCACCAAAGGATGATTGGGCTTCACTTACGGCCCTTTGCATTTGCTCTTCGAATTCGGCCTCATTTTCTACGATACGCATTCCTTTACCTCCCCCTCCCGCGCTGGCTTTTATCAGGATTGGATAACCTATTTCAGCAGCCCTGGCCTTAGCTTCCTCTACATCGGATATGGCTTTTTCAGTGCCAGGAACTAAGGGAATGTTATACTTACCTACAGCTTGTTTAGCCGCAAGTTTGCTTCCCATTATGGTAATTGATTCAGGAGAGGGCCCAATAAATAGTAATCCTGCCTCAGCCACTTTTTTGGCAAAATCCGCGTTTTCCGATAAAAACCCATAGCCGGGATGTATGGCATCCACGTCTAGCTCTTTACATGCCTCTATGATTTTATCTCCCAATAGATAAGACTGCGCTGATGGAGGTGGTCCTAGGCAGACGGCCTCATCTGCAAAAAGCACATGAGGTGAAAGCCTATCGGCCTCGCTATACACCGCTACTGTGCGTATATTCATTTGTCTGACTGTACGCATTATCCTCAGACTGATCTCGCCTCTATTGGCAACTAGTATTTTCTTGATTTTGGGCATGTCACTGGTGTTAAAAATTAGTTTTTTGGGTTTTGGCTAAATAAGCAAAATAATCTGAGCTTTGGTAAGAATCATTTGTTTCAGGGGCGTTTTTTGCTTGGCAGGCAATTAAGTTTTATTTTTGTCGGATTTTAATGAACAGATCATTAAATCCCTTATCACTTAAATTCGAAACGCTTTGGATCTATTTGCAAAATTAAAAATGAACATGGGCCCTTTGGGCAAACACTCCGAGTTTGCAGACGGCTATTTCTCCTTCCCGAAACTAGAAGGTAAAATTGCTCCAAGAATGAAATTTCAGGGGAAGGATGTTCTTACCTGGAGTTTGAATAATTACCTAGGCCTAGCAAATCATCCTGAAGTACGAAAAGCTGACGCTGATGCAGCCGCTGAATATGGCGCCGCCTACCCTATGGGCGCACGTATGATGTCCGGGCAGACCAGCCTTCACGAGCAACTAGAGGATGAATTGGCCGCTTTTGTCAATAAAAAGAAAGCCTATTTGTTGAATTACGGCTATCAGGGAATCATGTCTGTGATAGATTCACTCCTTGATAGAAAAGATGTGGTAGTCTATGATTCAGAGTGCCATGCTTGTATCATCGATGCATTAAGAATGCATCTGGGCAAGCGATATGTGTTTCCTCATAATGACATAGAAAACTGTGAAAAACAGTTAGAAAGAGCCACAAAACTTGCCAATGAAACCGGCGGAGGTATTCTGGTGATCACTGAAGGTGTATTTGGGATGACCGGTGATCAGGGCAAGTTAAAGGAGATTGTTGAACTTAAGAAAAAGTTTGATTTCAGATTACTGATAGACGATGCACATGGCTTTGGTACCCTGGGTAAGACAGGTGCCGGTACAGATGAGGAGCAGGGAGTGCAGGATCAGGTGGATCTTTATTTCTCCACATTTGCCAAATCTATGGCTAGCATCGGGGCATTCATTGCTGGCGATCCTGAGGTGATCCTATATTTAAGATACAATATGCGTTCACAGATATTTGCCAAATCTCTGCCTATGCTATTGGTAAAAGGTGCGCTAAAACGTCTTGAACTATTGAAAACCCAGCCTGAACTGAAAGACAACCTATGGAAAATCGTGGGAGCTCTTAGAAAAGGGCTTCATGACAATGGCTTCAGCACGGGAAAATCCAATTCTCCTGTGACACCTGTGGTACTGAACGGTACTGTGGGCGAAGCTGCCTCATTGACTCAGGACTTAAGAGAAAATTACGGAATCTTCTGTTCTGTAGTGATATATCCAGTGGTGCCTAAAGGCATGATTATCCTAAGATTGATCCCTACTGCTGTACATACCCTAGAAGATGTAGAGGAAACCGTCACTGCTTTTGCTGCTATCAAAGAGAAATTGACCAGTGGAGTATATAAGAATTCTGCACTTGCATTATCCTTTGGTGAGTAAAAAATATTCAAAAAAAATGCCCTCTGGATTGATTTAGCAAGTATTTGGGCTATATTGAATTGTAATTAACTTATCATCAACTTTAAAAAACACTTTTACTATGAGCAAATTCAGTGAAGTAAGCGAATTAGTCAATTCTCTTAAAGACGACTTTGAAAAGTTCTACGAAAAAGGAAATCAGGCAGCTGGTACACGAGTTAGAAAAGGAATGCAAGATTTGAAAAACCTAGCTCAGGATATTCGTAAAGAAGTCCAAGACATGAAGAATGCAGGATGACCCAAAAACTAAAAAAAGAAGGTGACTCTAAGGTCACCTTTTTTATATCTGGTTTTTGTAAGGAGTGATTATAAATCCAACTTATTATTAACTTGATTTATATCGGCAAGCCTTTTACTCGGATCTATTTCTATTGATTGTATGGCCGAGGACTTTTTATTGACAGTGATGGTTTTGCTCAGGTTTGTCCATGGCCAAGCATCAGACATCACTCGTGGAGTTGCTTCATTTTCCTGAGGCTTTTCTCCTCGCATGATTTCTAACGGTAGATAGACCATCTCTGAAGTACCATCCTTATACGTGATCAGCAAGTCTATTGGCATAGGCATCATCCCGATCCGCTCCAACGTAATGTCAGTCTTCTCTCCATTTTCGGATACGTTCTTGATACCATAATCTATAGTCTTGGTGGTATATACAAAGTATTCCTTATACCAATCCAGCTCCAAGCCGCTCTCCTTTTCCATCACGCGGATAAAATCATTTGCATTAGGATGCTTAAACCCCCAAGTATTCCAATACCTCAACATCCCTTTGTCTCTAGCATCATCTCCGATGATGTAGCCCAACTGAGCCAAAAAGACTGCCCCTTTGGAATAAGCGGCGGTGCTGTAGGCTGCATTGGTATTATAGTGATCAGCATGTGTGCTCATTGGCTCCTCTTTGCCTGAACTCACTAATCTGTAGTATCCTGAATAAGCCCCTTTTAGCGGATCTTCACTCGGTTGATAAATCGCTGACATGGCCAAAGATGTAGCATAGCTTGTAAACCCTTCATCCATCCATGGATATAGCGCTTCATTGGTCGCCAAAACTCCCTGGAACCAGCTGTGAGCCAGTTCATGTACCATCACCCCTACCAGACTGCTTAGATTCCTACCACCTGTAATCAGCGTGGACATAGGATATTCCATACCGCCGTCACCACCTTGAATTACCGAGAACTGCTTATAAGGATATTGACCAAAATGCTCAGACATAAATTCGATTGCTTTTGGCGTATATTCTTTTAGTTTTTCCCAGTTTTCAGTAGATCCATCCTTAGGAATATATAGGTGATGCACGGTGATCCCATTGGCCATTTCCACTTTATCATGGCGATACTTTGGATCTGCAGCCCACATGAAGTCGTGAACCTTTGGCGCATTGAAGTGCCAAGTGAGTTTATCTCCCTGAGGCTGAGTGACGGCTACTCCTTCATCTTCATACCCATATCCAATCTCATTGGGATTTTGAAGGTAGCCTGTTCCCCCAAGTATATAGGATTTGTCTATGGTGATCTTCACGTCAAAATCGCCCCAGATACCATAGAATTCACGGCCTATGTAAGGATTGGCATGCCATCCCTGCTCGTCATATTCAGACATTTTGGGATACCATTGTGACATAGAAAAGCGGACTCCCTCTTCACTGTCTCTTCCAGACCTTCTGATCTGCACAGGCACCTGTCCCTCAAATGACATTTCGAATTTAGCCTCAGAATTTGGCAATATAGGTTCAGGAAGCTCTACTTCCAGGATAGTTCCCACCTCTCTATATTCTACAGGCGTGCCATTCATACTAAGGCTGTTCACCCGCAGATATCCTATCTCCTCAGGCTTCAGCTTGCTGATGCGGGTACCCACTCTGCGATCTGGATCTGTGATGGTTCTGGATCTTTGATCCATCATACTGCCTGGCTGGAAAGCATTGAAGTATAAGTGATAAAATACCCGATCCAATGTATCAGGAGAATTATTTGTGTAAATCAATACTTGGGTTCCCTTGTATTGATTGGTATTGACGTCCATATCGACATCCATCTGATAATCAGCAGCCTGCTGGAACCTACCCGTTTGGGCAAAGACACCACTGCTCATTACCATGAAAAGAAAAAGCCCTTTGAAAGGCTTTGCCAAGTTTATCTGCATATTCATGAAATTTTTACAAAGAAAACCAAAATGAAATCACCCCCCAAACCACCCGTAAAAAACAAGGCACCGGATATTCTCAAGTGCCTTAGGTATTTCAAAGTTTTTGTATCCAATCAACTCTCATAGTGCTTGGAATAATATTCCTGATACGCACCCGAAGTGACATGATCCAGCCAGTCTTGATTGTTCAAATACCAGTCAATGGTAATTTCTATCCCTTCCTCAAATTGCAGGCTTGGCTCCCATCCAAGTTCTTTTTGGATTTTAGTGGCATCAATTGCATAGCGTAGGTCATGTCCTGCACGGTCTTTCACATAGGTGATCAGCTTCTCGGAGGTCCCTGCTTCCCTACCCAGTTTTAAATCCATTTTGGCACAAAGCAGTTTTACAATGTCTATGTTTTTCCACTCATTGAAGCCGCCGATATTATAGGTCTCCCCATCTTTTCCTTTGTGGAATACAGTATCTATAGCCCTGGCATGATCCTTTACAAATAGCCAGTCTCTCACATTTTCCCCTTTTCCATACACGGGCAAAGGTTTGTTGTTCCGGATATTATGAATACAAAGTGGGATCAGTTTTTCAGGAAAGTGGTTTGGCCCATAATTATTGGAGCAGTTGGAGACCACAGTTCTCATCTTATAGGTATTGGCATAGGCACGGACAAAATGGTCTGAAGCAGCCTTAGATGCAGAATAGGGAGACTGGGGGTCGTATGAAGTGGTTTCCAAAAAGAACCCGCCATCATGCAAAGAACCATATACCTCATCCGTAGAGACATGGTAAAACAGATGTCCGGAAAAATCTTCCTTCCAGAATTCCTTCGCCACATTCAGCAAATTGACGGTGCCAAAGACATTGGTCTTTACGAAAGCCAAAGGGTCGGTAATAGACCTATCCACATGAGACTCAGCAGCCAAGTGAATAACATCTGTAATAGCATGTTTTTCAAATACCGTTGACAATGCATCAGCATCCTGAATATCTACTTTTTCGAAGAAATAATTTGAGGAACCTTCTACTCCTTTTAGATTCTCAAGATTCCCGGCATACGTCAAGGCATCCAAATTAACAATCTTGTATTCCGGATACTTTTCTACGAAAAGTTGTACTACGTGACAGCCGATAAAACCTGCACCGCCAGTGATTAAAATTGATTTACTCATGTCTTATTTCTTGTAGTAGTCTAAATACCAATCGGTAAACGATTTCACACCCTCGTCAATCGGAGTATCCGGTTTATATCCTGTATCTCTTACCAGATCTGATACATCCGCATGCGAGGCAGGAACATCTCCGTGCTGAAGTGGCAAAAGATTCATTTGGGCTTCCTTTCCTAATCCTTTTTCCACTGCACGGATGTAGTCCATCAAGAGTACCGGCGCGGAGTTCCCTATGTTATATACTTTGTATGGGGCTTTTGAACTTCCCGGATCAGGATCTTGTCCGTCAAAGTCTTCATTAGGCCTAGCTGGCCTATCAGCCACTTTGACTACCCCAAGTACAATATCGTCTATGTAAGTGAAGTCCCGCTTCATGTTGCCATAGTTAAAAACCTGGATAGGCTCTCCTTTCATGATGGCTTCAGTAAACAGAAACAATGCCATATCCGGTCTTCCCCAAGGTCCATAAACCGTAAAAAACCTTAATCCCGTAGTGGGAATGTTGAATAGATGACTGTAGGTATGGGCCATTAGTTCATTGGACTTCTTCGAAGCTGCATACAAGCTGATAGGATGATCCACAGAATCAGAAGTAGTAAAAGGCATTTTCTCATTGGATCCATATACTGAGCTTGAGGAAGCATATACTAAGTGCTTGACTGGATGAAAACGGCAGCACTCCAGGATATTCATAAAAGCTACAATATTGCTTTCGATATACACCTCCGGATTGGTTAAGGAATAGCGAACCCCTGCCTGTGCTGCCAGATGTATGACCACATCAAACTTCTCCTTGGCAAAGAGATCTAACAATGGCTTTTTCTCAGAAAGGTCAAGCTGGATAAATCTATATCCTGAAATAGTATCCGACTGCACTAACAAATCCCTTTTCACCTGGTCTCTTCGTACGCCCATATGATCCAGACGGGCATACTTTAGATTAATGTCGTAGTAATCATTGATAATATCCAGACCTACTACCTCATCTCCCCTATCCAACAAATGTTTTGCAACGTGAAATCCAATAAATCCGGCAGTTCCGGTCACCAGGTACTTCATAAATAAAAATTCAAGTTTTATTGATGGCCAAATATAAACTATTCCTTGCTATCAACATTCCTTAATACCTGCTGGTACTGTGTAAAAATTTCTTTCTGAACCCTAGTTCTTTCATAATCCGTGCATACTTTCTGATAGAGATTTGCTGCCAGTTCAGCCATTTTATCCCGCTTCACGTAGGCAAACTCCATTGCTTCTTTGAGGATCTCTACATTTTTCACCGGAAATATCAGCCCGGTTTTCTGTTGGGTAACTATATCTGTATTACCGATAATATCGGAGCAGATCACAGGCAATTCCATCGCTCCTGCTTCCAAAAGTACATTGGGAAAACCCTCGCGATGTGATGGATGGACAAGTACATCCGCCAATGCCAGGTAATGGGCTACATGATCTGACCAATCAATCTGGACGATTCTGGGGTGGTCAGTGATAATTTTTATTGTCTCCGCATCCAAGGGGTTCAGGTCCTGCTCAAAACTTCCAAGTAGCACCAACTTTGATTTCCCGACAATTTTAGAGCTCAGAAAAGCATCCACCAGTTCCTGTATTCCTTTGTCTTTTACCAGTCGGCCCACAGACAGGATAATAAAATCATCTTCTCCCGGTTGGATCCGCATCGTGGCAGCTACCAGATGGTTTTCCTTCAGCACTCCACGGTTGAATTTTGAAAGATCCACGCCATTGGAGGATCCCTCCCCGATCACTGTGAGTTTCTCAGCCGGACATAAGTTATGCGCTATCACAAAGTCCTTTAGGCCTTTGGAGTTAGGCCATACATGTGTGGTGTAGCTGTGAGTAAGCTTTTCCATTTTTTCCAAAAGTCCTTTCTTTCCTCCTTCAGCAGCCATGTATGGAATTCCTGCAAGCGTGTGAATTCTCACTTTCACTCCAGCGAATTTTGCCGCAATCATCCCCAATAATCCCGCCTTTGGGGTATGGGTATGCACTATGTCCGGTTGTTCTTTTTTGATCAGCTGATATAGCTGCCAGAGACATTTTAGGTCTTGTAATGGGGTGATCCTGCGGGTAAAAGGGATGACTTCATGCCTTACCCCCTCCGCTTTGATCACTTGAGGTAATTCTCTTCCATCGGCACTCACCATCAGCACATCCCAGCCCTGCTCCTTCATAAATTTCATTTGTCCGGCAAGCAGGAGTTTCAGAGAAATAGGTACGGTGGTGATTCGGATTAGTTTTGGCATCAAAAAGGGATTCTATATAAAAAGCGAAGGTAAAGCTTTTGAGTCTTTTATCCCTAAGAAAATGCAAATGGTATTCCAAAGAAAGTATTAAAGGATCTCCATGGTGCGGATTTCCACCTTCAATTTCTGATTTGAGCCAGTATTCCTTACTTCTTTTGAGAAAAGCGGCCAACCTGATCCATGAATCACCGAAACGTTTTCTATTGTATTGGAAAGTTGACCAACTTCTGCCATTAATTTATCGATTTCCTCTTCAGTAGCATTTGGCAACATAGTCTTTAAAACCAACACAGTTTCAGAAGCTAATTGTTCAGAATTAGCTTCTGAAAATGAAATGATCCTGTAATCATTATCTTCTGGAAAAATCTCATCCAATAGAACGTATATTTCTCTGTCTAACCTATTTTTTCCCAACGCATTTGGCGCTTTGGAAACAAAAGAAACTTCTTCACCTAAATTGTAAATACCACCATGAAAATTCAAAAACTGCATAACATCCTTAATGCTTTGAGTTTCAATTGAATTTCTGGTTTGATATATCTTAAACGTTGCATCTACTAAATCACTGATTTGAGGCGTATTCCCGAACATCGACTTAAGAGTATCTGCACCTTTTTGGTAAAACTCACTTATATCCTCCCAATTTGTTACTTCTTGAAAAACACCATACTCATTTGTTCTGTATTTTACCATTGACCCATCCGAAATAGAGAGCATTTTTTCTATAAATGAGAAGTAAGCAGAATCCATCTCCTGAAGATCAAAACCAAAATCTCTATAAGACCATAATACGTCGTAGTGCGTGGAAGAACTATCCAAGATCTCCATGTCAACCACGTAATCTATTTTGCTCCTGTTGATAGTGTCATCACCGATTACATCAAATGACTCAAGGGAGAATTGATAAGATTGCATCTCTTTATTCTCCCAGTAAGCAATTGTCTGTACGGTGGAGTCTTCCATATAAATCTGAGAAAGGCCCATCTGAGTAAATATCAACAGGTTTGTGAGCAGGCATATTATTCTTTTCATATTCGTTCAAACAGCACGCAAGAACGCTATTTTTTTCAATTCAAACTATACTTTGTTTTTACCTGGTGAAATTACAATCAGGACACTTTCCTTCCTTCATCATATCAACTAAAGTCAAGCCGAAGTCAAAAGACTTTGAGATAGAATTCTTGTTTTAAGGGCTTTAGATTGTTAAAAATGTTAAAAAACAAAGTTAGCATTTGGCTAAATTGTCAATTATTCTACATTTGTAGAATCTAGTTAACATCTGTAGAATGAAATTATCTAAGTCAGAAGAAAAACTCATGGAGCTTATCTGGTCTCACCAAACCATCTTCATGAAAGACATTCTCGAAATTCATCCAGCCCCAAAACCAGCGGCGAGTACTGTAGCCACGCTTCTCAAGCGGATGCAGGATAAAGGATATGTAGCCTATAAAGTCTTTGGTAACTCCAGACAATATTATCCCCTAGTGGAAAAGCCAGATTATTTTGGAGGAAAGTTTAAAACCATCATTAAGGATTTCTTTTCTGATTCCCCCTTGAAATTTGCTTCGTTTTTCACCAAACAGGCTGATCTATCTACCAAAGAGCTTGAGGAAATCAAGGAGTTGGTAGAAATGGAAATTAAACGACGAAAAGAATGATAATCTATCTACTGAAATTCATTTTATGCTCTGCGGCTCTTTTCACCCTGTTTAAACTATTCTTGTCCAGGGAAAAAAGCTTTCAGTTTAACCGAATGGTACTGTTACTGACTATTCCTCTTTCTGCAATAGCGCCACTTTTATCTGTTCCAATTGAGATTGGGTATTCAATTGAACCTGTAGAGAACTTCATTTATGTGGAGCAGACACAAAACCCAATCTTATCAGATCAAATCTCTGAACCTTTTACTCCCAAGACAGGAACCACTGACATCAATTGGGTATTTCTATCCTATCTACTTATAGCATTGATACTTCTTGTCTCTAAGTCACATTCAATTATAACTCTTTTGCGATGGCGAAATCAAGGCGAGAAACTAACTGTAGATGGCCCTCATATCATCATTTCAGATATGGCAATAACTCCGTTTAGTTTCTTGAACACCATATTTATTAGCATAAAAGATTACGAAAAAGGAAATGATTTGGGAGTAATAGTCAGTCATGAAATGGCTCATATTTCTCAGAGGCATTATCTAGACCTATTTATTCTGGAATTTTTAACTATCATATTCTGGTTCAACCCTATCTGTTATTTGATCAAATATCAGGCACAAGTCAATCATGAGTACTTAGCGGATCAAACCATCCTAGAAAAGAACTATGACATCAATCAGTACAAAAGGACGCTGTTTGAATTTTCAACTTCAAGCCTAATTCCACTAACCAGTCCAATAATTTCTTCAACACTTAAACTTCGAATAACCATGCTAAACAAAATTCAAAACAACAACAGCAAAAACTGGAGCATACTGGCTTCCTGTTTATTAGGAATTCTTACTTGGGGAGTGTTCACTTTGGATCTTCAAGCACAAGAGGTGAAAGCCACTCCTGCCAAAACTGTAAGCCAAGAAATTAAATCTACTGAGCAGCTGTCTAAAGCCGCACAGGAATTAGATAAGCTGATTGAAGATGCAACCGTTATAAAAACTAACTCAAAAGGTGAAGAAGTGCGCCAATTTTGGAATAGAGAGGGACTCCAGCTTCAGATTTATAATCTGTACACCCAACTGCCTGAAAGCGAAAAAACTGGTAATCGGAAACTCCATGGTGAAAATGCAATACGTTTAACTACTATTCCCGAAAAGAAAACCATAACCTCGGATCAACTTCAACTTTGGCTGGACGATACCCAATATGGGGTTTGGTTAGACGGGAAACGCATTGAGAATAGTCTTTTACTTGATATGAAGCCAGATGACTTTGCCATGTTTTATTCAAGTAAACTTGAAAAGAATGCTAAAAATTATGGCAAACATTATTATCAGGTAAACCTGATGACACATGCAAGTTTTGAGAAGACCTTTCCACTTCTAAAAATAGATGAATAGAAAGTCGGTTTCAATCAAGGGATTAGTAGTGAAAAATCTGAAATGCAGCCTTTTTACAGCTAATCCCCTTCTTCCAATTCAAAAACCTCTTCCAGCCGAACTTCAAAAACAGCTGAAATCTTCAAGGCAAGAACCGTAGAAGGCACATACTTGCCCGCCTCAATACTGTTGATCGTTTGTCTGGAAACGCTGACCTTTTCCGCCAAGTCCTGCTGGGTCATATTATGTCGGGCACGCTCTACTTTTATTGAATTTTTCATGTGTTTATTTTTGATTTTTATAGGTCACATGGAATCTCGCATAGTAGATAATCATCCCTTTGTGTTTCGCCTTCGAGATGCTCGATTTCATATAGGGTTTAAAAAGCCAAAATTGCTTTGCCTTGGCGAAACATTACCCATCGAAATCTCAGAATAAAGATTAGCTGGATTGTGAACATATTATAGGCCATAAATTCAAAAAAGGCTAATCCGTAAAAAACGACGGTTCCTAACACTGAAATTATGGTATAGCAAAAACATGCTATCAGCAGCGATTCTAACCTCAGTTTTTGAATATATTCATCCTCTACTTTTTCTTTCGAAAAAATGATAAAGAAAAGTGAGCCAAAAACACCTATCAATGCTAGCTCATTAGTAAAGTTCTCTGAAGCTGCTTGGATAAAACCTTTCTCAGCAATAAATGGAAAATCCAGCCATGAGAACTCAAAACTAAAATAACCAGATAAGATCAGAAGTAATGTGAATGGTAATAACATTAGCCAGCCAATTTTTTGGAAAGAATGGGGAAGCAATAGTTTAGTAAGCATATGGGTCGATTTTAAATCAGTCTTTTGTTGACATATAGATCTGATACTGAAATGCAGCATAGACGTATGCATTCAAAAGAAACAGTACTAAATAAACCGTGAAAATCTCTGAAGTAATTCTATCAAATCGCAGATAGTTAACAAGCATTAAAGCTCCCAATCCCCAAATAAGCCAATAAAAGCCAGTCTGAAAAGCCTGAAGCCTAAAGGACTTGATCATCTCATCTTCCTTCGGTTCCCTAGCCATGTTTAATATTCCAAATCCTATCGCCCAAAAACCATAAATAATCTGCGTGGACTCGTTTGCATCCAAATCCGAATTGCCAAAAGCCAGTCCAATAACCAATAGCACCGGAAGTGGGAAAAACACAAAAGCTACTTTCTTCCACCCTGGAGAAAGTAAGGGCATGTGTAATATTGATTTCTCTTTCATCTTTTTAAAAATTAAATTCCTTAGTTCATTTAGCATCCTAGCCAAGGGAGTTTCTTGAGATTAACAAGCATCCCATTGTACGCTGTTATTTGTCCCGATTGATTTCAAAAGACAAGTAATTTTTACTAAATGTAAAGTAAACTTGACTAAAAATCAAAGTTTTCTTCCAACAATTAATTCACATGCCTTTGGCTTCGACTCATTCCACACTTATAATATTTTATGATTCCACAGAAAAAGAGCCTATTTGTTTACCTTTAAACAATAAATACAATCAATAATTATAGTTTCTATGATTTCGAACATGAAAATAGCCATCGTAGGCTGTGGGAATTTGGGAGCGTCTATAGCAAACGGGCTGTTAAGACGGGAAGATTTTGATCCAAAAAACCTTACTCTCACCAAGAGACACCTGGAAAGTCTGAGTGCTTATACCGTATTAGGAGTAAATGTACAGAGCGATAATATCTCCGCGGCTGCACAGGCAGATATAGTGATCCTAGGGGTGAAACCCTATAACATCGCCCCAATTCTCAATGAGATCAAACCTGCTTTAGACCCTAAAAAACAAGTGATCATTTCCCTTGCCACAGGGATTACCTTGGCAGAAATGTATGAAGTGGTAGATCCTAGGACTATCACCTTCCGTGCTATGCCCAATATTGCGGCGGATATCCAGGAATCTGTTACCTGCATCTGCGCCAAAAATGCTGACAATGCCCAGATCGGGTTAGTATCTGAATTGTTTGACGGAATCGGATTCACCATCCCTATTGACGAAAGCTTAATGGAAGCAGCGACTGTACTGGGTGCCTGTGGGATTGCATACGTCCTGAGGTTTATGCGGGCGATGATTCAGGGGGGGATCCAGATAGGTTTTGACTCCGTGACGGCTAGTAAAATCGTGAACCAAACCGTGAAAGGAGCAGCTGAACTGATGATCCAAAAAAACATGCATCCTGAAGCGGCAATAGATAAGGTGACCACTCCCAAAGGATGTACCATAGTGGGATTGAATGAAATGGAACACCAGGGATTCAGTTCAGCAATGGTAAGAGGGGTCATTGCCAGTTATGAAAAAATAGCGAAGTAGTTGATTTTTTAACGGATTATTAATTTTCAAGGAATATTAAATCTAAATCAGGAAAAATTAATATTTAATTCAATAAGAATAACTTTAGGATTGTTTTTCTTTTGAATCTTTTCAGTAGATTTGTCCTGGGTGATAAACAACTTTTGCTATTCCTTTTTCAATGACACGATTTTTAAAGGAAGGACTGTTTGGTACTTTTTCTTCCTTCCTTTCATGTTTACCTGCTCCACAAAAAAGCCTTCTGGACAATTCCAGAAGGCTTTTTTGTTAGGGGTGGTTTAGAAGAATTCTATTCAAAAATCTCCGCCAACTTCGCTCTTAGGCTAGGGCCACGGAGATCCTTCCCAATGATCTTGCCATCAGGGTCGATCAGGTAAGTGGCCGGAATAGCATTGATCTGATACAACTCAGCCGCAACGGAATTGAAATATTTCAAATCAGAAACCTGCGTCCAGGTCAATCCATCTTCTTCAATAGCTTCCACCCAAGCTTCCTTGGTACGGTCAAGGGAAACCCCAAACACTTCAAAGCCCTTATCTTTATACTCGTTATAAAGTTCTACTACATTAGGGTTTTCTTCTCGACAAGGCTTGCACCAAGCCGCCCAAAAATCAATCATCACATATTTACCTCTCAAATCAGAAAGCTTTACCGTTTCGCCGGCTGGATTTGGCAATTCAATCTCCGGGGCAACCTGCCCCATAGAAAGCGCCCTCATCTCATCCAGTTGCTGCTTCAGCTGTACAATAGTTTTAGTCTCAGGATATCTTTCATCGAGTTTGGCCACCAAGCTATCCATAAACTGAAACTCATTTTTAGGATTGAGCAATCCTATCGCAGCAAGTGAGGCAAAACTATCTCCCATGCTGTTGATGACATTCTTCACCTCAGATGCCTGGTTAGTTTCCAGTGCCATGGCATCTGTCTGGATCTGCTTGATCGCCTCAGTATCATTTTCGCTCATGGCATTATAATAGGCCTCATTGAGTGCGTTGACCTTGGACTGATAAGATTCCATCAGCTTTTCGATTTTGAGCATTTCCTTAGAATCCCGAGAGCCTTCAATCACTAGATTTTCGGGCTCGGAAAAATCATAATCTACATTCACATCATCCTTGTAAAGCGCAAGGCGAATCAGCTTTTGTCCATATAGGTTCAATTCATAAAATGTGGGCGAATCCACTTCCAGCTCATAGTTAAACCCACCCTTGTTATCCAATTCCAGCGTGTCCAGCACTTTGGGACGATTATCAGTGAATTGGGACAGGATTATCACACCCTCAGGTGCATTCTCAATAGTCCCGGAGATCTCAACTTTCCCATCATTGGATTGCTTTTCCCCACAGGAGAAAAGAGAGATTATGGCAAGCAAAAGGATTACGTTCATTCGATTCAGCATGGGTTAATTATCTAATAATTCTGTCAATAGTTTTGTTGCCACTTTGGGATCTGCCTTTCCTTGGGATTTTTTCATCACTTGCCCCATGAACAAACCCATCAAACCTTTTTTACCTGATCTGTATTCCTTCACTTTTACTGCATTTGCTGCCAATACTTCTTCAACGATCGGCTTTAGTGAGGATTCATCACTTTCCTGTAGCAGATTAAGTCGATGGGCTATTTCC
Organism: Algoriphagus sp. AGSA1; assembly: GCF_021390545.1. Taxonomy (GTDB): domain Bacteria; phylum Bacteroidota; class Bacteroidia; order Cytophagales; family Cyclobacteriaceae; genus Algoriphagus. Next base: position 88,474 of record NZ_JAJUWR010000014.1, on the reverse strand, counting down.
AATGGGCTTTCTGTAGGAGTTACTAACATTTCAGGAAAGATATTCTGAGATGCCGCACTGTTGCTTACTTTATTTTCATCTACCAAAGCAATCAACCGGGAAAGAGAATCTGTGCTCACCGGAAAATCCTGCATGCTTAACGATTGCTCATTTAGCGTTGATTTTATAGGCCCCATCATCCAGTTAGACGCCGCTTTATAGTTTTGGGTTTTGCCACAAAGCTCATCAAACCATAGAGCGACTTCCTTGGATTCTGTCAGGAAACTGGCATCATAAGCCGGCAAACCATAAGATTCCACAAATTTTCTGTGCAGTTCTCTTGGCAAAACAGGCATGGTAGCTTTTACGACATTCAGCCACTCGTCTGAGATCACGACTGGACTCAAATCAGGCTCAGGAAAGTATCTATAATCATTCAGGTCTTCTTTGGTACGCATACTGGCCGTAAGTCCTGTATTTGCATCAAAAGTTCTGGTTTCAGAAACAACTTCCTCCCCAGCTTCTATCAGGCCTATCAGGCGTTCATGCTCGTGCTCAATTGCGCGGAACACATTCCTGAAGGAATTCATGTTTTTCACCTCCACTTTTTTGCCCAGTTCCTTAGCATCTTTCAGCTTCACAGAGACGTTGGCATCACAGCGGAGCGATCCCTCTTCCATATTGCCGTCACAGATATCCAGGTATTTCACCAGTTTCTTCACCTCCGCCAGAAAAGCATATGCTTCTTCAGGGCTGTTGATATCGGGCTCGGTTACAATCTCAATCAACGGAGTACCGGCGCGGTTAAAATCGACTAATGTGTCAGACTCTCCTGCCAAATGAATGGACTTTCCGGCGTCCTCTTCCATATGCACTCGGTTCAAGATCACGTCTTTTTTGGTGCCGTCCGCCAACTGGATCGGAACTGTCCCTCCTACACAAATAGGCCCTTTGTCCTGCGTAAGTTGATATCCTTTGGGCAGATCCGGATAGAAGTAGTTTTTTCGGGCAAATACGTTGTGTCGGGTAATCTCAGAATTGCAAGCCAATCCCATCTTGATGGCAAAGGCAATAGCTTTTCTGTTTACCTTCGGCAAAGTGCCAGGGTGCCCCAAGGTAATCACAGAAATCTGTGTGTTGGGTGATTTCCCATAGGCATTGGCATCAGCAGCAAACATTTTACTCTCGGTCATAAGCTGCGCATGCACCTCAAGCCCTATAACCAATTGATATTTATTCTTTATCTCTTCACTTAGCATCCGCTCGTGTTTTTCTATTTTCTAAAGATATAACTCCCTGGCTCTGATCACCACATTTTGTAGTCCAGCGAGATTTTTTCCACCAGCAGTGGCAAAAAACGGCTGTCCTCCACCGCCTCCTTGGATTTCCTTTGCCAACTCCCTCACGATCTGACCCGCGTTCAGATTCTTGTCTTTGACCAGATCGTCTTCGATAATCACCGCGATCTGAGGCTTGTCATCAATTTTCGCTGCCAAAATAACGAAAGCGTTCCCGGTTTCATTTTTCAATTCATAGGCAAGTTTCTTCAATGAATCAGCATTTGGTAGTTCCACTTGTGCAATAAGGGTATTAATCCCATCTCCAGGCACGAATTGCTTGAGCAGCTCCGCTTTCACACCCGAAGCTTTCTCCAAGTGTAGGGAACCAATTTCTTTTTTAAGCTCATTTCTCTCCTGAATCAACGATTCAATTGACTTTATTAAGTCCTTTGGATTCTTAAGCAATTCCTGGATTTCCTTCACCATATTATCCTGTTTGCGGAAGTATTCCTCTGCTGCCTTAGCGGTGATCGCCTCGATTCTTCGGACACCCGACGCACTGGAGCCTTCCGAAATAATTTTGAACAAACCTATTTTACTCGTCTGAGGTACGTGTGTGCCTCCGCAAAGTTCCACAGAGAAATCCTTATCAAATGTGACCACTCTAACGTAGTCACCATATTTCTCACCAAAAAGCGCTGTAGCCCCTTGTTTTTTTGCCTCCTCTATCGGCACGTTTCTCTGCTCCGAAAAAGGGATATTTTGCCTGATTTTACTATTTACTATATCCTCCACCTTAGATATCTCCTCATCAGTAAGTTTACTGAAGTGGGAAAAATCAAACCTAAGCAAGTTCTGATTGACCAAAGAGCCACGCTGCTGGATATGATCCCCAAGGACTTCTTTCAAAGCCGACTGAAGCAAGTGAGTAGCAGTATGATTGTTTTCAGTCAAATAACGTTTTTCGGCATCGACCTCAGCTCCAAATTTAGCTTCGGGATCAGCTGGTAGTTTTTCCACAAAATGAACGATCAGGTCATTCTCCTTCTTTGTATCGATCACTCTCACTTTTTCTGTCTCAGAGATCAGCCAGCCAGTATCTCCTACCTGCCCCCCGCTTTCCGCATAAAACGGAGTCTTATCCAATACTATCTGATATTTGTCGCCCTTTTTATCAGAGATCACTCTGTACTTGATGATCTGAGCATGTGCTTTTAAGTAATCGTAGCCTACGAATTCCACTCCGTCATCCTCATTTACAACCACCCAATCCCCGGTTTCTGATTCGGAAGCTGCACGGGAGCGGGTTTTCTGGGCTTCCATTTCCTGGGCAAAACCTTTCTCATCCAGTGAAAGGCCGCTCTCACGGGCGATCAAAGATGTAAGATCCAGTGGGAACCCAAAGGTATCGTATAATTCAAAGGCAGTTTTTCCGGGAATGACTTTTTCCCCTTTCCCCCTCAATTCCGCTTTGATCTGGTCTAGCATTTTCAACCCGTTGTCCAGGGTGCGAAGGAAGGATGACTCCTCTTCGAAAATCACTTTGGCAATAAACTCCTGCTGCTGCCTGACTTCCGGGAAAATATCCCCGAAATTATCAGCGATCAAACCGGTCAATTCATACAAAAATGGTTCATGAAAACCCAAGAATGTATAGCCATAGCGAACGGCTCTTCTAAGTATCCTACGGATCACATATCCAGCCTTATTATTGGAAGGCAATTGCCCATCCGCTATGGTAAATGTAATCGCACGGATATGGTCCACAATCACCCGAAAGGCAATATCTGTAGGCAAATCTTCCCCGTAAACCTTACCTGATTTCTTAGCCAATGCAGCCAAAAAAGGAGCAAACAAATCCGTGTCATAATTGGAGGATTTTTGTTGGATAGCCCGTACCAGCCGCTCGAAACCCATCCCGGTATCTACATGGGTGGCAGGCAAAGGTTTAAGACTTCCATCAGAAACCCGGTTGAACTGCATAAAGACCAAATTCCAGATTTCGATCACCTGTTCGTGGTCATTATTCACCAAGTCTTTTCCGGCCACCTGGACACGTTCCCCATCTGACCTAAGGTCAATATGTATTTCCGAACAAGGCCCGCAAGGTCCCACGTCACCCATTTCCCAGAAATTATCTTTTTTGGATCCCATGATGATACGATCCTCCGGTACTATGGCTTTCCAAAGATCATAGGCTTCCTGATCCATCCCGAGGTTATCTCCTTGGTCTCCTTGGAAGACAGACACGTATAGGCGGTCTTTGTCCAGTCCATACACCTCGGTCAATAATTCCCATGCCCAGGCGATTGCATCCTTTTTGAAATAATCACCAAAAGACCAATTGCCCAGCATCTCAAACATGGTATGATGATAAGTATCCACTCCTACTTCTTCTAGGTCATTGTGCTTACCACTGACGCGTAGGCATTTTTGTGAATTGGCTACACGGGAATATTTGGCGGCTTCGTTGCCCAGAAATGCGTCTTTGAACTGGTTCATTCCCGCATTTGTGAACATCAGCGTTGGGTCATTTTTGACCACAATCGGTGATGAAGGGACGTAATGATGCTGCTTTGACTGGAAAAACTCTATAAAGGTGCTCCTTATTTTCTTTGCTTCCATGGAGGTTTTGAGGCAATTTAGAATGCTTTTTTGGCCTATTATCAGGCGATTTGATTGGGTGACAAAATTAGCAGAAATGGCGGTGTTACCTGCATCGGGCTATGAATTTCTCAATCTGAATAATTTCACGAAAGGACGTAAAGGCGCAGTTTTCATTCAGCATCCTGGAGGTGTTTGAAACCTTAAAGGATTTTATAACTAAGGATCTCACCCATTCCGGGTTTTATTGTACCTATTTCCAATCAGCCTAGAATTCTGTCCTCCCTTTGGGATTGAAAAACCTTTTCCCAAAACGCTGGAAGACAAAAGTGGCTATCAACTCTCCGGGAATCCCGTAAATCAAAAATCGTGTTTCGTAAATCCGCTTACAACTTGTATTTCCCTTTGTCTAACCTTACTTTCAATAAAATTTCTATAAACTCTATCGCAACTAATGAGCTACCTCGATCAAATATCCTCTCCTACATTACTTCTGGACGAAAAAATCTGTAGAGCCAATCTCAAGCGCATGGCAGATAAAGCTGCACGCCATAATATGAAGTTGGTACCGCATTTTAAGACTGCCCAGTCAAATCAAATCGGAGATTGGGCCAAGGAATATAATATCACAGAAGTGACAGTTTCATCCATGAAAATGGCGGAGTATTTAAGCGGTCAAGGATGGGTGAATATTCACATCGCTTTTCCTTTTAATCCACTGGAAATACCAAAACTCAATCAAATAGCGGCAAAACAGGCTATTTCGGTACAGTTGATCAACGTCGCCACTACCCAGATGCTCGTAGATCAATTGGAGCATCCGGTGGGATTTTTCATAGAGATCGACGCAGGCTATGGCAGGACTGGAGTAGAAGTGAGTGATTTTGGATTACTGGAAGAGATTTTGCTGCTGGCAAAAAAGTCTGACAAACTGAATTTCAAAGGTTTTTATCTACATCCCGGGCATACCTATTATATGCCGGATATTCCGGCTATATACGAGCAATCCAGAAATGCGCTGGGAATGCTCAAAAATAAATACAGAACCGAATATCCAAATTTGGTAACTAGGATTGGAGATACACCTGGCTGCGCAGTGATGGAGGATTTTGAGGATATAGACGAGATGGGACCTGGCAATTTTGTTTTTTATGACCTGATGCAGGCTGAGCTGGGAGGATGTGAGCGGTCAGACATCGCTGTTTGCCTTGCAGTACCTGTGGTGGACATCAAAAAAGACCGGAAAGAAATCCTGGTACATGGAGGCGGTGTGCACTTGGCCAAAGATGTATTGGTAGGAGAAAATGGGTTGAAAAACTTTGGGGAGGTAGTTTACCTAAATGAAAATGGCTGGACTATTCCTGAGCAGAAGTCCTTTCTGAAAAGCATTTCCCAGGAACATGGTTTAATCAAGGCCACAGACGAGTTGCTGGCTAAAGTAAAAGTTGGGGACATACTTGGGATTCTTCCGGTGCATTCATGTATGACCGCTGACGCTATGGGCGAATACATGACGCTGGATGGGAAAATGGTGGATCACGCAGAAGGCAGCGCCCATTAATCAATCACAGATTATACAAGACTTAAAAGGTGGGAAATAGACAATTTTATATTGACCTTAAAAAACCCGAACACAAACCCAGACCTAAACGCTGGGTTTGTTTTTACCAGAAGACATACTTATGATCAAAGACATCAAACTTTTAAAAACCGAAGTACTTTCAGACAATTGGTACACGCTCCGCAAAATCACTTTCCAATTCACCAAGAAAAATGGTGAAGTCATCACACAGGAAAGAGAAGCATATGACCGGGGCAATGGAGCGACAATCCTTTTGTACAATCAGGAAAAGAAAACCGTAATTCTAACACGACAATTTCGTCTTCCTACCTATACCAATGGCAATGAATCAGGCATGATGATCGAAGCCTGTGCCGGACTACTGGATAAGGATAACGCGGAAGACTGCATCCGTAGAGAAACAGAGGAGGAAACAGGGTATTTAGTGAAGGATGTGAAAAAGGTATTCGAAGCTTACATGTCTCCGGGCTCAGTGACGGAGATCCTGTACTTCTTCATCGCCGCCTATACAACAGACATGAAAGTCAGTGAAGGTGGTGGAGTGGATCATGAAGAAGAAAATATAGAAGTGCTGGAAATGGCTTATGAAAAAGCCTTGGGTATGATAAGCACTGGGGAAATCAAGGATGCCAAAACAATTATGCTGATTCAGCATTTGAGATTGCAGGGGATTTTATGAATCGTAAATCATTCACTTTTTTAAATTCAGTGAATTTAAAATTGAAAAATCTTATCTTTCACTATGGAAACGATCAAAATTAAAGTTAATGAGAAGATCCTAGATAAAGTCTTATCTCTTCTCCAGCAGTTTGATAAAGAGGATCTTCAAGTGATAGAGCCAGAACCTGATTATGGATTTTCTGAACCAGAATTGAAATATGAGTATCAAAAACTTAAATCTGGAAATACAAAAACCTTTTCTTTGGAAGAAGCTGATGAAATTTTAGAGGAGACCATAAAGCGTTATGAAAATTGAGATTCAGTCTTTATTTCTGAAAAAACTCAATAGACAAGTAGCTTACATAGCAAGTGATAAACCACAAGCAGCACGCAGATTTAAGCAAAAACTCTTAAATCAAATTCGAACTCTTGAAAGTCATCCTCTCAAGCATAGGAAATCCATTTATTTCGAGGATGATACTATCCGTGGTATGATCTTTATGGGATATGTTATTGTGTACAAAATAGAACTTGATAAAATAATTGTATTTGGTTTGATGAAATATGAACAGGGTTTCAAATAGTTTGTATATACGCAATCAGACCAGTATCCAAAATAAATTTTGACTGTACGTCATTTGACACGCTCACAATCCAAGCAAAGTCGAGGTCATTTAGTCTACTTTATTCTTCAATGAAGCCTATTCTGAAAAAAATCCTCTGGTGGATATTTGGATTACTCTGCACTGTGGTAGGCCTATACCCTATCCTGTATTTTATCCTAGACAGAAATTTCGGATTACTACAATCCAAAACCGCCGAACTGCTCAGCAATCCCCTCTGGAACACTGCATTCTACACCCATATAGTGTTGGGAGGAGTAGCCCTTTTAATCGGCTGGGTTCAATTCCCAAAAGCTTTTCGGGACAGAAACAGAAAACTGCATAAGAAAATCGGAATGGGATATGTTACGGCGGCATTTTTCAGCAGCATCGCCGGGATTTACATTGGGATCCATGCCACAGGCGGAATGGCAAGTGTTCTGGGTTTCGTATCCTTGGGGGTCATATGGCTAGTAAGCACCATGATGGGTTGGCTTACTGCCAAAAAGCATGATTTTGATGCGCACGAAAATTGGATGATCTTTAGCTATGCGGCATGCTTTGCGGCGGTGACACTCAGAATCTGGCTCCCGCTATTAATCACCTTACACCACGGGGAATTTATTCCTGCTTATAGGATAGTTGCTTGGCTTTGCTGGGTTCCGAATATCGCACTTGCGTTTTGGATAGTGCGCAGAAAAATAACGGAAAGGCAAAGCTTTGCGATGAAAAATCAAATCCTCTGAATGGATAGTATGTCAATGTTTTCTTTGTCCAAATTTGTATAAAATAAGAATTATAGTGAGTTCAAGAATGGGTTTACTATCTCCCCTACCTATGGTAGAAATAAAAAAAGCCCAGATTTGAAATCTGAGCTCTTGATAATAGTTGGCTTATTAAAACTTAGAAGTAAAGTGTTTTGCTTTTTCCTTTAAGATCCGTAACCTTCAAATGAATGTCCTTTGTTTCAAAATTAGTGAAGGAAAAGTCTTTTATAAACCCTTCATTCTGATCTATGTGCTCTGAATGGATTACTTTGCCAGAATCGTTAGAATAAACTTCTACTTCCACTCCAGGCTCAAGCAGTCCCACTACGGTTAATCTTACGGTATTTTCATCTATTGTTTTACCATAAGCCATCAAGGGAAGAGCCGCAGCTTCTGGCTTGGCTGTCGTAGCCACTTTATAGATTACTTCTTCCTGATCCGTGATGATTTTCACCTGATATTCCCCCGCCGGCATGTTCTCCATATTGTAAGGCACCAACAGGTTTTCATTTTTAACCCGTACTTTTCTATTGCTAAGCAATTTTCCTTCAGGGGACAAAATGGAGATCTTTGCAGTGCCCACTCCTTCATTAAGGGTGACATTGATTTTTTTGTCTTTGGCATTTACTGTGGAAAGTGATCTTAGATCTTCGCTTGCACTCGCTATAAAAGAGCTAAAAGTAAATACGCTGGCTAATGCTACTGTTAATAAGGTTTTCATAATATGTTGGTTTAAAATTTTAGATTTTTTGTTGTGCTATCCTTAATGCGAAGGGCATACCAATCCAATTTTCAATTTGTCCCACAGTTCCAAGAATATTTCCGAAACCTCAATAAAAAGTTAAAATCCAAAATTTAATTCTGAAAAAATTTCAGCAATCACTTAAAACATGTACAAAATATGGTCACTTCTCTGTCCGACTGTATTACTAGCGGACATTTCCACTCTTATCCCTGCATTTTGTAGGTTGCGCGGACTCTTGCTTGTTAAGGAAATTTAATTTTGAAAATGATGAGAAAAACTGGAACTGGATTTTTACCAAAAGTATATCTGTACGTTTTTGGACACCCTTCGTCCGCTAGAATACAACTTGTTCATCCAAACCCGGACAGATTTCTATTCCCAGTAATACTAGATCGCACAAATCACTTTAGTTCACCTAGGTCGATCTTGCTTTTCTAATCTTAAATAGGGTGTTTTATTTGGAATTCATCAGCATAATACCGTAATTGTCATCATGACACAATAGAAATAAAACCGCCTGTTTATACTGAAACGATCAGATCCAATTAACTTAAAATGAACTCTTCTCTTATGAAAAAAAACTTATTCCTGCCCTTTTTACTCTTTCTGTTTGGAACACACACCCAAGCCCAGGAAGCCTTATTCGGAGCCCAGCAGATTACTTCTCCCGAAATCCATGAGGACGACCGTGTCACTTTTCGCATGTTTGCACCTAATGCAGAAAAGGTACAGGTGACAGGTGACTTCTTGCCTACCGTAAAAATGGAAACCCCTATGGGAGAAATGGATGGGCCTGGATCAGCTGACTTGACCAAAGATGACAAAGGCATCTGGTCTTTTACTACAGAATCTCTCGATCCTGAATTGTATAGCTATTCTTTTATCGTAGATGGGCTCAAAATCACAGATCCAAACAATCCATTCCTCATTCGTGATGTAGCTTCAGTCACCAATGTATTTCTTGTGGGTGAAGGTCAGGCCGCACTTTACAAAGTAAAAGATGTACCTCACGGATCGGTCACACGAAGATGGTATGATTCCCCGGGATTGGGAATGGATCGGAGGCTTACGGTATATACCCCTCCGGGATACGAAAAGTCAAAGGAGAAATTTCCTGTATTATATTTACTTCACGGAGCAGGTGGTGATGAGGAGGCATGGATTGCATTGGGAAGGACAGCTCAGATTATGGATAACCTGATAGCCCAAGGTAAAGCTAAACCGATGATCGTAGTCATGCCTAATGGTAATGTGATCCAAGATGCCGCTCCCGGTGAGGGAAGTGAAGGCATGTATAAACCGGCCTTTATGATCCCCAAAACGATGGACGGAACCTACGAGGCAAATTTCATGGATATTGTCAAATTCGTAGAAAGCAACTATCAGGTAAAGAAAGACAAAGCGAACCGGGCTATTGCCGGGCTGTCTATGGGAGGCTATCATACCATGCATATTTCCAGGTTTTATCCTAACACATTTGACTACATGGGACTGTTCTCCGCAGCGATCATGCCTAGAGAAGATGCTAGCAACAGTGTTTACAGTGACATAGACGGCACACTGAAAAACCAAATGGATAATGGTTATAAGCTGTACTGGATCGCAATCGGAAAAACCGACTTCCTATACGATGCCAATACAGAATACAGAGCTAAACTGGACGCTATGGGCATGCCTTATAAGTATATAGAATCTGAAGGAGGACATATCTGGAGAAACTGGCGTGTGTATCTGACGCAGTTTGCACCTTTGCTGTTTCAATAATCACCAATTTCAAAATCCAACTGGCCTGCCTAAAATTATTTGGGCAGGCCATTATCATTTGTAAAACCAGTTGGGCAGAATCCGAACATTTGCTATCGGAACTAAGTGGCTCTGCCGCTGGGTGACCAAGCTAATTCGCTTTCAATTTTGTATTTTTCTGAATTAGTAAATCCTGATCGTATGAAAGAATCCCAGAGAATCCGTAGCCTTTTTTCCAAGCAATACAATCAAAATCCCTGGATAGGGGTAAACTTTGTAGATAAATTAGCGCAGATTACTCCAGAACTGGCAGCTTATAAATTTTCCCCCAAGACCAATTCCATTTGGGAGATCCTCAATCACCTCATAAGTTGGAGGGAACTTGTGCTTGAAGGGATCCACAAAAACACCTACTCCAGCCCATCCCATAATTTCTTTTTGCCGATAAAAGATCCTTCTGAGGAAGAATGGAATCTTACATTGGATCGTCTGCATGCTTCACAAGAAGCCTGGCTGGAATATTTCTCATCATTTGAGGAAGGGATTTTAGAAAAGAAATTCGGTGATCATACCTACACCTATTATGAATTGATCCTGGGTGTACTTCATCATGACATTTACCATTTGGGGCAAATAGCTCTTTTGGCAAGAGTTATTTCTGAAAGTTCAAAAGGGCAAGTATAAGTAGTTTGATAGAAATGAAGTTTCCACTTTTGGAGATATACTTCTACCTACTATTGGCTTACCTCCTTGCTCCAGCTCCACGGAACCCATTTCTTTAACTTTTCAAAATCTAAGCCGTTTTCAGATTTATGAAGGCATTGCTACTGGCAATCATAGCTATATTTATTTCTTCCGGCATTTCTTGCGCACAGGACATTATCCTGAAGCTACAGCCTGGTGAACTTCCTGCGCAAGAGAGAAATTACCGCTTTGATCAGCTCCTGGACACCCGAGGTCGCAAAGAAGTCGGGCGGTTATTTGATGCCCAGCGAAAAGCACATTCACTGACATTCGACGGAAAACTAGCTGAACAAACCCTTGCTCTATACCGATCAAAAATAAAACCCACCCACGCCCCTAGTCACAACATATTGGTCAAAATCCATACGCTTGATCAAAGCGAAATCTACCAAGCGGATTGGAAAGCCTATAAAGGAGAGATAGAATTGAAATTGGGTTTCTTTTTGATCGGTCCAAATGAACCGGAACATCTGGTGGACTTTCAAAGCAAAACCAATTATCGTCGCCCGATAAACCAACCCCATCATATTGAGCCAGCTGTCAGGAGTTTGTTCGAGAACGGATGGAAATACTTTGACGATTGGATAAGTGCGCAGAGCATGGGTAATAGACTACTTGCAAAAAAAGTGCGTCTTAACATCATTGACCCGGTACGTAAAAGTACAGCGGACACGGTGTTTTATGACCCTGGCAGACCGTTGACATGGGATGACTTCAAAGAATCCCCCAGTCCCCTCAGTTCTTTTAATGCCACGATTTTCAGCAGTCTATCCATAGAGGGAAACGCTACTGTGGAAGATGGTGAAATCATACAAAACATTGAGATCAAAGTATATATGATCCCTGCGCAATCCTGGGTCAAACATGCCGACAGTTATGCCAGCAACCATGAGCAACGGCACTTTGACATCACCAGAATAGCGGCTGACCGCATGAAGGAAAAGCTAAAGTCAATGGATACTGACCCTTACTTATTTGAGGCAAAACTCAATGATATATACTGGGATGCCTATAGGGAAATGAACCGGATGCAGGAGCTTTATGATCAGCAAACCAAACATGGGCTGAATAAAGAGATCCAGGATAAATGGAATAATTTGATAACCGATGCACTTTCAGGAAATTATCAAAGCCTGGAAATACTTTTGGGCATAGGAAATTGAACCCTACTTGACTGTCCCCAAAGTAAATTCTCAAAAAAAACCAATCTGATTTGCATTTTCTCAGTGACCCCCTATCTTTGCCAACGATAATGGAAAACAGCAATAGAAATATTGATTTTTTAGCAACTGCACGTCAAGGCAACTTGATGCATCACTTCCATCATTCCTCCTGAGGAATAATTTTATACAACCGGTGAAGCCGATGACAGGGATTCCGCTTTTCACCAAAACCCTTACAATCTTTTACTTCTTAGCGTAACTTGCCAACATGGAAAAAATTATCCGTATTGCCGTACAGAAAAGCGGTCGATTATCTGAAGACTCACTTAGCCTCATCAAAGAATGTGGCATCAAATTTTATAATGGAACAGGCAAACTCAAGTCCACTTCCACCAATTTCCCTATTGAATTCTTATTTCTCCGCGACGATGATATCCCCGGATATGTAGCTGATGGAGTGGCTGATCTGGGAATCGTAGGCCAAAACGAGGTAGTGGAAAAAGACAAAAATGTCACTACCATGAAAGCCTTGGGATTTTCTAAATGCAGACTTTCTCTTGCAGTAGCCAAAGGTCAGGAATACACCGGAGTTCATTTTTTCCAGGGAAAAAGCATAGCGACTTCCTACCCAAAAATATTGGGGGACTACCTCAAAAGCCAAAATATCAGCGCAGATATACATGAGATATCAGGTTCAGTGGAAATAGCGCCCAGCATAGGACTGGCAGAAGGTATCTGCGATATTGTGAGCTCCGGCTCCACACTGATGATGAATGGACTGAAAGAGGTAGAAGAGATCTTCAAATCCGAGGCAGTTTTGATCGCCAATAATGATCTTGAGGATTGGAAAAAAGAAATCGCAGAGAAATTACTCTTCAGAATCAACGCCGTTCAGAAAGGCAAAAGCAGCAAATATGTGTTGCTCAATGCACCGAATGAATCCATTGAAAAGATCACCAGCTTGATACCGGGCATGCGCAGCCCTACTATTTTGCCACTGGCACAAGAAGGCTGGTCTTCCGTACACTCCGTATTGAACGAGGATCAGTTCTGGGAAAATATCGAGGAACTCCGGGCTGCAGGCGCGGAAGGTATTCTGGTGGTTCCTATAGAAAAAATGATTCTCTAAATACAAGCTACTCTATTCACCTCCTAGACCAGACAAAAGATGAAAATCCTGGATAATCCTGCAAAGGAAACTTGGAAAAAACAATTGGCCCGGCCCACCATTAAAACCAAGCAGATAAATAAAATAGTAAAGCCTATCCTGCGAAAAGTGAAGAGAAATCGGGACAAAGCCCTGTTCAAATTCGCAGCAGAATACGATCACGTTGAATTGGAATCCCTCTATCCATCCGAGGTAGAAATACAGGCTGCCTCAGCTGCCCTATCCCCTGCCCTAAAAGAAGCAATACAGGCGGCCAAGACTAATATTGAGCGATTTCATATGGCACAGACTACACCGGATCTGGTAGATGAAGTTATGCCTGGGGTAGTTTGCAGAAGAAAAAGCATACCTATCCAAAAGGTGGGGCTTTATATCCCCGGAGGAACTGCACCGCTTTTCAGCACCGTGCTCATGCTTGGCATTCCTGCCGTATTGGCCGGTTGCAAGGAAATCGTGCTGTGTACTCCTCCGAATAAAGAAGGGAAAATCCATCCGGCAATCCTTTACACCGCTGATTTGGTGGGTATCACCAAAATAGTGAAAGTCGGTGGTGCCCAGGCGATCGCCGCAATGACGTTTGGAACTGAAAGCGTACCCCAGGTGGATAAAATCTTTGGTCCCGGCAATCAATACGTAACCGCGGCCAAACAGATAGCTACTAAATACGGAGTGGCGATAGATATGCCCGCTGGTCCTTCTGAAGTTCTTGTTTATGCTGATATTTCGGCAAACCCTGCTTTTGTAGCTGCCGATTTACTTTCACAGGCAGAACATGGCGTGGATAGCCAGGTAATATTAGTGACGGATTCGGAGCAATTTGCGAAGGCGGTAATCAAGGAAATGGAGTCTCAACTTGAAGATCTCCCAAGAAAGGATATCGCAAAAAAAGCCTTGACTAATTCCAGAGCAGTGATCATCGACAAAACGGAGGACGCTATAGAACTGATCAATTTCTATGCTCCTGAGCATCTGATCATCAGCGTAGTGGAAGAAGACGAGGCGGTGGATGCTATCTACAATGCGGGATCTGTTTTTATCGGAAACTATACTCCTGAATCTGCAGGTGACTATGCCTCCGGCACCAATCACACCTTGCCTACCTATGGCTATGCAAGAAATTACAGCGGGGTGTCCTTAGACAGCTTTGTAAAGAAAATAACCTATCAAAAAATCAGTCCTGAAGGATTGAAAAATATAGGACCCACTATAGAAATCATGGCAGAAAACGAGCTACTGGAAGCTCACAAAAATGCCGTGTCAATAAGACTCAAACATCTAAAAAAACAGAAAAAATGAAGTTTGACTTAACCCCCTTACTTAGACCGCATATCGCAAACCTCCAACCCTATACATCCGCACGGGATGAATATACCGGAAAGGAGGGCATATTTCTAGATGCCAACGAGAACCCGTACGGATCCATTACTGATGAGGATCACAACAGGTACCCGGATCCTTACCAGCTGGAACTAAAGGCCGAAATCGCAAAAATAAAAAACGTAAAAGCATCCCAGATATTTTTGGGAAACGGTTCAGATGAGGCTATAGATCTATTGTTCAGGGCATTTTGCAATCCAGGAAAAGATAATGTGATCCTTCTTCCTCCTACCTATGGTATGTATGAGGTGAGCGCTGGTATCAATGATGTGGAGACCCGCAAAGTTCCGTTGACGGCAGATTTCCAACTTCAGCCTGATTTAATTCTAAATCATGTGGATGAGCACACCAAAATCATCTTTGTGTGCTCGCCCAATAATCCCAGCGGAAATAAAGTCAAAAGAGAAGATATTTTAAAGCTATTGACCGAATTCAAGGGGCTAGTTGTGGTGGATGAGGCGTATATAGACTTCAGCGATGAGCCAAGTTTTACCTCCTATCTGGGTGACTATGATAATCTGGTGGTCATGCAGACATTTTCCAAAGCTTGGGGTTTGGCTTCACTTCGGCTAGGGATGGCTTTCGCCGGCAAGAAAATGATTAAGATCCTTAATCGCATCAAGCCACCTTACAATATCTCTGGTCTTACCCAGCAGACTGTGTTGAACGCTATTAAAAAAGTGGACAAGGTCAATACAATGATTGCCGATATCCTTCAGGAAAGAGAATACCTCAGGAAAGAAATAAGTGAACTGGATTTCGTGGAGAAAATCCATCCTTCGCATGCCAATTTCCTCTTGATTAAAATCCCAAATGCCAGCCATGTCTATGACGACCTGATTGAGGAGAAAATCATCGTCAGAAATCGGTCGAAAGTACAGCTCTGTGAAGAATGTCTGCGCATCTCTGTGGGTACCCGAGCTGAAAATGAGGCATTGATCCAGGCTTTAAAAAAAATCCATGCAGAAAGCTTTAATCTATAAACAATGAAAAAGAAAGTACTCTTTATCGATAGAGATGGGACAATCATCAAAGAACCACCTACTGATTTCCAGGTAGATAGTTTAGAGAAACTGGAGTTTTTGCCAAAGGCTATTTCCAATCTAAGGAAGATAGCCGAAGAGACTGATTTCGAACTTGTCATGGTCACCAACCAAGATGGGCTCGGCACAGCTTCTTTTCCTGAGAAGACCTTCTGGCCGGCGCAGTTTAAGATGCTTAAGACCTTGGAGCAGGAGAATATCTTCTTTAAGGAAATTCATGTGGACAAGAGTTTTGAATATGAAAATGCGCCAACACGAAAACCTAATACCGGACTTTTAACGGCATACTTCTCAGAAGAATATGATCTGGAAAACTCCTATGTGATCGGAGACAGGATGACTGACGTGCAGCTTGCTGAGAATCTTGGTGCCAAAGCTATATTTATAGGCGAGCCTACTGAAAGAGCCGCCTTGAGCACCAAAGATTGGGATGAGATCTATAACTTTCTGAGGATGCCTCCCCGGTCGGCGGAAGTCCGAAGGAGAACTTCGGAAACTGACATTTTCATTAAGTTAAACCTAGATGGAAATGGGCATTGCGATATCAAAACGGGTCTGCATTTCTTTGACCATATGCTGGAGCAACTAGGCAAACATGGGAGTACTGATCTGGAAATCAAAGTAAACGGAGATTTGCATATAGACGAGCATCACACGATAGAAGATACAGCATTGGCCCTTGGCGAGGCTTATCTGAAAGCACTTGGCGACAAGAAAGGTATCTATCGCTATGGATTCTTATTACCAATGGATGATGTACTTGCCCAGGCTGCAATAGACTTTGGCGGGCGTCCATGGATGGTCTGGGAGGCGAATTTCAAGCGGGAAAAAGTTGGCGATATGCCTACCGAGATGTTCTATCATTTCTTCAAATCCTTCTCTGATACTGCCAAATGCAACCTTAACATCAAAGCAGAGGGAGACAATGAACACCATAAGATCGAAGCTATCTTCAAAGCTTTGGCACGGGCTATCAAAATGGCAGTCATGCGTGACCCCAGAAACATCAATCAGCTGCCTAGTACCAAGGGAGTGCTCTAGTAGTTAGACAATTATGATTAGGCGAATAACTTGAAGCTCTAGTCAAAATTTATTTTAGGATTAGGAAAATTTCACAGAAAAAATTTTTTCCAATCCTATTTTTTTTGTTTATTTAGTCATGAAACGACTTTTCCGTACCCTGACTATTATTTTATTGATAATTGCAAGTAGCTCATGCTCAAGCAGCCTTCAGAAAATCGAGCAACTCTATAACAATAACAAATATGAGGATGCCCTTGAAAACCTAAACCAATACCTTTTTTTTCATGTGACGGACGTCAAAGCCTTACATTTGCGTGCCAGGTGCTACGAAGAGCTTGGTCAATTAGAAAAATCGAAGGCCGACTATGAACGCATCATCTCCATCGACAATGAATATGCACAGGCATATGCAGGCTTGGCCAAGTTACTTTTTGAGCAAAAGGATTATGAAAATGCCGAGACTAGGATTTTACGTGCGGCGACATTAGATGCGGAGGATTTTGAGGTCTTGTATCTGCTCGGACGTACCATGATCATGACACAGAAATTTGACAAAGCTGAGGAATTTCTCAGAAGGGCATCAGAAATGAATCCTGAACATCCAAAAGTTTATTTTTATATAGGAATGTCACTCGCTTATCAAGGAGACGCCATGGGATGCGCTGCTGCTTTCAATCATTATGTTCAGCGTGAGCCTGACAATGTTGTAGGTCTTTATAACCGAGGTTTTGCCTACATGAATGCGGGTTACTTACAATGGGCTTTGGAGGATTTTGATGCTGTGCTCAAGAAAAACCCAAATCACCTTGAAGCTATGTCCAGAAAAGGTCTTTGTATGACCTCTATGGGTGACTCCGATGGATGCCTGTTCATTCAAAATGCGGCTAAAAAAGGCAGCGATTTTGCTAAAGCCCAACTGGAATCCTGTGCTTCATAACCTAACCGCTCCTGAATGGCTTTTTTATAATTGCCAAGCTTTCAGTGTGAATTTTTTCGACTATCTAGTTAGGAGAAATAGTAAAGCCTTTTGACAAAATCATGCCTGCAATCACAAGGAATCCCTTAGGACTCTATTTCTAAAAGATAGCTTTTCGATGAATTCCAAATGATAGTGTTGAGACTATTCAGTATTGGGATGCCGAGTATGTTGATCTTATCCAGCCAAGAAAAAAAAGCAGAATAAAGATCAAATAGTCCCCAGGTCGATTTGAAAAGCAACAGGGAAAACCACCCCTCATTCACTTCCTGGTCAGACCAACTTACAATCTGGTGGGAAATATCAAGATCTGATAGTATATTGGATAGCACCAAATTTTCTTCCAAGGAATTTGTATCTAAGCTCACAGTGAGAAATAAGAGACTATAGTTACATGCGGCATGGCGTTTTTTACCACAAAACTAAACTTTAACCAAAATTTATAAAGACCGTTCTTCTAAAATCGGTCTTAAGCCTTACTTTTGGCTTTTGCTCGAAATATGACCCATCGAAAACTCGTCATCATCCCTACTTTCAACGAGAAAGAAAACATCCTGGAAATGATCCAAGCAGTGATGAATCTTTCAGGTGGATATGAACTATTGATTATCGATGACGGTAGCCCGGACGGTACCGGGGCTTTGGTCACAAGCCAACAAATCGCCTATCCAAAAAGATTACACCTTATAGAAAGAGAAGGCAAATTAGGTCTGGGCACGGCTTATATCACGGGTTTTAAGTGGGCGCTGGAAAAAGACTATGACTATATTTTCGAAATGGATGCCGACTTTTCACACAATCCTGAAGATTTAAACCGTCTTTACAATGCTTGTGCTGATGACGGTTTTGATTTAGCCATTGGCTCCCGATATATCACAGGTGTAAACGTGGTCAACTGGCCTATGGGACGCGTATTGATGTCATATTTTGCCAGTGTATATGTGAAATTCATCACTGGATTACCGATCAAGGATGCCACGGCAGGATTCAAATGCTACCACAAATCCGTACTAAAAGGCATCAAGTTGGATGAAATAAAGTTTGTGGGGTATGCCTTTCAGATCGAAATGAAATTTACTAGTTGGAAATTGGGTTTCAAGCTGATAGAAATACCGATAATATTCACGGACCGTACCAAAGGCACATCCAAAATGAGTCCCGGGATTTTCAAGGAAGCTGGTTTTGGAGTGATCTCCATGAAAATCAAAAGTATTTTCAGTCCTTACCAGCTTAATCAAAACGGATTGATCGAATAGGTTCCACCCTTGAAATCACCATGACAGGGATCCATAAAACAGCAGCGGTAAGCAAAACAATTCCAAAATTGATCAGGATATAAACAGGCCAGTTCCAATGTATGGGAACATAACTCATGTAATAACTCGCCGGGTCTAATGGAATTAATTTAAATTGATCCTGCAATATCCCGATTCCTAGCCCTATTGCATTTCCTATCAGCATGCCGCGAAGAAGGATATTGATCCCATTCCAAAAGAAAATCTGCTGGATTTGCTTATTGCTTGACCCTAAAGCTTTAAGCAATCCAATCATCTGTGTGCGCTCCATAATCAGGATAAATAGAATTGCCCCCATATTAAAGACTGCCACAAAACCGATCAAACCTATAAACACATAGACATTATTGTCCAACAGGCTTAACCAATCGAAAATCTCAAGGTACTTGTCCTCGCTACTGACCAGCTTTAGATCAAAGTCCATAAGTTCTTCTATGGCATGAGTGTAAGAAGAAATCTTACTGAAGTCGTCAATATAGATTTCCATTCCCCCAATTTGATCTTTTTTCCAGTCATTGAGAGTCCTGATAGTCTGAAGCTCACCAATAATGATCTTCTCATCAAAATTTTCCAGGTAAGTCTGGAAGATCCCCACCACTTCCACTCTCCTATATCTGGGCGGATCCTGTACGAAATACAAGGTGATCTTGTCCCCTACACTTAGCTCCAGCTTATTGGCTATCAGATGGCTGAGCATCACTTCATTGCTGCTTCCTTCATCAGGGATGGAAATCATTCTTCCTTCAATCACATATCTCTGAAATGCCTGTGCATCAAAGTCCTTCCCTATACCCTTCATCAGGACACCTTCTACTTCTTCATTCCCTTTTATCAAAGCGGCTTTGTGCGCAAAAGACTGCACTTTTTCAATAAAAGGAAGCTGCTTGTACCCTTGGCCGAATTCCGAATCAAGAGAGAAAGGGGCCTCTTCAAAGGCATTGCTCATCGTGAACCGCTGCACTTGGTAGTGACCTGTAAAACCATATACTTTTTCAGATACCGTGCGCTGAAATCCCCCTAATACCATAAAGGAGATCAAGGACACAGCCAGACCCAAAGCGAGGCTTCCTACTGCGATTTTGTGTATGGTAGCCGAAAATCCACCAGCTTTTTTAAAGCTGATTCTTTTGGCAATGAAATAGGAAAGGTTCAAAGGACTGCTTTAATTTGTTCGATCAGATTGCAAAATAACATGAACCTAACGAAACTTAAGCCCTTTATTTACTTTTTGAGTATTGCGCTCTTATTTATAAGCTACTCTCTTGTCACCAGCGCAAGACAAGGGAGGGCGATGGTCGGTGCCGACCGACCTGAACTCTACTTGAAGCAGCTTCAGGGAAAAAATGTGGGAATAGTCGCCAATCAAACCAGTATTCTGACACATAGTAATAACAAGCACGTCGTCGATTTTCTTTTGGAAAAAGGAATCAAAGTGAAGAAAGTATTTGTACCGGAGCATGGTTTTCGTGGTCAGGCAGATGCAGGCGAAAAGGTGGATAATACGGTAGATTCCAAGACAGGATTGCCTATAATCTCGCTCTATGGAAATAATAAGAAACCAAAACCTGAACAAATCGCGGACCTTGACATTCTGGTTTTTGACTTACAGGACGTAGGAGTAAGATTCTACACTTATATCAGCACCATGCATTACCTCATGGAAGCAGCCGCTGAAAACGGCAAAAAAGTCATCATTCTTGACCGGCCTAATCCCAATGGGGATTATGTAGCAGGACCGGTACTGAAAAAAGGCTTTGAAAGTTTTGTAGGGATGCATCCCATTCCTGTAGTTCATGGATTGACTGTAGGAGAGCTGGCACAGATGATCAACGGGGAAAAATGGCTCAAGGGCGGAATAAAAGTGGATTTAGAAGTTATCCCGGTAGCCAACTGGACTCATGGTACAGCTTACAAACTTCCCGTCAAGCCTTCCCCAAACCTGCCAAATGAGCTTTCGATCAGATTGTATCCCAGTATGTGTTTTTTCGAAGGGACCATAGTCTCGCTGGGGCGTGGCACCCATTTTCCATTTCAGGTCTATGGCTATCCCGACCCAAAATTTGGAAACTTTACCTTCACTCCAGTAAGCATAGACGGGATGTCCAAAAACCCGCCCCATCAGGATAAAAAATGCTATGGAGTGAATCTTGGAGGAGAAGCACTATCTCATGGGTTTACGCTGAAATACTTGCTGGATGCCTACCATAAATCTGGCAAAGAGCAGGCGTTTTTCAATAACTTTTTCAATACACTGGCGGGAACTGATCAGTTGAAAAAAATGATTATGGCTGGAAAGTCTGAATCAGAAATTACAGCCAGCTGGCAAGAAGATTTGAAAAAGTATGAAATCCTTCGCGCTAAATATCTAATGTACAATTGAGTTTGATCACCTCAAGCTTAAATCAAACTATTATGGACAAAGATCTTAGAATCATATATATGGGCACTCCTGAATTTGCAGTGCCTGCCCTAGAGCTACTGGTGGAAAATGGTTGGAACGTAGTGGGCGTCATTACTGCTCCGGACAAGCCGAAAGGCAGAGGTCAGAAACTAGTTCCTTCTCCTGTAAAAGAAGCAGCCTTGAGATTAGGCTTAACTATACTCCAGCCAACAAACCTAAAATCCCCAGAATTTCTGGAAGAACTTGGGTCACTAAAGGCAGACTTACAAATAGTGGTGGCTTTTCGCATGCTTCCTGAAGCAGTGTGGAGCATGCCCACACAGGGCACATTCAATTTACATGCGTCACTTCTGCCCAACTACCGGGGTGCTGCGCCGATCAACTGGGCGATCATCAACGGAGAAAAAGAAACCGGAGTGACTACTTTTTTCTTAAAACATGAAATTGACACCGGAAGCATTATCTATCAGGAAAAAGTATCAATTGGTGAGGAAGATGACCTCGGGTCAGTTTATGAAAAACTGATGAATCTCGGGGCTAAACTGGTACTGAAAACTGTGGAGGATATTGCGGAAAACAAGGTAAAGGCCATGCCTCAGGATGAATCCATGGCTATACATCATGCCCCAAAGATTTTCAAGGAAACATGTGAGATCGACTGGAATAAACCTGCCGAATCCATCCACAATCTAGTTCGGGGGCTGTCGCCCTACCCTGCTGCATGGACAAAATTGGGTGGTAAAATCTGTAAAGTCTATAAGACTACATTCATTCCCAGTCAAAATACAGGCAAGGCAATTGGAGAACTCATAACCGACAATAAAACATTTCTAAAAGTCCAAACGGGAGAAGGAATTCTCGAAATTCTTGAATTGCAGATGGAGGGTAAAAAGCGGATGAAAGTGGAAGATATGCTTAGAGGGTTCAAGTTTTAGTAGAAAAGACCTATAACTCTACTCTTTACTTACTGTGTTTCTAGGTGAAACGTAAATGAAAGAAAAAATGAAATTGATCTACACTAAAATGATGTAGAACCTTAGTATCATTTACAAAATAATTCTATTGCGAATTTCTAGTTTTAGCTGATTTTTAAGAACTTGCTTAAGTATTTTCACCTTTTATTATAAGATGGTTATGAGAAGCTTTACTAAATATTTGTTCGTTATTCTGATTTTCCTGGGGTCTTCAATCTCATCTGAAGCCCAATTCATAAAAAAAATACAGAACGCCGCTAACCGAGGCATAGAGAACGCCATAGAAAGGAAGGTCGAGGATGAAGCCTCCAAAATGACCGAAAGGCAATTGGAAAAAATGTTTTCCAATATGTATGGGGATGATTCTCTCAATGCGAGGGGCATCGATATGGAAAGCATCATGAAAGGATTGGGAGAACCTGTGGAAACAGAATCTGCTTATGTTTTTTTTGGTCATATAGTCATGGAAATGAACTCCACAGATGAGAAAGGCAAGGCGCAGGATCCGGTAATGATCAAATCCTATTTGACTAAAACAACCGACTATTCAGCTATGGAACTGGTAGATTCCAAAAACCCAAAAAACTCCACTGCTATGGTTTTTGATGTGAAGAATCAGGCTTCTGTACTTTTCTTGGACAACAAAGGTGAAAAATCAAGTTTTGCTTACAAACTAAACCTGGATAACCTAGATGACATGGTGGACGCCCATCTGGACACTATGGACATTAATTCTGATGTAATCTTGGAAAAAACAGGCAAATCAAAAGACATACTTGGCCACAGCTGTGAAGAATATCATGTAAAAACTGAGGATGGGGAAGGATATTATTGGGTGACCAAAGATCCTATAGGGGGTTATACTTCCTTCTGGGGAGCTAATAGCCCAATGATGACCACTAAAACACAAGAGAGATACTCCAAGCATTTCAAAGATCTTCCGAAAGGAAATTTCATGGAAATGACATTTACCTCTACAGAAAGTGGAAAAATCAATATGAAAGTTATAGAAATAGATGAGTCATCAGAGAAAATGTTTACAATGCAAGAATATCCCAACCTGATGAATTCCATGCAGCAGAATTAATTCTACGTTTTTTTATTTTTTATGGGATCAAGGCCTGTTATCTTCAAGGCAAGAAGTATATTCTATGAAGATATCACTCATAGCCGCTTTGGCTACCAATCACATCATCGGTCGGGACAATGATCTAGTTTGGAGGTTGCCAGATGATTTTAAGAGATTCAAAAGAATTACCTCAGGCCATTTCATCCTTATGGGGAGAAAGACCTTTGAATCCTTGGGCAAGCCCCTCCCCAACCGTACCCATATCGTAATTACCAGAAATAAGGATTATCAGATTCCAGAAGGGCATTTTGTCTTCGAAAGTGTGGAGAAGGCATTTATTTTTTGCCAAAAAAAGGGTGTATCCCATCTCTACGTAATCGGAGGGGGTGAAATCTATAATCAAACCTTGCCTTTGGCTGATGAACTTGTGCTTACAGAAGTAGATGCCTCACCTGAGGGCGATACATATTTCCCCGAATTCAGACGGGAAGATTGGAAAGTCACATTCGAGGAGCATCACCCAGCCGACGAGCGTCATGAATACTCCTTCACATACAAAAATTACGAAAGAATCACTAGGTAGCATGGCTAAAAAAGTAATATGGATCACCGGTGCCTCGTCAGGCATAGGCGAAGCGTCAGTGTATAAATTCATCAAAGAGGGTTACCAAGTAATTCTATCTGCCCGTAACCAAGATAGACTGGAAAAAGTAAAGTTTTCCAGCGGCAGTCCCCACCATTGCAAAGTCTTGCCACTTGACCTGATAGATCATGGATCTTTTGCTGAAAAAACCAAGGAAGCCATAGCTGTATTTGGGCATGTGGATATGATACTTCACAATGGAGGGATCAGCCAGCGCTCTCTGATCTCTGAAACCCCTTTAGAAGTAGATAGGAAATTGATGGAGGTAAACTACTTTGGTACCGTGGCACTAACCAAGGCGCTTTTGCCTCATTTTATAGAAAGGAAATCCGGGCAGTTTGGAGTGATTTCTTCTTTAGTGGGAAAATTCGGTTCTCCCTATCGCTCGAGTTATGCAGCTGCCAAGCATGCCCTCCATGGTTTTTTTGAATCACTACGTCTTGAGCATTTCCATGACAATATCAAAGTGACCATGATATGTCCCGGATTTATCAAGACAGATGTATCGAAAAATGCGCTGACTGCAGACGGAAGTCCTCTCAATGAGATGGATAAAGCCCAGGAAAACGGGATGAGTGCCGAAGAATGTGCCAAACATATCCATGATGCGCTCACTAGACAAAAAGAGGAGGTTTATATAGGTGGTAAAGAAACAATGGGAATCTACTTAAAACGTTTTGTACCTGGGATATTCAACAAAATCCTTCTTAAATCAGAGGTAAGATAAAAACATAAACAATACGGATTGGTTGGCTATAGCAAATAAAAAACCACAACACATGAAATCGAGCATGTCGATATCGACACACACTGGCGTGATTATAAACGCTGAGGGATTCCATGTGACCATTAAAAAAAGAATTATAAACACATGAAAGTAGTCACAGCGGAGATAATTGCCATAGGGGATGAATTACTGTACGGACAAATCGTCGATACTAACAGCCATTGGATCAGTCAGGAGTTGGATCTTATTGGGGTAAAAGTAGTTAGGAAGACCACTGTTGGTGATGACCGCAAGGATATTTTGGCCGCTTTTGCCTCAGCTGAAGCGAGAGCTGATATTGTTTTGATCACTGGAGGACTAGGACCTACCCTGGATGATTTGACTAAGCCCCTTATGGCGGAATATTTTGACTGCCCGGTTGTGGAAAATCAAGCCGCGGTGAAAGCAGTGACGGAATTTTTCCAAAAAAGAGGCAGGGAAATTACCCCATTGAACATTCTACAAGGCCACTTGCCGGTTTGCTGTACCTATGTTCCCAATGAAGTCGGCACAGCACCGGGAATGTGGTTTGAACGGAATGGAACCTATTGGATGTCCATGCCCGGTGTTCCCCATGAGATGAAGAAACTGATGCGGGATTTCGTTCTACCAAAACTACCAAATCTTTTCTCCCTCCCGGTAATAGTCCACAGAATGATTAAAACTGTAGGAATTGGTGAAAGTTGGTTGGCAGACCTGATCAGAGACTGGGAAAACGCACTGCCTTCCACTATTCGGTTGGCCTACTTGCCTTCATTGGGACAGGTAAAACTCCGTCTTACTGGATTTGGTACGGTAAAGTCAGAAATAGAAAAGTCTATACAGCAACAAATTGAACTCGTATCACCTAAGATAGAACCATACATATATGGCTATGATTCCGAGACTTTGGAAGAGGCTATAGGCAAACTATTGAACCAACACAACAAAACTGTATCTTTAGCAGAAAGCTGTACCGGAGGATACATTTCTCATTTGATTACAAGTATTTCAGGAAGTAGTTCGTATTTTCAGGGAGCAGTAGTTCCCTACCATAACCAATTCAAAAATGAACTTGTACGGGTAAAAAACGATACCTTAAACGCATTTGGAGCTGTGAGTGAAGAGACTGTAACTGAAATGGCACTTGGGGTCAGGGAATTATTCAAGGCAGACTATGGGTTGTCAAGTAGTGGGATAGCCGGCCCAAAAGGGGGGACAGCAGAAAAACCTGTTGGCACAGTCTGGATTGCCTGTGCAGGGGAAGATTTCGTGGAAACAAAAAAACTTCAGCTGACCCAAGACAGGATGCTAAATATCCAGCTGACCGGAATAGCCGTCCTGAATTTGCTTAGAATTTGTATTTTAAAGAAATAACAAATAAAATTTCTACCAAAAGGATTGGGATAGAGTTTTTTAAAATTTAATTTTAAAACTTGTATATAAACCCAATAAATCATTAATTCATAACCATGGCGATTGTAGAAATGCTGATGCCCAAGATGGGCGAGAGTATAATAGAGGGAACAGTGTTGACCTGGCTCAAAAAAGAAGGCGACACTATAGAACAGGATGAATCCGTGCTCGAAGTGGCAACGGATAAGGTGGACACTGAAGTCCCCTCCACCCATGCAGGAATTATAAAGCAAATCCTTGCCAAAGAAGGTGAAGTGATTGCCGTCGGTGCTCCTATAGCTATCATAGAAACTTCTGGAGAAGATACTAAACCTACTATTCCTAATCTGGCCGACAAGGAGAACTCAAAGGCGGAACTTGTTGCCTCAGCCCCTGAGAATACTACTGCAATTCTGGCTAGTCCTGAGACTTCAAAGTCTGACGAAGTGGAAGATGACAGATTTTATTCCCCTCTTGTACTGAGCATAGCTAAGGAAGAGGGAATATCAAAAACGGAGCTATCTAAAATACCGGGAACAGGAAAAGACAGCAGGGTAACCAAGCAGGATATGCTTAGCTATCTTCAGACACGTACCTCCGGACAGAAAGTGGCCAGCAGCCCCATACCTTCTATATCTGCCCCCAAAGTACAGGTGAGTATTTCAGGAGAAGATGAGATCATAGAGATGGATCGTATGCGCAAGATGATTGCCCATCGCATGATCGAGTCCAAGCAGACCTCCGCCCACGTCACCTCCTTTGTAGAAGCGGACATGACCAATATCGTTCTTTGGCGAGAGCGAAACAAACACCAATTCAAGGAGAAGTTTGGCGAGTCTATCACCTATACTCCATTCTTTATTGAGGCAGTGGCAAAGGCAATCCGGGACTTCCCCATGATAAATATCTCAGTAGATGGAGATAGGATCATCAGGAAAAAAGACATCAATGTGGGTATGGCAGTTGCCTTGCCTTCCGGAAACCTTATTGTTCCTATCATCAGAAAAGCTGACCAGCTGAATCTAGTAGGTATCGCTAAAAAAGTAAATGAACTGGCAAATTTGGCCAGAAACAATAAGCTAAATGCTGACCATCTTGCTGATGGCACCTATACAGTATCCAATGTAGGCTCTTTTGGCAATGTGATGGGTACTCCCATAATTCCTCAACCTCAGGTCGCCATCATGGCGGTAGGTGCAATTGTGAAAAAACCTGCGGTAGTGGAGACTCCCACAGGAGACGTAATCGCCATCAGGCACAAGATGTTCCTTTCCCACTCATACGACCACCGTGTAGTGGATGGCTCACTAGGAGGTAGATTTGTGAAGCGGGTAGCAGACTACCTTGAAGCATTCGATATCCATACATCATTATAAAAACAAAAGCCGGTCTTATCACCGGTTTTTGTTTTCTTTTCTCCTTGCTTCGCTTTTCAGGGAGTATTCCTTCAGTTTCTCCGCCAATACAGCTAATCTGATCGGTTTGGTAAGGTAGTCATCCATTCCGGCTTCTATTGCCTTTTTCTGATCTTCATCAAAAACGTTGGCTGATAGTCCGATAATATAAATCTCCCCTTTTCCTACTCTCTCTCTTATTTTCTTCGAAGCCTCCAAGCCATTGATACCGGGCATCTGCACATCCATCAGAATAAGATCGAAGTGCATACGATCTACCATTTCCAACACTTCATTCCCATCTCTTGCAATCTTGAAACCATACCCTAACTGATCCAGGATTAATGTCATCAGTTGGAGATTTAGGGCATTATCTTCAGCTAAAAGGATTTTTAACGGATACTCATTAGCCATCCCATTCCAGTTCGCCCGCTTCTGAACCTTCGTGGGGCGATCGTCCGGAATTATTTCAGGTGCCTTTTTCAGGATTACGGTGAAGGCAAATTCAGCACCCTGTCCCATCTCACTGGAGATTGTGAGCTCCCCTCCCATTAGTTCTACGATCTTCTTGGCAATTGCCAAGCCAAGCCCAGTTCCTTGGTAGCTTCTCGAACTTGAGCTCTCCACCTGATAAAAAGGGTCTGTTAATTTAGGGATTTGGTCAGCTGGAATGCCAATCCCTGTGTCTTTCACGGAGCATTTCAGATAATACAGCTCTCCGGAAATGTTTTCCAGTTCAAGCTGGATAAAAACATCCCCACCTTTAGGGGTAAATTTGACCGCATTTCCAACCAGATTCAAGACCACCTGGTTGATTTTCTCCACATCCCCCTCCATCATCTCTCTGGAGAGGGAGTCATAGCTTGTTTGCAGAACGATGCCTTTCTTCTGTGCAAGTCCATAAAAAATCTGTACCTGTTTCTCAAGCTCCTCAGCAGGGCAAAAGATTATGGAGTGAATATCAATTTTACCTGCTTCAATTTTAGAATAATCGAGGATGTCCTTGATGATATTCAGCAGGGAATTGCCTGAATTTTTAATGATATCCAGGTATTGGGTCTGCTCCGCATCGAGAGTGGTCTGATCCAATAGATCTATAATCCCCAGAAGCCCATTCATTGGAGTTCTGATTTCATGGCTCATATTTGCCAAAAACTCAGACTTGGCCCTGCTCGCCTGATCTGCTGCATTCATAGCCTCGACAAGTCCCTTTTCCCAAATACGTTGGCTAGTTATGTCTTTGAAGACAGACATCATACGCTTAGTATCCAAAGGAAAAAACCTTACTTCAAAAAAGGTGTTTTCCTTACCTGTATTGATTTCTAGATCTACAGTCTGAATTTGCCCTGTTTGTCGTGCCAGATTAAATGCAAACTTGGTCTTATCTCTTTGATGGGAAGGAACCAAATCAAACAGATATTTTCCCACTAAAGATTCGTCCAAGGGTTGTACAAACACTTTATCCTTAACATGTGACTCAAGAACTTTTCCGGAGTTATCATAAGTAAAAATCGTGTCCGGAATATTATCTATTAAGTTTTGGAGTCGTCTTCCACTTTCAATCAGCTCCAATTTACCATGATACTGATCAGTAATATCCGTGCATATCCCAAGTCCTCCGTTAAATCTTCCTTGCTTGTCAAAAATCAATTTTTCGAAAATCCGTAACCTGACCAACTGTCCGCCCGGCTTTTCAAAATCATATTCTACATTGATAAAAGACTTATTCTCACTGAGTGCACGCTTTACCAATCCCTTGACTTTTAGAGCGTCCTTGTGCCCCCCCTTCCCTCTAAAAGCCTCTAAAAACTCTGATTTTGAATGACCCAAAATATCCTCTACCTCATCACTCACACGGGTGATTTCTCCTCTGAAATTGTGAAAAAACACGAAGCCACGCAACTCCTTGAGTAGAATGTTCTGCTGATCAAACAGCTCTGAAATCTCATCGGCGTTTTCCTCAAGAAGCCTTTGCGACTCTAACCTGTTTTGCAGAGACAATGCAAAGAAAACCACAGTGCCTATGAGCAAAAACACAAAACAGGAAAACAAAAACAGATAGGTGCTATATATCCCACTGGAGATTGAATTGGACTCAACCATAAATAGCAGTGCCATTTCCTCATATATCTTTCCGAAATTAAAGGGGTATTCCACCAAAACCCCGCTTCCGGATTCATCAGCGAGTTTCCATTCAACTTCATATACCCCGATTACCCCTTCAGCAGCATCTTTTCTGATTTGTTTAAGTGATATTTGATCGATTTCCAGGTCAGATTTTCTTTGATGGGAATCTATATTTACCAACTCACCACCCAACAGCAACATCTTACTTCCACCGTTGTTCAGATAATAGTGAGTCACAAACCCCTTGGTAAACCCCACCGGGTCCAACAAGAAAGTCAATTCAAAATTTTTGTCGCCGTCCA
Source organism: Algoriphagus sp. AGSA1 (assembly GCF_021390545.1). Classification (GTDB taxonomy): domain Bacteria; phylum Bacteroidota; class Bacteroidia; order Cytophagales; family Cyclobacteriaceae; genus Algoriphagus. Next base: position 58,673 of record NZ_JAJUWR010000014.1, on the reverse strand, counting down.
GAAAATGAACAAAATCTCCATACCCCTCCAATGGAGGAAGATTATATTCACCCCGGATAAAGTCATTTCTTTCAGTGAGGGTAAAGTAATTAACAGAGTCTTGAAAATTCACCCAAAGGGTATCGACCAAGCCCGGGTAACTATGAAAAATCCTTCTTGCGTTTTTACTAAGATCGTAATCGAAATCCCCATGGTCTAAATCATCATCTTCAAGGAAATCCATCAACATCCTTGCATCATCCTCAAATCTGTTGATTGCAATCTCAACTTCAGTAGCGGCAAGTTCAGTCTGCTTTCGCAAAAATTCCTTTCGGGATTTTATATCCGAATCAGAGATCGCCTTAAAAAAGCTCACACCCAACAATACCACCAAGATCACCAAGCAAGACCCGATGATAAGCGTAAGCCAATAGTCTCTACGATATCCGGTTTTTCTGGTCATCGACCCCTGGGATTAATCCTTATCAAATACCAATCGAGAAGGTTTAATGGAGCGGCATAGGCGTCCTTTGGACTGAAGTCATCTTTAAATACAAAGTGGCTTTTCCTCTGCAACAAAAATGCCTGTGCCATAGATCGAACTTCCTTGTTCTTGCTATTGAACAAATTAAAATCCGAAATCCTAAAATTGTCCGCACGGATAGTTTCTCTATACACATGATTGAGCAGTGGCGGAAAACTCAGCGCTTCTATGGCAGCCGCATCACCCCCGACAATATCCCCTTTACTATTTACTATTAGGTAATTACCCGCCCTTTTCTCTAAATATCGGGTTATAATAGTATCTATTGTTATATCTATTCCCAGAACCGAGTACAAAACATCTCCATCAAAAACAGGATGGATCAAGGACAATATCCAACCTCTGCCTGCAGGATCTATATAAACTTCCTTTGTCCACTTGGGCCCTTTTCCGGGGTTGTTCTCCTCATTGGCCTCATAGAAAAAATTAAACTTGGTCACATCGATAGATGGATCCAAAAGAGCTTTCGCATCATAGGGTGGATAGACCCTGGAAACTTGATCTACTGTATTAAAATACACCTGGGCGATCATGTCGTATTTATTTATCACCCTATGAAATAGTGAATCCATAGGATTTGTGACCAATACATTTTCCAGCGATCTGTCATAATCAGGGGTATTCCTAAAAATCACTACAGAACTTAAAATACCTGAATCCCGGGGGGTGTTTGTGGAAAAACCTTCGTCAAAATTATATTTATCCTTATGAGCTGACAAAAGTATGCTATCCCTATTACCCAATAAAAATTCAAAATGATCCTTCAAAAGAATGATTTCACCTTCTAACAACTGAAGTTCAGATTCCATTTCCTGAATAATGCTCTTATCCGGCGCTCTGTCAAAATCCTTGTCAGTCCTGTCCACAGAGGTGCAGGAAGAAAAGAAAAGGAGTATTAGTGAAAAGTAAATAAGTATTTGATTCATAAGTTCGTGCTGAAATGGAAATTATAAATTTTCCACTTCAGCACGAAACGATTGCCCCATTTCCTTAAATCTTAATTTCACTTTTTCAAAAAAGTCCCCCGTCAAGAAAACTTTAAGATCACCTTCATCAAGCACATCCGTCTCAGAAAGCTTGAACGTCTGCTCCATGGGTCCAAGTTCAAACTTGATAATATATTTATTGTTCCAGGAGAATACACTGATACGGATATCCTCCAGGACAAATTCCTGTACTACCCTCATTATCAATGAGGTTTTACCTCTGATGTAAAAGTAATAGTTGACTTCAATGAAGAAGCCACGGAGCAATATTTTTCCACAGAAAGAGCTACTACTTTTGCAAACTCCTCTTGCTTAGCATCTGGGGAAACCAACACAAATTTCATAGATATATCGGTGTAAAAGGCAGGTACACCCTCATTCCTGATCCCTTCCACTTCTACATAGAAATCCTCTACAGATCTGCGTTTTTTCTTCATCATCAATACAGCATCCACTGATGCGCATGATCCTAAAGCTGAAAGCAATAAATCCATAGGCGATTGAGCTTTTTTGTCCTGTGGGTCGTACATATCTATCTGTACTGTATTTCCCTGGGGATTCACAGCTTCATACTCGTGATCCGCTTTCATTCGAACCGTTACATTCCTTTTAGCCATTATATTTCTAATTAGTCTTTAGACTTATTGTTAATTAAGAATTTTTCAATCTTCCTATTTTTTTTGTCGTCATACTACATATTTCGGCGGTACTGTCCCCCCACCTCGTACAATGCATGGGTGATCTGCCCTAAAGAACAATACTTAACCGCCTCCATAAGTTCCTCAAAGATATTCTCATTTTGCACAGCTGCCTTTTTCAGCTTCCTCAGCTGTTTTTCCACCAGATCAGGATTAGCGGCATGTAAGATCTCCAAGGTCTTGATCTGGGATTCTTTTTCGTCTTTCTCCGCACGAATGACTTCACCTGGTCTCACTGTAGGGGATCCATCAGAAGACAGGAAGGTATTCACTCCGATAATCGGGAACTCACCGGTATGCTTCAGCATTTCATAGTGCATACTTTCCTCCTGGATCTTGCCACGCTGATACATAGTCTCCATGGCGCCCAGAACACCCCCGCGCTCGGTGATCCGGTCAAACTCCACATAAACAGCCTCCTCTACCAGATCCGTCAACTCCTCAATAATAAAGGAACCTTGGATCGGATTTTCATTCTTTGTTACCCCCAGTTCTTTATTGATTATCAACTGTATAGCCATTGCTCTCCGAACTGATGCTTCAGTTGGAGTAGTGATAGCTTCATCGTAGGCATTGGTATGTAGGGAATTGCAATTATCATATATGGCATACAGTGCCTGCAGGGTAGTCCGAATATCATTAAAGTCTATCTCCTGAGCATGTAGGGAGCGGCCTGAGGTCTGAATGTGGTATTTGAGCATCTGGGATCGCTCATTTGCCCCATATTTAAGCTTCATGGCTTTGGCCCAGATTCTACGTGCCACTCTTCCTATCACCGCATACTCAGGATCTATTCCATTAGAGAAGAAGAAGGATAGATTTGGCGCAAATTGATTGATATCCATCCCGCGGCTCACATAATATTCTACATAAGTGAACCCATTGGAAAGTGTCAGCGCCAATTGGGTGATTGGATTGGCACCGGCTTCCGCGATATGATATCCTGAGATAGAAACAGAATAGAAATTACGGATTCCATGCTCGATAAAGTATTGCTGCACATCCCCCATCAGCCTTAAGGAAAATTCAGTTGAGAATATACAGGTATTCTGCGCCTGGTCTTCTTTAAGGATGTCAGCTTGAACCGTGCCTCTTACCTTTGAAATGGTCTCAGATTTGATTTTCCGATACACCTCTGCCGGCAATACCTGGTCGCCGGTGATCCCCAAGAGCATCAAACCCAGGCCATCATTTCCTTCAGGAACTATGGCATTATATACAGGTCTAGGAAGATCCTTGCTCTTATAGATCAGATCAATTTTCTGATCGATCTCTTTTTCCAGCCCATTGTCTTTGATATAAACCTCACATTGCTGATCTATCGCGGCATTCATAAAGAAGGCGGTCATGGTAGCAGCAGGACCATTAATAGTCATTGACACTGAAGTCATTGGATCTACTAGATTAAACCCCGAGTAGAGCTTTTTGGCATCGTCCAAACAGCAAATACTTACCCCCGAATTACCTATTTTCCCGTAGATATCTGGCCTATGGTCGGGATCTTCCCCATAGAGTGTTACAGAGTCAAAAGCAGTGGAAAGTCTTTTGGCCACCATATCCTTAGAGACATAATGGAAACGCTTATTGGTTCGTTCCGGGCCTCCTTCCCCCGCAAACATCCTTGTTGGATCCTCTCCTTCCCGCTTGAATGGAAATACACCGGCGGTGTATGGGAACTTACCCGGCACGTTTTCTCTCAACCCCCATTTCAGAAGATCACCCCAAGCCTCATATTTAGGCAATGAAATTTTAGGTATCCTCGTATCAGAGAGGGACTTGGAGAAGGTTTTCACCTTGATCTCCTTGTCCCGGACTTTAAAGACATAGAAATCATCGGCATACTTGGAAGATTCAGAAGCCCATTCCTCCAACCATTTTTTGTTTTTTGGATCGAATTCAAGTTCTACTTGAGCATACACTTCTTTTAGCTCCTTGATCAATCTGTCCTTATCCTCTATTTTGGTTGCTTTGATTACCTCTATCGACTTGGAGATGCTATATAATTGCTGGGCTATTTCCTTTTGCTCCTCTACCCAGACATCATAATTCCTGTTGACCTCTACGATCTCTGATAGATACCTCGTTCTGGAGGGAGGAATGATAAATAGTTTCTCAGCAGTGCCTCCAGTCAGTTCAAAGCTACTTTGCAATTGTGGATGGTTTTCGGCGATTTTGGTGATTAAGGCACGGTAAAGCTGATTCATACCCGGATCATTAAATTGCGAGGCAATAGTCCCAAATACGGGGACATCTTCATCCTTGGCGTCCCAAAGACCATGGTTACGTCTATACTGCTTTTTTACATCCCTAATGGCATCCAAAGCACCTCTTTTATCGAACTTGTTCAATGCGATCACATCTGCAAAATCCAACATATCGATTTTTTCCAGTTGAGAGGCGGCCCCGTACTCCGGGGTCATTACATACAGAGAAAGGTCTGAATGCTCTATGATCTCGGTATCTGACTGCCCTATACCTGATGTTTCCAAAATCACCATATCAAAGCCTGCCGCTTTCACTGTATCTACCGCATCCTGCACATATCTTGACAACGCCAGATTTGACTGTCGGGTAGCCAGTGAGCGCATATATACTCGAGGGTGATGGATAGCGTTCATGCGAATCCTGTCACCTAACAATGCTCCACCTGTTTTTCGCTTAGAAGGATCAACAGATATGATAGCCAGTGTTTTATCCCTAAAGTCCATCAAAAATCTCCTAACCAATTCATCGACAAGAGAGGACTTCCCTGCACCTCCTGTGCCGGTAATCCCCAACACAGGGATTTTACGATCCTCACTTTGCTTTCTTATTTTCTCCAGAAGCGATGTGGAATTCTCAGGGAAATTCTCGAATGCAGAAATTGCCCTGGCAACACGCTGTTTGTTTTCTGTATCTAAGGAAAAACCTTCAACCAACTCATCTCCGATAGCAAAATCACATTGACTCACCAAATCATTGATCATTCCCTGCAGTCCCATTGCGCGCCCATCATCCGGGGCATAGATTCTTGTGATCCCATATTCATGGAGTTCGTGTATTTCTTCAGGCAAGATAGTCCCTCCTCCTCCTCCAAAAATCTTCACATGGGCGGCTCCTTTTTCCCGGAGCAAGTCATGCATATACTTGAAAAATTCCACATGCCCACCTTGATAAGAAGTGATGGCAATAGCCTGTACATCCTCTTGAATGGCACAATCCACAATTTCCTGCACAGACCGGTTATGCCCCAGATGAATTACCTCACATCCAGTGGACTGTATGATTCTTCGCATAATATTGATGGCCGCATCGTGCCCGTCAAATAGCGAAGCTGCAGTTACTATTCTAATATGGTTTTTGGGTTTATAGCTCTCAGAGATTGCGGACATTGGAGATGGGTTAGCTTTTAGGCACTCTTATTTTTTTATACCAGGAAGCGCTAGAGGCGACTTCGCTGCTCACAAATATAGTAATTAAAAAGCCGCCTCACTTTTGTTATACGGGGAAAAACAAAATATAATTTGGATACTTGTCCCAGCAGCTCTGCCCACTTTACATCTAAGAATAGGTTGTATTCTAAGCATGTGGCACGAAACAATCCTCCTTTTTAGCCTGATAAATTAGATTCTCTGAATTATAAAAGGCTTAATTGAAACCACTTTTCAAGTATTTTTTACGTTCTTGATTATAATACTTCAATCCAACCATAACTTTTATGATTACTTACGTCACTCCCGAAGTCGCTGTCTCATCTATCCAAAGCCATCAACGGATTTTTATACATGGCAGTGCCGCTACTCCCACCAGACTCTTATATGCACTGACAGCTAGAAAAGATGAATTATCAGATGTGGAAATAGTTGCTATTACCACTCTAGGGGACATGCCTTTAGTGGCAGATGAATGTAGGGGAAGTTTTTACATGAATTCATTGTTTGTCTCTCAAAACGTAAGACAAGCCGTCAATTCTGAGCATGGGGGTTATGTCCCTATTTTCCTGAGTGAGATCGGCCAGCTATTCAGAAAGAACATCCTCTCTATAGATGTTGCCATTGTGCAGGTCTCCGAACCTGATGCCCATGGATATTGCTCTCTGGGCACCTCGGTGGATGTGGCAAAACCAGCCGTGGAAACTGCCCGGACTATTATAGCACAGGTAAACAAACAAATGCCGAGAACACATGGGGATGGTCAGGTCCACATATCAAAGTTCCATGCTGCCATCTATGTGGATGAACCTTTGCCTGAAGTGAATTATGGGGATAAAATCACCGACATCGAGCGTCAAATCGGGAACCACTGTGCATCTTTGATTGATGACCGTTCCACCCTACAGATGGGAATTGGTGCCATTCCAGATGCTGTCTTGGATTCATTGAAACAGCACAAAGACCTGGGAATCCATACAGAGATGTTTTCCAATGGGATTTTAGGCCTTCTCAGATCTGGCGCTATCACCAATAAATACAAGAAAAAGCATCCCGGTAAGATCGTATCCGCATTTGTCACGGGAACAAAAGAACTCTATGATGCGATAGACGACAACCCCGAATTTTCATTTCATGAAGCAGCATATGTGAACGACACCGCTGTCATCCGAAAAAACCCAAAGGTAATCTCCATCAACAGCTGCTTGGAAATGGATCTTACGGGCCAGGTCTGTGCGGACTCTATAGGAAGCTACCAGTACTCAGGTGTGGGTGGTCAAATGGATTTTATGCGAGGAGCTTCTTTATCCGAAGGCGGGAAACCAATCATGGCATTGACTTCAGCAACCAGAAAAGGGGCTTCCAAAATAGTCCCGTTCTTAAAAGAAGGTGCTGGAGTGGTGACCACTAGAGCTCATATGCAGTATGTAGTCACAGAATATGGAATGGTCAACCTATATGGTAAAAACCTACGTCAACGTGCCTATGAGCTGATGAAGATCGCCCATCCAGATCACAGAGAAACTCTTGAAAAAGCTATCATTGAGCGATTTGGGAGTTATGTGTATGCCTTCAGGTAATTACCAATCTTTGAATGGGCATGGCTGATTTTGATCATGGCCATTTCCACCTCACCTATTCGTCTATGATCATTATATTCCCTAACAGAAAAAAAACAACCTATAATCTTGTCCCGGTTTTGATTTATTCCGCTTCTCTTTAGATTAGCGGATCAATCAATAACCCAAAGCAACCCATGTCCTCAAAAAAATATGCCTTTTTCCTATCAATCACCGCCGCATTAGGCGGATTTTTATTTGGATTTGACACAGCTGTGATTTCAGGGGCTGAGCGGGCCATCCAGGAAGTATGGAAATTAAACGACCTGACACATGGTTTAGCCATTGCGATGGCCCTATATGGCACTGTAATAGGCGCCTTGTTTGGAGGTATTCCATCGGATAAGTTTGGCCGTAAGAAGAGTCTCCTTTGGATTGGCGCACTGTATTTGATTTCCGCTTTAGGGTCAGGAATGGCCGGCGATCCTTATTCTTTTATGTTTTTTAGATTTATTGGAGGTCTGGGTGTAGGGGCTTCTTCTGTAGTGGCTCCCATGTATATTTCTGAAATAGCACCTGCCAAGAACAGGGGTTTGCTTGTTGCGCTCTATCAATTCAATATTGTTTTCGGGATACTAATGGCCTACTTCTCCAATTACCTCATTGGAACTGCCGGAATTGCCAATGACTGGCGATGGATGTTAGGAATGGAGGCCGTTCCTGCACTGATTTATACCGTGATGATATTCAGGATTCCCGAAAGTCCACGCTGGCTTATCGCAAAATTTAACGATCAGGTAAAAGCAAGGGAAATTCTCACAAGGACGGACCCTGAAGGAGTAGATGAAGCGATAAGGCTAGCTATTATAGAAGAACAAACCATCAAACAAAAAGGCAGCTTTACCGCATTGTTCAGCAAGGCATTTTTATCCACTACCCTGCTGGCTATTTTTATTGCCTTTTTCAATCAGGTATCCGGGATCAATGCGATCATTTATTTCGCCCCTCGAGTGTTCGAGATGGCAGGAATATCGACAGAGTCCGCCCTGTTTTCTACCATAGGCATAGGCGTAGTGAACCTCATTGCCACCTTTGTAGGCTTATACCTCATAGATAAAATTGGACGTAAAAAACTCATGTACATTGGATCCGTCGGTTATATAATCTCCCTATCCCTTATGTCATATAATTTTCTTGTTGGCGGGATTGACAATTTTTGGCTCCCTGTATTTGTATTTGCATTCATCACTTCACATGCAGTGGGACAAGGAGCTGTAATTTGGGTTTTTATATCCGAGGTTTTTCCTAATGAACTTCGTGCGTATGGCCAATCAATTGGATGTTTTACCCACTGGATATTAGCTGCAGTGATCGCAAATGTCTTCCCATATTTTGCCACCCGGTTTGGGCCGGGATATATCTTTGCTTTCTTCGCACTGATGATGGTCTGGCAATTACTTTGGGTCAAGTTCAAAATGCCTGAGACCAAAGGTCGCTCACTAGAAGAGATTCAACAGGATTTACATAATACCCATGAAGCATAAAGTAGTCGTTTTCGGAGAAATGCTTTGGGACTGCCTTCCCTCGGGAGCAGTACCAGGCGGCGCACCGATGAATGTAGCATTAAACCTCCATCAGCTGGGATTAAATTCCAGACTCATTTCCTCAGTTGGGAACGATAGCGATGGCCAGCAACTCTTGGAATTCTTAGATAGTTTTAGTCTTCCAGTTGATTTGATCCAAATCAATCAGGACTATGAAACCTCAAAGGTGCTGGTAAATGATGAGGATCCGGTAAACATCAAATATACTATCGTATCTCCGGTAGCTTGGGATTTTATAGTATGGAATCCCGAAATGGACAAGGCGGTGGCTTCTTCAGATGCATTGGTATTCGGCACGCTAGGCGTACGGAATACAGAGAGCCTAAACACACTGCTGAAGTTGCTACACCATAAGACACTACGTGTTTTTGATGTAAACTTCCGCCCCCCCTTTTATGATTTCGAGGTGATAGAGAATCTTCTGGGATATACGGATATCCTGAAAATCAACGAAGATGAATTGGTAATCTTTGCGGACTATTTTGATATAGATCACGAAGTAGAGAAGGTCTGTGCCTATTTGGATCAGCATTTCCCCATGGATCTCATCTGTGTGACCTTGGGCTCAAAGGGCGCTTTGCTCTATAAAGATGGTAAGACCATACAACATAAAGGATACAAAGTCCAGGTCGCTGACAGCATAGGTGCTGGAGACGCTTTTCTTAGCGGCTTTATCAAAGTCTATCTAGAAGAGCAATCTCTTGGCAAGGCACTTGATTTTGCCTGTAAATTAGGAGCTTTTGTTGCAAGTAAAAAGGGAGGCACTCCGAAGTATGGAATTGGGGATTTATGAAAGTGATTCGTTCTGCTATTCGACCACTGTTTTCAGTCTAAGATTAAGATTAGAACACCCCAAAAGTGAGTGGTAAAAAAAATTGAGGGATTGCCGCAAATGTAAATTGAACATTAAGAATTAATCCTAAAACCCTCCCTTGATCTTCTCTGCAATCTCCGCCAATTCCTCGTCACTCAATTTTAGCTTCGATCGGGTAAAATTAATATCATCCATCGTTTTCAATGGAACTAAGTGTACATGTACATGGGGAACCTCTAGACCTATCACCGCAACTCCTATCCGGGTGCATTTGATGGATTTATCCATGGCCTTGGCCACCCGCTGGGCAAAAAGATGTAGTCCCGAAAGCACTTCAGGTTCCAAATCAAAAATATAATCAACTTCCTGCTTGGGAACGACCAGTACATGACCTCTGACCAACGGCATAATATCAAGAAAAGCAATGTAATTATCATCCTCAGCCACTATGTGACCGGGGATTTCCCTGTTAATGATTTTAGTGAAAATTGAAGCCATGATAGTCAAAAGTAAAATCCCGACAACCGTCGGGATTGGTTTAGAATGTTATATCCAATATTTCAAATTGCAACGTCCCCGCAGGAGCTTTTATCTCAGCGATTTCCCCTACTTTTTTACCTACAAGTCCTTTTCCGAAAGGAGATGCAAGTGAAATCTTGCCTGCTTTCAGGTCTGCCTCTTCTTCAGACACCAAGGTATAGCTTACCGTCATGCCGTTTTTTAAATTTTTGATTTTCACCGTCGTCAAAATCCCCACTTTGGAAGTATCCAACTGGGAGCTGTCCAGCACCCTGGCATTGCCCACTACTGCTTCCAGTTTAGCAATCTTCAACTCTAGATGTCCCTGTGCGTCCTTAGCGGCATCGTATTCGGCATTTTCGCTTAGGTCACCCTTGTCCCTGGCTTCAGCTATCTGATTAGATATGTCAGTCCTTCCTTTGGTTTTGAGCATATGTAGTTCATCCTTCAGACGCTTCAGACCTTCTTCGGTATAGTATTGTATTTTGTCCATGTTTGAAAATTGTTATTTGCCACAAAAACAAAGTAACGGTCGCAAGACGGGACCGTTACCTTGTTTTTTGGCTTTTATTTGAACTACAAAGATAACAAAGCTTTGAAACAAAGCAAAGACTGTTGTTTTTTCCTTCTCTTTTGAAAACATGATTGGATGGATCGTCAGAATGTTACTCGACGATGTCAATTCCAAAAATTATAACTGTTCGACACTTTTCAAAAATCCAAAAACGATGGCGCCTCCTCGCAACTGTTGCCGCTTTGTCCTACAACTAATGCCGTAGGATCTAGTAAAGATTGGCCAATCTGTCCAAATTAGGACTATATATTGGCAAACATGGCATTCGACAGCCGGTCAATGGAGGCATCATCGCTTCATCAATCCTTCAAATTACTGGGTTGTTTTTTTCCATTCTGGTCAAATATCAAAGTTTTGGACTGCTCACCCGCCATAAAAGTCACTTCATAGTAGGAAACATTATCTTCCTCAAACATTCTTTTTCTGGTGATTTTATCAATTGAAAGAGATTTATCCATTTTGATCACTTCCAAGACTGGTGGAGGGAGTTGAACGGAATCTGCTTGATCCAAAGTGCCGTCCAGGAGAGTACCGTCCCTTTTTACTAAGTTAGTATCACTTTCATGCATGGAACCGCTCATTTCGTTTTGAGCCTCTATGCTTTCTTCGTTTGCATCTCCTGATTTTCCTCCACAGGATATGCAAAAAACAGTAAGGGCAGTAAGGCTGAACAATTGGTGGGTTTTCATCTGTTTATTTTTTGTTTTTGAATTGCCAGATGGAATCTTTGACGATTAAAATAATCATTGGCCTGTGTGTTTTAATGATGATTTTAATCGTGTCGATTTCATAGCAGTATTGATTTATTTTTTCTTGTTTTTGAGAGTATTACGTCAATGATCCGCATCAAAATCGCATCCAAATAGACAAAAGCTTCCTGCTTTTTCCCAGAATGATCTAAGACAGAGTGTAGTCCCTCATCAGAATACAAAATAAAACCCTGAAAAACAATATTTTAACTCAATAAAAATAGCATTGATCATCTGATTACATCCAACTTCCCTCTCCAAAAAAACAGGTATTTTAACCCCTTGATTTCAGAGGGAAAAGTGCACACCTCAAAAACCTCTCATAATGAGTCTCATCTTGCCCGAAGTGTGGTGAGAGATTGCGAAAGTTTTGAGATATATCGGGATTAAGCGGAACCAAATTCCTTCTTGATCTTTTTTACTAGAACCTTGTTTATTTTTTCGTAAGACTCATAGGTCCAACCCGCTACGTGGGGACTGAACAGCACATTATCTCTAGCGGCAAGTTTTTCGAATTCGGCTTTTTGATCTGGGGTAAACTTTTCAAACTTTTCATTTTCCAACACATCAAGCAGTGCTCCTCTAAGAATCCCCTGATCCAAGGCGTCATTTAAAGTCCTGAAACTGATCACTTCCCCTCTTGCAGTATTGATCAGCCAGAAAGGTTTCGCAAAACTTTTTAGTTCTTTAAGGGTGAAAAAGTCTCTGGTTTCAGGAGTCAGCGGCACGTGGATGCTCAACACATCCGCCTCAGCCTTTAGCTTTTCCCACATAACTTCCTGCACATGGTCGTCCGAGAAATCCAACTTGTATTTATCATACGCCAAAACATCCACCTTAAATCCACGCAGTCTATGGGCAAAGGATTTTCCCATGTTTCCAAAGCCCATGATTCCGACTGTTTTCCCCATCAATTCATGGCCACGGTTACCCTCTCTGTCCCAGATTCCTTTTCTGACTTCACGGTCAGCTTTTCCCACTTGATTAAATAAAGCTAAAAGCATTCCCACGGCATGTTCGGCAACGGCATCACGATTTCCTTTGGCAGCATGAAACAGTTTGATGTCCCGTTCGGCCATGTATTCCAGATCTATTTTGTCCAATCCAGCCCCTGCCCTGCCTATAAACTTCAGGTTTATGGCACGCTCCAACAGCTCTCTATCCATGGGGGTTTTTGATCTGATGATCAACCCATGGTATTCGGCTACCGAATCCAATATTTCCGCTCTACTGATCAAAGGGGAATAAACTACTTCATATCCATGTTTTTCTAACATAGGCATGATGCTTTCGTGCATTTCGTCAATGATAAGAATCTTCATCTTCACAGAAATTAAATTTTTAAAAGAGACATAGCCACTAAAAAATAAACTGCCAAACCTATCAGGTCATTGGCTGTAGTAATAAATGGCCCTGAAGCCAAAGCAGGATTAATTCCGAGTTTGTCCAATACTATAGGTGTAATGGTCCCCATAAAGGATGCAAGTAGCACCACAGCAAATAAGGCTATAGACACCACCATCGCAAATGAAACTTCGGTCTGATAAAACAAAACCACTATTGCAAATACGAAAGTGGCCAAGATCAGTCCGTTTAGAACCGCGACCAGCAATACTTTCAAAAACCTTTTGGCCAAAGAATCATCAAAGATGGATTTGCTGGCAAGGGACTGTACCACTATAGAAGACGTTTGGATTCCTACATTACCGCCCGTTGCAGTGATCAGGGGTATAAAGAAGGCAAGGGCTGTCACTTTATTCAATCCCTCCTCAAAAAAACCTATGAAGCCGGCCCCCAGCAATCCACCACATATACCTATCAACAACCAAGGTAATCTTGCTTTGGAAAGCTTCACCACACTATCATACTCATCGACCGTATCGGATATACCTGTCATCGCCTGAATATCCTCTTCCGCTTCCTCACGGATTACGTCCAGGATATCATCTACTGTGATTCTTCCTACTAGCTTATTTTTACTGTTCACTACCGGAAGAGATTCCAGATCATACTTTCGCATGACTTCAGCTACTTCCTCCTGATCCATATATGTAGGCACGGAGATCACCTCCTCCTCATAGATATCTTCGATTTTCGTCTCATCTGAGGCCAATACTATCCGCTTAAGGGACACTATCCCCATCAGTTGCTGCCTGTTGTTGACTACGAAAATCGAGTAGATCTTATTTACATTTTCCGCCTGCCGACGGATTTCGTTGATGGTTTGTACTACATTCCAGTTCTTGTTTGCCCGGATGTATTCCTTGGCCATAATCCCCCCGGCTGTATCCTCATCATAGCGTAAGAGTTCTAGGATCTGATCAGATTTTACCTTGTCCTGAAAATGGCTGATAATATCTTCCCGCTCTCTTTCCAGGAAAAGATTGAGGATATCAGCCCCGTCATCAGAGTCCATCAGCTCAATTAGGTTGGCCATCTCCTGCACTTCCATCTCCTTCAAGACCTTGTGCTGATTGGTCGCTTCAAGCTCAATGATAATATCTGCCGAAAGCTGGGGATCCAATACCCTGAGCACAAAGATGGCTTCCTGCATGGACAGCTCATCCAGCAATGAGGCGATATCAGCCACATTAACCCCGTTCAACGACTCTTGAATAAAGGTCAAATCCTCCGCTTCGATAGCCTGTCTGAGGCTTTCTAAGTATTCTTTCGAAAGTTCAAACTGCTTAATGATTTCCACGGGATGCTTCTATTTTTTGGGTTAAGAATATGAAATCAGCTACATCCAATTGCTCGGCACGCAAATCCAACAAAGGGTTTGAATTGAAGTCAACCGGAAGGTTAAACGGCTTAAGGCAGTTTCTCAATGTTTTGCGACGGTTCCCAAATCCTGCCTTTACTACCTGCTTGAAGAGTTTTTCATCACAGGCCAGTTTATCTATTGCATTCCGTGTAAGCCGGATCACGCCGGAATTTACTTTGGGCGGCGGGTCAAATACTTGGGGAGGAACTGTAAAGAGATATTCTATATCATAAAATGCCTGAAGCAATACAGATAATATTCCATAGTCCTTGTTTCCCTTTGGCGAGGCGATCCGCTGCGCCACCTCTTTTTGCAACATGCAGACCACCTCTGATACCTGATCTTTTACTTCCAGGACTTTGAAGAAGATCTGTGAGGAGATGTTATAGGGAAAATTACCCGCTATGGCAAACTTATCGGAGAAAATCTCCCTCAGGTCCATTTTCAAAAAATCACCTTCTATAATCTTATCACCTAATCCAGGATATTTCTTATGCAGATAAGCAATAGATTCCTTGTCTATATCGATCAGGTACAGCTCCTGCTCTTGCCTCAACAGAAAATCCGTAAGCACTCCCATGCCGGGTCCGATTTCCAGAACCTTAGATACCCCTCCATGACCTTTCACTGCTTGAGCTATTTGCTCCGCAATACTCAAATCGGTCAAAAAATGCTGTCCCAAGTGTTTCTTGGCTTTGACCTTTTCCATCGGTTAGCTCAGATTATTTTTTATAAATTGCGAAACCAAAATTAAGAGAATAATTCTAAAGGACTAGCTTATCCAGGCAGCTTGACCAAACCTTAACATCTAGTCCACATTATATTTTATATGCATCAACGAAAGATCAAACCCATTATCGGAATAAGTATCGGGGACCTCAATGGAATAGGCGCGGAAGTCACCATGAAAGCCCTGCTTGACAATAGAACCTATAAAAGCTTTACGCCACTGATCTATGCGCACGGAAAGGCATTGACTTTTTATAGAAAACAGCTGGGGCTGGAGGACTTTAATTTCTCCCAGATCAAACATGTATCAGAAGTCCAGCATAAACGTATCAATGTCATCAACATAAGTGAAGAATGTCCTGAAGTAATTCCCGGCGTGGAAACCCAAGAAGCAGGTAAATTTGCCCTGGCGGCATTGAAAGCGGCGGTAACAGATCTTCGGGAAGGGAATATCCAGGCATTGGTCACCGCTCCATTGAACAAACACAATATCAATTCCGATGAGCTGCATTTTATTGGCCATACGGAATATATTACAGATGCTGTGGGAGCCAAAGAGAGTCTTATGCTTATGGTGGCGGAACAATTGCGTGTGGGTTTGGTGACCGGCCATGTGCCATTGGCAAAAGTAGCTGAGCAGGTGAGCAAAGAACAGATCATTCAAAAAGCGAATATCCTACTCCAAAGCCTTGAGGATGATTTTGGCATCACTAAACCAAAAATAGCTGTTCTTGGATTAAACCCCCATGCAGGTGAAGATGGCCTGCTGGGTGAGGAAGAGGAGAAAATCATCAAGCCGGCAATCAATTCCCTGAAGGATCAGAACAAAATGGTATTCGGTCCCTACCCTGCTGATGGTTTTTTTGGCATGGGCCATCAGACTAAATTCGACGGGGTTTTGGCGATGTATCATGACCAAGGATTGGTACCGTTTAAATCCATGACATTCGGCACGGGAGTAAACTTCACCGCCGGATTGTCCGTAATCAGAACTTCGCCCGATCATGGCACAGCCTATAATATAGCGGGCAAAAATGTGGCAGACGAGGGCTCAATGAGGGCCGCCCTGTTTCTGGCAGCAGATATTATTCAACAACACGACCCGCAGGAATCTGGTGATTGAGAAGGAAACCGAAAGATATTTGAAAGAAACCAAAGAATATTTTAAAATCTCTTTCTTCCTTTTACAAATATTCACTATTTTTGCGGTCTTAAATCGAGAGGAGGTATCGTGAAATTCTGGAGAGCATTTGATATAGAGGTCATTAAGTTCCTCGAAGGTATCCACGAGTTAGACTTCGAAATTGGGGATTCATTTTTCCAACATTTCGAAGACAATGAATTGGTCAAAAAAGGTAAGTTGACCGCACGGGTCATCATGAAGGTGGGGGCAAATGTAATTGAGATGGATTTTCACATCGCCGGCAAAGTCACTTTGACCTGCGATAGAAGTCTGGAGGCTTATGATCAGCCGCTGGAATTTCATGAAAAGATGATCTACAAGTACGGAGCAGAAGAAAAGGAAATCGACGAAAACGTCATTATGATCACTAGGGACACTCCTAAAGTCAATGTCGCCCAGTTGATTTACGAGTTTATCTTGCTGGCCTTGCCCCTGAAGAAAATCCACCCCGACTATAGAAATGAAATGGATGAGGAGGATTACGAAGGAGAAGGGATTTATGCCTATATAGATGGGCAGGATTCTGATAACCAGAATGATGATTCTGATTCTGAAGGAAACAATAATGAAGCAGTTGATCCTAGATGGGATCTATTAAAAAAGTTAAAAAACAAGGAATAATCATAAACCACGCATAAAATGGCACATCCTAAACGAAAAATTTCGAAAACCAGAAGAGATAAAAGAAGAACTCACTACAAGTTAGAGGCTCCTGGTCTGGCGAAATGCCCTACTACAGGTGAAATGCACCTTCCTCACAGAGCTTTCTGGTTAGACGGTAAACTGTACTACAAGGGACAAGTTATCATAGAAAAAGAAATCCTGGCTTAATTAAGCCCGTGAATCTTATAAAATCCATTTGCGATCTGCAGATGGATTTTTTTGTTTTATGCCGAACTAGGCAGTTGTCAATCAAAGCTATTGCCTGGCATTGGTGGATTTCTTTTGGTAGAGAATAACAATTATAATATTTTTGCCTTCCTTACAGGATAAAACACATCCATAACAAAACAGTTTGAGATGATTTTGATTGGATCGTCTTAGCTTAACCCCAGCATAATGGACAAACTCAGAGCCATGATCACCGGAATACAAGGTTACGTTCCGGAATACAGGTTGACTAACAAAGAACTTGAAAAGCTTGTAGATACAAATGACGAGTGGATCGTTTCAAGAACAGGAATAAAAGAAAGAAGGATACTGAAGGGTGAAGACCAAGGAACATCAGTAATGGGAGCCGAAGCTGTAAAAGGACTTTTGGAAAAAACCGGAACTGATCCCCTGGATGTAGATCTTATTATCTGTGCTACAGTGACTCCCGATATGCCATTTCCTGCTACCGGTAATCTTATCGCCGATATGGTGGGTGCCAAGAACAGCTATAGCTTTGATATAGGTGCTGCCTGCTCAGGGTTTTTGTTTGCCCTACAGATGGGAAGCCAGTTTATCCAGACTGGCACACATAAAAAAGTAGTAGTGGTAGGAGCGGATAAAATGTCATCTATAGTCAATTATCAGGACAGGACTACTTGCATATTATTTGGAGATGGCGCCGGAGCAGTCTTGCTGGAGCCTACTACAGAGGACCTTGGAATAGTGGATGCCATCCTCAAATCCGACGGATCAGGAGCCCCCTACCTCCATATGAAAGCCGGAGGTAGCCGCAGACCCGCTTCCCACGAAACAGTGGAAGCAGGAGAGCACTTTGCCTATCAGGAAGGTTCTACTGTATTCAAGTTCGCTGTTACCAATATGGCTGATGTAAGTGCGGAGATCATGGAAAAAAACAACTTAAAAGGTGAAGACGTCGCTTGGTTGGTGCCACATCAGGCCAATCTCCGCATTATCAACGCTACGGCGAATCGTATGGGAATCGGTTCAGATAAGGTCATGATGAACATAGAAAAGTACGGCAATACTACCGCCGGAACCATACCACTCTGTCTTTGGGATTACGAGAGTCAATTGAAAAAAGGAGATAATCTTGTTCTTGCTGCCTTTGGAGGAGGCTTTACCTGGGGATCTATCTATCTGAAATGGGGCTACGACCCAAAATAAATTTTAAGAAATACACACGATAACACGATATGGCAAGTACTGCAGATTTTAAAAACGGACTTTGTCTGGTCATGAATAATGACATTTACTCTATAGTGGAGTTTCAGCATGTCAAACCAGGAAAAGGGCCGGCATTTGTTAGAACCAAATTGAAAGGCATCACTTCTGGCAAAACATTGGACAAAACGTTCAGTGCGGGAGAAAAAGTAGAAACTGCCCGCGTAGAGAAAAGACCGCATCAGTTTCTCTATGCCGATGATATGGGCTACAATTTCATGGACACCACTTCATTTGAGCAGATTACAATAGAGGAAAAACTGATCGAAAGAGCTAACCTTTTGAAGGATGGTCAGTTAGTGGATATTTTGATCCATGATGAAACAGAAACACCTCTTGCGGTAGAACTTCCCCCTTTCGTGGAATTGATGATTACCTACACCGAGCCTGGTATAAAAGGTGACACGGCGACCAATGCCTTGAAGCCTGCTACCGTAGAAACAGGAGCTACTGTAATGGTTCCTTTGTTTGTTGAGCAAGACATCCTGATCAAAGTGGATACCCGCGATGGATCTTACTCCGAAAGAGTAAAATAGCTTAGTTTAGCTGTGTGATTTCGTTAAATTACACAGCTTTATTCTTTTTAAAACCCACTTAAATAAATTGCCGAAGGGCACATCTAAATAATTAACCTATGAAAGCAAAAGAGATTCAGGAGTTGATCGATTACATATCTAATTCTGGTTTGGCTGAAGTCAAAATCAAGACTGACGAGTTTGAACTTTCTATTAAGAAGTATGCGGAATCTTCTGCACCTAGAGTGGTAGAAGCCCCGGCGCCTGCTCCTGCAGCAGTGGCTCCAGCTCCTACTCCAACACCAACTCCGACTCCTGCCCCTACACCTACAGCTGAAGCAGCACATTCCAACTTGGTAGAGATCAAATCCCCGATGATAGGCACATTCTACCTTACTTCCAGCCCCGACGCTGATCCTTTTGTAGCAGTAGGTGATTCCATAAAAGCCGGCGAAACTGTTTGTATCATAGAAGCAATGAAACTTTTCAATGAGATCGAATCTGAAATTTCCGGTAAAATCGTAAAAATACTGGTAAGCAATTCTACCCCTGTAGAATATGATCAGCCATTGTTCCTTGTAGATCCAGCGGGATAATTTTTTTCACTAAATAGTAAAAAGCTGTGTTTAAAAAAATACTAATCGCCAACAGAGGTGAAATCGCCCTTAGAATCATCCGTACTTGTAAAGAGATGGGGATTGCGACGGTGGCGGTATATTCCACTGCGGATAAGGATAGTTTACATGTTCGATTTGCCGACGAAGCTGTGTGCATAGGGCCAGCTCCCAGCAGGGAATCCTACTTAAATATCCCCAGAATCATTGCGGCTGCTGAGATCACCAACGCAGATGCCATTCACCCGGGATATGGTTTTCTTTCTGAAAATGCGGAATTCTCCAAAATCTGTGAAGAATACGGTATCAAATTCATCGGTGCCAGCGCTGAGATGATTGACCAGATGGGGGACAAGGCTACTGCCAAAGCCACCATGAAAGCAGCTGGTGTTCCTACTATTCCTGGTTCGGAAGGAATCCTGGAATCCATGGAGCAGGGCATCAAGCTCTCCAATGAAATGGGGTACCCTGTTATTCTAAAAGCCACTGCCGGAGGCGGTGGACGCGGAATGCGGATTGTGAAAGAAGAAGCCGGGTTTAAAAAAGCCTGGGATGATGCCAGAATGGAATCAGGAGCTGCGTTCGGAAATGACGGCCTGTATCTGGAAAAATTTGTGGAGGAACCCCGACACATAGAAATACAGATAATTGGAGATAGTACAGGCAAAGCCTGCCACCTTTCTGAACGGGACTGCTCTATTCAGAGAAGACATCAGAAACTGGTAGAAGAAACTCCCTCCCCATTCATCACAGATGAACTCCGTGAAGCAATGGGAAAAGCAGCTATCAAAGGTGCCGAAGCAATCGGCTACGAAGGCGCCGGTACCGTAGAATTCCTGGTGGACAAGCACCGCAACTTCTTCTTTATGGAGATGAATACGCGTATCCAGGTAGAGCACCCGATCACCGAGGAAGTAACTGACTTTGACCTGATCAAAGAACAGATCAAAGTGGCCGCGGGAGAAAAGATCTCAGGCAGAAACTATTATCCAAAGCTCTATGCAATGGAATGTAGGATCAATGCCGAGGATCCCGCACATGGCTTCAGACCAAGTCCGGGTAAAATCCAGAACCTTCATATTCCGGGTGGTCGGGGGGTGAGGATTGATTCACACGTATATGCCGGCTATGTGATCCCTCCTAACTACGACTCCATGATCGCCAAACTGATCGTCAGTGGCCAATCAAGAGAAGAAGTGATCGTGAGGATGAAGAGGGCATTGGAGGAATTTGTAATCGATGGCATCAAAACCACCATTCCTTTCCATATCGCACTTTTGGAAAACGAACAATTCAAAGAAGGAAACTTCACTACCAAATTCTTGGAGGATTTCGACTTCTCCGTGATAAAGGGATAACATCTCTGATGTATATTAAACCTTAAAAGCTGTCCTAATGGGCAGCTTTTCTTGTTTTATAAGAGGTTAAAACCAGAAGTGGGAACACTACGCTTTAAGCCTGTTATTTTGAATGATTAACCCCTTTTTTCCCCCGAAGGGTTTTTCAGAAAGTACAAACTTATCTATACGTCAGAAAATCTCAAAACAACCTTCTGTTAAATAATATTTTGCTAGAAGTTAATTTCATTGCATTAAAAAAAATATGTGAAATCATCGCTTTCAGGACGGTTATTACTCAAATTATCACTAGCTTAAAAGTGATTTAAATGTCAGCCTAACCCAAAATGACACCTTATCGAATACTAAGAATTTTAGCATTGGCTTGTTTTGGCTTTGGGATTATCAATTGCAACCCCAAGCAAACCACCGAAATCCAACTATCAGGCATCGAACAGGTCAGCTATAATTTTCATATCCGTCCTATTCTTTCTGACAAATGCTTTGTCTGCCATGGTCCGGATGCAAATAAGCGCGAATCTGACCTGCGCTTGGACACGGAAGCCGGTGCTTATGCTGCGCTTAAAGACAATCCAAACCAATTTGTAATTAAGCCCGGGAATCTGGAAGAGTCGACTGTCTATCATAGAATCACTTCTGATGATCCGGGAGAGCTGATGCCTCCACCAGAGTCCAATCTGGCTCTATCCGAAGCGGAAATCCAGCTGATCAAAATGTGGATCCAACAGGGAGCTAATTATGAGCCTCATTGGGCTTTTGTAAAAGCGGAGAAAACAAAATTGCCTGAAGAAACAGACTGGACTATCAATGAAATAGACCGGTTTGTGCTTAAGAAAATGAAGGAGAAAGGACTCTCCCCTAATCCGAAAGCCAAACCTTATGAATTGATCAAGCGAGCAAGTCTGGATCTTACAGGCCTTCCTCCCACCCCAGAGCTGTTGGATAGATTTGGAGACTTTTCTGGAGAATTTTCCTATGAAAATTTAGTCGATGGACTGCTGGACGATCCGGGTTTTGGAGAAAAAATGGCCATTCTCTGGATGGATATTTCCCGATATTCTGACAGCTATGGCTATCAGGATGACAATATACGCACCCAATGGCCCTATCGCGATTGGGTAATCCATGCTTTCAATGAAAACATGCCCTATGACCAATTCGTGACTTGGCAGCTTGCAGGAGATCTGCTACCGGATGCGAACAAAGAGCAGATTTTGGCAACTGCCTTCAACAGAAACCACAAATACACCGAAGAAGGTGGCGTGATCGATGAGGAGTACAGGATAGAATATGTGCTCGACAAAACCAATACCGTAAGTAAAGGCATACTGGGAATTACCATGGAATGCGCACAATGCCATGACCACAAATATGATCCTTTCTCGCAAAAAGAGTATTTTGAGCTATTTGCCTTCTTCAATAATACCCCAGAAAAAGGATATCAGGGTGATGTATCCCAATCCAAACCCGCAAAGACTCCCATACTCTGGATAGATCATAAAGATCTCTCAGGAATTATGGATTTTATTAATTACTCCGATACTTCCAAGCTTAGTGTCTCCGTCATGGGAGAACTGGAGGAAAAACGACCGACTTATATCCTGGATCGAGGTTTATATGATGCGCCTACAGAGGAAGTGAACCCCTCCACCCCCGCCTCGATCCTGGAATTTCCCGAAGACTTGGAGAAGAATCGTCTCGGACTGGCAAAGTGGATCACAGCCAGAGAAAATCCGCTGACTGCAAGAGTTTTCGTAAATCTGATGTGGCAGGAGATTTTTGGCCAGGGCATAGTCAAATCTGCCGGTGATTTTGGGATGCAGGGTGATCTTCCTACCCACCCTGAGCTATTGGACTGGCTGGCGGTTGATTTTATGGAAAATGGCTGGGACATTAAGCGTCTGATGAAGCAAATTCTAAGCTCGGCAACTTACAAACAGTCTGCAGTAATCACCGAAAAACATCTCAATACGGATCCGGAAAACCTCTACTTGTCAAGAGCACCACGCTTACGACTTCCTGCAGAAAATATCCAGGATCTAGTACTTGCTAGCAGTGGACTATTGGTGAGAAAACTTGGTGGCCCAAGTGTCAAACCTTATATGCCTGAGGGGATCTGGGAAGCAGCGACTTCAGGCCGGGGAGTTTTAGCTACCTATATTCAGGACAAAGGCGACAAACTTTATAGGCGGGGTTTATACAATTTCATCAAACTAACTGTCCCTCCTCCCAAGGCAATGATTTTTGATTCCAGTAATAGGGATCGCTGTGAGATCGGGAGAAATAGAACGAATACTCCCCTACAGGCACTGGTGATGATGAATGACCCAATGATTTTGGAAGCGTCACGTGTCCTGGCGGCTAGCATGTGGACGAAACACAAGAATGAAGAAAATGCCATTTCCACTTCCTTCAAACGTATAGTTTGTAGAGAGATGAGCGGGGAGGAAAAAACCATCCTACTCTCCTATTACAAAGATCAGCTGGCAAGATTTAATCAAAATCCGGATCAGATTCTCCCCACTTTAAATGTGGGCGAGTTCCCTCTGGAAGAGTCAACTGTCAACCCTGAAACCGCCGCACTCATGCAAGTAATCGTGACTATTTATAACCTGGAAGAAACCATTACCAAAAGCTGATATGGAAAAGGAAATTTTAGAAGAAGGACTGAATAACAATCGCAGGAAATTTCTCTCCAGACTTAGTCTTGGCGTAGGAAGCTTAGCGCTGGGATCACTTTTGGTTCCTGATCTATTTTCTGGAAAATCAGGAGCAGAGGAAGCCATGGTGAACGCACTACCACATTTCGCACCCAAAGCAAAACGTGTAATCTATCTCTTCCAGAACGGAGCCCCGAGTCAATTGGAATCATTTGATTACAAGCCTCTTTTGAATAAAAGGATGGGGGAAGAACTCCCTGAATCCATTCGTGGCACGCAGCGTCTCACAGGGATGACCTCCGGTCAATCTTCCTTCCCTTTGGTCGGGTCCAATTATACATTTGACCAATACGGGGAATCCAGAGCTTGGATATCTGAGGTTTTTCCACATACAGCCGGAATTGTAGATGATATCTGTATTGTCAAATCCATGCATACCGACGCGATCAATCACGACCCTGCATTGACTTTCTTCCAGACAGGAGCTCAAGTAGGCAATCGCCCAAGCATGGGATCTTGGCTGAGCTATGGTCTGGGAAGTGAAAACAGTAACCTTCCGGCATTTTCGGTTTTATTAAGCCGTGGGCGAGGAAACGGACAGGGAGTTTATTCGAAATTATGGAGCAACGGATTTCTTGATGCCACCCATCAGGGTGTTCAGTTTTCCAATTCTGAAGACCCGGTTTTGTACCTCAGGGATCCCGATTCTATGAGTCGATCAGAACGCAGAAAAATGATAGACCAGATCGCTGCAATGAATGAACTGAGCATGCAGCAGTTCAATGATCCCGAGATCACCGCCAAAGTAAAACAGTACGAAATGGCCTACCGAATGCAAACTGCGGTCCCGGAAATGACCGATATCTCCAAGGAGCCCGAAAGTATCATCAAACTCTACGGGCCGGACTGTCTGGTGCCCGGCACTTACGCAGCCAATTGTCTTTTGGCCAGAAAACTATCGGAGAGCGGCGTTCGGTTTGTACAACTCTACCATCAGGGCTGGGATCAGCACGGAAATCTGCCCAATGAAATGAGGCTACAGGCGGAAGATGTAGATCAGGCTTCTGCGGCACTCATCACTGATTTAAAGCAGAGAGGCTTGCTGGACGAGACTCTGGTAATCTGGGGTGGAGAATTTGGAAGAACAAATTACTGTCAGGGAAAAATCCTGGTGGATAATTACGGCCGTGATCATCATCCCCGCGCATTTTCGATCTGGATGGCCGGTGGCGGTGTGAAGTCCGGAATGGTTTACGGTGAGACAGATGAATTTGGCTACAACATCACCGAAAACCCTGTTCACGTACACGATTTTCAGGCCACTGTTCTTCATCTAATGGGTATAGATCATGAGCGCATGACCTACAAACACCTTGGAAGAAGGTATAGACTGACGGATGTCTCAGGCAAAGTAGTTAAAGACTTAATTGCTTAGAATCCCTATGCCCAAGATTTCTTCGATCAGATCAATTCTGGAAAACACACTTTTCGTCTGGATAGGTCTTACACTCATTATTGTACTGGCAGGAAGTTCACTGGTTTTACCCAATTGGCTACAGGTAATCGGCAGAGGCCATCCCATTTTGCTGCATTTTCCAATTGTATTGCTCTTGATGGGTTTGCTCTTTTTCTGGATTCCGGGAATTGACAGAAAGCCTGAGATCAAAGAAATAGGAGAAATCAGCTTTCTGGCAGGGTGTAATTTTGCAGGAATCACGGTGATAGCAGGATTGATACTAGCCCAGGAAGAATATACCGGAGATACACTAACCTGGCATAAGTGGGGAGGCTTGTTGGTTTTCGGAGGTTGTGTACTCCTCTATTTTTTCAGATCCATCAAAGTAAATTTTATTCGCCTATCCACTTTGGCTTTAGCAATAGCAATTGTCCTCACAGGACACTGGGGAGCAGGCCTGACGCATGGAGAAGATTTTCTATTGGCTCCTGTCCGGTCTGCTGACGCTGAAGAAATCCCATTGGCTGAAGCCGAAATCTTCAGAGATGTAGTTCAGCCAATTTTACAGGCAAAATGTATCAGCTGCCACAAGAAGGGAAAGATAAAAGGGGAACTGAGAATGGATCATATAGAAGGATTGAAAAAAGGCGGTAAAACAGGGCCTTTTGCAGTTGCGGGAGATTTTGAAAACTCACTCCTCATTCAGCGAATCAATCTTCCTGAGGATGACAAGAAACACATGCCTCCCCAAAACAAAGTGCAATTGACTGACAAGGAACTTTTGATATTGAGTGAGTGGGTGGCATCCGGTGCAGATTTCGACACAAAGCTGATCACGCTGCCTACTACAAACAAATTATATCAATTGGCTTCACTGAAGTTTGAAGAAAACAAAACCTATTCCTTTAAAGCTGCTGATGCTGATGACATTGCAAATCTAAATACCTCATTTAGGTCAGTTCAGGCACTTTATCCTGAATCGCCTGCATTGGCCGTTTCCTACTTCGGTACCTCGGCATTTCAGCCAAAGTCACTCTCTGAACTGAAAATCATAAAAGATCAAATCGTCCGGTTAAACCTAAATAAAATGCCTTTGGACGGAGTAGAACTTAAGTTTTTAACTGATTTCAAGCATTTGGAAGAGCTGCAATTGAATTTCACTGATTTAAATGCAGAGCAGTTGAAAGTGGTTTCTGAACTTAAAACACTTGAAATACTTGCGATTTCAGGCAATACAATTGACAATGTCTCGCTTCAAAACCTAGGCAAAATGAAGTCATTGAAAAAGCTTTATTTATGGCAAACAGGATTGGGGAATCAGGACAGGGAAACTATCCAAAAATCTCTTCCAGCTACTGAACTTTTCTTTGGCTTTGACGGAAAAGGGATAATCTACGAATTGAACAGTCCTGCAATATCCCTGACAGATGTGATCTATCAGGACAGTTTGGAGGTAAAGCTTTCCCATCCTATCAAAACTGCCGAGCTTCGCTATACGCTTGATGGTACAGAACCGGACAGCATCACAAGTACAGTTTATACCAAGCCTATTTTTGTAAAATCAACAGGGAAAATCAGGGCACAAGCATATGCTGAAGGCTGGAAAGGATCAAAGGTAACCGAAGCGGTTTTTATGCATTCAGGAATCAAGCCTAGTGAATTTGGGTTAGTCTATGAACCCGATTCTAAATATAAGGCATCCGGAGCTGCTACACTTTTTGATCTGGAAAAAGCCCAGGCTTCAAATCATGGTCAAAAATGGCTGGGTTTTCAAGATAAACCGATGGTATTGGAGGTTAGCTTTGAAGAAAACAATAAACCTAGAGAAGTCTTCCTCAGCTTACTTTATAACGAAGCGGCACATATTTTCCCTCCTTCTGCTGTGACAATTCAAGGATTGGAAAATGGGAAATGGAAGGAACTGGCAAGTGACTCTCCGACCGTGTCTTCAGTTCCATTTCCTGCGAGATCAGAATTGCTGTCATTTGACTTGGAAAATATAAGCTATGAAAAGCTAAAGATTATAGTAAATCCGCTCACTCATCTACCAAAATGGCACCCTGATGCAGGAAGCAAAGGCTGGGTATTTGTGGATGAGGTGATTTTCAATAAGTGAAACAGGTTGGAATTCTTCTCCACAAACCCTCTTAAAAACATCAAACCCAAGGTATTCTCCAACTGCATCAACAGCTAATCAGACTCTTCTTTATCAATTCTTTTCCTTACTCAAAATCTCCTTATACAGTTCAATGTTCTGTTGGACTTTTTCGTCCAGTTCAGGTTCACTGATATCCTTGAGCTGATTCATTTGTTGTGGGCATACATGATATCCTGATGCTTGCTCAGTCTCTCCCGCAATTTATTGAGTTCCTTGGCTTTCTTTTTCTCGGAGGCTTCCAAGTCTATGGAGGTCGGAATTCCTTTAAGTGTAATAGATTCTGTCACTCTAAGGCTTTCAACTGAAATATTTTTCATTTTATCCGCAATTTATATGTATAAAATGTTTGCTTTAAAGATTAGAACAAGATAATATTTTATCTTAAGCCTCCAGTAATATCCAATCTTTTAACCCATTCTTCCTAACTATTAAAATGCCTCAAATTTCTATTTCTCCAGGTGTAAGCAATAGGTACCTGGCTCTTGACGTACTACGTGGACTGACGATTGCATTTATGATTGTAGTCAATACAGCAGGTGATTGGAGCAATCTATTTGCTCCCCTGGCTCATGCGAAATGGCATGGCTTCACTCCCACCGATCTGGTTTTCCCCACGTTCCTTTTTGTAGTCGGAAATGCAATGAGTTTTTCCATGAAAAAGCTACAGCAGATGGATACTGCTGCTTTTTTCAAGAAAGTCGGAAAAAGGACTTTGCTCATTTTCCTCATAGGCTGGTTGCTCAATGCATTTCCTTTTTATGATATCTCAGATAGCGGTGTACTGAGTTTTATTGATATTACAGAAGTAAGATTATTCGGAGTGTTACAGCGCATCGCCCTTTGCTATTTCTTTGGTGCGGTGGTCCTGTATTACGGGGGGATAAAAGGAGCTTGGATCTTTAGTGGCATAGCACTTTTAGGCTACTGGGCTATCATGTATTTATTTGGAGAGACATCTGATCCCTATGGCCTCACCGGCAATGCCGCCATTAAACTTGATCTGGCACTAATCGGCCCAGAAAGAATGTATGGGGGTGAAGGAATTCCCTTTGACCCGGAAGGCCTCCTTAGCACCTTACCCGGGATAGTCAATGTAATCGCAGGCTATCTGGCAGGAAAGATGATCCAAAAACTGGGGAATACCATGGAGACAGTCAAGAAACTGCTTGCGATCGGGCTCGTACTTATTATTATTGCTTACATCTGGGATCAATTCTTTCCTATCAATAAAAAGATATGGACCAGCTCATATGTATTGCTGACAGTTGGGATCGGCCTTTTATTACTGGCACTTCTAGTCGCTGTAATAGAGGTAAAGAACTGGAAGGGTTGGACATATTTCTTTGAGGTTTTTGGCAGAAATCCATTAATCTTATATGTACTGTCAGGTCTGGTTGTTACTGTCTTTTACATGATACCCGTCGGTGATTCTACACTGAGGGGCTTTATTTACACCCATTTCTTCACGAGTTGGCTTTCACCAAAAATGGCTTCATTCCTTTTTGCCTTCAGCTATATGCTGCTCATTTGGGTAATCGGACTTTGGATGGATAAGAAGAGAGTCTATATAAAAGTGTAGTCAGAAAGCAGCACTGGTTTAGATCAGGGTATCGCCCTGATTAATTTATATGTACAGGATCCGCCCCGGATCAATTGCCAAAACACCTAACTTAAAAATGTATGCAGGAGCCCATCCAAAACATATTGTTAGTTGAGGACGACCTCCGAATGGCTGAACTTATTCAGAGAGGGCTGGAAGAACAAAATTACTCAGTCACATTGGCCTATGATGGTCTCTCAGGCAAAAAACTTGCTTACGGTAATCATTATGATCTGATGATCACGGATATCGTATTGCCAAAAATGGATGGATTGGAACTTTGTAAGGATATCCGAATACTAAAGCCTGCTATGCCAATTATCATGTTGACAGCCTTGGGCACCACTGATGATAAAGTAGAAGGATTTGATGCGGGAGCCGATGACTATTTGGTCAAGCCTTTTGAGATGCGGGAATTATTGGCCCGCATAGGGGCTTTGATGAAACGGAACCGGCTACAGGCACGGGGCACAAATATTCTCAAGTTTGCTGACTTGGAAATGAATTTCCATACCAAATTAGTTCGACGTGGGAACAAGAACATCCATCTAACCCCAAAAGAGTTTAAGCTATTGGCTTACCTGTTGCAGAATCCTGAACGTGTCCTCTCAAGAGCCGAAATTGCCAAGAATGTCTGGGACACTCATTTCGACACTGGTACTAATTACATTGATGTGTATATCAATTACCTGAGAAAAAAAATCGATAGGGGTTTTGATCAAAGGCTGCTGCATACAAAATCAGGAATGGGTTTTATCTTGATGGAGGAAGAATGAAAGTCCGAACTAGGATAACCATCTTGTTCACACTGATCACAGCATCTATCTTATTTTTCTTTGCATGCGTAATCTACTATTCCGCAAAAAAGAACAGAGAACAGGAATTTTATGCACTTTTGGAAAAGGAGGCAATTACCAAAGCAAACTTGTTTTTCAACGCCCAAGTAGAGAGTCGGACGCTTCAGAACATCTATCGAAACAACCGCCAAATCATCAACGAAGTAGAGGTGGCCATTTACAACAGAGATTTTCAGTTGCTTTATCACGATGACGTAATCATAGACTTTGTAAAAGAGACAAAATCCATGATTGATGAGGTGTACTTAAACGGAGACATAAGATTTTATCAAGAAGATTGGCAAGTAGTAGGTATGCTTTTTGATTTTGAAGGGAGTGAATATATCATCACCGCAACAGCCTATGACGAATCCGGATACAACAAACTAAACAGCCTGCTCCAAAACAGTGTATTGGTATTTATAATAGCCATCTTATTTATCTGTATTGCAGGTTTTTTCTTTTCCAAGAAAGCTTTTGATCCGGTTAAGGAACTGACCCAAAAGGCTAAACTGATCTCTGCCACTAACCTAGACCTGCGGCTAACTACCAATGGAAACAAGGATGAACTGACAGAAATGGCCAATACATTCAATGAAATGTTGGAAAGGCTAGAGCGTTCATTCGATGCCCAAAAGCACTTTGTATCCAATGTTTCCCATGAACTGCGTACTCCTCTGGCAGCTATCATTGCTGAACTGGAACTGGCCGTATCCAGAGAGCGGAACCTACAAGAATGTAAACTGGTTCTGCAGAACGTGCTGTCAGATTCCCGCAAAATAGTCCGGCTTACCAATAACCTCCTCGATCTGGCCAAGGCAAGTTATGATCCCTCTGAGATCTCATTTAGGCCGTTACGGATCGATGAGATACTATTAGACGCAAGACAGCAGGTAGAGCAAGCCTATCCGGCCTACAGAATAGCGATACAGGTAGAAGAAGATTTTGAGGACGATAGCCAGATAATGGTGAATGCCAATGAATACCTTTTGAAAGTGGCATTTGGAAACCTGATAGAAAATGGCTGTAAATATTCAAATGAGAAAAAAATCACCGTGATTATGTCTTTTGCCAAAGAGCATTGTGTCCTACGCTTTGTGGATCAAGGGATCGGAATAGCAGATGAAGACATTCCCAACTTATTCTCACCATTTTTTCGTGGAGAAAACAGCCACTTTTCTGAAGGTCTGGGAATAGGGCTTTCACTCACACAGAAGATAGTTGCCTTGCATCAGGGACTAATCACCGTTGCCTCCAAAAAGAACATGGGGACTACCATCACGGTCCAATTACCTAAGATGAGCCCAGTACTCTAATAAAATTCTAATGATTTTCTATGAGTTTTCTAACTATTTTTTTGAGTAAAAACAAAGACTTTTGTTGCTGTATTGTAAATGATCCTGTGCTACTATCAGACAAAGTCCCCTACTCCAATACAATATTGGACAGACTTTAATCATAAACCACATAAAATCAGATTTTTACAAATGATCCCAAACCCACAAATCTAAGTCTCAATAGCTGGTTTCTTATTTAAGCCAAAGATCAGGCTATGATTTACCTCAAAGACCACGCCTCCTTCAGATAAAAGGGATTGAGCCCTGAAAAATAGTAAATCCCCAATTAAGCTTAAAAATTGAGCACCAATCTAAATACCATGTCAAAACAAGCTTATCTTTTTATACTATCATTCCTTATTTCAGCTGTGGGTGTTGGACAGGAACACCAAAAAGAAGCTGAAACCACTGATACTTTGAAGACAATTGAAAAATTAAAATATAAACAACAGCCCGGATTGGCCTTGGCTGCGTCAAAAATATTCTTTTCCGACAAAAGGTACTCAATCAGCGGGTTTGGTGAGTTTAATTTTATACCGATCCAGGACAACGTCAACCCAGAGGTGGGAGATCTGGAATTGTATTATTCCTCCTTGTATCGATATGCTACCTTCTTTGGCTATCGGCTCACGGATAAATTGATCTGGAACTCAGAATTTCAAATTGAATTTTTACATTACAAAACGCAGGAAAGTCATCATGAAATAGTAATTGAGGCATTTTTCGATTACCTGTTTAAAGATTACCTAAAAGCCAGGATAGGTTTTTATCCCCTAACCATAGGCTATGTCAACAATAACGATGAGCCGGTCATGTTTTATTCTGTGAACAGGTCAGAGGTAGAACGATTGATAACTCCCTCCACATGGATAGAATTTGGGGCAATGTTTTATGGAAACATCTCTCCTTCATGGAGTTATGCACTTGGCTTTTCACAAGGACTAAACAGTAAAAATTACCTCAGTGGCACCTGGATCAGACAAGGAAGAGAAATAAGATTTGACCTTCCAAAATCCATCTCGATCAATCCTCAGCTCAATTACACCGGAGTGCAAAATCTTACCCTCTCGGCATCGGGATACTATGGTAACTCTGGACAAGGGGAAATCATAGAAATCAATGAAAAGCCCGTAGAAGTGAAAGGCAATATCAATTTATACAGTGCCTATGCAAAATACGACTGGAAAAACTTCAGATTGGTCACTGTGGGGACCTATGGTAAACTTAGTGATACAGAAAAGCTTTTTGAACTCACGAAAGATGAGAATGGAGAAAATGGTCAGGTATTGGGCAAAGAGGTATTTGGTTATCTAATGGAAATCGGTGTGGATATTATGCCCTATTTAAGAAGGGGAAGATCAATTCCAGTAAAGAAAAGCTTTCTCTTTGACACCCATGAAATGAAGCTTAGTGTATTTTCTCGCTACGAACGGTTAAATACCCATAAGAAAATTGAGGCCGCTCTCGAAGATCTTCCCCGAATAGAAAGTGACATGGATATCTGGACGATTGGACTCAATTTCAACACCCGCGAAAACATCGTGTTGAAAGCTAACTATCAATATCGACTGAACAAATTTACAGGCGATCCGGACCCAAGGAAAAATATCATAGAAACAGGGATTGGATTCATATTCTGAGTTCATCCTAAATTAGGTGACCCTTTTGCTACCTTCCTTGCCATATGGGAACAGAGAAGAAATCGCCCAATTCTCGCAAAATACCGTCATTTTCGGTCAATTCTAAAAGCGTTTATCCGGAATTATAGAAATAA
Source organism: Algoriphagus sp. AGSA1 (assembly GCF_021390545.1). Taxonomy (GTDB): domain Bacteria; phylum Bacteroidota; class Bacteroidia; order Cytophagales; family Cyclobacteriaceae; genus Algoriphagus. The sequence continues at coordinate 26,138 of NZ_JAJUWR010000014.1, read as the reverse complement.
CTTGAAACCAAAAGTCATTACATTCTATATGCTTCCCATGCTATCCTCCCTATACCGAAGACCTGCTTCGATTCTTCTTCTGTGGTTTGCTTTTGTTCACCTCGAATCGGTTGCCCAGCTATCAGAAGACACCTACCACAAGGCAGAATATTTCCTCAGTGACAACATACAGCGTCAAGTTTACCATTTGGATGTCAATCCCAATTGGCTAAAGGAGAACAACAGCTTCTGGCACCAGACCTATACCAAGGATGGTAAGCGGTTCTTTCTGACCGATATTGAAAAGAGAGAGACCAAAGAAGCTTTTGACCATGCGGAATTGGCCAAGTTGCTAAGTGAGAAAAGCGGAGAAAACATAGACTCAGCAAACCTTCCATTCTATAGGATTCAGCTTGATGGGGAGGGTTCTGTAGTTTTTGAATGGAAAAATAAAAGCTGGACATTTATAGACGGTATGTTAAGGTCCAAGAGAGCTTCGAGTGATCCCCGTGATAGATCTGTTGCTGTATCACCCGACGGAAACTGGAAAGCTTTTACCAGAAATTTCAACCTTTTTGTGGAAAACCTGGAAACCGGTGAGGAAATCCAGTTGAGTTTCGATGGAAGCAAGAACTATGGGTACGCTTCATATTGGGGTTGGTCTGATATGATTTATGGGGAAAATGGTGAAAGGCCTGAGCACTTTACCGTAAACTGGTCTCCGGATTCCAAGAAAATCCAGACACAGATCGTGGATCTGAGATTGGCGGAGAAAATGCTGCTCTTGGATAATAGTCAGGATGATAAGTTTCGCCCCCAATTGATGGGATATTATAGGGGATCACCGGGAGACACTACGGTAGTGATGTACACACCAGTACTATTCGAATTGGAGAGCAAAAAAGAGACAAAATTTCCGGGACTTTCCCTTCCGCATTTTATAGGGATGAATCTAAGCTGGGATAGCACGAGTGAACATCTCTACGGAACATACCTGCAAAGAGGGTTTAAAAGCTTCGACCTTATCGAGATCAATGCAGCAACCAAGAATATCAGAAAGGTGTATTCCGAGTCCTCCCCTACTCACGTCAACAACAATAATATTTTCCGAAGGTTAGAAAACGGACAGTTTATCCTAGGAACAGAGAAATCGGGTTGGAATCAGCTTTACCTGATGGATTGGAAATCAGGAAGTCTTGTCAATCGGATCACATCCGGTGAATATGTGGTCAAAAACCTGCTTAAAGTAGATGAGGAGAATGGCATAATCTATTTCGAAGCATCTGGGAAGGAAAAAGACACAAACCCTTATTATACATATCTCTATAAGGTGAACTTGGACGGAAGCGGACTAGAACTATTGACTCCGGAAAATGCCTACCACACCATCAGCTATGATCAGGATAAAGACTATTTCGTGGATAATTATTCTACGGTGAATCAACCTACCATTTCTGTGGTAAGAGAATTGAAGACAGGAGAAATTGTACATGAACTATCCAAAGCAGATATTTCCAACTTGCTCAAAAAAGGCTATCAGTCTCCAAAACAATTCACAACGACAGCTAAGGACGGCAAGACTACCATTTACGGTATCTATTATCTACCTACTGACTTCAGCTCCAAAAAGAAATACCCGATCATAGACTATACTTACTCAGGCCCACACATTGACATTACCCCAAAGACATTCAAAGCTGGATTGGTCGGCTTGCAGCAGCCTATGGCCGAATTGGGATTTGTCGTCGTGACGGTAGATGGATTAGGCACATCAGGCAGAGGAAAGACTTTCAATGATGTTTCCTATCGTAATCTCGGTGATGGCACAACCGACCATGTGCTTGCCATAAAGGAACTTGCCTCCAAAAACAAGTTTATGGACATAGAGAAAGTCGGGATATTTGGACACTCCGCCGGAGGCTACGATGCTGCCAGAGCGATGCTGCTGCACCCCGATTTCTACAAGGTAGGTGTGGCTTCTGCAGGAGATCACGATCACAGAATGGAAAAAGCCTGGTGGCCGGAAATGTACATGGGCTATCCTGTTGGGGAATTTTACCATGATCAGTCCAATATCACCAATGCGGCAAATCTAAAAGGGCACTTGCTATTGGCGCATGGAGGCATAGATGAAAACGTAAACCCTTCAGCTACTTTCAAATTTGCAGAGGCACTGATCAATGCAGGAAAAGACTTTGACTTATTTATCTGGCCAAGTAGAAACCACAACTTTGGTCGAGCAGACGGTGACTACTTCACTAAAAAGCGCTGGGACTATTTCATTGAGCATCTGCTGGGAGAAAAGCCACTAAGACATTACCGCATACAGAGATGATTGGAAAACCTAGGATTATTGATGATATTAGATGTTATGAAATCGAGCCTGTCTATCGGCAAACAGGCCTGCCTACTGGTAGGCATGATCCCATACCTGCGGAATCACACATTGGGATGCTTATAGTAGATGTAATACTCTCCCGAATAAAGTTCGGGACAGGGTATCCCGTTTCCTTCGCGCGGGACAGGTTATGACCATTAAAAACTAATTATAAACTCATGAAAATTGATTCTGAAAAATCGAAGATTATTGATTGGATAAGGAGCTTAGAAAATGAGACAGTAATTGATCACTTGAAAACTCTTCAGAAAGTTTCTTTTCCAAATCAGATCTATCAGCTTTCCCAAGCTGAAAAAGAGGCTGTAGATATCGGCTTGAAATCACTAGATGAGGAACGATCCTATACTAATGAGGAAGTCAGCGATATAATGAGAGCTAAATACCCACAACTTTATAAGGGAAAATGAAAGTCATATGGACTCACCAAGCCCAGAAGGACTATGATCAAAACATAGATTATTTACTTTCAGAATGGTCTGAAAGAGTAGCACGAAATTTTATTGATCAGGTTAATTTAACTATCCAGCTTCTTTCAATTAATCCATATTTATACCAACAAAGTAATTATCAGAATATTCGAAAAGCATTCATAACTAAACAGATTTCACTTTTCTATAAACCCGAAAATGAAAGGATCGTTTTAATAAGATTTTGGAACAATTCTGGATCAACCGAAAGCCTATTACTCTAACCTGGCTCATGTATTAGCTAACAATTTAGTTTTTTATACTTCAAATTAAAAAAGCGCAAATCTCTCGATCTGCGCTTTTTTATTTTAAGTCTGATGCTAAATAGACTATAGTAATTTAGAGGAATAGTCAAACTCTAAATTTGAGGACACTTCGGTCTAAACTTTACTTTACTACCTTCAATATCCCCTGCATGGTATAGAAATGCCCTGGAACAGTACATACATAGGTATATTCTCCAGGCTCAGTCGGTGCGATAAAGTAAATGGTATTTGATTCACTTGGCTGTAGCAATTTGGTATGTACAAGCACCTTGCTGGTATTGGGGATATAATCTTTCTGCTGTCCTTCCAGTCCCAATTTCATAGCGGCCTCTCCTACCTCCAGAGCCGTTCCCGGCATCACTATGACCAAATTGTGCAGCATGTCGTCCACATTTTGGAACACCAGCTTCACTTTGCTTCCCGCTTTCACCTGTACTTGTGCAGGATCGAATTTTAAACCTGGTTTTGTCCCCATATTGATCGTAAGATCTGCTTTACCTCCCCAATCAGAAGGCATGGAAGTGACATGTTTTCCCATTTTCGGAACAGCAGGTTTGTTTGCGGCTTCCTGTTTTTTTGCCGCAGCAGCTTTTGCCTTAGCGGCAGCTGCTTCCTGAGCCTGGGCCACGCTATCTGCCTTAGCTTTCATCATCATCTCATGATCATGTCGGGCCTTGAATGGAGCCACGTCCACTAAGTCACCTTTACCGAAATTATTCAAAGTATAGTAGCCTACTGGATGGAGTAGTGATTTACCTTCTGTAGATTCTACTCCCTCAGCTTTTATCTCGTGTATGTAACCCAATCTCAGGTTTTCTACTACCAAACGGGCTTTCATGCCATCCTCAGAAACCACGACTCCTAGGATGTTGCATGCTTCGTTATTTATTACCGGGCTACCATAAGCAGCTTGATATTTATAAGTAAATCCTGTTACCTGATAGTTCGCAGGATTTTCCGCTATTTCTTTATTTACCGGCTCAGTGAATTCAATCTCAAATCCATCAGGTTTAGATTTGATAGTCTTCATCTCAAAAGGCATTCTTCCTGTCCACACCAAACGTTGCAAGCTAAACAACTCCTTACCTGTAGAAGACCAACCCCGGCTGGTCATGCCCACAAACATGGAGGCATCATTGCCCCAAACCATTCGCAGGATACCTGAGGAAAAACCCTCTCTAAAAGGAAAAACAACTCCCTGATAGACACCGTCAATTTTTTCAAAATCAACACGGGCTATATTACTTTGACCCTGATCCCCTACAAACACCTGATTGGCAAAAGGGCCGAACTTCCCTTCTGTATCATCATTTAGGAAACCGGAAGTAGAAATCCCCAAAATCCCATGAGGCAGCCAAATCGCAGGGGCTTTTAAACCTGGTACACGTTTGGCCACATCATACATAGGTTCCCCCGTATTGGGAATATCCTCTTTTTTCAGTGTAACTGGAGAGCCCGGGAGATCAGACCAAGCCAAGCTTTCGGCGTTCCCAAGAAAATCACCTTTCTCAACGTGGGAGATTCTCCCCGAGCCAACCCAGTCACCTTGGTTTTCGGTATAAAAGAAGTCCCCTTCCGCATTCAACCCATAGCCTGCCGGTGAGCGCATTCCAGCTGCAAACGGCATCATTTCTCCTTCAGGTGTGACCTCAAGTGTCCAACCTCTCCATGGCACCAGACTCACTCCATGACCAAGGCTGTTGCTCCAGCCTACATTGAGCGTGACCAGCATATTGCCATTCGGCAGGAAAACAGGCCCATACGAATACTCATGATAATTGCCCGAAAGTGGCCATGAAACTATTTTTTTATAGACATCAGCTTTTCCATCCCCATCAGTATCCCTCAAACGTGTCAACTCGCTCCTTTGTGTTACGTAGATGTCACCTTCATGATAGGCAAGCCCAAGTGGCTCATGCAGACCAGAAGCAAACTTTTTGTACACGGGCTTTTCACTTCCTGAGATTTCCGGACTGGAAACTATCCAAACTTCTCCCCTTCGGGTACAAATAGCCAAACTACCATCTGGCATGGTGGCCATGCCCCCCACTTCCAAAATCACATCCTCAGGTACTGGCAAGGATATCAGTTTATAAAAATCATCCTCTGTCTCAGGCAACCTCATTGGTGCTGTTTCTTGTGCTTTTAATTCTGCTTGGCCGATAAATAGGCAAGCCAGGGCAAAAGCAAATCCTTTCATACTCTTGATTTTCTTTAGATTTTTCATGCTGCTTCCTATTTTACCAAACGATTGAATATGTGGCCACTCCGGAGTTCCCTGTCAATTTCACAGGTAAAATAAGCTCCTGCGAGCCATCCGCCGAATCTCTGATAATCGGGGAATCTTTCTTCCCGGCAAACTCGATGTAATAGGATTTATCCGAAACGGCATAAAGTCCGTTCGGCAACTTCTCGATATTAGTGCCCTGAGCTACCATGACATAAACTGGCTCGCTATTATCCTCCGCCATCATCTGTACCGTGCGCCTCAGTTTTTTACCGGCATCCTTTGTATCGAATGTCTCCTTAATGCTTATGCCAGGCATCTGATAGCTTACTATTGGAGCTCCATCTTTCTTCAATTCATACCCTTCAAATACAAACTCCTCGTTCACTTTCGGCCAAGGGGAATCTTTGGAGGACAGGACAGCCACACTTGGCATTCCGTCAAATTCGATCACATTCCCCATTGGAAGCATCAATTGGGTTTCTCCTCTTCCGTACCACATTGGGGTCGTTTCCACAAAATCCCCCCTCCACACACTTAAGAGCTCACCTGTACTCAAGTCAATCGCATAGTTTACCCCTTTTGGCTCACCAACAGCAAGCGTATGGGTACGCTTTTCATCCTTATGCATGAGAAAACCACGTTGTATTTCCGTATTATCCCTTACTTTCACAGCGATCTGCCCCACCGGATCATCTGCACGTAGCGGCACTTTCAGTGCGGTTTTAGCGATACCCTTCCCTTCTACTGTGAGTGTGATATCATTGCTAGGGGCATACCAGTGGCCAAAGGTTTTGAAATAGTTCAGCTTTATTTTGTGCGTTCCCGCGGCCAATCGAACAGCACCGTTGGCTTTTCCGGTCACGCCATCCACATATACCACTTCCCTATCATCTATAAAAAGCTTCCCTGCACCATTGATTACTCCGGGAGGTGTGTCATCAGGTACCCAGGCAAGATTTAGATTAAAGAAATAATCCCCTGGGTTGGGTACAGTCAATATTCCTTCTATGCTCCCTGAGAACTCATTTCTGGTAGCTGGAGCCAAATGTGCCAAAACATCAATATCCATTTTGCCTTTAGGATTGGCCTGCTCAAAATCATTGATGCTTTTTATACTATCGTAATAAGTAAGGTTCAAGTCCTTAAGCGTCACTTCTTCCGAACCATACATTTTATAGCTGATATTCCGAATGGCCACCCCCCCGTGATCTCCCTGGACCACCAATGGGCCCAGAGCCTGCTCATCTTCGAAAAAAGCGGCACGTGTAGGCCCTGTCACTTCAACGTTTTTCTGCACGAGCACTCCATTTTGGTGAACAGAAATAAATTTGGCATTGGAGGTCTTTTTGCCTTCAGCATCAAACCTCGGCGCTCTAAAGACAATTTTCAATGATTGCCAAAGCCCAGGTGCCCTACTCACATTCAATAAAGGTGGATGGCCTTCAAACCCTTCATGCCCTTGGCCTCTACCAGCTTCCCAGCGTTGGTAGAGAGCACCCGCATCCGCAAAAGTTGGGTTCTCCACACCCCAGGAATCAAACAACTGAACCTCATATCTACCTTGAAGGTAAATTCCCGAGTTGCTGCCTTTAGGCATCATAAAATCCAGCGAAAGCTCCAGGTCTCCATGTTCAAAATCCGTCCGGATCTCTTGATTACCCTCCTTCATCATGGTATTTAGCAGAACACCTGTTCCCGGGGAGACTTTGGTTTTACCACCATTCAGATCATAAAACACATCCTGAACAAGTTGCCAATTGCTACCTGTGGGTTGAAAATCCTCCAAGTTCTGGAGTGACAGCACTTCAAATGGAATCGGACTTTCCTGTGCCGAAGTTGCTATAGTCTTGATAAACAAGCAACAACAAACAATTAATAATTTAGAATTCATTATAGGATTAAATAGGTTATTTGCCCCAAAGGTAGCTTTCTATGCTTTTTAAAAAAATAGGAATATTCAAAGTTAAAATTTAACTCACTTGGATTTAAACAATAAAAAAGCAGGAGAAGATCTCCTGCCCTTTATTTGAAAACTAAACCAACTATTATTTAACTACCACAATGAATCCAAAAATAATACTTTTATGATCAAATCAAAATTCCAAATAAAAATTTGTTAAGATTATTTCTTCTCAGGGAAATTCCCTCGTTTAAATGCAATTCCCAATGCTAATCCTTGGCTGAACTGGATTTTACTATCCTGATCCAAATCATAGATCATCAGACTAGTCAAGCTAACGTTCACCAGGTTGGATACTTTTGCTGTGAGTCCGAAGTCCAACCTATGGTCAATCGCATCAAAAGCCAAGGTCTCATAGTTAGCATACATCTGGTACCTGATCATCAACGAGAGATTTTCAGATAGTTTTTTGTTGTAATCTGCCAGCAAGCTAAAAGCCAACCATTCTGTACGGACGGTTTCGCCTATTTCCACACCATAGTTCTGTGGTACATTCAGGTATAAATCCGTATCGGCGACAAATGTCCATCTTGGAGAAAATGGTGCCATACGCAAGCTGAATTCATCATTAGGTTTATACTCTATACCTAACGAAGTGGTAAGGTATGCAGGATTGGCAAACTTGGATATAAGTATTTTATCAGCTCCTTCAGGAAAGTTATAACCCGGGGCGAACTGGGACAGAAAATTAACAGAGAAGAAATAATTCCATTTGTCATTGATTTGATATCCAACTTTGGAATCGAGAAAAATCCGGTCATTTGACTTACGGCCTTCTTCCCCTTTGTTTTTCACCACTCCGTAGATAAAATCCATGGTATTATCCCATGTCCATTTGTCTTTTGCATAATTTGCACGACCATTGAGGTAAATTCCCAAAGCAATGGAATTTACACCACCGCCTTGCCAGTTTCCACTGAATGCAGCTTGGTTTAAATTCAAACCTCCGCCAATTTCTTTGAGCCAATAGGACGTATCTGACGGAATTAAGGCATTATCTTCTTGGGCAAATAATTGCCCAGAAAATAAAATCAAGAGTAAAAATGTTGAAATTCTTTTCATAATTAATAGATGTTGAACTATTCCAATATAAATAAATACAATGCAAATATGGAAAATGACTTGGAAAGAGAATTAATAATTCGGGATTATTTAGCCAGACAGCGCACAACATTGGCAAATAACAGAACTTTATTATCATTTATCAGAACATCCCTTTACTTTTTAGTATCGGGAACGGCACTCTTTGAAGTGAAAGAACTTGATCATGTGAGAGATTTAGGGTACTTGGCATTTGGATTGAGCATTTTATTTTTGATCATAGGATTCTTGAGTTTTTACCGCGTTCGCGCAAAGCTCAAAAAGGGCAATTATTTAAAAATGTGATTTATGACCTTTGAAATAGGTTTGGTTTTTTCAATTATCGGAATCGCCATTATTCTTTTTTTAACAGAGAAATTCACCATAGATACTGTATCTATCGGGGTGATGGCGGCCTTTTTACTCACAGGAATCCTAAATGTGGAGGAGGGCTTGGCTGGATTTTCCAATCCGGCTACCATTACTGTTGCTGCCATGTTTGTGGTGTCTGCTGCGATTTTCCACACAGGCCTTCTTGAAAATTTCACTCATAGACTAAGCACACAGGCTCAGAAAGGCGAAAGCTATCTTCTTTTAAGCTTAATGCTCACGGCCGGGTTTCTCTCGGCTTTCATCAGTGACACCGCTGTAGTGGCATTGCTCATGCCAGCAGTTATCCGCCTGGACAAAACCAACAACATTCCTCCCTCCAAATTGCTCATGCCATTATCCTTTGGCGCGCTGATGGGCGGCATTTGTACATTGCTAGGAACAAGTACCAATATTCTGGTTAGCGGTATAGCAGCTAAAGCGGGATTACCTTCTTTTGGGGTTTTTGAAATGAGCTTGATGGGCATGGTGTTTTTCGCTATTGGACTGATCTATATGCTGACCATAGGAAGGTGGCTTACCCCCAACAGAAAAGCCAAAACAGATTTAGGAGAAAGTATCCAGTTGGGAAACTACCTATCTGAATTAGTAATCCTAGCTGAATATGGGCAAATAAATGAGCCTCTTTACAAGCAGGAACTTTTTAACAAATTCCCCATAAAGCCACTGCAGATTATCCGATCTGACGGTAGGAAGGTACGGGTATATCCAAATACATCCATTCAGGTAGGCGACATCATCCGGGTCAACTGTGACAAAGAGGCTTTGGAAAAAATCAAGTCCACCACCGGGATCGAACTTAAAGCTGATCTAAAATGGGATGAAGAGAACATCACTGATGAGGAGGAAAGGCTCTATGAAGCACTGGTCACTCCTAATTCATTCTTGGTAAATAAAAGTATCAAAGGACTGAATTTCAAAAAACTATATAATCAGGTGCTGGTAATCGGAATCAGGCATAGGTCAGATATGCTCGATTCCCTGTTATCCAGAACAGCGTTAAGGGCTGGAGACATTCTGCTTCTGAGAGCCACAGAAGATTCTATACAAAGTATAGAAAACAGTGAGGACTTATTGCTACTCTCAGAAACTAAACAGCAACCTATTAAAAAGCTCAGAAGTATATTGACCCTAGTAGTCCTGGCTCTTGTGATAGGTTTGGCATCCTTTGAGGTTTTTCCTATAGTCGTTACGGCAGTGGCAGGAGCTATAGCACTTATAATGATAGGATCATTAAGTACCGAACAAGCTTATAAAGCCATCGATTGGAAAGTAGTCTTAATGCTTGCGGGAGTGTTATCCATGGGTACGGCACTTCAAAAAACAGGTGGAGCCGAATTAATCGGCGCATCAATTGTGGACACGGTAGGTGATTTTGGGCCTAGAGCGGTGATGAGTGCCTTATTCGTTCTGACTTTTATGATGACAAATGTGATGTCCAATAATGCAACTGCGGCACTACTTGCTCCAATTGCAATCAGCATAGCCGCTGCCTTACAGGTAGATTCCAGACCTATGCTCATGGCAGTGACTTTTGCAGCAAGTCTGAGTTTTATGACTCCCATGGGATACCAGACCAATGCCATGATCTATACTCCAGGAAATTATAGATTTAGTGATTACGTGAAGATAGGCACACCTTTAAACCTCCTTCTATGGCTGGTAGCGACGATAGGGATTCCTTTTTTCTTTCCCTTTTAGAAGGGCTAACAAAATGGCACTATTACTGAGTAAATATTAAACTCATATAGATGGGACTTGCTAAAAAACCGTACGCATAAAAAATGGGTCAATCTTTCAATATGATGCTTTTGGTCTATTTCTGTTTTTTTCAGCAAGCTCTACTTAAAAGTTTATTTGCACCCTAGCACCTATAAAAAACCATGAAAATCCTCAGCATAGTATTGATCATCGCAGGAATATTTATGCTTTTCAGCAGCAGCTTTTCTTTTACCACAAAAGAAAAAGTAATCGACGCAGGCCCGATCCAGATAAGTGCCGATAAAAAACGGGAGGTAAATTGGCCTACCTATACAGGGGGGATCGTATTGGCAGCTGGCGTGATCCTGCTGGTTGTTTCGCAAAAAAGAAAGTAAATTCAGCTTTTGTTTTTTAACATAACTTATTCCCCACTTAGTTTGAAATTCGCAGCAGTAGATATTGGTTCAAATGCCATAAGGATGCAAATCACCAGCATCTCACTATATGAAGGAGTTACTAAATTCAAGAAACTTGAATATTTAAGGTTTCCGCTACGCCTGGGCCAGGATGTATTCCATAGTCAAAAAATTTCTGATATCAACCGAAGAAAATTCGTGAAGTTGATGAAGGCATTTAAGATCCTAATAGATCTTTATGAAGTGGATGATTACATGGCCTGTGCCACCTCAGCTATGCGGGAAAGTATCAATGGCAAGGATATAGCCCTAGAAGTAAAAGAAGAAATCGGGCTGAAAATCAACATTATAGACGGAAATAAAGAGGCTGAGCTAATCAATAAATCACTCAACAAGTTCTTTGACGAAAAGACTTACCTGCACATAGATGTGGGCGGAGGTAGCACTGAGCTCAATATTTACAAAAACAGGGAGAAAGTCGCTTCCAAATCCTTTCAGATCGGTTCAGTGCGCGCGCTGGAAGACAAGGTGTCAAATCCTGTTTGGACAGCTATGGAAAATTTCGTCATCAAACACTTACAGCATAGCCCAAAGGTGATTTCTATTGGGACCGGAGGGAATATCAATAAAATTTTCGAACTGTCGCTTCCGAGAAAAAACAAACGATATTTAGATTATCAAAAAATAGAGGAAGTGCTATCCTACTTGCAAACACTCTCGTTTGACGAGCGGGTTCACAAACTTAATTTGAACCATGACCGTGCGGATGTGATCATACCTGCGGGTAAAATCTACCAACGTGCGATGAAAGTGGCAAAGTCACAACAAATGATTGTACCTGATTTGGGGCTGAAAGACGGAATCATCCAGGTGCTTTATGAGCGGAATCTAGCAAAAAAGCCCCTTTAAACCGGGGCTTTGTAAGTTATTCGACTAACCTAACCTGCATCACGTTGTCGGCATCAAGGTCGAAGAATTCACGATGGACATTGAATTGAGGCTCATCCCCTTCGGCCTGTTTTGCCACGTATGATCCGTCTTCCTGCATCACATAAGAATTCACATTATCCTTAAGATTATAGGAAAGTATATTCATCAGTTGCTTTTCCAGAAGAGGAGCTTCCACCTTGAACAGGGCTTCCAATCTTTTGTCAAAGCTCCTGACCATCATATCCGCACTTCCAGCATAGGTCCGGGTATCTCCATTGTTGTGGAAGTAATAAATCCTGGAATGTTCCAAGAAGTCACCTACAATAGAGAGCACCTCAATGTTCTCACTCAAACCTACCCTACCCGGGCGGAGGCAGCAAATACCACGCACGATAAGCTTAATCGTCACCCCCGACTGGGACGCACGGTAGAGCGCATATATTATTTCAGAATCCTCTAGGGAATTCACTTTGATAAAAATACCACTTGGAAGCCCGTTTCGGGCATTTTCAGCCTCTTTTTCGATGTATTCGATCAGCTGGTTTCTCATCTCACGTGGAGCGGTGATAAGATTTTTGTACTGAGAAGGCATGGAATGCCCAGTAATTACGTTGAAAAATTCAGACACATCGTTCGCTAGAACCTCATTGGTAGTCATCAAGCCTATGTCCGTATAAAGCCTTGCGGTGTCTTCATTGTAATTCCCCGATCCCAAGTGGACATACCTGGTAATTTCTCCTCCGTCACGTCTCACAATCAACAGTAATTTGGTATGGGTTTTCAGATGGGAAATCCCATAGATCACAAAACAACCGGCTTTCTGTAGCTTTTTGGCTTCGCGTATATTGTTTTCTTCATCAAATCTTGCTTTCACTTCGAATAAGACAGAAACATGTTTTCCGTTTTCCGCCGCCTTCAACAGTGCTTTGGTGATTCTACTATCCTTCGCCAGTCTATAGATTGTCATTTTGATAGCCATCACATCCGGATCTTCAGATGCTTTTTCTACCAGATCAAGGATCGAATCAATATTATTGTACGGATGGTGAAGAAGTATATCCTTCTCTTTCAACACATCAAAAATATCCGAAATACCTTCATCCTGATAAGATAAGGGCTTTACAGGATCGGGGGTCTGTGGTAAGCGCTCACGGAATTTCTTATTGCCTACCACCTGCCAGAGTCCAGTAAAATCAATCAAACTAGCCCTCTTGACCAGAAAAACTGAATCCATTTTTAGATTCCATCTTTCCAGAAGTGAATTCATCATCCACTTACTATATCCCTCTTCTATTTCTATCCTTACCACTCTTCCACTCTTCCTTTCCATGAGTTTCCGCTTTACCTCCTCGAGAAAATTCGCATCCATATCTTCACTTTCTTCCAATGTGAAATCCCCATTTCTGGTAATTCGGAAAAGGCTAATTCCTTCTATTTGGACATTTCTGAAAAGTGAAACAATATTTTCCCTGATAACCTCCTCTATAGGAATAAGCAAAAGAGAATCTTCGCGCTCGATTTCAAAAAACCTTGGAATGTTGGCCGGAATCTGGACGAAACTCATCTTACGCATATCCTGCCTATCACCTGGACTGGTGGTCACCACCCCAAAAACCAGCAGCTTATTCATCAGGATCGGGAAAGTTCGATAGCCATCATACACCATGGGCGTAAGCATTGGATATATAGCTTTGACGAAATAATCGTGGACCTTTTCCTGCTCTTTGTCCGTGAGCTTGGAGATATTGCAAAGCAGTACACCTTGACTTTGGAGCTCCGGCATGATGGTTTGGGAGAAATGCTCATGCTGTTCTATATGAAACTTATGGCTTTCATCCATTAATTTCATCTTAAATGGCTCCTCTCTCAATCCCGAATAATCCACCCTTTCCTTGTCATAATCCAGGTAGTTATAGAGTGAGCCTACCCGAATCATAAAAAACTCATCCAAATTGGAGGCCGTAATGGCAAGGAATTTAAGCTTTTCAAAAACATTCCGGTGAACCTTCTTCGATTGATCCAAAACACGCTCGTTAAACTTTAACCAACTAAGGTCTCGGCTTACCAAATCACTCTGTTGGATAATAGAATCGTACTTCTCAACAATTGCCGGTTTCATTGCATTCTAGGTTAGTATTTAGAAGCAAGATAAGTTTTGCTTCCATATTTTGGCTTTACTAATATATTAACAATTAAAAAAAGGGGCTGAAACGCCCCTTTTTTGATCAGGTATCGATTTTAGCGTATTTCGCATTTTTCTCAATAAATTCTCTCCTCGGGGAGACTTCATCTCCCATCAGCACGCTGAACAGATGATCTGCTTCTGCCGCCGATTCTATATTTACCTGTTTGATTGAACGCACATTGGGATCCATAGTAGTAGTCCAAAGCTGTTCTGGGTTCATTTCCCCCAAACCCTTATATCGTTGGATACCTACACTGTCTTCCTTCCCATCCTTTGCCATCTCGGCGGTGAGGATTTTACGCTCTTCTTCAGTCCAGCAATACCGTTCGTCTTTTCCCCTTTTTAATAGATACAAAGGCGGCAAGGCTATGTAAACAAAACCATTTTCGATCAGCGATCTCATATAGCGGAAGAACAATGTCAATATCAGCGTACGGATGTGAGACCCATCAATATCAGCATCCGTCATGATGATGATTTTGTGATAACGTAGGCCAGTAAGATCAAGTTCTTTATCGTCGTTTGCCGTACCGAATTTAACCCCTAATGCGGTCAGAATATTCTTTATTTCCTCGTTGTCGTAGATTTTATGCTCGTGTGCTTTTTCTACGTTCAGGATTTTACCTTTGAGAGGTAAAATTGCCTGAAAATCCCGGTCTCTCCCCTGCTTGGCGGATCCTCCCGCTGAGTCCCCTTCGACTAGATACAACTCACAAACCGTAGGATCACTATTGGCACAATCGGCAAGCTTGCCAGGAAGTCCCCCACCCCCCAAGACATTCTTACGCTGTACCATTTCACGGGCTTTTCTGGCGGCATGTCTCGCCTGAGCGGCCAAGATCACCTTACCCACTATTATTTTCGCTTCTTTAGGATGCTCTTCCAGCCAGGTTTGCAAAGCTTCAGAGACAGCACTGTCCACGGCACCCACTACATCGGAGTTACCCAACTTGGTCTTGGTCTGTCCTTCAAATTGAGGTTCAGCTACTTTAACAGAAATCACCGCCGTCAGTCCTTCCCGGAAGTCATCACCCGATACTTCCATCTTCAACTTATCCAGCATACCGGATTTATCGGCGTAGGATTTCAACGTCCTGGTCAATGCCCGTCTAAACCCGGACACGTGGCTACCTCCTTCGTAGGTATTGATCGTATTCACGTAGGACACCACATTTTCAGAATAGGAACTGTTATAGTTCATCGCTACCTGTACCGGTACACCGTTCTTTTCAGTATCAATAGAAATAGGCGTGTCAATGATTTTCTCACGGCTTACATCGAGGTATTGCACAAATTCCACCAACCCTCCTTCTGAGAAGAATTCGTCAGATTTGACCGACCCGTCATCTTCAGTCTCACGTAAATCAGTCAGAAATATCCTGATGCCGGCATTCAAAAAGGACATCTCCCTAAGCCTGTTGGCTATAGTTTCGTATTTGTATTCGGTGATTGCAAATATGCTTGGATCGGGCTTGAAATGGATAGTGGTTCCTCTTCGGTCGGTAGTGCCTATTTGTCTGGCAGGATACTGAGGCACGCCGATTTTAAATTCCTGCTCGGTAATCACCCCATTTCTATACACAGTGGCTTTCAGATCAGTGGACAGCGCATTCACACAGGAAACCCCCACGCCATGCAGGCCACCAGACACTTTATAGGTATCCTTGTCAAACTTGCCTCCGGCATGCAATACAGTCAACACTACCTCTAGCGCTGACCTTTTCTCCTTTTCATGCATATCGGTTGGGATCCCACGGCCGTTATCTTCTACCGTGATTGAATTGTCCTCATTCACGGTGACTTTAATCGTATCGCAGTAACCTGCAAGTGCCTCATCTATAGAGTTGTCAACAACTTCCCAGATCAGGTGGTGGAGCCCCTTGACGCCTACGTCACCGATATACATAGCAGGTCTCTTACGAACTGCTTCAAGCCCTTCTAATACCTGGATATTACCGGCACCGTATTCGGCTGGATTCTTCGCTTTTTCTTCACTCATATGTTTTGGAGAAAACCCTCAAATGGGGTCTAAAAAGGTGATTTTAAGTTCTTTTTTAGATGTGGCAAGATAGTAAAAAAAAGTGACTCTACACAGCTTTTCGAAGTACCGGGTTTCACAAATACCGCTAGATAAATCTATCCCAGAAAATGCCTGTTTCTGCCCTGTCAATACTGACCTGAACCTAGCATTACCAGTGTACATGCAGGAAGCACCTCAATACCCTGAGCTTTTGCCTTTTCGAAAAAGACAGGGTTTTCTGTTCCCGGATTGAAAATAATCCGTTTGGGTTTTAATCCTATCAGATAATCAATCCATTCTTGTTGATTTACAGGCCCCAGATATAGCGTGATGGTATGGATGCTTTTTAGTTCGGGCTTAGTCCGAATATCCAGGATCTTTTCCCCAAAAACCTCGCCGGATTTGATTCCAATCGGAATGAAAGGAATGCCTGCATCAGCTAATCTACTGGCCGCAAAATAAGCATATCGGCCAGGATTGGTTGTGGCCCCGACTATCAATGTAAGTTTATCAGACATCTTCTCTGCTACCAAATATTCTGTCACGCTCAAAGGTATCCATGTGCCTATGTTTTTTGGTTTCATAGATATCCGCCAACGTGATCAATATGCCCGTTTCCTCCACCTCACCAAATTCATCATTAAGGGCAGTACCAAACGTCATCATTGTAGGAGATAGATTCATATAGGTATTGATCAGTGGCGGTATATTCTCACCATAGGTCCTTATTCTACCATTCAGCAGTTTATATCCTTCTTTGTATTCCAGGTCTTCGAATGGATTTCCAGCATTTGGAAGATCTGTATCGTAACCTAACCTCAGTTCATCCTTTGGCTTGACCAGTCCTTCTTTGTCCGGAAAATAGTAATTCATAAACATAAGCAACAAATCCCTTGCCTCTCTGTTGAAATGCGGATACATGGTCACTTTCCCAAAGAGGTATTTTACCTCTGGATTCATCAATACCACTGCCCCCAAACCATCCCAAAGATTGTCCAGACTGAATATCCCCTTCCTATTATCCAGCGCTGGTTGATACTTAGGCTGAACAAAGGAACGTCCCAATTCTATAGTAAAGGGAATATAATCTTTTATAAAGCGATCTGAAAAATCAAACAAATGGGTAGTCGAGAGATTCAAAGTACCATCTGCCTTGACAGAGTTTTTGCAATTGATCAGTCGATACCCTGCAACAATTTCCTCATCTTCGGGATTCCAGGTGACTAATTGCTCATAGCAATTCTCACAGACATCGTTTTCGTCCAGGTCCAGTTCCAGGCCTGTTCCCCCACCTGCTGCCCTGAATGTAAGTTCCCGTAACCTTCCGATTTCTCTGACCACATTTGGGGAATTATGGAAATTCACAAGGTAAACCAAATTATCCCCGTTATTGGTGTAGCGTAAAAAACGGTCCGGCACCAACTCAGCCTTTATTAGTTCTTTGTCAATTGCCGGAATTATTTCTGCTTCTTTATTATTCATTCTTTTTGCCTAGTTCGTAAACTATATCCTTCACATGATCAGCCCATTGTCCATCCGTTTTGGAGGAATCCAAGCTCTGATAGGAAATCTGTTCACCTACCCTGATCACGACTTTCTGCCCTTGCTGCTTATACAATTCGTCAGCTAGGTAGAACATCTCAATATTGGCTTTAATACCGATTTTCTTTCTCCAATAAGCCAAATTGTAGAAAAATCTGGAATTTTTTCCTCCTATAAAACAAGGTAATATATCTTTTTTGTATTTCTTCGCTTTGCTTACAAAGCTCTTTTTCCATTCCAAATCCCGGATTCCGGAATCAAGCTTTCTTGAAACAAGTCCTGCAGGAAAAATCAACACCGCATAAGAACCTGAATAGACAGAATCTATAGCGGCCAAAGTATCTGCGGAATTTCTCCCATGCTTATTAATAGGAATAAATAAGGGATGGAAATTTTTGAAAGCCATCAACAGGTCATTGACCAAAAAACGTATATCAGCCCGCACCTGACCTATTGCCTGAATCAACGCAATCCCATCTATTCCACCCAGCGGATGATTGGCAGCTAGGATGATCCCCCCAGTCCTGGGAATGTTCTCTGCTCCTTCCAACTCCACTTGAATGTTAAGTTCTTTGATCAACCCATTGGCGAAATCTATTCCATGTAAGTGCCCCACTCTGTCCAGCACATCATTCATCCAATCTTCATGAGTCACTCGCTTGATATAGTTCAGTAAAAAGCCAGGCATCCACTTCAAAAGCTTTGGATTTTTAGAAGCTATGGCTTTTTCTATATCGATGAATTTCTTTGACATGGTAACTTCCCAGGGTGACTACTTGGATGATTCAAAACAGCAGAACTAGTTCTTGTTTGTCATCAAAATAAGCCCAAAAGTACAAAAAAACAGATTTAACATTCAGAATCAATCAGCCGTACGGGGTTACTACCTGAAAACCAATACCCTTAATTTAAATACATAGTAGCTAGGCCTAATAATTTGTGATCAATACGGTTTCATTCCTTTGCTTAAAATTTCAGCAAGACACTGCCACAGCAGGCTGGTAAAGAAAATTGTGCGGCCAAACCAAAACAGGTCAAAGTTGTCCAACTTAAAAATCCAAATGCCCTACTTCATAGCATCACGATCTGTCCTCCTCCGATTAATTCCCTATTTTTGCAGACTGAAAAACACATCCCATGAACGAATCCATACTATCGCTTTGCCCAGGACTTTGGAAAGATTATGAACTCATTGACACCGGTGGATTTGAGAAATTGGAGCGGTTTGGAGACTTCATCCTCAGCAGACCTGAGCCTCAGGCTATCTGGGACAAAACCCTTCCTGAAAGTGATTGGAAAAGTATGACCCATGCACATTTTGCAAAGGAAAAAAGCAATCCTGAGAAGGGGAACTGGGAACAACTCAAGAAAATGCCGCACAACTGGGCTATAGAATATGCGAATGAAGATGGGTTGAAACTAAAACTGAACCTAGCCCAAACTTCCTTCAAGCATATTGGCCTCTTCCCTGAACAAGCGGTAAACTGGGATTACCTGTACAAAACCATCAAGAGATTTCCCGGTACACAACCTAAAGTACTCAATCTATTTGCCTATACAGGTGCTGCAAGTGTGGCCGCTAAAGCTGCCGGTGCGGATGTGACTCACCTGGACTCTGTAAAGCAGGTAGTAACCTGGTCCCGTCATAATATGGAATCCTCCGGACAAACCGACATCCGATGGATCGTGGATGATGCCATGAAATTCATCAAAAGAGAAGCCCGCCGGGGCAACAAATACCATGGTATCATCCTGGATCCTCCTGCCTATGGCCGCGGCCCTGATGGAGAAAAGTGGGTGCTGGAAGAGCAAATCAACGAAATGCTTAAAGTCTGTGCGGAAATCCTGGATCCAAAAGACCATTTTCTATTGCTGAATATGTATTCTCTTAGCTTTTCTTCCCTGATCGCCGCAAACCTTATCAACACGACCTTCACTGACGTGCGGAACGCCGAACATGGGGAACTCTACCTGAAGGATAACCAGGATAAAAAATTACCCCTGGGAATATTCTTTAGATTTTCCAGCTTTTGATCTAAACATTAGTAATGAATAACCGACAACTCTTCCTACAGCACTTAGCACAGACGACGGATTTCCCTTTGATGATCGAAGTGGAAAAAGCGGAAGGAATTTATCTTTTTGGGCCTAAGGGCGAAAAATACATCGATCTGATATCCGGCATAGGAGTAAGCAACGTGGGACATAGGCATCCAAGGGTTTTGAATGCCATTCAAGAACAGCTGGATAAATACCTACATCTGATGGTGTACGGAGAATTTGTGCAAAGTCCACAGTCCATGCTTGCAAAAGCACTTTGCGATACCCTTCCCGAGAAGCTGGACAACGTCTATCTTGTCAATAGCGGAAGCGAAGCAATAGAAGGCGCTTTAAAACTAGCCAAGCGCTATACCGGAAGGCCAAATCTAATATCCTGTGTAAATGCCTACCATGGAAGTTCTCATGGTTCATTGAGCGTGGGGGGAAATGAGATTTTCAAGCAGGCCTATCGACCTTTGCTTCCAGGCGTAAGTCATATTCATTATGGGGAGATCTCAGATCTAGACAGTATTAATTCTCACACCGCAGCAGTATTGATTGAGACAGTGCAGGGTGAGGCGGGAATCCGGGTTGCAAGCAGAGATTATTTCCAAGCCTTGCGAAAACGGTGTGATGAAACGGGGACTTTGCTTATTCTGGATGAAGTCCAGTGCGGCTTTGGCAGGACAGGGAAATTCTGGGCTTTTGAACACTTTGGGATAGTACCTGATATTTTGGTCTGTGCCAAAGGAATGGGCGGAGGTATGCCTATAGGAGCCTTTATTGCCAACAAGGAAGTAATGGGAGTGTTTAAAAACAATCCGATCCTTGGCCATATTACTACATTTGGTGGACATCCGGTCAGCTCGGCGGCATCATTGGCAACCATTCAAATCCTGCAAGAAGAAAAACTTATTGAACAAGTAGAAGAGAAAGCTGAATTGTTCAAGACACTTTTGGTTCATCCAGCTATCGTAGGCATCAGAAACAAAGGCCTGTTGATGGCTGTTGAATTCAAGTCATTTGATGTGCTGAAGCCTATTATTGACCGGGCTACAGAACTCGGGGTAATCACCGACTGGTTTTTATTCTGCGACGATGCCATGCGAATAGCCCCTCCTCTCACGATCAGTAAAGCGGAAATTCATGAAGCCTGTGATGTGATTTTAAGGGCTATTACCGAATTTACACCCTGATACTGTAGATTTACGTATTAAGTTAGGAACGTCTAATACCGTGAATCCTAAACAACTGCGGAATTTCCTTTTGTTTAATGATTTTGGTTAACTTGAAATGCTAAATATCATAATTATGTCTAAAAAGGATTTAATCGGAAAGACAGTCCATATTTTAGAAAAACTTCCAATTGAGAAAATTCAGGAGGTAAATGAGTTTGCTGATTTTATCCTGAAAAAAATGGAAGATAAAACACTTCAGGAAGGCATCACAAAATTAGTAAGAGAAGGTAAACCATATAGATTTCTGGAAAAAGAGGAGGATATCTATACCGTAGAGGATTTAAAAGTTAGGTACAAGTGACCAAAGGCGATATAATCCTTGTACCCTTCCCATTCACGGATTTAACAGGCCAAAAAAACAGATCTGCCTTAGTTCTACTTGCAACAGATTTGGATGTAACTGTTGCCTTTATCACCACTCAGCTAAATGAAATTTCAGATTTAGACCTTCTAATTCTTCCAGATGTAGAAAATGGCCTAAAGAAAAAATCAGTAATCCGTGTATCGAAAATTGCCACTTTAGATAAAAACATAGTTTTAGGTAAATTAGGCATTGCTTCAGAAACTACTCTTAAGGAAGTGGATTTGAAACTTATAAATGCTTTTTCCCTTAGCTTCTAAGCATACGAAAACTTACGCATCTTCAATCGACACAATCACAAAAGCCAGTTCGTCATCTATATTTTCAAACATCCAGATGTCCCCATCTTTAGTAAAGTAAGTTACTGGAAGCTTATCCAGTTCTGATATTTTTGCTTCAGCAATTAGATTGAAGTCCTTATCAAATACGCTTAAAAAAGTATCCGATCCGGTCGATACATAATCTCCGTAACCATTGAGTTCTTCCCCAAAATGCATTCTTTCTGAAAACCTGAAAAAACGTTCATTTTTCTCATCCCAAAAAAAAGATTTGTAATTAAGGTCTTCCTCATTTTTTTTAATAATTTCCTTCAATTGACCAGAACTTCTTTCAACTTCTTTTGGTGGCACATAACTCTTCTTATCGGCCAATAAATGTGTATTCCAGCTTTTCGTATAAAGACTGTCTTTTTCCAAATCAAAAATCAGCACTTCATTGAAGGCAGTATTACTAATAACAATTTGCCCATTCACACTTATAGCTTTGGCACTTGGCCCATAGCTTCCAGCTGGAGTTCCTTCATACAATAGATTAACATTGAACTCATTTAGTTTCTCTAATTCTGGCAACTCTATCTTTTCAAAAGTTTGATCTTTCAAATCAAAATCAAGTATCAGGCGAGATCCACTCTCCCAATGAAAAATAAATGCAATAAGCCTATCTGAATTATTTTCAACTTGAAAAAATGCTCCTGCATAGTATTCATCAGTTCCAAGGAATTCAGGAGCAATTTTATCCAGTGCCAAATCCCTGACTAATTGTCCATTTTCATCAAAAACTTTGTACATAAAATAATCCCAGAAAAGTATATTTCCATCCGACAAAAGAGAGAAGTGTGAAACATAGTTACCCAAGTTAAGTACGCCATTAGGACCTTCTTTTTCGAATTGAACCTTCTCTAAAAGTCTAAGTTCATTTAGATCAATCTTCTCCGTGGTAAAATCTTGTCTATTAAAATTGACCAGATAGCTTTTATCGGTAGATAGACTAGAATAATAAAGTTGATCTTGTAAATAAAGAAACTCATCACCTGAATCTACTAGCACAGTGTCTAAGGAAACTCTGATTTGACCCGAAACTACTTGCTTTTTTTCTCCTTTCGAGGCACATGAACAAACAATCAGGAAAGTCGAAACAGCAACAACTATTCTCATAAAATCACAGGTTAAATTCAACTAAAAAACTTCAGATACCAAAAGTTAATTGAATTCAAACTACTATTTCATTTATGCATGTTACAAAAAGTTAAATCCTGAAAATCTATAAAATGCCTTTCTCTGGATGCTTTCCTGTCACAGTTCTGCCAAATACTTTCAGTTCTTCGATCTGGGCATCCATATTGCCATCCGGATAGACGACAGGCCCGATACCTGCTTCTTTCTTCTTATAGTCCAGATACCCAACTATAATCGGGACATTTGCCCCAAGTGCGATATGATAGAATCCTGATTTCCATTTTTTCACCTGACTCCTTGTACCTTCAGGTGTAACCATAATTACCAGCTCATCACGTTCTTTGAGCATGGATACCATGGATTCTGTATAGGTCTGCTTCCTGCCTCCAGGTACCCGTTTTCTGTCTATGGAGATAGCTCCCAGTCCCTTCAGCAACCACCCTAAAGGCCCCACCATTACTTCCTTTTTTATGGTAAACCGCACTGGGATATCCATCAGGAAAAAAGCGGACCGCGCATAGAGTATATCCCAATTGGATGTGTGGGGAATAGCGATAAGCACAGCCTTTTTTACTCCATCAGGCCATTGGTTGTTCAAAGACCACCCTGATATCCAAAACACAATACGGGACAAAAACTTCATCATGCTTTCTTAGATTTAGTACCTTTCACTGCCAGTTCCAAAATTGAAGGATTATTTTCAATAAATTTCATCGTATGTTCATAGCCCACGGCAAATAGTTCGGGGGCTTTTTTAATATCAAAAACCCCATATCGTCCAAGCCCAGGCGGTTCTATAAAAAAATCACACTTGGACTTACGGCTATAGACATTATAGTTCATAGACATTATCACCGATCGTTCTATCAGCTTTTTCATATTGCTGATATTGGCTTCTTCAGGAAGCTGGTTACAGTTCACACCGATGACATAATCACAGATCCCATCCAGCGGTTCCACTGGAAGGTTGTTCAGGATACCTCCATCCACCAGGTACCTTTTTCCTATGATGATAGGATCAAACATGCCAGGGATACAGGACGAGGCCATTATAGGCCTGATCAGCTCCCCTTCTGAGTAATATCTGACTTTTCCTTTTTTGATGTCTGTTGCCGCCACTGTCAAAGGGATCTTCAGCTCCCCAAAATCATCGTGATCAAGGTAGAGTTTGAAAAGTGTGCTCACGGAATCCATTTTAAGAAAGCCTGTCCAGGAAACTGCAGGCCGAAGAAATTTAAAATAGTTTGTGGCTACTATGATTTTGAGAATCTCATCTGGTGTATATCCCTGACAAAACATAGCCCCGGCAATAGCCCCTGCTGAGGTACCGGAAACTTCTGTGGGGAATATACCTGACTCCGTGAGGGCTTTTAAGACTCCCAGATGTGATATTCCACGTACTCCTCCCCCAGAAAGTGCAATCCCGATTTTCAGTTTAGATTTCATCCAGTCTGAATGTTTGATCCAAGCGTACGCCTTTGTCAGTCATTTTCACAGTACAGCATTCATTCACTGGATCATGTTCCAGGAACAGAATATATTCTTCCCGGGCAGCCTCTTCCAGAAACTTGGCTTTTTCGTCCATGGTAAGCAGAGGGCGGGTATCATATCCCATCACGTATGGCAGGGGTATGTGACCTACCGAGGGCAACAGATCAGCTACAAACACCACTGTTTTTCCTCTGTATTGAATCTTGGGAAGCATTTGCTTATCCGTATGCCCATCTACGGTAATAAAGTCAAACCCTGGGAGGAATGACTGCTGTGAAAGATCCATAAAATCCAATTGGCCTAGCTCCTGCATTGGCAATATATTCTCCACTAAAAATGAAGCCTTTTCCCTAGGATTAGGTACAGTGGCCCATTGCCAGTGGTCTTTATTGGACCAGTAAGTCGCTCTGGGAAAAGTCAGTTCATATTGGCCATGGGAACCATATTTCACTCCACCTCCACAGTGATCGAAATGAAGATGTGTCAAGAAATTATCGGTGATCTGATGGTCACCTACCCCAAGTTTCCTCAGAGACTTCTCCAAAGAATCATCCCCATGTAGGTAATAATGGGAGAAGAACTTAGCCTCCTGCTTGTCGCCAATTCCATTGTCTATAAGGACAATTCTATTTCCATCGACGACCAGTAAAGATCTCATAGCCCAGGTACATAGATTATTCTCATCAGCCTGATTAGTCCGTGACCAAAGTGTTTTAGGCACGACACCAAACATGGCACCTCCGTCCAATTTGAAAAATCCGGTATTGACTACGTATAATTCCATGATATGAAAGAAAAATCCCGGACTTTGTAAGAAATCCGGGCTTTATAAATTTACTCGACTACCACACCCATCGAGCAAAACTTGTCGATGCGTTGGTCAATTCTTTTTTCAGGCTTGATTTTATCCAGCTCTTTCAGCGCATGAAGAATGGCTTCTTTTAAGGTGATTGCCATTTTTTTCATGTCGCGATGGGCTCCTCCAAGTGGCTCAGGGATGATACCATCCACCAGACCATTGCCTTCCATGTCTTTCGCCGTCAGTTTCAAAGCCTCAGCGGCCTGTTCCTTATAATCCCAGCTTCTCCAGAGAATGGTAGAGCAGTTTTCAGGGGAAATAACAGAATACCAGGAATTCTCCAACATCAAAACCCGGTCGCCAATAGCAATGCCCAAAGCTCCACCAGACGCACCTTCGCCGATGATAATGCAGATCACAGGTACCTTCAGCATAAACATTTCCTTGATATTCCGGGCTATGGCTTCTCCCTGCCCACGCTCCTCCGCTTCCAAGCCTGGAAATGCACCTGGAGTATCAATCAGCGTGACGATAGGCTTGCCAAACTTCTCGGCCATTTTCATCAGGCGAAGTGCTTTTCTATAGCCTTCAGGATTTGCCATCCCAAAGTTCCGCATCTGTCGCTGCTTGGTGTTTCGTCCCTTTTGCTGGCCAATAAACATCACGGAGCGGCCATCCAGATCTCCCAGACCACCCACCATCGCCTTGTCATCTGCCACATTCCTATCTCCATGCAGTTCGATGAAATCATTGGTCATCTCATAGATATAGTCCAGCGCATAAGGTCTATCGGCATGCCGGGAAAGCTGTACTCGCTGCCAGCGAGTAAGATTCTGAAAAGTTTCTTTTTTCAAAGCAAGGATTTTATCTTCAAGGGATTCAATATCTGAGCTTAAATCGATATCTCTGCCGGTAGCCAACTCCTTCATTTCCTGAAGTTTCTGTTCTAAATCAGCTATAGGTTTTTCGAATTCTAATACCATTTTGGTGATTTTTGGGAAAAACAAAGATAAGCATATACCCGTGGGAATTAAAATTTTTAACGAATAGCATAAGCTAAATCAGGATCAGCCGGAATAGCTGGGGAGCTGGTTATTTTAAGCATAGATATTTGATAGTCTGAACAGGAAGAATTCAATGTTGGTGACACCTCTGAACTGAGCCCTGAATGCCTTGATTTTTGCATTGAAT
>NZ_JAJUWR010000013.1 GCF_021390545.1 Algoriphagus sp. AGSA1 | reverse complement strand
CATCCTGATTGCTAAGGATGGCTTTTTTTAACCACAAAGTTTCGTAAAGAAAGTGTTGGGTACGGCTGATGATATTGTGGAGTCAATACTTGCCCATTAAAGACTTAAAGACAGCAACCCTAATCTCATTGCCCGACCATATAATCATAAACTGTCTTCGATAAACCGGCTAACTGTTCTGTTGCTTTGTCATATTCTTTGAGATTTTTTGACAAAATCACCAACACATAAGCTCTTCCATCCGGTAGATACACTATTCCAGCATCGTGATGTACTCCTACGATTGAACCTGTTTTATGGGCAACTTTCACTTCATCAGGAAGGAAATAGGGAATGATGGAGTTAAACTGCTGGTCTTTTAGGATTGAAATCATTTCTACGCAATCAGCCTCTGTCCCAGCTTTACTTTCAGCAATTGCCCGCATGATGACCATGAGGTCTTTGGCAGTAGTCGTATTGCTGAGACCCAACTCGTATGCTTTGGTGTCCTCCACTCCTCGCAAGACTTTGATTTTGTCAGCTCCTAGAGCCCGCATGGTGGCTGTGATATTTTTGGCTCCCACCAGCTCTATCAAGACATTAGTAGCCAGATTGCTGCTGACTGTGATCATACTGTAAGTCAGATCTTTGAAGGCTACAGAAGTTCCTATTTTGCTGTAAATATCATCATCACTGTCATCCACTATATCCATACTATAGAAGCTGCTATCGACGATACTCTTGAATTCATTTATCAGGACAATAGAATCATTGAGGTCTATTTTTCCTTCTTTCTGCTGCTTATACAGTTCAATCATCACCGGTACCTTCATGGTGCTGGCCGCATGGAATTCTTCCTCGGCATTGATCATCAAACTATCCGACGGATCAGCGAGATTAACATATGCCAGAGCTACATCGCCATTGATGGAGTCAAGCTGGGTCTGAATCGAAGCATGTAATAGTTCTAATTGGGATTTTTCCCCCTTACACGATAACAGAAGGCTGATAGCAAAGCATTGGAGGATTAGGGTAGCATGAAAAGCTGTTTTCATTTGTTTGAGGGTTCTTTAGGATAAATAAATTCAAAGGCTTTCTAAGATAAAAATTTCTTCGGAAGTCCTTCCAGTTTTAGTTTTCAAATCCAGCGAATTAGGAAATAACCAGATTCCCACTTCTTTCCAGATTTGTCCCCTATTTTTGATACCATGAAAATTTTGCTGATAGAAGATGAGCCTCAGCTGGCGGAAGCAATCCGGGCCAGTCTGGAAAAGGAGCTTTACCTCGTCGAGCATGTCATTGATTTTGCTTCAGCCACAGAGAAAGTCTCCCTTTATACTTACGATTGTATTTTACTGGACATCATGTTGCCGGGGGGAAGTGGTCTGGAGATTCTCGGGGAGCTGAAGAAACGCCACATCGGTGGAAATGTAATCATTATTTCAGCAAAGGATTCTCTTGATGATAAATTGACCGGACTGGATCTGGGAGCAGATGATTACCTGACCAAGCCATTTCATATTTCCGAATTAAGCGCCCGGATCAAAGCAGTATTTCGAAGGAAAAATCTGAACGGGACAAATCAGATTGCTACAGCAAATACCGCTCTAGACTTAAATGAAAGGACTTTTACTGTGGATGGAGAACTAGTACTGCTGAACAGAAAGGAATTTGACATCCTCAATTATTTTCTGGTCAATAAAAACAGGCTGGTCACAAGAAATGCCCTGGCAGAGCATGTCTGGGGAGATCACATAGATCAGGCAGACAATTTTGATTTCATTTATTATCAGATCAAAAACCTCAGAAAAAAACTCCAGTCTTCTGTTGCAAAAATTGAAATCCAATCTATCTATGGAGTTGGTTATAAACTCGTAGAACTGTGAAGCTGCTTAACCAGTCTCTCAAATATCTTTCGGTTTCCATCTTTTTGATCGTAACGGTCTGGTCGGCTGTTTTTTATTTGAACATGCTGGATGAAATCCATGACAGCATTGATGATGGACTGGATAATTACAAACTTCTCATCATCAAAAGGATGGAAAATGACAGCACTGTTTTACTAAAACCTGATTTCGAAGAGGGGAACTATACCATACATAAGATTGAGGAAACCAAGGCCCTGGGCATGCGCGACTACTTCACTGATACCTTGCTCTACATGCAAAATGAGGATGATCTGGAACCTGTCCGCATGCTGACATCAGCTTTTAAGCATGGGGACGACTATTATCAGCTTACCGTTTTTAACTCTACGGTAGAGGAAGACGATCTGATCGAAGACCTTTTCTATTCCATTATCTGGTTATATGTGATTTTGGTGGTAAGCATTATTCTTATCAACAATGTTGTATTGAAGCGGCTTTGGAAACCATTTTATTCATTGTTGAATGAGCTTAAATCCTATAGGATAGATAAGGAGTCGCCGCTTCCTAAAGTAATTGGTGATACCAAGGAATTCAGAGAATTGGAAGTTGCGGTGGGCGCACTGATTATCCGTGCCAGAGAAACGTACTGGAACCAGAAGAAATTTACCGAGAATGCTTCCCATGAATTGCAAACACCCTTGGCGATTATTTCCACCAAATTGGAATTGATGCTGGAAAAAGAAAGTCTTGGATCTGAAAATTCCGAAAATGTAGGGCAGATTTTACAGACCATCCAACGCCTGACCCGCTTAAACAAATCATTGCTCTTGCTTTCGAAAATAGAGAATAGGCAGTTTAACGAGCTGGCTAAAGTGGATTTTGCCATGCTTGTAAATCAGTCCGTAGAAGATCTGGAAGATTTCGCAGGCTTTCGAAATGTAGAAGTTACTGTAGAAGAATCCGCTAAACTCAACTTTCTGATGGATGAGAGTTTGGCCTCAATCCTTGTAAGTAATCTCCTTCGGAATGCGATTTTCCATAATTTAGAAGGAGGAAAAGTACGAGTAAAATTAAATGAAAACTCCCTTCGGGTCAGCAACACAGGAAAGGGAAAAGAATTGGATTCCAAAAAGATTTTTGACCGCTTCCAAAAGGAAACCAACAACAATTCCAGCACAGGATTAGGACTGGCGATTGTATATGCCATTTGCAGATTGTATGGATTCGAAGTGAACTATACTTTTGATGGACAGCATTGTTTTGAGGTGAAAATGGATTAACCAGTCAAACTGGAGAGCTTTGGATCTATAACTGGAATGTTCTGCAGGCCTAAATATCTTACCTAAAGCTATGGCATACCAGCATACCAAGAAATGACTTTGTCCATAAGTCTTTTGACAATTTTAGGATTTTCATCAGCAAGGTTTTTTGTTTCCCCGCGATCTCTTGACATATTATAAAGTTCTGGACGTCCGCCGTCATAGTCACAAAGCAGTTTCCATTCCCCCTCTCTAACAGCAAGGTCCGGTAGGTTTTCTAATCCATAATAGTTCTTCCTGTCAGGGGGACGGCTGTAAAAAATAGGTGCTTGACGGGAAGCCTTAGACTTTCCAAGAATGGTCTGCATGACATTTTCTCCATCCGTCATGCTGGTTTCCGGGCTTTCTGTAAAAGCTAAAAGCGAAGGAGTAATATCAATGGCCGAAAATACTGACTCCTTGTTTCGGCTTCCAGCTGCACTTGGATCAATAAAACCTGGCCCCCACACGATCAACGAGGACCTGATTCCTCCATCGTATAGGTGTGTTTTATACCCTTTCAAGTCCCCTGCGCTTCCAGCTCCTAATTCAGGGCCATTGTCAGAGCAAAAGAGAATCAAGGTATTTTCCTTTAGTTTCTCCTCAGACTGGATGTACTCAAACAGTTTTCCCATTTGCTGGTCCATCGCTTCCAAAACCGCCAAATACAACGCTCTTTTACCTTCTTCCTTTGCCAACCCATATTCTTCAAAAGGCGGCCAATAAGGACTGTGCACATCATCAGGCCAAAGATTTACATAAAATGGTTGGTCCTCTTCACTTGCTTTGGAAATAAAATCAAGTGCCGCATCCACAAATCCCGTGGTGATTTCAGAACGCTGCATCCAAATATACCCCTCACCCAAAATCTCCGCATTCTCCCAGATCTTCCCTATTTTCCCAGTCTCATCTTTGGTCATGGGCAATAGCTTGGGGCCCATCCCCTCAAAATTTGTCAAGGACTTATCAAAACCATAGGCTGTGATTGGCGGAGCTTCAGTGACATCCCGCTGGCCACCCATATGCCATTTGCCAAAGTGGCCAGTGGAATACCCAGCTTGCTGCAGATTTCTGGCCAGCATGGGAGCTGAAGGATCCAGCCAATTGGCGATATCCCTTACCTCATTTTGCTTTCTATTGTCAAGGTATGAAGTAATGTTCCAGCGCTGCGGGTAGGTGCCGGTGGAGATTGCCACCCGGGAAGGAGAGCAAATCGGTGAATTAACGTAAAACTGCTCGAAGGAAATTCCCTCTCGGGCGATCTTGTCAATATTCGGTGTTTGGGCGTCCGTATTTCCAAAAGAGGACAAATCAGCCCACCCCATATCATCTATAAAAATCAAAATAATATTGGGCTTTTTATTCTTAGTTTGAGAATATCCAACAGAATTATAAGCCAAGAACAGTAAAGTGACAACAAGTAATTTCTTCATCAGGTGAGATAGGATAATTGCGGGAAAATCAATTCCCGTTAACGAGTCAATGACCTTAATTTAAAATTTTTGCTCTGGCGAAACAATGTGATCCCGCATCTGCTGAACACTAACCGGATAAAAGGTTAAAACCGCTTATGGAAGATTACACTTTAAGATCTTTTTGCCTTTGCCGGAGATATTTTTTCCATCTCTTACAGATTCCCAATTGTTTCCAGATTCCCACTTTTTCTTTGAGGCATAACTTAAAAACCATATTCCGATGAAAACGCAAATCACACTTATCTCCACTGCACTTACACTCATTTGCATAGCCACTTTTGCCCAGGATATCCATCCAAGCGAAGTCCCTTCAATAGTGGTAAACAATTTCAAAAAGGAATTCCCCAGGGCATCAGACATCGAGTGGGAATTGGATGGCAACAACTACAAGGTAGATTTTGAAATTGGCTGGGGTACAGACCATGAAACCTGGTATGACACCGCTGGAAATATGCTGAAGCATGAAGAGGAAATCCCCAAGAGCAATCTTCCAAATGAAGTGATTTTCAAAATCAACTCAGATTTCAAGGATCTAAGAATCGATGGGTCAAAGAAAATCACTCAAGGCACGGAAGTCACTTACCAAGTAGAGCTTGAGAATTTGATAGAAGAGTGGAAAGTCATTTTCTCCTCGACAGGTGAAGTACTCCATAAAATCGAAGACTAATCCGCAGTCTATTACATCTTTTCTCATTTACAAAACAGGTTAGACCTTTCTTCAATAGACAACCCAATGTTTAAGAAACTCACTTTTGCCACATTCCTACTTCTTACGTTTTCTTTAGCGCAGGCACAAGTACAGGATAAAAACAAAGAAAAATCCGCTCGTGGGTGGTTTGATAAAATCCACCTGGGAGGCTATATGCAGATTCGGTATAACGGACTTTTTCAGACCAATCCGGAGCTGGAATGTGAGCAATGTGATGAGGCTTGGGGTGGTGAGCAAAACTCTCTGTCCCTTCGAAGACTTAGGTTCAAACTGTATGGACAGATCCATCCTCGCGTATTCTTTTATTTCCAACCTGACTTTTCAAAGTCCGTGGGAGAATCCATTCATGTAGGAAGGTTGAAAGATGCTTATTTTGACCTTGGATTGGATATTAACAATGAATTCCGACTTAGGATAGGGCAAAGTAAGGTGCCTTTTGGCTATGAAAACATGCAATCCAGTAGTCAACGCCTGCCACTGGACAGAGATGATGCGCTAAACAGTGGACTAAAAGACGAGCGGGATGTGGGGATATTCTTCTACTGGGCCAACAAGCAACAACGGAATTTGATGAATGAACTGAAAAAGAACGGGATGAAGCACTCCGGGGATTTTGGGGTTTTTGCTTTGGGGATTTACAACAGGCAAACCGCAAATCATACAGACAGAAATGGTAAATTCCATGTTGTCTCCCGGTTTTCTTTACCGATACAAATAGGAAATCAGGTGATTGAGCCCGGGATTCAAGCGTATCGAGGGACATATGTTCTGCTGGAAACGAGTCCTGGAATCAAGTCTTATGAGACCAAAGAATACCTGGATGAGCGGGCAGCAGTTTCTTTTGTGCTATATCCAAAACCACTCGGAATCCAGGCAGAATATGTGGTCGGGAAAGGCCCAGAATTCAGCAAAGAAACCCAAAAAACAGAAACCCAGAATTTACAGGGTGGTTATGTGACTTTTTCATACATCACCGGAGATCTTATTCCATTTACCAGGCTTCAATACTACGACGGGGGAAAAAAGCATGAACTGGATGCCAGAAGCTACACGGTAAAGGAGCTGGAATTAGGATTGGAATGGCAACCGGTGAAAGCTTTTGAACTGGTAGCTATGTACACTTTTTCGAATCGCCGTTATGAAGATTTCCAGCTGCAAGAAAACCACCAAGCAGGAAGTTTGCTAAGGCTACAGGCACAGCTGAACTTTTGAGATAAGTAAAAAAACCAAGGAATGCTACGAGTTCCAGGACACGACTTGGACATTCTCCTAGGGTAGCATCCCATTTCATTGACTCCGTAAAATCTTTTCCATTTTTCTGCCTTTTGCCAGCTCATCTACCAGCTTATCCAGATACCTTACCTGTTGGGTCAATTTATTTTCTATTTCTTCTACGCGATAGCCACAGATGACACCGGTTATCAGGTTGGCTTTAGAATTAAGCTTTGCTCTTTCAAAAAACTCTTCAAATGTAACCTTCTCCTCAATCAGCTTTTGGACACGGTCTTCATAAAAACCTGTGAGCCATTCTATCACCTGATATAGTTCTTCTTTGGTACGGCCTTTCTTCTCTATTTTTGTTACATAATGAGGGTAAACTGAGGCAAAAGTCATTTTTGCTATACGCTCATCATGATGGCTTGTGCTTGTCATAAGTAGAGGTTTTAAGTAAAAAACGCATTTTTTTTGAGCTTTCCTATATGGCTTTTTTTAACTTTTCTCCGGATTTTTACTTAATCCTAGCCATTTTTACGCACATAACCTAATATCCCCATTCAGCATGTACTCCAGATTTTCTTTTGTATTTATTTTAATTTCTTTTCTGTTCTCCTTTTCTACACTGGCTAGTGTGGACACTGTAGCCACTTATAGTTCTGCCATGCAAAAGGAGATCAAAGCTGTAGTAATCACGCCTCAGAACTATAACCAAACCAAAAAATACCCGGTGGTCTATTTACTACATGGCTACTCGGGCAACTATACCGATTGGATCACTAAAGTTCCGCAACTGTCCTTCTATTCAGATCTATACGATATGATCATAGTTAATCCTGATGGAAATTATGGAAGCTGGTATTGGGATAGCCCGGAAGTATCCGAATCCAAGTATGAGACCTATGTGGCAAAAGAATTGGTAGAATTTATCGACAAAGAATACAGCACGGTACAGGATCGGGAAGGTAGAGCGATCACGGGATTGAGTATGGGAGGGCACGGTGCGCTCTACCTGGCATTTCGTCATCAAGGTACCTTTGGAGCTGCAGGAAGCTTAAGTGGTGGTGTGGATATCGGCCCATTCCCAGAAAATTGGGAAATGAAAAAATACTTGGGGACCAAAGCTGAGCATCCTGATCGCTGGGAAGAATACTCTGTACTCTATCAAAGCAATCAGCTGATTCCAAACAGATTAAAACTTATCATAAGCTGCGGCACTTCAGATTTTTTCTATCAGGTGAATTTAAAGTTGCATGAGCAACTTGCTTACAACAACATCCCTCATACCTTCATCACCGGGCCAGGGGGCCACACCTGGGATTATTGGGAAGATGCCGTAAAGTACCAGTTGCTGTTTTTCCATGATTTTTTCCCAAGGAATCAATCCTCTCCAAATGCAGAGCATTAATAGGTCTTAGCTCAGTTTAAATAATTGTGAATAATTAAGTTTATTGGATACACATATCTGTCAGTAGGCACGGTTTCATTTGTATCTTTAGTAGATTCTAAATCCCACTAAAAAATTGCCGGGATTTTATCACTGTTATCAATTGTGTATATGCTAAATCGTAGGGATTTTATTAGGCAGACGGGGTTGACCCTCACTGCTACTGGATTAGGATTATCGGGTTTCACACCACGAAAAGCACCAAAATACAAAATGGGGCTACAACTTTTCACTATTAGGGCCCCTATGGCTGAGGATCCAAAAAAAACTTTGCAAACCATTGCGGGCTATGGCTTTCAGGATACTGAAACCTATGGTTATGATGGCGCCTCGCAGCAGTTTTATGGTATGCCAGCTGCGGACTTTCAAAAATTGCTAGAAGACAATTCCCTGCTTAGTACCAGTGGACATTACGATTTTATCAAGTTCTTCAACAGCTCTACGGAAGAACTTCTGCGCTATACAGATCAGAGTATAGAGGGAGCGCATAAACTAGGGCAAAAATACATTACCTGGCCATGGTTAGACCCTGAAAA
The DNA here is from genome assembly GCF_021390545.1 of Algoriphagus sp. AGSA1. Lineage (GTDB taxonomy): Bacteria > Bacteroidota > Bacteroidia > Cytophagales > Cyclobacteriaceae > Algoriphagus. Next base: position 169,574 of record NZ_JAJUWR010000013.1, on the reverse strand, counting down.
CCGTTCCATTGAAAAATTCAAGATCCTCACGGACAAATTGAACCTGATAGGTGAACGGGTACAAAAGGCAGGACTAGGGCTTGCTTATCACAATCATGATTTTGAATTTATTGATCATAATGGTGAAACCGGATATGACATTATACTAGAGAATACTGATTCTGAATATGTAAAATTGCAGATAGACCTTTATTGGGCAGCTCATACTTACCCAGGCACAGTACATGAACTTTTTCAGAAAGCTCCCGGACGCTTTGTGATGTGGCATATCAAAGACATGGATAAAATAAGCAGGGACTATACTGAGTTGGGTAATGGATCAATTGATTATTCCCAAATTCTTCCAGATGCCGAATTTGCCGGTATGGAATATTACTATATCGAACAAGGGGGAAATTTCACTCTTAACCCAATGCAGAGTGTAAAGGAAAGTGCTGGGTTTTTCCAAAAAAACTTGGCAAACCTACTTCCTTAAATAAAAAGAAAAGAATATTGGCTCAGGAGAATGTGTTATCTAACACAAGACTTACAAATCCATAAACGGCGAGGAATATAAAGGCCTAAACAATAATTTTAAAGGAAAAATAAACCAAATATGAATAAGAGATACCTACTAGGTGTTGGCTTGGCACTATTTCTAGGAGCTCAGGCACAGGCACAGGATGAAATCATCGACAAAATCATCCAAGAAGAAACTGAAAATTCCCAACTGAAGCAGATCGGTCATGAACTGATGGACGGAATTGGGCCAAGATTGGTCGGATCACCTCAAATGCAGCAGGCGCATGATTGGGCTGTAGAAAAATACAAAGGTTGGGGTATAGAAGCCCGCAACGAGCAGTGGGGCGAGTGGAGAGGATGGGAAAGAGGCATCACCCATATTGACATGGTGGCTCCTTGGACTAAATCTCTGACAGGTCAGCAACTTGCCTGGAGTCCAGCTTCTCCTGCAGGTGGAACCCAGGGTGAAGTAGTTATTTTACCAGATTTGGCAGATGAAGCGGCATTTACGGCTTGGCTGTCCTCTGTAAAAGGCAAATATGTGATGATTTCTGCTCCTCAGGTGTCTGGTCGTCCGGACTATAACTGGGAAGAGTTTGCTACCGAGGAATCTTTCGAAAAAATGAAAGAAGAACGAACAGCATCCACCAATGCATGGAATGAAAGATTACAGAAAACAGGAAAAGGGCGTAGAGAATTGCCTGTTGCACTGGAAGAAGCGGGTGCTTTAGGCATCATTACATCCTACTGGTCTCAGGGATTCGGAGCAAATAAAATTTTCTCGGCATTCACCAAAAAAGTGCCTACTGTGGATCTTTCTCTGGAAGACTATGGATTGCTTTTCAGATTGGCTGAAAATGGCAGCAAGCCAGAGATTAACCTAAATGCCCAATCCAAGGAAAACGGGATGGTACCAACTTTCAATACTATTGCTGAAATCAAAGGAACAGAAAAACCAGACGAGTATGTGATGCTATCTGCCCACTTTGATTCCTGGGATGGCGGTACAGGTGCGACAGATAATGGTACAGGCACCATTATGATGATGGAAGTGATGCGTGTGTTGAAAAAGGTATATCCTAACCCCAAAAGAACAATCTTGGTTGGTCACTGGGGCTCTGAAGAACAGGGATTGAATGGCTCAAGAGCTTTTGTAGAAGACCATCCTGAAATGATGCCAAAAATCCAGGCATTATTCAACCAGGACAATGGAACAGGACGCATAGTCAATATATCCGGTCAGGGATTTATACACAGCTACGAATACCTAGGCAGGTGGATGAATAAGGTACCTCGGGAAATAACCAAAGATATACAAACCACTTTCCCTGGAAATCCAGGCGGTGGTGGCTCTGACTACGCTTCCTTTGTGGCGGCCGGGGTACCTGCATTTTCCCTCGGCTCGCTCAACTGGTCCTATTTCAATTATACCTGGCATACCAATCTGGATACGTATGATAAAATTGTTTTTGACGATGTTCAAAACAACGTGATCATGGCTGCTATCATGGTTTATTTGGCCAGTGAAGAAGATGAGCAAGTATCTAGGGAAGTGAGGATCCCTACTGGGAGAAACGGTGAACCTACCGAATGGCCAGCCATGAGATCACCTACTAGGAAAGGCGGGGTGGATTAAGCAACACAGACTTTATTAATAAAAAATGCCACTCAAATCGTGGCATTTTTTATATTCATCATCAAGCCTTCCGCACACAGGAGGCTGGACAACCCACATAATCCAATTCTGAGAAAGCGAAGAAAATCAATTGCTTAATTTCACGGAGCAGGAAGGCTCAAAACCAAAGAGCATATTATGCTTCATCCCTGACTGATTTTTGCGAATGGTGAGTTCCTTTCACATATTCTATTGCATACTGTAAGATATTGTCATTAGCGGAAGCCAAAAACCTTTTGTAAATTTCTAGCTTATCCTGAGTTGCCATGAAAAGTTATTTTACACTGCTTTTGTTCTATCTGTTTATTGCCTCCCCAACGATTTTTGCGCAGCAGAGAATTCTGAAAAAAGCGATGATAAAAGCGGAAGGAAAGGGTTTTTCCGGGGTCGTATTGGTAGCCAACCAAGGCAAAATCGAGTTCGAGGAGGCGATGGGGATGAGAAGTTACGAACAAGGTGTCCCACTTCAATCAACAGATATTTTCGAGTTGGCTTCCTTATCCAAGCAGTTCACCGCTATGATGGTCATGATCTGCAAGGAAAAAGGTCTGTTGGATTTTGACGATTTAGCTTCGGAATATGTGGAAACGCCTTATCCCGGAATCAGCATCCGTCACTTGCTTACCCACACCAGCGGTCTTCCCGATTATCAGGCAGTCATGGATGAGCACTGGGACAAAAACCAAGTGGCAGGCAATACGGAAATTCTTGAGTACCTGAGAAAATACGTTCCTCCGAAATCTTTTGAACCTGGAGAAAAATACGAATACAGCAACACGGGCTATGTGATTCTGGCCAGTATTGTGGAAAAAGCTACCGGAAAAGATTTTGTAAAACTGTCTGAAGAGTGGATCTTCAAACCGTTGGGTATGGAAAACACAGCCATTCGATCGCTATCCGAAAAAGTTAAAGTCCCCAATTTTGCCGCAGGGCATTTGAAAAATGATCAGGGACAATACGTCAATGCAAATACTTTTCATGCTGCAGATTATACCGTTTGGCTGGGCAACCGCAAAGGTCCTGGCAGGGTAAGCAGTAGTGCGGAAGATCTTTTGAAATGGGATCAGGCTCTTTACACAGAGCAATTGGTTTCCAATGAAACCCTCTCAGAAGCCTTCACCCCATTTAAGCTAAATAATGGCGTCTTGAGTTATTATGGTTTCGGCTGGGAGATCAAAATGAAGAGTCCATTTGGCAAGGTAGTGATGCACACAGGGGACAATCCGGGATATAAAACGATCATAGTACGATACATAGAAGAAAACAAAACAGTGATTGTGCTGAATAACAATGCCCATCCGGATATGATGAAGGTAGTGGAATCCGCAAATCTCTCTTTCGGGAAAAAGTAAGTTTTCAGACCCTAATAGTACATCCTCTTCATAGTTGACTGACTATATATTTTGACTCCTCCAGTCTTTTGTCCCGATTCCCGGAAATCAAATAATGTGGAAAACCACTCTCTTCAGCCAACTTTTTATATAGGCCAAGGAAGTAATCCCTCATCTCCAGATCGGGATATTCACGCAAAGGATCAGGCTCCCAAGGCAAATCTGTATCGGTCAGCAAGATCAAATCATAGCTTCTAAGCCTCATTTGCTCCATAACCCAGGGATCTGTTTTTCCAAATCTATGCTCAGACCAAATGTGGATAACTCTCAAGTCTGTATCACAAAATAGATAACGGTTCGCTTTTTTTGCCAGCTTGTCTTCAAGCTCCATTTGACCCTTACCGATTTTGGCCATATCCTCATAGCGGTATTCTCTGTCCAGTTTCTCCAAGTATTCCCGGGCAAATTCAGGAACCCAAGGCTCTCCGAAATGATTGGCAAGATCTGAAGCCAGTGTGCTTTTACCAGTGGACTCTGGCCCCAAAATCAATATTCGCTTAGGGTAAGGCATGCTTTCTCGCAGATTTGATCCAGGCAATTAATCCCATTATAGCCAAAACCGTAAAAAAAAGATATTGGAAGGATGTCAAGATCAATCCTTTATAGAAGTAAAGAGGAATCGCTACAAAATCTGTAATAATCCAAAAAATCCAGTTTTCCACCTTTTTCTTAGCCATCAGCCACATACCTACAAAAGCAGATGCTGTAGTAAAGGAGTCCCAATACGGCACATCGCTATCTGTGAAATTAACCAGCACGTAGGAAAGGAAAAGATAAGAAAACACTAAAATCACTGATGCTATAAGCCAGCCTTTTGCCTTCATCCATGTAACCGGCACCTCCGCCGCTCCTTTCTTGGGGTGAGTCCATACATACCAGCCATAAACTGACATGGCAAAATAATAGGCATTGATACCCATATCCGCATACAATTTATATTGAAAGCAAATCCACACATAGATAAGCGTGGAAATAATCCCGGTAGGATAGACAAGGATATTCACTCTCATGGAATAAAAAACCGAAGCTATGCCAAGAAATACGGCAAAAGCCTCCAGCCATGTCATCTGACTAATACCCTCTGCAAAACCATCGATTAAAAACTGGAAATCCATGGTGCGAAGAAAGGGATAAAAGTTGGAAGGTGGCAAAGAGGTAAAGCGGAAAAATTCTATCTCAGCTGAGAAAACGACTTAGAACAGTGGGCTTTTTTATGACATCTTAGAAAAATTCCTCAATACGAGCCTGGCATATAGCATAAATTAAAAAGCCTCCCAAACACGAAAGGAATCGATAAATGTAAGAAAACGTTACTAATCGCTATTCCCCGTTAGTCTTGATGAGAGAATAAATAGGCCTTGCCCCATCCCTTTGCATATCCCAGATAAGATCACCATTCAGCCAAAGTCTATTTACTATAGAAGAATTGGAGCTAAAACTAAATTCAGCCTCCAATGTGTCCACACTTCCGTTGTTCCACTCCAAATAAGTAGTAGGCAAGGCTTCTTCCTCAGAGGAGTTCAAGATTACATTGAGAACGTAGCTATCTGCATCTGCCAGGGATTCAGGCTCAATGATCTTGGGGAAACTTCTCAGATGGTTAATTCTTGAATCATACACATCTACCCTCTCTCCGTCCAACAAAAAAGAAACTGCCACATCTCTGATGTCAATATGCTCAGGATTACTAGGGTTCAGTAAGTCCATATTGGCATCATTGACTATACTGAAGTTAAATGAGGTATCGATATTAGTACATTTACAGGGCTCCTCTTTTTCCTGACATGCACCCAAGACGAAAGCTAACAAGATTACCAGCCAAAATCCCCTATAGAAGATTCTCATAGTTTAAATTTTTAACCAAAGATTCACCATGATATTAATTATGCAAGAAATCCCCCAAATCAAAATTTCAAGCTCAACATTTTCATACACTTACCTGACGATAAGCATTAGATAAATGCTACACGACGGTCCATATTTGGCACAAAATTCATCGAAAACCAACTTTTTGTTCCCCTTATAATATGACATCCAAAAAAATCATTGATGAGGTTTTGCCATTCCTTATTTGGAATTTGTAACAAGTGCAAAACTTTCCAAGGACTTCCTCTGTTCCTTTCGTAACTTTGCAAGCTATGACTTTGAGCACTTTATCCGCTAAAACAGACATCGACTCCCTCGATCCCAGAGAATACATCATCATCAAAAACGCCCGGGTAAATAACCTGAAAAGCCTGAGCGTGGCGATTCCCAGAAATAAATTTGTCGTGGTCACGGGGCTTTCAGGTTCAGGAAAATCATCCCTGGCGTTCGATACACTTTTTGCCGAAGGCCAAAGAATGTATGTGGAAAGCCTCAGTTCCTACGCCCGCCAATTTCTGGGCAGGATGGAAAAACCTGATGTGGAGTACATCAGAGGAGTGGCTCCCGCCATCGCTATCCAGCAAAAAGTCAATACGAAAAATCCCCGATCTACAGTCGGTACCACCACAGAGATTTACGATTACCTTAAGCTACTTTTCTCCAGAATCGGTAAAACCATCTCTCCTGTTTCCGGCAAGGAAGTAAAGCACCACACCGTCACGGATATTGTGGATTTTATTCAGTCTTTCGAAGAAAGATCGAAAGTCATGATCTCCTGTCCCCTACAAGTGGGGCGCGGAAGAAAGATCAACCAAGAGCTGGAATTGCTGTTGCAAAAGGGATATACGAGAATTCTGATAGATGATGAGGCCTATTTTGTAGAGGATCTGCTTCAGGAGAAAAAGATCCCAAAAGGCAACTATGAGATTCTGGTAGACCGGATAGCTGTGCAAAAGGAAGATGAGGACAATCAGTTTAGGATCGCTGATTCTGTACAGACGGCACTTTTCGAGGGCCACGGAGACTGTAAAATCACCATCCCGGGGATTGAAACCAAGAGTTTTTCAGATCGCTTCGAACTTGATGGAATGCAATTCGAGATTCCTTCGGTCAACTTTTTCTCTTTCAACAATCCATTCGGAGCGTGTAGAACTTGCGAAGGTTTCGGAAACGTCCTTGGCATAGACCCTGATCTGGTGATTCCGGACAAAAGCCTCTCCATATACGAAGGAGCGATAGCTCCTTGGCGGGGGGAATCTTCCAGGACTTGGGTAGAACCACTTTTGAAAAAGGGGATAGAGTTTGACTTTCCTATCCACAGAGCCTATGAAGATCTCAATGAAAAGGAAAAAGCCTTGCTTTGGACCGGGAACAAGTACTTTAAAGGCCTCGATGCTTTTTTCGAAGATCTGGAAACCAAAACTCACAAAATACAGTACCGGGTGATGCTTTCCCGCTTTCGGGGCCGCACCACTTGTCCGGACTGTAAAGGAACCCGCTTGCGAAAGGACGCTTCTTATGTAAAAATAGAAGGAAGATCCATCACGGATTTGGTGTTGATGCCGATAGATGAAGCATTGGCATTTTTCAACGAACTGAATCTACCTCCACATCAAGCTAAAATCGCCAACCGCCTTCTAAAGGAAATCCAAAGCAGGCTTTCTTATATGGATGAGGTTGGGCTTGGATACCTGACACTGAATCGACTGACTTCTACGCTTTCCGGAGGCGAATATCAGCGTATCAAACTGGCGACTTCACTGGGATCCGCACTAGTGGGCTCCATGTACATCCTCGATGAACCAAGTATAGGCTTACACCCCAGAGATACTGATCGATTGATCGGCGTTTTGAAATCGCTTCGGGACCTGGGTAATACCGTAATCGTGGTAGAGCATGAGGATAAAGTGATGAAAGCCTCCGATCAAATCATCGACATCGGCCCTGATGCAGGTGTAAATGGCGGTGAATTGCTTTTCCAGGGCCCTATTGAGGAGCTGATAACCGCGGCAAATACCTATACAGCAAAATACCTACGCGGAGAAGAGAAGGTCTTCAACAAAGAAAGGAACCGAAAGTGGAAAGACTCCATAACGGTAAAAGGTGCCAGAGAAAACAACCTGAAGAATATTACTGCCAAATTCCCCCTGAATACCCTGACCGTAGTCACAGGTGTTTCCGGTTCCGGAAAATCCACTTTGATCAAAAAAGTGCTTTATCCGGCTCTTGGCAAAATACTTGGAACAGTAATAGACGAAAGCGGAAAATACGACAAAATCGAAGGTGATTATAAGTCCATTTCCCAAGTGGAATTTGTGGATCAAAATCCCATCGGCAAGTCTTCCCGCTCCAATCCCGTGACTTACGTAAAAGCATACGATGCGATCAGGTCCTTATTTGCTGAGCAGTCTATTTCTAAGCAGAGGGGCTACAAACCAGCGTTTTTTTCCTTCAATGTGGATGGCGGTCGTTGTGAAAACTGTGCCGGAGAGGGCATAATCACCGTGGAGATGCAGTTTATGGCGGATATACACCTGACTTGCGAATCCTGCAAAGGCAAGCGGTTCAAAAATGAGATACTGGATGTGAAATATAAAGACAAAGACATCTCAGATGTGCTGGACATGACGATTGACGAAGCACTGGACTTCTTCAAAGGAAAAACCCAGATCATCAATAAACTGCAGCCACTTCAGGAAGTAGGTTTGGGCTACATAGGGATGGGACAAAGCTCCAACACCCTCTCAGGGGGAGAAGCTCAACGAGTAAAACTGGCGTCTTTTCTGGGCAAGGGCGGTACCAAAGCCGGGGATCGCATTCTCTTTATCTTCGATGAGCCTACTACCGGACTTCACTTCCATGATATCAAAAAACTCCTCCACTCCATCAATGCGCTGATCGATCAAGGCCACTCGGTCATTATTATCGAGCATAATACCGAAGTGATCAAATCCGCAGACTGGGTAATTGATCTGGGGCCGGAAGGAGGAAATAAAGGAGGTTACCTGACGTTTGAAGGAACTCCTGAAGATATGATGAAGGAAGAAGAGAATTATACGGCGAAGTATTTGAGGGAGAGTTTTGTGTAATTGATCCTGTAGCTATAGTAGTCTCCCGCTGATTTTCGCAGATAAATACGCTGATTTACGGTGATCTTCAGTTGAAATTTAGACTAAAGCGGGCTGTGTAGGAGTGAAAGTCTTTTGCCTTTTGTTTATAGAGCTGCCATTACCTAGCTTGATTTCGTCTACATCTCTGCTTAATTTAACTCAGTTTCGGTTTTAATCTGCGAACATCTGCGATTCAAATCACCGCTTATCTGCGGGACAAAGCCTTCAAGATTAAACACGTTTCCCTACTTATCTACCGATCATTTGATAGCCTCACTTTAAAAAATCGAATACTCAAGCTCCACTTCACCATTTATTGTTCCCCTCATCCAAAGCCCAACTTATCACACTAGCAAGCTCGTAGTACTTCAAGACTATCCCTACTCCTTATCTCTAAAATCTTAATTATCCTTAAAGCAGTTAGCTTTATTTTGCAAAAGGCTATGAGTTGGATATATTTCATTGATAACTAATGGAATGGGCATTCCCCCTATTAATTCAAAATCACTATGATCCATCGATTACTGGTTTTCTTCGCCTTAGCAATTTTGCCCCAAATCTCCTCTGCCCAAAAACGTGTAGAGGTCAAAGACCCTGAAATCAAGTTCAGCTACCTGTTGCCAGATCGATGGCAAGTAAAAGATGATGGGTATGATTACATTATTCAATCTACTGATATAAAAGGTGCCAGTATTTCCATCACTTACTTGGAGAATGCCAAAGGATCCGACTATTTAGAATCCCTTGGTAAAAAACCGTCTTTTGATGAGGATTTTGATTTTGAACTTCGCTATGTGCTGGCAGATGAGCACCTGAACTTAAAGGCACTTGAGCAAGGGCGTACAGTGATCGATGATTCCCCGGCTAGATGGGTAAAGTTTCAGTATGGAGCCCAAGGAGACAAAACAGGCATTTTCTATATGTACCAAAAGCTCGACCAGACTTTCAAAATAACCAGCGCTGCACCCACAGTTGACTTTGAGAAATTTCATCTCACTAATTCTTCTATTTTAGAAAGTCTGCGATCAGAAAAAGTGAAGTGAATGGAAAGTTTTCGTTATTTCTAATATCTTCGCAACACTATCTGGAACCTTAGCTCAGTTGGTTTAGAGCGCTGCTTTGACAGAGCAGAGGTCATGGGTTCGAATCCCCTAGGTTCCACAATTTTTCCCTTCTTCCATATTTCGATTGGCTAAGCAACCTTGTTGAAAAAAGCATCAACCATATGCTGATCCTGTGGGAAATTGAAAACCTCCACAATCTTACCGTCCTCAATTTTCCATAGCAAACAGGACATGGCATTCAAGACAGGCCTGCCGGGCGCAGTACTCCAGTTTCTGTGACAATCGATTACATAACTGTCATTTACGCCCATTACAATCTGCTCGGCCTTGAATCCAAATTGATTGAGCTTTTCCAAATAATCCATAAGTTCGGCAATCCCATTTTTCGTTCCGCTAAATGGGTGCTTGCCTGGAATGTGCCACTTGATATCTTCAGACATTACCTGCTTCATTCCTTCAAAATCAGCAGTTGAATAAGCTTTGAAAAAGCTTTCGATTAATTGAATGTTTAGGTGCTTTCCGCTCATTTTTTCTCAGTTTAGTTAAGTAAAACTACAGCGGCAGAATCCTGAAAAACTTTAACTACATTAAGATTTTTATATATATCCGTTTTTCTGTCAGTAAAGCAATAAAGGCATCATAGGATTAGGAAAACTTTAGCGCTGAAGCCACTTCGGTCATCCGTCTTCGGTCTTCCAGCCAGTAAAACAAAGAAAATATGGCTACTGGCATCATTTCGGGTAATCATAATGATTCAGATTTCTTTCTCTTATCCATCTGATTGAAATATTCCGGAGAAATCCCCAGAAAGGAAGCAATTCTCTTCTGGGATAAGCGATCTTTGACCGCAGCATATTTCCCACAAAACATTTCATAACGCTGCTCCGCTGATTGGGACATTTGATTGATAATACGATCGTTGGCAGCCATACTTGCATTCTCGCTGAGTATCCTAAAGTATTTTGCGAAGGGAAGAGACTTCACCAATAATTCATCTAGAGATTTCTTTGATATTTCAAGCAAAACCGAATCCTCAAGAGCTTCGATTCGCATAATTGAGGGTGATCCAGTACTAAAACTTTTGAAATCGCCCGCCCACCAGTCTTCATGAGGAAAATTCAGCGTATGTACTTTTCCTGTTTCGTCTAGTACCGAACTTTGAAATAGACCGGAAACCACAAAGCTTTCGAAGTGGCAAATATTTCCAGGTTCAAGAAGAACAGTTTTTCTTCTCATTCTTTTAATGGCAAAATAGACGCTAATTCTCTCCATCTCAGACTCATCTATTTTGACATGTTTTTCAATATGTGCCCTGAATTTCTTAAAACATTTCTCTGATTCTCTTTCCATATGGAATTAGGTTTGCAATTCACAATAACGAGATTTTGAAGGCTGCATGTCTTTATGACCAAATCTTTTTATTTGGACTAGCTGTTTTCCCAAGATTCCTACAGATCTAAAATAAAGCCTTATTTTAGCATAACCCTCAGAAAAACCCACGACAATATGTCTAAAGATGATATACGCTGGAAACAACGCTTCTCTAATTTCAATAAAGCAATGAATCATCTGGAAAATGCATTACAAATTGAAAAACCGGATATCGTCCAGAAAGCAGGGATTATCCAGTTTTTTGAGATGAGTTTTGAATTAGCGTGGAATATGGTGAAGGATTATTTGGAAGATCAGGGCTTTGTGGATATCAAATCACCAAGAAGTGCTTTAAAGAAGGCATTCGAAATGGGGACGTTGGAAAATGGGCATGACTGGATGGATTTGTTGCAGGATAGAAACTTAACTGAACATACCTACGACGAGCAAAAAGCAAGTGATATGGAGCAACTGATCAGTAATAAGTACTTTCCACTACTAAAAGCTTTGCTAGACACTTTCAAACAAAAGCTAGATGAAGAATAAATTTGGTCTTTTGGATACGGATTTGGACGCAATTCTTAGTCTGTTGAGAGATCATGCTGGGGTACAAAGTGCTTATATTTTCGGGAGTCGTGCCAAGGGGAACTTCAGAAATGGCAGTGATGTGGATATTGCTCTTAAAGGGGAAAACTTAGATTTTGACACAATAAGTAAGATTAGTTATTTCTTGAATGAAGAGACCAATATGCCTTACAAATTTGACGTGCTAAACTACCATTCCATCAAAGAAGCTGCGTTGTTGGAGCATATCGATAGAGTGGGGGTAGAAGTATATAGGCGGAGTTATCAAGCTCAGCAATAGCATAATCAAACGGCAATCTTAGCTATTGCTATTCCAGATCAATATAAACACTCTCCTTGCCGAGATTCAGGTTTTTTACAAGAGTGGTCTTCCCCACCTGCCTTGGGCCAAGAAGGCCTACGGCAAGGGAAATTGACAGGTATTCCTGAAGCAATGGGAGAATTAATCGATCTTTTACCATGAAAATCGAAAGTATGATTTACGATTTTCATGGTAATACATGTTAATACATCCTATACCTATCTTCAAAGTACAGTCAACCCTAATCTACCGAAGCCTAGGACAAAAACTAAGTTGGACAGGATTCTATACCTTCAATGGCCCCGATATTGAGATCATCCACACAAACAAGCTTTTTTCACCGGTATCAATTCAAAAGACAATTCCTCTTAAATTCATGGCTTCATATTCTACCCAACTTTATGAAAAAACTTATACTTCTAACAATTTTAGCTATTTCGACCAGCTTGAGCTCTTGGTCCCAAATACAAACCCCTGAGCAGTTTTTAGGATACAAACCCGGTGACAGGTTCACTCCACATCATCGCATGGTGGATTACTTTGAGCATATCGCCGCGAATAATCCGAATGTAAAGCTCATACAATACGGAGAAACCAACGAGAAACGACCACTGATAGTCGCAATTCTATCCAGTGCTCAAAACATGGCTGATCTGGAGCAAATCCGTGAGGACAATCTGAAAAGAGCCGGAATTTTGGATGGTGCCCCTTCCACTTCCGTCCCAATCAACTGGATGTCTTTCAATGTGCATGGAAATGAGTCTGTAGGTATGGAAGCTGCCATTTCCTCCTTTCACACCTTAGCAGACCCTACTAATGCGGAATCTCAAGATTGGCTGAAAAATCAGGTGATCATCATAGATCCATGCATCAATCCAGATGGTCGTGACCGCTATTCGATGTGGTACAATCAGAAAATGAACACCATCTTGCAGCCGGACTTGCAATCTGTAGAGCACAGCGAACCTTGGCCCGGCGGACGTGCAAATCACTATTTGTTTGATCTGAACAGAGATTGGGCATGGCAGGTACAGGTGGAATCACAGGCCAGAATGAAACTATATAATGAATGGTTGCCCCAATTGCACCTTGACTTCCATGAGCAAGGAATCAACAACCCTTTCTATATGGCTCCTGCCGCTGAGCCTCTACACGAGCAACTCACTCAGTGGCAACATGAATTCCAGGACATCTTTGGTAGAAATACTGCAAAATACTTCGATGAAGCAGGGCGCTTTTACTTCACAAAAGAGCGTTTTGATCTGTTGTATCCTTCCTATGGGGATTCCTATCCTATGTTCAATGGAGCTATAGGTATGACTATAGAACAAGGAGGAAGTGGTCTGGCAGGACTGGGGGGATATAATGCCGTGGGTGACACCGTGACACTAAGCTCCAGAATTGAAGGCCATTATACTGCAGCCATGTCGGCAGCTGAAGTGACCAGCCAGAATGCGGAGAAACTGATTTCAGAGTTCGAAAAGTTTTACAAAGACAACTCAACCAATCCAAAAGGGAAATATAAAGCCTTTGTCATCAAAGGGGAAAGTAACCCGACCCAAATAGCCAAATTGCTTGAATTGCTGGACAAAAACGGTATCCGCTATGGCAAAGCAGGTTCAAAATCAGGATTGAAAGGCTTTTCTTATGGCACTGGCAAAAACGAGTCATTCTCCACTTCAGAGCAGGACATTATCATCAGTGCTTTCCAACCGAAGTCTGTGTTGGCTCAAGTGCTTTTTGAACCAAACCCTGCCCTGCATGACAGTATTACTTATGACATCACGAGCTGGGCTATGCCATATGCCTATGGATTAAAGGCTTTTGCAGTAGAAACAAGACTTGATGCCTCCTCTGCCTATGAGAAGAAGCCATTTGCGGCAAACCAAGTGGGAAAAACCCCGGTTGCTTACCTTGCTGCATGGCAAGGTACACGCGATGCTGCTTTCTTATCGGCGTTGCTACAAGAAGGGATCCGGGTAAAATTCAATGAGTTTGATTTCGAAGTAGAAGGAAAGAGCTTCCCAGCAGGGTCTCTTTTGATCACCAAGGGCGGGAATGAGTATGTTCCAAACTTTGACGCCAAAGTAGTGGACATAGCCAACAAGCATGAAGTAACTCTGGCAACTACCATGAGTGGGTATATGGACAAAGGCAAAGACTTCGGCTCTCCGAATATCCGTATGATCAAAGCTCCAAAGGTGGCTCTTATCGGCGGAGAAGGCACGAGTTCTTTAAATTATGGTGCGATTTGGCATTACTTTGAGCAAGATCTTAACTATCCTCTTACTAATCTGGAAACGTCCAGAATGTCCCGCTACGACCTGAGGAAATATGATGTAATTATACTTCCATCTCTCTGGGGCAGTGCTTTAACCGAAGCTGCTCAAAAATCCCTAATGGAATGGGTAGGTGCAGGGGGAAAGCTGATCGCCATCGACCAGGCGTTAAGTTTGTTTGCCGACAAGGAAGGCTATGGGCTGAAAACTTTCGGCTCGGATGATGAGAAGAAGGCCGCAAAAGAGGTTGCAGATTCCTTGGCAAAAGCAGAACGTCTAGCTCCTTATCAAGAAAGTGAGCGCTTGGCAATTTCAGGTGGTGCTGCTGGGGCTATCTATGAAGTGACTATGGATAAGACACATCCACTGGGCTATGGAACCGGTGGAAAATACTATACTCTAAAAAACAACTCCAATCGATATGCATACTTGAATAATGGTATCAATGCAGGAGTGATTTCATCAAATAACGCACATCGAACAGGATATATAGGTTACAAAATCAAATCTACTATGGGAGAATCTATGGCGATTGGTGTAGAAAATTCAGGTAGTGGATCCATCATCTATTTTGTGGATGATCCTGTTTTCAGGGGATTCTGGGAGTCGGGCAAGCTTGTTTTAAGCAATGCTGTTTTTTTGGTGGGACAATAAGTTAGAACCCAGAGATTAGATTCAAGAACCAAGAAAAGAAATTAGAGTAATTTGAAATAAGTTTCAAAACCGGTTGCTGAAAAGCAGTCGGTTTTTTTTGTAAAACACACTTTGCTGAATTGAGAAATCTTTGCCTTTTTTCATAGAATTGGCCTAACTTTTAGGAATGGCAAAACTTGGCTAGTTTTACAGATCAATCCCTTAAATTTTAATGGTTTTTACTGCTCAGAATATTCTTTTAATAAGCTCCGTTTTACTCCTAGCCGGAGTTTTGGCAAGCCGTACCTCGGGCAAAACAGGGATTCCCCTACTATTGATCTTCTTAGGTGTGGGTATGCTGGCAGGATCAGACGGACTTGGGGGAATCAAGTTCGAAAATCCCGCAATTACCCAGCTTCTTGGAATTATTGCGTTGACATACATTTTGTTTTCAGGCGGTATGGATACCAAATGGCCAAGTATTAAGCCGGTACTTTGGGCTGGAGTTTCCTTATCTACCATTGGTGTGCTGCTTACAAGTGCCTCTTTGGGTGCGTTTGTTTATTGGATCACTGACTTATCTGTGTTAGAAAGTCTACTTCTGGGAGCAATAGTCTCCTCTACAGATGCTGCCGCTGTATTCTCTGTTTTAAGGGCTAAAAGTCTGGGATTGAAAGGAAATCTACGCCCTCTTCTGGAACTGGAAAGTGGAAGCAATGATCCCATGGCCTATTTCCTGACCATTTCCATCCTGGGTTTTATTACCCTGGAAAACAACTCCATTTGGGAGATCATACCGCTCTTTGTTATCCAGATGATCGTAGGCGGCTTGCTTGGTTGGCTATTTGGACGTGCGATAGTACTACTTACCAATAAAGTCAAACTTGATTTTGAAGGACTTTATCCTGTCATGTTGCTCGCTTTGGTTTTGATCACTTACACTGTTGTGGATCTATGCAAAGGCAATGGTTTTTTGGCGGTATATATTGCTGCGATTACAGTGGGCAATTCCAACATGGCGCATAAGAAAAGCTTGATGAAATTTTTCGATGGAGTGGCCTGGCTGATGCAGGTGGTAATGTTCATTTCATTGGGTCTTTTGGTATTTCCTAAGCAGCTATTTCCCGTGGCGGGCATAGCCTTGACCGCTGCCATGTTCCTGATATTTATAGCCAGACCCATAGGTGTTTTTATGGCACTTTCCTTTTTCAAATTCAGTCTCAAAGAAAAAACTTTTATCTCATGGGTAGGCTTACGCGGCGCTGTACCGATTGTGTTTGCCACTCTGCCTATGATAGCGGGGATAGAAATGTCATGGACGCTATTCCACATTGTGTTCTTTATTGTATTGACTTCGGTAGCCATACAGGCACCTACTCTTCCCCTTGCCGCAAAACTTTTGGGTTTAGCTCTTCCGGCAGAACTGAAAAGAAAAACGCTGCTAGACTTAGAACTCTCCGACGATTTCAAAAATGCGGTAATGGAAATTCGCCTTGAAGAAGGCAGTTCTTCCATAGGAAAGAAAATACTTGAAATAGGTTTTCCGGCGAGTTCACTCGTAGTCGTGATAAAGCGGGACAAAAAATTTATCACTCCAAACGGTCACACGGAATTGATGGAAGGTGATAATTTAATGATTATGCTCGAAGACGAGAGCCAGGAACCCCTTATAAAAAATCTGTTGAGTAAAGGAGCATAGCAACTTATCTGAAAAGGCTAACAGCTGATATCACTCAAATTACTTATGGACATTTTAATTGTAGAGGACGATCCCATATTAAACTCAAATATTTCAGAAGTTCTCAAGGCCGAAGGATTTCAAAGCTATCAGTTTTATGACGGATTATTGGCAGAAAAAAGCCTACGTCAACGGGTTTATGACTGTATCATTCTGGATATAAGCTTACCCGGCAAAAGTGGATTTGATGTATGTAGAGAATTCAGAACTTTCAATGCCTCTACACCAGTCATCATCCTGACTGCCTTTTCCGAGTTAGAAGACAAAATAAAAGGATATGAAGCCGGAGCAGATGATTACCTGAGCAAACCATTCTTTATGCGTGAGCTCATCTTGCGTGTGAATTCATTACTGAAAAGAGCCGGTTCCAAGACATTGAATAATCAAAAGGTAATTGTCGGTGACCTTTCTATTGATTTGGATAAAAGCCAGGTGACTAAACAGGGAACTGAAATAAATCTTACTCCAAGAGAATATCAGATCCTGAAAAGACTAGCCCAGAATCCAGGTGAAATTGTGCTGAAAAAGGAACTCATACAGGCAATCTGGGGTACCAATATGGAAGCTAACACCAATACAATCGAGGTCTATATCAATTTTCTCCGCAACAAAATTGACAAGCCTTACAGTACCCAGACTATTAAAACAAAAGTGGGATATGGCTACTATCTGGACGCACAATGAGAATAAGAAGGCGGATACTGATCTATTTCGTAAGTGCTGTGACGATATTGGCCGCACTATCACTTACCACAGTTTTTATACTCTTCTCAGAATATAGGGAAGAGGAATTCCAGCAAAGGCAAAGGGCTAAAATTATTCTTACTATCAATCTAATTTCACAGTACAAAGAACAGAGTGAAAATTTATCCAAAGCTATGGATGAGCTCTCTATCAATGATTTTTTTGATGAGAAGCTACTGATTTATGATGGAAAAAAAACACTGATTTTCTCCAGTATAGATGATCTCTCGATCAATGATCCCGAAACAATCCTCTACACCCTATCCCCAGAAACGAGCTGGATAGAAACCAAGGAAGGGGAGTATGATGTCATCGGCACCTATTATGAAAAAGATGATAAAAGCTATTATGGTATTTCCAAAGCTTATGATGAATATGGTATAAGCAAACTGGAATTTCTCAAAAACACACTGGGAATAATCTTCTTGGGTATTTTGGTCACCGTGGTTATGCTGTCTTACTTTCTCGCCCAGAAACTAGCCAGACCAATTACTCAGCTTTCCGAGGACATTAAGCATTTTAAATTCAACGCAAGTCAAAACCAATTGCTCAAGCTTCCTGCCTCCGGCTTAGTCGAAATAGACCAATTATACCAGAGTTTTAACATCCTGCTGAAAAGGACAAATGAGTCCATGGCTTTCCAGAAACATGCAGTGCAGCACATTTCACACGAACTAAAAACCCCAATCTCCATTTTGGTATCAGAACTAGAGCGTTTGAAGGGGGATGTGAATGATCATATGCTGGCAGATCATCTCACCCAGTTGACCAACAAAGCAAAATTTCTCGGGGAGATCATTCATAGCCTGCTCCAGATTTCCAAGGTCGAAGCAGGCCAGGAGCTGGATGTGAGTGAAGTACGCATAGATGAGTTATTATTTGAGCTCGTGGAGGATTTTCGAATAATCGCCCCAGAATTCACCTTTGATTTTCAGTTGGATTTTTCAGGGGAAGAACTTAATGAAGATCGACTTAAGGTGATGGCGAATCCGGTAATACTCAAGCAGGCATTTCAAAACCTATTATCAAACTGTCTGGCTTACAGTAATAATGAAACCGCTTCAATACAGATAAGCTGTAACAGTCATAAGGAGCTATCTATTTCATTTTCCAACCCTGGTGAGAGCTTATCCTCTCAGGAACAGGAGCTGTTATTCGACCATTTCTTCAGAGGGAAGAATAGTCAAGGAAAAGTTGGCTTTGGATTAGGCTTGGTGCTGACCAAAAAAATCATCAAACTCACAGGGGGTACCATCCGATACCTCAACCATTCTACCCTGGAAAACACCTTCATCGTCAGGATCCCCTTAAGGTAAATTTTATCCATCTTAAGGTTTTTTTAAGGCTATCCAGCCCACTTTTGTCCATCAATCGAATACGATATGGACATAAAAAAATGCCTATCAGGCATCTTATTACTTAGTATTTTCTCTTTCACCACCTCTCCCGCCCAAGACACCTTAAGAATCAGCAGGCAGCAGAGTGAGATAAAATTTTTAGAAGAGAATCTTTTGCTTTTGGCCGAGAAGCTGAACATCCCACAGGCAGAAGCACTGACTTTACAAGCTAAACTGTGGCCAAATCCCACCCTTGAACTCGATGAAATCAATATTGGGACTACAGTCAATGGATTAAACGGAACTGGCTACTTTGGAGAGGGACTGCCTCCCATTTCAGGCAATTTTGGCAGAAATCAACAAATATCTGTTTCCATAGAACAATTGGTACAGACCGCCGGCAAACGAAAAAAACTGGTCGCTTTGGAGGAAGTCAATGAGGCCATGGCAGAGCAGTATTTTCAGGATCTGCTTCGCGGGTTAAAGTTGGAATTCCGAAATAGTCTGAGTGACCTTCAATACCTGCAATTCTCTAAAAAACTCTATCAAACTCAGCTAGAATCAATCCGGCTATTATCCAGCGCATATAAGAATCAGGTGCAACTAGGCAATGTAGCTAAAGGAGAATACATCCGTCTGAAAGCCGCAGAACTGGAAATAGCCAAGAAGATCAATGATCTGGATGATGAACTCCATAAGGAGCAGAAGGATCTCAAGTTGCTCCTGAATCTCTCGCCCTCTACCTATCTGATAATATCAGAAGTGGGTTATGAGCCGGACATTGAGCAGCTGGAAAAGCTAAATCTAGGTGAGCTTTCTTCCCTTGCGATGGAGTCCCGGCCAGATTACAAAATCGAATTGCTTAACGAGGAATATGCGCAGAAAAATTATCGTTACGAAAAAGCCCAAAGAGTTCCAGATCTCGCTTTGAAAGCAGGCTATGACCGGGGCGGGAACTTCCTCTATAATTTCTTCGGATTTGGTCTTACCATGGATCTCCCGGCTTTCAACCGAAACCAGGGAAATATCAGACATGCCGAATTTACGATCAAGCAAGCTGAATTGTTAAGATCCTATAAAGCTCAGGAAATAGGAAATGAATTGATTCTTTCCTGGCAAAATCTGCAAAACAGCATAGCGCTATATCGGGAAATTGACCCGGAATACGAGCAGACTCTGGATAATCTACTGGAAAACTATATCAGCAATTTCAAAAACCGAGACCTCGGAATGTTAGCCTTTCTGGATTTTTTTGAGGCCTACTTAGAAAACAAAACGATCATTCTTGAAAACAAACTGGAAATCCAAAAGAAAGCCGAGGAATTGAAATTCACTCTTGGCACGGATCTATTCAACTAAAAAAATGCAGCAATTGTCCAATAAATTTATCGCCGTCGCTTTAGCTGCCAGTCTAGGTACTTTCAGCTGTAGCAAAGTCCCCGAGCAAACTAAAGAAAAACCAACCAATTTCTGTCTGAATGACACCTTCAAAAGTAAAGTTGGCTTCTATGAAGTATCGCTAGAGCCGATAGTGGAAAAGCTACATCTCACAGGATCCGTGGAAACCAATCCAGATCATGTCCTCAGTTTTATCCCTTTAGTAAGCGGGATCATTACCAACACGTATTTTTCTATAGGGGATGAAGTCAAGAAGGGTCAGGTTCTGGCCGAGCTAAAAAGTACGGAATTGATATCCATGCAGTCCGAACAGAAGTCACTCAATTCACAGTTGAAAGTGACAACTAAACGTTTGGAATCCGCCAAGTCCATGTATGAAAGTGGAATATCCTCTGAAAAGGATCTCTTGGAGGCTGAAAGTGAGCTGGATGTGTTAAATACTGAATTGGAACGTGTCACAAACAACCTCAACCTTTTCAGCCCAAGTGAAGAGAGAGGCGTTTTCCAGATAAAATCCCCGGTATCAGGCATCATCACGGACAAATATATCTCAGGGGGCACACAGATTTCCTCAGAGGGTGATCCACTTTTTACCATCTCTAATTTGGAGGAGATCTGGATCATGGCAAATATCTATGCATCCAATATCAGTCATATCGAGAAAGGAATGCCGGCAGAGGTAAGAACTCTTTCTTACAAGGATCTGACACTACAGGGAGAAGTATCTGTCATTTCCCAGGTGTTGGACACAGAATCTAAAGTATTAAAAGCCAGAATAGTGTTAAAGAATACAGACCTCAAACTCAAGCCTGGAATGCTGGTAGACGTCTATTTAAGCAAAGGAGCCTCAGGCTCTGCACTGGCTGTGCCCATGGATAATCTGATTTTTGATTCCAATCGATATTTCGCTTTGGTCTATAGAAACGACTGTAGTATAGAAGTGAGAGCAATAGATATCATGAGCAAAAACGAAGGAATCGCTTACATCAAAGAAGGGCTAAATGAAGGAGAACAAATTCTTTCCACAAACAACCTGCTGGTCTATGAGCAGCTGAAAAATTTCCAAGACTAAAAACATGCAAAAATTAGTACAGGGAATCGTAGGATTTGCCCTCAGAAATTCCACCGTTGTATTTTTCCTTACAGGACTATTGCTGGTAGCAGGAGTAATCAGCTACCTCAATACTCCAATAGAGGCTTTTCCGGATGTCACCAACACGCGGGCAAGGATCATCACCCAATGGCCAGGTAGAAGTGCAGAAGAAGTAGAAAAATTCATCACCCTCCCCTTGATGAAAGAAATGAACACCATTCCAAAAAAGAGTGATGTGCGCTCCATTTCCCTTTTTGGTCTGTCTGTGGTCACAGTCATATTTGATGATGAGATTGATGATTTCTATGCACAACAATACACCGCCAACCGCCTTCAAAGTGCAGAGCTGCCGGAAGGCGCTGATGCGGAGATCGAACCACCCTACGGTGCCACAGGCGAAATTTTCCGATATGTCCTAAAAAGTAAAAAGCCGATAGGCGAATTGTCCGCCATCCATGATTGGGTGATAGAACGTGAGCTGGTAGCGGTTCCAGGAGTAGCTGATGTGGTGAGTTTCGGCGGTGAGGAAAAAACCTATGAAATCAAAATCAACCCAACAGAACTGGCGAATTATGACCTATCCCCTTTGGAAGTTTTTGAAGCTGTGGCAAAAAGCAACATTAATGTGGGTGGGGATATCATAGAAAGTGGCAGCCAGGCCTATGTAGTGCGTGGCGTAGGGCTTCTAGAGAGTATAGAAGACATTGAGAATATCCTCATTGAGGTAAAAGGTACCAATGCAATTTTGGTCAAGCATGTAGCAGAAGTCAGTATTTCCGCAAAACCAAGATTGGGTATAGCCAGTCTTCAAAATGAAGATGATCTGGTAGAAGGTATTGTAGTGATGCTCCGAGGTGAAAATCCAAGTGAGGTGATCGGCAGGTTAAAAGAGAAAATAGATGAACTGAACACCAGGATCTTACCGGCCGATGTAAAAATTGAGCCCTTTATCGATCGGACTAAGTTGGTGGACATTACCGTGAATACCGTTACCAAAAACCTAATCGAGGGTATTATCTTGGTATCGGTCATTGTATTTGTTTTCCTATACAACTGGCGCCTAACCCTAATCGTTGCCTCAGTCATTCCCCTTTCCTTTCTTTTTGCCATCACCGCACTGAAGATGATGGACATGCCGGCAAATTTGATCTCCATGGGCTCACTGGATTTTGGTTTGCTTCTGGAAGGAGCTCTGGTGATCGCTGAGCGTACTTTTGTAGGCTTAGAAAAGCGTGCCCACGAACTGGGATTTGAGCGGTTCAATAAAATATCAAAGTCAGGAATCATCAAAAGAAGCGCTGGAAGTGTAGCCTCTTACATCATGTTTGCGTTATTGATCCTGATTGTAGCATTACTTCCTATTTTCTCCTTTCAGAAAGTGGAGGAAAAAATGTTCAGCCCATTGGCATATACACTCGGCTTTGCCCTGTTAGGATCTTTGATTTTAAGTTTAACCTATGTGCCGGCGATGTGCAAAGTATTGCTGACGAAAAACATCCAGGAAAAGGACAATTTCATTACTCGCTCATTCAGGGATGGCCTTTTCAATTTGTACCTATGGAGCACTAAATACCGCAAAGCAACCCTAGCCACGTTTGGAGCACTTCTTCTGATCAGTATTGCCGGATTTATGAACATTGGGACAGAATTCCTCCCCAAATTAAATGAAGGGGCTGTTTACGTAAGAGCTACACTTCCCAACAGTGTAAATCTGGAGGAGTCAAACCGCCTTAGCAAGGAAATGAAGTCTTCCATTCGGGAATTTGAAGAAGTAAAGTTTGTTCTGGCCCAGGTAGGGAGGCCTAATGATGGGACAGATCCCACAGGGTTTTTCAACATAGAGTTTCACATAGAACTGCATCCTGAAGAGGAATGGACTCGGGATATCAGCAAAGAAGAACTGATAGACCAGATGCGGACATCCCTCCAAACCTACCCTGGTATCGTCTTTGGCTTTAGCCAGCCCATTCAGGATAATGTGGAGGAATATGTTGCTGGGGTGAAAAGCTCCCTTGTGATAAAAATCTTCGGTGAGGATCTCTTCGAACTTGAAGAATACGCAGATCAAGTGGCTGCCAGCATCAAGGATGTAGAAGGTATCGAAGATCTCAACGTCTATAGAAATATTGGACTTCCTGAACTTCGGATCCAGCTTCATGACCATAAGATGGCTCGCTATGCAGTAGAAATGAGTGAGGCGCAGGCAGTGATAGAAATGGCGATTGGGGGAAGGGCTGCCACTACTTTCTTCGAAAACGAGCGGATGTTTGATGTTCGGATCAGATTCATGAAAGAATACCGGGATGATGATGAAAAAATTGCTGAGATACTCATCCCGACTAAAGATGGAAAAAGGGTGCCCCTTCGTGAGATCGCAACTATAGACTTCCATACCAGCCCGACCTTCATCTATAGAGAAGGAAGCAGCAGATACATTGCCGTGGGATTTAGCATTGAAGGTAGGGATCTGGGAAGCACCATAGCGGAAGCCAAATCCAGGGTAGCTGAACAGGTGAATTTACCCTCTTCTACTAAAGTGACATGGGCTGGGGAATTTGAAAGCAAGGAGCGGGCTACGAAGCAATTGATGTACATCATTCCCATTTCATTACTTCTCATCGCCTTTCTACTTTGGATGAATTTCGAGGGCAATCTCAAAGACACCTTGATCTCCCTCATTGTCATACCATTTGCATTTATTGGAGGGTTTTTCTCCTTATGGATCACCGGCACCACATTCGGTATTTCGGCCGGAATAGGTTTTATCATTCTATTTGGTGTGGCCACTATCGACGGCATCGTACTAATCGGAAATATCAAACAAAATATGGCGGCCAGAATACCTCTTCAGAAAGCCATATCAAACGGGGTTTACAACCGTATCAGACCGATTTTAATGATTGCACTGATGGGCTCGATGGGGTTGTTGCCAGCAGCACTATCCTCAGGAATGGGATCTGAAATCCAGAAGCCTTTGGCCATTATGATTGTAGGAGGATTGTTAGTTTGCATGATTTTATCGCTTACTGTACTTCCACAAATTGTTTTTCATGCATATAGGAACACCTATAAAGAAACCCGCTCCACAAAATGAGTCCTCAAAAAATAAAGCTCAAAGTCGACCCCTTTCTCATGGGGATGATAAGCATGATTGTACTGGCCTATTTTTTTCAATTAGAGAACAGCCGTTTAAACAATATCCCAATCGACTTGATTTCTTCGATTGGGATTTCGCTGATTTTCTTCTTTTACGGTGTGAAACTCAGTCCCGAAAAATTAAAAGCAGGACTGAAAAACTGGAAACTCCATGTAGTGATTCAACTAAGTACCTTCTTGTTATTCCCACTGTTAGTTCTGGCATTTTTGCCACTGGTCACCAATGAACAACAACAATTGATCTGGATGGGCTTGTTTTTTCTTTCAGTTTTACCCTCCACGGTTTCCTCATCCGTCGTCATGGTCTCACTGGCAAAAGGGAACATCCCATCAGCTATATTCAATGCCAGTATCTCCGGGCTGATCGGCATATTCCTGACACCTTTATGGCTTGGGCCTCTTCTGAAGAATGAGATCGGAGGATTTGATTTTTCAGACTTATACTTACAGTTGATCTTGGAAATAATCATACCCGTGATTTTGGGTATGTCCCTTCAAAAATGGCTTGGAAAATATGCTCAGCGCTATTCAGCACTCCTTTCTAACTTCGATAAAAGTATAATTCTGTTGATTATCTACAGTTCCTTTTCCCACTCATTTGCCAGCAATTTATTCTCAGGAATGGTGTGGAAAGATCTGGGGACAATAGCGGTAGGAGTAATTCTCCTCTTTTCTCTCGTCTATTATTTGATTGGAGTAGCCTCTAATTGGCTGAATTTTCAAAGAGAGGATAAGATTACCGCTCAATTTTGTGGTACTAAAAAGTCTTTGGTGCATGGAACAGTGTTTTTTAATCTGATTTTCCATGGAACCGGAGGTGCAGGGATTATCTTAATTCCCCTTATGCTCTTTCATGCTGTACAACTGATCATTATCAGCTACAAAGCAACAAATCTAGCCAAACCTTCTACCCTAAAACTTAAAAAAGAAAAACCCTTTATTTATCCATTTATTTAAACAAGGGAATCGAGAAAGCAGATTTACCTCCTGTAACCCATAAAAAGCATATAAGTTCCTTTGCCATAAGATATAGCATCTTCGACATAGTTGACCTCAAAGTCAGAAATCCTTCCTTGCCTAGTATTGAAAAACTATTTGAGAATTAAGGCTATGAGGAAATCCATATTTATTTTTTCATTTTGAAACAATAACTTATCTTTTGTGAAATTTAGATTTTAAAGTAGGCTGTATTCTACCTTATCTTACTTGATGTCAAACCTTTACCAATAACCCAAAATCATGAAAACAAATAGACGTGGATTCTTTAAAAAAGTCGGTGTAGGAACGGCCGGACTAGGCCTTGCCACTGCATTGCCTTTTGCTTCTCAGGCTAATCCTACTACCCGTAAAGCCAACAATGGCCAATTCTTGCAAATTGGAGATGATATTGCCATAGCCAATACTGATTCAGGAAAAATCCGAGGTTATATTCTCAATGATGTTTTTACTTTTCTCGGGGTTCCCTATGGAGCCGATACTTCCGGCAAAAACAGATTTATGCCTCCGCAAAAACCTGAAAAATGGGAAGGAATCAAGCCCACCATCTGGTGGGGAAACACAGCTCCTCAGATCATGGACAATCGCTATGCAAGCCAGGATTACTCTTTTGCGGATCATTGGAACTATGACGATGTAAGTGAGGATTGCCTGAAACTGAATGTATGGACTCCCGCCCTGGACAGCAAAAAGAGACCGGTATTGGTTTGGCTACATGGGGGTGGATTTACCAATGGAAACGGCATAGAACAAGATGGTTACCACGGGGAAAACATCAGCAAGAACGGAGATATAGTTTTTGTCTCCATCAACCATAGGCTAGGGCCAATCGGCTTCACGGATCTATCCGGTATAGGAGGATCAAAGTATGCCCATTCCGGAAATGTAAGCCAGTTGGATATTATAGCTTCACTGGAATGGGTTCGGGATAATATCGCGAACTTCGGCGGTGATCCGGGAAACGTAACCATTATGGGACAATCAGGCGGCGGGGCCAAGGTAACCACAACTATGGCCATGCCTGCGGCAAAAGGGTTGGTACACAAGGGTGTGGCACTAAGCGGGTCTATGCTTCAGGCTTCCGAGCAGGAATATTCACAGACTTTAGGGGAATATGTGATGAGGGAAGCGGGCTTGACTCCCGATGCAGTGGACAAATTGCAAGAGCTGACTTGGCGTGAATATCTGGATGTAGCTAATACGGCTTTGGCAAAAATGCGAAAGGATCATCCGCTACCGGGTTTCAGAGGCGGCTTTAGTCCGACTGCCGACGGGGTAAATATTCCGAAGGGTGAGTTTTTTTCCGAAGAAAGCGGATTGGCTTCCGATGTTCCATTGATGATATGCACTACATTCCACGAGTGGAATCCTACACGGACTTCCCCGGAATTGGAAAAAATTGATTGGGCAGGAGTAACGGAGAAATTGAAGCCTAACTTTGGTGAAGCCACGGAAAAAATCATAACAGCCTATCGCAAAGATTTCCCTGAGGCTTCTCCGGCTGATCTTTGGGCGATGATCTTATCCAACCGAAAAGGAGCAATCAACACTGCCAATGCGAAGTCAAAGCAAAAAGCCCCCGTTTTTTTAGCTTGGTTTGGCTGGGAGCCTGCGTTGTATTCTGGGAGAATGAAAGCATTCCACTGCATAGATATTTGTTTTTGGTTTGACAATACCGATCGCATGTACACGCATACCGGTGGCGGAGACCGACCTAGAAAACTTTCGGAGAAGATGTCTGCTTCTCTCCTTGCCTTTATGAAAACTGGGGATCCGAACGCTGGAGTTCTTCCAAAGTGGCCTGTATATTCTCCCGAAAACGGAGAGACGATGATTTTAAATGATACGGCAGTTGTGAAAAACAAACCGGATGCGAATGGGCTGGCAGCCTTGCCGGCGTAATTCTCTTTTACTTAATCCAAAGGGGCAGAACTATATCGAGCTCTGCCTCATCATTTTTGCACATTTAAATGTGCAAAAAATATCAATAATGCATATTCATTTATGCGTTATTTGATATATTTGCACAAATACTTGTGCAATGGAAGAGTTACTGGATATTTCAAATTTACTAATTGACAATACGAAATTTGATTTCAAGCGGTACCTGTATGAAAAAATAGATTGGGGTGAAAGACTCATAGGCATTAAAGGTGCTAGAGGAACAGGAAAGACAACCTTAGTATTTCAATACCTTAAAGAAAAAGAACGGGAAGGGGTTCAAGTTTCCTATTTCTCCTTGGACGAGCTATTTTTCCTCTCCAACAGCCTGCTGGATACGGTCAAGAGATTTTATCAATCCGGAGGGAAAATCGTTGCATTGGATGAAGTCCACAAATACCCCACATGGTCTAGAGAAATCAAAAATCTCTACGACAGGTATCCCGACCTCCAGATCGTTTTTACAGGGTCATCGATTGTTGATATAAGCAAAGAAGAGGGAGATTTAAGCAGAAGAGCCGTGATGTATGAACTGCACGGTTTATCTTATCGCGAATTTCTAAAGTTATACCACGATCAAGATTTGCCTGCAATCACTCTAGACCAAATCCTTGATCCTGCCTTAAATATCAGGACACTGCTCCCTAAAGAATTTAAACCGCTCCAATATTTTCCTGACTATCTCAAAACAGGTTACTATCCTTTCTCCGGGGCAAATGAAGAGATGTATTTCAAAAAACTGCGACAACTCATCCGCACGATAGTAGAATATGACATGGCCGAGATCCGTGGTTTTGATATCAGAAATGGAAAAAAAATACTTCAACTTCTCTACATCATAGCTCAGCAGGTTCCTTTCAAACCCAATATTTCGGCCTTGAGTGAGAAAACGCAAATCCATCGTAACTCTATGGGCAGCTACATGCTATATCTGGCTGAGGCAAGACTCATCGATCTGCAGTATCCAGCAGGGATCAGTGTAGCTACGCTACAAAAACCTGAAAAAGTATTCTTGAACAACACCAATTATCTCTATGCCCTGAGTGAAGTCAAACCTGAAATCGGTACAGTAAGAGAAACTTTCTTCAATAGCATTATTAAAGTAGACCATAAAGTCAATTACTCCAAAACCGTAGATTTTCTAGTTGAGGATCAATTTAACTTTGAGATTGGAGGAAAAGGAAAATCAACAAAGCAAGCCACAGCAAATAGCACTTGGATCGTCAAAGATGATATAGAATACCCCGCCGGACAAAGCTTGCCTATCTGGATCTTTGGGTTTTTGTATTGATGCACCTGATTTTTTGAGACAATCACCTCAATCTTTTATGTATATCCGCCTAAATGCACGCACTAGGATTATGTGTGGTTCTGGCCTGAAAAAGATGCCCCTAACCCACCGCTGCGTCGGAGGAAATTACTTTTAGAATTAATTCAAAGTACACAAATGCAGTTAAGAGGATACACCTATAATTTTTTGACAATTCACCATCCTGATTTTGTGGCCAGTCTTTTGATTTCAACTAAATTGAAAAATTAACCACACACAATGACTGATTTCAGAAATTACAATGTTCCCTATGAGATCTCTCCTGAGTTCTCCAAAAAGACGGCCTATTTTTCCATGGAATTTGCTGTGCACCAGCCACTCAAAATCTATAGTGGCGGGCTGGGATTTTTGTCTGGATCACATCTGCGCAGCGCCTACGAACTCAAGCAAAACCTGATCGGAATAGGTATTCTCTGGAAATATGGATACTACGATCAGGGCAGGAACCAGGATCAGACCATGAAAGCAGAGTGGTATGAGAAAACCTATAATTTTCTCCATGACACCGGAATCAAATATCAAATCACAATCCACAGCCACCCTATTTGGGTAAAGGCCTTCTATTTAGCTCCAGAGACATTTGAAAGCGCTCCCTTATTTTTGTTAAGCACGGATTTGCCTGAGAACGATTACCTAAGTCAAACGATCACCCATCGGTTATATGATTCGGATACTGCGGCAAAAATTGCCCAATTTATACTGCTGGGAATAGGTGGAGCAAAGTTGCTGGATGAATTAAATTTCAACCCCGAAGTTTATCACCTCAATGAAGCGCATGGCGTAAGCTCGGTTTTTCACCTTATGCGGAAATTCGGTTCAAAAGAAGAAGTGAAAAAACGCTTGGTTTTCACCACGCACACTCCTGAAGAAGCCGGAAACGAGAAGCACGACATCTATCTCTGCGAGCAAATGGGCTATTTCAATGGATATAGTATTGAGGAAGTCCTCGAACTGACAGGCATGGAAGGAGACCTTTTCAATCACAGTTTGGCAGCGTTTAGATTTGCCCGCAAAGCAAATGGTGTGAGCAAATTACACGGGGAAGTGAGTAGTGAAATGTGGGGCAAGTATCCGGAAATTCCTGAAATTACATCTATCACAAATTCCCAAAACTATAACTACTGGGCAGATAAGCTGCTTTACAACTACATGGATGAAAGTGATGCGAAAAAATTTGATGAACGAAAAAAATTTCTAAAAAAGCAGGCGTTTGAGATCGTTGCTGATCAGACGGGGCAGTTGCTTGATCCAAATGTATTGACGATTGTATGGGCCAGACGCTTTGCCGGCTATAAAAGAGCGGATTTAATTACTAGGGATATCCAGCGATTTGAAAAACTCATCAATAACTCTGAACATCCCGTCCAGATAATCTGGGCAGGAAAACCTTATCCATCCGATTATGGCCCTATCTCTATTTTCAACCAGCTAGTCCATCTAAGTAAAAAGTATCCGAATATAGCAGTGTGCATGGGGTATGAACTGACATTGAGTCGGCAACTAAAACAAGCAGCTGACGTCTGGTTAAACAGCCCCCGAGTGCCCCGAGAAGCCAGCGGCACCTCAGGCATGACCGCAGCGATGAATGGCGCCATCAATTTCAGCACCTTTGATGGATGGATCTGTGAATTTTCCGAGCATGGAAAAAACAGTTTTATTGTCCCCGTCGCTGATTATCACAACATAAGCATATCTGATCAAGATGCATTTGATCTAAAAAACCTCTATCAGGTACTCGAAAATGAAATTATCCCAACTTTCTACGAAGACAAAAATGCCTGGAGAACTATCATTCAGCAAGGGATGAAAGATGTGGTGGCGAATTTCGAAAGCAATCGCATGGCAAGAGAATATTATGAAATCATGTATAAGGCTTAAAATCACATTTTAAAGTTTATCCAAAGCCCAGATTTGCCATCAAACTGGGCTTTTTTGCATTCAAATGACGTTTTAGCAGTTTAACCCAAAAATGTACCCCACTATCAAAGTACTTCCGATATTTATATAAACAATCCTTCCTAATGAAATCAATCCTTTTACTCCCCCTTGCTATATTTTTACTGGGATTCACCTCTGTGTCAATAGCCCAGGACATCATGCCTCCTCTACTTCCTTGGAATGGGCAAAGCAAAGAATTACTTGTAGATAAGTTCGATAAATGGGTAACTCCATTCGAACTTTCAGATGGACTTGAATCTCCCACTTATGTGGAAACTATGGCTTGGATAGAGAAATTAGTCAACAGTTCCGATTTACTCCAAATTAGTACCATTGGCCATAGCGAGCAGGGAAGGCCTATCCAAATGGTTATTGCTACTGCGGAAAAGGAATTTTCTGCTGAAAAGTTATCCACATCCCAAAAACCCCTGATTTTAATCCAAGCGGGAATCCATGCAGGTGAAATTGATGGTAAAGATGCGGGAATGATGTTGCTCAGGGATATTGCCCATGGGAGCAAAACATCACTTCTGGATGAAGTAAGCCTACTTTTTATACCTATTCTAAATACAGACGGACACGAGAGAAGAAGTGAATACGCCCGGGTAAACCAGCGCGGGCCGAAAGAAATGGGCTGGAGAACAAATGCTTTAAATCTTAATCTTAACCGGGATTACACCAAATTAGAGACTACAGGAATCGTTGCGATTGCAAAAGTTATCAACAGTTATGACCCAGATCTATATATAGATATTCACGTAACAGACGGAGCGGATTACCAGTATGACATCACGTATGGATTCGTAGCCACGGGAGGGTATTCTCCAGAGATCTCCAAGTGGCTATCCGGCTATTTCCAACCGGAAGTAGATCAGGCATTGAAAGATGAAGGTCATATTCCCGGCCCTTTGCTTTTTGCGGCAAACAACACAGACTTTACGGAGGGCAATATTGCATTTTCGTTCAGCCCACGATTTTCCCATACCTACGGGGATATTCGCCATTTGCCGTCCATTTTAGTAGAAAACCATTCTTTAAAACCGTTTGAACAGCGAGTTTTGGGGACATATGTGTTTCTAGAGCAAGTAATCAAAACTATAGGGGCACACTACTCTGAGCTTCAAGAAGCCGTAGAATTAGACAAGAATCAGAAAAAGGAATCCGTGATCGTGAAATATCAGTTCCACGATACACCTGCTGATTCTATGGAATTTCTTGGTATCGCCTCCAAAAAAATCACCTCTGAAATCACCGGTAAGGAATATGTAGCTTGGGAAGGCAAGGCCATCACACAGCGTATCCCGAATATCTTGATGGACAAACCTGCAGCTTCAGTTCCTGTACCCAAAGCTTATTGGGTTCCGGTAGAATGGGCAGAGATCATTTCGAAGTTGAGGATTCATGGGATTGAAATGGAACCCTTGACTGAAGCTAAAGAGGTAACCATGGAATTATCCAAGGTCACCGAATATAAACTCAGCAATCAACCTTTTGAAGGTAAATTCAGATTTCAATCATTTGAACTTGAAAAGGAAAGAAGAAAAGTAATGCTTAATCCTGGCTCGGTGCGTGTGAAAACGGATCAGCCATTGGGAGAATTGATCGTGATTCTCATGGAGCCGGAATCGGTGGACAGTTTTTTCCAATGGGGATATTTTCATTCTATTCTTTCACAAACCGAATACATGGAAACGTATATCATGGAGCCTTTGATAGCTAAAATGCTAGCTGAAGATGCAGATTTGAAAAAGCGGTTTGAAGAGGAGAAAACTTTAAACCCTGATTTTGATAAATCCCCGCGGGAAATCTATCGCTGGTTTTACAAGCAAACACCCTATTTCGACCAAAACTGGAAAGTAATTCCTATTGGTAGGGAGTGGTAAAAAATAAATATGGTTATATGTAATACTGCCAGTAGCCCTATTTTCTTTGTTTATGGAGTTGGAAGACCAATGACCGAAGCCCGAAGTGGCCTTGACGCTAGTGTTGACCAAGTCCTATAATGCTTTAGTCTCTTTACTGGCAGAATAGCGGATATACATAAATAAAAATATGAAATCGAGCATGTCGAGAACGTCCCACACCGGGATGATTATAAGCCATGCGAGATTCCGTGTGGACCTTAAAAACAAATTATAATCACATGAAAATAGAACACCTTGCCATGTGGGTCAATGACCTGGAGGAAATGAAGAACTGGTATTGCCATTCCTTCTCCATGACTTCAGGCGAAAAATATCAAAACCATGCAAAGGGATTTAGCTCCTATTTCTTAAGTTTTGCTTCAGGAAGTAGGATCGAACTCATGAAAAGAAGTGATGTACAGGAATCTCCCCAGCCCCGTGGGATGGTTTCGGGATTGGCTCATTTTGCTATTTCTGTAGGATCCAAAGAGAAGGTCTTGATGAAAACTGAAGAATTCCGTGAAGAAGGAATTAAAATCATCGGTGAGCCGCGGACTACCGGCGATGGATATTTCGAAAGTGTGATTGAAGACCTGGAAGGCAATTGGATAGAAATCACGATTTAACAGATCAGACTTTGACCAAAGGTTTCATTTAATCCTTACTAGACAGTATAAACTGAAGTTGAAACAACAATTCCTCACATTAGTGCTTCCAGTACCAATCCAAAGTTGACTTCTATGGAATCCCTTACTTTAATCGTGCCCAATAGCTTCACAGGTGGATCAATTTCGAAATCTGTAAACGTCAACTTCCGTTCTCCGGTCAGCAATGCCTTTCTTCCATTTTTAGCGAGGAAAACGCAGGAAATCGGATAGATTTTAGAAACTCCGGCCAGTGTGATTTCAACTTCTCCCCTAAGGTTTTCTTGATTTATGTTTTCTGATTCCCTGATCATCTTCAGAAAGCGTACTCCAATAGTAGGATGCTGATCCATCTGAAGTGTCTCTCTAAAATCTTTGGTCATCAATGCATTGAAGCAATCAAAGTTCACCGTCTCTAGCGTGATCTCACCGCTCCATTCAGACTTATCAAGAGCCGGAAAATAAGTTTCTGTGAGCATATCACCTCCCTGATATTGCTTCGATTCACATCGGAAACTCGATATGTTAGTACTCCCCGCAATTTCCACGACACTATCTGAATCTATTTTCCAGGTTTTTACCTCGAAGACTTCAGGTGTGGTGTTCATGTAAGACCAATAGGTAATGATAAGTAGAAGTAAAACCTGCATGATTTTAGATGAAAAAGCGCAGTCAGATTTTTAACTTAATCCAACTAGGCAGTGATAGTGCTTAAAAGCTGATAGCTGCTTCTAGATTGATCCCATTGAATTTTGCTTCATTATAAATGGAGGTCGCACCAAATCCGCTTTTATATTCTTGGTTCATATACTCCAGTTTGACAATCACATTCTTTGTCATAAACCATCCTCCACCCACATTCAATCGGCTAATTTCAATCTCGGAAGTATCAGAATCGTTGTTTTTGCCTTTCACGGTATTGTACCTCCCTCCAAGGTAAAATTGCTCTGTGCCTCCAAAACGGTATAGAAGCTCGCCGGAAAGTTGGGTGAAATTACCGTTACCCTGCCCCTCAGAATTGCCTACAGATTCCACAATCCCGAAAAACTCCAATCCTTTGTATTTAAGAAATGGATTGATTTGGAATGCGGTCATTTGCCTGAAGCGAGGATTAAACCTTCCTTCAAAATCATTGGCCGTTCCTTCTAAAGGCTGTAAAACGCCATAATATCGTCCTCCCGCTCTGTCTCCGCCATATAACCAAGTCCCGGTCGTGGTGCCTTTATTCATATACCATGATCCTGTAAGTCTGAATCTGAAATCCTCATCAAGCTGCTTATCCACACCCAATTTCCCATAAAATGACACTTTGTTGTCTGTATTGTCATTCACAATTACATTTTGGTTAAGCTTACCATTACTGAGACCAAGCACAGCGATCAATCCGTCTTTCTGCACAGTCACTTCCCCAAAAGCTTCCGTTGAAAAAGAATCCATGATATAGTTTCCTATAAAGGGGTTAAAGATTACCCGTGCATTATCCGATCGGCGAAAATGTGCATCACCATAATTGAACTCATCCAAACCAAAGGTAACTGTGGTATAATCCATGATTCCATCCAGAAACCCCTCTCTTATAAATCCCAGCCGATCTATTTGAAGATAGCCACCCTTTACCCATGATTCATTATGATGCTTGGATGACAGATAAGTTCTTAGGTGTAATCTCAACCCATCTGCCAGTTGCGTATTGATATTTAGGTTTGCGGTAGGCAAGTTGAAGTTTGAACCCAGTTGCACTAGATTATTCAATGAATTGGAATGATCGATTGCTTGAAATTGTAAAGCAAAATCACCACTCACAAACACACGGACTTTATCAAAATCGCCTCCCTTCTCTTTAGGAGATTCAAAAACATTCAATCCTTCCTTACTATTTTGGCGGAAATATTGAAGTTCCGTTTTTTCTTGCGCAAGAGCAATACTGCATGTCAGCATCGCCCCGGAAAGAATAAATCCTCTGAAAGTGAAACTAGATAATTTCATAATGGCTTAGTTTAAATTAATTTTTTGGTGAAAAACCGGCTTCAAAAGATAGCCTCAGTTCATCCCCTGTCTTAATTGTCCCGAGTACTGCTGTAGGGGCATCAATTTTAAAGTCACTGAATAAAATAGCATGAGTCCCCTTGAATTTGACTGTATTTCCGGATATTGAATACGACACCTCAAGTGGAATAATTTGTGATTTACCCGCAATTGTCAATTTGCCGTTGGCTCTGATTTTAGTCCCTGTAATCCCCAGGAATTCAGTCATTTCAAATGCAATGGATGGATATTTTGCAGCATTTAGCGCCTCATAGGCATTTTTATCCATAGCCCCTTTGCCGCTTTTTAGGCTTTTCGTGGGGATTTCCACTTTGAGAGAAGTGATTTTGGAAAGTTTGCCATTTTCCAAAATCAGCCCAGCTGAGCCTGTGGTGCCCTCTTTGGCTACCATCTCCCAGTCATGTATGGTGGAGGTTCCCGCTACAGTGAACTGCTGGTCACTGGATATCGTGTAGGATTGCTGCGCAAAGCAGGGAAAACTCGACAGGATGAGCAGTGTCAGCATTACCTGAGCTGTAATAAAACGCATGTTCATTCTGATGTTGTTAGTTGGTTTGTTGTCACTGGGTCAAAAGTAGGCAGTTATGGTAAGGGATGGCAATGAGGAGAATCTTAATAAAAACTGATTTAAATCACTCTTTTGCAATCATCTAAAGAGCATCAGGCATTTCTAAAAACACTTACTTAACTCTGTAAGGGATCTACATATGTCACATCTTTAATGAGGATAATAAAAGTTGATTAACCTTGAATAAAGACTGTTCTTCATTTCTTTAAACTCAATAAAACTGGCTGACGAC
Source organism: Algoriphagus sp. AGSA1 (assembly GCF_021390545.1). Taxonomy (GTDB): domain Bacteria; phylum Bacteroidota; class Bacteroidia; order Cytophagales; family Cyclobacteriaceae; genus Algoriphagus. Next base: position 133,733 of record NZ_JAJUWR010000013.1, on the reverse strand, counting down.
ATTTTCTCCCTATTGTCACAACCATAATGATTACGATCATATACAGAGACATATTTTCGGGCTTACATTAAGTTAAAGAGATGGGCGAGGAGCTCCAGAAACGGCCTAGTACACTTCAGTCAGGGATTTCTTCATCTCAGTCAACTTAAATTTTTTGAGGGCTCCCAAGCAGCCATCTTTGGATCAGATCAGAATCGAAATGAATCCACGGCTACTAATTTTTATTGCAGTTACATTTTTGCAAGTGCATTCCGTCGCCCAAGTTTCCATCCAAGGAAGCGTACTAGAGGGAAAAGGAAAGCCCCTTCCCGGTGTAAATATTTTTTTTAAAGGGAGCTTTGAGGGAAGCAGTAGTGGAAGGAATGGGGATTATGGGTTTCAGTCTACCTTGCAAGGGAATCAAATCCTGGTGTTTCAGTTTCTTGGCTACAAAACACAGGAAATAGAAATCAACTGTGACCAGGACAGTGTTAGAGTTCCCGATGTTCTATTGATCGAAATGATCACCGAAATGAACTCCGTGACGATTTCAGCAGGAGCCATGCAAGCCTCTGACCAAAGCAAATCCGTAATCCTTAAACCCCTCGACATCGTCACTACACCAAGTGCCATGGGAGATATTATGGGCGCGTTCCAGACCCTTCCCGGTACCAGCACGGTAGGGAACGACGGACGGTTATTTGTTCGGGGTGGTGATGCCAGTGAAGTTGGTATCTATATAGATGGGATGAAGGTGGGAAATGCCTATGGCACCACAGTAGGCAATGTACCCACCCGCACACGTTTCAATCCAAACTTATTTAAGGGTACCTTTTTTAGTACCGGAGGATATTCCGCAGAATATGGTCAGGCGCTTTCCTCCGCATTGGCTCTGAACACAAAGGATCTTTCTATCCGTAGCCAAGGAGATCTGAGCCTGATGTCTGTCGGGGGAGGCTATTCTCACACCTTGGCAAATGAAGAGCAAAGCATCACCGGCAGCGTCAACTATTTCAACCTAGGTCCCTATCAGGATTTGATCAAACAGGACATAGATTTTGTGAAAGCCCCCAAAGGATGGGATGTGGAGATGGCTGCGCAAAAGAAAACCGGCAAAAACGGATTGCTGAAAGTAATGGCAAGAACAGAATCCGGAGGTATGGTACTGAGACAACCTCTTCCAGGCTCAGAAAATAAAATTCTGATAGATCTGAAAAACAACTATTCGTACATCCAGGCCAACTGGAAAACTTCCCTAAAAAATGATTGGATGGTCTTCGCGGGCATATCATATTCTAAAAACCTGGATAATATCTCTCATGACAGCTTAACCTTGGAACGAACCAATGAACTTACCCATCTGAAAGCCTCTGCTATCAAGGACTTTTCAGACCGGCTTTCAGCCAAATTTGGCCTGGAACATTTTATCCATCCCTTCTCGGAGAAATTGATCAAACAAGAATTAAGAAGAGCTTTCGAAGATCATGAAACTTACCTTTTCACAGAATGGGATTACTATTTCAATAAAAACCTGGTGCTCAGGACAGGCTTAAGAGCAGGTACCAGCCCTCTTTCTGGTGAAAGCTGGCTTGATCCCCGGATTTCTTTCGCCCGACAAGTAGGCGATAATGGACAGCTCTCCCTGGCGGCAGGAAGGTTCCATCAGTTACCCCTGGAAAATTACCGGGTATTAAACACGGAACTGCAAAATTCGGAATCCAAGCATCTGATTTTGAATTACTTACTTTCAAAGGAAGGCTTTACATGCCGTGCAGAGTCATTTTATAAATCCTATGATAATCTTATAACATTTAAAGGAACAGGAGAAAGCCCGGAAGTGCTCACCAATAATGGCTCGGGCTATGCCAGAGGTTTTGACTTATTCTTTCGGGATCGCAAAAGTTTTAAAGACACTGACTACTGGGTCACTTACAGCTTTGTGGACAGTAAGAGAAGATTTAACCAATACGAAACCCAAGTCCAGCCAGCATTCGCTCCCAAACACAATATGAGCGTGGTAATCAAACGATTCATCGCTCCACTTAAATCCCAACTGGGATTTTCGATGGCCTATAACGATGGCTATACCTACACCAATCCTAACAAGGATGATTCAGAGATGAATTCAAAAACCAAAAGCTTTCAGAATCTAAGCTTATCCTGGAGCTATTTACCAAAACCTAATCTCATCATTCATCTGGCGTGTACTAACGTACTAGGGAGAGATAATGTATTCGGATATACCTACAGCCCGGAGGCCAATTCCCAAGGAACTTATGAATCCACCACGCAAGGACAGGTAGCTCCACGATTTCTCTTTTTAGGAATCTTTCTCACTTTATCAAAAGACAAAACGGCAAACAATCTAAACAACCTTTAAAATCTATGATCATGAAAAAATCTATCCTTACTCTCGCAGCGATTTTTATGTGGATCACCATTGCCTCTGCAAATGATCCAGCTTATGAAGCCGCCATGCAAAAGCAAATTAAAGCAATGAATTCAATCCCGGATTTAGAATCATCTAAAGAGGTAACCAATGGTTTTCTACGTATTTCGGATGCCAAAAGTGATGAATGGCTTCCTCTGTACTACGCCGCATACAATCAGATAATGTCCGCATTTAGGTTTGACGTGGATAAGGATCAGTACTTTGACCAAGCCATGGAGCTTATCAACAAAGCAAATCAACTGAAACCTGATAATTCAGAAATCACTGCCCTTCATGGATTCGCCATTATGGGAAAACTCAGTGTAGATCCTGCTTCCCGTGGCCAGGAACTCAGCCCAAAGGCCATGCAGCTTTTCGGAAAAGCAATCAATCAGGATCGCGAAAATCCCCGCGCTGTCACATTGATGGCTCAAATGGAATTGGGAATGGCCAAATTCTTCGGCTCCGGATCGGAAAAAGCCTGTGGAATGGCCAGAATGGGTCTCGATCTTTTCAAAAAAGAAGAGGCAAAAACTACTGAAGACTACATTCTCCCTACATGGGGAAAGTCGCAGGCTGAAGAAGTCGCCGCAGAATGTCATTAATATACCGTCAGTTCAAGAATTCTATTCTTCACTAGCGTAGGAGAATGGAATTCTTTTTTGAGTAATTTCCGTCCATGGCATTAAACCCAAAGAAGAACAACAATAAATCCAAAAAGGCAATATGGTATAGATTGCCTAGTTTTTTGTTGATCAATTTTGTAATTGCGACCATCCTAATGATTTTTTTCTGCCCTTCCTGCTTTTTGAGTATAGAGGGATTAAACGACCTATTTCCAGAGTACTTATTTTCATTTTTCATTTCTATGGTCTTGAGTTATGGAGGTAGCCGGGTGGAAGATCTCATAGACCAGCGAATCTCTTGGGTTGATCGGCCTTTTCAGCGCTTGTTGCTTACGGTGAGCTTGTATATGGCATATGCGTTTGTAGCTTCATTTTTAGTGATATTCTTATATGCTTGGATCGACGGCCAGTTCACAGCAGACAATATTCCATGGAAGAATATTGCTGTATATACCAAAATGCCCATGACGGTGGCACTGATCTTTATGGCGATTTTCACTACTTGGTCATGGTTAGGGGAATGGAGAAAATCCGCACTGGAGGCAGAGATATTACGCAACGAAAAATTGGCAAGCCAATACCAATCCCTCAAGGATCAACTCAACCCACATTTTCTATTTAATTCCCTGAATCTCCTTTCAAATCTGGTTTATGAAGATGCTGATAAATCCGCCGAATTTATCCAAAAGCTTTCCCGCATTTATCGGTACGTTCTAGAAGCCCAAAAAGAAGAAGTAATTGAACTGGAAAGAGAAGTTGATTTTGCCACCAACTACCTAGAACTTCAAAAAATCAGATTTGAGGAAAGCCTCCAGTTTTCAGTTGACATCAAAGTGAAAACTGGTATGATCCCTCCCTTATCACTTCAATTGCTCTTGGAAAACGCCATAAAACACAATATTATAAGTGAAGAGAAACCTCTATTTATCCACATTTTCAAAAAGAAGGATGATCTATGGATCAGTAATACTTTTCAGCCAAGATCAAGTCAAAATGAGCCCTCAACAGGTGTAGGTTTACAAAATATAAAAATGAGATATCAACTGCTTTCTGACCGAGAAATAGATGTCATCCAAACGGAGGATGAATTTTTGGTCAAACTTCCAATCTTAGAGTTATCCACATGAGAATTTTAATAATCGAAGATGAAAAACCTGCCGCCAACTTACTTATAAAGCTAATCAAGCTTCATTATCCTGCTGCCCAAATTTTCGGAAATCTGGATTCCATCACTAAATCTGTTCAGTGGCTTTCAACTAATTCACATCCAGATCTAATATTTTGCGATATTCTATTGGCCGATGGAATAAGCTTTGAGATTTTTGAGAAAGTACATTTATCCACACCGGTTATTTTCACTACGGCCTTTGATCAATATGCCATAAAAGCCTTTCAGGTAAATGCAATTGATTATTTATTGAAGCCAATTGACCCAAAGGATTTGGCTAGAGCTGTGGATAAGTATAAAGCCAACCGGATTCCTTCGTTGCTGGAAATAGATGTTCTAAAAAGTCTGCTTTCTCACAATAACCCTTCCTACAAATCCAGGTTTTTAGTGAAGTTTGGAGACAAGATCCAGAGTGTACCAGTCGATCAGATTTCTTTTTTTTATAGCGAAGAAAGAGTGACATTTTTACAGACATATGAGGGCAAAAAATATGTGATCGATCATACATTAGAACAGACAGAAGCTCAGGTAAATCCCGCGGATTTTTTCCGGATCAATAGAAAATTCCTGTGCAGCATGAAATCCATCGACGGGATTTTTGCTTATTCAAACAGCCGGCTCAAAGTGAAATTAAAGAATTGTCCAGATCAGGATATTTTGATAAGCCGGGAGAAAGTATCGGATTTTAAATCCTGGTTGGATCAGTAATTTAGATTATTGGAAAATCCAGTGTAATTTTTAGGTAATGAAAAAAGAAACAGATTACAAACGCAAACAGGAAGAACTCACCTGGCTTGAAAATCTCCAGCGGAATAGTTGGGAGCCGGAAGTTATCATCTCCGGAATTACGCTAGCTTTTTTGTTTGTCTTCCCGGCAAAGATCTATGAGTTTTCTGTTTATTTGATCCAAGAAATAGGGGTTGAATATCTTCCCAGTCTGATGATATTGTTTTATCTCACGACCATTGTTTCTGTGTTCAAAATTTTCTTTGTGGTCCATTTGTGTCTACGATTTGTATGGGCTGGACTTCTCGGACTTAGTTATGCATACCCCAAAGGAGTAATAAATAAAAACTTATTCAAGCTGGCACAAGACTATAATTATCAAAAGCCCGCTGATATGGTATTGAAGCTGGAAAAGACCTGTAGCACTACCTTTGCCTATCCAGTTTCCTTGGTTTTGGTATTTCTCACCTTTACCGTTTATCTAGGGCTATTGATTGGATTTTATGTTTGGTTTAACCTTAACTTTTTCATTGCCTATCTGATTTTCATGTTAAGCCTTATCATTTTTTCACTCCTACTGCTGAGTAAGAAAAAAACCAGGTTCAAGGTGTGGTATTCGCAAAGCATGCTAAGTTCTATCTCAGCAATCTATCAAAGTAATTTAGGAAAATGGACAGCGGTGGTATATGCTATTCTGATTTTTATATTCGCTGTCCCCCTTATTATTTCGGATACACAGGATTTTTCCATGTTTAGAAATGACAGACCTATAGCAGAGAAGGAAAGAGAATGGCCAGCAAAACATCTTCATTTCGAGGCTGAGCATGATGGAAAAAGCAGGTTTCCAAGGTCTTTTATAGCTACAGAAGAACTGGAAGATGATTATCTGAGGTTGGGAATAGCAAGATACGAGGGAGATGAAAAAATTATTGAGCAACTCAATTCTGATTTTCGAGTAGCGTTGGATTCTTTGGATTGGGTACCTCTTCATGAGACTGCTGATCTTCATCGGGTCTTCATTGACGACCAACCGATACCAATAGCTTCTTGGTCAAAACATAGAATCAGTGTGACTAAGCAAAAAATTTATCAGGCAGGCATAGATATTTCACATCTGGAAGAAGGAGCGCATACCTTGCGGGTAGAAAAGTTATTATTGAAATATGGATTTGTCGATAATAATGCGGAATTGATCAATATAGATCAATGGGATCTGTTTGAATTTATTAAGCGGTAAGTTTTCGTTTGCCACGAATTGTTTAAATTTCAAGACATTCTAACTTTTCTATTTATGAGAAAGCTTACACTATTGAGTTCTTTGGCCCTGAGTTTTCTTGGAATTTCTTGTTCACCTAATTCTCAAAAGGAAGTACCTGTCCTCGATTTGAAGGATTTGATAGTGGATACTTTGCATTTGGAAAAAGATACGTTAACCAAGAATTTGAAAGATCATTTCACTTATTATGAAACCGATTCAGGACAGATACTGGCTACTTTTATAAATCATCAGCTACTTGTGTACACTTTCCCAGATGGAAAACTATTGAAAAAACAGCGATATGATAAAGAGGTCCCTGATGGAATTGGTTCTTTCGTGACAGGGAATTATATAGATGAGGAAACTATCTATTTCCTCTCTCAGCAAAAGGAATTGATTGAATGTGATTTTGATGGAAAAGTACTTAATAGATGGGATTTCCCCGAAATAAGTGAGGCCAGAAAATATGCTAACTATTCGATGGCGGGGTTTAACAGGATCCGAAGATCAGGAAATAAGCTCTTATTTGTAGATTTTCCTTTTGTTTTTCAAGCGGGGTTTGAAGACTATGATAACTGGGGAATGATCTTCAATACTGAATCTAAGACTTTTCACATTTCAATTTCTTATATCCTAGAATCATCACAGAATATACTGATGATGACCAATTGGGTCTTTTTAGCCACCTCTATATTCCAGCAAACGATGAACACCTGATTAGTTTTGCAATATCAGATTCAATAGCCATAGTGAAAAATAGAAAACAAACCTGGAAATGGGCAGGGACGACAGAATCACTGGTGTTTAAAAAAGGAACCACTGTTCCCAGTGGAGAATATACAGTCTTCCAACCAAATCATGAAAGCAGTAAGTACATGGGGCTTGATTTTGATACCCAGACTGAAAAAATCCTGAGATGGGTAAGAGTGAAGGGGCCAACAAAGGAAAATATGGAACAAGAGAGAAATCGTTTGTTGGTCTTTGATGAAAAGTTGAAGCCGGAGGCAGAACTAGAATTTAACCGAGAGGAATTGGGGATGTATGGGTTCAACACACCGAAGGGCTATGCACTCAGTCTTTATTCTCTAACAACAGACGATGTCACTGTCTTTGCGGTGATTGATTTTTCTAAAATCAATTCATTAGATTAGAATAGTGGTATTTCAAGAACCTTTATGAAAAAAATAGTCAGCTGTTAAGTCTTTGCTTACTGGATTAGCGAATGGATTTGGAATGAAAAAGCAGTCCGGAGACTGCATTATTTTGGTTCAAGTCGAAAGACTTGAACCGAGCCAAATAATTCAACCAAGAGTCAGAACTGTGCACTTTGCGCTTTCTTCGCAGACTTTGTGGCTAAAAAATCCCATAAAAAAAGCGAGACTATTCAGTCTCGCTTTTTACTTGTAGTTCGATTTCCTCTCCAGATTCATCTAAGAATCTGTATTCCGTCACGGGTAGGGAAGAATCTTTGATCAGTTTTATCCACTTGTTATACTTGAAAAACCACTTCACCCTTCGGCTGATAATGCCTGTAGTGAAGTATGCGTGCAGATAGGGATGCAGCCCAATTTGTATTTTGCTCACGTTCTGGATAGTAGCAATATGCTCCACGTCCTTCTCCAACTTGTCGGCAATCAGGATAGAAGCCTGGATTTTGCCGGTGCCATTACATGCGGGACAGGTTTCTTTGGTCACTATATTGACCTCAGGCCTTACCCGCTGCCTAGTGATCTGCATGAGCCCAAATTTGCTCAGCGGCAAAACAGTGTGCTTTGACCTGTCAAACCTCAGCTCATCCTTCATCGCCTCATAGATCGCCTTCTTGTTGTCGGCTTTCTTCATATCGATAAAATCGACCACGATGATACCCCCCATGTCCCGGAGGCGAAGCTGCCTGCCGATTTCTTTGGCGGCGACCAGATTTGTTTTTAGTGCTGTGGATTCCTGGTCACTTTCCTGATTGGACTTATTGCCACTGTTCACGTCAATGACGTGCAGGGCTTCTGTGTGCTCTATGATCACATACCCTCCCTGCGGAAGGCTGACCGTCTGTCCAAACAGGCTTTTGATCTGCTTTTCTATTCCAAAACTTTCAAATAGTTTAGCTTTACCGTTGTAAAGCTTGACAATTTTTTCTTTTTCAGGAGCTATATTCCTGATGTAGGATCTGATCTGATCGTAAGTAGATTCTTCTTCTACGGTGATTGCGTCGAATGATTCGTTGAGTAAGTCTCTCACTAGTGAGGAGGCCATACTCATCTCTCCGATGATTTTGTCTCGGCTCTTGGCTTTCATCAATTTCCCCATTCCTTCTTCCCAGCTATTGAGAAGATTACGAAGGTCCTTATCTAAGTCACTGACTGACTGACCTTCGGCCACTGTACGGATTATAACCCCGAAATTGGCAGGCTTGATAGAATTGATGAGTCTTAAGAGACGTTTTCTTTCCTCGTTGCTGCGGATCTTCTTGGAGACGTTGACCGAATCCGAAAAAGGTACCAACACCAGGTAGCGACCTGGCAGAGAGAGCTCACAGGATAGTCGCGGCCCCTTCGTGGAGATGGGCTCTTTGACGACCTGAACTAAAATCTGTTGATTTTTGGACAGTGGGCCGGAGATTTTTCCGATCTTGTCGATTTCAGGTTCGTTTTCAAAACCCTTCAGATTGTAATTGCCATAGTTGTTGTTGCGCACCATTTTGGTGAACTTCGTCAGGCTGTTGAAGTTTGCCCCGAGATCCTGGTAGTGAAGAAAGGCGTCTTTCTCATAACCTACGTCAATGAAGGCTGCATTGAGCCCATTGACGATTTTGCGGACCGTACCGAGATAAATATCCCCAACCTTGAACTGGTTGTCCATTCCCTCGGAATGCAACTCAACCAGGCTCTTATCTTGAAGGAGGGCAATTCGACTTCCGTTTTGAGCAGAATCGATTAACAATTCCGTACTCAAAATCTCGTCTTATATGTAAATGAACGTTGTACTCAAATGACTATAAGAAGAAGTGTATTACTTCTTCTTATGTCTGTTTTTTCTTAGTCTCTTCTTACGCTTGTGCGTAGCGATCTTATGTCTTTTTCTTTTCTTTCCGCAAGGCATAGTCTTTGGATTTAGTAGTGTTACAAATAATTTATAGCTTGTCGAGATAGCTTTCGATACTTCCTAGGATCATTTCATCCTCGGTCATCGATTTTACTTTCTCAAACTGGGCTTTCGCTTTGTTCTTTTGTTTGGACTCGAAATAGCTCACTGCCAGATAGAACTGACCCTGAAGATTGTCCGGGTGATATTGGACCAATTCTTCAAATCGCTCAACTGCTCTTTTGTACTGACCTGATTGCATGGATAGCACGCCCATGTTGAACAACCCGTCTTCATTTTGCGGATCCTGCTCTAAGATTTCCCTTAGCATCGTGATTCCCTGCATTGGGTTGGACGAGGACACATAAGTCATCGCTACCTTGGTTTTCAAGTCCAAACGGGTGGGATCGCTCTCCAACACCTTGTTTAAATACTTTCGGGTCCGCTCGGCAGTATAGGATACTTTTTCAGGATCCAAGGCAAAGCTGAACGCTTCGTAAAATGCATTTCCGGCTTTTTCCGCTAACCCTATGTCTGCCAACTGGTCTGCTGCCAGACTTAAATAATATCCTGCACTATCGTACTTCCCAAGTTTCTGATAGATCCCGGCTATTTCTTCTGTGGAATATTTAAACTCATCCCCAGAGGAATTTTCAGAAATCTGCAGCTTCAGCGTATTTATCTGTAGCCTTTCATCAGAACTTAACTCAGCCTCATGCATTGCTACAGGATCTGTGGATGAAGTAGAAGAAGATTCATTTTCCTGAGAAACTGAATCTGCCTTGCTGTCATTATCCACGACCACACTCGGAAGGGCATACAATCCTGCGACTGCCATGATCCCTATTGCAATAAGTATGAGCTGAGATCTTTTCATGTCAAAAACTCTCCAGGATTAGTCCTGGGGAGCCAGTTCCTTGATTTTCTTGCTGTTTTTGATCTTTTCTACAAACACTTTAGACGGCTTGAACGCCGGAATATAATGTTCATCGATCACAATAGCCGTGTTTTTGGAGATATTACGTGCGATTTTTTTAGCCCTCTTCTTATTGATGAAGCTACCAAATCCTCTCACGTAGATATTGTCTCCCTCGGACATTGAATCCTTCACCACTTTGAAGAACGCCTCAATGGCTTGTGTTACATCATCCTTCTGGATACCTGTCTTGTCCGAAATCTTAGCGATTACTTCTGCTTTAGTCACTGTAATATTAATTTAGAAATTACGAAATAAGCTTAACAACCTATTAACCAAGTGTTTTTGGGACTGCAAATGTACGAGAACCATTGCAATTAAAAAACAAATTCGTAAAAATTAGCTTGATTTGTATAATGGTTAACAAGCGACAATGAATTATAAAACTACTGAATATCAGTCTTTTTCATATCAAATACTAACGTGGTACAAAGATAATCCGAGGGAATTACCATGGCGAGGCACAAATGATCCATACAAAATTTGGCTCTCTGAGATCATTCTTCAGCAGACACGGGTTGCCCAGGGGCTACCTTATTATTATGCTTTTATAGAAACCTATCCCACAGTGAGGGATCTTGCCCTCGCCCCAGAAGAAGAAGTGCTCCGGCTATGGCAGGGACTGGGATATTATAGCCGGGCCAGAAATCTCCATGCCTGTGCCAAAAGCATCTGGTTTGAAATGGGAGGGGAGTTCCCGACTACCTACGACGGCCTTATCAAGCTAAAAGGGGTAGGCAGCTATACCGCCTCTGCTATCGCTAGTTTTGCTTATGGGGAGGTAAAAGCCGTAGTGGATGGCAATGTGTTCCGGGTTTTGGCCCGGTACTTCGGTATAGAGACAGACATCGCCAGTTCAAAGGCAAAAAAAGAATTTGAATTCCTGGCCAACCAGATCATCCCGCAGGAAGAGCCTGGAGAATTCAATCAGGCCATGATGGACTTTGGTGCCCGCCAATGTACTCCCAAAAACCCGGGCTGCCCCACTTGTCCATTGAAGGGCTCCTGTTTTGCACACCTATATAATATGGTGTCGGATTTGCCGGTGAAAATCAATAAAGTGAAAATCAAAGAGCGGCATTTCCACTATTATGTGATTAAGTGTGGAAGTAGCTGGGTGTGGAAAAAACGGACTTCAGGTGATATCTGGGAAGGCCTCCACGACTTCCCCCAAGTGGAGTCCAGCCAGGAAACACAATCTTTGCCAATGGACATCCCTTTGAAAACGGAGAAGGAAGCCAAATTATTTCCTAAAAAATACAAACATATTTTGTCACATCAGCGATTAAATGCCGTATTCTCAGAACTGGAAATCGCAGAGGAGAATTTGGAAAAACTGGAAAACTGGTGTCAAAACCAAGGCTTTTTGCTGGTTGAAGAAGAAAGAATTGAATATCTGGCCAAGCCAAAGTTAATCGTGAACTTTTTGAACGATCAGGGGATTTGAGTAACTTCAAGTTGTGAGACTTTTACACCTTTAACTTAAATTAATTATGGCAGGAGTAAATAAAGTAATTCTAGTAGGCAATCTGGGAGCAGACCCGGAAGTAAAGTATCTGGAAGGTGACAATACGGTAGCAAACCTTAGGCTTGCCACTACCGAAGCTTATAAAAACAGAAACGGTGAACGCGTAGAACAGACAGAATGGCATGATCTGGAGATGTGGGGAGCGCAGGCTAAAATAGCCGAGCAATACCTCAAGAAAGGCAGCCAGATCTATGTGGAAGGAAAAATTAAAACCGATAGCTGGCAGGACGAGCAAGGTCAAAACCGCTACCGGACCAAGATCAGGGTTCTAAGCTTCACCATGCTGGGAAGCAGACCTGATGGTGCGGGAGGGCAGAATTCCCCACAGCAATCCACTCAGCAAAAACCTGCCTCGGCCGCGCCTACTTCCGCACCAAAGACCCAGGAAATGGTATCAGATACAGAAGATGATGATTTGCCATTTTAATAATCTATTCCCTTGGAAGCTATTTTCAGGGGAATGTTTTAATTTTGCAGTAACCATTGCGGTTTAATTCATGGACGATCCCTATCCGAGTTACCATTTACTCGCCCAGATTAACTTTCCCTCGATAAGTTATCTGATTATAAATGGGTTGCTTTTTATATTGCTTTTAATCAGCTCTGCCCTGATTTCCGGTTCAGAGGTAGCTTTTTTTTCCCTTACCAATGAAGATCTGGGAAATATCGAAGAAGAGAATACTCCAAGAGGCAAAAAAGTAATCAGTCTTGTAGAAGCTCCAAAAAACCTGCTTTCCACCATCCTGATCCTCAACAATCTGATCAATATAGGGATTGTCACGCTTACAACCTTTGTGGCCTGGTCCATTTTTGGAAAAAACGCCACGGGAATCATCATTATTCTGGTGCAGACAATAGGCGTGACTTTTGCCATTGTGTTTTTCGGCGAGATTGTCCCAAAAGTCTATGCCAACAAAGCCAAAGTACAGTTCAGTCTGATCATGGCTCCCAGCATCAGTTTTTTTTCCACTATACTGAGACCGTTCTCTATGTTTTTGATGGCTTTTAGCAATGTTTTAGAGAAGCGGATAGAAAAGAAGGGATATTCGATTTCCGTAAATGAGTTGAACCAAGCTCTGGAATTGACTACGGAAGATGCTCCCAATGAAGAGCGGGAGATTCTGCGAGGGATAGTAAACTTCGGGACACTTACAGTAAAACAAGTGATGCAGAGTCGAATGGACATCACGGCAGTGGATATTGACATGGATTTTCATGAACTCATGGACAAAATCAACAAAAGCGGCTATTCCCGGATACCCGTGTACGAAGAGACCATAGACAAGATACAGGGAATTCTTTACATCAAAGACCTGCTTCCGTATATTGAACGAGATGAGGATTTCAAATGGAATGAACTCATCAGAAAAAGCTTCTTTGTCCCTGAAAATAAAAAAGTAGATACCCTCTTGAAGGATTTTCAGTTAAAACGCGTCCATATGGCCATCGTGGTGGATGAATACGGAGGCACATCCGGTCTGGTCACTTTAGAGGATCTAATAGAGGAGATCATAGGAGAAATCAATGATGAGTTTGATGATCACGACGACATTTTCTTCCAGGAGCTGGATCCTTCCACTTTTATTTTTGAGGGCAAGGTCTCATTGAATGACTTCTGTAAAAAACTGGATCTGGACTCCCAGCTATTTGAGGATGTCAAGGGAGAGAGCGAATCTCTGGGAGGATTGCTGTTGGAACTCAATTCCAAATTGCCGAAAAACGGCTCTAAAATCAAATTTGAAGATTTTGAATTTACAATTTTGGCGGTAGATGCCCGTAAAATCAAAAAAGTGAAAGTTCATATTCTCTCTGGGGACAAGGACAGCATCGGTCCCCATACTGACTGAAAAACAGACCCTTATAATATTCTTTAAAATTTAGATTTCCCGAAATATAATTTTCATCATAAAGTCCCAGAGAACCATTCAGTCCAGCAACTGTCAAAATTTCCAAGAAATAATTTTATTTTTTTCAAAAAAATTATCCTTAAACTTAAATCTCCATTTTCTGCATTTTTTTTCCCCGAATTGAATCAAAAAGCACCCTATTTCTTCTAATAGTACTATATTTTTTATTTGCTTATTTAATTTTTCATACACAAAAGTCAATTATCAAAAAATCAAAAAAGTGAAAATCCATAAAAAATAAGGCACTAAAGTGGCCGTTTTATTGCCGTAATTTTAATAGGACAATTTTTTTCTGTAATTTTTGGAAATTTTGAACCTAATAAATTCTATAAAAATGCAAGAAGGTTTGTATCGATCGGAGTTTGAGCATGACTCCTGCGGTATAGGTGCGGTTGTCGATTTGAGCGCTGAACCCTCACATGAGACGATTAGCGATGCCTTATATATGCTTAGCAATATGGAGCACCGTGGCGGTCGTGGATCTGATCCTAAAACAGGTGATGGTGCGGGTATATTAATACAGGTACCCCACCAGTTTCTAAAGGATATTACTGCGCGTACTGAGGTCAATTTGCCAGAAGCAGGGTCTTATGGTGTGGGTATGACCTTTTTCCCAAAAAACAAGCAGCTCTTTCACAAGTCCAAAGAACTTCTCAATCAACTGATTGAAGAACTGGATTTTGAACTGATAGGCTATAGGTCTGTGCCGGTGGATGAAACCGTGCCCGGCTCTGGGGCCCTAGAGGTGATGCCCAATATTGAGCAGCTATTTGTAAGACATAAAAAAGGACTGACGGGAATTGAACTGGAGCGGAAGCTATATGTACTGAGAAACTATTCTACCTCGGAGATCAATTCAAAGATCCCGGGAGTGAACCAGTCCTTTTACTTCGCGAGTTTGAGTAGTCAGACACTTATTTATAAGGGACAGCTGCGGACTGATCAGGTTCTGGCCTTTTATAAAGACCTACAGAACCCGAGGATAGGATCTGCTTTTGCGATAGTACACTCGCGATTCTCTACCAATACGTTTCCAAACTGGAGACTGGCACAGCCTTTCAGGTTCTTGTCCCACAATGGCGAAATCAACACCATAAAGGGAAATCTCAACAAGATGAAATCCAAGGAAAACCTCATGAAGTCCAAGTATTTCACAGATGAGGAACTTTCCCGATTAATGCCGATCACAGATAAGCAAAAATCAGATTCAGCGAATCTTGATGCAATGGTAGAGCTGTTGACATTGAGCGGAAGATCACTTCCGCATGCGATGATGATGCTGGTTCCTGAGGCCTGGCAGGACAATGAGGTGATGGATAGGGATAGAAAATCATTCTACAAATTCCATGCATCCTTGGTAGAGCCTTGGGACGGCCCGGCAGCTTTGCTGTTTACTGATGGCAAATCTGTAGGAGCCACATTGGATAGGAACGGCCTTCGCCCATTGAGATACTTTATCACTAAGGACAACCGGCTTATTCTTTCCTCTGAGGCAGGGGCACTGCCTATCCGCGAAGCTACCATCACCGAGAAAGGCAGAATCAGCCCAGGCAGGATGATATGGGCAGATTTGGAAAAAGGAAGAGTTGTATTCGACGAGGAGGTAAAAGGTGAAATCTGCAGAAAACAGCCTTACGAACAGTGGGTAGCTGATCAGCGGATCAAACTCCGTCTGGAGGATGAGCCAAAAGTGCTGAGCAATCCCTACTCTACCGAGAATATTAAAAAGCAGCAAACAATATTTGGCTATACCTCCGAGGAACTCAAAGTGGTATTAAGCCCAATGGGTGATACTGCATACGAGGCAATCGGATCCATGGGAGCGGATACCCCTCTGGCCGTCCTTTCCAAAGAAAGCCAGCATATCTCCAATTACTTCAAGCAGTTGTTCGCCCAAGTTAGTAATCCTCCTATTGACCCAATCCGCGAACGGTTGGTGATGTCACTGTTCACCCGCTTAGGCGTGGGGCAAAATATTCTGGAAGAAAGTCCCAAGCATACCCGCCAGATCCACATTTCGCAGCCTGTGCTGCTGAATGAAGACCTGGAAAAGATTAAAAACATGGAAGGGCAGGGCTACAGATGTGCCACCCTCCGAAGCCTTTTCCTTGCAGATCACAAGCCCGGCAGACTGTTGGAAGCACTGGATAAGCTGTGTGAGGAAGCGGAAAAAGCTATCGGACAAGGCAAAAATATAATTATACTGTCCGATCGCAACAGCACTGAGGAATATGCCCCTATCCCATCTCTGCTGGCGATAGGCGCCGTACACCATCACCTGGTCAAAAAGAAAATAAGAACCAGTGCCGGCTTGGTACTTGAGTCTGGAGATATCCGCGAAACACATCATTT
Organism: Algoriphagus sp. AGSA1; assembly: GCF_021390545.1. GTDB lineage: Bacteria > Bacteroidota > Bacteroidia > Cytophagales > Cyclobacteriaceae > Algoriphagus. The sequence continues at coordinate 117,701 of NZ_JAJUWR010000013.1, read as the reverse complement.
TGCCACAGCCATAGGCTATGGTGCTTCAGCGATAAATCCATACATGGCATTGGAATCTCTTTTGTCAATGTATGAGAAGGGAGAACTCTCAGCTGTCAAAAGCCAAAAGAAGCTGTTTTCAAACTATCAGGAAGCAATAGGCAAAGGGCTACTGAAAGTTCTATCCAAAATGGGAATCAGTACGCTGCAGTCTTACCAAAGTGCGCAGATATTCGAAGCCATTGGACTTGGGCCGGAAGTGATCGATAGATGTTTCAAAGGCACGATATCCCGAATTAGTGGTATATCCTTCGATGAGCTGGCAGAGGAAGTTTTGATCCGTCACCGTGCGGCTTACCAGACGGAATTACCTGTGCTGGAACAAGGCGGCGTGTATCAGTGGAAGCGGAGAGGTGAAAAGCACCTGTTCAACCCTGAATCAATCCACCTACTTCAGAAATCCACAAGACTGAATGATTACGGGTTGTACAAGAAATTTGCATCCAAAATCAATGAGCAAAGTAAGGACGCCTTGACATTGAGAGGATTGTTTGAGTTCAAAAAACGTATCTCCGTGCCTATAGATGAGGTAGAACCTGCTTCTTCTATTATGCGGAGATTTGCTACCGGAGCCATGTCTTTCGGGTCTATTTCTCACGAAGCCCATTCTACTTTGGCGATAGCCATGAACAGAATCGGAGCCAAGAGCAATTCAGGAGAAGGAGGAGAAGACGAGATCCGGTTTGCCAAAAAAGAAAATGGTGACTGGGAGCGTTCGGCGATCAAACAGGTAGCCTCCGGACGTTTTGGAGTTACCAGTAATTACCTGGCAAATGCCGCCGAACTTCAGATAAAAATGGCACAGGGAGCCAAGCCTGGTGAAGGTGGGCAGCTTCCAGGACATAAAGTGGATGACTGGATCGGTAGAGTACGCCATTCCACACCAGGGGTCGGACTGATATCTCCACCTCCACACCATGACATTTATTCAATCGAGGATCTGGCCCAGCTGATCTTTGATCTGAAAAATGCCAACAGAAAAGCAAGAATCAACGTTAAGCTTGTATCTCAAGCGGGAGTGGGAACAGTGGCGGCTGGCGTGGCAAAAGCCATGGCTGACGTAATCCTGATCTCCGGAGCTGATGGTGGAACCGGAGCATCTCCACTGAGTTCTATCCGTCATGCAGGCTTACCTTGGGAACTTGGCCTTTCTGAGGCCCACCAGACCTTGGTGAAAAACAACCTGCGTAGCCGAGTGGTTCTTCAAACAGATGGTCAGCTTAGAACAGGTCGAGATCTTGCCATTGCCACTCTTTTGGGAGCGGAAGAATGGGGAATCTCCACAGCTGCATTGGTAGTGGAAGGGTGTATTATGATGAGAAAATGCCATCTAAATACATGTCCGGTAGGTATCGCCACCCAACATCCGGATTTGAGAAAACTATTTACAGGTGATCCTGACCATGTAGTCAACTACTTCCAATTCCTTGTGAAAGACCTGAGAGAGATCATGGCATCCCTAGGATTCCGCACGGTGGATGAAATGGTAGGGCAGAGCAATGTGCTTCAGTCCACGGGTCACCTCAACCATTGGAAGTGGGACAAAGTGGATTTGAGTCCTATTTTCCACAAAGTAGAAGTTCCGGATCATGTAGGTATCCATAAGCAAATCGATCAGGATTTTGAGCTGAAGAGAGTTTTGGATCGTCAGTTGATCAAAGCAGCTCATCCCTCACTTGAGCAAGCTATGTCATCATCAGGAAGCTTCCAGATCAAGAATACGGACAGATCTGTAGGTGCGATGCTCTCCAATGAGATATCGAAAATATACGGCAGCCCGGGATTGCCGGAGGACACGATTAATTTCAAATTTACCGGCTCCGCTGGACAGACTTTCGGAGGATTCCTTACCAAAGGAGTAAACTTCGAACTTGAAGGAGAGGCCAATGATTATTTCGGGAAAGGTCTTTCAGGCGGTAAACTTGTCATTTATCCTAGCAGGAACGCCAAATTTGTCCCCGAGGAGAACATCATCATCGGCAACGTAGCCTTTTATGGTGCCACTTCCGGTGAAGCATACATCAACGGTAAAGGAGGCGAGCGATTCTGTGTAAGAAATTCCGGGGTACAGGCTGTAGTAGAAGGAATCGGCGATCACGGATGTGAATATATGACCGGTGGACTCGTTGTTAATTTAGGAGAGATAGGAAGAAACTTTGCTGCCGGAATGAGTGGTGGTATAGCCTACATACTTAAAGAGTATATCACGGAAATCAATCCGGAATTGGTAGATATAGATATCCTGGAAGAAGAGGATTTCACCACCATCAAAACATTCCTGAAGAGACATGTGAAGCTGACCAGGTCAGCTTTGGGAGCGAAATTCCTTGAAGATTGGGACAAATCCAAGGACAAATTCATCAAGGTAATTCCTCGGGATTACAAGGCAGTATTATTGAAAAGAGCAGTAGAACAATCAAAATCATTGGCGTAAAATGGGAGCAAAAGAAGGATTTATACAATTCAAAAGAGAAACCCCTGTTACCCGTGACGCGAAAGCTAGAATAGGTGACTACAAGGAAATATATGAGCCGTTTTCAGGCGAGAAATTAAATAATCAGGCAGCTAGATGCATGGATTGTGGCATTCCGTTTTGCCACAGCGGCTGTCCCTTGGGCAATGTTATTCCGGATTTTAACGATGCGGTGTACAACAATGAATGGGAGCAGGCAATTAACATCTTAAGAAGCACTAACAACTTCCCGGAATTCACGGGTAGGATCTGCCCTGCCCCATGTGAGGCAAGCTGCGTACTGGGCATCAATAAGGATCCGGTAGCTATCGAGTTGATCGAGAAAAACATAGCGGAAAAAGCCTATGAGTTAGGCTTGATCAAGGCAAATCCACCTAAAAAGCGAACTGGCAAGTCAGTTGCAGTGATTGGTTCCGGCCCGGCAGGTCTTGCCGCTGCGGATCAACTAAACCAAGCTGGACACGAGGTAACTATCTTCGAGAAGGATTCTAAGCCCGGAGGCTTACTCCGATTTGGTATCCCTGATTTCAAGCTCGAAAAATGGGTAATCGATCGCCGCATCGAGTTTATGAAGCAGGAAGGAGTGATTTTCTCCTGCGACACGGAGGTTGGGTTCAATATCAAAGCCGAAAATATCCTCAAAAATTTCAACGCAGTAGTGCTGGCTACCGGGGCTGGACAACCTAGAGGACTCAACATCAAGGGTTCTGATGCCAAAGGGGTACATTTTGCGATGGAGTTCTTGGGTCAGCAGAACAAGGTAGTCTCGGGAGAAATCGCAGAAAATCCAATCTCCGCGAAGGGCAAGCATGTGGTAGTCATCGGTGGTGGTGATACTGGAAGTGACTGTATTGGTACTTCCAACAGACATGGCGCTGCGTCTATCACCCAGCTGGAGCTTCTTCCAAAACCCCCTAAGCAAAGAACTACCCTCAATCCGTGGCCGGAATGGCCTATGACCTTGAGAACTTCAAGTTCTCATGAAGAGGGAGCTGAAAGGGTCTTTTCCGTCCTCACTAAAGAGTTTGTAGTGAACGGAGAAGGTCAGGTAACAGGCCTAAATCTGGTGGATCTGGAGTGGGTCCACAAAGATGGCCGAACCGTTTTTGAAGAGATCCCCGGTACTGAAAGAACCGTCCCTTGTGATTTGGCATTTTTGGCAATTGGCTACACTGGCCCTGCACAAAACGGCTTATTGGAAGCTTTTGGCGCAGAGACAATGGAAAACACACTTCCAAAATCCAAAAATTACCGCAGCACCAATTCAAAAGTTTTCTTAGCCGGTGATATGCGCAGAGGGCAGTCCTTGGTAGTATGGGCAATATCCGAAGGCAGAGAAGCTGCCGTAAAGGTAGATGAATATCTAATGGGAAAATCTTCCCTACCGCAGAAAGACGAGTCATTCTTCCAGGTAGAGCAGGAGATAGTAGAATGAGCTAATCTATAAATTATAAAAGCCATCCCGATTATTTCGAGATGGCTTTTTTTTGTTTTAATATCTAAATTACATTGATCGTTCCTTCTAATTTTATTAGAATAAAGCAGAATGATTTTATAGTTATTGTTTTGCTTTACTGTTTGAAAAAGTTTTTAAATTCAGTAAAGTAAAATTCGATGGTTGGTTTCTGGTATTGATGTAGGGGTTTTGAAATCAATATTTTCTGATCTACTGTATGACAGAGAATATTGGAAAAGAGATTTTTTTTTCTACAACTGGCTGAGTAAGTAACACCAGATACTGCTATATGTAAGCAATTGACTAATATGATTTTCATAGAAATCAACAAATTAGTGTTTTTATGAGCAAGAAATTAGCACTTTCACTCTTACGCAAATCACTTAACGATCCAAAAGCAGAATTCAGAGATGGCCAATGGGAAGCTATTGAGAAATTAACTGTTCAAAAACAAAAATTACTGGTCTTGGAAAGAACCGGTTGGGGGAAGAGTTCAGTGTATTTTATCAGTAGTAAAATCCTTAGAAGTCAAGGCAAAGGCCCAAGCATTATCATCTCTCCTCTTTTGGCTTTAATGAGAAATCAGATTGAGGCTGCAGAACGATTGGGGATCAAAGCTGCTACTATAAACTCTACCAATTTTGAAGATTGGGAAAAAGTAAAGGTCTCGGTATTAAAAGATGAGGTAGATACTTTATTGATCTCTCCAGAGCGATTGGCAAATGAAGGCTTTATTGAAAGAATCCTTTACCCCATAGCAGATCGAATTGGCCTTTTTGTGGTGGATGAAGCGCATTGTATTTCCAACTGGGGACATGATTTCCGGCCAGATTATCGTCGAATAGTAGGAATTTTAAAGCAAATGCCAGATGGTTTGCCTGTATTGGGTACCACAGCCACTGCCAATAACCGAGTGTTAGCTGATATTCAAGAACAGCTTGGAGGCATTCATATCATACGAGGAACTTTAACAAGAGAAAGCCTCTGCCTTCAAAATATTACCCTTCCTGATCAAGCTTCAAGATTAGCATGGCTGAAAGAGAACGTTCCACTATTAGATGGGAGTGGGATTGTATATGTACTGACCAAGCACGATGCACGTACAGTAACACAGTGGCTAAATGATTGCGGAATCGATGCTGCAGCTTACTATTCTGGAATAGAGGATGAAAACTTCGAAGATTCAAATGCTTATCGTGAATTTTTGGAAGACTCACTTTACAATAATGATTTGAAAGTATTGGTAGCCTCTACGGCCTTAGGGATGGGATATGATAAGCCTGACTTAAGTTTTGTGATTCATTTTCAGGCTCCAGGATCTATCATAGGTTATTACCAGCAGGTGGGAAGAGCAGGAAGAGCGATACCCGATGCTTATGGAATCTTGCTGTTTGGTCAGGAAGATGCCGATGTACATAAGTATTTTAGAGAAGGAGCTTTCCCCTCCGAAGAGATCGTGAATGATATTTTAAAGGCTTTAGAAGATCATGATGGATTATCCGTTCCTAATCTGGAGGAAGTACTAAACCTCAAAAAAGGATTGATCGAGAAAACCCTTAAATACCTAAGTGTTGAAGATCCATCACCGATCACAAAGATTGGAACCCAATGGAAAAGATCAGCGATAACCTATTCTTTAGATACTGACAAAATTCAGCGCCTTACCAATCTAAGACTAGAAGAATGGAATAGTGTTAAGAGTTATATTGGCACAAAGAGCTGTCTGATGAACTTTTTGCAGGATCAATTGGATGACCAAGTTACCGACTCATGCGGAAGATGTACCAATTGTTTAGGTAAAGATCTACTAACTAGTTCAGCTAGGCATGAAAACATTCTAGCTGCATCGATATATCTCCAGCATTCAGAATTCGATATTGAGCCAAGAAAGCAAATTCCGAGAGGTGCATTATCAAGCTATGGTTGGAGCGGAAATTTACCTTCATATCTCCAAGCAGAAACTGGAAAAGTGTTATCCAGATGGGGAGATGCAGGATGGGGAAAAATTGTAGTGGATGGAAAGCACAGTGGTCGTTTTAAAGATGAATTGGTAGATGCAATTTATGAAATGATAATAAAAAGGTGGGATCCAAGTCCATTCCCAGAATGGCTGGCCTGTATTCCCTCGTCAAGGCATCCTGAATTAGTTCCAGATTTTGCCAGACGTCTGGCTGAAAAATTAGGAATTCCATTTCTTCCGATCCTCGTGAAAGGGAAAAACACACAAGCTCAAAAGGAACAAGAAAATAGCTTTCACCAATGCCAAAACTTAGACGGAGCTTTTCAGATAGATGGGACAGTTAAAAATAAACCCCTATTTTTAATCGATGATGCAGTGGATTCCCGTTGGACCTTTACCATCGCTTCTGTATTACTCAAAGAAGCAGGTTCAGGCCCTATTTATCCAGTAGCACTTACTTCCACATCAGTTAGCGATTAAGATGATTTCTGAAAGAACAAAAGCAATTTTATTACTTACCTCTTATCTATCTAAGGACTTAGATAAAGAAACAAAACCTTTGTCAATAACTGAATGGAATGAGATAGTGAGGTGGATGCAAAATGAGAAATTAACACCTGAAAAATTACTTGCAGGAAATTTAGAATCAATTCTTAGTACTTGGATCGAGCGTAAAGTTACCAAACAACGAATTATAAATTTGTTGGATCGTAAAATGGCGTTGGCCCTTAAGTTGGAAAAATGGACAAAAGCTGGGATTTGGATTATCAATCGAAGCGATCCTGATTATCCAGAGGCAATAAAAAATGCTTTAAAGGGGAAAGAGCCTCCTATACTTTTTGGAATTGGAAGCAGGAAGCTGCTGTCTCAAAACTATATCGGGATCGTTGGATCCAGAAAGATAGACGATGCCGATATCTCCGCTACTCGAAAAATAGTAGCTCAAATTCATGAGCAGGGATTTGGTATAGTATCTGGTGGTGCCAAAGGTATTGACGAGCATTCCATGACAGGGGTACTTGATACAGGCGGATTTGCAATTGGAGTTTTGGCAGATAGCTTACTCAAAAAGTCCGCTGAGGGGATTTATAGAAAGTATATCGTTGATAATAAATTGGCACTCGTTTCACCTTTTAATCCAGAGGCAGGCTTCAACGTGGGCAATGCGATGGGAAGGAACAAGCTGATCTATATTCTTTCCAAAGCGACGATTGTCGTAAAATCTGAAACAAAAGGGGGAACTTGGGAAGGAGCAAATGAAAACTTGAAAAACAAGTGGGTACCACTCTGGGTGAACGAAACTTTGGAATCAGCTTTTGGCAAAGGGAATGCTGAATTAGTAAAAAAAGGAGGAAAGAGGCTTACTGAGTGTTTTGATATTTCCGAAATCATCACACCAACAGCAAGCTATAAAGAAAAGCAAGGATCATTATTCGATAGTTTTCCACAGGTGCCTAGAGCAACGGTGTCTGATGAGGTAAATGATTCTGAGCCCGAAATTCAGTATAAAAGCAAGAATAAAATCCACCCAATATTAACTCCTGCTAATTCGTCGGTGGATTGTAGCAGTTTGAGCTTCTTCAAGTTTTTTATATTGAAAATTGAAGGGAAATTTACTGGTGAAGATTTTACCAAATCGCAGCTTTTGGAAAGTTTCGATCTCACTTCAAAACAACTGGATGATTGGCTCAAAGTGGGAGTAGATCAAGCAATCTTAGTCAAAAAAAATAAACCTATTCGCTTTAGTCTGAAAGAGACAAATTAATGAAAAATAAAGCCTTCCCGATTTCTCAGGAAGGCTTTCTTATTTTATAAAACAGATCAATTGCCTCTGGATTTGCCTCTTCTAGGATCCCCTTCGATCTGCGCATTTGGCCTACCCCTTCTGCGATCCTTCATTTGCTCAGCTTTGATTTCAGTCCATTTGGCTCTTTGTTCCTCAGTCAATACCGCCTGGATTTTAGTGTCTTGATCTTTCATCTCTTCCCTCAAAGCTTCCATTTTTGCCTTCCTTGCTTCAGCTTCAGCCTTTCTCTGGACCATTTCAGCCTCATACTTTTTAGCGTATTCCAGATTGATCTCAAGTATCTGCTTCTTCTGGGAATCATCCAGGGATAGCTTTTCTGCCATCTGCTCAGTATTTCTTTCGGCTCTTTCTTCCGCAGTCAATCTTTCTCCGCCTCTTCTCTGCGCCATTGTGCTTAGACTGATCATTACTATCACGCCTGTAGCAAAAATCCATTTTTTCATGTTTCCTGTTGTTTAGTTACATGAATTAGACCCAGAAAAGCTGCCACGGTTTAACATACTATACTATTGATTTTGTTAACAAATGTAAATTACCTTACCGCTCTTCAGTGAGTGCCTTTTGTTCACTAGGCCTGACTGCTTTTGGCTTGATCAAAAGCCTGAGACTAGGATCAAAGCTCAGGTAATTCCAAGACCAATCCAGAAAAATAAACAGCTTATTCTTTACCCCCAGGATTGCCATCAAGTGAACAAACAGCCAAGTAAACCAGGCCAAGATCCCCTGAAACCTAACAAACGGCAAATCTACTACAGCCAGTTTGCGACCCACTGTAGCCATAGAGCCAAGATCTTTATACTTAAAGGCTCTCCTCTCTTTACCTGCGGCAATATTCTGGAGATTGTTGTTCAGACAAACTGCCTGCTGAATAGCAACCTGGGCCACCTGTGGGTGACCTCTAGGGTAATCTTCCTGAACCATCAAACTGATGTCACCCAGCGCATAGACATCTGGACAACCCTTTACTTCCGAATAATCATCCACTAAAACCCTACCATTCGGGGCATAACTACCCTCTGACAAACCACCAATCCTATTGGGTTTGATTCCAGCTGCCCATAATAAGGTCTGGGTTTCTATGGGATCCTTATCAGCTAGACTCACCACCTTACCATCATAATTCTTCACCAGGGTATTCAACATGACTTCCACTCCTAGTCCTTGGAGGTACTTCAAAGCACTTTCCTTGGATTCCTTGGACATAGGGCCCAGCAGCTCAGAACCTGCCTCTATAAGCACAATTTTCATGTTATGGAAATTCAGCTCAGGGTAGTCCTTCGGCAAAACTGTATTTCTCAGGTCTGCCATAGCTCCTGCCAGCTCCACTCCAGTCGGTCCGCCACCTACGATCACCACATTCATGAGCGATTTGCGGTCTTCTGCTTTCTCTATGTTGATGGCCCGCTCGTAATTTGAAATTATCTTATTCCGGATATAAAGTGCTTCAGATACAGTTTTCATAGGTGAGGCAGCTTCCTCTATGCTCTTTGACCCAAAATAGTTGGTATCCGCGCCCATCGCCAACACCAAGTAGGTGTAATCAATATACCCCATGTCCGTATATAACCGCTTGATAGCTGGATCAAAATGATCCACTTGAGCCATACGGAAAGTAACATTTTTAGAGCCATGGAATATCTTGCGCAGCGGAAATGAAATTGCGCTGGGCTCAAGTCCGGCAGTAGCTACCTGATAAAAAAGCGGCTGAAACTGATGAAAATTATGCTTATCGAGTAGAATAACCTGAAACTGCTTATTTCTCAACTTCATAGCCAGTTTCAATCCGCCGAACCCAGCCCCTACGATGACTACTTTTGGCAGATTTGAATCAGGAATGTTTGGCAGGGGGTGCGAGAGATGATCAGACATTTGAAAAGAGTTTAATTCAACTTATGGGTTCTAGGCTCTTTTGGGCGAATTACATGGTTGAAATTACCAATTCTTTGTGTGATACGGGCCATTTTTCACCTCAAACGAAAAGAATTACTAATTTTACCACTCTAATATTACTAACCATGGGAAGAGCATTTGAATTCAGAAAAGAAAGAAAATTCAAGCGTTGGGACAAAATGTCCAAAGTTTTCACGCGACTAGGCAAGGAGATCGTAATGGCGGTGAAATCGGGAGGTCCTGACCCCGCTTCCAATCCTAGACTCCGTACCATCATCCAGAATGCCAAGGGCGCGCAAATGCCTAAGGATAGAATAGAGGCAGCTATCAAGAGAGCGTCGAACAAAGATGAGAAAGATTATGAAGAGGTGGTATATGAAGGATATGGCCCATTTGGAATCGCAGTGGTAGTAGAAACCTCCACGGACAACATCAACAGGACGGTGGCAAACGTGAGAAGCTACTTTTCCAAAGCCGGTGGTTCATTGGGCACATCCGGGTCCGTGGTCTTTATGTTTGACAGAAAAGCAGTATTCCGCTTTGCCAAAGGGGATTTTGATTTGGAGGAATTAGAGTTTGAATTAATTGACTCCGGCTTGGTGGACATTGACGAGAATGAAGGGGAAATCTTCGTTTATACTGAATTTGAAGATTTCGGCACCATGCAAAAAGCACTTGAAGAAAAAAATATAGAGGTCATCAGTGCGGATTTTCAGCGCTTCCCTGCTACCCTGACCGAACTCAATGAAGAGCAGGAAGAGATTATCAATAAGATGATCGAAAAAATGGAGGAAGATGATGACGTAAACCAAATTTTCACAAACATGGCCTAGGCATCAGCCTAGGTCTTTTTATTTATGAATTTTCCAAAAAGACAGAATTTTCAGGCATCAGAAAAACCACTTGTAATAGTAGGTAGTAAAAACCCTGTCAAAATCGCCTGTACAGAATCCGCATTTACGGAGACTTTCGACAAGGGTTTTGTAGTGAACGGGATCATCGCCGCATCCCAGGTATCAGATCAACCAAAAGGGGATCAGGAAACCTATCTGGGAGCTAAGAATCGTGTGATAAACGCCAAATCTACATTTCCGGAAGCGGATTATTGGGTAGGAATAGAAGGTGGTGTGGATGAAGATGAACGGGGCATGTTTGCGTTTGCATGGATCTACATTGAAGATAAATCGGGAAGGAGTGGCAAAGCCAAGACCGCGACTTTTTATCTTCCCGATGCCATTGCCGCATTAATCCAGAAAGGAATGGAACTGGGAAACGCGGACGATCAATATTTCGATCAGAAAAATTCCAAACATGGAGGGGGCTCTGTAGGAATACTTACCCGAGGAGTAATATCACGACAAACATATTATAGTCAGGCGATTAACCTTGCTTTGATTCCATTTGTTAATCCAGAACTGTTTTAAACTATAATGGATTGTATAATTTTTTTTAATAAGTCCATTTTATTCGGGAAAAAATTGATTATCATTGAATAATTGAAATTTAAGACTTTGATTTATCCTAATAGCTTGGAATATTACAACTCTACAGGGATAAGCCATAGGTAGTAAAAGTTGCTTAAATCACCCTTAATATTAAGTAGCTCTAGACCTCTCTTTTGAGAGGTCTATTTTTTCAAATTTCTCAGAAAATTACTCAATGCCACCCTCCAATCAGGATCCGCATCCCACTCAGGGCCGATGTAGAGCTCCTCCCGCACGAGGAGTTTGATATAGTATTTGACTACGATGCGACTTGCCTCATCCCCGCTTTTTGGTTCCAGCCCCATGCTTTTCATCAAGTCTGCCTCCCTTCCTTCCACCTTTACCAACATAAATTGTACCCTATCACGGATCAGCTCAGCATCAGATTTTGCCTCTGTAAGCCATTCTATCTGATGCGGATACTCCTGCTTTAGCACCTGCTCTATCCCCGCTTTCTGGGCAGCCTGTTCAGCCATAACCCTCTCGGGCGATTTGCCATACATATCGTATCTGAAATGGCTCAGCAACCCTGTCTCCGCTGATGATCCTCCAATGACTATTCCCAACTTGAAAACGTCCAGATTAAGCGGGTTTTTTGCCAAAAACTTCTGGCTAGACGAGGTCTCTGTGGCTTCAATGGAAAGAAATTCAGGAACATCCAGTACCAAAAGATTCTTTGTGTCCTTTCTTTCCCCTAGCTGCCCAAATTGATTGACAACCTCTCCAATATCCGTGGCACTTACACCAAATAAGGAGGCAGAAGGTATAATCTGCGCTGTGGAGGTGAAGCTTGCCACATGTATGCTCATCTGGCTTTTCTGTCGGGTGACCAAAATGATGCTTTTCACTAAACGCTGCTGAAATACCTCTGAATAGTCTGCCTGTACAGCTTCCGAAAGAGCTACTTTTTCCAATTCGAAATACGCGACCGGATCAGCCCCTGCCTCTACCAGCGAATTATGAACGCTATCAGCCACTTCCATCCAGGTCATAGCAGGCCTAGCCGCCGGATCTACGGAGACAAGCACCACTGATTTACCATCAAAAAATGCTTCAGGCAGTTCCCCTTGAGCTGAGATTTGCTGGACATTCAGTACTAAAACAAAAATAAACAGAAGATTAAATTTCATGAATTCAGAGGTGTGATCCACTAAGCTTATTATTTTTACCAATATTCCTAATGCAAAATACTTTCCTTAATGCAACCCACAACCAAAAGTGCTCTAAGTTGTCTGTTATTTCTAGTTTTTTTTCAGGTAGCCGGGCAAAGTATCAACAGCAAAACGCTCCTTGAAAATATAAAGTTTTTGTCCTCTGATGAATTAAAAGGCAGAAAGACGGGAAGTGAGGGGAATACTAAGGCTAGATCTTTTATTCTGGAACAATTCAGAACTATAAAGCTAGAAGCACACTATCCCGATTATCAGCAGCAGTTCAGTTTTAAAAACAAAAGAGAGAACAAGACCTATGAAGATGCGATAAATGTAGTAGGCTTTGTAGCCGGCAGTTCATCGGATCACTTAATTGTCATCACCGCCCACTACGATCACATAGGGATTGGCAGGCCTGATGCAGCAGGGGACTCCATCTATAACGGTGCCGATGACAACGCTTCCGGCACTGCGGCCTTAATAGAACTCGCAAAATATTTCAAAAAAAACAGGCCCCGGCATTCCATGATTTTTGCCGCACTGGATGGGGAAGAAATGGGGTTGCAAGGAGCCAAGGCACTGGTAAAGGATTTTCCGTTCCCACTGGAACAGATCGTACTGAATATCAATATGGACATGATTTCCAGAAATGAGCAGGGTGAATTATACGCTTCTGGCACCTACTACAACCCTAGGCTCAAGTCTATTCTGGAAGAGGCGGCTTCAGGAGCCATGCCCAAACTGATGTTTGGACATGATGAACCCAACACTGGAAGTGATAATTGGACGCAATCTTCAGATCATGGTCCGTTCTTCAATGCAAATGTTCCGCATATATATTTTGGGGTAGAAGACCATCCCGATTATCATAAGCCAAGCGACTCCTTTGACAGGATAGATGAGCAATTTTATGTCAATGCCGTCAACCTCATCCTAAAATGTACCCTAGCTTTGGATGCAAAATTGCCGGAAGAGTAAGCACTGTACTTTTCATTCGTCCACATCTTCCTTACATTAGATAATAAGCATGCTACTAACGCGAAATTTTGGCCAAAACTGACTTAATCACCAAGCTACTGATATGGAGGCTCAGACACATGAGCAACCAGACTTTTATCCTCATTCTCAGTGGGATAATAGGAGTCTTATCTGGCTTGGCCGCTGTCATCCTGAAGCAAAGCGTCCATGCCATACAGCATTTTCTTACTGAAGGTTTTTATAAAGAATATGCTAATTTCCTCTACATTTTATATCCCCTTATAGGAATCACGGCGGCGTACTTATTAAGCAAATTCATCTTCAAAGATGGGGGTGGCCATGGGATTCCGGACATACTCTTTACCATATCAAAAAAGCAAAGCATCATCTCACGGGTTAAGACCTACAGCCGGGTATTCACTTCTGCCATCACGGTTGGGTTTGGTGGATCTGTAGGCCTAGAAGCTCCCATGCTGGTCACAGGGTCTGCTATTGGCTCCAATGTAGGCTCCCTGATGCATCTAAACGCCAAAAAAAGAACCCTGCTGATAGGCTGTGGCGCCGCGGCAGCCATTTCTTCAATTTTTGGAGCACCTATAGGGGGAGTCATTTTCGCAATAGAGGTAATACTGATGGAAATCAGCACAGCAAGTTTTATTCCCCTCCTCATCGCCACAGTGACTGGCTCCCTCACATCCATGGTCCTGATCGGCAAGGACTCAGTCTTTAATTTCAGACTGATACAGAACTTTCAGGCATCGCACATGCCCTATTATTTACTTCTCGGGATCGCATGCGGACTGGTATCACTGTACTTCAGCCAAGCGGTGAGAAAAACAGAATCACTGATGGAAACCCTGGAGAACCAGGCGTTAAGAATTTTATACGGAGGGGCTATTTTAGGAATAATGGTGTTTTTCCTGCCCCCTATTTATGGGGAAGGCTACGATACCCTAAATACCCTGATTGATGGAAATTCCAATCAATTATTGGAAAAGAGCCCTTTTTTTTCCCTTATTGAGAATCCCTATCTAATCATCATTTTTCTGGTCTTTATCATTCTGGTCAAACCTATTGCTGCCGCAGTGACGCTTGGCGCAGGTGGTAGTGGGGGCATTTTTGCCCCTTCTCTGTATGTAGGAGGGATATTGGGCTTCCTTTTTGCCTATTCCAGCAATCTTTTGGACTTCACTATTCCACTGCCGCTGGCGCACTTTACCTTGGTAGCCATGTGCGGGGTGATGGCGGGCACACAGCATGCTCCCCTCTCCGCTATATTCCTTATCGCTGAGATCACAGGTGGTTATGAACTATTCGTTCCACTGATGTTTGTTTCGGCCATATCCTATGTCACTAAAACCGCCTATCAGAAAGACAGCATCTACATGATGCAACTGAAGGAAAAAGGCAGGCACTTGCCTGAATCGAAAGACCAGGAACTCCTGGAGCTTATCTCTATCACAAATGTGATAGAACGAGACCTATTGCCCATACATCCTGACTCCAAATTAAAGGATCTCATCAGCTTGGTGAAAATATCAAAACGGAATATCTTCCCGGTAGTAGATGAGCATAAAGCACTCCGTGGTATAGTCACGTTGGATGATATCCGGGACATCATGTTTGACCGAGAAAAACAAGAGGTTGTCCCAATCAAAGAATTGATGCACAGTCCTCCAGAAATCCTATTGGCTACTGAAAATATGCAAAAAGCCATGGAGAAATTTGAACTCTCGGGTGCCTGGAACCTTCCTGTAATAGAAGATGGCAAATACTTAGGCTTTGTTTCTAAGTCCAGAATCTTCAATGCATACCGCAAACGGCTGATCAAACAAAAGCAAGATTAGAAGGAATTAGAATAAAATTTGGCGGTTCTATTTATCCACTTCTTAAAGCTTGTTTTCTATTGATTTTTTCAAGTTACGTACCTTTATCCACAAAATTACCTTTAAAAAGAATGATATAAATTGTTGATTTTCTGATTATTAGATTTTATATGTTGATAAGTGTGGATAAATAATCGAAAATGTGGATAAAAAAGACTTGTATTTTTTAAACTTCGAATACAGCCTTCAATCAATGATTTTTTAAGAAATTCAAGAAACAAAAAGCTTGAAAAGACAACGAATCAGAATTCATTCCTTCTCCCGTCTTTAAAAGAAAATTTCGAAAATCAAGAAATACTCCCAGTGAAGGAGGAAATAAAAAGATTTAACCCTATACCTGCTTGAATTTCGATTTTTTTGTATTAGAAAAATACAATTTTAACCTGCAAAATCTAATATGCAAACCCAAATACAGGTGATTAGCCCTTTAAATCCATTTCTAATATTACAATCCACAAATTTCAACATACATTCTACACGCCCATATCCAGGGAAGCCAGATTATTCATCTGCCGGAGAATCCAGGTTTGACGGCCTAGGATATAAGCAGAGGGTTTGGCAGGAGACCACCGCCTGGGATTAGGAAGCACTGCGGCAACCAAGGCTGCCTCGCCGCGATTAAGCTTGGCCGCAGACTTATTGAAAAACTCCTGAGACGCAGCTTCTATTCCATAGATTCCATCGCCCATTTCTATCACATTCAGATACACTTCCATGATCCGTTCCTTAGACCAAAAGAGCTCTACAAGCACTGTGAAGTAAGCTTCCAGCCCTTTTCGCAAATAACTCCGTGATGGCCATAAAAAAACATTCTTCACCGTCTGCTGGGTAATTGTGCTGGCCCCTTTGATCCTTTTGCCTTTTTTGTTGTTTTCCCATGCCTTCTCCATGGCTTCCATATCGAATCCCTTATGGTCAAGGAATTTCTGATCTTCAGAAGCATAAACAGCCTGACATGCATTTTTGGAGATTTCACTTAGGGGAACCCAATCCTTTCTAAACGAGATTTCCTTGTCAGGATCAAAGGCCTGCTCTACTATGCGAATCACCATCAAGGGGGTGATGACCACCGGGACAAAGCGATAGATGACCGTCAATCCGACGGAGAGTATCAAAAACCACATGGTGGTTTTCCAGACTATTCTCCAAAACCTTTTAAGAAACTTCATAACATTCAATTATACTGTAGCACTTGCCTGCACAAAATGATAAAAGCACAGCATCCAGATCTTCTGGAATAGAATGCAGATCATCATCAATAGTCGCTACATCATCAATACTGTATAGATCATACCACAACCAACATTTGTCATCAATCCCTTCCAATACTGTGCGATATTTTTAAGATGCTCTGGTTTTCTTTGATCAAAGTGAAAGTCTCGATGATGTAATTCTATAACTTTATATCCAGACTGATCTTTACTGGGATAATTAAGTGTGCCGATAATTCCTGTCTGATCAAGGAGCCGTCCTTGTTCTTCCGGAACAACCCCATATAAGTATGCAGTCATATGACCTTTGTTTTACCCCAACAAAGATATTACAGGAGAAAAACAATCTCCCTATATTCAGCATCATCATATAGCTGCTTTCTTTTTCAAAATGACTGGCTCAGCTAATTTTGTGGCCACACTTTCCATAAAAAACTTCAGATTCCCATATTGATAAGCTGGAATTAAAGGAATTCTTACATCGAACTTTGCATTGATTTGCAGCATATTACCAGAGGTTTTGGTAGTGTACATGAACGTGACATACCCTCCCTCGATCGTGAGTTTTTCAGCTAGGGGAAAATCATCAATTTCGTAACCTTCAGGGATCACCAAATTAGTGCTGTAAGTCTCATTAAAAGCATATTCAAAATCAACCGGAAACACCCTATACTCCTCAGTAAAAGGATTTTTTGAAAATGCAGACAACTTTATTGGAGTAAAGGAAATAAAGTCGCTATCGGCAGCAGTAGGATAATTCACTTCATAATTAATTGTGTAAAAGTTCTTTTCATGGAGCGCATCTTCCACCTTTACCTCACTGAATTCTGAATCACCGTCAGATTTGAAAAACTTCTCCATAGGTTCATTGCTCTTCTCGTGAGATTGCACCAATCGGGCCAGCTCAAGACCTTTGTAATAGTAGCATCTATAGGAACTCTTCGAGGTCAACTGTCCCGATTCATCAATTGTCACTATACTATGATACACCGTATTGGAACTATGGCTTATGTCAATTGGAATTAAATTACTTGATTTTTTTTCCAGTAATAGACCTTTTGACACATGCTTATCCAAATCCACATAGCCGAAGGGAGCCATTCGATCAGTTAGGTCCAGAAACTGAAGTTGCCCATCAAGTTCAGTCAGCAACAGGATTTCATCAAACTGATTAAGAAACGGAAATTCTACCAGCTCACTTCTACCATAGCCCTTACTTCCTATTAAAACCGGATCACAGGTAATCCCTAGGGATTTAAGTATTCCCATCAAGGCCAACATAAGCTCACCGGGTGTTCCGACTTTACTTTTCAGGAGCTGATTTAAGCTCTGCTTTGGATAAATCCAGTCTTCGCCTTCTATCAAAAAGTTATTTCTCAAATAGTAATAGGCCTTTTCAGCCATTTCTTTTTGCGTAGCACCAGTCAAATCCACCGATAAAATTTCCTTTTCAATAGGACTGCCCCTGTAAAAGCCCTTTTTCGCATAATAGGTAATCATATCATCACCCAAAACTTCCCAGCTATCCAGTACCTTTTTCCATTCTGCTCCAGATTGATAGGTGGTCAATTGAAATTCAATACGGTCGATATAGTCCCGGTAATTTTTCATGAAAGGCTCCTCATTAAGCGCATACTGGTCTCTCATGGTCCAACTGTACACCCCTTGGGAGGCGGTCTTTTCTACTTTAGTCGCATAGTTACTTCCCTGACCTAGTGTTCTATATTCCAAGTAAGGCGACATAGTAATCTGATATTTACTAAAAAGGGTAGGAATATTGTGCTGAAAAGTCCAACCATCAATGAAGGTGAGGTTTTTGTCTGTTTTCTTGTAAGTATATTCAAGGATGGATCCCACTTGTACATTTGGAAAGGTAATCCTCAACTCCTTATAGCCATCAGCCAACATCACATCAAAAACCCCTTGTTTCTCTACTTTTGTTGTCTCTGCCTTTCCATTGTTGTAATTCACCGTCTGGGCTTTCACACCACTGATTTCCTCGTACCCTTTATCCCCTACATAATACCGCAAGCGGATGTCTGAATATTGCTTCCCCAGCTCTTTCAAAATCTTCATCCTCACGAAGTAGGTGGTCTCGAAGATATTCCCATAAAACTTTGAGTTGCCTTCATGAACTAAGATCACAGCCGCTGCGTCTGGTTCATAGGATACTTCTGTAAGGTTAATTTCCTCCTGATTCGCCTGCCCCAATTTGGCTGTCTGAGAAATACCGGGAATGGAAAGAAGAAAGGTCAACAGTAAAAGTAGAGATCTATTCATGCGTACTAGCTGAGGTGTTTTTAGTAAAATAGAAATTGGTAGAGCCGAGAGAGTTTATACGTTTGACGAGATCTGATTTGGATTCCTCAGCTACGGCGTCCCCAAGCGATAGTTTAATGGATCTGGTAACGGATAGGGTTTTCCCGGTCAATGAAGCCTGTAAAATCACATGAATCCCCTCTTCTTCAAGTAATAATTGTTCTGATAAATTCTCAGCTGCCATTATTTCGGGAAGTTCAATCTGATATTCATCTATTTGATTAAGGGAATTGTTAGCCAGCATTTCCTCAGTGATTTTTCCCAAAAATGGTTTTAAAATCATACGTTTCGCCGTGTTCTGAACAAATTTTTGGATGAAGCCTTCATAGCGAAGATCTGCCGATAAGAGGGAATCTTTCCTCACTATATCCAGCATATAATCTTTGATAATCAAACCGGAAACCGGGGAATTTCTATTAAAATAATCACGCTGCTCCCGAGTATCCAAATATTGCTTTACCATCAGCATCTGTTCAGCGAAATTACCCTCCACATGTATATCTGAGCTAATGGTGGCATTGCCGTCGCTGGCGATCAATACTTGATTTGTACTGCGGACAGCATTCCAATAATCCGTATTATAAGCAGGAGTTTTTGTGAGTGCCCCACCTTCTTCATTGATCACTAGAACATGTCTATTCCGGGTGAATTCCCCCAAATACCCAGCAGGAAGGGAATTAGATGTGCATTCCAGCCAGATAGGGCTCTGTACGTCAGTCATCGGAACTTGAAGGATTACATGGTTAAACTGGTTAGAAGGAAGGTCGGTCTCTATATCATCGGCATTTTTTCCTGCATAGACCAGGGTATAGTTAGACTCTATGCCGACAACCTTCAGCATGGCTTGCATAAGGTTGGTCAATCCCTTACAATCTCCGTAGGCATATTTTACCACGTCCGCAGCCGGAGTGGTCTGCCATCCTCCTATTCCCAGTTGAATACTTACGTATCGGTAGTTTTTCTGCAGATACTCGTACAGAATCTGGATCTTTTCATATTCAGTATCCGCTTCTGACACCATTGATTTTATCTTCTCCGCAAATTCCCCTGGAAGCGAATTCCGCCCTTCATTGAGTCTGAATTGCCAGGCTGCCAAGCCAGCCCAGTCCTCCATCTTCCCGCTGAATTCACCCAAGGAAAAATTAAGTGGTGCCAATATTAACTTGTGATCATCTTCTTTTTTCAAATCAGGCAATTGTACCGGTAAATCTTTTTCCAACCAAGTCATCTTCACTTTGCCTGCTTCGATGATTTCCGTCCGCTCCCCTAGTAGGTTCAATTCTTTGAATCGAAGGCCTATTTTTTCAGGATATACTACCGTTAGAGTAGATTCTGTCACCTTTTGGTGATAATAGTGGACCGGGATCCAATCAGCCAGCTGGAAATTGGTGGAAGCTTTGATCTCATATTTCACTTTCACTACCACCGGAAATTTACTACTGCTTACTTCGTAATATTTATGCCTATTGTCATCGAAAATGCTGCTCCTGCTATTGATAGCAGCATCTGCCATATCCTTTAATTTAGCCTTACTGAGTGTTTTCCCACTTACTGGATCAATTACTTCCAACTCAAAATTTTGGATGGAATTTAGCCTATCATAAAATATAGAAGTGTAGGCATGTCGCAAACCTTCATGGGTTAAGATGGTGTGCTTTCGCTCTATCGTATGCGTGACGTGATAATTATCAAGGATTTCTACCCGCTGATGCTCTTCCAGCAAGGAATAAATTTTAGGGTCTTCGGGTAGATTTAATGAAGTGTTTTGAAAAATAGTGACACCTAAACACACTAGTACGGGCAGTAAATAATGCGAAAAAACCTGAAACAAAAACATGCGCCAAAGTAGAATATTTTCATAAAAACCAAACATGAAATACGAAAACTTTTTAGTGAACCTCAGCGTTTTATTTCTCTTCAGAATCTTCGCCCGATCAATTCAAAATTCTTGTAAATCCCACTAAAACTTCTCTATTTTGGTTTTTTACCAAACAAACAAGGAATGCCCCCAGTAATTATCGGTAGTTTTGAAGAGTTCGAGCAGCACATCGGCCAAAGCCTCGGAACTTCTGAGTATTTTCATGTCACTCAGGAACAGATCAATATCTTTGCAAAAGCTACCCACGATCATCAATGGATCCATACGGATCCAGAGCGGGCAAAGGCAGAGGGCGCTTTTGGAAACACAATAGCCCATGGCTATCTGACTTTAAGTATTGTGCCATATCTATGGGATCAAATCGTGGACGTAAGAAATCTGAAAATGATGATCAACTACGGTATAGAATCCTTGAGATTTGCCAATCCTGTGCTGGTGGACAGTGAAGTAAGATTAGCTGCCAAGCTTAAAAATGTGGCTAATCTCCGGGGAACTGTGAAGGCTGAAGTAGAGGTAAAACTCGAAATCAAAGGCCAAAAAAAACCCGCATTTACAGGTGTGTTGATCTTCTTATATCATTTCGAATAACAATTTCGTCAGTTAAATAACTCACAACATCCATCCTGCGGAATTTTCGTAAGCAATTCGGATATTAGACAACTAATACATACATTAGTTGACACTAAATTCTGATTTAATGAAGACTTTTCCGGTTATTTTGGTTATTTCTGCATTTGCTTTTTTTGCATGCGAATCATCCACTACTTCTACACAAACTGAGCAGACAGATCTTACGATTGAAATCACTGACTCAATTCAGGTAAATTATATCGGCAAACTAGTCCTCATGGACGTAAGTCCAGCCGATGAACTGATCCTGCTTTTTGATCCTCAGAACATGAAGTTTGTCAGCAGCGATTTTGGCGGAAATATAAAAGGCGAATTCAGCAAAGACAGGGATGCTCCCGACGGATTTGGGTTTTATCCCATGGCCGCTGGCAGATTAAATTCTTCAAAAAATATCCAGGTGGTTTCCAGCTCGGGCATCTTTGAATACGATCTCGATGGCAACCTGCTAAGCAGTGTCAAAGTCCCCAAAAA
Source organism: Algoriphagus sp. AGSA1 (assembly GCF_021390545.1). Classification (GTDB taxonomy): domain Bacteria; phylum Bacteroidota; class Bacteroidia; order Cytophagales; family Cyclobacteriaceae; genus Algoriphagus. The sequence goes on along the minus strand of NZ_JAJUWR010000013.1, from coordinate 96,067 downwards.
TGATATCAAGCCGTTTAGCGGAAGAGCAGATGCCAAACGGGAGGTTCACTTTGTCAAAGACAAAATACTCCTGGCTGGACTGATTGCCCGAGGGGATTACAACAAAACACAACCGGAGTTTTATGATACATTTTTACAGTTAGTGTGGGCCGATCCCAAAACAGGGGAATTTGAGCAGTTTTTAAATCTGGATCCGGAAAGCATTTTCCAAAACAACATGTCTCACGAACCTATAACATTATCCACATCTTTTGAAGTAGTAAATGATCAACTATACGTCATAAGTGGCATAGATCCATTTCTTAATATCCATGAGCTTGATTCACCCTATACCCGACTTCAAAGAATCCCACTACAACTAAAAAATTATAAACTCAATCAAGGAGAAGATCCTAAAAAAGCAGATCCGAGGGCGATTAGCTTCGACCCTTCTTATGGTATCATTCAGAAATTGGTAAAAGCCGGAGACAAGTTGGTAATCACTTATGAAACTGGGTATAGCGAAGAAGATGCAATACGCTTGAGTGAAAATATGCCTCAAGCAGAATGGGAAGAGTTTTATTCCCGTATGAAAGAAAAATATAAAATACGATATCAGATCCTTGATCTTGAGGGAAAACTCCTTACTGATTCGGAAATTCCCGACAAATTGAGTGATCTCTTCGTGAGTAGGGAAGGTTCTTTGTGGTTTTTAGGGAAAGAAAGTACAGAGGCTGAAGAGGATTTCTATACTTTATATAATGCAGAGATAAACTAGAAGCCAGGTCAACAACCTGGCTTTCTATATTAAAATCAGTTGAGGGAAATACTATTAATCCAATCTATTCCGCTCTTCTGAGCTTCCCGAATTGCTTTTTACCCTGAAGCTTTCGCCTTTTGAGAAGTTATACTTTAGGGTAAATCTTACACCCTGATTGCTGCGATACTGGCGGAAATTGGTATCCATGGCAGCGAAGTCAATGTCTGCTTTGATTACTTGGGTACGGAAAAGGTCTGTTCCGTTTACAGACAATGTGATTTTATCCTTCATGATGGATTTGGTAAGCCCGGCGTCCACCCAGCCAAAACCCGCTATCTCACCCTGCCCCCAGATCTGTGGCCCTAGATAGATACCCATCACTTCCGCTTTGAATCCCCAAGGCAAGGTCAGATTATGCTGGGAGCGAATCATAAACGAGGTATTTGAGCTATTGAGATAATCATCACCAATCTGGGATTTGTATTGGTTATAGCTCACCTGAGCCATATTGGAAGTGGCCCACCAGTCCTTGATTTCTACAGGGACGATAGCTCTGAAATTGGCATTTCTTGTTTTGTCAAAATTATCAGTATAAGTGGTCGTGGTGCGATCCTCTTCATTCTGCAAAAACACCTGCATAAACGCATCCTCTGTCTCACTATATCCTAGGGTAAACTGATACGCTCCTTTTACCACATGGTTCATTTCCAGATTGTTGGAATACTGTGGCTTCAGGTTCGGGTTACCTGTCTCTGTGGTCAACGGATCTATGTAATACACAAATGGATTCAGCAATCGGTAATTTGGTCTGGTGATTCTACGGTTGACATTATAGACGATCTGATAATCATCGCTGACTTTATGCTGCAAGAAGGCACTTGGAAATAAATTAAAGTAGTCCTGCTTATTCACTTGATTTAGGGTGACTGAGTTGCCGGTGATATCGGAGTGCTCGCCCCTCAAGCCTACTTGATAGCTAAGTTTTTTGGATAACTTCCCTTTATAGGATGCATAAGCCGCCAGGACATTTTCATTATAGATAAAGCTGTTACTGTTTGGATCTGGAACAAATGGCCCTTCTTCCTCGGATCTACTTAAGTATAGATTGTTGTCCGACATGACCCAGCTGCCTTTTAGTCCCACTTCCAGCGTATTCCCCTTGCCTATCGGCTTGACAAAGTCCGTTTTGGCGGTGAATATATTATAATACATATCATTGAGGGTCAATATATTGTAGTCAAATGTGTTACCTACATCCTGCCCTTCCCACTGCATATTTGCCAGCATAGATTCACTGTCTGAGTTCATCCTGGTAAAATCCACATCGGCGCTGATCTTCGTTCCTAGAGTATCCAACTTTGCGTCATAATGTAGGTTGGCAAAAATTCTTTTGCTTCTGCCATCAGAATCATTTTTAGAATCGAGATAGCTGATATCAGATGCGTCCGGAGAAGTGATTGTGGTCAGCGAGTTGCTTGTATTGGAATCATTGGAACTAGATGCCTGTATATTGATAGCCAGGTTTTGGTTTTCATTGATCTCATAGTTTGCAGCTCCGTTGAAAAACAGGTTTTTGTTTCTGGTTGTGATTCTTGAATCCTGGAAGAAATTTGAAACTCCTTCCGGAAGAGCAAAATTTCTATTGATCTCCAAGTCATTGAAATTTCCCCAGTGGTTATAATTCAAATTGGCATTGGTACTCCACTTTCCTTTTTTCACATTCAGCGCTACTCCGGTATTTGGAAGCCATTGACCATTATAAAGTGCTCCGGCCTGTACATTACCAAACATACCGTCAACTGTATTCTTTTTCAGTTTGATATTGATCACACCGGCAGAACCCTCGGCATCAAACCTTGCTGATGGATTATTGATCACTTCTATACTTTTGATATTATCCGCTGGCATGGCACGAAGGAAGTTTGCCAGATCTGTGGCACTCATATAAGTCAACCGATCATTGATCATCACCGTCGCTCCGGCTCTTCCGTTCAGGTTGATTATTCCATCCTGATCCACATATATCCCCGGAGATCGTCCTATTACGTCCAGGGCGTTGGAACCCTCCGCCATCACAGTTCCTTCCACGTTGATCGTGGTTTTGTCAGGTTCTATGATGATCTCGGGACGGGTGGATTTCACAGTGACTTCATCCAGGCCAGTCATTTCATCCTGTACAGTTACTTTTCCAAAGTCCCTCTTCGATCCAGGAGCGAGTTCGAATACTTTGGATTCATATTGGGTAAAACCGATTGAAGATACTACCAGCTTCACCTGGGCAGTCTTAACTGATTCGATCAAAAAAACCCCGTCTTCGTCAGAAACAGCTCCATCTATAAGGTTTCCCGATTTGGCATCAATCAAAGCCACATTCGCATAAGGTACAGGCTGCTCATTTTGATCTATAATTTTTCCTATAATCCTACTAGGATCTTTGGCCGCTAGGCCACTTACTCCGAGCAAGTATATGAACAGAGTTAAAAAAAGCAGGTTGGTCGTTTTCATTTCAATAGTACATTGTGTGTGAGTATGTGCCACCTGTTGAAAAATAAATGCCAAGGCTGTAAAACCGCCTAAAATAGCTCTATCTGACAGTTTTTAATGTTGACCAAAAAATAACTGTATCACTATCGGACAGTATAATTTCAGCTTTGAACAAAAAAATCCCCAGACAAAGTGCCCGGGGATCCAGTAGATTCATACCTGAACCTTATTTTTTCAATGCTTCGGCATAGTTTGCATTTGCCTGCTCCCAATTGATCACATTCCAAAAAGCCGCAATGTAATTTGGACGCAAATTCTGGTAATTCAAATAGTATGCGTGCTCCCATACATCAAGACCAATGATCGGGGTTCCTTTGATTTCTGCTACATCCATCAATGGATTGTCCTGGTTTGCTGTGGATACCACTTCCAAGGTCCCCGCTGCGGTGAGGATCAGCCATGCCCAACCAGAACCAAATCGTGTAGCGGCGGCTTTATTGAAAACCTCTTTGAACGCATCAAAATTGCCAAACTTGGCGTTGATTGCATTCCCTAAATCACCTGTAGCAGGCCCACCTCCATTTGGAGACATGATTTTCCAGAAAAGGCTATGATTATAGTGCCCTCCACCGTTGTTTCTTACCGCTGTATTTGATCCGGCTACCTGAAGCAGCTCTTCCAAAGATTTGCTTTCCAGATCAGATCCAGCTATTGCGTTGTTCAGGTTAGTTACGTATCCATTGTGGTGTTTACCATGGTGGATTTCCATAGTTCTTGCATCAATGTGTGGTTCCAATGCCGTAGCGGCATAAGGTAAGGATGGTAGTTCGAAAGCCATTTTGTTATTTATTTAAGGTTAAAAGATTGATTGAAAACTCTACGAATTGTCTGCCTAAGCAACCACCGCAGCGAGAAAAAGGTTCTCAAGGATTCAATTTCCTTTTATTTTCTCAGCTTTTTAAAAAATTCCTGCAAAAGAAGCTCCGAGTCCTGGGCCATACTTCCTGAAAAGACTTTTGTTTTAGGATGCAAAACACCCGGGCCGCTATGTGAAAAGCCTCTTTTGGGATCTGAGGCCCCATAGTGAAGCTCTGCGATCTGAGACCAGAAGAGGGCACCTCCGCACATTACACAAGGTTCTAAAGTGACATAGAGTCTGCAGTCAATCAGATATTTTGCCCCCATGTAGTTAGCCGCTGAAGTGATGGCAAGCATTTCGGCATGGGCAGTCACATCGTTGAGTTTCTCCGTCTGGTTGTATGCTTTGGCAATAACCCGGTTTTTGGACACAATGACCGCGCCTACAGGAATCTCCCCTTCTTCAAATGCCTGTCGGGCTTGCTTTAGGGCTTCATTCATGAAGTACTCGTGACTGTATAGATCTATCTCCAATGTTGTCTAGAAAAAGTCCAGGATTTCATTTCTCACACCATCGTTGATGATGAATGCAAGTATCAGAGACACTACAAGACCTATAAATGCTTTGGAAACATCCTTTCTGGCAAGCTTGAACGCTCTAAAAAGCCAGGCGTTTCTTTTTTCCGCTTTGGCATGTTTTCCCAGTGCAATGGCTATTTCCCTGCCTCCAAGTAATCCTATGAAAACCCAGGTAGTGCTCATAGGCACATTGCTATACATCTTGAAGTAAAATAGGATGATCGCATAAACAAAATCCACAATAGTGGCGGCACGTACATCTGTCACACTGGTCTTCTCATTGACAATGCCCTGTATTTTATCCCCTTTCATATAAAACAGAAATCCTAGGCCAATAAATACAAATCCTGTATAAACGGAGAATTCCAGTACGTCTAATTGCCGTGGTAGAAACACTGCAATGTTAGCCGCATCCTGCATGATCCACACTGCCCAAAGTGTCCCGGAGGTGATCCATTGTAGAAAAATCCAATAGGGCGCTGGCTTTCCCTTGAGGTAGTTTTTCACAAAACGCTCCAAGACAAACCAGACCACCATCGCTATACTAAAGGCCAACAAATAGCCCACAAAACTCTTGAACATGACACTGACGATCGTTCCTGCCTTGTAGGTAAATACGTTCAGCAAGAGGAACGTCGTGGAAACTGGCATTCTCATCCTGGTCATGATGAGAAGTACGATAGGTGCCGCAAGCTGAAGGAAAACAAAACTCGTAGGAGCCTGATCCAATCCCGGCACACTCAGCCGCTGGTAACTTACATCTCCATTATAAGTGAGCCAGCTATAAGTTACCGTCCCCACAAAAATCAACCCCATAAATAGCCAGAGCCAGTACCATTTCTTGTTATAGTTGGAGGCTATAAATGTCCCGATAGTCTGGATACTGTCATTGGCGATGGCAGAGTAAGCGGCCAATGCAAATCCAAACCACATCGCCGCATAGGTATAAGGTGTCAATAATCCTGCAATGGATATCAAAACACAGATAACTATTAAAAATGATTTTTCTTTTTTGGTAAAATCAAAAAGGGAATAAGCGCTTTTTGACAGCTTATCCTGATTGATATTTTGGTCTATTTTCTTCTTGGCCATGGTTTGCCTTTAGGTCAGTCGCGCAAAATTAAAGAAGATATATTTCTATCCATATTATCAAATTGTTAAGTAAGTACATTTCTACTTCAAAAAGACAGTTTCATCTTGTTTTTCGCAAAAAAATTTCAACTTTTGCCCATAATTTTATTGAAAATTTGGATTCTAGAGTACGCTTGTCCTCAAGCAGCTAGCTCCTCAATCCTAAACAATTGATTACCCAAAACAAGGATACATCCTAAATCATGTAGATGGAGGGCTTAAAGCTGGAAAAAAACAAAGTAAATAGAACCAAAAGCTATCTGCTGATGCTTCTGGCTCTTTTGCTATTCATCTTTGCCATTGACTTACTCACAGTAGCCATGAGCCACTTAAATAACGAAGTGGCAGAAAACATTCTTTTAGCTACCCGTAATCCGTTTGTCAGTCTTTTTATCGGACTACTGATGACGGCTCTGATTCAGAGCAGTTCCACAGTCACCGCCAGTGTAGTGGCAGTGGTGGCTGCGGGCAATCTCACACTGGAACAGGCCGTCCCTATGGTGATGGGTGCCAATATAGGGACCACGCTGACTTCTACACTGGTTTCCCTTTCGTATATCATGAATAGAAAACAATTCAGGAGGGCTCTGTCCGCGGGAATGCTTCATGATATTTTCAACATTTTCACGGTAGTCCTTTTGTTGCCAATGGAGGTTTATTTTGGTTTCTTGTCCAAGATTTCCATTTCAATCGCCCACCTCTTTGTACCAAATGAATCCTACACCGGCCCTATTGTTTACAACAAAGTCTTTACCAGGCCAATAACTGAGTGGATCTCCGGTACGATTGATATCCCCTTTCTGACCATGATAATTTCTGTATTTCTGGTCTTTGGGGCTATTAAACTCCTATCGTCTGCCGTTTATCAAGCATTTGTACTGGACAGCTTCCAAGAATTAAACAAGCTGATCTTCAGGAATCCTTACATGGCCTTTATTTATGGGACATTTTTCACTGCCGCAGTGCAGTCCAGCACCGTCACCACCTCGCTGATCGTGCCACTGGTGGCCAACAAAAAAGTGTCTGTGAAAAAATCCTTTCCCTTTATCATTGGCGCCAATATAGGAACGACTATTACAGCCGCAATAGCGGCAATCTATAAGACAGAAGCTGCCATCGCACTGGCCATTGTCCATTTTCTCTTCAATTTCATCGGAGCTTTGATCTTTTTGCCATACCCTACTCTAAGAAATCTCCCAGTACTATTGGCCAAGTACATGGGTACTAAATCGGTTAACAGCAAGTTTATAGGCTTTGCTTATATTCTGTTGACTTTCTTTATCATTCCGTTTTTACTGATTTATTTCAGCAATTAAACTGTATTCCTCCAAGAGTCCATCAAGGCCTTAGCTGAGCTTGTGCCAATCCTGTCCGCACCTGCTTGGATTAACTCCAGCGCAGAATCAAGTGTTTTGATTCCTCCGCTTGCTTTTATGCCTACTGATGAGGATAAGGTCTCGCGCATTAGTCTGATGTGATCTACTTGTGCGCCGTCAGGTGCATATCCAGTGGATGTTTTCACAAAATCCGCCCCTGCGTCCTCACAGATCGTACAGGCTTCTATGATTTGCTGCTCAGTCAAGTAAGCTGTCTCTATAATCACCTTTAGGATTCTTCCCTCTTCATGGCAGATTTTGGCTACTTGTGCGATCTCCACTTTAGGCCAATTCATCCCTGAATGAAATGCAGTCTGAGACCATACCAGATCCAACTCATCCGCGCCCTGCCGGATTGCTTCCTTGGTCTCGAATACTTTTGTCGCCGTATCAGTATAGCCAAGAGGAAACCCGATAACGGTCACCAGCTGTACATTCTCATCTCCTAAATCTCTCCTAACCTGCTTCAGCCAAAAAGGGGGGACGCAAATTCCAACAAATTGCTCCTCTATTGCTTCTCTTACCAGCAACGCCACTTCAGAGCCTGTCATGGTGGGCTTAAGTAGAGTGGATTCCAAAAATCTGTTTAGGTTATTCATGGTGATTTACAAAGTCAGTCAGATACATAAACTCTAGGGTCAAGTCCCCATCTCTGGCAATAGTGGCACGCTCCAGAATTCCGGAATTTTCTTCCAAAAGTGCCGGAATCACCCAGTTTGTCAGCTGAATGCCAAATTCTTTGCTGGCCTCTCGTGGAAGCTCACAGGGTAGATTGTCAATTGCCATAACGGAAATACTGGTCTGGCAGCTAAACGCAGGGATTTTTTTGCCCGATTGACGATCAACATCATACACGGGATCTATAATTGTACTGGAAGTAAGCGTGGTGGGAGTCGCCCCCCCTACATCACAGCTTATATCGGCGATCACTGATAGTTGGAAATCCTCCTCTGCTATATCCTTCAGTTCGAATAAGCGGGGAGCGTCAGGATTCCAATAAGCGCCAGATATCAAAATTTCCCCTGCTTCGGAAAATTTCAGAAAATGGCTTTCGTAACGCTCTGGAAAAGCGTGGAACTCTTCCCTGTCAAAGCCCCCGTCAGACTTTCTTCGATTGTAATCTTCAGATTTTAATTTTACATACACTGGTTCTTCAAAATAAAGATGGAGGAAATCATCCACTGAAGCCTCCTTGATATGCATGGCATCCAATACCTCCATCGCACCATGGCCTACTCTTCCTGATCCGGTCAGTATAATTTTCACCGGAGGAAGCTGGACTTTTGACAGCTCTTGGTGCAGTTCTTCAAGATTGAGACATTCATTTGCCCGTTTGAGATCAAATAATCCCGTTTTTTTTCCATAAGTCCAAAATGCATTATACGCACCGACTATTCCTGCCCATCTGCCAAAAGCAACCACCCTTTTTCCTTGCTCATCTTTCAAAACTTCATAGTCAATCAACCTGATATTCATATCCAGAACAGCCCTCAGCAAATCTCGGTTATAAGGTTGTTTTTTGATCGTATGCGAAAAGAAAAAATAGGTTTTACCAGCTATCAGATCAGCTACCGGAACCTCCTTCACACCAAAAAGCACATCACATTCACTGACATCATCCACCACTTCCACACCCATTTCCCTAAATTCATCATCTGAATACGCACGAAAAGAACTGGACTGCACCTGAATGCTTAGCTCGCCCCGATGCTTGTCCTGAATGTCCTTCAGCTGGGCAGGAGTAAATGGAACACGTTTGTCAGGTGGGTTTTTTCCTTCGCGAATTATTCCGATTTTCATAAAAATTATAGTTTCTCCTAAATTGGTATTTCCTAATGGATTACATTCTTCTGGCTTTGAGCTGGGCGCTTTTTTACACGTTACATTCCCTACTGTCTGCATCCAAGATAAAAAGAATTTTGGAGGTAAAATGGGGGAAAGCAAACAAATGGTACCACCTTGTCCATGCCTTATTGGCTATTTTGATTTTATCAGGGATTACTATGCAGGCACTGTTGATCCACAAAACGGTATTGATTTCCAAAAGCAGCCTAACTGATTATTTAGGATATATGCTGGCCGGATTTGGCACGATCATCGTCACCAAATCAAGCAAGAAGTATTCTTTGAAAAGGCTATTGGGATCCGAGTCTAATTCAGAGGAAGAAAAATTGGTTACCAGCGGATTATATTCCAAAATCCGGCATCCACTTTATGCCGGGTTAGTATTGATTTTTAGTGGATATTTCCTGTTTTCAGGTACCATTACTGCTGCGGTTCATTTAGGATGCTTTCTCCTTTACTTGCCGATTGGGATCTCTGTTAAGGAAAAAGAATTACTGCTAAAATATGGTGATGCTTATCGTAGCTATAAAGCTTCCGTGCCTGCACTGATCCCAAAATTAGGCTAAGCGGCTGAGGTGGAATTAGAATTCCTTCCCCACATCATCTAGGCTTCTGCAAAAACCTTCCTCTCGGCTCGGCATTTTGCTGAAAAACCTCTAGGAACCTCACCCGTGCTTTTTCCCCACATGCTTGATCTGTCCACCCTTTACTTCCTTGATCGTCTGCAAGTAAAAAAAGGCTGTTGGGTCTATTTCCTGCACCGCCAGTTTGATACGATGAACTTCCAGCCTAGTTACTACCGTCATAATGATATCACATGGGTATTTGATATCAAAAGCCTCCGGAAGATATCCCCGTTCTCCCTTATAAACTGAAATAGCCTTGCCAAACTGCTTTACTATCAATTTTTTTACCTCTTCATCATTCTTGGAAATAATGGTCAAAGCAGTGTATTCCTCCAAACCATCAACAATATAATCTGTCATCTTGATCGCGGTAAAATAGGTGATGATAGAATACATCGCTGGCTCTATTCCGAAAAACAAGGCAGCAAACAGGAAGATCAGTGAGTTGAAAAACATGGTGATCTCACTGGCGGAAAGCGGAGAGTTTTTATGCACAAACTCCGTAATCACCTCAAAACCATCGATCAATCCTCCACCACGCAGTATCAGACCTATCCCCACCCCCATCAGAACACCTCCGAACACGGCACTAAGCACCATGTCATTTGTGATCGGGGTGAAGGAGACAAACTCCAGCACCAAAACCAACAGGAATATTGAAAATGTGGATTGTACCGCAAAGGTCTTCCCTATCTTCTTCCAGCCAAGCCAAAGGAAAGGGATATTGAAGGCTACCAGCAATAGATTGATATTGACACCATAGTGCAAATTGACAATAATAGCCATACCGGTTACTCCCCCATCTAGAAATTGATTGGGCAGAAGGAACATTTCAAGGGCGGCGGCGGCGCAAAACACCCCTGCTATGATGTAGAGAATAGAAAAAGGATCCAAAATGGATTTCCAATCCACGTGATTTTGAGTAAGATGCATGAATTATTAACTGATAAAATGCGATAGTTTCCTGGGAAAAACCGAGTCCAATATAATGCAATAAACATTATTCATTTACTCCCGGTCATTCTAATCCAATCTAGGTAAACTCAACTTGTACTTCATAGAAAGAAGCCTGATCAAGATTATGACCGCTATGGATAAGAGTAAGTTTACATCTCTGGAAACATCGAAATAATTTAGTGTCAAATAGAAAATGGCTCCAGACAGACAGGCCGAGGCATAGATTTCTTTTCTGAATAGAATAGGTATTTCATTCGTCAGCGTATCCCTTATTACTCCGCCCATTACCGCTGAAAACATTCCCATTATTGCCGCAATCTCAGGCCGAACCCCTAGACTTAGTGCTTTTTCAACACCCAGAACCGTGAAAAAAGCAATACCCAGTGTATCAAAAAGAAAGAAGGTTCTGCGTAGCCTACTTAGGAAATTAGGGAAAACGAAGGCGGCCAAAATACCTATCAAAATAGCATATAGAAACCTTACGTCTCCAATCCAGACAAGTGGATAACTATCCAGCAAAATATCCCGCAGCGTACCTCCTCCTATAGCTGTAATGAATCCCGTAAAACCAGCCCCGAACATATCATGTTCCCGCTCCCGAATAGCAAGGGCACCAGAGATGGCGAAGACAATGGTCCCAAGCAATTCCAAGACATACTGTAATTCCATATTTCTAAAAATTCAATTGAAAATGCTGTTCCCTCCACGGACATTTTCAAACTTACCATTTAAACAATCAATTTACGTCTTCTCCATCACAAAAACTCCCATGGCACGCTTTCCGTGGACAAGTACTGATTTCGGAGCTTCTAGGAATCGTAAGCCAAGTGCATTTAACTTGTCCAAATGCCTCTGTTGCAACAAAAACCGCTCAGAACCATCCGGTAAAGCATATTTACCGCCACTGGTCTCCGTACTCAGTTCCAATATGCCCCCAAAAGCCGTTGTCATCCTAAACCATAAAACCCCCCCGGACTTAAGCACACGGAGCATTTCATTCATCATCTGCCAAAAATTGGCTTCATCTGTCGCAAAATGAAGCACAGCCGAGCAAATTACTGCATCAAAAGCCTCTTTATGGAAAGGGATATCTTCCATTTTGCCAAGCTGGAAACGATGAATATCATAAGAAGGGTGAAGACTTCTGGCAGCATAGCGAAGGTATTGAATAGCAAGATCCTGCTGATCAACTCCAAACACCTGATAACCCGCATTAATAAAATATTGGGCGTTTCGCCCTTCCCCGCATCCTGCGTCAAGTATTTTCATATCAGGACTGAATCTACCTTTCAGAATCTGATCCAACAGATAGATATCAATATTGCCGAGTAACTTATTCAGTTCCGTGATCTGCATTTTCCCATTCATCTAGTGCTTTGGCGGCTTTCTGCCTCCCGATTTCTATTAATTCCGCAGCCCGGTGAAACTCCAGCGTCCCTGCCTGGTTTCGGGCAATCTGTACAGTGACATCTACTGGGTATTTTTCTACCAAAAGCGAACAAAACCGATCTTGAAGCAAATCAAACGAGCGGGTCATCAGGTTGATCGAACTTAGAGAATTGGATTTTGGTACCTTTTCCTGCTCCGGAAAATACTGCCGCATTTTGTTTCTATAATCTTTGAGCCACTTAGGCATGGAGATAAACCGTTGCCCTTCCGCATTTTTGGTGGGGGGAGTTACCAATTCTGTGTCAGCGGCATTTAATCCTACTACCATAAGCAGGTTGTCACCAGGATGCCGGAGAAGGGAAATAGGCACTGGATTCAGCACACCTCCATCGATAAGTTCATAATCGTTGATTTTTGCGGGCTGAAACACCGTAGGAATACTGCCTGATGCCCGGATGGCCGCATATAGACTTCCTTCTCTAAATACGACTTCCTCACCGCTCCGGTAATCCACCGCATTGCAGGAAAAAGGAATTTTCAGATTTTCAATCTGGCAGTCTTGTACCACGTTTTTCAAGGCGTTGTACACTTTTTCTCCCTTGATAAATCCCCGGCTGGAAAATGTAAAATCCATAAGCGAGAAAACATCCAACCTGTCCAGGTGGCACATCCAATCACTAAATTCGTTCATTTTGCCGGCTGCATACATGCCTCCCACCAATGCCCCCGCCGAACATCCCGCGATCTCCTCTATTTGGTAGCCACGATTCTCCAGCTCTTCGATCACGCCTACATGCGCTAATCCCCGCGCTCCACCGCTACTCAGAACCAATGATACCGATTTGCTTTTCTTCATATTATTTAAGGATAAAACAACTAAATTGAAGCCGAAAAACCCTCAACGAAAGTACGCATTATGAGCAAATTTAAACCATTTCACTTGGCTTTCCCCATTCGGGACATTGAAGAAACCCGCATGTTCTATGGAGATCTGCTTGGCTGTGAGATAGGTAGAAACACCGAAAAATGGATTGATTTCAATTTTTTCGGCCACCAGCTTTCCGCCCACATCAAGCCTGAAGAATTGGCGCAGGCAAGTACAAATGCCGTGGATGGCAAAAATGTCCCTGTACGGCATTTTGGAGCGATTCTACCTTGGGACGAATGGCATGAGTTAGCTGACAAACTTAAGTCTCACGGGATCGAATTTGTCATAGATCCCTATATCCGATTTAAGGGCGAAGTGGGCGAGCAGGCTACCATGTTTTTCTTAGACCCTTGCGGGAACGCATTGGAGTTCAAGTCATTTCAAGATGAATCACAAATATTCGCCAACTGATAGACAAATTGAAAAATCATTATTTAGATACAGGTATAGGTAGAATGATAGAAATAGATGGTAAGGAATACCTCTATTTCAGCGGAACCTCCTATCTGGGGATGGCCCAAAACATGGATTTTTTGGATGTACTGGCCGATAATCTTTTTGAATACGGTGCCAATCATGGGCAAAGTAGAAACAACAACGTACGTCTGCAGGTTTTTGAGGACTTCGAGGAGCATTTTGCCCTGTCAGCTGCGGCTCCTTCCGCAGCTGTGCTGAGCTCGGGCTATTTGGCTGGAATTGCCGCATGGAAATCTTTATATCACCCATCTACCCTCACATGGATCGCCCCTGATGCACATGCCGCGGTGATTCCGGATGGGTTATATACTGCCGCACAATTAAATTTTGCACAATGGAAAAACTGGTGTTTAGAGCAGGCTGCTAAGCTTGCTCCTCAAAAAATCCTTCTAATCGGCAATGCCGTTGATCCATTTCTGTGTGAAATCCATGACTATGAGTGGGTAAAAGATATCGCAACAAAACATGAAGTCAACCTATTAGTTGACGATAGCCATGCCTTTGGTGTATTAGGGAATAGTATTTATGGTACTTACTCACGATGGGCTCATACTTCGATCAATTTGATCGTCTCAGGCTCATTGGGAAAAGGGCTGGGACTACCAGCAGGAATTATTTTGGGATCGGATTCAGAAATTGAAAAGATAAAGAGTACTCCGCTATTTGGAGGAGCATCCCCAGGTTCGCCCGCACACCTACAAACTTTCCTGGATATGGAGGATATTTATCTTGAGAAAAAAACATGGTTAGAAGATGCCTGTGGGATTTTTGCACAGGAAACAGCCGCAGTAAAACAAATAAAAGGGTCAAGGTATTTTCCCGCATTTGTATATACCGATGATTCCTGGGTGAAAGAATTTGAAAAAGCAGGAATCATCACCTCATCTTTTGCCTATCCAACTGCTGATAGTCCCAGTGTAAATCGAATCGTGGTTTCTGCCTATCATGAGCTCAGCGATCTGATGTACCTGAATGATATAATCCAGGATCTTTCCCAAACATGAAAAGCAGCGTGGCTTATGCATTACACAAAGTCATGATTATTCACCCCATTCTCCCCAAAAGTACCCCCCTAAAAAATTTGTGAGAGGCAATATTGCCGTTGAAAAACAAATTATAAACACATGAAACAACCTGTTTTGGTTATTTGTCTTCTTGCATTGCTATGTTCATGTTCTTCGAAAACAACAATGCCTTTCGAAGATGATCTGAAAGATTTTCCCATGTTGAAGCAGGTATTAGACGATGTGGATAAATATCAAGTGCAAATAATTTACACCCAGATAGACCGCAATGAACACGGCAATGCGCTGATGACGGATTTCACGGTAAACCTTGACGATACCCACTATTTCTACCCCGCCTCCACGGTAAAATTACCCATTGCCATCCTTGCACTGGAATGGCTGGAAGAACAAAATATAAAGGGGTTAACAGCAGAAACGGCTATGCTGGTGGATTCCATACGTCCTTTCCAAAAGCCAGCCTTATCAGATTTATCCTCAAAAGATTCCGTTCCAAGTGTAGCTCACTACATCAAGAAAATTCTGTTGGTATCGGACAATGACGCCTACAATCGTCTATATGAACTCCTTGGGCAGGACTACATCAATGAAAAACTGAAAGAAAAAGGACTTTACCACAGCGTCATCAATCATAGACTAAGTGTTGCCTCAAGCCCAGAGGAAAACCGGATAGTTAATCCTATACGGTTTTTGGATTCTGTAGGCAATGTGATCTTCGAGAAACCAGAGCGAACTTCCACACAGCACTATACTAATAGTAACAATCCAACGATAGGAGAGGCATTCTACGTGGGAGATTCTCTGATCATGGAGCCAATGGAGTTTACCTATAAAAATAAACTGGCTCTCTCAGATCTTCATGGAGTAGTCCAAAGAATTGTTTTCCCTATGTCTTTTGTAGAATCAGAGCGATTCTCTATCAATGAAGAGCATCGGAATTTCATCCTTAAATACATGGGTATGCTTCCGGCGGAAAGTGATTTTCCCCACTACCCAAAAGAAGAATACTGGGACACTTATTCAAAATTTTACCTAGATGGAAATGATAAAGGCGACATCCCAAAAAGCATCCGCATATTCAATAAAACCGGGCAGGCTTATGGGCATTTGCTAGATGCGAGTTATTATGTGGATTTTGAAAAAGGTATAGAGTTTTTCGTCTCTGCGGTAATCTATGTCAATGACAACAATACGCTCAATGATGATCACTATGAATATGAAAAAATAGGATTTCCTTTTTTTGCAGAGTTAGGGAAATACCTTTACCACCTGGAAACAAAACGCAAAAAAACAATTCCTGCCGATCTGCGGGCAGTTAAATTCGAATATTGACAAAATCAAGCCTCTTGAATTCTGGAAGAGAAAACGTGGTTTTGCAACTTAATTCACCCAATTAATATAGGTTCTGCTCCCTAATCATGAGTCATCATGTCCTGACAGGCCTGAGTAATTCAATCCAATAACTGATGAAAAAAGCGCCTTTTCTATACCGCTCATTTTTTAACTTCTGGCTGGTTTACATCCTTCCTGCCAGCATTCTCACGATCCTCATCACCGAACTTTTCAAAGGATCGATCAGCTGGGAGTTATTGAAGTTGCCTTCTACTTATGTAAGAACGCTGATCTTTCAGGTACTTTTTGGGCTATGGATGTACTATAGGGATTATAAACCAAAAGCTAAGAGATACAAAGAGGAAAGTTGATCTAGACTCACACAAGCCACAGACCCATTATGAAAAGCCGCAAAGCCAAAGCTCCAACAGTTAAAAAAACCATTCCTTTTATTTACCGTTCATTTCTTTATTTTTGGATGGTGGTAGTGCTTCCTGCGACAATTTTGGCTCTGGTGATCTCAAAACTGTATTATAATAACACCATCAATTTTGAACCTCTTAGGGAACCTTACACTTGGCTACATTTTGGTGTTTTACAGGTGTTTTTGAGCTTTTTCACCTATCTGTGGGTATATAGGGTCAAATCAAAGCACTATAAAAGTTGAGCAAATTGTAGATTTTCTAACTTAGGGAAAACAAAAGCCCAAAATGAAAAGATCCTGCATTTTATTACTTCTACTGGCAATTGTGCCTGCTTATACTTTTTCCCAAAATCTCGCAGAAAAACTGGGCTACCCCAAAGATAGTAAATTACTTATCATTCATGGAGATGATGCAGGGGTATCGCATTCTCAAACCAAAGCGACTTTTGAGGCGATGAAAAAGGGGCTGGTTAATTCCACCAGCATGATGGTGCCTACTGCATGGTCTGCAGAAGTAGGCGAAATGGCTAAGGAAATGCCTAATGCGGATATTGGAATACACATTACGCTCACCAATGAATGGCTTCATTACAATTGGGGACCTGAAGCCGGAAAAACAGCTGTTCCTGGATTGGCAAACGAAAAAGGCCACATGTATCCGGATTGTGGACAAGTCACTGCAAATGCCAGTGCCGAGGAAGTAGAAAAAGAAATCCGCGCCCAGATAAAAGCCGCAAACCAAATAGGGATCACACCCACCCATTTGGATTCTCACATGGGCTGCATATTCTATGGGAAACCGGAATATTTAGCTTCTTACCTTAAAATTGCGCAGGAGCTCCATATCCCGGCCATGATCAACCAGCAGATGATTGATAACATCATCAAGCCGAACGCTAACTTATTTTCAGAAATCATTGTGGATAACTATCCTGTGGTGGACCAGCTATTCATGGCCTATCCAGCGGATTACCAAAGTGGAATGGAAGAATTTTACACTAATACACTCAATAATCTATCCTCAGGCCTGAATGTAATTCTGATCCATTTGGCATATGATGATGAGGAAATGAATGCAGTGACTAAAGGGCATGATACGTATCACGCGCCTTGGAGGCAGGCAGACTATGACTTCTTCACCAGTGAAAAAGCCAGAACTCTACTGGAACAAAACAAGGTGCAATTGGTAACTTGGAGGGAAATTGGCAAAACCATGTAAGTTTCGTAAAATTCTTTATGACTAGATCCCTTATAGCTATCCTTATTTTTTGTACCCTTGCTTATTCCTGTCAAGCACCAAAATCTGAAGAGGCAAGACTGGTAAAAAGCTTGGAACGCCTGTGTTCTATCACCATCCCCATGGATGAGAAGTATTCTTTGGCAAATGAAAATATACTCCTTGATGAAGGAGCTGTAAACCTGAAAACCATACAACTTCTACGAGGGTTTAGCGTCTCAATCAAAACTGAAAACGGTGTATCCTGTTTAGAGAAGCCCACAGGAAAAACCAAGTTCCCATTTGCGATAGACCAGCACTATCTGTTAGAAAATGAAGATTTGAAGGTAAGGCAAGTGATTTTTGTAAGTAAAGATAAACCGGGCATAACTATCCTGAATTTTATCAAAAACAAAGGCAAATCTCCCAAACAGTTAAGCTTTCAATTTGAGGCAACAAGCGACTTAAAGCCTGGTGCCATGATGGACAGTACATTTGGCAAATATGCAACAGATCGTGTGATCTTCGATGAGTTGACAGGAATATTCACTACCAAGGATGAAGAAAACGACTGGTTTGTGGTAATGGGTTCTTCTACAGCTTTGGTTTTAAATCCTGTTTCTCCCGAATGTGCTATTCTACCTGAAGAGTTCGGCGCAGGGGCAGCTTTCGAGATCAAACTTGAGCTTTCACCGGATGAGGAAGAGCTCGTTCCGGTGTACATTGCCGGTTCTGCCCAAAGTGAATTTTCTGCCATGGAAACACTGGCAGATCTCCGTACAGATCTATTTGCAGATTGGGATGAAAGATTTACACTCACAGACTCACTTCAGTCCACTTCCAAAATCCAGATTCCAGATCAGAATATCACAGATGCATACAACTGGAGCAAGTACAAAGCCGGCATATTTAAGTATAAAGCGGGTGGCCAGAACCCTACTTCCCTGGAAGATCCATCTGAGCTCCATTCCATACTTCAGGAACTCAGCACAGTCTTTTCACAACAAGTAGATAAGGACATTTTTATGTTTGATGAAGCTCAGCCACGTCATATTCAACCATCCTGGCAGCTTTTCCAACCGGCGATTTTATCTCTATTGGGTATCTATGGGGATATAGAAAATCGGGTGACTTACATCCGTCCAAATCTACCGCAAGATTGGCAAGAGGCTGGTATTGAAAACCTGTGGATTGATGGCAACAAACTGAATATTACCATTACTACAGAAAAGAATCTGATAACAGTAGAAATAACCCAGACAGAGAAAAACGGAGGATTGTCCATAGAGATCCCAGAGGAATTCTCCAAAGTGAAGGTGCTGGGAAAAGAAGTGAGCACTGACACCAAGGATGGTTATCGCCGAATCCTAATGACAGGAAAGCATGTGAAGATTGAGGCTAGGAAATAAGATTCATTTCACTTCTCCAAAGGCAGTCAGAATCAGGTTTCTACCTCCTCCGTTTCTTCTGAATTCACAGAGATAAATTCCCTGCCAGATTCCAAGGTTAAGTTTTCCACCAGTTATGGGGATCTGAATGCTTGTGTCAAAAAAACTGGCTTTAATGTGCGCAGGCATATCATCAGGCCCTTCATAGGTGTGGATAAACCGTGGATAAGATTCTGGAATTAACTCATTTACAAAGGTCTGAAAGTCTTTTCTGACAGTGGGATCGGCATTTTCATTGATGGTCAAAGCTGCAGAAGTATGCTGGATAAATACCTGCAAAAATCCTGTTTGTATCTTTTCGATCTCAGGGATTGCATCTTCTATCTCATCAGTGATCAGATGATATCCCGCAGGAAAAGACTGCAAGCGAAGTTTGTGTTGAAAGAATTGAGTCATTTACAAAAATAAGATCATACTGCACAGTAAAACACCTTTGGGCACAAATTCCAGTCAGAAAGTCCCAGATTCTATGGTAAGGTCTATTCTCCTTTTCAATATTGAATCTTTCTATTTACCCTGTAAACGAAAGAACAAGGCTGGCCCATCACAAGGGGCACTTCCTCCAACCAGCATCCCGTTTGCATCAATTTGAAGATATTCACTGTTTGCATAGCAACTATGTCTTAAAATATCCTCTGGGAAGATCAGTTTGTAATGCTTTCTTTTACCCCCTACCTCATAGATCAATACCTCGGTTTCATAGGTTCCTGTTGTTGATTCCTCTCCCACGTTTTTGACAAAGGTGCCGTCACTTCTGAACAAATAGGTATAAGTGGAGTCGCTGATGGGCTGAAATTCTGAATCTTCTTCCACCCCGTAAGCTTGCCAACCGGCAAGCTTCCAAGTCTGTGGAAAGACGTCATGTGGCTCTTCATCCTCTTGACAAGAGATTGCCAAAATGGAAATCATACACAGTAGCAGCAACCGGAAACTCTTGTTAACCTTTTTCATTTTCAATCTTTTGTAAGAGTGACGGTCTATGAATATAAATCGCTACAAATCAGATCTTTTCTATATAATTCTCCAACACTCCTACATGATCTATACCTATTCTGACTTTGTCCCCTACTTCAAGTGTAAAGTCATCTGGAACTATTCCAGTACCGGTCATCAAAAAGCATCCGATCGGGAAGGTATTAGCCCGAAAAAGCCATTCCGCCAATTCCTGAGGCTTACGCTTTAACTGAGTCAATGCTGTTTCTCCGACGAAAGCCAATACATCATCCCGAAAAATCTCCAGACGGATGTTGGCTGTTTCTTCAATTGACTCATCTGTCAGATATAAGCAAGGCCCAATGGCTGCGCAACCTGCATAGACTTTAGCCTGAGGCAAATAAAGTGGGTTTTCCCCCTCTATACTCCTACTGCTCATGTCGTTTCCACAGGTATAACCTTGGATTTTCCCAGAAGGGGAAACAACCAACGTCAACTCAGGCTCCGGCACATCCCAGCTGGAATCCTGTCGGATATTCACTGCAGCCCCAGGAGCAGAAACACGACTGGCGGTTGCTTTGAAAAACAACTCCGGACGATCTGCATTATATACTTTATCATAGAAATCCGCTCCTCCGGCATCTTGGGATTCCTCCATTCTGGCAGTACGGCTACGGAAGTAGGTCACTCCAGCAGCCCATATTTCCTGGTTACCCATAGGTGCTAAAATTCCTTTGGCTAAAGTCGATTCCATCTCCTCCTTGGAAATTTCCTGCCAAGATTTGGCTTCGTTACTTAAATAATCTTTGAGGTTTTCTTTCGCAAGCAAACTATCCCAGTCCAGTTCCGGGCCCAAAAAAACTTGGTTCTCATGCTGTAAAAGTGTGCCCGCGGGCAATTTGTAAATTTTCATAGGTCAATAGGGTTTAGGTGGGAATTTAGGAAAAAGATTTGAGACAAGGATAAAAAATCAAGATAGAAACATCTCCCCGCCACCAACATCTTGACAATAGCAGGGATTAAAATTATAAACCTAGGATTTGCGAAGCAACTTTTCCCCATTACCTTTGTTTCTAGATCATAAGGGGTGCCTTAACAAAACGGGCTGAGATCATACCCATACGACCTGATCCGGGTAATGCCGGCGAAGGGAAATGAACAAGCAACATCAAAGTAAAAACTAAGTCGAAGGGATACTTCTCGGCCATTTTGCAATTTGATGGGCATAAGGGTAAACAATCACGGAAAACTTCCCCTAAGCTTTCCCATGTTTCACTCAAAATTCCTCAAGGGAACTAATACACATGAAAAAAGTAATTCTTGGCCTCGCTTTCTTCCTTGCCTCAATTTCTGGCTGGGCACAGCAAGCTCTAACCGGAAAAGTGCTGGACGCCTCTTCCGGAGAACCTTTAATGGGGGCATCTGTCTGGGCGGAAAACCAGGGCAAAGGGGGAGTATCTGACGAAAATGGAATTTTTACCATAAATAAATTATCGAATGGGGCTCTGGATCTTAGGGTATCCTACATTGGCTACACTACGGTAAAGCAGAATCTAGAGCTTCCTTACACAGGCGAACTGACTATACGGCTAAACCCAACGGATCTCTTGACCGAGGAATTCATTGTCTCAGCAACCAGAGCTTCCCAGAGCACACCTACTACATTCCAGGAGATCAGTAAGGAAGAGCTGGCAAAAAGAAACCTAGGTCAGGATATTCCCATGCTGCTGAACTTCACTCCTTCTGTGGTCACGCACTCAGATGCTGGAGCAGGCATAGGCTACACGGGTATGCGTATCCGGGGCTCCGATCAGACCCGAATCAATGTCACGGTCAACGGTATTCCCATGAATGATGCAGAGTCCCACGGGGTTTTCTGGGTGAATATGCCGGACTTTGCCAGCTCTGTGGACAATCTCCAGATCCAGCGTGGTGTGGGCACCTCCACAAATGGCGCGGCGACTTTCGGTGCAAGCCTCAATTTCCAGACAGATACCCGACAGGATGATGCCTATGCCGAAATCAGCAATTCCGCAGGATCCTTCAACTCCTGGAGACATACAGTAAAGGCCGGTACCGGCTTACTGAACAATCGATTTGCTGTCGATGCACGCCTTTCCAAGATCAGCTCGGACGGTTATGTGGACCGGGCTACCTCAGACCTGAAATCCTACTTTGTCTCCGCTGGATTCTATGGAGAAAACCATGTGCTGAAACTCAATGTATTCTCCGGTAATGAAAAAACCTATCAAAGCTGGTATGGTCTTCCTGAAGCAAAGCTTGAAAATGACCGGACGTGGAATTATTATACCTACGACAACGAAACTGACAACTATCAACAAGATCATTACCAGCTGATCTATACAGGAAGAATCGGAAACAATTGGAAAACCCATGCAGCACTGCACTATACCTACGGCCGGGGATATTATGAGCAGTATAGGGCAGACGATGACTTTGCCGACTATAACCTGCCAGACGTCATCATCGGGGATTCTATGATCAGCAGCACGGATATTATCCGCAGGCGATGGCTGGACAATGACTTCTATGGTGCCGTAGCCTCTATTAATTATATCTCTGACAATGGGAAATGGGACATGGTTCTTGGCGGTGGAGCCAATCGCTATGATGGAGATCACTTCGGAGAAATCATCTGGGCCAGAATCGCCGGGGATACCGACATCCGGGATCGATACTATGACAACAATGCCGTCAAAGATGACCGTAACATCTATCTCAAAGCTACCCACGAAGTTTCCTCTGGATTATATCTGTTTGGGGATCTTCAAGTAAGGGGAATCGATTACTCTTTTGTGGGGGTAAATGACGATGGGAGAATTGTGGATGGAGAAGAGAAGTACACTTTTTTCAATCCCAAGTTTGGACTGAGCTATGAAAAAAATGGCAAAACCTGGTATGCCAGCTATGCTGTGGCCAACCGTGAACCCACACGGTCAGATTTCACCGATAACCCGATCACAGAAATACCGAGACCTGAACGGCTCAACAATGTAGAGGCAGGTCTCCGCGCGCAAAGCGGAAGATTCAATTACAATGCGAATCTCTATTACATGGACTACAAAGATCAGCTGATTCTTACAGGGCAGATCAATAATGTCGGTGCCTATATCCGGGAAAATGTGCCAAATTCTTACCGTGCAGGAATAGAATTGGACGGTGCTTATAGGCTGTCAAAGCGGTGGACTCTTGGTGCCAATCTGGCTTTGAGCCAAAACAAGATCAAGGAATTTACCGAGTACATAGATGACTACAGCACAGATCAGTTCACCCAGGAAGAGATTCCTTATTCCGATACAGACATTGCTTTTTCCCCAAATGTGGTTTCATCTGCCATGATCGAATATAAGCCGGTGAAAAACCTATCCCTGAACTGGATGAGCAAGTACGTAGGCAAGCAATATCTGGACAATACCGGAAATGACAGCCGCACACTAGATGCTTTCTTTACAAACGATATACGCATCAGCTATTCTGTGCAACCAAGATTCTTCAAAAGTGTAGAGTTAAATCTATTGGTAAACAATATCTTCAATGAGATGTATGAGCCAAACGGCTATACCTTCAGCTATTTCGTACCTGGTGAAAGCCAAAAGGAATTAGTAACGGAGAATTACTACTACCCGATGGCCGGCACCAACTTTATGTTGGGATTGAACTTGAAGTTCTAAAAGCAGAAAACAAAGTATATGCACGGATTTCCACAGAACAATTCTGCATGAATCCGTGCTTTTTTTATTTAGGTCAATACTTTGTTGGGACTCAGGTTTATTGACTGGTACCAAGGAGCAGATTCCATCCTATTTTAGAGAGAGAATCTCCGAAAATCTACGTTATTTTCAGCGAAATCTACGGGAAAAAGGCCACCCTAATTTCCTTGATATATAGACTACAACATAATGCCAAATTACTCTCCAACCATTACTAATTCAAATCCCCAACCCCACCTTTAATTCTTCCAATGCAACTATTGCTGTTTTTTCTTTGGAATAATCGAGTACTAAAAACTTTCTATTATTTGCGAGTAGAACGACTTTGTACAGCGTGACTTGGCCATTGAGTGTAGGGGTAATTCCATTAGGAATTTATGAAGTTCGGAAGCTGTGGTGAATCAATTCCACACGGCCGACTTGCGGTAGTGTCTCCCATTCACCAAAACTAAACCACAGGATCTTTTTATATTCTCTGAATTGTTGGTTTTGAAAATCAATAAGAGTTCCTGACTTGATAGAGGCCAAAATCAACCCAATAACCAATGCTCCCCCCGCTACTAAAACAACCTTCAGAGGATCTGTATCAAACTCAACAAAAATTACAACAAGAATCACCAGCAGGCCGGAAGCAAGAAATATCTGACCAAGTGTTCGGGGACCTTTGGTCCCATCATTTTGATTCTTATGATGGAAATGTTTCAAGAATTCTGAGTTGTTTATCTACTCAATAACGTAAACAATCCCCTATTTACATAATACTTCCACCCTTAGGGTTATCGCTCGATCCACAAGTGTACGATCTGCCCAGCTTCCGCTGTAGGCGATATCCCTATCTTTTTATTCATAGTCGGGAATGTTTTGACCTAGGATAATATCCCTGCGAATCGTAAGCATATCATGCGCTTGGGTTGGTTTCATAATACCTGATCCGCCTCTATTTGCCATTTTTTCCCTCATTTCCCGTGTCAAGATCGGATCATCCTCAAATACAAAGTCGTCAAGATAATACGCCGTTTTTCCCGGTTCTTTAATGGTGATATGGATATGTTCAGGCTCATCTCTGCTTGGATATGCCGCTGGCCTAAATGTGAAAAAAGCATACTTCCCATCCTTATCCGTTTTCACCCATCCCCGGATAATACCATGACGCTTAGCCCAGCCTTTTTCATTTCCGTAGGTTTGATATTTTCCTTCCCTGTTGGTGTGATAGATATAGATAATCACATTTGCGGCGGGAGTTTCTCCGTCTTCTTGAAATACGCTACCGCTGATTTTTAATTTCGGCGTATTTTCTGAAAAAAGTGGCAGGGTATCTACAGGACTGAGCTTCTTTTCCCCAAATTCAAAAATAGCCTCGCATCCTTCACAACCACCGCCGACGAACCGGTCATTGTTAGAAGAGTTTGTTTGGCTTTGACAGGCATAACTAACTTGCAGAAATACCATTAGCATGGCGATAGTGAGATTTTTCATGTTTTGGTTTTTTCCAAAAGTTTAGAAAAAGTCGCCTCCCTAAAAAATTAAATAGGCCAAGCAGAGGAGAATTTACCTCAAGACGATTGATGTGAAGTAAATCTTTGCCTGAAGATATCTGCATAATTTCTGCTCAGCCGAAGCTCCTGCTCATTGGAAAGCCGGATATCATAGTCACCGTTTAAGCGTGATTTGTATGACACTACTTTACTGAGATTAATAATCGTGGATTTGTGGACCCTTACAAATTTCTCCGGCGGTAGCAGCTCCAAAATTGACTTGAGGGTAGCTGTGTGCAAATATTTCTTTTCTGAAGTATGAATGGCGACATACGGGACTTCTGCGCGGATATAATAAATGTCTGCGGTTTTGACAACACTTTTACTCCTTCCAGAATCCACGATTATCTGGTTCAGATGATTGATTTTAGGCGTTTCTTCAGCTTTTAGGCTTTCCTTTCGGAACAGCACCAAAGCAAGCACCGAATAGATCAGCAAGTATTTATATAAATCCTGTGCAATCGTATAATTAAGGTTTGCGAAAAAACTAAAGGTGTGGTCATAGAATAGTGCAGAAACCACATGGACCATCCCCGCAAAAAGCAGGATGTGTAAAAAAGAGGCCAGGAGGATGAAAGCAATCCTTTTCACCCATAGCACATGTATTCGGGCCAGAGTGGCATTCTTTGTAAACGCTCTATTAAAGATGAGGCTCACCGGTAAAATCAGAATCCAGAACATATTAAAAAGAAAGGATTCTGAGGCATAAAAGGAATAAGCATTGTACCGTGAATGCAAATAATCCTGAAAGATCGTCACCAGCAATACCAAAAGCAGAACGACTAGGTATTTCAGTGTCGCTTTTATTCTGAGCTTCTTTTCTTGGAATATCGGACTCATCGATCTGCCTATTTGTTTCGTCTATAATTTACCCAGTTGAATCTTCTGTGACCTGTGCCGACACAGAATCCCTTAACCCTTACGCTAGGAACTAACTGAAAGTAAGGAAAACAGCTTCTCTTTTACACAGTAATTCCCTGTGCCCAGTTTCTCCTTGCGCAGTACCCCATCTTCTGCCAGTTTATTAAGATAATTTGCGGCAGTAAATAAAAGCTATAGTTTCTTTACATAGTCAAGAGTATATGTAAAGATTTCTCGATTTTCTTTACATATACGGGATGCTATGTAAAGCAGCTTTACATAGCAGGAATTGGGTGATCGGGATGAAAGGGCTACATCTTTTGGTAAGCGGAAATCTGTATTCCTTTCTGTGTAAACCTACCCTACGGTAGTCAGCTCTGCGGGAGCTTATCCGAGAATTTTAGAAAAAAGAACAGCAGCTGAGAAAAGGTTACGGGTTAGCACAGAGGCCAATTGTGAAAATCTGCGGGAATCAGCGTTTTCAATCAGCGATTATCTGCGGGACAGATCAGCGACCATCTGCGGGAAAATCACCACATCAATCCGGAAAAACACGCTTGTCCATTCCCGGTACGATCCGCAGCGCATTTTTGTAATACAACTTCTTCAACACTTCATCAGAGAGCCCAAGACCATACATGGCCCAATAAGCATGGTACTTTTTGTAATAGGGAAAATACTCGTCTTCTGTTTCCAGCACACGGAAATAAGTATAGAACTCCTCCTTATTGTAAGCATCCTTTCCGAACAGTACGCGATCTTGGTATTTTTCAAAAAACTCCTTTGCCCGCCTAGGCTGCCGCCCAAACTCCGCAATTACGGCACCGATCCCGAAATTCACATTGGGATATTTCTCCAGATGCGCGGAAGCTGCATCCAGATCATTGGCCATCCAGCCCATGTGAGCATTGATAAAAGTCGTCTCCGGATGCTTCGCAAACACATCATGCTGCTCAGCCATAATCTGCTCAAAAGGTGCCGGATTATCAGCTCCCCGCTGACGGTTTGGATGTGTCTTCAGCTCCAGCCACCGTTCATTATTTGCATCCATAGGCTGCCAAAACTGCGCCGGGTCGGCTGAATGGATAATCACGGGAATTCCCAATTCTCCGGCTTTGGCCCATACTGCATCCAAATCAGGATGATTCACCGGTATTCTGTTTCCATCCAAATCCTTCACATTCAACCCCAGGCTTTTATAGATTTTCAGTCCACTTGCCCCTGCCGCTACATCCTCCTCCAGTTCCTTTACAGCGATTCTAGTCCAGTTTTCATCTCCAAAGCCTGCGAAGTTTAAATTGGTAAATACAATAAATCTCCCGGGAGCATAGGAATTGAACTCCTTCAGCATGGCCTTTATGTATTCTTGCTGTGCATTGCTGTCTCCCCGACCAAAACCCCGGCCACTTAGGTTGACCAAAACACCCATATTCAATTCATCCATTTCTGCGATCAGTTCGCCGATTCTCTGCTCATTGATCCCTCCTTGATGACTGTGAATATCCACAAAAGGAAACTTAGCCCGTTGAACTGGGTGCTCTGGAACTTTGAGTGTGGAAGGTGGATTGTAGTCCTCAAAACTCATAACCTGAGCAAAGGCACTACTGCCGAAAACCGATAAGGCGTAAACCATTAAAAACCTTGTGGAAATATTCATAGACATATAGTAAAATTCATTAGGCTTGCTTACGCAAAATTTTTGGTCAGAGTTAACTCCCATAAACAGAAAATCCCGGGTCTTGATCCGGGATTTAAAATGATTGAAGTCATCTAGCTGTACCGCTTTGGATAACTTGACCAAAGAAGACTGCATTCATGAAGAGTTTATTTGTTCCAAACCAAAATGCCCGGAAATTCATATTATCCGCAAAAGCCACAACACGTCCTCTGCCCACTCCTGAAATCTGAATCACGGATCCATTCTGGATTCCCGGAAGATTGGAAGGGTGAAGGTATCCCGAAGCCAAAGGCTTATCTGTATAAACCAGAGGATTGGCATAAGGATTTTCGGAAGGTTCCATGAACGAATTATCATTACGGAAGGTATGGATATCCGAAGTGGTATAGCCATATCCGATGGGATGGGTCAGATCCAGTGTTGCATTGAATATCGCACCTCCCGTAACTTTTGCACCCCGATTATTTTCATAATCACTATAGGCTTTTTGTAGGCCTGCCTCTGGTTCCGCAGCTTCTCTGAAATTGAATTTCCCTATCTCATTCGCTTTCAAAAACTGGATAGCACCCCCTTTTGCCAACAAGGTTCCTCCTTTGGAAACCCATGCTTGAATCGCGGAGGCGCCGCTTTTGCCGAGGCCATTATACCTTCCTTCCGGCATAATCAGCACATTGTACCGCTCAAGCGTATTTTCTCCTATCCTATCCATTGCGAGCAGGGTAATAGGAATTTCAAATCGCTGATCCATCAAATGCCAGATTTCTCCAGCTTCATAGCCATTCACTCCCCCTTCGACCAAGAGTGCTATTTCAGGTTTATCCAGTGGACTTATTGCAGGTGATCCCAGGTTGATTCCAGTAGTGGATCCTGAAGAAAGGGCATAGATATCTACCGTGGAAGTGGATGCTATATCAGAGATTCTTTGATGAAAGGCCTGATCATCCAGTCCGCTTTCCCCTTTGGAAATCAACAAGGTTCCACGACCGAATTGTTTTTCTCCCGCTCCAAATTCCTTCGTAGCCACCCTGACTAAAAAACCTGCATCCATCAGTTTATAAGCTGCTTTTGGAGCGTAGTAAT
The DNA here is from genome assembly GCF_021390545.1 of Algoriphagus sp. AGSA1. Taxonomy (GTDB): domain Bacteria; phylum Bacteroidota; class Bacteroidia; order Cytophagales; family Cyclobacteriaceae; genus Algoriphagus. The sequence goes on along the minus strand of NZ_JAJUWR010000013.1, from coordinate 67,415 downwards.
CAGTCCATTCCATGGCATAAGAGTAGGCTCCTACATCTCCGATCACTTTCCCGGGTTGCAGGACAAGATTGTCTTTAGTCACTTCCTCTGTACTGGCAAGATTGAGAATCTGGGAGTTGAGTGCCATGTAATCCAGATTAAATGCCATCGGGTAAGTCCAGGCAGAAATATCATAAAATAGACTGTCACTAAATGTATTTCTGGTCTCAAACATCGCTTTGATCAGGCGATATTGTGGCTGGTCAGCAGGGACTATATATGAATTTTCACTTTTGAACTGCCTCCCATTGACCGTAATATCTTCATTTAGGCTGAAAACCTTAATGTCATGTTGCAAGATCAAATCCGCCAAATGGTAACTTTTTGCATCATCTTGCTCGTTTCCGAAAATGTAAGCCTTGTTAGGGTCAGCGTTTACCTCATTATCAATATTCTTATAAAAATCAGACATGAAGGTGTTCAGCTCTTGCCGCATTTCCTTTGCGGCCTTGAAAGACGACAAATTCGCGGTGAATTGGTTTTTGATAGTAAAGGGAAAGCTGAGCATACCGTTAGCGCTTTGCTGCAAATGACCTCTGGAACTTGCCTGCTCAAAGAGAATCCCAATAGCCCCTTGTACATCGGGATAGGTGGAGCCTTTTCCGTAGTAATAATCATCATAACTCTCCTGATTAAAATATAGTGAGCCGATTTTGTCCAATGCACTGGCATGATAGGTACCGATCTTCGCAGTCAGTTCAAGGTTCTTTTCCGGAGTCAGGGGATGCATTCTCGCAGGTACTCCAGGCTGGAAAAAGAAAGTGCTGTTGGTACCCATTTCATGAAAATCCAAGTGAATATTCGGAAGCCATTCCTGAAAAACTCGCACTCTGTTTCTAGACTCCGGATGCTGAACAGGCAGCCAATCCCGATTTAAGTCAAACCAATAATGGTTCGTCCTACCTCTAGGCCATGCTTCACTAAACTCCAAATTATTCGGATCGCCATTCATATTGTATGACTTATGCGTATTTACCCAAGATGCAAAGCGGTTGAGTCCATCGGGATTGAGCGCAGGATCGAGGAGCAAAACCATGCTGTCCAAGTCTTCTGCTATTTCCTTTGCCGCAGCAAAATGATAGGCAGCAAGAAGCGAGGCATTTGCACCACTTGGCTCATTCCCATGGACAGAATAACCCATAAACATCACAACAGGCATATTTGCTATATCCACCGAGGCATTTGCATCCCTGAGTTTCATTCTTTCCCCTTTGATCTGATCGATCTTTGCAAGATTTGCGGGAGAAGAAATCGTCAGGAGCACTTGAGGTCTTCTCTCGTATGTTCTTCCAAATTCCTCAAAAGTCACCCGCTCGGAGGCTTCCGCCACGGCCTTCATATACATCACAAGCTGGTCATGAGTAACATGCCATTCCCCGACTTCATATCCCAAGACCTCCTTAGGAGTAGGAATTGATTCGTCGTATGTATATCCCATCGGCAAGTAATAGCTCAAGTCCACTTGGGCATAGCTGCTCAGGATAAAAAAGGATAAAAGCATTGAAAGAAAACTTTTTTTCATAAAGATTTGGGGATTAACTTTTAGCGAAATTCATATTTTGGTTCTAAAAAAAAAGCTATTTTGGTTCAATGGTTAAAATAACTGAAGAAAACAGATGGATTTGACCCCATCTAGTGAAAGTTTTCTCATTTGGCAAATTCCATACCATGGAATTGAACCTACCCTATATTTGATTTTGACAAATAGCACTAAAAACACTTATCCCTCACACTATGTTCGGACTTGGAATTATAGGCTTGGCAATATATGCCTTTACGATTTATGACGTGATCACCAGCAATTTTGCGAATGACAACGATAAGCTGATCTGGGTGATCATCGTGGTGCTGGTACCTTTGCTGGGTACCGTGCTTTGGTTTGTGATCGGTAGAGGGAAGAGGATTTAACGTAAAAATTAAATTATTTATGATAAATATGCTTCAGTGCTGGGATCAAATCAGGACATTCGTATTCAAAGCCTGCTTTTTGGATCTTCTGTGAAGATACGCGATTCCCTCCCAAGACCATAGCTGCCATTTCTCCCAAAACAATCCGCAATAAAAAACCCGGCACCCCGATCCCTACATACGGCTTTCCCTTCTCCTTTGCAGCTGCTTGGGTCAATTGCTGATTGGTAGCAGGATTTGGCCCTACGGCATTGAAAACCCCCTGCAGGGTAGTTTTCTCCAGCGCAAACACAAACATTCTTGCCAGGTCTTCGATAGTTATCCAACTCATCCACTGATCTCCATTTCCTAAGGGTGCGGCAATCGGTGGCTTCATCATCTCGCCAAGCGCACCACCTTCTGAATCAAGCACAATCCCGATTCGGAGCATCACGGTGCGGAGGTGCAAGGCCTCCATTTTCCTCACTTCATTTTCCCAGGCTACGACTACCTGCGCCAAAAAATCAGAGCCCGGAACATGGTTTTCATCCATCAAAGAGGTACCAGTATCGAATCCATAAAACCCCACAGCGGAAGCCGAGATGATAGCATTGGGCTTATCAATGGTTTTCTCTATGGCATCATACAGCAATCGGGTACTCTCCACCCGCGAGTTCAAAATGAGCTTCTTGCGACCTTCAGTCCATCGCTTATCAGCCACTCCTGCACCGGCAAGATGAATGATGGCATCTGACCATTCCACGGCCGAAGGATCTATAGTCTGCTCTTCCACTTCCCAGAGAAATGACTTTTGCTTTTGGGGAGAACGGCTTAGCCAGGCCACTGTATATCCTTTGAGTTCCAGCAACTGGGTAATTTTGTGGCCGATTAGACCAGAACCTCCGGAAATAAGAATATTTTTCATAGTTGGGTGATTTATATGAAGATAACCCGAATACCTCTAATTATGTTGACACTTTCCAAGTGATAAAGGGTTTATATTACTTTATTAAATCCAATATCTATACCTAATTTGGCATAACTTATTGTAAAAGCTAGTTTGAATAGTGTATCTATAATTCGGTATTTACTACGGTGGGTTCTATTAGGGCTTATAGTAGGAGCACTTTCGGGTGTCGCATCTGCCATTTTTCTTATTTCCTTAAGCTGGGCCACAGATTACCGTGAAAACCATGTTTGGATCATTGCTTTCCTGCCTTTAGCAGGATTTCTGATAGGCTGGACTTACTATCGCTATGGAGAAAATTCCGTAAAAGGGAACAACCTTTTACTGGATGAGCTCTATAAAACAGAAAAGCCAATTCCGCTACGAATGACTCCCTTGGTACTTTTAGGGACGATTATCACCCACTTGTTCGGTGGTTCCGCAGGTCGTGAAGGCACTGCTGTCCAAATGGGCGGTTCCCTAGCCGATCAGTTAACGAAATATTTTCACTTAAATCCCGAGGATAGAAGGATCATTCTTATCGCTGGTGTAGCCGGAGGATTTGCTTCAGTTTTCGGTACTCCGTTAGCAGGGGCAATTTTTGCATTAGAATGGATGCTTCACCGAAAATTCCGCTGGAAATCGTGGTTTCCAGCGTTTTGGACTGCATTTGTTGCCAATTGGTTTTGCTCGTCTCTTTTTGGCGTTGGCCATACACATTATTTTATGGATCTCGTACCTCCACATACTTTTGAAAACTTACTTTGGGTCATCCCGGCAGGGATTGCTTTTGGGTTTTCCGGGAGATTATTTGCCCAATGCACTCATTTCTTTACTCATCAGTTTTCGAAATACGTCTCCTACCCTCCACTTCGTCCGGTCATAGGCGGACTGTTGATAGCTGCATTTGTATATATTTCGGACAGCACTACCTATATTGGGCTGGGTGTTCCCCGGATAGTAGAAGCATTCGAGACACCACTGCCCTGGTATGATTGGCTGGCCAAAACAGGACTGACAGGTTTTACTTTGGGAGCAGGGTTCAAAGGAGGAGAAGTCACTCCACTGTTTTTCACCGGAGCGACTTTGGGCAATGCCCTTTCATCATGGATTCCTTTGCCACTGGCACTTTTGGCAGGAATGGGGTTTGTAGGGGTTTTTTCGGGAGCGACCAATACTCCATTAGCATGTACCGTCATGGGAATGGAGTTGTTTAGCTACGAAAGTGGGATTTTCTTAGGCATTGCCTGCTTGGTAGCCTATTTATTCAGTGGCAGATCAAGTATTTATTCTTCGCAGAACCTTGACAGGAAATTTGATTTGTACCCCGCAGAAGGGATATTTACCTTGGGAAAAAATAAGCATTCAAAAAAATGAGGGATATTTACCGAATGTCATTTCTTAAGCATGAATTTTAAGCTTAATTTTTTTTCCAACCCTGATCGAAATATTCTTTTCCTAAAGAAGGTGGTGAAGATTCAGGAAATAACAGTGCGGATAAGTAGCTTTCTAGCTTTTGGAATCCTTCTTTTTCATTTAGGTTACTCAATAGATCCCCAAGAACAGGTGGTAACCTCTACGCTCTTTACCACCTCCCTTATGTTAATGGGGGCAGGCTACCTGGTAAAAATATTTCTGCTGGAAAAATCCTTCATTCCTGCTCGGGTGTTGCTCGAATTGTTCCTTTCTTTGGTATTGCTATGCACAGCCTTGATACGCTGGAACGTGTTCGGAGATGAGACTACACAGCTTATCCTGGAATTCACAGGACAATACCATCTCATTAACGGTTTAGTGATTATTCTCTTTTTCATAGAGCTCAGCAAGTTTAGTCTCACTGTAAATGAACTGAAACTCAGTCCTCCCCTGGTATTTATTCTTTCTTTTGTTTTACTGATAGTGGTTGGAGCCGGGCTACTTAGCCTCCCTGAAGCAAGTACGGGCAGCATTAGCTTCATAGACGCACTATTTACTTCCACTTCGGCAGTTTGTGTCACCGGGCTGATTGTTCTGGACACAGCAAAGGATTTTAGCTTTTTTGGCCAGGTAGTAATCATGATATTGTTTCAAATCGGTGGATTGGGAATCATGGTGTTTACCAGCTTTTTCGGCTTCTTTTTCAAAGGAAGTTATTCAATAGAAAACCGCCTGTTTATCAGGGATTACATCAACGAAAACAATGTTAATGAGATATACAAAACACTCTTCAAGATTATCTCTTTTACGGTTTTAGTGGAAGGAGTGTGTACCTATATGGTTTATAAGTTTACCGATTCTTCACAATTTAGCGGTATAGGGGATCATTTCTTCTTTTCATTATTCCATGCTATCTCGGCTTTTTGCAATGCAGGTTTTTCCACACTTAGCAATGGACTATATGAAGAGGGCTTTAGAGATGCTTATACTATGCATCTAGCTATAGCTTTGGCTATTGTGCTAGGTGGAATCGGTTTTCCTGTGGTACTTAACTACTATGCCTACCTGAAGCATGTGATTGTGGGAGGCACCAAACATATCCTTGGTATGGAGAAATATCGACATAGTCCCAGGGTTTCCAGCGTCAACACCCGGCTAGTAGTCTATACTACAGGAATTCTGCTGATAGTCGGCATGGTTGTCTATGCTATCTTCGAGCAGGAGGCCACGTTAAAAGGGCTCAGTCCCTACGGAAAATTTGTCACCACTGTTTTTGGAGCTGTGACACCTAGAACGGCAGGCTTCAATACGGTAGATATGAGGGAACTGACTGTTCCTACGATACTGATCTACCTATTACTGATGTGGATAGGTGCCTCTCCGGGATCTACAGGTGGCGGATTGAAAACCAGTACGTTTGCAGTGGCCATGCTCAATACATTCAGTATTGCTTCCGGTAAAAGCAGAGTTGAGGTTTTCAGAAGGCAACTGACGAATGAAACGCTTAAAAAAGCCTTTGCGGTAATTTCGCTCTCTGTGCTAGTAATAGGGCTTGGGGTATTTCTACTGATGATTTTTAATCCAGAGCTTGCTTTAATGGATGTGGCTTTTGAAGTTTTCAGTGCTTTTTCGACAGTTGGCCTTTCTTTAGGGATTACCTCCCAGTTAAGTATAGGAAGCAAACTAGTCTTGATGGCGATCATGCTGATTGGTAGGGTGGGATCACTGACTATTCTAATTGCAATTGTCAGGAAAATCGGTGAATTGCGTTACAAATATCCTGAAGAAACTGTCTTTATTACTTAGCTGAAATACTCTATGATAGCTTTTGGACAAAATCCCAAATGAGTAATTCATAACACATAAAAAATGAAATATATAATAGTAGGTATAGGAAACTTCGGCGGCTATCTGGCTAAGCGATTGACAAATCTCGGGCATGAGGTGATAGGAATAGATGCTAATGCAAGCAGGATAGAGATGATAAAGGATGGCATCACCCACTCCATAGTAATGGATGCAACTGATCAGGCCGCAGTGAAGAATTTACCCCTGAAAGACACAGATGTTGTGATCATAGCCATAGGGGAACATATTGGGGCTTCGATCATGAGTACCGCTATATTCAAGCAGCTAAAGGCCAAGCGCATAATTGCCCGTGCCATCAATGAACTGCACGAAACCGTCATTCAAGCCATTGGTGTGGACGAAATCATCCATCCGGAAGAGGAAACGGCAGATCGACTAGCTAAGCGTCTCGAAATGAAAGGGGTATTGGATTCCTTGGAGATATCTGAAGAATATAATATCGTGGAAGTAAAAGTCCCCTCAAGATATATAGGATTGACGGTGGCAGATGCAGATATCCGCAAGGAATTCTACCTCAATATTCTCACCATCATCAAAATCCAACAAAAGAAAAATCTGTTGGGAATCAATACCCCTCACAAGGAGGTAATAGGTGTGGTAACCCCTGAATATAAATTTGAAAATGAAGATATTCTTCTGCTATTCGGGAAAATAAAGAACATCCAGCAGTTCCTGACACTTGGAGACTAGTTCAGCTTGTGGCCACAGAATTTACAATACTCATCCCATTCATCCAGTCCGGTATGCTTGCAGACAGGGCAGGAAACCTTTTTTCTTTTCTCCATCCTTCGTTTCTCTGCCGCCATCTCTGAAGAAACTATCCCTGTGGGAACGGCAATAATAGCATAGCCGAGCAGCATGATCAGCGAGGCCACAAATTGACCTATTGTGGTCTGTGGGGTAATATCTCCAAACCCTACTGTGGTCAAAGTCACAATAGCCCAATACATCCCCATAGGAATACTGTCGAATCCATGCTCAGGACCTTCAATGATGAACATCAAGGTACCCATGATCAGAACTATAGTGAGCACAAACCCTATGAATATCATAATCTTGTGAGAGCTCGCCCGAAGAGACTTGGTGAGATGTTCCGCCTCTGCCACGTACCTCCCAAGTTTTAAAATCCGGATCACCCGCAATAGTCTCAAGGCCCTGATGACTGTAAGCAGCTGGGAATTCACTATGAGAATACTCAAATAAGCCGGTAAAATCGCCAGCAGATCGACCATTCCGAAGAAGCTGAATATATATCCCCGTGGCTTTCGTGAAAGCCATATCCTTAAGGCATATTCTATGGTAAAAAGAATAGTAAACAACCATTCCAACAATAGAAACACTTCTCCGTACTGTCTATGCAAACTGGCTACAGAATCCAAGATTGCCACCAGGATACTCCCAAAAATCAGGAACAGCAGCACAATATCAAATGTCTTGGACGCCCAGTCATCTGACTCAAAAACAATATGTGCTAATCGCTTTTTAGTGATTATCATAAGGGAATTTAGAGAAATTTACCAGTCAATACCAACTCTAATCCAGATAATAGACACGTTTCACCCGTGTACTGATATTCGTATGCAATTCATAGGGTATCGTTCCTATCAATAGCGCCAGTTCCTTAAGAGATATATTTTCTCCATAAATAATTGCCACATCTCCAGGCTTCACGTCCAGGCCTGTGACATCCACCATGCACATATCCATACATACGTTTCCTACGAGCGGTGCCTTCTGTCCATGGATCAAAACATACCCTACCCCATTTCCGAAACGACGGTCATATCCATCCGCATAGCCTATAGCCAGGGTGGCGATTTTCCCCCCATGCTCCAATTTGCCTTTTCGGGAATATCCTATTGTTTCACCCGCCTCCAGTTCCTTCACCTGGGACACGGTAGTTTTGAGTGTGCTGATTGTACGGAGTGAAGAATGATGGCGCCCCGTAAGCTCCACGCCGTAAAGTCCGATCCCCAGCCGAACCATATCAAACTGCCATTCCGGAAAAGCCACAATCCCCGCTGAATTCAACGCATGAATAATGGGTTTATAGGAAATATTTTTCAGGATTTCCTCTTTCATTTCTTCAAATTTTTCAAGTTGAAAAATAGAGAAATCACGGTGGATATCCTCATCAGCACCTACCAAGTGAGTATAGATAGATGCTATACGTAATTGTGGATTTGCCGTAACCAAATGGTTCAGCTCTGCTATATGTTTTTTTTCAAAACCCAATCTATGCATGCCGGTATCCAGATCAAGATGGATTTTCATTTGCTTGTGGTGCGAGGTACACCAGTTCGCCAAACTCTGGAAAAACTCAAGGCTGAACACCACCGGTTCCAAATCATATTCGCCGCAAAGCCCAAAAGATTCTTCCATGGGGTTTAACACCATGATAGGTAGGGTAATGCCCTCCTTTCTCAACGCAATCCCTTCATCAGAAAAAGCTACCCCAAGATAATCTGCCCCCATCGTCTGCGCCAGATTGGCAATTTCCGAAGCTCCTCCGCCATAGGCAAAGGCCTTAACCATCACCATTACTTTGGTCTTGGGGGAAATCAACTTCTTGTAGAAGTTGTAATTATGGGTAATGGCATTAAGGTTGATCTCCAGTGTAGTCCCATGTATCCGCTGCTGAAGACGGTTTACTACCTCCTCAAAGCCAAACACCCTGGCACCGGTGATCAGGATCATATCATTGGCAAAATCCCCCGGATATATACTTTCCAACAAGTCTTCTGTGGATCCAAAACCTTTAAAAATCTGAGGAAATATTTTTCCCAGATAAAAAATCTCGCTTCCTACACCTATTATGATGTCAAATTGATACTTCTTGATCAGATGCGCTACTTCTTCATATATCTTTTCAGCCGAACCCTGCTGCAGCAAATCGGACAAGATTAAGATCCTACGCCTTTTGGGTCTCTGCTGCTGCATAAAATCCAACGCCACTTTTAATCCAGCCAGGTCGTTGTTGTAAGTATCATCAATCAAAAGGGAATTATTGACACCCGGCTTCAATGTAAGACGCATATCTATCGACCTCAAATCAGAAATCCCCTCTTGTATAGAAGCCGCATTTAGCCCCAAAGTCATAGCTGCTACAATCACATGGGTAATATTCTCCAAAGATGCGACATCCGCAAAGGGAACCTGGAAAGTATGCGTACTAAGATCAGATTTGATCAAAATAATACGCGCACCCATCTCATTAACCTTTACAGACCTGGTAAATTCCGCACCTGAGCGATCGGACCATCCCACTAGCTTTTCCGAAGGAAATAGCCTTTCTATACAAACAGAGACCTGTGTTTGGTCTTTACAATAAACCAGGAACTTGGACTCCGAAAACAAGGAAAGCTTCTCTTTCAGCTTGGACTCGGGGCTTTCAAACCCCTCTTGATGGGCTGTTCCCAGATTGGTGAACACTCCCAGATCAGGCTTGATCATCTCTTCCAGAGCTTGCATTTCACCAGATTTGGAGACTCCTGCTTCTAATATCGCCAGTTGATGATAGGCCTCAATTCCAAAAATGGAAAGAGGTACCCCTACTTGGGAATTATAGCTTTTAGGGCTCTTGGCCACAGCATATTGCTTTCCCAAAATCTGTCCCAGCCACTCTTTTACAATGGTTTTTCCATTACTCCCGGTAATCCCTATTATCGGGTTTCGGAAAAGAGACCGCTGAAATTTGGCCAAAATCTGCAAGGCTCTTCTGGTATCGGGAACTTTTATAAAGCAGCCCTCAGGTATCGCCCGTTCATCAAAATCCTGGTGGACCAGAAATGTTTTTACGCCTGATTTTACGAGCTCCGGGATATAATCAGCACCATCAGCTTTAGCCCCTCGCAGTGCTACAAACAGTGTTTTTTCTGGGTGGAGAATTGCCCTGGAATCTATGGCAATCTGGGAAATGTGAACATCACTGTTTTCTCTTACTATACTTCCTTTCAGAATACTAGCAATGGTATTTTGATTGATTTCCTGAAACATCTTACTCTGCGTCTTTTGTCTTTTTCCTAAAAAACACCTGCCTAATCCACCTTGGAAGAAAAATAGCTCCTAGAATCAGGTACGGGTAATAGCTGAACAGCCTCCATAAAATACTGGTGACAAAGGTATAGTTACCCAGAAATTCGGTAAAAAACTGTCCAAAGAAAAACTCCGCAGTGCCACTGCTGCCCGGAGTAGGGGAGATCATCATCACAATCCACATAATTACCTGTCTGGCGAAAATGATCACATGCTCATATATATCCAATGGAACAAAAGCCGATATCAGTGCATTGAGCATCAGATATCTGGAACTCCAAATAAAGATCGTGGCCAAAATTATCGGTATCCAATAGCCTGCTTTCTTACCCGTCAGCTCCCTGGAAGCTTCTATGATCTGATTACCATATTCTTGTGCGTCATGTTTCCACTTGCGAAGCCATCTGATAGAGAATAACTTGATCAGCAGCCACTTGAAAACCCTAGGTCTGAAGAATAAAGCCAGCGCCATAATCAAGCTATATGCAGCGTACAATGAGTAACTAACCCAGAAAATGGCTTCCAGGCTTTTACCCAATTGGCTCTCCAGGACTTTACTTACCGGAAATATATTCCCCTTGGCAAAAAAAAGAATAACCGGCGCACCGATCACAAAGAACAAATTGTCCAAAATAGCGGTCACCATCACGTAAGCAATGGCTCTGCCTAGTTTGAGACCTTCCTTATTCAGTATAAAAATCGCAACCGCAGTTCCTCCTACTACCGATGGGGTTACCGCTGAGGCAAATTCCCAAAGGATAATTACATAAATTGCCCGTTTCCAAGTAAGTTGACGGTCTGTGATTTCCCGGATTCTATACACATAGCCCGCATCCCTAAACAGAATAACAGTGATAGCCAAAAATATCCAAGGCATGGATGCATCAAAAACCCCACGTAGCGAAGATCTCGTGACTGAGGGATCAAAGTAAAACATGGCAAAAACAATCCCCAATCCAATGATGACTGGCACCCAAATCTTATTCGGATTGAGAGTTTGGAAAATCTTTTTGTTATCCAATTTCATGTGTTTACAATTGATTTTTTATGGCCACATGGAATCTCGCAAGACCGATAACCATCACTCTATATACCGCCTTAGACATGCTCGATTTCATACGCTAGACAGCAGCTATTGGCTCAATCTTTTCCACCCAGAAATTATTGAAACCATCTCCTAGGACGATGGTCACCTGGGAAAGTTGCAATAATTCCAGAATAGCCAAAAAGGTATAAATCACAAAAATCTTATCGGGTTTGTAGCTGATAAACTCAGCGAATGGTACTTTTTTCTTAAAGCTGATCTTCTCCAGTACGAAGTCTTTTTGCTGGGCGATAGTATATGGATACTGGATCACTGTATGTTTGGTTTCATCCACGCGCGAGGCCATTTTGGCCATGGTCCGTTGGAACACCTTCAGCAACTTGTACAGATCCATATCCTGCATCTCAGCATCTACATCATCTACTTTACTCAAAGCTTTTAGTTCCGCAGCTATGTTTCCCCGCTTTTGCTTTGATAATTCTTCCTCTTCCATAGCCGACAGCTCTTGGATCACTGATTTGTACTTTTTGTATTCCAGTAGATTCCTGATCAATTCTTCCCGGGGATCTATTTCCTCTCCTTCTTCATTCAGCTCGGGCCTGGGCAAAAGCATTCTGGATTTGATTTTCATCAGAGTGGCTGCAAAGAGGATAAAATCACTGGCCACCTCCATTTCCATCTGCTCCATCTGATGCACATAATCCAAGAAGTCATTGGTAATCTTGGAAATAGGTATATCATAAATATCCAGCTCATCCCGCTCTATAAAGAAGAGCATCAGGTCAAAGGGACCTTCGAAGAGCGGTAATTTGATTTCGAAACTCAAAGGATATTTAAATTATTGGTTAATTTTGCAACTTAGTAGTAGCCAAAGATATTCAATTACGCTAAATTAATTGGAACTGGCAGGAGAAAGAGCAATATGCTCTTGCTCAGAAAATGTAAGATTTATAGAAACAAAGAAGCATAGTTGTTGTTATACCTCTTTGCACACATCATCGCTCTAAAATGCTCATTCAACCAGGAGAATTATTAGCCCAAATAAATAGTCCAGCAGATCTGAAGAAGTTTCCTAAGGATAGACTGGTTCAGATCTGTGATGAACTAAGGCAGTTTATCATCGATAATGTCTCCGTATATGGAGGTCACTTCAGTGCCAGCCTGGGTGTAGTAGAGCTTACAGTCGCACTTCACTATGTACTTAACACTCCCGAAGATCAACTGGTTTGGGATGTAGGCCATCAGGCTTATGGCCATAAAATACTCACCGGAAGAAGAGAGCGCTTCCACACGAACCGCCTCTATGGAGGGCTTTCAGGTTTCCCAAAAAGAAAAGAAAGCATATACGATACATTTGGCGTGGGACACTCCAGCACCTCTATATCGGCTGCCTTGGGCATGGCGGTGGCTTCCCAATACAAAGGCCTCTCAGCCAAGCAGCATGTCGCTGTCATAGGTGATGGATCCATGACCGGGGGTATGGCATTCGAAGCCATGAACCATGCAGGAGTAAGCGATACCAATTTGCTGATCATTCTGAATGACAACTGCATGGCCATCGATCCTAACGTCGGTGCACTCAAAGATTATCTTACAGATATCACTACTTCCAAGACCTATAATAAGGCCAAGGATGAGATTTGGAAAATACTGGGAAAGCTGAGCAAATTCGGAACTAGCGCCCAAGATGTCATATCCAAGGTAGAAGGTGGTATTAAATCAGCTCTCCTCAATCAAAGTAATCTATTTGAATCACTAAACCTCCGCTATTTCGGCCCGGTGGATGGGCATGATGTCAATCACTTGGCTGAAATACTCAAGGATCTTAAAGATATACCCGGCCCTAAAATCCTGCATTGTGTGACCATGAAGGGCAAAGGCTACGCTCCCGCAGAAAAAGGGAACCAAACTACCTGGCACGCCCCCGGGACATTTGACAAGGTAACCGGCGAAATTTATAAGACGACTCCCAGTACACCTCAGGCACCTAAGTATCAGGATGTTTTTGGACATACCTTAGTGGAACTGGCAGAACTTGATGATAGAATTATGGGGGTGACTCCTGCCATGCCTTCTGGATCGTCCATGAATATCATGATGAAAGCCATGCCAGATAGGGCTTTTGATGTAGGAATCGCTGAGCAACATGCGGTTACTTTTTCAGCAGGCCTGGCTACCCAAGGATTAGTCCCTTTCTGTAATATCTATTCCACATTCATGCAGCGGGCATATGATCAGGTATTGCACGACGTATGCTTGCAGAACCTGCCGGTGGTATTTTGTCTGGATAGAGCTGGATTTGCGGGTGCGGATGGACCTACGCACCATGGCGCATACGATATCGCATTCTTCAGGTGTATTCCCAATCTGGTCGTATCGGCACCTATGAATGAAGAAGAGCTAAGGAATATGATGTATTCAGCATCAATCCATAACGGCCCTTATTCCATCAGATATCCAAGAGGAAAAGGCGTGATGCCGGAATGGAAAACCCCATTTGAAGAAATTCCCCTAGGTCAAGGACGTATCGTAAAAGAAGGAGAAGAAATTGCCATACTATCTATTGGACACATCGGTAACTACGCTGTAGAAGCCTGTGGGAAACTTACTAAAGAAGGCATCAATCCTGCACATTACGATATGCGTTTTGTGAAACCTCTGGATGGGGAACTGCTCCATGAGATTTTTGGCAAATTCAAGAAGGTAGTCACAGTTGAAGACGGCTGCCTGATGGGCGGATTCGGCTCGGCAGTGATCGAGTGGATGATGGACCATGGATATCAAGCCCAAGTAAAGCGTCTCGGCATCCCTGATGAAGTAGTAGAACATGGGGAGCAGATCGAGCTTCACAGAGACTGTGGTTTTGACCCAGAAGGGATAGCTTCCACGGTTAGGAGCATGGCCGCTGTCATCAAAACAACTTAGATTATGTCCTCCGTCCATTTTTTTTCTAAAGGAACTGGTCAGCCTGTGGTTCTTATTCACGGATTCTGTGAGATCGGCGAAATGTGGTCGGATATTTCAGTATCTCTCTCAGATGAATTTACGGTGTTCTGTCCAGACCTTCCTGGCTGTGGCCAGTCTCCTCTATCAATTCCCAACGATCGCCTAGAAGACGTTGCAGTTCAACTGAAAGAATGGATGGAAGAGCAAAACATCCAAAACCCCATTGTCATCGGGCATTCTTTAGGAGGGTATGTGACCTTGGCTTTACTGGAATTGATGGGAGCGAAGTTAAAAGGAGTTGGGCTTTTCCACTCCACAGCTTTTGCGGATGATGAAGAAAAGAAGGGCATGAGAGACCGCACACTGATTTTTTTGAAAAAACATGGCGTGGATACTTTTGTGACTTCTTTCGTGCCTCCACTTATTCCTGAGCAAAAGCAGGAGGAACTTCAGGAGGAAATCACACGGGCAATAGAACAGGCTAAGCAATCCACGCTGGAAGGCTTACTGGCGTACACCAAAGCCATGAGAGATCGCATAGACCGTTTTGAGGTACTTAGGGATTATACCGGCCCCAAACTAATGATAGCGGGCACTGAGGATGGAGCGGTAAAAATCGATGCAAGCCGAGCCCATAAACCTGCAATTACCCACTACCACGAATTAAATGGTGTAGGACATCTGGGAATGATCGAGCAAAAAAATAAGTGCATTGAGCTATTGCGGGAGTTTTGCGGGAAGATCACTGATTCTTAAAGCTTACCTGAATGTGAGCTTGAAACATTGTAAAGATAAATCCAGCTATTCTGTGATTTTATATTGGAAAGAATTCTGTTGAAAAGGTAAAAAATCAATTACAAATTACCCTTCATTTGATTTTTTTTGAACTCCCTTGATCTACGATTCACAAAACAATCTTCCCAAGGCACTAGGAGCCTCGACTTCGCTCGGTCACCGGGAATTAATCATTGGGAATGGGGCGTCATCTCTCGATTGGTGAGCTTGTCGAACCATCTTTGTTAAGCTGCTTCAGTTTTTGGAAGTCTCTATTTATCAGCGCTTCTTTTTTTGCATGAGACCATTTTTGAATCTGCTTTTCCCTTTCAAATGCTTCATCAATTCTCTCGAACTCTTCAAAGTATGCCTGCTTCACAGGAAGATGCTTTCGTGTAAAATTAGATTCCTTGCGGGGTTGGTGTTCTTGCAATCTTAATTCTGGATTTTTGGCGTTGCCTGTATAATAAGATCCATTACCACAAATCAATATGCACATATACGCTTTCATGGAAAAATTACAATTTAAATCACACCAACTAATTTAGTTTATAAAACTATAACCGCTTACCCAGTACACCCATCAGCTTTTCCAAATATTCCTGGTCCACAGAATCGAAATCATCTAACTGGTCGGAATCCACGTCCAGCACCATAGCTACCAGCCCTCCTTTGAATACTGGGACTACTATCTCTGACTTAGAAGCCGAACTACAGGCAATATGACCAGGAAAAGCATCAACATCCGGTACCAGAACCGTTTTTCCGTCCTGCCACGCCTTACCGCAGACTCCCTTTCCCATGGAAATCCTAGTGCAGGCAATCGGACCTTGGAATGGCCCTAGCACCAACTGATTCTCTTTAACCAGGTAAAACCCGACCCAAAAGAAGTCAAATGCCTCTTTCAATGCTGCGGATATATTCGCCAGATTTGCATAGAGGTCAGGCTCTCCGGTGATCAATGCCTCAATCTGAGGTAGTATAGCTTCGTATTTTTCGGCTTTTGTACCTGAACCAGGTATATATAATGTTTCAGACATGATGATATATTCTTAAGGTGTCATCCAAGATCTCGATAGTCTCAGAGACTGGAACAGGTACAACAGGTGCTGGTATCCCATGGACGAATTTGGTTCTACTCGTGAACACCCGGGCCTCGTCCCAAAGTTCGGATTTCAAAAACCTATTCAATAAAAAACTTCCCCCTTCTACAATCACACTTTGGATATTCCTCTGCTGCAGTTCCTTTAAAATATCAGAAACCTGAAAATCAGACTTCAATTTTATATATTCCAGTGTACCATTTACTTCTGATTTCTGCGAATTAAAACAGAGCGTGGGAACAGCCTCATCAAATAATTTTAATGAATTAGGCAACTCCAGATTACTGTCTATGACTATTCTAAGGGGGTTTTTTCCTACCCAATCCCTCACATTCAGTGCCGGATCATCATATTTGGCGGTGTTTTTACCCACCATAATCGCATCTTCTTCTGCCCGCCACTTATGCACTAGCTGCCTGCTCGATGCATTGGTAATCCACTTAGAAGAATAATCCTCTCTAGATACAAATCCATCAAGTGTCTGAGCCCATTTCAGAATTACGTAAGGCCGTTTTTTTTCTATTTGTGTAAAAAACCGCTTGTTCTGAATCTTAGCTTCCGCTTCCAGAAGGCCAATTTCGACTTCTACCCCAGCATCTTTTAGAATTTGGATCCCTTTTCCACCTACCAAGGGATTAGTATCAAAAGCCGCGATTATAACTTTTTTCACTTTCTTCTCCACCAGCAAATGGGCACAGGGAGGGGTTTTACCAAAATGGGCACAGGGTTCGAGTGTCACATAGACCGTAGCCTCGGTAAGTAGCTCTTGATCCTTCACAGCATTAACCGCATTTACCTCAGCATGGGCTTTGCCATATTCCTGATGATATCCTTCACCGATTATTTTATCCTGATGCACAATCACGCAACCTACCATGGGATTTGGGCTTACCTTTCCCCGCCCAAGCTCCGCCAGTTCTAGTGCTCTCCGCATATAAAGTGAATCGCTTGCCATCAAGGTTTCACTTTAAAAGTAATATCCCTTAAGCTACTATCACGGACTGCTGTAAGATCCAAGCTAAAAGTAGTGTCTTGATATCGCTCATTTTTAGGATTGTAATACAATACATAGTTGTCCTTTGGTACCCTAAATGAATATTCGCCTGTAGAATTAATATGGGTAGAAAAAGTATCTTTTTCACTCCTCATATAAATAGCGGGATATAAAGAAGTAGGTTTCAGATTTCCATTTAATTCAACCAAACCTGTCCCTTTTACCAGCTTAAAGCTAGGATCAAAGCCATAAGTCAGCGGAGACTCGGATGTTTGTACAATGGATCTCTCCAGATCTATGTCCAATATAATATCATAGGATATACCCTGTTCCAAAGTTATGGATGTGGACAGGCTAACCCGGTTATCATCTGAGCCCGAAAGCTCCAAGTCATACCTATTCTCACCAATAAACATGGAATGATTGTCTCCTAGTATTATCGTTGCGTTGGTTATTTGACCTATGGGAAGCTCATTTCTACCTAAAAGCAGCTGAGTTCCGCCGACGAGTTCACTTACTTTTATCCTTTTATTTCCGGATTTATATTCCAGATAGAATGTCTGTGCCTGGGTCTCTCTTCCTTGTACCAGAACATCAATGTCCACTCCCTCTATTTCTACAAAAACAGAATCCCATTGCGCAGGACTATCTACCAAAAGGACGTTTAAAAGTGCCTTCGGGTTGGAATCCGGATCCTCACAAGCTGAAAATAGGACTATAAATAAACAAATAAGGGGATAAAAGCTCAGTTTTTTCACATGGTAAATTTAGTCCAAAAGTTCGCAAAAACTGAATCGCCGACAAAAGGACATAAAAAAACCGGCCTAAGCCGGTTGGTTTTTTCTATTTACTGGAAAGTGTCACAGGATCTAAAGTGACAATTTCCCCGTTCGTTACTTGAACTCCTTCTATGACAGTGGGCAAATATTGATCATTTGGAGAAAAGGTAACTGAATAAGTACCATCATCCATTCCATTGATTACATAATTGCCGTTTTCATCTACATAGGTATTATATTGATTTTCCCCATTGCTAATCGTTACCTGTACAGGTTGTGCATCCAAAGGAAGTACTTGGCCGCTAATTCCAGCCGCCGCTTTTTCCATATAGGCTCTAAGTACAGGCTTTAAGATAATATTTCCAGAGTTGCCCGCAGTTACAATAGATCTGGCTACATCAAAATCAATCACCAGATCATAGGACATACCTCCTTCAATGTATTCGTTGATTTTTATTTTCAATCCGCTCTGCTGAGCACTTGGGGTTTTTAGCTCAAACCGCTCACCGTTTTGGATAACGTAATTGTCCTCTCCGAGAATCAATCGCAGTTGATCTATTTCGCCTGCAGGCAAATCTTCTGTACCCAGCAACTCACTGTTACCTCCGGTGAGTTCCAGTAGGTTTAAAGCCTGGCTATTATCATAGTTGATTTCCAGCCATCCCGATTCATCCTCATCGGATACATCGTCATCCATCTTTATCCTCACCGCTAATACTTCCACCCAGACTTCATCAAAGTTTGCTGGTGCATCGACCAAGTAAAAATTCACTCGTGCTGCTCCGGCAGCCGGATTGTCATCATCTGAGGTGCAGGATATGCCGGCTATAGCCAAAAGAGAAATTAAGAGATGAGAAATTAAATTTTTCATAGGGTAATTATTTATTATGGGTTAGAAAATCCAAGTACCATGCCAAGACTTGACACTAAAAAACACACTCCTTGTGGATATCCTTCTTATTTTTGGGCATGATGAAATGGGAACACCTTTTAGCCCGGGGCAGATTTGGAGACACACCCGGATTTATACCTACACAAGTGGTCAGAAGTGAATTTGAGGTCGATTATGATAGAATTATTTTTTCGGCCCCTTTTAGAAACCTCCAGGATAAAACCCAGGTTTTTCCTCTTCCTGAGCAAGCGTTTGTCCATACCCGGCTTACCCACAGTCTGGAAGTATCAAGTGTGGGTCGCTCCCTAGGCAAGTCTGCAGGGGAATTTTTGTTGAAAAAATACCCACAACTCACCACTAACGGAATAACCGCATTTGAGATCGGAGCTATCGTGGCTGCTGCTTCGTTGACGCATGATATTGGTAATCCTCCATTTGGGCATGCGGGAGAGGAGGCGATTTCCGACTTTTTCAAATTTCATTCTTCGGGAAAATGCTGGGAACCTCATGTACGAACAGAACAGCTGGCTGATCTTTGCAATTTCGAAGGAAATGCACAAGGTTTCCGGATGTTGGTTTCTAAAAAATTTGGCCTAAAATTGACCTATGCGACCTTGGCCGCTTTCACAAAATACCCACGTCCCAGTATGATTGCACAGCGGGATATCGCACGCCGAAGTCAAAAAAAATACGGCTTTTTTATCAACCAGCTGGCTGACTTTGAACAGATGGGAACGATACTGGGCATGGAAAAATCTAGTCCAGAATGCTGGTATAGACATCCTTTGGCATTTTTGGTAGAAGCAGCGGACGATATTTGCTACAGTATAATAGATCTGGAAGATGGTTGTACCCTTGGACTGGTGAGTTTTGAGGAAACAGTGAAGCTTTTGGCACCTATTCTAAAAGATAAGTTTGACCCGGAAAAGCTGAAAAAACCTCGTACAGAAGCGCAAAATTTGGGTGCCCTCAGAGCTCTGGCTATCGGTGAATTAATCAGGGAATGTGTTGAGGTATTTGCCCAATACGAGGAAAGCATGTGCAAAGGAAACTTTGACAAAGCCCTTACTGATATTATCCCATCAGCAAAAGCCCTTAAAGCCATTGCGGATCTATCTGTAGAAAAAATCTATCGTTCCAAAGTGGTTTTGGAAAAGGAAGCCGCAGGTTTTCAGGTATTGGAAGGACTCTTAGAAGTGTTTTCTAAAGCCCTGTATCATCAGTTCTACGACCCTTCGAAGTTCTCCGGACAGGATAGAAGCATCCTAAGGCTGTTACCGGAGGATTTTCCCTTGAAAGGTTGGGGGGCAGAAGTCAACCCATATCCATTACTCCGTTCTTTGGTGGATTTCATCTCTGGTATGACTGACAAATATGCGCTAAATCTCTACAGAAGAGTCAAAGGAATCTCGTTTCCTGGAAGCTGAGCTATTCCAATCACAATGTGAAAAGTACAGGCGTAAAAGTTGTTGGCAATTAACCTATTGTGGATCGAACCTCGTATTTACCCTAGTCCATCGATTGTATATTAATTACTTAATCTGAACGTTGAATTAGCTTGGCACAGTGTAGATTGAAATGTACAGGAACAGACTCCGGTAGGTAGGCATGACTAAAAAACCGCACACCGTAATGATTATAATTTGTGAGATTTCAACTGACAATCTTTAAACGAAAAAAATAATAAATAGATGAAAAAGACACTTCTTATCATCCTTGGCATTATTGTATTTCTCTTTGCGGCAGCTATTGCTGTTCCTTTCATTTTTAAGGATAAAATCATCGCACGTATTGACAGGGAAATCGCCGAGACAGTCAACGCAAAGGTGATTTATGATATTGATAACATCAGCCTTAGCCTTTTTCGAAGATTTCCCAACGTCTCTGCAAGGATCAGGGATCTGGATATTGTAGGAAACGCACCATTCGAAAGAGACACGCTTGTGTCCCTTCAGGAACTTGCCGTTGATTTCAATCTGAGATCAGTTCTTTTTGATGATTATCCTACATTGACCGGAGTGCATTTGAATGGAGGAGACCTCTATATCAAAGTATTGGAAGATGGTACAGCCAACTATGACATCACTTATCCCTCTGAAGAAGTAGTGCAGGAAAAAACCGCCGAAAGCAGTTTCAAGATAGGCGTGGATAAAATTGAAATAAGCAATCTGAATGTTGTGTATGACGATAGGCAGCTCAATTATTTTATGGCATTAGGGGGGATAAATGCCAAAGGAACCGGTGAATTTACTGCTGATGTATATGATCTCCCCATTGAAATCGAAGCCCTGATTGCAGATGTCACCTACGAAAACGTAAACTACCTTTCCAATAAAACTTTTAAGGGTAACACGCTACTGAATATTGACCTGGAAAATATGAAGTTTACCCTAGGAGATGGGGATTTTCAGTTGAATGACTTCATTTTCGGCCTGAGTGGCTACTTAGCAATACCGGGGGAAGACATAGAGATGGATGTTTCTATGGATGGTAAAGACAACGAGTTTAAAAGCATACTTTCTTTGGTACCGGGAATATATACCGAAAGTTTTTCTAGCCTGAAAACTTCAGGATCAATGGATTTTCATGGAAAAATCAAGGGAATCTACAATGAAGAAAAAACTCCGACTTTTGATATTTCTTTGAAAATCGACGAGGGTATGTTTCAATATCCCGACTTGCCCAGACCAGTCCAAAATGTAAACCTGGATCTACAAGTATTAAACGAAACGGATAACATCAATAACACTTCAGTCAATATCCCTGCTTTTAACCTAGATTTTGGCAGCAATCCGATTTCCGGGAAATTGTACCTCTCCGATTTGGTGAGCTACACCATGGATGCTGCGCTAAAAGGTAAACTAAATCTGGACGAGATTACCTCGATTTTCCCGGTTGAAGGTCTTGAACTGAAAGGAAACCTGGACGTAGATGCGACTGCAAAAGGACGATATGACTCCGCAGCTGGTATCATTCCTGCCCTCAATGCAAAACTTCTACTGGCCAATGGCTATGTGAAAAGTGCTGATTACCCTGCACCTATAGAAAAACTCAACGTGAACGCTTCTGTTCAAAATCCCAATGGGAGCATGATGGATTTCTTGGTGGATCTTAGCCGGTTTGGATTCGAGCTGGAAGGTGAGGCAATCAACGGAAACATGAAAATCCGGGATTTCGACAAATTGATTTGGGAAGGCACGGTCAAAGGTGGCGTAGATTTAAAGAAAATCCTGGCAATATTCCCAATGGAGGGGATGGAGATGGAGGGAAGGATAAATGCGGATATCAGCACCAAGGGATCCTATGCCGCTGTAGAAGCAAAGAATTACAATCAACTGGAAACCCAAGGTGAGTTGGAAATGAAAAATTTCAGGTATGTAGCTGATGATTTACCGCAAAAGGTAGAGATCAGCACTGCCAAAGCATCTTTCAACCCCTCCAACATCCAACTTTCAGAGTTTGATTCAAAACTTGGCTCAAGCCCACTTCAGGCGACCGGCTCTCTTACCAACTATATGGAGTATATCCTGGGAGAAAATGGTATCCTTAAGGGTCAACTATCACTTACCAGCAACAGCTTCAATGTAAATGAATGGATGAGCGAAAGCACTTCCTCGGACACAGCCAGTTTCGAACTGTCAGTGATTGAGCTTCCCAAAAATATAGATTTCAGTATGTCTGTAGCTGCAAGTAAGGTATTGTATGACAATCTTGACCTCAAAGAGGTGAAGGGAAATATGAGCTTAAAAGAAGGTGTACTGAGCTTTTCCAATGCCTCAATGAAGACCATGGGTGGAACTATCGCCATGGACGGTAGTTATGATCCAAGGGATATCACAGCTCCATTGTTCAATTTCAAATTGAATATTGCCGAACTCAGTATATCCGAAGCATTCAAAAGCTTCAATACCATCAAGGCTTTTGCCCCGATAGCCCAGAATCTGACCGGTAAATTCAATTCCAATCTTAATTTCTCCGGAAAACTAGGGGCGGATATGATGCCTTTGCTCTCTAGTCTGAATGGAGAAGGTTTACTGAAAGTAGCCGAAACAGCCTTGAAAGACAGTAAGATCCTTGAAGGAATTACCAGTCTAACTAAGCTAAAAGACGCAAATTCCCTGCAACTGAAGAATATTTCTATTCCTATCAGCATAGACAATGGTGTAATGGATGTGAAACCTTTTGATGTAAAACTTTGGGACTATCAGGCAAAAGTGCAAGGAACTGCGGGATTTGACGGATCTATAAATTACCTAGTAAACATGCAGATCCCTGCAGGTAAATTTGGTAGCCAAGCGAATTCTCTACTCGCCTCAATTACCGGAACTGCTGCGGATGAAAACACCAGCATTCCACTGGCGCTGAATCTCTCGGGAACATATAACTCTCCAAAAATAGCCCTTGCTGGAGGAAACAGCATAGAATCTCTGCTGACAAATGCACTTAAGGCAAGAGTGTCCGGGGAGGCCGAAGGCCTTCAAAACAAAGCCACCGAACAGTTCAATGCTGCTCAGGATAGTATGAAACAAGTGCTAAAAAACAAATCTGCAATGGCTCAAGACAGCACTAAAAAGGAGCTGGAGAAACAAGCGGATGTGGCTAAGGACAAAGCTGTAGATGAAGCCAAAAAAATGCTGAAGGGGTTTTTCCCTAAAAGTACTCCCACAGCTAAACCAGACAGTACTTCTGTAAAGAAAGATCAATGATCTAATAAACTTGCAAAGACTACCTATTCAGATTATCAAAAAAAGCAGGGGCAAAGACCCCTGCTTTTAGGTTAATCTCTTTTTTTGCTTTCCTTTTTAGCAGCTTTTGCAGCTCGTTTTTCCTTCAGCGTTTTGGTCGGCTGAGACTTATCATTTTTTGGTTTTCCTTCTGGTTGCTTAGCCATGATGTGTGATGAGAAAGGTGAAACTGATTCCTGTCAAGGTAGTGGGATTTCTCTTCGTCTCAATCCATTTTAGACTAATTATTTTTAGATCTTACCAAACAACGAACCAATAGATAGGTACCAATCAAAAAGGATATTTCCCCTGATCAATCATGTAATCGGCGATCTGTCTCCGTAGCTCTTTGGTATTGTAAAGCTCCGATTTGGTAAACCGCTTCAATCCCATCAGCATTACTTTCTGCTCATCCCCTTTGGTAAAACTCCCAATTGCCTCTTTGGCAGCAGTATTGATTTTGTCCACCGCTTCTGAGAGGTAAATCTGTGTCATGGCAATCTGGTGCTTGCAGGCATCTTCCCCCTTCATGGATACTAATTTCTCTGTACGGAGTATGGCTGACTCACTCGCGTAAATTTCTATCATCACATCGGCCAGATTCATCATGATTTCCTGCTCGTCCTCGATCTTATCCTGAAGGGACATAGCAGCTTTGCCGCCCACCATCAGAAATACTTTCTTTAGCTTTTTCAGCACTTCTTTCTCCGCAGCGAAAAGCTCAGAGGTATCTACAGATTCAAAAGAAGGGACAGATGTCAATTCTTTAGAAACTGCCATAGCGGGATCAAAAATATTGATTTCTCCTTTCATGGCTCTCTTGAGAAGCATTCCTACCATCAGCATACGGTTGATCTCATTTGTGCCTTCATAGATTCTGGAAATCCTCGCATCACGATACGCACGTTCCATAGGTGCATCAGCGGAGTAACCCATACCCCCGTAGATCTGCACACCCTGATCGACCACATAATCCAATACTTCTGAGCACTGCACCTTTGCGATAGCACACTCTATGGCGAATGCTTCCACACCTTTCAACTTGGCCTCAGATGGATCCATGCCATCTGCTTCCAATGCGTTAATCTTGTTTTCTATATCCTGACCTGCTCGATAACAAAGAGCTTCAGACACGTAGGACTTGGTAGCCATCTCAGCCAGCTTGGATTTGATGGCACCAAAAGAATTGATGCTGACACCAAACTGTTTCCTCTCTGTGGAGTATTTGACGGCGTTAGAAGTCACCGTCCTTACTCCTCCCAGTACACCGGCTCCCAGTTTCACTCTTCCGATATTCAGGATATTTACAGCGATTTTGAATCCATTCTGCCGGTCAGAAAGCATATTTTCCACGGGTACGGGACAATCATTGAAAAATACCTGGCGGGTAGACGATCCTTTGATGCCCATCTTCTTCTCTTCCTCATTCATGGTGATCCCACCAAAAGACTTTTCCACAATGAATGCCGTAAGATTTTTATCATTTTCGATTTTGGCAAAAACAATAAACACATCTGCAAAGCCCGCATTGGAAATCCACATTTTTTGTCCATTGATCAGGTAGGTTTTACCATCTTCGGAAAGGGTGGCTTTGGTTTTGCCACTATTCGCATCCGAACCAGCATCAGGCTCAGTAAGACAATAACATGCAGCCCATTCGCCTGTGGCAAGCTTAGGAAGGTATTTTTTCTTCTGTTCCTCAGTACCATAGTATAGGATGGGAAGCGTGCCGATCCCAGTATGCGCACCATAAGTAGTAGAAAAAGAACCCGCCGCCCCGATGATATCCGCAATAAGCATAGAGGTATTGAAGCTCATGCCCATTCCTCCATATTCCTCGGGAACAGTGATTCCCAATAGTCCCAGATCTCCTGCTTTTTTGAAAATCTTAGGGACTAATTCCGGATCTTTCATGCTATCGATTTCCTGGGCATAAGGTGTGATCTCTGTATCGATAAAATCCTGACAGGCCTGGGCCATCATTCTTTGTTCTTCAGTAAACTCTGCAGGAATAAAGATGTCCTGAGCATTTGTTTCTTTGATAAGGAATTCTCCTCCTTGGGTTGATTTGGTAGCCATTTTATTAAGATTTTAGACGCTAGACATAAGACTTAGCTCGATTTCAAATCGAACTTTAGAATCAAGGCATACAGCATTATTTCAAAAGCTCATACACCCCAGCAACACCCTGTCCCCCGCCCACGCAGGCAGTGACCATTCCATATTTCTTGTTTTGGCGACGGAGCTCATTGAATATCTGCACCGACAGCTTGGCTCCAGTACATCCCAGCGGATGGCCTAGTGCGACTGCACCTCCATTTACATTGACGATATCTGGATTGAGATCAAGTGCTTTGATCACTGCCAAGCTTTGCGCGGCAAAAGCTTCGTTCAACTCAATCAAATCTATGTCGTTCAAGGAAAGACCGGCCTGCTTTAGCGCCTTTGGCACAGCTTCTTTAGGTCCTATTCCCATTATTCTAGGATCAACCCCAGCTGCGCTATAGGACATCAATCGCGCAATAGGATCAAGACTTAGCGACTTCATCAATCGCTCAGACATCACCACTACAAAAGCAGCTCCATCGGAAGTTTGGGAAGAATTTCCGGCAGTTACCTGCCCTTTGTTTTTAAAGACTGGTTTCAAACCTGACAATACTTCCATGGTCGTCCCAGGTCTAGGCCCTTCGTCGGTATTTATGATTTGCTTTCTGGTTTTCTTTTTGCCTTTCTCGTCCAAGTAAGTTTCTTCCACTTCCACAGGCACGATTTCATCTTTGAATTTTCCTGACTTGATCGCCTCAATTGCTTTCTCATGAGATTTTACCGAAAAGGCATCTGAATCTTCCCGTGTGATGCTGTATTCCCCCGCAAGTTCCTCGGCAGTCAATCCCATACTCAGGTAATAGGAAGGATCCTCCGTGGCTATTTTATAGTTTAGGACAGTTTTATAGCCCATCATAGGAACCATAGACATGGATTCTGTGCCGCCGGCAATGATGCAATCTGCCATGCCAGCCTTTACTTTTCCTACTGCCAAAGCGATAGCCTCGATCCCGGAACCGCAATACCGGTTCACGATAAAACCGGGATTTTCTACTCCCAATGCCAATAGGGAAATCATTCTACCCATCTGCATTCCTTGCTCCGCTTCCGGGACAGCATTTCCTACGATTAGGTCATCAACCATTTTGGTTTCCAAGCCTGGGGTATTTGTCACGAGATGTTTGATCACATCCGCTGCCAGGTCATCCGGTCGATAAAATCGAAAACCACCTTTTTTGGCTTTCCCTACCGCCGATCTATATCCATTAATTATGTAAGCTTCCATTTTTTTAGATTTTTAGATTCGAGATTATAGAACCAAGAATTTTAAGTAGTTAAGGTGGATTTGAAACCAATAATCATTCGTTGAACTTCGGAAATATCAGATCCAATTTCCTTGGCCAATTCACTTGATATTAAGCTAACTCTTTCTGCAATTACCATCTGAGTTTCTAATTCATAACTTTCTCCCAAACTTATCTCAAGGGAATTGGAGAAAGATTTCGAAGAAGATTTAGCTGTGCCTTCAGCAATATTTGAAGGAATTGAGACTCCTGCTCTTCTCATTTGAGAAGTCATTCCAAATTTTTCTGAGGAAGGGAAGTCGGAGGTAATCTTATAGACTCTTACTGCCAGATCTACAGATTTTTGCCAAATCTTCAAATTCTTAAAATTATGCATGACAATCGATTTAGGTTAAAACTTTGGTTCTTGCTTCTTGGTTCTTGAATCTAACTACTTGCTACTTATATCCAGCTATTAATTTCTCAGCGGTTTCCCCTTGAACAATATGCTATGAATCCGTTCCAGTGTCTTTTGCTCACCTGTCAAGCTCAGGAAAGCTTCACGTTCCAAATCCAAAAGATACCTTTCCGAAACTTCTGTAGGATAAGACAAATCCCCTCCAGACATCACGTAGGCTAGTTTTTTGGCTATCAAAGCATCATGCTCAGAAATGTATGCACCGTATCTCATGCCGGTAATTCCAGCTTCAAACAACGCCAGGGATTCTTTGCCCAGCACACGGATATTCGCCTGCTCCAATGGCTGAGTATAACCCTCTTCGTGCAAGGAAATTACTTTCGCTTTTGCTTCTGCCAGCTGGCGTTTTCTATTGAGGGTAATACCATCCGAAGGTCTCAGGTAACCCAGGCTCCTAGCTTCCTCGGCAGAGGTAGAAACTTTTGCCGTGGCTATATTCATAAAGGTATCTTGCAGTCGATTCAGCTCTACATCACCGGATTTGACGGCATTTGAGAACCTTAAGGTCATCTCCTTGGTACCTCCTCCAGCCGGAATCAAACCCACGCCGACTTCTACCAATCCCATGTATAGTTCTGCATGCGCCTGCACGTGGTCTGAGTGAAGAGAAAGCTCACATCCTCCTCCAAGTGCCATATTGTGTGGAGCGACTACCACTGGTATAGATGAGAATCTTGCCCGCATCATTGTATTCTGAAACTGGGCAATCATCAGATTGATCTCATCAAAATCCTGGTCTCCCGCAAACATGAACAGCATGGCTAAATTGGCTCCTGCGGAGAAATTCGCACCTTCATTACCGATTACCAATCCTTTGTAAGATTTCTCGGCCATTCCGATTGCAGTATTGATTCCTTCGATCACTTCCTGCCCCATGGAGTTCATTTTACTATGGAATTCCAAACAGATCACATCATCTCCCATGTCGTAGATGGAGGATCCTGCATTGTTCCAAATTACTTTTCCGGCAGATTTTAAGGTGTCCAGAATAATGAAACCATCCATTCCAGGTACTTCTTTGTAGCTTTTGCTCGGAATATCGTAGAAATGCTTTTTACCGTTTTCTACTTTATAAAAAGATTCATGCCCAGCTTCGAGCATTTCAAATACCCAGTCTGCAGGCTTTTCGCCCACAGCATCCATCTTTTCTACGGTCTCTTTTACGCCTAGCAAATCCCAATTTTCAAACGGTCCCAGTTCCCAACCAAAACCTGCACTTACCGCCTGGTCTATTCGGAAAAGTTCATCCGCAATCTCAGGAATTCTGAAAGAACAGTACCTGAACAAATCATAAAAAGTGGCACGGTAAAACTCACCGGCTTTATCATCAAAATTCACCAAATGTTTGATCCTCTTCTTCAGATCTTCAAATTCTTTGGCTGATTCTAATGCCTTGAATTTTGGCTTTTCCAGATCCTTATACTCAAAAGTTTCAAAGTCTATTTCCTTTAGTTCCTTGGATCCGTCCTTATGCCGGATCATGTTGAAATAGCCCGATCCTGTCTTATCTCCCAGCCACTTTTTCTCATAGAGTACCTCCATGATTATGGGCAGCTTGAATTTCTCCCGGGATTCATCATGTGGCAAGGCTTTGTACAGATTGTTTGCCACATTGACTGTGGTATCCAATCCCACCACATCCATGGTTCTAAAGGTGGCTGACTTGGCTCTTCCTATTAAAGTACCTGTTAGTTTATCCACTTCAGATACTCCAAGTCCCATTTTCTCAATGGTGTGCATGGCAGAAATAATAGCATATACACCAATCCTATTTGCGATGAATGCAGGAGTATCTTTGCAAAATACGGTCTCTTTTCCCAAGAATCTATCCCCATACTCCATCAGAAAATCTATGATTTCAGGATTAGTTTTT
Source organism: Algoriphagus sp. AGSA1 (assembly GCF_021390545.1). Taxonomy (GTDB): domain Bacteria; phylum Bacteroidota; class Bacteroidia; order Cytophagales; family Cyclobacteriaceae; genus Algoriphagus. Next base: position 38,286 of record NZ_JAJUWR010000013.1, on the reverse strand, counting down.
GGCCCAGGGATGATCTCCAATAGTCTTAGATACCTTGGCGGATTAAAAAAGTGGGTACCTGCAAAGTTCTCCTGAAAATCCTCACTTCTTCCCTCACACATCATGTGCATAGGGATGCCCGAAGTATTGGAAGTGATCAGTGTCCCAGGTTTACGGTGTTTTTCTACCTTTTCGAAAAGAGACTGCTTGATGTCCAATCTTTCCACCACGACTTCCATCACCCAATCGTAATCTTTGATTTTAGATAGATCGTCGTCAAAATTCCCGGTAGTGATCCGGTTAGCAAAAGACTTATCATAGATAGGTGAAGGATTGGATTTTAATGTGCTTTGCAAAGCAGAATTCACCATTCTGTTACGCACGACCTTATCTTCCTTGGTCAATCCTTTTTTCTGCTCTTCCTCAGTAAGTTCGAATGGAACTATGTCTAGCAAAAGTACCTGCACGCCAATGTTGGCGAAGTGGCAGGCAATCCTAGATCCCATAACCCCCGAACCTAAAATGGCTACCTTTTTAATTGTTCTGTTCATAATTTTGGGCTTTTGGTCATAATAACCTCCTGGTTGTTGTTGGTTTATAATTCAAATATTGGTTTGTCGATATCCACTCCTCTATCCGTTTGGATCTGGTCTATGACCAGTTGTATCTTTTCAAATACAGCAAAGAACTGATTAAGATCTTCCCCACTCACTACTTCCCGTACTTGCTCATTGAACTCCCTGATAGTATTCACGGATATTTCCTTTTTTCTTTTTCCTTCTTCCGTAAGAAAAATGCGAACCGATCGCTTATCTACTAAGTCAGGCTTTTTGTAGATCAGCCCTTTCTCTTCCATAGTCCTGAGCATCCTGGTTAGACTTCTGGTCTCGAGGCCTAGCTTAGGTGCGATTTTCGTGGCAGGAGTCCCTTCAGTGGAATTGATATTTATCAGCACAAATCCAATGGCCGTGGTGAATCCCTCTTCAGCAGCCTGCTGGTTGTACATCCTGGAAATTGCATGCCAGGCACTTTTGATATGGTAATCAACTGTTTCTTCTCTCTTCATCTCTACAGGGATTCTTCCTATTGCTGATCTCTAATTTAAGAAAAAAATGTATGCATGCATACTATATCGAAAAAAAGTTATGCATGCATCATAAATTTTGGTTCCTCGAGTAAAAAATTCATTTTAAGACTGGTTGGGTTCTCTCGATAGCTTCTTCGAAAACTGACACCTAGGATCCATCAGTCCCATACGCTTATCCTCAGCCAGCAGGGACAGATAACAAAAAAACTTCTGAGCTATACGCAAAGTAAAATTAGCACAGATCGGGTTAATTGTGTAGAGTATATCCTACCAGGTCCTAGTCAGTAGAAAAGAAGGCTTTACATATTGGTTAACTCCTCAGTATAGCTCTAGTCCACATAGAGTCTTTCTATTTCTTTACTAAATTTCTGATGGATTACTTTTCGTTTCAATTTCATGGTAGGAGTCAGTTCACCCGATTCTACTCCCCATGCTTCAGGTAAAAGTCTAAAACGCTTGATCTGCTCCCATTTGCCAAAGTACTTATTCAATCCTTCTACTTCCCGATTATATTTTTCTATAATATCCGGTCTTTCCACCATCTCCCTGTCAGAAGTATAAGGAATTCCCTTATGCTGGCAATAATCCTTCAATCCTTCAAAACTGGGCACAATCAACGCAACGGGAAAGTTACGGTTCTCCCCTGCCACCAACAATTGATCTATGAGACTGGATTCCTTGAATTTATTCTCCATAGGTTGGGGAGCGATATATTTACCTCCTGAGGTTTTAAACATTTCTTTTTTTCTATCCGTGATTTTAAGGTAGCCGTCGTCCATCCCTCCTATGTCTCCAGTATGAAACCAGCCGTTTTTAAGTACCTCTGCCGTGAGTTCGGGTTGCTTATAGTATCCATGCATGACATTTGGGCCTTGGACGAGGATTTCGCCATCTTCCGCAATCTTCACTTCGACATCTTTTATCAATTTACCCACATATCCTATCCTCATCTCTTCGTGGGTACAAATAGATACAGTAATCACCGGTGAAGTTTCAGTCAGACCATAACCTTCACATACTTTTATTCCAGCAGACCAAAAGACCCGTGCAAGCCTGGGCTGCAAAGATGAAGCACCGGAATTAATCTGCATTACTTCTCCTCCCAATGCTTCTCTCCATTTAGAAAAAATCAACTTATTTGCGATTTTTAACTGAAGATTGTAAGAGAAACCTTGATTAATATTCGGATCATATCTTAGCCCTAAATTAAGTGCCCAAAAGAAAAGTGATTTTTTGATTCCTTTCAATTCATAACCCTTCGCCACTATTTTGTCGAAGATTTTCTCCAGAAGACGAGGAACAGTATTAAATGCATGAGGTTTGATTTCTTTCAGGTTTTCCCCTATAGTTTCCATACTCTCCGCATAATGAATAGAATATCCGAGATACATAAAGCAGAAAAACCCAGTCCGTTCATAGATATGGCAGAGTGGGAGAAAACTTAAAATCCTAGAAGTACCGACAGCTGGAGTCATGGCATCAGCTATTCCCAAAACATTCGAAAGTACATTATGATGGGAGAGCATAACTCCTTTGGGCCTGCCTGTGGTACCGGATGTATAAATTATCGTAAATATATCAGCGGTATCCACGGCAAATTTTCTTCTATCGAGTTCTTGTAGGCTTTCGTTCATTCCTATGCCCAAAAGATCTTCCCAAAAAACTGTTCCTTCTATCTTCTGAAAGCTGTAAATAGGCCTGTCTGCCGCGGCTATTTTTGCCTTTTCAAATATGAGTTCATCCCCTATAAATATCATTTTCACTTCAGCATGGTCAAAAATAAACGCATAGTCCTCTGAGCTGATCGTAGGGTACATAGGAACTGAGACAGCTCCTATCTGCTGCAGGGCCAAATCAACAAAATTCCACTCTGGGCAGTTTTCTGCTATAATAGCTATTTTTTCATCAGGCTTGATTCCTATTTTGATTAAGGCCAAGCTCAGGTTATCAATGATTTCTTTGATATCTCTGGAAGAATAATGAATCCAATCTCCATTTTTCTTTTTGGATACAGCTGTTTTTTTATCATATAAGCTGATCTGATAAGGGATCAGGTCAAAAAGCCTGGAAAGTTCCATAAGATATACATTTTGGGTTTCTATAATATTACCAAAATGCCGAGGCAATACAAAGAGTTATCCACGCTCTCTTTTTATAGTAGTTGTAAAATAGATTTTTAAAAAAATTCTTTATTAGGGTTATTAGGGGTGTGGATATGGGGATAACCTCGTCTTTTTATTCTTTCCACCTTGTCTGTTGAGTTACCTTGCTATTGTCCACTAGTTATCCCCTTTTTGTCCACTTGTAAGTACCTGAACTTCTTTTTTTTATTGGGTTTTATTGATTTTTGTGGATACCTTGACTTGTGGGGACTGTTGGAAAGACGCATGTGGATTACTTGATTTTCATCAGTGGATAAGTAGGAGCTTTTCCCCAAAGTCAGAAGCTTGGGATAGAGGTGGTATAAGGCTCGTTGATAAATGAGGAGTTATCCTTTACTAATCCACTTCTATCCACAGTTATCGGAGTACTTATCCACGGATTAGTTCTCTGTTTTTAGGCCAGAAGTGGGTGTTGCCGTGATGACCAGATCTTGCAGCGTCCATCCGCCGCGCACTGTGATGCTTTTGTTCCGCGTTTCTGGATCAATGTAATAGAAGGCTCTTTCAGCGTACCTCTTTTGCTCAAAATTGGACGGATCCCACCTACGGTTTCCATTGCTGTCTTCTATTACACGTATTTGATAGTTGCCTGATTCTAGTGATTTAAAAGAGAATTTATTGCCTTCGGATATGTATTCCTCCCTTTTCAATTCTCCTTTTCCATCGAGTAGTTGGAGAATAAATGGGGCAGAGGCTCCTTCGATTTTACCTGCCAGTTCATCTGCCAGAGTTTCCTGTTTTAGTTTTTTATAATTGGCATTTAGGGCGGTTTCATTGTATTGGCCTTCAATATCCCTGAATGTGGAGTCACTTGCTTTTAAGGTGAACACATCAAAAGGAATTGAATCCGGTATGTTCAGTCTTACTTCTATAATATCCCTTCTTAGTGAATCCCGGAAGCTGAGTATTTCAGGCTGTATAGGTATAACACTCGCTGTATCGTATGACAGGTATAGGGAATCATAGGAGATATCCATGATCGGCTTATTGAAGGATAGTTCGATAAGTAGATTCTTGTAGAAGCTTTTACCTGAATTAGGGGTAATTGTTAGTTTTTCGGGTTTTCTATCTGTTTCTTCAAATTTTGCATAGATCAGAGAATCCACACTATATCCTACCGAATCTGTAAGTATCATACGGAAGGGAAGGCTGTCTGCTTTTGGTTTATCTGTATATAGGTTTATTCTTTTGTCCCCCAGTGTATAGAATATATCTTCTCCTAATTGTTTATTTTCAATTGCAATGTCCACAGGTGTTCTATTGAGGACAACTGTATAGTTGGCTCCTTGGGTAGAGGATCTTAATAGACGAATTGGATTCTGATCCCCTTTCGCAAGATTAAATTGTAATCCTTCTATATCTTCATTGATGGTGAGGGTATCTTTGATAAAATCAAATGCCTCTGTTTTGTATTCTGCTTTTAGGCTATTGTTATCGTCCTTCCAAGCGTAGGCTAAATACTTACCCGCTTTGATGTTCGTCAATTCGAAGTTTCCCGCTGTATCGACTTGGGATAGATAATATGGCGGAGCCAAAAATACATTTGTAGTATCATCCAAGGGGTATAGGCCTACTATGGCATCTTCTATTTTGTTATTTCTTTCTGGAAAATAGACATTCACAGATCCTGATAGTTTCAAGCTGTCTATACTGGAACCTGTTGAAAAGACCAGTTTGAGATTTTCCGCAGGATTTCCTTCTGCTAGATCAACTACGGATTTTTGAAAATTAAAAACATAAGTTGTACTATCCTCAAGTTCCTGGTTCAGATCTATTTTCAGCGTATTCTTCAGTGCGGTGAATATTACTTTATCCTTGTTTATCCTTGGCGTTATCAGTATGTTTTTAGTGGCGTTGTCCAGTTTGATGTATTCATCAAATGTGATTGTTATTTGGTCGGGTTTTGTGTTCAGGCTCTGATCTTTTGGGCTCATTGCTATTACTTTCGGTGGATCCTCATCCCGTGGCCCGCCCATAGGAGCACTTTGCTTGGCACATGAAAATAGCAAGAGGCAAAATACTAGCAGTATGATTACATTATTGTTTATCACTTCTTTTTGAAAACGAATAGATTGCTTGAATAATTTTTTTCAGCTTTAGTAGCTGTTCTGTTAGATTTACTGCCTGTCTGAATGGCTTTCCAATATTTTAGGAGAGTTGCCTGTTTGGGATTCTTATATCCTTCTGAAAGTAATGACACATAATAGCTGTCAAAACGCATGGGATTTTTCATTACTAGCTGCAGATCAAATATTTCTGCAAAATGTGTCATTGCTTGTTGATTGAAGTGGTAAAGATGTCGTGGGATATCCCAGCCTGCCCAGTACTTTCCATATTTGATAGCATCATAACTATCAGGATTGGGAACAGCAATTAGTATGTAACCATCTGATTTTAAGTTCTTTATAAGAAAATTTATGGTTTTCCTTAACTCATGTATGTGCTCTACTACATGATATAAGGTGATGATATCATATTCAGCTGATGGAAGGTGTTTTATGCTTTCGAAGACTTTTCCTTCTAGTTTGGAGATAGCTAAGTTTCTCGCTTTTGTGCTTGGTTCCACTCCAGTTACCTCCCATCCTTCTTTTTGGGCTTTCACTAGTAGCTCTGCAGTGCCACAACCGTAGTCAAGGTACCGACCCTTTGTAGGTTTCAGATTATTTAGAAGTTTGACTTTACCTGATAAAGCAACTTTCCTTACTTGTTGATACAGGAATTGGGTAAGGTTTTTTGCATTATCATCATGGGAGAAATATTCTGGAAAATCGTAATAAGGTTCTATTGCTTCTTCGGATGGTCTTGGATTGGTGAATTTCAATCCACAATTTTGACATTTGCATATTATGAAAGCTTCTTGGCTTACCGCATGATCTTTTACTTCCGAGGTATTTAGAAAAAGCCCACTTTTGCACAGTGGGCATTTTTTAAGTTTTTGGAGCATCTTATCTTCCAAGATAAACGGTGATGATTGATAGATCAGCAGGTGTTACCCCGCTTATCCGTGAAGCCTGTCCCATAGTTTCGGGTCTTATTTTGTTTAATTTTTGTTTTCCTTCTGCTGAGAGTGCAGGTATCGCCAAGTAGTCAAACTTTGCAGGTATTTTAAAGTTTTCCATGTTACTTAGTTTATCTACCATTTGCTGTTCCTTTTCAATGTAGCTGTCGTATTTAATCTGTATTTCAGCTTGTTCTAGTACTTCAGTCGCATAGTTGGATAGATAGGCATCGAGTTCGTTATGGAATCTTTTAAGGTCTCCTATGCCTAGCTGTGGGCGTTTTAAGAGTTTTTCGGCGGTAATCTTTTCTTTGATCTGTGCTGATCCTATTTTTTGAAGACCATCATTTACAGTTTCCGGAGCTAGTCTTTTTTGTTTTAGTTCATTAATGAGTCTTGCTGTTTTTTCTTTCTTGGAGTTCATTTTCTCCAATCTTTGATCAGATGCCAAGCCTATTTCGTGTCCTTTCTTAGTCAGTCTTAGGTCAGCATTGTCTTGGCGAAGAAGAAGTCTAAATTCTGCTCTTGAAGTAAACATTCGATAGGGTTCCTCTGTCCCTTTGTTGATTAGGTCATCGATCAATACACCTATATATGCATCTGATCTTTTAAGTAGAAATGGATCTTTTTCTTGGGATTTTAAGCTCGCATTTATCCCAGCTATCAGTCCCTGACATGCGGCTTCCTCATAACCAGTAGTACCATTGATCTGGCCTGCAAAATATAAGTTTTCTATTAATTGTGTTTCTAGTGTGAGTTTTAATTGTGTTGGTGGAAAGAAGTCATATTCGATGGCATAGCCTGGTCGAAACATTTTTGCGTTTTCAAAACCTGCTATTTTTCTTAGTGCTTTGAATTGTACATCTTCTGGAAGGGAGGTGGAGAACCCATTAATATACATTTCCACTGTATTCCATCCTTCTGGTTCTACGAAGATCTGATGCCTATCCCGCTCAGCAAAGCGGTTAATCTTGTCTTCTATAGAGGGGCAATATCTCGGGCCTAAGCCTTGTATCCTGCCGTTGAACATTGGGGACCTGTCAAATCCTTCTTCCAGACTAGCGTGTACTTCTTTGTTTGTATAGGTGATCCAGCAAGTTCTTTGCTCTTTCAATGGGGTGGTTGAGTCTAGATAGCTGAATTTTTCTGGATTTTCATCCCCATGCTGCACTTCCATTTTGCTATAATCCAGACTTCTTCCATCTACTCTTGGTGGGGTTCCGGTTTTCATTCTTCCTGATTCGAACCCTAGCTCTACCAATTGCTCTGTAATGCCCCTCGCTGCTGCCTCTCCAGTTCTTCCTCCTCCGAATTGCTTCTCGCCGATATGTATCAAGCCGTTTAGGAATGTTCCATTGGTTAGCACAACACTTTTTGCGTGTATTTCGAGGCCTATGCTGGTTCTTACCCCCTTTAGTTCTCCGTTTTTGATCAAGAGACCGCTAATCATTTCTTGCCAAAAATCGACATTTGGGGTTTTTTCCAATGCGAGCCGCCATTCTTCCGCAAATTTCATCCGGTCATTTTGAGATCTGGGAGACCACATAGCAGGCCCTTTAGATCTATTGAGCATTCGGAATTGGATCATGGATTTATCAGATATTATCCCTGACATCCCTCCTAATGCATCTATCTCTCGCACAATTTGGCCCTTTGCCACTCCCCCCATCGCAGGGTTGCAAGACATTTGGGCTATTGTATTCATGTTCATTGTGCAGAGCAGTACTTTTGAGCCCATTTTGGCTGCCGCATGAGCTGCCTCACATCCCGCATGCCCTGCCCCTACTACAATCACATCGTAAATTGGAAACATTGTGTTTTTATTTAGCGTTCCACGTGAAACATTTGTTTTCTGTCTTGAGAAGAATGAACTGTTTCACGTGGAACGTTATGTTTTCTCGTATAAACTAATGGCGAAATCCTCTTTGTTCCGCATGAGAACTGATTGTGCCTTGGTTTTATCTTTGTACCCTAGTAAGTGGAGTAAACCATGGCTAATAACACGGTTCAGTTCCTCCTCTTCTTGAATTTTTAGTGTTCTGGCATTGTCCTTTACTCTGTCGATGCTGATGAAGATGTCACCTTCTATGACCCCTTCTTCTTCGGAATTATCAAACGTGATGATATCGGTAAAGGTATCGTGGTTCAAATATTCCTTATTGATGGTGAGCAAGTAATCGTCCGAACAGAATATATAATTGAGTTCAGCGATGTCATGGTTTTCAGAAAGGGCAAGCTGTCTGAGCCAAGCTTTTCTTCTTCTCCTGTTCTTTAATGCAAATGAAATCTCCTCTATAAAGAAATTTATAGCCATAGCCTAATTCATATAAAATGATAGGATGGTTTTGGTTCCGTTTTCCTCAAACTTCACATCGTCGGACAAATGCTTTATGAGGAATATACCTCTCCCCCCTGGCTTTTCTATGTTTTCCGGTGCGGTTGGATCTTTGAGTCCATTATGGTCAAAACCACTTCCCTCGTCTTGAATGGTGAATAACAGTAAATCCGATTCTAAGGTCAGCTCCAAATGGACTAGCTTATTTTTGTCCAACTGATTACCGTGAATGATTGCATTGCTGATGCATTCTGTTACAGAAATCATAATATTACCATAGATATCATCATTGATCTCAAATTTTTCACGAGCATTGTCGATGAAACTTTCAATTATTTTTATGTTCTCCAGAAGAGAAGGAATAGAAATTTTAATGGTTTTCATCATGATTATTTTCAATGAGTATGATCTACGCTGATACTATTCTATATCGATGAGAATTGGACAATGATCTGAATGTTTGACGTCTGAGAGAATTTTTGAATCTTTTAATCTATGTGCCAGTGGTTCAGTAACCATATGGTAATCTATTCTCCATCCTAAGTTCTTTGCTCTAGAGTTTGCTCTATAACTCCACCACGTGTAATTATGAGGCTCATTGTTGAATTCCCTGAAACTGTCCACAAATCCGGACTCAGTGAATTTATCCATCCAGGCTCTTTCTTCCGGCAAAAAACCAGAGGTGTTTTTATTGCTTTTCGGATTATGTATATCTATGGCTTTATGGCAGATATTGTAATCCCCACTCAATATAAAGTTTGGATTGTTTCTTTTTAAATCCTGCGTATATCCATACATATCGTCCAGAAACTCATATTTGAATGTCTGTCTTATATCTCCGGTAGTTCCCGATGGGAAGTATGCCGTAAGGAATGAGAAATCTTCAAAATCAACCTGGAGAAGTCTTCCTTCTTCATCATACTTGGGGTGATCCATGCCTAATTTAACAGATTTAGGACTTACTTTAGTCAAAACAGCTACACCGCTATATCCCTTTTTAAATGCAGGATACCAATAAATCTCATAACCCAAATCATGAAATATACTGGCATCAATCTGATCTAAATTTGCCTTAACCTCCTGTAAACCAATGATATCCGGGTTAATAGATTTAAGCCAATCTACAAATCCTTTGTTCATTGCGGCACGAATGCCATTTACATTATATGATACTATTTTCACAAGCTAATCGATAACTATTTCATATTCTTTTTCAAAGTATTCCAATACTTGAATCTTTAGAAGCTTTTCCTGATCCAATAAATCAAAATGTGGAAGTTCCTTTACCAGGTTCCAGTGAGGCCAGCCATCTTGATCAACATAATCAAGTTCGTAAAAGCCATCATAACTTAATACTTTGCAAACTGCAATGTGCATCAAATCCTGTTTTTGCTCCTTACTGAAAATCTTATTTCCTTGACCAAGTTCCTGCACCCCAATAAGAAAGAGAACGCCATTTAAGTCCGCAGGTTTTTTCCCGATAGTTTCTTTGAGGCCTTCTAATAATTTCGACCAGCGTTTTTCTAATTGTAGATCGCGTTTAAACATTGTAAGTTATTGATTTTCAAGTGATTCCCAAAATTCAGTTGCCCTTCTTAGATGTGGAATCACTATAGTTCCCCCTATTAAGGTTGCGATAGAAAATACTTCAAAGACTTGTTCTTTGGTAAGTCCTATTTCATGGCATTTCTCCAAGTGGTACTTAACACAGTCATCACATCGTAATACCATAGAGCAGGCCAATCCAATCATTTCTTTGGATTTAATGTCTATAGATCCTTCTGAATAGGCATTGGTATCAAGATTAAATATACGCTTGATTACTTTATTATCTTCGGCCAATATTTTTTCATTCATTTGGCTGCGATATGCGTTGAATTCTTCTATGAGATTCATTAACTTGATGTTTAGTAAGGTATTTGGTGGCAAATATACCACTATTTGCCCTTGGCCTTCATTAACAAGCCATTTTCACAATGCGTTTATTTTTTGTAAAAGATTTTTTGGATTTGCTCTTTCCCCGCAATTGTCTCCAATGCGGTACAATACTTCATGATCGTGAAGTTAATCTATGCATGGTATGTAAAGGGACATTACCGGTTACTAGTTATCACCTGAGACCCTACAACAATGATCTCTGTGATAAAGTGAGAGGATTGACCAGTGTAGGTGCAGTCATGTCATTTCTGAAATTTACTAAAGGAGGGAACAGTCAAAAGATCCTGCATAAATTGAAGTATAGAAATAAACCTCAGTTGGCGAAAGAACTAGGATTGCTTTATGGCACAATACTCAAAACAAATGGTTTTGAAGGTCATTGGGATGTAATTGTACCGGTTCCGCTACATGTACTGAAACAAAGGCGACGAGGGTACAACCAAAGTGAACAATTTGGGCTTGGTATTGCAGAGGTACTGGGTCTGAAGTTGCAAAACGTGCTGATCCGTAAGAAATTTACCGAGACTCAGACCAAAAAATCACGGCTTGAGCGTATGGATAATGTGGGGGAGGTATTTGAAGCCAATCCTTCAATCACAGGCACCGGTACATCAATCCTGCTGGTAGATGATGTGATTACAACTGGAGCTACCCTTTGTGCTTGCGCAAACGTACTTTTGGCTAATGGAACAAATAAAGTAGATTTGGTGACAATAGCAGCCGGAGGATAAACATTATGATTGACATCGAATTATTAAAGTACCCGATTGGGAAATTTCAGAAGCCGGAACATTTATCGGAAAAAAGCCTCGTTGAAGCAATTACTTACCTACGAATGTTTCCAAAGTACCTTGGAGAGACAGTCAATGGGTTTTCAGAAACAAAGCTGAATACTCCCTATCGCCCCGGCGGATGGACTGTGAGACAAGTAATCCACCACTTATCCGATAGCCATATGAATGCCTTAATCCGCTTCAAACTGGCTCTGACAGAGCAAAACCCTACTATCAAACCTTACGATGAAGCTTCTTGGGCAAAATTGGCAGATTACTCACTCCCGATGGACATTTCGCTCAGGTTGATAGAAGGGATCCATGAGAAATGGGCTTTTGTGCTGGAAGCTATGACATCCACTGATTTCGAGAAAACCTATTATCACCCCGAAACGAAGGCTTCAGCGTCTCTGTCAGAAGTTACCTTAATGTACCATTGGCATTCTATGCACCATTTGGCCCATATACAGCACTTGATTTTGCGTGAAAATTGGTAAGATAAGCGAGGAAAGTGGATTTCTTAATTTTTGCTTATTTCGTTACATACTATGAACATAAACCTCAAAAATCAACGAATTCTGGTTACGGGAGCCTCGCGTGGTATTGGGAGAGCTATCGCAAGTCAACTTTCCGAATCAGGGGCGGAGGTAATCATTCATTATAACACTAACGTAGGAGCTGCTGAGAAGCTGCAGAAGGAATTAAGTAATCCTTCTTTCATAGAAGCCTGCAATCTTTCTGATCTCAATCAAGTCATTGGGTTTATCCCAAAGCTCGCAGAGAAATATGGACCAATTTCAGCACTGATAAATAATGCCGGTGTGGCACTATCTGCAGCAGACGACCTACCTACTGAATCCTGGGTGAAAATATGGAATGAAACCTTCCAGGTGAATACTACGGCTGTTGGGATCATGTGCAAGGAATTTGTGGAACATGCAAGAAAGTATAAGAACGGCAGAATTATCAATATTTCATCAAGAGCGGCGTTTCGGGGAGATACAACGGATTACCTTGCTTATGCTGCTTCCAAAGGAGCTTTGGTCAGTTTGACCAGATCCATAGCACGCCATTATGGGAAACTGGGGATCAAAGCTTTTCTGATAGCCCCGGGATTCACCCGGACGGATATGGCAAATGAAATCCTTTCACAATATGGTGATGAGGTTGCACTTAAGGATATTGCGCTAAGTGAATTGACCAAACCCGAGGATATTGCGCCACTCATCACTATTTTATGTTCTGGACTGGCAGACCATGCTACCGGAACAACTATTGACATTAATGCGGGCTCATACGTACATTGACGACTTTTAATAGAACTACCTAAAACAACTTATACATGCCACAAAGGCAGTCCAATTCGGATGTTTTTTCCCCGGAACTTATAAGAATTCTGAAGATTTTCGGGGTAATATCTGTAGGCTTCGTGCTGGTGCTCTCTTTCTTCAATACCAAACGTGCCAATAACTCAGGAGGGGACAGTTCTTTCCGCATGAGCTCGTCGAGCCGTCTATATTTTTTGAATGTCAGGGCTATTAACTACGATAGGGAAACCCGTGCTGATGCCGCAATGCTACTGTTCCGCCATGGCAAAAGGGAAATTTCGGATTCTGGGCCATTGTTGGATTTAGTAATCTTGCTCAATTCTATAAAAGATGAGGCCTACATATACTTAGAGCCTACCAGAGTGGATTGGCCTTTAGAAATCCGTGCAACGATCAACAAAGAGCAACAGGTGCTTCATTTGGAAAACGGAAATAATTCAGAACTTTTGGCGTATGTAATGCGGCTTCAGTCATGGATAGGGAAAGATGCGGATTTTGAGATTAAGATTGATTCAGGTTGGTTCCCGATATGGTCTAAGCCAGGGGAAAAAGATGCTATAAAAACAACTATTGAAGATTATTTTAGATTAGTAAATGGTTAAGTGTTGATCTTATTTTAAATATTTTCCCAGTTTGGAGGCCTATACTTTGAAAGTCATTCTACTTTAGAGTGATACTCAATTGATTCCTATAATTTATTCCAAGGACCGCAGATATAAACAAACAACCCATGAATGAATTGAACCCTTATTTATTACAGCTTAGAAAGCTGATTGGGAAAAAGCTTGATCAAACACCCTCAAAGGCCGGAAACTGGCTGGCCGGAAACCTTCTGGAGGTAGAGGAAGGAGAAATAAAGGTCGCTTACACTGTCTCTTCCGAAATGTGTAATCCTGCTAAAATACTTCATGGCGGAGTTGCTTCCTTGATGATGGATGAGGTGATAGGAATGGGTAATTTTGCAACAGGCCCTGCGTACTTGATGACAAGCATCAATTTGAATGTTGACTTTTTATCTACTGCTCAAATCGGGGATAAATTAGAGGTTTCGGCGAAATTAGTTCGCTCAGGAGTAAACCTAAATCATTGGGAAGCCGTAATTATTAAGAATTCAGATAAGCTTGTTGCCAAAGCCACTTCCAATATGATCAAAACGCATCAAAAGCTTAGTGAATTAAAATTTTGAACTTTTAAACAACTTAATTTTACACAAATGAAAAAGATTCTACTGATTGCCCTGTTTGGCTTATTTTCTTTCGCTTCCTTCTCTCAAACCACAATAGTATTTCATCAAAGTAACCTGCCCTTTGTGGGAGTGAATTACCAGTTTGGTGAGCGGTTTATCCCAGAATTTCGCCTGGGCACTGATTCATATCTAGAAAGTATGTCTGCGGAATTAGTGGCTAATTATATTTTCAAGAAAAATGACCGTTTTGAATTTTATGGAGGGGGCGGATTAAGAGTAGGGAGCTTTGACGGTATCGTAATACCTGTAGGATTAAATATTTATCCTTTTGAGCAAAAGGACTTCGGTTTTCATATAGAAGGAGCTCCGATTATTGGATTCAATGATGACTCTTTGTTCCGAGGATCCTTTGGTCTTCGATATCGATTCAGCAAAAATTAGAATTGTTCCAATTTTACCATAAAGTCCCAAACCGCTATTCCCAGCGAGACGGAGATATTTAAGGAGTGCTTAGTGCCTAACTGCGGGATTTCCAATACCGCATCACAGGCATTAAGTACTTCTTCTTCTACTCCAAAGACTTCATTTCCGAATACCAAAGCATATTTTTTTCCTTTTTCCGGAGCGAAGTCATTTAGCATTTCGGATTGATCCACCTGTTCTAATGCACAAATCTGGTATCCATTCTCTTTTAGTTCTTTTAAGGCCAGCATAGTATTTAGACAATACTCCCAAGCTACAGAATCCGTAGCTCCCAAAGCGGTTTTTTGGATATCACGATGCGGCGGGGTGCCAGTTATCCCACATAGATATATTTTCTCTACACCAAAAGCGTCGCCCGTTCTAAAGGCCGACCCCACATTATTCAAGCTTCTGACGTTGTCAAGCACAAGTATGATAGGTGATTTTGGCATTTTCTTAAACTCTTCCACAGAGACTCTTTCCAGTTCTTCCATGCTTAATTTCTTCATCCTTTTTTGTTCTGCTTTGTGAATGGCTTATTTTCGGCTTTATTCCGAGGTTTAGGAACCAGAATTATCACAAAAGTAAGCATAACCCCATGAGTAAGTCTAAAGACGGCAAAGAAACGCCATTAATGAAGCAGTATAATGCGATCAAAGCCAAACACCCGGGTGCTTTACTGCTTTTTCGTGTGGGGGATTTTTACGAGACATTTGGGGAGGATGCGGTGCGCGCGAGTAAAGTTCTTGACATTGTCTTGACCAAGCGTGCAAATGGATCCGCTTCACATATTGAATTGGCGGGCTTTCCACACCATTCTTTGGATACTTACTTGCCCAAGTTGGTACGGGCCGGAAACCGGGTGGCAATCTGCGACCAGCTGGAAGATCCTAAATCTGTAAAAGGTATTGTAAAGCGGGGGGTGACAGAGCTTGTGACTCCTGGGCTTTCGTTCAATGACCAGGTTTTGGATACCAAGAAAAACAATTACCTAGCATCGGTTTCTTTTGGCAAAGACAAGCATGGAATAGCGTTTTTAGACCTTTCTACGGGTGAATTTATGTGTGCTGAGGGCAATGCATCCTATCTCGAGAAGTTGATCCAAAGTTTTGCGCCAGCAGAGATTATTTTCTCCAAAGCTGCCAAAAAGCCTGCCGCAGAAATGCTCAAAAATGATTTTATCACTTTTCATTGTGAAGACTGGGTTTATCAGTTTGATTTCACTTACGAGAAGCTTAAATCACATTTTGGGACAGCTAACCTGAAGGGCTTTGGTATAGAGGAGATTTCGGACGGAATCATAGCTGCCGGAGCTATTTTGCACTATTTGGAAGAAACAGAGCACAAAGAGATCCAGCATATTTCATCTATTTCCAGGATAGCGGAGGAGAAGTATGTTTGGCTGGACAAGTTTACCATCCGAAATCTGGAACTGGTATTTCCACAGCACGAAGGAGGCGTACCCCTGATTCATATTCTGGATCAGACAGTCACGCCGATGGGCTCCCGAATGATGAAAAAGTGGATGGTTTTGCCACTGAAAGAGAAAACTGCCATAGAAGAACGCTTGAATGTGGTGGACTTCTTTTATCAAAACGCTTCTTTGATAGAGGAAATAGTCTCTCCACTCAAGCATATAGGAGATCTGGAACGGTTGATCTCCAAGGTAGTAGTGGGCAGAGCCAATCCCCGAGAGATCAACCAGATCAAACGCGCCCTGAAAAACACCCTTCCTATAAAAGAATTGCTAAAGAGCCAGAAAAACCCTACTCTTCAGCGACTTTCGGATCAACTGTATCCCTGTGAGTTTTTGCTGGAGAAAATAGACAAGGAACTTAAAGAGGATGCTCCCATGCTGACGCATCAAGGAGGAATAATCAATGACGGTGTGGATGCAGAGCTGGACGAGTACCGTGGACTGGCTAATTCCGGCAAGGATTTTCTTATACAGATCCAGCAAAGGGAAGTACAGAAAACCGGGATCACCTCATTGAAAATAGCCTTTAACAAAGTTTTCGGATACTATCTGGAGGTCACACATGCACACAAAGACAAAGTGCCGGCGGAATGGATCCGCAAGCAGACCTTGGTGAATGCTGAGCGTTATATCACTCCGGAACTAAAAGAATATGAAGACAAAATTCTGAATGCGGAAGATAAAATGATTGCCATAGAGCAGCGTTTTTTTCTGGCATTGGTGCAGGAGGCGGCCCAGTTTGTAACGCAAATCCAGCAAAATGCCAGAGTACTTGGTACCTTGGATGTGCTGGTCTCTTTTGCGCAGGTGGCACTTTCCAATGGTTATGCGCGGCCTAAAATTTCAGAAACCGAATCACTGGAAATAAAAGATGGCAGGCACCCGGTAATTGAAAGACAGTTAGCTCCAGGAGAAAATTATGTGCCAAATGATATTTATCTGGATCACGATTCGCAACAGATCATGATTATAACAGGGCCTAACATGGCTGGTAAGTCTGCCCTTCTTCGACAAACAGCCCTAACGGTTCTTATGGCCCAGATGGGTAGTTTTGTTCCGGCGTCTTTTGCGCGCATAGGTATTATCGATAAGGTTTTTACCCGAGTGGGAGCTTCTGACAACCTCTCCAAAGGAGAATCCACATTTATGGTGGAGATGACCGAAACGGCAAGTATTCTGAACAATCTATCTGATAGAAGTTTGGTTTTGATGGATGAGATTGGGCGGGGGACGTCCACCTATGATGGGATTTCCATAGCATGGTCAATAGTGGAATACCTGCATAACCACCCTACATATAGGGCAAAAACTCTTTTTGCCACGCACTACCATGAGCTGAATCAGCTTGCATCGGATTTTCCCAAAATCAAGAATTTCAACGTATCGGTAAAAGAAGTGGGCAATAAGGTGATTTTTATGCGTAAGCTGAAGGCTGGAGGGAGCGAGCATAGTTTTGGTATCCATGTGGCTCAGATGGCAGGAATGCCTAACCCTGTTGTCTTAAGGGCGGCAGAGATTATGTCCCATTTAGAGAAAGACAAGGCTGTGGCAGATCAACAGCAAAAGGTAAAATCTATCCCAAAAAACAATTACCAGCTCAGCATGTTCGAACTGGATCCCAAATTTCAGGAAGCCAGGGATTTGATAGAAGGAATAGACATCAATGCGATTTCTCCTATAGAAGCTTTGTTAAAATTGCATGAAATCAAAAAGAAAATGGAATCTTAAGTGTTCCATTTTTGTATCTTGACTGTGTTTAGTTAGATAATTTATTTTTTATGGATAAGATATTGCTGAAAGATTTGCGAAAGCAAAACAAGTACACCCGCTTTTTTCAGAAGTGGAAAGAGCAGGAATTTCAGGAAAATCTCGAAGAAGCTGGCAAGATCAAGGAGCTGGAGCAACTTAGTCAAAAAATCGGTATAAATGAAGGCTTGACAATCGCATGTTGTGATTATCGAACCTTGAACTGGGTTTTTATTACTGGAGACATCAGAGAATTGACAGGCTATCCTCTTTCCATGTATCGGAAAAAGGGAATGGAAACCACCTTTGCTCTGACTCATCCCGAGGACAGAGCCGAATTTGCCCGTTTTCAGAAAATAGTTTTTGAATGCTTTCACAGACTTACGATGGAAGAAAAGAACACATTTGAGTTTTCTTATACCACAAGGTGGGTTCATCGCATTACCAAAAAAACGACCTGGGTGCTTGGTAAAGCGCGTCCTTACTTAATCGATTCCGCAGGTAATTTTGCGATGGACCTCCATATTCTCGTGCAACTATATACTCCTCCAAAGAACAATAGTTATGATTGGAATTATTCCTATCAAAAAGAGGATGGAGCCCGGGTATTTGTAAGTAAGAATTCGCCCGATAGCCGAATAGTTTCTCTGACTAGAAAAGAGGAAGTGATCGTCTCCTTGATTCTGGATGGAAAAGAGTCGAAAGAAATAGCTCAGCAGCTGAATATTTCCGTGAATACTGTGGCCACGCACCGTAAAAATATTCTGAAGAAGCTAAAGGCTAAAAATGTGGGAGAAATGACGAAAATATTATCTACGTATCCTTTATGATAGGTAGTTGAAAACCAGTGTTCAGGCAATATTTCTCCTGGGATCATTAAAAAAATATCTTCGAGATGCTTGTGTTTTTATTAATGACTCTTACCTTTGCATCCACAATTCAACTGAATTACACTTCAGTTGACACAATGCGAGAGTAGCTCAGCTGGTAGAGCACGACCTTGCCAAGGTCGGGGTCGCGAGTTCGAATCTCGTCTCCCGCTCAAAAAGCCCTTGATTCAAGGGCTTTCTTGTTTCACGGCAATAGTAGCTCCGGTATGCCGGAGTGAAGCCGGGATGGTGGAATAGGTAGACACGCAAGACTTAAAATCTTGTGGCCGTAAGGCCGTGCGGGTTCGATTCCCGCTCCTGGTACTGAAGCCTCACAGAAATGTGGGGCTTTTTGTTTGGGTTTTGGGGGTGTTCGGACTCGTTGATAGATCTGGGATCAGTCTGAATATCTGGGGTGGGATCATGATGCTTGATTATGTAATTAACTTGTGTTGGATCCCGTAGCCACCAAGCCACCATAGTTTTTACCAGAGCTATAGGGATCCCCGCCAGTAGAAGTGACCTAGGGTTTACCGATCGTGCCGTTGGCACTCTTGGCGAATTCATTCGGATTTCCCAACCCTGAATTTCGCTTTGCTGCATTCAGGGCGGTTACCTGTTGTGCCTTTGGCACATACGCTTAAATCAACTCTTTTCCGGCAAAAGGATTTTCCTTGCCAAAGGCAAGGCCTGTAAATGCCCAGAATGCAATTCTGGGTTAATGAAGCAGATATGTTTTCAGAGTGCCAACGGCACGATCAGTAATGTAAAGGGATTTGTGATCAGCCCAGTAAAATATGTTGGCCATAAAGCGTGTAGCCCCAGTGCACAAGGAGCAGAATCACATCGCTTACAACCTATGTGTGTCACCCTGGGGAAATGAAAGACGATGTTAGGGGAATAAAAAGCGGATAAACCAATTTTCCACAGAGCGGTACCGAATACATCCCAAGCTTTTGGGGTTGATCTGTGTTGAGTTCACAGGTGTTGTATTATTAGAGAATTCAGTCTTACATTAAGGGAATGTAATGCCGAGCTGTCCACATTTTGCACTTTTTTTGTATTTTAAACAGGATGAAGTTATTCGAACATTTCTCTCTGGAGTGGTCTATTCTACAGCAATGGTTGATTATTGCCGGAATAGCACTGGCTGTTTTTTTAGCATTTTTATTCTTAGCCCGCAAATCAAGGAATTTGTTACGAAACCGTCTGATTAAGCGTATGGACGACCATCTCCTTGCTGACTTTCTCGCAGGAATATTCGGGACTTTGGTGATATTAGCAGGCTTGCTTGTCGTTTTTAGGATAATAGGCTTGAATGGGGTGATCTCAGGTATGCTTGCCGGGGCAGGGATTTCTGCTTTTATTATTGGTTTTGCGCTGAAGGATATTGGGGAAAACTTCCTGGCGGGGATAATCTTAGCATTTAAGCGTCCCTTTAGGGTGGGCGATATTGTGGATATTAATGGGCTAAAGGGGAAGGTACTTACACTTAATCTTAGGGATACTCAGATCAAAACAGGGGATGGCAAGGATGTTTTTATTCCAAATGCCGTGATAATCAAAAATCCTCTGATCAACTTTACTATTGATGGGTTTCTGCGCTATGACTTTATTATCGGACTGGACTATGGGTCGGACTATCAGGCAGCGATAGACTTGATTAGAAAAACCATACTTCAAGTGCCGGGAGTCTTGGAAAGCCCGAAAGTCCCGGGGGTTTGGGTGATGGAGTTGGCAGAGAGTACCCTCAATGTCCAAGTAACTTTTTGGGTCAACACTTTCCAACGGACCATTTCTGATCCTGAAGTGAAGACACAGGCTATTTTGAAGGTACTGACTACCTTGGAAAAGGCCGGCTTTAATATGCCGGCACATGTGGTGGAACTGAAGAATTATCAGGGAAAGGATTTTAAATCCTCAATCCCTAGTTCCCTTCTATAATGCTTGTCAGATCTGCCGGAGAATAATTGACTGACTTGAGTGTTTTTCTATCCCCTTCCCTGAATACCAAAAATACATCCCCTTCTTTTTCATAGAAGCATTCAGTGCCCTTTGCATTGTAATGGGCCACGGTAGCTTTTGCCTCATCTTCGGTTTTGCAGGCTTTGCTCATATTTGACCGCTGCACTTCATCGAAAAGTGTTTTGAATTTTTCTCCTAAACCAAATTCCAGTATCGCACCGGATAATACGTACTGCAAATCGCATAGTGCATCGGCTACTTCTACCAAATCATTATTCACAATGGCTTCTTGGAGTTCTTTCAGCTCTTCGGCCAGAAGAGAAACACGTAGATCGCACCTTACTTTCTCCGGGATGGCAGGGGAAGGCAATACCGGGTGCTTGAAGGTTTCGTGAAATAGGGCAACAGAAGTCAGCGATTTTGGATCTTGCATAAGATAATAATTGGAATAAATGAAAGGTTGAAATAAATGAAAAAGACTGGATTTTGGCTCTGTTTTACTAAAATTCTGCTACTTGCTTTATCAATTCATTGGTTTCCTTTTCATATTATCACCGTGGTATTAACTAAATTCGAATCAATTTCTGGCGGTTTTTAATTTGAGAATCAGACAATACGTCTGATTTTGCGACAAGATGTATATGTTTGTATTTCCACAACCGCTTGGATGGGTTTTTGTCCAGAAATACACTTTAACTTTCAATGGAAATTTCATTCTACAAATATCAGGGAACCGGCAATGACTTCATCATGATCGATGACCGTGCCGCAAAGTTTGACGAGACGGATTTAAAACTGATCAGCAGGCTATGTGATAGAAAGTTTGGTATAGGTGCTGACGGGTTAATATTGATTAGAAATCATAAGGTTTATGATTTTGAAATGATCTATTTCAATGCCGACGGAAGCCAGAGTATGTGTGGCAACGGAGCAAGGTGTGCGGTGGCTTTTTCAGCCTTCCTAGGCATTCTGGAAGAGAGAACGAAATTCCTTGCCATAGATGGGGTACATGAAGCTGTGTTGAAAGATGGTCTTGTGCATCTGCTGATGGGGGATGTAGCAGGAATAGAAGAGAAAGAGGGCGATTCTTTTGTCAACACAGGTTCACCACATCACATCCGATTTGTCGATGATGTAGCAGGCTATTCCGTTTTTGAAGAAGGAAAGAAGGTGAGATATGACCAGATGTATGCGCCATCCGGCACAAATGTCAATTTTGTGCAAAAACTCACGGATGATGAGATCTTCGTCCGTACTTATGAAAGAGGCGTGGAAAATGAGACACTTTCTTGCGGCACCGGCGTGACTGCGGCCGCAATCACGTTTGGTAAAGACCGACCTGTAGCATTGATCAAAATAAAAACCCTTGGTGGTGATTTGGCCGTAGAGTTTAAAGCCGAATTAGACGGAACCTATAAAGAAATATGGCTTATAGGGCCAGCTGAGCAGGTTTACAGAGGAAAAATAAGCGTTTAACCAACCAAGAAGAGTTCTGCTCCGATGAACTGGTTTTATTATCAATTATAACAAAAAGGGCTTAATTTTGAAGCCCTATATAGAGAATCACAAAAAGCTAGCATGTTAGATATTATAGCAAAAGGACTTGCAAAAGTATTTGGAACCAAGTCCGACCGAGATATAAAAGAACTTCTCCCCTTAGTCAAACAGATCAACGAGGTCTTTTCTGAGCTGAAGAATGCCAGTGATGATGAACTGAGGTCTAAAACTGCGGAAATCAAAGCAGAAATCAACGCCCACCTAAAGGAGATTGATGATAAGATCAGCGCCATAAGATCAAAGGTGGAGGAGTTGCCAGTGAAGGCGATTCATGAAAAAGACCAGCTTTTCAACCAGATAGAGCAGATAGAGAAAGACCGGAATGTGGCCTTGGAGGTAGTCTTGGAAAAGGTTTTGCCAAAGGCATTTGCTGTAGTAAAAGAAACAGCAAGACGTTTTAAGGAGAATGGAAAGCTTGTGGTACAGGCCTCTGACCGTGATCGTGAACTGGCCGCCAACAAGCCGAACGTGGAAATCCAGGGCGATGAAGCGATCTGGCACAACAAATGGATGGCAGCGGGTACTGAAGTGGTCTGGGACATGGTCCATTACGATGTACAGCTGATCGGTGGTATGGTGCTCCACAAAGGAAAAATTGCCGAAATGGCCACCGGGGAAGGTAAAACCTTGGTATCTACCCTACCGGCATATCTAAATGCCCTTGCCGGAAGAGGAGTGCATATCGTTACGGTCAATGATTACCTGGCCAAGCGTGATTCCGAATGGAATGCGCCGCTTTTTGAATTTCACGGATTATCGGTGAATTGCATAGATAAGTTTCAGCCAAATTCTGAGGGTAGAAAGCGAGCTTATGCGTCCGATATAGTTTACGGAACCAATAACGAGTTCGGGTTTGATTACCTGAGGGACAACATGGCCCGCGAAGCCGGAGACCTAGTCCAAGGTAAGCACCATTTTGCTATGATAGATGAGGTCGATTCTGTGCTGATTGATGATGCAAGAACTCCTCTGATCATATCCGGGCCTGTGCCCAAGGGCGATGTGCATGAGTTTGATGAAATGAAGCCAAGAGTCTCAACGCTAGTGGATGAGCAACGCAAATTGATCCAAGGCTTCCTTAGCTCTGCCAAAAAAATGATCGCTGACGGCAATGAGAAAGAAGGCGGGTTGGCACTTTTTAGGGCATTCCGCGGAATGCCAAAGTACAAGCCTTTGATCAAATATCTTTCTGAACCAGGAATCCGCGTGATTCTTCAGAAAACGGAAAACTACTACCTGCAGGATAACAAACGACAAATGCCTGAGGCAGATGAGCCGCTTTTGTTTACAATTGATGAAAAAACAAACGTAGTCGATCTGACAGACCGAGGCATCGAGACGATGACTACTAAGAATGAAAACACAGAGTTTTTCATTCTTCCAGACATAGGAGTCGTGATTGCAGATCTGGAAAAAGAAGAAGGTATTTCCGACACCGAAAAACTGGTTCGAAAAGAAGAAGCGATCAAAGATTATAGCGTAAAAGCCCAACGCATCCATACTGTCAATCAACTCCTCAAAGCCTACTGCATGTTTGAGCGGGATACAGAATATATTCTGGTAGATGGTAAAGTGAAGATCGTGGATGAGCAGACCGGGCGTGTGATGGAAGGCCGTCGCTACTCAGATGGGTTGCACCAGGCGATTGAGGCCAAGGAAAACGTGAAAGTGGAAGATGCTACCCAAACCTACGCTACCATTACACTGCAAAACTACTTCAGAATGTACCACAAGCTGGCTGGTATGACCGGTACGGCAGAGACTGAAGCCGGGGAATTCTGGGAAATCTACAAATTGGATGTAGTGGTCATCCCTACCAATAAGCCGATTATTAGAGAAGATCGGGACGACAAAGTTTATAAGACTGTCCGTGAAAAGTTCAATGCCGTTGGTGATGAAATCAATGAGCTGGTAGCTGCGGGACGACCTGTACTGGTGGGTACCACCTCTGTGGAAATCTCCGAAGTACTGAGCAGGATGTTGACCCTAAAGAAGATTCCGCACCAGGTACTGAACGCAAAGCAGCATGCAAAGGAAGCTGATGTAGTTGCTATTGCGGGTCAGGCGGGTACTGTAACTATTGCTACCAACATGGCGGGTCGTGGCACGGATATTAAATTGACCCCGGAAGCCAGAAAAGCCGGAGGTTTGGCTATCATTGGTACTGAGCGTCATGAATCCAGACGTGTGGACAGACAGCTCCGTGGTAGATCAGGACGGCAGGGAGATGTGGGGTCTTCCCAGTTCTTTGTTTCATTGGAGGATAGTCTGATGCGTCTTTTTGGCTCTGATCGTATAGCCAAGTTGATGGACAGGATGGGGCTGGAAGAAGGCGAAGTCATACAGCATAGCATGATTTCCAAGTCGATCGAACGGGCCCAGCGTAAAGTAGAGGAAAACAACTTTGGAACCAGAAAGAGACTGCTTGAATACGATGATGTGATGAACTCCCAGCGTGAGGTAGTATATAAGAGACGGAGAAACGCGCTTAAAGGAGAAAGGCTGGAACTGGACATCCTTAATATTATGTATGATGTCTGTGAAGGTCTCGTAGATATAGGCAAGTCCAATGGCGATGCAGAAGACTTTAGAATGAATGTCTTTACCACCTTAGGCGTAGATCATAACATTACGGAAAATGATCTCAAATCAAAGGATGCAGGCCAGTTGACCCAGGAGTTATATACCATAGCATTCGAAGCTTATCAGAAAAAAAGTGAGCAAATGATGAGCACTGCTCTACCGATCTTTAAGCGGGTTCAGGAAGAAAGAGGCGCTACCGTAAAAGATATTATGGTTCCCATCTCTGATGGAATCAAGCAAATCGGGGTAGTTGTAAATCTTGAAAATACCGTAAACACAGGCGGCAGGGAACTGGTGAGGGCTATTGAGAAAAATGTATCCCTTGCGATAATTGATCAAAACTGGAAAGAGCATCTCCGTGATATGGATGATCTGAAACAGTCGGTTCAAAATGCCGTCTATGAGCAAAAAGATCCCCTACTCATTTACAAGTTTGAGGCCTTTGAGATGTTCAAGCGCTTTATAGGCAAGTTGAATGAGGACATGACATCATTCTTGACCAGAGCAGACCTGCCTAAGCAAGATCCTAATCAAGTACATGCGGCCGCTCCTCAAAGAGCAGCGGAAGCGAAGGTGCAGGCTTCAAAAGCAGATGTGGGAAGCACCCTGAACCCTGGCGCTAACCGTGCCGCTGCAGCCGCGGCCAATGCCGGACGACCTACTCCTCAGGTCGTAGCTCCTAGAAAATCAGATAAGGTGTATGGAAGAAATGATAAAGTCTCTGTGCAATACACCAATGGCACCACCAAAACTGATGTGAAATATAAAAGTGTGGAACAGGATGTGCAGGAGGGAAAATGTGTAATCATCGATAATTAAAGGAGACATGAGAATTTTCTGGGTTTTAGGATTTTTACTATTATTTGCTGGATGTAAATCCACAGGCAAAACCTCTGCATCAGCATCTAATTACGCTAGGTATCAAGAAAATCTGGAACCTTCTCTTCCGGAATATCCAGATTACCGGGCACAGATGAATTCAAAACCCTCCTTGGGAGAATACCCAGAGTCCACAGAGGCGATTGATGGGCAGTTGGATCAAATACAGGAAAGCTTACTCAGTAAGAATAAGTCTGAGCCTTATTTCAGTGGATACTCTGTATTGGTGTATTCAGGAATTGACCGTACAAAAGCCTTTAAAACCCGTGATGATCTTGTGGCAAACTTTCCTGATTTGGTGCCAGAGATGCAATACCAGCAGCCTAGATACCTGGTGAAGGTCGGGAAATTCGCACATAAAATTGAAGCTCAAAAAAGCTTCGCCCAAGTCAAAACAGAATTCCCTACCGCGAGGATAATTCAAGATCGTTTTCAGCGGGAAGAATTCAAGACGCTAAATGAACTCAACCAAGAAAATGCTGAAGGACAAAATTAAAGCTCTGGCTAAAGCCTATAAACAAGAAGTAATTGCAAACCGTCGCCACCTTCACGCCAATCCGGAACTGTCTTTTCAAGAATACAACACCGCAAAGTTTGTAAAGGAAAAACTCCAAGAAATAGGAATCTCACATATTGAGTCAAAAGCCGACACTGGATGGGCAGTACTGATAGAAGGGAAAAACCCTGAAAAGCGGGTAATAGCACTTCGGGCGGATATGGACGCTTTACCTATAATTGAGGCAAATGATGTTCCCTACAAGTCCACAAAACCTGGCATTATGCATGCCTGCGGCCATGATGTGCATACAGCGTCTTTATTGGGAGCTGCGAAAATTCTGCATGAAATCAGGGATGAATTTGAAGGTACAATAAAGCTGGTCTTTCAGCCCGGGGAAGAAGTAGCACCCGGTGGGGCTTCTCTCATGATTGCGGATAAAATTTTAGAAAATCCCCGGCCTAACGGAATTATTGGTCAGCACGTGATGCCCTTTATTGAAGTGGGCAAAGTGGGCTTCCGTCCCGGAATCTATATGGCCAGTGCTGATGAACTCTACGTGACAGTAAAAGGCAAAGGCGGTCATGCGGCTATGCCTGAGACGTTGATTGATCCTGTTTTGATCGCATCCCATATGATTGTGGCATTGCAGCAGGTGGTCAGCAGAGCTGCCAGTCCGAAGATCCCTTCTGTGCTTTCCTTTGGAAGAGTGGAGGCATTGGGAGCCACTAATGTGATTCCTAATGAAGTGAAGATACAAGGTACATTCCGCACGTTAGACGAAGCTTGGAGAGCAAAAGCACATGAAAAAATGCTTTCAATTGCTAAAGGGATAGTAGAAGGAATGGGTGGAGAAGTGGATTTTGAGATCAAAAAGGGCTATCCCTTTTTGAAAAATGACCCAGAGCTGACCGAACGGTCCCATCAGGCAGCAATAGCCTATCTGGGAGAAGAGAATGTGCTTGACCTGGACATCTGGATGGCGGCAGAGGATTTTGCTTTCTATTCTCAGGAAGTCGCCGGCTGCTTCTATAGATTGGGTACCAGAAATGAAGCCAAAGGAATTACCTCTGGGGTTCATACACCCACTTTCGATATAGATGAAGATGCGCTGGAAATTGGATCAGGGCTCATGGCATTTTTGGCAATCTCTGAACTCCAAGAAGGATAATTTTGTCGTAACGCCTCTTTGACTCTTTTCCGGTAAATTCCCTCTTTACTAGATGTCACCTATCATGAAAAAACTTCTATCCACTTCAATACTTGTTTTTCTATTAGTCACCCAATCTTTTGCCTGGGGTCAACTAGGCCACTATCTGATAGGGTACATGGCAGATAAACAGCTGAAAAAGTCTGTTCGGAAAAAAGTGGAAAAGGTGCTTTATCCTATGTCCATAGCCAGAAGTGGAACTTGGATGGATGATATCAAATCGGACCATGCCTATGATTATGCCTATTCCTGGCATTACATGACCAGCAAAAGCGGTGAATATGACGAATCAATCCAAGAAAAAGGTGGTAATATTTATGTAGAAATCAATCGTATCAAGAGTGAACTGAAGGCCGGGAACCTCGAATCTCAGAAAGAAACCGAAATGCTGAAAATGCTTATCCACTTGGTGGAGGATATCCATCAGCCGCTGCATGTGGGCACAGGAGAGGACAAGGGAGGCAACGATGTGAAGGTACAGTACTTTGGAAAATCCACTAATCTTCACGCCGTTTGGGATAGTGGGATGCTGGATGGTAAATCTATGAGCTATACTGAAATCGGTGATGAGCTTTTAAGAAGGATAGATAAAAAAACAATCAGTAAATACCGCTCGGGTACTATGCAGGATTGGCTAGCTGAAGCTGTAGCGGCCAGACCAGCTATCTATATGCTGCCAGAAAACAAGAAAATATCCTATGCTTATGGCTACGAAAATTCAAAATTGTTAGAAGAGAGACTTATTGCTGCGAGTGTACGGTTGGCGCAGATTCTGGAGGAGATTTACGGGTAAAAGGATAAAAAGTGCCGTTGGTTTTTCATAGCCCAACGGGTTTTTGTTTAAGGTGCCATTAGTTTGTTACTAAGTCTAACCTTTGTGAATTCAATTTGTTATTGGATATAAATGGCTTAAAATTTTTATATTCCCTCAAACAACCCTCCCATTCCTTGGGCAGGTTTGATTTTTAGGTGCTTGTAGGCGAGTTCCGTCGCCATTCTTCCCCTGGCGGTTCTTTTCAGATAGCCTTCCTGAATCAAGAACGGCTCATACACTTCCTCTATTGTCTCTGCTTCTTCGCCACAGGCAGTGGCGATAGTGCTGAGACCCACTGGACCTCCTTTGAATTTTTCTATGATGGTCAGCAGGATTCTGTTGTCCATTTCATCCAGACCATTCACATCTACATCCAGTGCATCCAGTGCGATTTTGGCGATATCCAGGGTAATGGTACCATTTCCTTTTACCTGTGCAAAATCCCTTGTCCGGCGCAACAGCATATTGGCAATTCTGGGTGTGCCCCGGCTCCTTCTGGCGATTTCGTAAGCAGCTACTTCGTCGATCGGAGTCTGTAAAATACCTGCAGACCGGCTCACTATATCCGTCAGCAATTTAGCATCATAATACTCCAGTCTGGAATTGATCCCAAACCTTGCCCGCAGCGGAGAAGTAAGCAATCCGGACCGTGTGGTAGCACCTATCAGAGTAAATGGACTCAGAGAAATCTGAACAGACCTGGCATTGGGGCCTGAGTCCAGCATAATATCAATGCGGAAGTCTTCCATAGCGGAATACAGATACTCTTCCACAATAGGGTTTAGCCGGTGGATCTCATCAATAAACAGCACATCTCCTTCGTCTAGGTTGGTCAGTAATCCGGCCAGATCAGAAGGCTTATCCAGCACAGGCCCAGAGGTGATCTTAATACCGGCCTGGAGCTCATTGGCTATAATGTGGCTAAGGGTAGTTTTGCCCAAACCTGGAGGACCATGCAACAACACATGGTCCAAAGGCTCGTTCCGTCTCTTTGCGGCAAGCACAAATACACGTAGATTTTCCACGATCTTAAATTGACCTGTAAAATCCTCAAAGCTCAGTGGGCGTAAAGCTTTTTCGAAATCTCTGTCCTTCGGGCTTAGACTTTCGTCTTCCCCACTTAAATAATCTTCTCTCATAGTATATCTGTACGCCCACAAATATAGAAAAATACGGATGCCTTGCCCGAAATTATGAATCATCCCTTCCCCTGCTAAACTGGAAAATAAGCCTTAAATTCGCTCTCAAAATCTTTTCACCATGCGTCGAAATGCACGTAAAAACATAATTTATTCTGTAGTCCTATTGACTGCCATCATTTTGGTTTACTTGTGGAGAAATCGGGATACCACGGAGATTAAGATTGCCGACACACAGGTGGTACCGGGAAAAATATACCTGGCGGGGCAAACAATGGGAACAACCTATAATGTAACCTATCTCGATGAAGAAAACCGCGACCTTCAGCCGGCTATAGATTCCCTTTTGCATGTGTTCAACCAAAGTCTTTCCACTTATATCCCGGATTCCGAACTGAGTAAATTCAATCAGGGGGATACGATTGATTTTAATCTCCCATTTCTACTGCCAGTTCTGGAGACCTCCAGAACAGTCTATGAAAACACGAATGGGGCATTTGATCCTACAGTAGGGCCTTTGGTTAATATTTGGGGATTTGGGCCCACGGGTCCAGAACTGAAAGACAGTGTGGACATCAAACTTATGTTGGCCAGCGTGGGTTTTGACAAGATTGATTTTGATCAAAAGCAACTTCGTAAAAAGAGTCCGGGCATCTATTTGGATTTTTCCGCTATAGCCAAAGGCTACGGGTCGGATGTAGTCGCTGATTTTTTGAAAAGTAAAGGAATCACTGATTTCTTAGTGGAAATAGGTGGGGAGCTGGTAGCCAATGGCTTAAATGAAAAAGGAGAACTATGGAAGGTTGGTGTAAATAAGCCAGAGGAATCGGCCAATGCAGCCGAATTGATCAGTATTATCGCGCTTCAAAACCGCGGAATGGCTACTTCCGGCAATTATCGTAACTTTTATATGAGGGATTCTGTGAAGATTTCACATACGATCAATCCGGCGACCGGATATCCGGTAAACCACTCCCTCCTCAGTGCTACTGTATTGGCTGAGAGTTGCATTCTGGCTGATGCATATGCCACGGCCATGATGGTCATGGGAAAAGATAAGGCACTTGCTCTGGATTCCGTACTTAGCGAAATCGATGTTTTTCTGATTTTTGATGACGGGAATGGTGGTTATAAAACATTTGCAAGTGAGAGCTTAAAGCCATATTTATCTTTTTTGCAGGAGAATTAATTTAAATGCAACAGTATTGAATTATATTACCTTTGTCAGGGTTAGTATAATTCTACTTTTCCGGAAAAAAGAAAAGCGATTTAGAGCAATGGATTTCAAATTTTTACTTCTTTTTCTTACCGCCATGATCGCAGGGTCTTTGGTTTTTTTTGCCCCCGATTTCAGAGAAAAATACTTTCGGCTGGTATTGGTGTTTGCGGGATCGTATTTATTCTCCATTACCATTCTACACATACTTCCAGAATTGTTCGACAGTGGATTTGATACCAAGCAGATGGGGTTTTATATTCTGATAGGCTTTCTTCTTCAGCAGTTACTGGAGTTTTGGTCCAGTGGAATTGAGCATGGCCACATCCATGCCCACGAGCATCAAGGGAGCAAGGCAATGGTCACAGTTATGTTGGGCTTGTTTATCCATGCTTTTCTGGAAGGCACTTTACTTTCCCATGGAGAATTGATGGATGAAGGCGAGCATGCACTGGGGCATGTGCACAACAGCACAACAGTCTTACTGGGAATTCTTCTTCATAAAGGTCCGGCTGCTTTTGCCCTTGTGGCGGTTTTATCTAGTGCTTTGAGCAAAAAGACCACTTTAATTTTATTGACACTTTTTGCCTTGGCCTCTCCACTTGGGATGATGTCCAGCTCCTTTTTATTTGAAAGTGGTATTCTGGAAAAGCAGGGAATCGGCATTTTATATGGCTTGGTAGCCGGTGGTTTTTTGCATATTTCCACTACGATTTTCTTTGAAAGCAGTCCACACCACAAGTTTCAGCTAAACAAATTGCTGGTAAGTTTTTTTGCTGCCGGCCTGGCCATTCTGTCTGAGTTTTTTATGAATTGATACTGGCAGCAATCTTCTTACATGCTAGTTCTCTTTTTCCAATAGAAACTTGTTTTTTTGGGGCTTGCGCTAAAATTTCTAATATTTCACAGCAAACAGCTTGCATTCCTACAGATGCTATCGCTAGCTTATGGCGTAATTTCAATTTCTCAGCCTTAACCCCAAGATATGCCTACCCAAAAAGAAAAAATGAAAGCCTACTGGCGTAAAAACCTACAAGTACTTTTTATGCTGCTTACCGTATGGTTTGTAGTCTCATTCGGGTTTGGTATCCTCTTGGTAGATCCGCTGAATGAAATCCGGCTTGGGGGATTTAAGCTCGGTTTTTGGTTTGCCCAGCAGGGTTCTATTTACGCCTTTGTGATTTTGATTTTTGTCTATGTCGTTCGGATGAATAGACTGGATCGGGAATTTGATGTGGATGAGGAGTAACTTTTTAAGCTAGAAAATTATGGAAATACTTACCTGGACCTACCTATTGGTAGGAGTTACATTTGCAATATATATCGGTATTGCTATCTGGTCACGTGCCGGATCCACTAAGGAATTTTATGTGGCGGGAGGAGGAGTGTCCCCACTGGCAAATGGCATGGCCACCGCCGCAGACTGGATGTCTGCGGCATCTTTTATCTCCATGGCGGGGATCATTTCCTTCGCAGGCTATGATGGCTCCGTATATCTCATGGGCTGGACAGGAGGCTATGTTCTTCTGGCGCTACTTCTAGCTCCATATCTGAGAAAATTCGGGAAATTCACCGTCCCGGATTTCGTGGGAGACCGGTACTATTCCAACACGGCGAAAGTGGTGGCGGTAATCTGTGCCTTATTCATCTCTTTCACCTACGTAGCGGGACAAATGCGCGGCGTGGGAATAGTTTTTTCCCGGTATTTGGAAGTGCCGATCGAGTGGGGAGTGGTGATAGGGATGTGTATTGTGTTTTTCTATGCTGTACTCGGAGGAATGAAAGGCATTACCTACACCCAAGTGGCGCAGTATTGCGTATTGATCTTCGCTTACATGGTTCCGGCTATTTTTATTTCCATGCAATTAACCGGGAATCCTGTACCTCAATTAGGTCTGGGAGGGGTTGTCGCTGATGGCACACCGCTGTTGGATAAACTGGACGGAGTACTCACAGAGTTGGGCTTTGCGGCATATACATCAGGAAGAAAAAGCATCACGGATATGTTTATGATTACGTTGGCCTTGATGGTGGGTACTGCGGGATTGCCCCATGTGATAGTCCGCTTTTTCACTGTACCCAGGGTGAAAGACGCCAGGCTGTCGGCGGGTTACGCATTGGTATTTATAGCAATCTTATATACCACAGCACCTGCGATTGCTGCTTTTGGCATCTATAATACTATTGACTCCACTTCTGAAAAAAGTATTTCTGATCTACCGGAGTGGATCAGCACCTGGCAGAAAACTGACTTGATTAAAGTGGATGATAAAAATGGGGATGGAAAGATCCAGTATGTAGCCGATCCTGAAGCCAACGAATTGAGTATAGATAGGGATATCATGGTATTGGCAAGTCCTGAGATAGCCCAGCTTCCCAATTGGGTGGTAGGATTGGTGGCCGCAGGAGCTATGGCTGCTGCACTTTCTACCGCTGCAGGTTTGCTGTTGGTGATTTCCACTTCGGTTTCCAGAGATTTATTTAAAACTTTCAGACCCGGCATTTCGGAGAAAAAGGAGTTGAGAATAGCCCGGTTTGCTGCGGCAGGGGCTGTTTTGCTAGCGGGCTATTTTGGTGTAAATCCTCCGGGTTTTGTGGCCCAGGTGGTCGCATTTGCCTTCGGATTGGCTGCGGCATCTTTTTTTCCTGTGATCATCATGGGAATATTCTCATCCAGAGTCAATAAAGAAGGGGCGATTTCAGGTATGATTACGGGCTTGGTCTTTACGATTGGATACATTATTTTCTTCAAATTCATCAGTCCGGACATGAATATTCCGGAATACTGGTGGTTTGGTGTTTCGCCTGAAGGTATAGGATCCATAGGAATGATCCTTAATTTCATCGTTTGTATAACGGTCTCCAGATTCACACCGGCTCCGCCACAGGCGGTCCAGGACATGGTGCAGGAAATTAGGATCCCACGTGGTGCTGGAAAAGCACATGATCATTAAATTAGGGGGATTATCTCCAATATTGAAATCAATAAACCAAAGATTACCATGAGTGACAGAATACATACCCTTAGCGGCTATCTCTACGAATACCAAAAAAGCGTAACCCAACCGGAAGAATTCTGGGCAAGAATCGCAGATTCATTTCACTGGAGGAAGCGCTGGTCTAAGGTGTTGAGGTGGAATTTCGAAGAACCGAATGTGAAGTGGTTTGTGGATGGTAAACTCAACATCACCGAAAATATATTTGAGCGTCACCTGTTTACCATTGGTGACCGTCCTGCCATCATCTGGGAACCCAATGACCCACAAGAAGAAGGAAGAACCCTTACTTACAGGGAGTTATTCCATGAAGTAAACCGCTTTGCAAATGCCTTAAAAAGTAAAGGCATAACTAAAGGGGATAAGGTAATCATCTATATGCCGATGGTACCTGAAGCGGCAATTGCCATGCTTGCCTGTGCCAGGATCGGCGCCATCCACTCTGTGGTTTTTGCAGGGTTTTCCAGCTCTGCTTTGGCTGATCGGGTGAATGATTGCGAAGCAAAAGCCATATTGACTTCCGATGGCAATTTCCGAGGCAGCAAGAAAATTGCGGTGAAAGCTGTAGTGGATGAAGCATTGGAAAAAAGTTCTGTGGAAACGGTCATTGTCTATGAGCGGACAAAGCAGGAGGTGACTATGAAAGCAGGACGTGATTTCTGGTGGCATGAGGTGATCGCTGAATCCCCAAATGAATACATAGCCGAAGAGATGGACAGCGAGGACATGCTTTTCATACTTTATACATCTGGCTCCACTGGCAAACCCAAAGGGGTCGTCCATACCATAGGAGGATACATGGTGTATTCCCAATATTCCTTCGATAATGTTTTCCAATATTCCGAAGGGGATGTATATTGGTGTACAGCTGATGTGGGCTGGATCACCGGACATTCATACATTGTCTATGGACCACTTTTGGCCGGAGCCACCACGCTGATGTTTGAGGGAGTTCCTACTTTCCCTGATGCCGGCAGGTTCTGGGATGTGGTGCAAAAACACAAAGTAAACGTGTTCTATACCGCACCTACCGCCATACGCGCGCTTCAGGCTTATGGAACAGACCCTATCCAAAAATATGACTTAAGCTCTTTGAAAGTCTTGGGTTCTGTAGGTGAACCGATCAACGAAGAAGCCTGGCACTGGTATCATACCCATATCGGCAAGAATAGGTGCCCGATCGTAGATACTTGGTGGCAGACAGAAACAGGCGGAATTATGGTCTCACCAATTGCCGGAATCACTCCCACCAAGCCAGCTTATGCGACTTTGCCTCTTCCCGGAGTGCAGCTGTGCATCGTGGATACTGAAGGGAACGAGCTTACCGGAAACTCTGTGGAGGGCAATCTTTGCATTAAATTTCCTTGGCCTAGTATGATCCGTACCACCTACGGAGATCACGAGCGTTGCAAGCAAACGTATTTCTCCACGTATAAGGGAATGTACTTTACAGGAGATGGTGTGAAGCGGGACCATGATGGGTATTATAGAATCCTTGGCCGAGTAGATGACGTGATCAATGTTTCTGGGCATAGAATGGGGACAGCTGAGGTAGAAAATGCAATCAATGAACACCCCAAGGTGATAGAATCCGCAGTAGTTGGCTATCCACATGAGGTGAAGGGGCAGGGAATCTATGCGTATGTCATAGCTGACTTGACTAACAGAACTGAGGATAACCTGATCAACGAGATCAAGGAAATGGTTTCCAAAATTATCGGCCCTATAGCCAAGCCTGATAAAATCCAATTGGTGCCGGGATTACCGAAAACAAGATCAGGAAAAATTATGCGGAGAATCTTGCGTAAAGTGGCGGAGGGATCACTGGACAATATGGGTGATACCAGCACCTTGCTTGACCCGGACGTGGTGACGAAGATTATTGAAGGTAAAAAGTAGATAAAAAGAGCCAAGATCTTAGAATCAAGACACCTAGATCTTGGCTCTTTTTCATTAATCTTTTGGAGTGGAATCTTCCTCTTCTTCATCCATCTGGATAGAAGAAACGATAGAATCTGGGGAGTCCATTTCCTGTTTATAAAAATTGTGGACTCCGACCATAAAGGCTACTATCAAAGCCCACGTTAGGCGTTTGAGATAGCGCAGAAATTGGGTTGTGAACTTCATGGTTTTTATGGCTTTGCTTTGTCGGCTTCAAAAGCCTAGCCTGTACAGAAAAATAGCCATATTGTCAGTATTTCTCAAAGAAATTAATACGTATGTCATTGATAATCTGATTCTCCACCACCAAATGGCCAATGTAGTAGTCAACAGAGTAGCTGAGTTTCTCAAGCGATTTCCACCTTTCTCTTTTTTAGGGCAAGCGGAATTGGAAAAAATATCCAGTGCAGTGGAGATCCAGTTTTTGATTAAAGGAGAAACACTTTTCAGACAAGGCGATCCCCCATGTCCCCATTTCTTTATACTGAAGGAAGGGGAAATACATCTTACAGAGAGCCACACAGCAGAAGAAGAGATCAAGGAATATTTGGATGAAGGTGATGTTTTCGGAGTATTGGCACTGTTGGGTAAGCGACCGTATGTGCTTAATGCCAAGATTAACCAGGACAGCCTGATTTATGCTATTCCGGTACAGGTCTTTGAAGAGATCTTAAAGGACAATAGCAGAGTGGCGTTGTATTTTGCGGCTGGATTTGCCTCAGGGCAGGTCGTGGTGCGCCAGGATTTGTCACAAGGGCAAAAAGCCAGAGGGGTTCTGAAGAATGAGACCAGGGACAATTCCTTGCTTATTTTTTCGGATCAGTCCGAAGTGAAAATATCGTATAATGTCCTCACTTGCGATCCATCCCATTCTGTACAGGAAGCTGCACAACTGATGGTACAGGCAGATGTAAGCAGCATAGTGATCGTAGATGAATATTCCTGTCCGATTGGGATTATTACTGATAAGGATCTCCGTTTCAATGTCATAGCCAAGGCTCTCCCACTTTCCACTTCAGTCAGTAAGGTGATGACTTCTCCGGTAGTCACCCGTAAGAAAAATGCCAACTTTTCCGATCTCTACCTTACCATGATCAAAAACAGGCTTCATCATCTCGTCCTCACTGAAGATGGGACTGATCAGACGAAGGTTTGTGGTATTCTATCGGATCATGACGTGCTGGTATCTATGGGCAATAGTCCCGCCGTACTTATTCATGGATTACTGAATACCCAGGATGTAAAGGAGATCAGCGCCATCAGAAACCGCGCAAGCAAGATGCTGGCGTATTATTTGGAAAATGAGGTGGCCATGGATTTCGTGGCTTCTGTCATGACCGAAATCAACGATGTGATCATACAGCGGGCAATTAAGATCGCGGAAGAATCACTTGAAAAAGAATATCCACAAATGCAGTCTATACGCTACTGCTTTCTGACTTTGGGAAGTGAGGGGCGTGAAGAACAATTACTCCGTACGGATCAGGACAATGCGCTCGTGTATGAAAATGTGGAGGGGGCAATGAAGGAACGGGCAGCCCAGTACTTTCTAAAATTGGGTGCCAAGGTAGTTGAAGTATTGATTGCATGCGGCTTTGCGCCATGTCCCGGGGATATCATGGCCAGCAACCCCAAATGGGTACAGCCATTGGCCCGATGGCAGCAATATTTTGCCGATTGGATTCTCACGCCTACCCAGGAGGCCTTGCTTTCCGCCTCCATATTTTTTGATTTCAGGGCTGTAAGTGGAAGCAAAAGTCTCTCAGAAGAATTAAGTTTGTTTATCTATGATTCTTTACGAAAAAAGCCTGTTTTTCTTAATTTTCTGGCGCAAAATACCTTGTCCACCCCCCCTCCTCTCGGGTTTTTCAGGAATTTTGTGGTGGAAAAGTCCGGGGAACATAGAGATCAATTTGATATCAAAGCCAGAGCTATACGGCCACTAGTGGATTTGGCGAGGCTGCTGACCTTAAGCCATGGGATAATCGGCATCAATAATACCTTCAAGCGATTCGAGCGACTTGGAGAATTGGAGCCCAATTACAAGGAATTGTTCAGTCAGGCAGCTAAAGCATTTGAAATCCTCATCCGTATCAGAGCCATAGAGGGAATGAAATATGACAATGATGGGAGATTCATCAAACCGGAATCCCTCGGAAAGCTTCAGCGACAATTACTGAAAAACACGTTTGTGCCCATCGATGAGCTGCAGGATATTGTGAAGGTACGTTTTCAGCTAGAAACTTTTGGGCAATGAGCTGGTGGCCATTTTCCAAATCAAAAAACACATCCTCTGATTTTGTCAAGGAATACCTCTCAAAAAATGAAGTCACTATTCCCTCTATACGGACAATCGGCCAGCTTGAGTTTGTTGTCCTAGATACTGAGACCACGGGTCTGGACGTCAAAACCGACTCAGTACTTTCCTTCGGTGCAGTGAAGATTTTCAATGAGTGTATTCTGGTAAAGTCTGCAGTGGAGTGGTATCCTGAATCCTCCAAAAACCTCAACCAATCTCCTTTGATTCATGGGTTGGTCGAGCGTAGTCCCCAGCTTCCAACCTCACAGTTTATCAGGCAGGTGCTTACTTATCTTTCCAACTCTATTATTGTCGGGCATCATGTAGGATTTGATCTTGGTATGCTTCAGCAGATGGC
Organism: Algoriphagus sp. AGSA1; assembly: GCF_021390545.1. Lineage (GTDB taxonomy): Bacteria > Bacteroidota > Bacteroidia > Cytophagales > Cyclobacteriaceae > Algoriphagus. The sequence goes on along the minus strand of NZ_JAJUWR010000013.1, from coordinate 493 downwards.
TAGTCCTTTTGGGTTAAGCCAATTTCATAATCCTGTTATTGACACGATGAGTTTTACGATACGTTTAGACCATGGGCCAAATGCCAACCCAAATCATATTCAGACAAATAATTACAGTTTGGAGGCGTTATGCGATAGATTTCAGATTCCCTTAGATGATAGACATACTGCCACTGGAGATGCCCTGCTAACTGCTTTACTTTTTTTGAAATTACTTAAAATCGCAGAGGCTAAAGGAGTAAATACTTATGGCCAGCTCATTCGCTGAGGTTATTCTAAGGAGTGATTTTTATCCACTTGAAAGACCTGACCATCGTCATAACAGAGAGATTGCCTAGAAGCCAAGTTTTTTGGGTTTCAACTTTTTCCTGACTTCGACAGTCGTCAGTCCCATTTCATTATAATTAACTGACAAACAGTGTTTTAGTATTTTAGACTTGTCGTTTTGGGTGTCCTGGGGGTGTTTTTGATTACTTTTAGACATGTTTGTCCG
>NZ_JAJUWR010000012.1 GCF_021390545.1 Algoriphagus sp. AGSA1 | reverse complement strand
TCCTTAAAGGCTACATTTAAGTCTTGTTTTTGCACACCTCAAAATACATGTTTTGAGTTAAAACAGGAAAGGCTAGCCGAGAAATCGACTAGCCTTTTAAACTAGCTACTTTTGAGACAGCCTCTTTTAATAATTAATATAATGGCCTAAGTATTTTATTTAGATTTAATCTTAATAGGCTTATTTTTCCTTGTCAAAAAACTGAATGGGTCTGTTGATGGATTCTTCGAGTACGATCAGTGTTTCTGTTCGGTCTATTCCTTCTACTTTTTGAATATTATCCAATACCAACCTCAGGTGATTGGTGTCCCTGCAGATAATCTTGGCGAAAATTGAGTAATTTCCTGTGGTATAGTATGCACTCACTACTTCAGAAATTGTTTTGAGTTTTTCGATCACGGTATCATAGAGGGAACTTTTTTCCAGGTAGATGCCAAGAAAGGCTGATATGTCGTATCCGAGCTTAGAAAAGTCAATATTCAGCGTGGCACTTTTGACGATGCCCATATCCTCTAATTTTTTCATGCGCACATGAACGGTACCGGAGGATACAAAGACTTTTTTTGCGATCTCGGTATAAGGCGTCTTTGCATCTTCGTTAAGTAGAGAGATGATCTTCAAGTCTATGTTATCGATATCTAAAATTTTGTCCATTTTTATCGAATGATTTTGGATGATTGTTAATGAATCTGCCTGTAAATTAGAAATTGTTCAAAATATTGCAAAATTTTTTTTTCAATTTGTAATTAAACCCAAAAACCACTTACTTTGGATTCGAGATAGATGTCCGATTGAATATTTCGTCTCGCATGTAATACTTCGAATTAAAGTTTGGAATCGTTTGGATTTCCAAATTTTAGTTTAATTTCATCTGAAACTTTTAATCTCTAAAGTTATATTTGGGTTTATATTCTGAAAAGGGTCTTGCTTCTGGCGAGACTTTTTTGTTTCCTAGCTGGTTTTTATGGAGCATCCCTAAAAGATTCGGTTTGCTCCATTGTTTAAAGCGTCTCCACAGCATTTGTAGATGCATAAATAGTGTACTTCTGACAATATGATAATAGCCCAGTTGAGGGTGCAAGGCTCCTGGTCTAAGTTTTCTCTACTTCATCATAACTTTGATTCCTGGATTTTTTTTAAGCGGTTAGCGTACCAAACCCAGGTGTTTTTACCTTTGGTAGGTTTATGACAGTCGGTTTTTCAAAATTTTCGGAAAATTAACCGGATAGAACTACAAAATCAGAGCGCTTTAATAAATCAGATTGACTATGAAAATAAAAAGGTTGGCGATTGTACTTATTGTATTGTTCTTAAGTTTTCAATCGCTAGTAGCACAACAAAAGAGGCCATTGACCCATGCCGATTATGACGGCTGGGAGAGGTTGGCCTCACAGAAAATCACAGACGATGGCCGATGGGTAGGGTTCCAGGTCTCTCCTCAGGACGGAGATAGCCGTATTGAACTTTTCCCTTACAAAGATCCCACAAAGCGGAAAGTAATCCCCAGAGCGTCATCTTTTGACTTTTCCCCTGATGGGACCTTTGCGGTAGGCAAAATTGTGCCTGAAAAAGATTCCGTTTATGTCCTTAAACTGAAAAAGACCAAAAAGGAAGATATGCCTTCCGATAGTCTTTTCATTTATGATTTGGCTGAAAACCAACTGGAAAAGCTGCCTAAAGTTAAGTCATTTGGAATGCCTGAAAAATCAGGGAGCTGGATTGCCATCCATTTTGAAAAAGCTAAGAAGGAGAAGGAAACTGCGAATAAAGATACTGAATCCGATAGTACAGCTAAAGCGGAAAAACCAAAAAAGACAGAAGGGACCAAACTTACCGTGAGGGCACTCGATGGATCTGTAAGCTATGATTTTGAGAGAGTGAAGTCCTACGGCTTTTCTAAGAATGGCGAGTTTTTTCATTATGAACTGGCAGAGGAAGATACGCTGGATAATGCTGCGATTTATCTGTTGAATCTTTCCACAGGAGAAAGCAAATTACTTTCCGAAGGAAAGACTGCCTATACAGAGGTTACGTTCTCACCCGAGGCAAAATACCTTGCTTACCTTGCTACAGATGATTCGATCAAGTCAAAGAAGCCTTATTATTCCCTCTTTCTTGTAGAAACTTCCAGTGCGGAAGTAAAGGAGATCGCGACAAAGGAATCTGAGGGGGTATTGGATAAAGGTATTATCAGTGGAAACGGTAACCTGAAATTTTCTGAGGATGAAAACCGCTTGTTTTTCGGAGTAGTTCCTGATTATATGGATTACAGCTATGAAAGCGACACCACGATATTGGATGAAGATAGGGTCAGTTTGGATATTTGGGGCTGGCAGGATTCGGAGATTCAGCCTATGCAACTCAAAAATAAAAGCAGGGAGGAAAAATTCTCCTATTTGGCCACCGTCGATCTTACCAACGAAAAGATTACCCAGCTCGCTGACCTGGAAGTGAAAAATGTCATTCTGGAAGCAAAAGTAGAGCGGGATTTTGGTCTGGCATGGACAGATGAGCCATATAGAATCAACTATAGCTGGAATATACAGACAGGTAGGGACTTGTATTTGGTTGATTTTGCTACCGGCGAAAAGACATTGATTGAAAAAGACGCTTCAGGCTATCCGACTATTTCTCCTGCTGGGAAATATGTGTATTGGTATGATTCACGGGACAGCAGCTGGGTGGCCTACGATGTAGCATTAGAAGAAAAAATCAACCTCACCAAGGAGCTTTCTGTTGCTTTTCACAATGAATTGCATGACTCTCCTTCATTGCCAGGTAGCTATGGCAGTGCTGGTTGGATAGATGGCGACGAAGGGTTTTTGGTTTACGATAGATTTGATATCTGGAAAATAGATCCTAAAAACCCAGCTCAGGCAGTTAACCTTACCCAAGCGGTAGGGAGGAAATCCCAAACGGTATTTAGAAGACAAAACCTGGATCCTGAGGAAAAGGGTATAGATCCTAATGGACAGTTGCTTTTGACTGCCTTTAATGAGAAAACCAAAGATTCTGGATATTTCACTGGAACGTTCGAAGGGAAATCAGCCCCTAAGCAGTTGATTATGTCTGCCAACAGGTATTATGGATTGACCAAGGCAAAAGAGAGCCGGGAGATTTTTCTCAACAGATCAACTTATGCTGAAAATCCTGACTTGTATTTGAGTGACCTGACTTTCAAAAACCTTAAAAAGGTATCTAATCTCAATCCCCAGCAGGCCGAGGTCAACTGGGGATCTGTAGAATTAGTTGATTACATGACCAACGACGGGGAATCTTTACAGGGATTGCTGTTTAAACCTGAAAATTTTGATGCCTCCAAAAAGTATCCGATGATGGTGTATTTCTATGAACGGAACAGTGATGGATTGCATAATTACAGGGCTCCAGCACCAAGTGCTTCTACCATCAATATTCCATATTTTGTAAGTAATGATTACCTGGTTTTTGTGCCGGATATCACCTACAAATTGGGCCTCCCGGGACCTAGTGCCTACAGTTGCATTATTCCTGGGGTACAGTCTATTGTTGCAAGAGGTTTTGTAGATGCTGACAACATGGCTATCCAAGGACAGAGCTGGGGTGGCTATCAGGTCGCTTACCTCATCACTCAGACAGATATGTTCAAAGCAGCAGGCGCAGGAGCCCCGGTGGTAAACATGACTTCAGCATATGGGGGGATCAGATGGGGTACAGGAATGAGCCGCATGTTCCAGTATGAGCAAACCCAATCTAGAATAGGAGGTACTCTTTGGGAAAGACCGGTTTACTATATAGAGAATTCCCCGCTCTTTTTCATGGATAGGGTAAAAACACCTGTTCTCATTATGCATAACGATGAAGACGGGGCAGTGCCGTGGTATCAGGGAATAGAGATGTTTATGGCTTTGAAGAGACTGGGCAGCCCAGCTTGGTTGCTACAATACAACGGAGAAGACCATAATCTGGTCAAACGCAAAAACAGAAAGGATCTTTCCGTACGCTTAAGTCAGTTCTTTGATCATTACCTGAAAGGGGCACCGGAACCCCTATGGATGAGCGAAGGTCTTCCTGCAGTGCAAAAAGGGAAGACACTAAAATATGAACTTGAGGATTAACTAGGGCATGATGAATAATGCCACTATCAGATCAAAAGTGATAATTGTGATTGAATGATCCACTTTCACGTGAAGGGGTTTTTAACAAGCCAGAACTAAAAAAGGACCGGAAAACAATTTTCTGGTCCTTTTTTATAGTAGCCTGGTGTGGAATGCTGATTCTTTATCTTTTACATATTATACCGCTACAACAGCCTTTATGTGTGGGTGTGGATCGTAATTGACCAGTTCAAAATCCTCGTATTTAAATTCAAAAATATCCTTTACTTCAGGATTGATTTTCATCGTGGGCAACTCTCTTATTTCCCTGCTCAATTGAAGTTCAGCTTGCTCCAGATGGTTCGAATATAGATGGGCATCCCCAAACGTGTGGATAAATTCTCCCGGATTCAACCCACAGACCTGCGCTATCATCATGGTGAAGAGGGCATAAGATGCAATATTAAAAGGAACCCCCAGAAAGACATCAGCACTACGTTGATACAACTGGCAGCTCAATTTCCCATCGGCAACATAAAACTGGAAGATGGTATGACAAGGAGGCAAAGCCATGTTGTCAACGTCAGCCACATTCCAAGCACTGACAATATGCCTGCGGCTATCCGGCTTGGTTTTGATCTGATGGACAAGATTTTTGATCTGATCGATTTCGCCTCCCTTTCCATCTGGCCAATGACGCCACTGATAACCATACACCGGGCCTAGGTCACCGTTTTCATCGGCCCATTCATTCCAGATGGACACTTTGTTGTCATTCAGGTATTTGATATTTGAATCACCTTTGAGAAACCACAAGAGCTCGATGATGATCGATCTCAGATGTAGTTTTTTGGTTGTGACTACAGGGAAACCCTCCGAAAGGTCAAAACGCATCTGATGGCCAAAAATACTCCGGGTCCCGGTTCCGGTTCTATCTCCTTTGACAGCTCCTTCATCAAGGATTTTTCTCATCAAATCGTGGTATTGCTTCATTTTTCTGCTTTGGTTTACAACTTCCGGCAAGTTAATCAGTTCGGACATTAAATGGAATTGATTTGAAACATTGCAGTCTTAAACTTATTATACTTAGAAAGAATTTGCGGAATAAACCCCAATCTCCATCACCAGATGTTCCAAAAACAAACTGCCTATATTTTTTTACTGCTTACTGTCGTGCTCAGTATAATGCTGATCATATACCGTCCGGTTCCTCAGTTTGATTATGATTTCGAAACTTTCTTTCCCCAAGACGATGAGGATCTTGATTTTTATCTAAGCTATAGAAATCAGTTTGAAAATGACAATGACTACTTGCTTGTTGCCTTGAGTAATCCTGAGGGCGAGCTTATCACGCCTGATTTCATAAAGAAAGCCAGCGAGGTGCAATCAGCCCTTCAAAAACTGAGTCAAATAGACACACTCATTTCTATCCTAAACTTGGAACAGCCTATAATAGGGATTTTTGGGGTGAATTATAAAAAAGTCCTGGATTGGTCAGATGAAAAATCTCTTGGGGAATTTGACATTCAAGCGGAGCAGTTTAGCTCCCGGCTGATCTCAAAAGATGGAAATTCGCTTCTATTGTGGATTAAGAATAGCCAAAATATATCCAAGGCTGAGGGGGATCTATTATATGATTCTATCCGAAGTGTATTTGCCCGCTATGAGATCAAGCCTAAAGCAATTGCCGGTAAAATTCAAATGCAAGGTGATTTTGTGCATCTGATGCAAAAGGAATTTGGGATGTTTTTCGGGTTCTCTATCCTGATCATGTTGTTTTTGCTGGTCGTGATTTTTCGATCCTGGTGGGCTGTACTTATTCCACTACTGGTTCTTGTTATAGGTGTGGCATGGGCTTTTGGATTACTTGTCATTCTTGGGAAGCCCTTTGACCTGATGTCTGTGATGCAACCCACTATTTTCCTGATTGTGGGATTGAGTGCTTTGATTCATTTTTTTACCCATCTGATCAAAAAGCTAAAAAGCGGAATAACTAAAGATATTGCGATCCACGAGGTTTTTAAAGAACTGGTTGTAGCGGTTTGGCTGACCATGCTGACCACCTCTTTGGGTTTTTTATCTCTTTATTTTACCAGCATACCTGCGCTTCAGGATTTTGGATGGACCACCGGACTTGGGATTTTGGTCGTTTTTGTAGCTGTTATTTGTACCGCACCAGGGCTTTTGTTTTTGATTCCTATCAGAATTACCCCCTCTCCGCACAAGTCTGAAAAACCAGGTGTTTTGCATAGGCTTTTTGTTTGGCAAATAAGCCATAAGAAGTTGATTGTTTTTTCATTCATTGGAGTTTCAGCTGTGTGCGGTTTCGTAGGATCTAGAATTCAGATTAATGGGTATTTGCTTGACAATCTTCCTGTCGATCATCCCATTCTGCAGGATTTTGCCTACTTTGATCAGAACTATGGAGGATCAAACCCTCTTGAAATATCCCTAGCTGTTGGGGAAGAAGCTTCCTCACTGTTGGACTACGATGTGCTGCTGGAGTTGGAAAAAGTAGAACGTAAAATCATCAGCTTATTTGGAAATGTCCAACCGGTTTCTCCACTTACGCTGGTGAAATCTCTGAATCAGGCTCAGAATCAGGGGGATCCTGATGCTTTTCTTTTGCCTTCCAGATGGCAGCGTCAGCGTATGGATCGCTGGCTAGAGGCGGCCCTGATCAGAGCAGACATCAAGGTGCTCAGTGAGGATAGGACATCAGGTAGATTCAGTGGGAGGACCGCAGATCTTGGGTCTATGCAAATGACGCAACTCAGGAGGCAACTGGACGACTATGTGGAGGAGCATGTAAACCCACGCCTGCTTCAGGTAAAGTGGACAGGAACAGCTTACCTGATAGACAAGGGACATAGATCCGTCACGTTGCAGATGGGGAAAGGTCTGGGCGTGGCGTTTTTATTGGTCGGAGTAATAGTTGGAACCCTGTTTAGATCCTGGCGGATCTCGTTTATTTTGTTGGTTCCTAACCTGGTCCCCCTTCTTTGGATGTTGGGTCTGATGTATTTTATGGGAATTGAGTTAAAGTTGACGACGGCGATACTTTTTACTGTTGCGTTTGGCATAGCGGTGGATGACAGTATCCATTTTATGAGTAGGCTCAAAGTCGAACTTTCATCCGGGAAAAATCTTATCTATGCCTTGAAACGGACATATTTGGAAACTGGCAAAGCGATTGTCTTAACCACCATTGTACTTATTTCCGGATTTGGACTGTTGACCTTCAGTCAGTTTGGTGTTACCCACTTTACAGGCTTATTGATCTCCGCCTCATTGCTTTTTGCCTTGCTCGCTGATTTGATGCTACTTCCTCTTTTGCTACTGCCTCTGAAAAGAATGTGGGGAAAAAGTCAATAAACGCAATTTATTCCCGATGGATTCCTTCCCAGGTGAAGGTCGCCGACACAGGGTAATGGTCTGAGTAATCAACTTCCCTATGTGTTCTGAAATTTACGGCTTTTAGCCCAGGACTTGAAAAGATATGGTCTATTCTTAGGAAAAATAAAATACGGTTATAAGTGAACCCAAAACCCCGTCCCGCATTTTCGAAGGCATTATCATATTTTTCTGACAATTTGAAATAAGTATATGAGTAGGGGATCTCGTTCAAGTCCCCCATCAGGATCAAAGGATACGGACTATTGTACATATGCTCCAGCAATATGCCCAGCTGCTTACTTCTCGCCAGACTTCCCCGTTGGAGTTTACCCAAGGTTTGCCTGTAGTTTTCTTTGACCCCATCCAGGTTTTCCAATCCTTCCGAGTCTATTCTCATAGACTCTAGGTGGGCATTGTATATCCTTATGGTGTCTTTTCCCACCAATATGTCTGCGAAAATCGCCCCATTAGTGCCTTGGGCATTGAAAACCTTGCCGTCATTGACGATTGGATACTTAGAAAATATTGCCAAACCGTTGGATCTTTTTTTAGGATTGCCGTCTGTGATATGATAAGAAACCTTGTAATTGGAATCCTTGCCAAGGATTTTCAATGCATCCCGTGATGGAGTGGTGTTGTCCTGATAGAATTCCTGGAAAGCCATGATGTCTGCCGGCTGTTCTTGCAGCCAAGAGAGCACATTGGATTCCGGGGAGTTTTCGTTCTTTGAGTTGTAATAGAACATGTGGGCATTGTAGGAGAAAACTTTTAACCCTTCGGCATTTTCATTTTTAGGATGGATCTGGAAGGTGGCAAGGAAAAATTTATAACCTATCAGCAAAGCCAATAATGGCAAAATGGCTAATTTCCTCCAAGATAATATGAGGATGAGCAATAAGAAAAGATTCAATAGGATGATCACCGGAATAAAAAAGGGGAGTAATCCTACATACCGGAAATATTCCGGTGAAACATAGACACTTGCAAACAATATTAATGTGACGGCAAAGAGGAGCCAGGTAATGACTTTCATGAAGTATGATTGATCTGGTAATAAAGTAAGCAATAATTCATGAACCTATTAATGTGAATGGTTTATTTAACCTTTACGGACAATAATCAATCTACTTTAATTATTGTTTTCACGCTGACACATTAACGGGTATCAGAAGGATTTTGTATGTTTCGGTATATTATGGGTCTCGGGACAATCGAATAGAGGTCTGAATTTTGCTCATTTACTTATTATTAGTTACTTCGAATAGAAAATTACCCAATATGAAATCGAGCATGACTCAAGAGTCATACGAAGGAACGATTATCTGTGATGCGAGATTCCATGTGACCATTAAAAAACAATTATAAACACATGAAAACGTACCAAACTATTTTGTCTGCCGCCATAGCTTCTATGGTGTTCAGCTCATGCGGTGAGTCCAAGGTTTCTGAATCCAAAGATTCAGGGGTAGCATCTGAAACCATGGAAGTTGCTGGAAAGGCAGAATCCCGTCCTAGCCCGTTGATGGTAAAAGAGGGAGAGATTGGGGGGAAACCCTTCAAGGTGCAATATGGTTCTCCCGCTGTAAAAGGCAGGGTGTTATGGGGAGATTTGGTTCCTTATAATGTAGTATGGAGAACGGGGGCCAATGAAGCGTCCTATGTGGATCTGGCTCAGGATATGGTGGTAGAAGGGAAAAAACTCCCTGCTGGTAAGTATTCCTTGTTTACGATTCCTAAGGAAACAGGTTCCTGGACTGTTATTTTTAATTCTGAATGGGATCTGGAGCATGGACATTTTCAGTATGATGAAAAGAATGATGTGCTCAGAGTGGAAGTGAGCCCTGAGTGGGAAGCAAGCAGTCAAGAATCTCTGTCAATGGAAATTCAGGATCCGGGCTTGGTCATTCGATGGGAAAAGCTGAAGCTGCCCATCAGTATAAATTAAATATCATTCAAGATAAAGCCTTCAGTATGTCACTTATTGAGGGCTTTTTTATGTGAGTAGGTAAAAGGAACCGTCTATTTGTTTGATAGTTCTAAGATTGGATTAAATTCGCCCTATATCTTAACTATTTTCAATGAAGCTTGTAGGATTTTTAATCACTTTGACGCTTGCCATAGTCCTTGCTGTAGCTGTTTCCCGTCCTTTTGGTGCTATTCCTCCCTTGGCCCCCTTACTTGATCCCTATCACGGATTTTGGCAAAATTGCTTCTCTGAAGACAAGCTGGATGAGGGTGAATTAGCCCTCGAAAAACTGAGCAGTGAGGTGAAGGTGGTTTACGATGAAAACCTTATCCCCCATATTTTTGCCAACGGCCAAGAGGATCTGTACCGGGCACAAGGTTATATTACAGCTAAACATAGGTTATGGCAGATGGAGTTTCAGACCATGGCAGCTGCTGGTAGGATTTCCGAAATCGTTGGTTCGATCGCACTGGATCTGGACAGAATGACCAGACGAAAAGGATTGGCTTATGGTGCTGAAAAGGGGATGGAATTCATCAAAACGGAGGATCCGAAATCGTACAAATTACTAGAGGCGTATGCGGATGGGGTCAATCAATACATTGATCAGCTTTCTGAGGCTAGATTGCCCGTGGAATATAAAATTCTGGGCTATCGGCCCGAGCATTGGTCTGCTTATAAATCTATACTATTGTTAAAGTATATGACCGATATGTTGGTGGGGGACCGGGATCTTGAATATTCCAATCTACGGAAAATTCTTGGTGACGTGATGCTTGATAAACTATATCCGGAATATCCGGAAGGGGTTGATCCTATTATTGAACCGGGGCATAAGTGGGGATTTGAAGCCATGACTGTAAATCACCCCGACAGTATCAGTTATCCGGATGATCTGTTGTTAATTGATCCATTGCCGCAGCCAGAAGAAGGAACTGGGTCTAATAATTGGGCGGTTTCCGGATCTAAAACCAAAAATGGGCATCCTATTTTGGCCAATGATCCCCACCTCAGTTTAAATCTCCCGTCCCTTTGGTATTCTATGCAGTTAACTACTCCAGATCACTCGGTGAAAGGAGCAACGCTGCCTGGCGCACTGGGTGTGATCTCTGGCTTTAATGAAAATATTGCCTGGGGTGTGACCAATGCCACCCGCGATACGAGAGACTGGTATAAGATCACTTTTCAGGATGAGACACGGAAAGCCTACAAGTATGGTGATAAATGGAGACAGACTTCTTTCAGGGTAGAGGAAATAAAAGTAAAAGGTGAAGCGGTCTTTCTTGACACCGTGGTTTACACCCATTATGGTCCGGTGGTTTACGACCAGAGTTTCAATTCTATGCGACAGGATGTGAATTTTGCTCTCAAATGGAACGTGCATGAAGGTTCCAATGAGCAAAGGACATTTCTTGAGTTAAATACTGCGAAAAATATACAGGACTATAACTCAGCCTTGGATAATTTTACTGCTCCTGCACAGAATTTTGTTTTCGCTTCCAAGAGTGGCGATATAGCCATGCGGATCCAAGGCAAGTTTCCTTTGAAATGGAAGGGACAGGGCAAGTTTTTCATGGATGGAGCAGATCCAAATATGGAATGGCAGGGATATATTCCAAATGAACAGAATGCCAATACCTTAAATCCTTCCCGTGGGTTTGTCAGCTCGGCAAATCAGCATCCTACAGATTCTACCTATCCTTATTATGTATTTGACAACAGCTATGAATTCTATAGAAACCGACGGCTAAATTCAAGACTCCGGGAAATGAAGGCAATCACAGTGGAGGATATGCAAGGCCTTCAGTTTGACGATTACTACCTGCACGCAGCAGAAGCACTGCCGGTGATGATGGACATGCTTGGAAGTGAGTTTGATGCAGATCCCGATGCCAAAAGATATATATCCTTACTTAAGGAATGGGATCTATACGCTGATCCAAACCAAAAAGCTCCTACCTTGTTTTACATCTGGTGGAGAAAAGCTTATAACCATATCTGGAAGGAATTGTCCTCCTATGGAGCTCAAGTAGTACTTCCCAGCTATTATCAAACAGTTGTGCTGATGAAACATGACCCGGCTGACAGCATATTTGATATAAAAAACACCTCTGTTCTGGAGACCGCCACTATTCATGTAAAGGAGGGGTTTAGGGATATGCTCGCGGAAATGAAGAAATGGGAATCCGAGGAAGGTGATTTTTCTTGGGCTAATTATAAAAGAACCACAATTCAGCACCTTGTTCCCCAGTTTAAATCATTTTCTGTGGAGAATGTGTACACAGGGGGAGGATCCGGTATTTTGAACGCAACGAGTGCCCGGCATGGAGCCAGTTGGAGAATGGTGGTAGAATTAGGGCCTGAAATCAATGCTTTTGGAATATATCCCGGGGGGCAATCCGGAAACCCAGGGAGTAAATACTACAGTAATTTCGTAGAAAAATGGGCAAATGGTGAATACCTGGATTTTAAATTAAGAACTCCCGGCCAGGAAGAAGGGATCTTGTTTCAAACTATTCTAAAATAAAAACCATGAAGTTTGTTCTGTTTGTTTTTCTCACGGCATTGTTGGTTATGTTATTGAACCCATTCTTGGCTTTTTGGGCTGTGATGCTAGGTATTGCTATTCTTGCTGCGATTTCAAATATCAAAGGCACTGGAGCCTTTTTCGCCGGAGGACTTGGAATGGGGTTGATGTGGCTTGGACAAACTATTTATATCTCAACTGTATCAGGAAGTTCCCTACCCGATAAAATTGGGGGATTGATGGGAGTGGGTAATGAATTCATTTTGTTTGCATTTACTGGCGTGTTAGGGTTCTTCCTTGGGGCTTTCAGCGCATTATGTGGCAGTTCGTTCCGAAAACTTCTCAGGAGAAAACCGGATAATATTTACAGACAATAGGCTGAGATAAATAGAAAATAGTTAAAGTCCGTTATTCTTAATCAAAAACACTCTTTTTGTTTTTCCTATTCAATGCAATGAGTACCTTTGTTACTCACTATGGAAGTGGATTTTTATGCTTGAATCCTTAATTACTTCAAAGACAAGGTTGAGGTTACTTGTGAAGTTCTTCGTTAATTCCCAAACACAAAGCCATTTGAGAGGATTGGCTGATGAGTTTGGTGAATCCACCAATGCCATCCGCAAGGAACTGAACAATTTGACACAAGCAGGATTCTTGGTGAAAGAGTCAGATAAAAACAAAATCGCTTACAAGGCCAACGTAAAACATCCTTTTTTTTTCAATATCCAGGATATTGTACGTAAGTACCTGGGATTGGATAAGTTACTTGAGCAGATATTGGGTCGTATGGGCGAGGTTAGCCAAGTAATTTTGGTCGGAGATCTGTCCAAGGGTATCGATTCGGGCAAGATCGACGTAGTGGTAACCGGAGATGATCTCAATGAAGACTATATTTTAAATCTATCAAACAAGATAGAAGAAATGATAGACCGAAAAGTGGTACTGACATTGCTAGCTGAGAGGATGATGTCCAAAGGGTTGGTTTTGTTTGATAAGGAAGTAGGCGCTTAAGTAGCTTTTGGTGAGATTTTGACGGTTTGACTAGGCACGGATGTGACTGAAAGGGCGAAGCTGTGTGAAAACAGTTGAGAATAGAATAAAAATAAGAAATTAGCAGATAGTTAACAGATATAATAAGAATTGAATACGAAAATAATTGAATTGAAAACTTGGGGCGGCTATTCTATGAATTGCTTTTTACTGGTGTTTTTTTTATTGCTAGCCTTTGCCGCTCAAAGTCAGAGTCTCTCCGATATACAAAACCTAAAAGTCGATGATTTATCTGATGCCCAGATAGAGCAGTTGATCAAGCGGGCAGAGTCTAATGGTTTGACTACCAGTCAGTTGACCGCATTGGCACGGGAAAGAGGAATGCCAGCGATGGAAGCAGTAAAATTGAGCAAGAGAATCTCTGAATTGCAAATGAAAGTAAATTCATCCAAGCAGATTCAAGAAGGAGGACGGGGTAGAACAGTCACTGGATTTGAGGAGGTAGATATGTTTGATTCTATTCGTAGATCTGATCCTTATTATGATCTGACTGTGAAGCAGAAGAAGATTTTTGGTTATAAGCTGTTTCACAACCGGGAACTCAATTTCAACCCTAGTCTAAATATCCCCACCCCTCAATCTTATGTGATCGGATCTGGGGATCAGTTGTTGTTGGATGTATATGGTGCTTCTCAGCAGTCGTATGATCTCAATGTCACACCTGAAGGAAGGGTTTTCATTCCTAATGTAGGGCCAGTTCAGGTTGGAGGATCCACTATTGGAGCTGCTACTTCAAGGATCCAAACAGCTCTGGGAAGGATATATTCGGGGCTGACTGGTTCCAATCCCAATACATTTATCCAGCTAAGACTTGGAAATATCCGATCGATTAAAGTTTCGATGGTAGGGGAGCTAACCAAACCTGGAACATACACATTGCCCTCATTTGCGACAGTGTTTAACGGTCTATATGCAGCAGGCGGACCCAACGAAAATGGTGCTTTCAGGAAAATCCAGGTATATAGGGACAGTAGATTGGTAGCTACAGTGGACATATATGAATTTCTATCCAAAGGAGATCAAAGGTCGAATATTACACTTCAGGACAATGATGTAGTCATAGTGCCTCCTGTAGAAACCCGAGTTGAAATCATCGGCCCAGTCCGTAGAGAAGGGCTTTTTGAGGTAAAGCCGAATGAATCTCTTGGAGACCTATACGTATATACAGGAGGATTTACCAGCTTGGCTTACAAAGACAGGGTGACGATCCGTAGAATTGAAGATAACCAGCGAAAAGTAGTAGATGTGCCATCTAGTGAGTTTTCCTCGTTCACTCTGCTGGATGGAGACGAAATACTTATAGGTGAGGCTCTAGAGAGGTTTTCAAACCGAGTTCAAGTGGAAGGGGCTGTAAACCGTCCAGGTGAATATTCTTTAGAGGATAAAGGATTAACTGTCAAAACACTTCTTGAGAAAGCTGAGGGGCTTAAACCAGAGGCGTTTGCTACTAGAGCTACCTTGTACAGAACCAGTGCTGATTTGACTTTGGCAGCTGAGCCACTTGATCTGAAAGGTATCTTAGAAGGCACTAGACAGGATGTACCTTTAAAAAACGAGGATCTTTTATTCGTTCCCAGTAGGTATGATGTGAAGGAGGAATACTATGTAAAGATTTCCGGAGAGATCAATTATCCGGGTACTTATCCCTTCGCTTCAGAAATGACTGTAGGAGACCTGATTATTCGATCGGGAGGTTTATTGGAGTCGGCTACTAATTCTTCCATAGAGATAGCACGAAGGGTCAGGGATTCGAGTACGGGTAGGATAGCAGAGATTAAGACTTTGACAATCGATCCAAATTTGGAGCTGACTGATGAGGAAAGAAACCAGCAACTACAGCCTTTTGACCATGTTTTTATCAGAAGAAGTCCTGGCTTTGAAAGAGAGCAAATCGTGACTATCCAAGGAGAAGTCACCTATCCAGGAGAGTTTGCCATAGCCTCGGCCAATGAGCGGATATCCGATGTGGTAAAGAGAGCGGGTGGAATGACACAGTTTGCATATCCTAAGGGGGCTAGTTTGATACGGCGCACAATATATTTCCAGGATCTAACTGATGAAGAAAAGCGCATTAATGAACTGAAAGAGATCAGAGATAATCTGGATCCGGATTTTAAGAGGAAGAATAATGAGGCAGAGGAAACTCTTTTTGATAGGGTTGACAAGAAGATAGCCGATTATGATATTGAGTTGCAAATAAAAAAACAAGAAGCTGCAGTGCAGAAATTGTCAGATAGTTCTCTTGCCCTTGATTCGATTAGGTTAGATTCTGCCTTAAATGCCGTCCGCATGAAAAAACAAGATTATGTAGGGATTGATTTAGTGAAAATAATGGGAAATCCAGGAGGAGAAGATGATCTCATCCTAATGGAGGGGGATATTATACGAATACCAAAGGAACTTCAGACGGTTAGAATGGTGGGAGAGGTCTTATTGCCTACGACTACCAGGTATTATAACAATCGTGGTTTGAAACATTATATTTCTAAGGCAGGTGGATTTACTGAAAATGCCAGAAAATCCAAAACCTATGTGGTTTACGCAAATGGAGATGCAAAAAGTACCCGTAATTTGCTAGGTCTTAAATTTTATCCTAGACTGGAACCGGGAGCGGAAATAGTTGTACCTGTTAAGCCAGAGCGTGAAAGATTAAGTGCTGCCGGCTGGATAGGCTTAGCGTCTAGTCTAGCCACATTGGGGATTTTGATAGAAAGATTGCTACCGTAGCAGAGAGTAAAATCAAAAGGGTATAAACTACTTATTACCAGTATTATATGGTGACAGGATTATATTGTTTTAATAAATATGGCTTCATAATTACTAGAGTCTGAAGGTCAGCATTTAGGATCCAAAGCTCTTGGGTTTTGCAGAAATATTTATGGAAAATATGTGGATTGTTGCTGTACAAGCATCTAGGACAAAAAGCATCTATAGACACTTAGCCATAAGGTTCACATTATGGGATTCTATTAAAAGGAATTGCATTCAGATAACTTGATGGACATCTTTATGATAATTCAGCTAGTGGCATGGTAATAGTTGGGGCAGGAGGTCATGGTAAGGAAGTTCTGTTTTTGTTGATCAATGCAGGATACGATTCTTCATCTATATGCTTTTTTGATGAGGATACATCGATTGAAACAGTTGTCTTGAAGAGGAAGAGTTTTACCGTGTATTCGTCTATAGAAAAAATTAAATCTCGATTAGAAAGCGATTCTGGCTTCTGCTTAGGAATTGGGAATCCTATTTTGAGAAGTAAGTTTTTTGACCTTTTTATAGCTTTAGGTGGAACCCCTTATTGGTTGAACTTTTCAAGTGTTTCCAATAAGGAAGAAATACATGGGGATTTGATGCCATTGACGTTTGTTGGGCCTGAAGTAAATCTTGGAAAAGGAGTTTTAATCAACACAGGAGCTCAACTTCATCATGATAGCCACGTGGGGGAATTCTCAGAGATTGGTCCAAAGGCAATTTTACTCGGAGGTTCTAAAGTTGGAGCATTTTGTAGATTGGGAGCTGGGGCGGTTATATTGCCAGGGGTGGAATTGGGAGATGGGGTTGTGGTTGGTGCGGCAGCTGCTGTGACCCGGGATTATTTGAATGCAACAACAATAGTAGGAATACCTGCTAGACGCATTTGATTTCAATACTTGTGTTTTTATATAATTTTCAATGAGCTTATTTGGCCATCTAAAACATTAATTATAATTAATTTTTTAGGAATAATATTCAAAACCTTATGACTAGTATAGACTATTACTATCAATAGTAAACATGGGAATAATTAAGAACTTGGTGAAAAAGTATTTGGTTTATTTCAGTTACTTTTATTCTCACCTTAGATATAGAGTTTTTATAGCTTTGGCCTTAAGCCTTTCAGTTGGGCTCCTTGATGGTTTTGGTTTGGCTATGTTTTTACCATTACTCCAAATGGTAGATGGAGGTACCTCTGCTACATCAGAAGATTTGGGAGGACTGAGTTTTTTAGTTGAATCCCTTGATTTTTTAGGAATTGACTTGAGTCTAACGAATGTTTTATTGGTTATTTCTGTATTTTTTGTAACGAAAGGGATCGCTAAGTTTTGTGAGTCATACTATAACGTACTCGTACAGCAATATTTCATTAAAAAATTACGATATGACAATATTGATATTTTAGGAAAATATAGCTATAAGAAATTTGTGATGGCTGATTCGGGTCGAATTCAGAATACCTTAAGTGGAGAGGTAGGGAGGGTGTCAAGTGCTTATTTAAGTTATTTTGCAGCCATGCAATTTGGAGTCTTGGTTTTTGTTTATGTGATATTGGCATTTTTAACGAATCCACAATTCGCTGTTTTGGTCGCTTTTGGCGGTTTTTTATCCAATTTCCTTTATAATAAGATTTATAAAAAAACGAAAGCTACTTCAAGCAAAATAACCAAGGGGGGACATGTTTTCCAAGGCCTTTTGATTGAAAAAGTAGCTTTCTTTAAATACCTGAGAGCAACAGGTTTAATGACCGAATATGGCCTAAAAATAAAAAAAGCAATTGATTATATTGAGAATAGCAATAAAAAAATAGGGCTTTATAATTCAATACTTGTGGCGACAAGAGAACCCATGGTCATTCTTATTGTAATGTCCGTAATTTTTGTGCAAGTCAACTTTTTTTCTGAAAAAATAGGAGTAATAGTCTTGAGTCTACTCTTTTTCTATAGGTCACTCAATGCCCTGGTTCAAATGCAAAATCACTGGAACAGATTTCTGAATAATTCAGGGTCTCTAGTAAATATGACCGAGTTTATGGAAGTATTAAGAATTGAACAGGAAGATGATGGTGAACTAATGATCAATGGATTTAAAGATACTATTCAATTAGAAGATGTGAGTTTTAGTTACCGTGATACTGAATTGATCTTAAGGAATTTGCACTTGACAATTAACAAGAATAAAACTTATGCATTTGTTGGTGAAAGTGGCAGCGGCAAAACTACTTTGGTAAATTTAATTGTTGGAATGCTACCGGCTAATATTGGTAAGGTATTGGTTGATGATGTACCTTATGAGCAAATTAATAAACTGAATTTTTCAAAACACATTGGATACATTACGCAAGATCCTGTTATTTTTTCTGATAGTATTTTTAACAATGTGACGAGATGGGCTTTGCCCACTTCAGAAAACAAAGCGAAATTTTGGAAGGCACTAGAAAAAGCAGCTATTGTAGAGTTTGTAGAAAGTTTACCCGAAAGGGAAAATTCATTTTTAGGAAGCAACGGTGTAATGGTCAGTGGTGGACAAAAACAAAGAATTTCAATTGCCCGAGAACTTTTTAAGGACGTTGATATTTTGATTATGGATGAAGCAACATCTGCATTAGACTCTGAAACAGAAAGAGTAATACAGGGAAACATTGAAAAGTTAAAAGGGGAATATACAATCCTAATAGTTGCTCATAGATTATCCACAATTAAGAGTGCAGATGAAGTTATATTATTGAATAATGGGATGATATCAGGTAGAGGGACTTATCATGAATTGATGAATCATTCCCAATCTTTCAAAAAAATGGTTGCTTTACAAGAAGTTTAATAAAAGATGTTTACTGACAAATCAATTTTAATTACCGGCGGAACGGGATCCTTGGGCAAAGCACTTACCCAATACATCTTGGAGAACTATCCACAAGTAAAACGTTTAGTGATTTTTTCAAGGGATGAGCAAAAACAATATCAAATGTCTTTGGACTATCCTCCTGATCAATTTCCTATGATTAGGTTTTTTATAGGTGATGTTAGAGACAAAGATAGGCTGATTAGGGCTATGAAGGGTATAGACTTTGTCATTCATGCGGCAGCTATGAAGCATGTCCCCATAGCAGAGTACAATCCTGATGAATGTATCAAAACAAATGTTTACGGAGCTCAGAATGTGATAGACGCTTGTTTCGTGACTGGAGTAGAGCGGGTAGTGGCTTTATCCACCGATAAGGCATGCGCTCCAATTAATCTGTATGGTGCAACCAAGTTGACTTCTGATAAGCTGTTTATTGCGGCGAACAATATTAAAGGAGAAAATCCAATAAGATTCTCTGTTGTTAGATATGGTAATGTAATGGGATCTAATGGCTCCGTAATTCCTTTTTTCCTTTCCAGAAAAGAAAGTGGGGTTTTGCCGATAACAGACCCTCAAATGACCCGATTCAATATATCCTTGCAGGGAGGGGTAGAAATGGTGATTCATGCGTTACAGCATGCTTGGGGCGGAGAATTGTTTGTTCCTAAAATCCCTTCCTATAGAATTATGGATGTGGCTGAAGCAATTGGTCCAGAATGTGAAAAACCATATGTAGGAATCAGACCAGGGGAGAAGATACATGAAGAAATGATCACTTCCTCTGATTCATATTTTACCTACGATCTAGGAAAGTATTACACTATACTTCCTGCAACTCATAAATGGAAGTTGGATGACTTTATCAATGAATTTGGAGCAGTAAAAGTAAAGGAAGGGTTTCAATACAATTCAGGAGAAAACACAGAATGGGAAACAGTGGACAGCATGCGAAAACTTATTCAAGAACACGTAGATTCTTCATTTCATATTTAAGATGATGCCAATCCCATACGGTCGCCAGTCTATTACGGATGAAGATATTGAAGCTGTAATACAGACGCTTAAATCTGACTACCTTACCCAAGGGCCAAAAATCAAGGAATTTGAAGAAGCATTTGCAGCGTACATAGGATCGGAATATGCTGTGGCTGTAAGCAACGGCACAGCAGCTTTACATCTGAACTGCATTGCGCTGGGTGTGAAGCCCGGTGTTAAAGTTATTACCACACCGATTACCTTTGCTGCATCAGCTAATTGCGTCCGCTACTGTGGCGGAGAAGTTGTTTTTGCGGATATTGACCCCGATACATATCTGCTAGATATTTCAAAAGTCCGCGAACTGTTAGAAAAAAGCCCGAAAGGAACTTACAGTGGAATTATTCCTGTGGATTTTGCAGGAAGGGCGGTGGATTTGGAAGCTTTCCGAAAACTTGCCGATGAATATGGATTATGGATTATCGAGGATGCTTGTCATGCACCAGGTGGTTATTTTGTGGATAGTAGTAAAAATCAACAGTCCTGTGGGAATGGCAACTTTGCTGATTTAGCTATCTTTTCTTTTCATCCTGTAAAGCACATTGCTGCAGGTGAGGGCGGAATGACCACTACAAATTCCAAGGTCTTATATGAAAAATTGGTGATGCTCAGAACCCACGGAATTATCAAAGATGATTTGAAATATCAGAATTCAGTCTCATTTGCTACAGGGGTGAATACTGGTAGTGCGCAAGAGGAACAGGAACAGGTGGACTATCCTGGATGGTATATGGAAATGCAGGAATTGGGCTATAACTATCGTCTTACGGATATCCAAGCTGCTTTGGGATTAAGTCAGCTGGGTAGAGCTGAGAAAGGTTTGGTAAGAAGAAAGGATATAGCTGAAGTCTATAGAGATGCTTTTTCTGGACAAGACTTTGTTTTATCTCAGTCAGGTGTTGTGGTAGGGCATGCCTATCATCTATATGTTTTGGAAGTTAAGGATCGAGTAGGGCTTTACAATTTTTTGAGAGGTAAATCAATTTATGCACAGATCCATTATATCCCCACACATTTAATGCCTTACTACCGGGAGTTGGGCTGGAAGGAAGGAGATATGCCCATTGCCGAGGAATATTACAACAATTGTATAAGTCTGCCTATGTATCCTACGTTAAGCTATGATGAGCAGAGGTTTGTGATAGATACAATACTGTTGTACTATTCTGAGAAGAATTGTTCCTGATATCCTTAGCCAAAATTTGAAATTTTAATTTAGAATTAGTGTCTGAATCAACTTTGGAGAAAAGGCTTTGCATTATTCCTGCCAGGGGAGGAAGTAAGCGAATTCCGAGAAAGAATATTAAGGACTTTTTGGGAAAACCAATTATTGCATACTCTATAGAAGCTGCACTTAACTCAGGGCTTTTTGATGAGGTGATGGTATCTACCGATGATGAAGAGATTGCAGATGTGGCTAAAAAGTATGGTGCCACAGTGCCGTTTTTGAGATCCTGCCAGACTTCAGATGATTACTCAACCCTTGCAGATGTGGTGGATGAGGTGCTTGATCGGTATGCATTACCTTCAGAGTACTTATATGGTTGCTGTATTTTGCCTACTGCTCCTTTAATCCAGCAAAAAAAACTTATTGAAGGGTTTAATAAATTGATTTCAGGTCCTTTCGATTCTGTTCGGCCTATAGTGGAATATCCTTATCCTATTCAACGGGCTTTACTGTTGGATAAGCATGGATTTATTACGTGGCAGAATGAAGGCTATGCCCTTACAAGATCTCAGGATTTAGTGCCTACTTTTTATGATGCGGGCCAATTTTATTGGTTTAAACTTGCTTATCGGCTGAGATCAGTGAAAAAGGGCGCTGTTGTAATATCACCACAAGAAGCTCAGGATATAGATAATATGGATGATTGGAAGATTGCCGAGCTTAAATATCAAATGATTTTTGAATGAAGACAGTTTTAATAGTTGGGGCAGGTTTTGGCCAACTACCAGCAATAAAAATAGCAAAAGAAATGGGGCTAAAGGTGGTCGCAGTAGACCAGCGAGCTGACGCTCCTGGAATGCCGATTGCTGATTACGCGTATACCGTAGATACGACCGATTTTGAGGGTGTTTTAACCATTGCGAAAAAACACCAAATAGATGGATTGCTGACCCTGCAAAGTGATTCCCCTGTTCCGACAATTGGTTATGTAAATGATACATTGGGATTAGCTGGGGTTTCATTAGAGACTGCTTTAGATTGCAGCAACAAAATCAGGATGAGAAAAAGGTTAGAGAAATACCAATGTAATCAGCCAAGGTTTTCAGTTATTAAAGATTTACAGCAAGCACTTGAAGCCAGTAAACTAATTGGCTTTCCATTGATAGTTAAAGCTCCCGACAGCTCTGGGAGTAGAGGCGTGGTGAAAGTGAATAACTCTGAAGGGCTTTCAGAGGCAATTGATGAAGCGTTTCTGCATACCAAAGGAGAGGAACTGCTGGTGGAAGAGTATATTAAAGGGTTAGAGCTTGGTGCCCAGACTTTTTCTGAGAATGGTATTTGTAAACTTGTGCTTTTGCATAATGATATAATTTCGCCTCCTCCATTTATGATTCCTGTAGGTCATTCTTTTCCATTCATACAAATGGATGAATCGGAGGTAGAAGGTATTAAAGAGGATATCGCAAAAGCTATTGAGGCATTAGGTATATCGTCAGGACCAAGTAATGTAGATCTCATACTAGATGAAAGAACTGGTAAAATGAAGGTGATTGAAATTGGCGCTCGAATAGGGGCTACCTGTCTGCCGGAGCTTGTTTACTATCACACAGGACTAAATTGGGTCAAAGAAACAATTAAGTCGGCTTTGGGTCAGCCTCTTTCTCTGGATATTGTTAAGAATCAACCGGTTGCTGCCTTTATTGTTTCTTCTGAAGTGGATGGGGTAATTAAGGCTATAGACTTTCCTAAAGAAGAGAACCTTAAGGCATGTTTAGAGGTGGAGCTCACTGTGGCAAAAGGCGATAAAGTAAGTAAACTTCGAAAGGGAACTGATAGAATTGGAAAAGTTATATGCCTAGGGGAATCTGTATCTGAGGCCGAAGAAAATGCAAGAGAAATCTTAGATCAAATTAAATTTTCTGTAATTGAATAATAGGATACTCTTCGTTTTGAACGGAAACAAAGAGATTGGATATGGTCATGTAGCAAGGGGGATTTTGCTAGCTAATTACGCTGTCTCCCAACGTGGCGATAGCATTACATTTATGACTAAATCCACTAATAGCTTTATCCCAGAACTACAAATTATTGGGGAAGTTATTAAAGTGGAAGATTTTTATTCAGAAAGTATTCAGCAAGCGGGTTTAGATCTTTGTGATTTTCAAATTGTTTTGATCGACTTAATAGAAGAAGAGTTTAACCAATTGAGCTGGATTAAAAGTTTACGTGATAAGTTGCTCATTGTATCATTTACTTTGTTTTTTTTTGAAATGAACAAAAGGTATGAGCACTTAACTTTTTTTCCTTCTGTACTGCCAGTGGGCCACTTAGAAAAGGGAGGGATTCAAGTCTTTTCAGGTCCGGCATATTTTACTTTTCGTGAAGAATTTCTTGGATTGGATAAAGAAGTGAAGAAAGAGGCAACACGTTTATTGATAACGATGGGAGGTACTGATCCACTAAACATCACTTATTTATGTTTAAAGGCTGTGGTTAACCTTGACTATTTTATTGAAGTTGTTTTATCTCCTATCAATTCTTACTACGAAGAAATAAAGGAATTAATCAAGGATAAAAGTAATATTCATTTACACAACAAGGTATCATCAATGGCGAAGCTGATGTTAAATAGCGACGTAGTTCTTTTAAATGGGGGACTTACTAGATATGAAACCTGTATGGCTCAAACTCCTTTTATCGCTATAGCTATCCATGAAACTCAGTTTAAAATAACTGAAGAACTTACTCATGCGGAAGTGGGGATGAATCTGGGTATTGTTCATGAGTTGAGTGAAATGCAAATCCAACAAGCAGTAATTGAATTAATGGAAAACTACCATTATAGACTACAGATGTCCAGACGGATGAGAAAGCTATTTGACGGAAAAGGTGTCGAGCGAATTTTTGAATTGATTTATAAGAATCTGTAGGATGAGACCTAAAAAAATGACCAAATGGTCACGGTTTAAAATTAAAATTTTGAACTTATTCATTGTCGATGGACCCGATGGTGATAGATCAAGGGGGAAATTGTTGGAGCCTTATTTGAGAGCTTGTGGGAAGAATTTTAAATTAGGCAGTCAAGCATTTATCTTTAATCCCAAGGGTTTGGTTGTTGGAGATAATGTCTATATAGGTTTTAATTCTTACTTAGGGCAAGGAGAAATTGAATTAGAGGACGAGGTATTAATAGGGAATTTTGTGTCTATTACTGCTTCAAATCATTTGATGAAGGGAAATAGTTTTAGGTTTGGCGGCTACAAGGGGGAGAAAATAAGGATTGGTTACGGTACATGGATAGGAGCACTTTCTTCAATTACAGCTGGTGTTTCTATTGGAAAGTCCTGTTTAGTTGCTGCTGGATCAGTAGTAACGAACAGTTTTGAAGATGGGCAAGTTATTGGAGGAGTGCCCGCAAAAGTGATAGGGAACATGTATGATTACAAAAAAAAATATGAGTAGTAAAGGCACATTTATAATTGCTGAAATGTCTGCCAATCATGGTAATGACTATGAAATAGCCGTTAGAACCATTGAAGAAATGGCGAAGTGTGGAGCTAATGCGGTCAAAGTACAAACATACACAGCTGATTCATTAACCTTAAACGTTGATAATGAATATTTTGGTCCCAGAAAGCAGGGGTTATGGAAAGGCCAAAAGCCCTATGATGTGTTTAAAGAAGGGGCAATGCCTTACGAATGGCAGCCTAGATTAAAAATGGTAGCAGAGGATTTGGGGTTGGAGTTTTTTAGTTCGCCTTTTGATTTTGAAGCTGTTGATTTTCTGGAAAAAATGGGAGTAAGCAGGTATAAAATTGCCTCATTTGAGATTACCGATATCCCATTGATAGAATATACAGCTTCCAAAAAGAAACCTATGATAATTTCTACAGGAGTAGCGGAATTAGTGGATATTGAGCGTGCTGTTAATATATGTAGAAAAGTTGGGAATGAAGATATTACTCTTTTAAAATGCACTTCTGAGTATCCTGCTACAGCAGATCAAGCTAATTTATTGACAATTCCCAACCTCAGAGATACTTTCGGTGTTAAAGTTGGGGTGTCTGATCATAGCATGGGAAGCACAATACCGATAGTGGCAGTGTCTTTGGGAGCTTCAGTAGTTGAGAAGCATTTTATTTTAGACAGGACTTTAGGAGGCCCTGATTCTGGATTTTCCATGGAACCGCATGAATTTGCGGATATGGTAATAGCAATAAGAGAGGCTGAGGCATCTTTGGGTCAGATAACTTATCAAGTAAGTCCAGAATCTAAACTGAGAAGAAGATCCTTATTCTTGGCGCAGGATATAAAAAAGGGAGAATTATTTACAAAATCTCACATAAGGTCAGTCAGACCAGGCAACGGAATTTCACCTATATATTATAATCAAATTATTGGTAAAGAGGCTGTTGTTGATTTGTCAAAAGGTCAACCCATTAAATTTTCCTATTTCAAATAGATTTTAGTCCTGTTAGAAAAGGTGTATAAGATCACATTGGAATTTTTCATTGACTGTAGCTAACTCTTTTCGAGGATGTTTGAGAAGAAAATTGATTTATTCAATCTATTTATTACAGGTAAAAGTAGAAGGTTAAATCTGAATGAAATTCCTCATTTTCTATACACAGTATCAAAATTTATTTTTTTTGACATTCTTAAATTTTTTTCAAGAGAGAAAACTAAAGAGATTCCGGATTTCCGAAATAAAAAAATAGCATATGTAGATACAACTAATAATTATGAGGCATTAAAGTTTCTGAAGAACCATTATGATGTTCTATTTGTGACCTCTGCCAAATCTCCAGTGAATGATGAGCTGATAGGTATATTTGATTATTTGAAAGATTCAACAATTTTAGGAAAGTATCTATTTTTACTTTATTTATCAATAAATAATAAATATGGAATAAAAAGCTATTTGAGCATATTAAAGTATTATAATCGAGACGAGGATCATTATTGCTTTTTCAAAGATAATGCGCCCAGTGCTATTTTCATTTCAAATGATCATGAACCTAAATCACGAGGATTAATTCAAGCAGCACAATTATTGACAATTCCAATATTCTATTTTCAGCACGCAAGTGTTTCTAATCGATTTCCCCCTTTAAATTTTACTGCATCTTTTCTCTACGGTAAGTATAGTAACATGATCTATAAGACAAAATCATGTTCACGTGGGGATACTTACCTTGTAGGAAACCATAAATTCGACATATTTAAACATGAAATCAAAGAGAAAGCTAATGTTGGAGAGATTTCAATTGTAGGTATTGCGTATAATGAGCTAGATAACCTCGACAAGATCCGGTTTTTGGTTAGTTCACTTTCTATGGAACCAAATATTAAGAAAATCGTAGTTAGGCCACATCCTAGAGATAAACGAGAACTTTTCTCAAAGCAAACAGATATTATTGATAAAATAATAATCTCAAATAGTAATATTGAAAGTAGTATTAACTTTCTTTTAAAAGTTGATTTGCTAATAGCGGGAAATTCTTCGATTTTGTTAGAGGCAGCATTATCAAATGTAGTTCCAGTACAGTATTCTTTTGGGGAATATCAATCACATTTAAATGACTACTATGGTTTTATAAGTTATGGTGTAGCAAATTATATGAATAATTATAAGGAATTGATAGATTTTATTACAAAATATGATTTTTCAGCTGTTCATCCTAGAAGGAAAACAAAGTACTATGATGCTTCTGTTGAATCAGATTTTGATTATTCTGTAGAGAAGCAGATAGTTAGTATTCTTAAAAAAAACTATAGTATTAATTAGTGTCTTGCATGATATAATTTGATTGTGTTTTTATTAATAAGTCTTAATAATTGATGAATGAAGAAGTTTGAAAGTGAAGATAAAATAAGTGTAATTAACGTTTTGAGGGCTATCTATAGGTCTAAAATAACTTTAATAATCTCACTATCAATTTTTATTTCAATGGGATTAATATATTATATATTGAGTCCTAAGGAATATTCGTCGAGAGTAGTCCTTTTGCCCGAAGTTAATAGCTCAGGCTCCGGAATCAGTGGTCTTGCGAGCTTGGCAGGCATCAATATTGGAAGAATGGATGGGAAGGAACGCTCCTTGTCCTCTAATGTATATGAGCCTATAATCCGAAGTAGTCCATTCCTTGAAAAAATATTAAAAACAGAGTTTGAATTTCCTAACCTAGGGCAAAGTATGGCTCTGATAGATTATTTCCGTTTTCATAGTGAGCCATCTTTTGGTGATAAGGTTGAGAATTTAGTAAAATTTAGATGGTTTAAATCAAGTGAAGTCACAGATGTTCAATTAGTGGAACTCGATACCATGTCTTTGTCGGATACTTCCAATTCTCCGATTTTCACTAATTCTATCTTGAAAGTAGCAAGTAAGAAAATAGTCAAGGATTTTAGTGAGAGAATTTATTATTCAATAGATATGCAGAATGGCTTGATCACTATCTCCTTAGACCTTCAAGATCCTGATGTTGGGGCAGAAGTATTGCAAAAAATTGTATCGGACTTAATTTTCATTACTAGGAAATATCAAGGGCAGAAAGACAGTACTAGTATAGGCCAGCTAGATAAACAAATTGTTGAGAAAAGAGGGGAATACGAAAAAGCAATGAATTCTCTTGCAAAATTCCGGGATCAAAACTTCAATTTGATTAGGTCTGTGGACAAAATTGAGGAGCAGAGATTGGAAAATGAGATTTCTTTTGCATTCAATATTTATAATTCTCTCCTTCAGCAGAGAGAGCAAGTGAGCATCCAATCACAAAATATTCAAGACCCCATTGCCATTATTGAGCCAGTGCAGATCCCTACTAGTTATTACTCCCCGAATATACTCAAGATCATGGTTATCTGTATTTTCTTTGGGCTCTTGGTTGGAGTGAGTTTTGTTTTGATCAAAAAGTCTATTTTAGTTATAATTAATTGATTTTCAATTGATTAAAATGAGTCAAATTTATATAAGTACGCATTGAAGCAACCCGATTTTTCGGTAATTATCGTTACCTACAAGAGGCTTGAAGAATTAAAACTCGCGATAGATAGTGTTTTGAAGCAGTCACTTACCAATTACGAGTGTCTTGTTTTTAACGATTTTCCGGCAGATAATCCTAAAGTGGAGGAATTGCTCCAGAGAATTCATAATCCCCGGTTTCAATTTTTCCCTTCTGAAAAATCATGTGGAGCCAATCATTGGAGAAACCAAGGGGTACGATTTGCACAAGGTCGGTTTATTGCATTTTTGGATGATGATGATACTTGGTTTCCCAATAAACTGGAAGAACATCTAAAGGTTCATGATGAGCAGCAAGCCTTTTTGGTTTATTCAGATTATTATAAGTCCTGGCCTAGCTCAGATCGCCCGGATCTGTTTAAATCAAACGCCATTTTGAAAGGAGATATTTTCACCGCCATTTCTAGTGGGGCATTTTCCATTTCTACGACTAGTTCAGTTACTATCAAAAATGATATTTCCTGGGAGCTTTTCGATGAAAACTTAACGTCTTTTCAGGACTGGGATGCTTGGTTCAACTTGACGCAAACAAAGCCTGATGGGTTATTTTTTCGCATAGAGAAACCTTTACTTTATTTTATCCAGCATGATAATTCAAGGGTTTCAAAAAATCATGAAAAGAGAATAGCTGCATTGAATCAACTTCTTGAAAAGTATAAAAGTAAGGGCATAAATATTTCCGGGTTTTTTGTAAAAGAAAAATTGAACCTGCTGTTATTGAGTTTTGAGAATGAATCTCCAATGCAGAAAATGCTCAAACTGGGCTACTCATTGTTGAAAAACCCATCATTTTTCAACTATAAATATACCTACAAAAGGGTAGGGAGATTCCTATTCAAGGAGGGAAAGACATGAACACTTGGGGTATCAATAAATCAGAGATTGACTATAAGCTGCTGAATCGGATTTCAGTGATCATGCTTTTCCTATTTATTTATACTCCAAAGTTTTTATTCTTTCCGGTCAATCTTTCCTATGTAGTAATCGTTTTGGCATTTGGCTATCTATGCTATGGTACTAATTTGGGGAGGTTGTTGGTTATATTTCAGCACAAGACCTTTCTGACTTACCTGATCTTTTTTTTATCCTGCGTCCTCTATATACTTTTGATTCCCCTTATTGCGGATTCCGAATTTGATAAGACCTTTTTACTCACCTACATCAGATTACTATTGGATATTGTGCTAGTCCTTCCGGTTTTCGTATTGGTTTTTGGGTTTGACCTTGAGTATTGCACAGATGATTTTTTGGATTTATTAGTCAAAGTGGGTGTAGCACAGGCCATAATGGCCACGCTTATGTTTTTGGTTCCGGATCTGAAGGAAATGGTCTTTAATTTTTTCATAGAACTACCATCCGAAAAACTCGAAACTCAAGCTTATCGAGGCTTTGGAATATCCAATGATTATTATTTCTCTGCACCTTTGTTTCAGGGGCTTGTTTTTGTACTGAACTCAATTTTGTTCATCAAAACTTCCAAAAAGAAATACCTGCTTTATTACCCTTTTATTCTTATTTCATTGATCATTAATGCCCGGATTTCTATTCTGGTCATCCCCATATTTTTTGGGGTTATTTTCTTACTTAGTTTCTATTATGATGATCTAAAATGGCTTCAAAAGCTATCCGGATTATTTTTGATATTTATTGCGTTCCTTGGTTTTATAGGTGTTTATTTCTTGATGAATCCAGAGAAAATGGAATCACTGATTTGGATAGTGGAAGGAGTCATGGGAGGGATCGGTGCAATGTCAGGGAATTTGATGGAGTCCAAAACGCTCTCAATTATGTTTCGAGAGCATATTCACCTTCCTTCAAGATGGTCTCAAATATGGTTCGGAGAAGGAATGGTTGTTTTTGACAATCCACACTCATCGGTTAGGTCTGACTTAGGCTATATACGATATATTTATTTCGGGGGTATCGCTCTGTCGGTACTTGCCTACTTCACGTTGATCAATTTTTCACTAAATAGAATTGTGAATGTGAAAGATTCACTTTTTAAAGCAACGATTTTAACGCTACTTGTCACGTTTTTCGTGGTCCAAATGAAAGGAGATATTCTAAATTCATCGGCATTTCTCAAAGGTTACCTGCTATTATTAATTTTCTCCCTTTTTAACCATAGGACAAAAACATTTGATGCAGAATAAGATAGTTTCACTTTACTTTTCAAATAGGAACCATGGGAGTCTATTGGAAATAGTATTGAAAGCACTTGATAAAATGAATGCCCAAGTGCTTTTGTTTTTGGCAGATGGGCTTGAGCAGTATGTTTTTCCTAAAGAAAGGATCATTTTAGAACAGACTATTTGGAATACTCGCTTTACCCCACAAGGAGTTTTTGAAAAATTGAATGAATCGGATTTTGTAATTCTAGATCAGCTTTATTCCTTGAGGGAGCTCTATTCTTTTTCATCCCATAAAATAGGAAAGCCTACCTTATTGTTGGTTCACAATTGTAATACTTGGTTTCGTCCACGGATTCCGACAAGCCTAGTGCCTTTTGCCAAACATGTGATGACGCAAAAAGTCCGTAAGCAGATTAGTTATTTTGCCGTTGCAGGGGAAAATATGTTGGAATATTCCAAGAAGGAACTTAGGGTGAAAAACGTGGGCTTAATTCCTTTCCGCTACGATGATTTCAACCCTAAAACCGACCTTTCTGAAGAATTGTATTCTCATGGAAACAGGATTCGTTTGGTAGTTCCCGGAATGATTTCAGATAGGAGGAATTATTTGGAATTACTGGAGGTCGTAGCTACCGAGGCTCTCAAAGAGAAAGTTGAACTCGTGTTATTGGGCAAGCCAGATGGGACTTATGGTCAAAAGATCTTGATCGAGGCAGAGGCCCTACAATCCCAAGGATATATGATCCGGTATTGGAAGGGATTTATTCCTCAAGAAGAATTTGAAAAAGAAATTCGTGAGGCACATTTGTTGTTTTCATATTTCCATCCAGAGTACATAACCAATAATGGACAATTGGAGACCTATGGCGTTTCCAAAGAAACAGGTATTGTCCTGTTGATGTATAATAAAGCAAAAGTCGGAATCCTACCAGCTTCCTTTCGACAAATGAAAACCATTCAAAATCAGACACTGACTTTTGAGGATTTTATGGATTTGAAATCCCTTTTGTTGAAGGTTTATACTGGTGAGATTGACTTGCAGGTTTTGACACAAAATGCTATTCAAAATGCAAGGGCTATGAAGCTTCAATTGATCATTGATCAGATATCTATGGCTTTTTCGCATCAAATCAAAAATTCATGATTCAAGGATTAGTTTCGGTAATCATTCCCACCCACGGGAGACCAAAGTTTTTAGTAAAATCAATTGAAAGCGTTTTAAATCAAAATTATCCATCCATCGAATTGATCGTAGTGGATGATAATGGGAAGGACGATGCGGTTCAATTGGAAACTGCAAAGGTGATATCCACTTTTCAGGAAAAGGCATCAATTGAGTATATTATACATGAAGAAAATTGTGGAGGGGGAGTGGCGAGAAACACCGGAGCGAAAGCTGCAAAAGGAGAGTTTTTGACATTTTTGGATGATGATGATGAATATGAGCCGGCTCGAGTGGCTAGGCAAGTGGAGTTTCTCCAGCAAAAAGCAAGAGAAGATCAGACCATCAAATCCAGCTCTTGCTTGGTGATCAGGCGGAAATATGGGGAGGAAATTGACCGCCAGGAACCCAAGAAAAAGGAGAATTACATGGTGGAATTATTAGCTTTGGATGTCAGCTTCTACACCTCAACACTCTTGATATACACAGATGTGTTCTTAGGCATGGGTGGTTTTGATGAGAGGTTTCGAAGAAATCAGGATGTAGAATTTATGGTCCGTTATTTCAGAGAATATAATGGAGCGATGCTGAATGAATATTTGACTGTGTTGAATATAGAGGACAGATCCCATATCCCATCCAATCAAAAGATCGTGGAAACGAAGGAGATGTTTTTGAGTAAGTTTGAACCGATTATTTCTGAGCTTAGTGCCGAACAACAAAAGTTAATTTATAAAAACAATGCCCTCGAAATTGCAAAAGTAGCTTTGTGGAATAAAAACTTGTCGGGCTTTTTTAAGGGAGCTTTTAAAGCCAAATTAAGTTTGGTTGAATGGATAGGTTTTTTGACAGATGTCGGGAAAAAAGCATTGATGCACCTTAAATAGACACGCTATGAATTTTTTATTATCAAAGAGTGGAAAAAGGAACTGGGGATACCTGGCTTGTTTCTTATTATTAATCTTTTTACCTATAAGTAGCTTTGGACAAAAAGGCAACTTGGCTCCTAATCCTGGGTTTGAGCAAGGAAGTAAAAACTGGGTCATTCGTACAGCAACCCTCGATGAAAGCATCAAGCATGGAGGGAAAGCAAGCCTCAAATATTCAAATTCTGACCCTGACAATTATAAAGTAATAGTAACCCATGTGCCTGTGAAGGGTGGTGAATTATTGGAGTTTTCTGCATGGGTAAAAGGAAAGAATATCATGCCTGCAAAATTTGGCGATAAAGGGGCTGGAATTTATTTACATGCCTATGATGGAGCTGAAAAATCCCTAGGTGGATCCAATCCGCCTACACCTTCAGGTACCTTTGATTGGACTCAGGTTCAAGGTCTTTTCAAGGTCCCACCAAAGGCCAGAAAAATAGCAATAAGCCTGTATATAGTCAGAGGAAATACAGGGACCGCTTGGTTTGATGATGTATTGGTTCGACCCTATTCTGGTGAATTGGATATAATTAGTAAAAAAAAGAAAATTGACAAAGGATCGTATATAGATGAGGAAGGGTTTACTATCAAGGATGGGCAGAGGATATTTCCATTTGGTATTTATCTTGGAAAAGCCCAAAAACAGGGCCTTTGGGACAATCAGGAACATCACTTTAATCAAATTAAATCAGCAGGGTTTAACACGGTATTGTCCTATTTGCACGGAGATAGAAAAGATGGGCGGGCCTATTTGAAACTGCTTGAAAATGTAGGTTTGAATTCTATTTATAGCTTGTCCAACATGTATGACGGCAATGAAAGTTTTTACCCAAAATCCGGACAAATAGCCTCACAACGAATTGGTGAGTTGGTGCAAGAATTACAATCGAGCCCAGCTTTACTGGCTTGGTACACCGGTGACGAGATCTCTCTTAGCCACGTGATAGAAGCTCGAAAAACATATGATATAATTCAAGAGAAAGACGGGAAACATTTGGTTTATCAAGTAGCGAATAAAAAGGAGATGGTTCCTTATTTGAAAGGAATTTCGGACGTGATGGGAATGGATCCTTACCCCATAGGGAAGAAAAATACTTCGCCTAACCTTGGGCTGGTAGGAGAAAGAACAAACTATACGGTGCAGCAGGCCGGAGGGGACCAGGGAGTTTGGGGAGTGGTTCAGATTTTCAATAAAGGGTACTTCCAAAAGTATCAGCCGGAAGATTATAAAAGTCCCTCAGATTCTGAAATTAGAAATATGCTTTTCCAAACTGTCATCAATGGTGCCAGGGGAGTGATGTTTTATGCCTATCATCTTTTATGGTTTGACACAGCATCTGGTAAGGTAAATTTTGGGGAGGAAGTCTACCAAAAGCAATGGGGCAAAATTTCCAAAATATCAAGAGAATTCGAAGCCATAATTCCAGTTATTCTTGCAAATCAAGTTTATGAAATCCCGGGTTTGATAAAGGATGAAGGGATTAACTGCAAAGCTTGGAAATATGAAGGAGAGGTTTATTTGATGGCAGTAAATCTTTCAGAAAAGAAAGGTACCCTCAGCTACCCAGATGGGAAAGTGCTGGAGTTGGAAAGCGGCGGAAGTTTATATTTGAAACTTTGAGTTTACTTCCAGATAATTTCATTAGGGAGTTTTTTTACATAAAATTTGTCTGAAAAGACGGTAAATACTGAGATAGTTAAATTGAGAAAAAAACCAGAGAGAGTGCACCCTCAAAGTGAAGTAGGTATGAAGTTTTCGTGTTTGATGTCTTGCTATTTTAAAGATGATCCAGAGGAACTAAAGACTTGTTTTGAAAGCCTCATCCATCAAAAAAGAAAGGCAGATGAGCTGATTCTTGTCAAAGACGGGCCTCTTACTGAGGAACTTGACCTGGTCATAGAAAGCTACAAAGATGAATTAGCTATTGAAGCTATTCAATTACCAGATAATAAAGGTCTTGGATTTGCTTTGAATTTGGGAGTCAAATCCTGTAAGTATGAATTGATTGCCCGAATTGATGCTGATGATATTTGTATTCCACAAAGGTTCGAAAAGCAAATTTCCCTATTTGAGTCCCACCCAAAACTCGATGTCGTGGGGAGTTGGATCAGTGAATTCGAGTCAGATCCTCTGGAGATTTATGCTTATCGGGAGCTACCAGTTCAGCATGAGGAGATTTTGGAATATGCCAAAAGGCGGAATCCTATGAACCATATGACCGTAGTTTTTAGAAAAAGTGCTGTGTTAGATTCGGGGAATTATGACCCAGTTTTTAAGTTTGCACAGGATTATATTCTTTGGGCGAATATGTTGATGAAAGGATATATTTTTCAAAATATTCCCGAGTATCTGGTTAATGCACGGGCCGGAATAAAAATGTTGGAAAGAAGAGGAGGAAGTGGGTATTTTGGGTATGAAATCAAGCTTCAAAAGCAGTTTTTAAAGTTGGGCTTAATCAATAGGTATGAAATGCTTTCCAACCTACTGGTTAGGGGTTTTGTGAGATTGATTCCCAACAAATTAAGAGGTGTTATTTATCAAAATATACTAAGGAAAAAATGATCAGTGTCATAGGTGGATCTGGATTTATTGGATCTCGACTTTGTAAACGATTGAACAAAAACGGGTTTGATTTTCAGATTGTTGATAAAAAGGTAGGTGGTTCTTTCCCTGAAAAAACCCAAACCGCCGATGTTAGAGATTACGAATCACTTGTGAATGCAGTAAATGGGGAAACCATCATCAATTTGGCTGCAGAACATCGGGATGATGTGAGTCCCAAAAGCTTGTATGATGAGGTAAATATAGATGGGGCTAGAAGGATTTGTGAATTGGCTGAGGCCAAAGGGATCTCCAAAATTATATTTACCAGTTCCGTGGCTGTTTATGGCTTTGCACCTTTGGGAACAGATGAGCAAGGTGAAATCAATTATTTCAATGATTACGGAAGGACCAAGTTTGAGGCGGAAAAGGTTTTTTGTAAATGGCAGGAAGCAGACCCTGAAAATAGAAGTTTGGTAGTTTTAAGGCCTACTGTAGTATTTGGAGAACAAAACCGGGGGAATGTTTACAACCTTTTGAAACAAATTGCTTCAGGTAAATTTATCATGATAGGAAATGGAAAAAATGTCAAGTCCATGGCCTATGTCGAGAATATTGCTGCATTTCTGGAATTTAGTCTAGGTTTTGGTCCAGGGGTTCATGTTTATAATTATATAGACAAGCCGGATTTTGACATGAATACTCTGGTGCTAAAAGTGAACAAGGCCTTGGGAAAAAAGGAAAGGATAGGCTTAAAGATCCCTTATTTTGTAGGATACACAATGGGTAAATTTTTAGACTTAGTCGCCGCAACTACCGGCCGAAAACTACCTATTAGTTCAATTAGAATTAAGAAATTTTGTTCAAATACCATGTTTAATACTAAGGTTTCAGAAACAGGATTTAACCCTCCGGTTAATATTTATGAAGCATTGGAAAGTACTATCAGACATGAATTTTTGGAATCTCCGGATGAGGAGGTTTATTACACTGAATAGCGAAGTATAAACTTTGTCCGTGACTCTTAAATAGGCTGCCATCCAGATTAGTAAAGAGAATAATACTAAGTGCATTGTTAGAGATTCCCAATAAATATTTACTTGCTCATTATAAAATCAAAAGCTGTACTTGGCAGCAAATATAAATTAGTGGAACTTCTTGTTATTCAACATCTATTCAGAATCAACTCCTTAACTAATATTTCGGTATTTTAATGGCTTCAAATTATAGTAAAACTGAAAGGATTGTTGCTGAATTTCTGAACAGCTTTCCTAGAATAAAAATTTTTGTAAAAAGGCGATATCAGTTCTTAAACGCTATTTTATATAGCAAGAACTATCGTTTTCAATGTGATTTTGAACTACATACCATACCAGTAGAAGGAGAGACTTTTTATGGATACTATGACCATTCTCCTGAGTCAGAAGATGGGCGATATATTCTTTTTCACCTAGTAAAGAATCAGTCTACAAAATCACTTCCGGATGCTAGGATGCCTATTGAAGTGGCTGTCTATGATACCCAGAATAAGAATTTAGCCTATCAAAATTCGACCGTTTCATTTAACTGGCAACAAGGGGCAAGATTACAGTGGCTGGATAATCGTAATTTTATTTACAACAAATTTAGTGAAAAAGACGGTTATCAATCTGTAATAGTTGATTTGGAATCAGGATTTCCCATTGAAAAAATTCGGCCATTACCAGTATATGATTGCTATCAGATGAAATTTGCTCTGACATTAAATTTCAGCAGGCTGGATAAATTTAGGCCGGATTATGGGTACAGAAACCAAAAAAAAACAGATCTTCCTCACTATCAGGAAGATGGTGTTTTTTACTTGGATCTTTCAACAGGAGAGAAAAAATTGATCATAAAGATATCTTCCTTAAAGGAGTTACAGCCAAATCAATTAATGGATGCTGCTGACCATAAAGTCAATCATATAATGATTTCTCCTAGCGGGAGGCATTTTATTTTTTTGCACAGGTATATGGTTAGTGGTAGAAGATTTGACAGGTTGATTTTATCCGATATTGAAGGAAACAAACTTAAAGTATTGGCGGATGATGATATGGTAAGCCATTGTTGTTGGGCAAATGACAATGAGATTATTGCTTACCTCAGAGATTTTGAAATTGGAGACAAATACTATAAAGTGAACATACATAATGCATCCAAAACCATCGTGGGTGAAAATATAATAGATAAGTTTGGAGACGGACATCCCAGCGTATATCAGGATAATTTGGTATTTGACACCTATCCTAATAAATCCAGAATGAAAGACTTATTTCATTTCAATTTGAATAATGATAATCTGACTAAACTTGGAGAGTTTTACGAAGGAATGGAATATTATGGTGAAACACGATGCGATTTACATCCAAGGCTAAACAAATCTGGAAATAAGGTATTCTTTGATTCAGTTCACGAAGGAAAACGGGGCTTGTATTGGATTGGAATATATGATAAATAGAGTTTTTCTGCTCATCTTCATAATTTTTTCATTTCAGACCTATACTGTTTCTCAAACTCTTCCCGCAGGTGAACCTGTTTTAGAGGAAGCCATTCGCAGAGGACAATTGTTGAATGATGTCGACTCCGTAATTTCCTTTAACATCCGTCCTCTACAGTCTATAAAGCTGAAGCAAAATGGGACTATGGTTAATTCTTTGGAATCTTTTAGTCATCCAGCTTGGGTTAAGAAATCTAATGTGTTTTTTACTTTGATGCCTATAAGAAACACAATGGCTGTTAATTCAAAGAGACCATATGGTTGGGGGGATGGGCCTATGATCCCCAATGTCGGGTTTCAGAATTATATAACCACTGGTTTTTTTGCACAGCTGAAATTCCTAAAAATTCAGTTTCAGCCTGAATTTGTTTTTGCCCAAAATTCCCCCTACCAAGGTTTTCCAGATACCTATTCCCAAACTATCACCAGAGATCGTTTTTTTTATTGGAATAATGGGGATTACCCTGAGAGATTTGGTAAAGAAAGCTATAAAAAATTTTGGTGGGGACAATCCAAGGTTAGTTTAAATCTTGGCCCTGTAGAGCTAGCTGCGTCTTCTCAGAATATATGGTGGGGACCAGGTCAATTTAATGCATTGACTATAAGTAATAATGCCCAAGGATTCCCGCATCTTTCTTTAAATACAAGCAGGCCTTTAAAAACTTTTCTTGGAAATTTCGAAGCACAAATAATAATGGGCAGACTTGAATCTTCGGGTCTTGAGCCTTCCCAGTTTGATAGTCTCAACAGTAAATATTTCGAGAAACTGTCGAATGATTGGCGTTATTTAAATGGATTTTCCTTCAGTTATCAACCTAAGTGGATTCCAGGCTTATTCATGGGGATGACCCGTACTTTCCAGCAATACAGCGAGGACAAGGGAGATTCTTTTTCAGACTACTTCCCTGTTTTTGAGTTCTTAACAAAGCAAAAATTATATGACGAAGGCAATGTATTGGAATATGACCAAAAGGGGCAAGATCAGCAAATATCTATTTTTGGAAGGTACCTATTTTCGAAAGCTCATGCTGAATTCTATTTTGAATTCGGGCGCAGAGATCATTCATACAACTGGCGTGAGTTTATTTTAAATCCAGAGCATGCAAGAGCCTATATTTTGGGATTTCAGAAACTTTTTCCGATCCAAAAATCTGAGACTTATCTTCAGATAAGAGGAGAAATTACCCAGCAGCAAGAATCTGTTAATCGCTATATAAGGTATGTGGGATTAGATGGGAATCAAACTTGGCATACACATGGTAGAGCTAGGGGGTTTGCAAATTATGGGCAAGCACTCGGGGTGGGTTCCGGAGTAGGGTCTAATGTCCAGACTTTGGAAATATCCCAGATTTCCGGATTTAACAAAAGGGGGATTTTGTTGGAAAGGCTCGCCAACAACCAAGATTTTTATTACAGAGCCTTCGGTCAAAATCCCCTTGTAAAACCTTGGGTTGACCTTAGTCTAGGCTTTCTTTGGGATCAGCAATGGAACAACCTCATTTTGAGTGGGAAAGTCCAATTCATAAAAAGTTATAATTATCAATGGATCCAGCAGACCTCAGGGCCTGCAGATTTGCATAAAGGGTATAATCCCTTCGCTTTTTATGGCACCCTGAATCTTATCTACAGAATAGGCAAGACAGAATAATTCGCTGTTCATAATCACATAAATTCTGTTAGTTTTGCGCTTCCATGGTAATGAGTAATTTTGGTACTCGCTTTTGATGGAGAACAAGTTACTGTGGAACAGTGAAACGGCTGTTTTGGTAGGCTCTTCTGAGCAGCTGGTTTCAAAAAAATCTCTCGGTTCATAGCTAAGTCCTTGTGACTGAAAGGGCGAAGCTTTCATTTGATAAGAGGGCTTCAAACAAATTTGTTACATCTCTACACAATATCTTGATTGAAGAATATCAACTATGACTTTTGAATTAAAAGATTTGAAAATTGCCATTATCGGCCTTGGGTATGTTGGACTTCCGCTCGCTGTGGAGTTTGCCAAGAAATATCGTACTGTCGGTTTTGATATTGATACAAAAAGAGTCGGAGAATTAACTGACGGTATAGATAACACCCTTGAGGTGGAGAATGACCTGCTGAAAAGTGTTTTGATTGACAATTGGTCAGAATCAACAGGTGCGGGGCTACTGCCTACCAATGACTCAGTTGCTCTTTCAGATTGTACCGTCTATATAGTTACCGTTCCTACACCTACAGATAAGCACAACCGTCCTGTACTCACGCCTATGCTTAAGGCTTCCGAAAATATCGGGAAGTATCTGAAAAAGGGAGATGTGGTCATTTATGAATCCACCGTATATCCAGGAGTTACTGAAGAAGAGTGCGTCCCTGTACTGGAGAAGGTTTCAGGATTAAAGTATAATGAGGACTTCTTTGCTGGATATTCCCCTGAGCGTATCAATCCGGGAGATAAAGAACATACCGTTGCCAAGATTTTAAAAGTCACATCAGGCTCTACTCCGGAGATTGCTGAGTTTGTGGATCAGCTATACCGTACAGTAATAACG
Source organism: Algoriphagus sp. AGSA1 (assembly GCF_021390545.1). Classification (GTDB taxonomy): domain Bacteria; phylum Bacteroidota; class Bacteroidia; order Cytophagales; family Cyclobacteriaceae; genus Algoriphagus. The sequence continues at coordinate 150,249 of NZ_JAJUWR010000012.1, read as the reverse complement.
GCGGGGACTCATAAGGCTTCCTCTATCAAAGTGGCTGAGGCGGCGAAGGTCATCGAGAATTCCCAGCGGGATATCAATATTGCCTTTGTCAACGAACTCTCTAAAATATTCAATCTCCTAGGAATAGATACTCAGGAAGTATTGGAAGCAGCTGGAACCAAATGGAATTTCCTTAAATTCAAACCTGGTCTGGTAGGGGGGCATTGCATAGGGGTAGATCCTTTTTATCTTGCCCAGAAGGCCCAGGAGATGGGCTATCATCCTGAAATCATCCTTGCTGGCCGTAGGTTGAATGACAGTATGGGGAAGCATGTGGCCACGGAGGTGATCAAGCTCATGATGCGCAAAGATCTTAAGGTTATCGATGCGAAAGTTTTAATTCTTGGATTTACATTTAAGGAAGACTGCCCTGATGTCCGAAATACAAGAGTTATTGATATTTACAAAGAATTATGTTCCTTTGACATTCATGTAGATGTATATGACCCGTGGGCAAATCAGAAGGAAGTGAAGCACGAATATGGAGTTGATATTATCTCAGGGGCCCAGACTCCCGATTTATCTGGCTATTCTGCTATTATTTTGGCTGTGGCACATAAGGAATTTAAGTCTCTTGAGATAGCAAAATCCCAACAGCAAGTAGTATTTGATGTTAAAGGGGTTTTGGAGAAGGAATTGGTAGATGCCAGATTATAATGGCCTTTAGAAATCTAAGAATGTAACTCATCATTTTAATGAAAAAATATTACACAAATCGCGCCTATTTCATCCTTCTTATTTTAATTTCAACATCTTGCATCTCAAATAAGCAGATGATGTACATGCAGGATTTGCAAGAAGATGCCTCTCCTACATCATCTTCTGGAGAGAAATTGCCTTACAATTTTGAGTCCTATAGAATGCAATATTTTGATATTGTGGATGTGAATATTAAAACCACAAGCGAAGAACTAAATAAAATATTCGAAATCACAGGAAATGCAGCAGCAGGCGGGGCTGCAATGATCGGAGGAGGGGGTGGTCAAGCAGGCGGGGACGCATTTTTCATGAATGGATATACAATCGATGAAAATGGAGAGATTGAACTGCCCTTGATGGGAGATATAAAACTTGTAGGGTTAACAACTAAAGAGGCTAAAAATCTGATTGAAAGGGAATTAATAAACTATGTGAATGAAGGGCAGTATTTTGTAAGGGTGAGACTTGGAGGAATTAGATATTCAGCCCTTGGTGAGTTTAATAGCCCAGGTAAAAGAACGATCCTACAAAATAGGGTTACTATTTTTGAAGCTATTGCTGCAGCTCAAGACCTTACGGTATTGGCCAAAAGAGATAAGGTAGTGTTATTACGCCAATATCCTGATGGACAACAAATCCACAGAATAAACCTAAATGATAAAGAATTACTTTCTTCTGAGTTCTTTTTTATACAACCCAATGATGTCTTATATGCCGAGCCACTTAAAGTCAGGGAAATCGGAAATACAACTAATTTCATACAGACTTTGACACTTCTTACCACGACGGTGACTGCTATTGCATTGATCCTTAATTTGGTAAATAAATAACTAATAGACCTATGAGTTTTGAAAGGGATGACCAGGATTTTTCTGGAAAAAATGGAACTGGTTTTGAAATTAAATCTTTAATACCAAAAATAGTCCAGATTTGGCCATGGATCTTGGTGTCTATAGTCGTTTGTTTTAGCGTAGGCTATCTAATTACAAAGACTACTACCCCTCTGTATAAAGTAGAATCAAAATTCTTCATCAAAGATAAGGAGAGCGGCTTGGCGATTTTTGAAAAACCAGCCATAATGGATGTGGGAAATGTTGGCATGCAAAATGAAATTATCATTTTGAAGTCAAAACCTGTCGCTTACCAAACTTTACAAGAGTTGGATTTTGATGTGGAGTATTACAAAGAAGGGACTTTCATCAATGAACGATTGTATAAAAATTCACCTATTTTAATTCAGGCAGATTGGACATCACCTCAGATTATAGATGGTATAGTAAAACTTTCCTGGGAGTCTAATGAGTCATTTAGGTTGAGTTTTGAAGAGGAAGGTTATACCAAGTTTTTACCTGACGGATCTAAAGTTCCGCTTTCAAACTTCCCTGAGGACTTGGAATACCCATTTAATGAATGGGTAGAAAATGAACAGTTTAAGTTAAAAATAACAAAGCTTGACGTTGCAGAATCGGGCTCTACATTATTTGCATTGAAGGACCTTAAATCTCTGGCTTCGGCTTATGCATCCGACTTAGAGGTTGCTGAAGTTAGCCCTCAAGCTACAATAATGAACCTGTCCCTAAATACGACCAATACTTTATTAGGGAAAACCTATTTGGATCAGTTAATGGAATCTTACCTTAAGATGGAGCTGGATGATAAAAATTATGTATATGCAAATACCATTGCATTTATAGACAACCAGGTTTCCGGTGTTGCAGATTCATTACGGTATTTTGAATCCCAGTTAGAAAATTTTCGTTCACAAAATAAAATATACGATATCAGTACTGAAGGGGCGGCGGTTTATTCTCAGCTATCAGAATTGGAAGCAACTCTCAGAACAGAAGAATTTAAGCGGGAATATTATTCAAACTTGAAAATCTATCTGGTGAATGAGAATTATCGGAATTTGGTAGTTCCTTCAGGGATAGGTATAGATGATCCTATTCTTCAGGCTTTGATCGAGAATCTGATGGCTATGCAAGTGGAAAAATCCCGCTTATTAGCTACTCAAAAGGAACTTTCTCCTGCTGTGCAGGAGGTGAATAGAAAAATCAATGATGCTAATCAATCCATTCAGGAATTACTTAATAATATAGATTTAAATTCACAACTTCTAATCAATGATCTAAAGAATCGGATAGGCCAGATAGAGGGAAACTTTAGAGAACTTCCACAAACAGAACAGAGCCTATTGCGGATTGAGAGACAGTTTGTTCGAAATGAAAAGCTCTATACATTTTTGATGGAGCGAAGGGCTGAGGCAGCAATTACAAAAGCTTCTAATAAAGCCGTTAACAAAATAATAGAACCGGCTACGCCGTCAGGTAAGGTTAGTCCAAAGCCATTGAGGAATTTTATTGCTGCCATTGTTCTTGGCTTCTTAATACCAGTACTTTTCGTGTTTTTAAAGGAAGCCTTAAGAACTAAAATAGAAGACGTTAAATTTTTGGAAAGCAGACTGAATGTACCTTTACTTGCTACCATTCTTTTGAACAAAACCAATAGTAGCTTAGTAGTTTTGAACCAGGGTAAATCAGGAATTTCTGAAGGATTTAGATCTTTGCGCGCTAATCTGAAATTTGTACTTCCGTCTGATCAGCAAATCACTCTGATGATCACTTCTACTATTTCTGGAGAAGGCAAAACGTTTTGTGCAATCAACTTGGCTTCAGTGTATAGCCTTACTGGTAAGAGAACATTGCTAGTTGGCTGTGACATGAGAAAACCAAAAATATTTGATGATTTTAATCTGAAGAACAATAATGGCTTATCCACGATTTTGAGTGGTCAAGAGTCTGATTGGAGGTCTGTCATTAGCCCTTCTGGCTATGATAATTTGGATGTTCTGCTCTCAGGCCCTACACCACCAAATCCTGCAGAATTATTATTTACAGAAAGGTTTGACACACTTATAAAGGAAATAAAAGAAGAATATGATGTGGTAATCCTAGATACTCCACCTGTGGGGCTGGTAAGTGAAACATTAGATCTACTTAGCCATGTTGATCTAACGCTTTTTGTATTCAGACAGAACTACAGCCAGCGTAATTTTGTTGAGGCTCTGAATGGCATGAAATCTAGCAAGGACCTTAAAAATATTTATGCTGTGTTTAATGGTGTGGACGGTAGTAAGGTGACTTATGGGTATGGTTATACCTATGGTTATGGATACGGATATTATGACGATGATAAGAAGAAGACTTTCTTGTCATAAATCATTTTTCTGAAATAAATTAGATTTGAAAAAAAAGGTCTTAGGAATAATTCCCGCAAGAGGAGGTTCCAAGGGAATTCCCAAAAAGAACCTTCAGGAAATAGCTGGGAAGCCTTTAGTTGCTTATCCGATTACTGAAGCAAAAAGGAGTGAATTTATAACAGAACTAGTCGTGTCAACTGACTCAACAGAACTTGCTTCTTATCTGGATAACCTAGGTCAAAAATACATACTTAGACCCAATGAAATAGCTCAAGACCAATCACCAGTTATTGAGACGGTATTTCATGTGTTAGAAGTACTTAAGAAAGAAGGGAAGGAATTTGACCTGGTGATTTTGTTACAGCCCACCTCTCCCTTTTGGAAAGGAGCACAGTTAGACGAGGTGATCGGCTTATTTGAAGATGATGCTATAGAAGGAGTAGTTTCAGTGGTGCCATCCACAGAGTCTCACCCTGCTAGAATGTACGACAAGGAATCTAACGATTTTTTAAAACCATTGATCGCTGATGCTGAAACTTTAAGGAGACAGGATTTATCGCCAGTTTATTCTAGAAATGGATGCTTTTATGCAGTAAAAACTTCCGCATTGTATAAGCACAATAGCTTAATGCCTCCGGTTAAAAAGGGTTATGTGATGGATCCGTATTGGTGCTTGACCATAGATACCCCACGTGATTTACTTCTTGCCAGATTTATGGCGGAGGAATGGAATTCCTTAGAATCCTAATGAACACGCATTTACTAGAGCCTGACAGGTTTTCTCTGAAAGCTTTGGCTAGTCTTCAGTCCCTAGGAGATGTTAGTTATGGAGAAGATCACGATAAGCTTCTTCAGGCTGAAGTACTTTTTGTTCGATTAGGTAATAAAATCAATCAAACATTTATTGAGTGTTATTGTCCCAAGGTGAAATATGTCCTTTCGCCAACGACAGGACATGATCATTTGGAGATTGAATATTTTGAAAAAAAAGGTATCCACTTAATTTCTTTGCGCGGTGAATATGATTTTTTGTCTTCGATTTCTTCTACAGCAGAGCATACCTGGGCTTTGTTGTTGGCCATGCTTCGCAACCTAAGTCCGGCCGGTAAGCATGTGATTGAAGGGGGGTGGGACAGAGATTTATTTATCGGCAACACTTTGAAAGGGAAAAAGCTGGGGATACTTGGTTATGGTAGAGTAGGTAAGCAAGTAGCAATTTATGCCAAGGCTTTTGGTATGGAAGTCCACATTTTTGATACCTCAGAAGTCGCTATTCCTGAAGGAATTATTAATCATTTAGATTTTGAAGAATTTGCCACTCAGGTAGAAATTTTGAGTGTGCATATTCCCATGACTGAGGCTAATCAAAATTGGTTAAATACGGAGAGGTTAAACCTTCTGAATAGTGGAGTGAAATTAGTAAATACATCCAGAGGTGGAGTTTGGGACGAAGATGCAGTAGCACAGTTGGTCAGGTCTGGATTTTTATCAGCTGTGGCCACAGATGTCCTAAGGGATGAGCTTTCGGCTGAAGAGCGTGTAAATTCGGCTTTATTGAAATGTGCGCAGGATGGCTTTCCCGTGATCATTACTCCGCATATTGCAGGTGCTTGCTTTGAGAGTATGCATGCTACTGAAGAGTATGTGGTAGAAAAATTGCTGAAGCAGATTTATGAATAATCCTATCAGTATTTTATACCCATATAGAGAAAGAAGTCTTGAAATGGTAAAGGTGAGTTTGAATTCGCTTGCACATCAAACATGGAGTGATTTTGAAGTTATATTTGTGGATTATGGCTCATCGCCCTCCCATCTAGAGGAGCTTAGAGTCTTGTTGAAGGATTTTTCATGTGTCAGACTGATTTCGGTGCCTGTTTTCGGGAAACTATGGAGCCGAAGCATTGCGTTGAATTTAGGGATTAAAGAAGCCTCCTACGAGATCCTATTCATAGTAGATGTAGATTTATTCTTTGCCAGTTCTACTCTAGAGTCAGTTTTGGCTGAGTATGACCCAAGGTTTTACTATGGCGGGTACTGGCATTTTTTAGACCAAGAAGATTCTAAAAGATTATTGGCTAACACCACTGCCTTTGAGGCTAAGTGCTTTAAACTCTCAGACGATAATGGAATGCTGTTGATTAGTAAAGAGCATCTTTTTGCAGTCCATGGGTATGATGAGTTTTTCCATCTATATGGAGGGGAAGATACCGACCTTAAGAATAGGTTGAAGCGATTGGGGCTTCAAAAGCAAATTCTCAAATCTCCATCTATCTATCACCTTTGGCATCCTCATGTTATTCAGAAAAGGTCGAAGAGTTTGATAGCTCAGCCATTTGCATTTAATGTGAAAAGAATAAATGAAAAACACGTGTTTTTCAATGAGTCAGAAAAGCTGACTATCCCATCGGGTCAGTCTCATTGGGGAACAGTCAAAAGTATAGATCCCCAGAAAAATGCAGATAAGATCATTCAGCTGGAAAATGTGCATTCTCAAATTGTCCATTTTTTTTATCATTCTATTTTTCAGTTTTCAGGTAAATTCATAGAGGTAATTATCCGAGAGTCTGAAAAGTATGGGAATGCAAAAACCAAGTTTAAAACCTTAATAAAAGGAAATTCAGAACCATTTATGACGCTTCAAGAAATTAATGAGTTGATAACGGAACAGCTTATTTTTGCCCATAGGCATCGTGCGTATAGTTTTAAGGTAGATCTCACAGAAAAGAAGTTGCAACTGAAAATTGCTGTTTGAGTAAATAAATATGAGTGAAAAGAAAATCTGGTTTCTAATTTCTGATGGCCTAGGGGTGAGGAACTTTGCCTATAATGGACTGGATCTCCATGCAAAAAATAGAGGGTTCGAGTTGACCTACTGGAACAATACGGTTTTTAGGCTTGATGAACTTGGCCTGAAAGAACTGGAGATTTCCAATCCCAAAAATCATCCTATGGCGGATGTTTATAAAAAATCTATTAAGGAAATAGAGCTAAGTCATTTTTTTAATAAAACGAATAATCCTGTTTACAATGCCTACAGGTTTCCCTTCAGGTATAAGGGGATAAAAAGCCAAATAAAAGAGTGGCTCTCTAAGCTTCTTGAAGCTAAGTACAGTTCCGGTAAGGGAATAATTAAACTTAGACACAAAATTAAGGATTTAGAGAGGAGGACAGATTACTATCAGCGTTGCTTGGGGCAATTGAAAGAAGGTAGTCCATCATTGGTATTTAATTCCAGCCAGCGACATATTACTTCATTAGCACCTATTCTGGCTGCTCAGGATTTAGGAATACCTACTGTGACTTTCATTTTCTCTTGGGACAATCTACCCAAAGCTACCTTGGTAGTAGAGGCAGATTATTACTTTGTCTGGAGTGATTATATGAAAGAACAGTTGCTCTTTTATCATCCATTCATCAAGGAGAACCAGGTTTTTGTGACAGGTACTACCCAGTTTGACTGGCATAGACAGAAAAATTTTATACAGCCGAAAAAAGATTTTTTTGAGAGCCAAGGACTGGATTCCAGCAAAGAATACATTTGTTTCTCAGGAGATGATGTAGTCACTTCGCCCAATGATCCTGCTTATTTGAGAGATCTAGCCGAGGCGGTAAGAGGACTCAATCAGGAAGGTAAAAATCTGGGTATTTTATTCAGAAGATGTCCAGTTGATTTTTCGGATCGATTTGATCAGGTTCAAAAAGAATTTAGTGATGTGATTTTCCCCATGAGACCAAGATGGAAAAAAATGGGAAAAGACTGGAACTTTATTCTTCCCGAAAAAGAAGATCTTCATATGCTCTCCAATGTATGCGAGCATAGTTTGATGGTGGTCAACGTCGGATCTTCTATGGTATTTGATTTCAACAGTCACGATAAGTCCTGCTACTACCTCAATTATGATGTTGCCGATCCTATTAACCAAGAATGGACAATTCGGAAGGTTTATAAATATATCCATTTTGAATCAATGCCTTCCAAAGAAAGTGTGGGTTGGATTAATGAAAAAGAGGATTTCAAAAAAGTAATTTTACAGGAACTGGACGGTACTGCGGTGCAAAAAGACCTAACAAAATCATGGTTTGAAAAAATAAACGTTCATCCTATTGAGCAAAGCAGTGAGCGGTTTTTTCAGGGTTTTGACAAAATCATTTCCTAAGTATGCATATAGGGTTCTTGACTCCCGAATACCCTCACCCTCAAGTCCAGTATTCTGCAGGGATTGGTACTAGTCTGAAGAATTTAATCGAATCCTTGGTGCTGCTGGATTGTACGGTCTCTATTTTTGTATATAATCAGAGGCGTTTTGATTATATAGAGGAGGGGAATATCACCATTCACCTACTTCAAAATATTTCTACTGGGACTATGCCTTGGTTGGAAAATAGGCGTAGAATCAATAAATATGTACAATACTACATCACCACGGAGAAAATTGACTTAATTGAAGTTCCTGACTGGACAGGGATTTCAGCTTTGATGTCTTTTTCCTGCCCTGTTGTGATGAGACTTCATGGCAGTGACGGTTTCTTTTGCTATCTGGAAAACAGAAAGCAGAAACTCAAAAACAGGTGTTTGGAAAAATTTGCACTGCGCCAGGCGGACGCTTTGATTGCCCCGAATGCATTTACTTTACAAACAACCAGAAAAATTTTCAAGCTAAGTGAAAATCAAAAAAATAAGATAATAAACCTAGGAATTGATTTGGCAGTTTTTAATGGGCCTGATTGGGAGAAATTTGAGCCATTCACCATTTGCTGTATAGGTACTATTATCCGTAAAAAGGGAGTCTTTACACTTCCTTCTATTTTTGAAGAGATACTGAGATTAAATCCTGAAGTCAGTTTTTTTTTCATTGGGAATGATTCACCTGATGTGTTTTCGGGTTCTGAATCTACATGGAGCTTACTCGAAAAAGAGTTTTCCCCTGAGGTTATAAATAGGGTAACTTACCTTGGTAAAATAGATTATTCGGAAATATCGTTTCACTTGAAGAAATCAAACCTATGTGTTTTCCCTTCTAAGGCTGAAACTACCGGAATGGTGACTTTAGAGGCTATGGCAATGGGAAAAGCAGTGATCACCAGTAATGAGGATTGGTCCGCTGAGATCATTAATAATGGTGAGAATGGATATAGACTTGACCCTTTGGATTGCAAAGAATTTGCAAGAGTAGCTGTTGATATTCTTTCAGACAGAGAATTGGCCATTTCACTTGGCAAAAAAGCACGGAGCATTATTGAAACTGAATTTGATGCTCTGATCACAGCAAGAAAAAATAAGGCGTTTTACCAAGAGCTAGTTAAGGCTTGATACTAATATATCATAAGCAAGGAGTTATCCGGCAGGTTGAATCAGAGGTTCTAAATGAGTCCATAAATTTCGAGAATTGGGTCGGGAAGAAATTAGTAGAAGGGTTATTAGAAATAGGTGACTCGTATCCAGAAGCTAAATTGATATGGTGCCGATTAGAGTTAAAAGAATGGCTTAATTTAAACGTGATTCCTGAAATCATTCATCATCACTTAGAAATGGTTTCCTATCGCCTTGAAGGAGATCCTTTTGACTTTGATCTTGATTATATTGATTACTCCACATCTATTAAGGTTCAGAAGGGAGTGAAATACCCTACTTGGAAGATGTCTTCCACAGTAGGTGTTGCATTTGGAAGTCTATTCAAAGAATTGGAAATTGTCAACATAGAACATGAGGATTATTTTTTAAATGCAATTGCTAAACGACTTCAGCCCTATGGGTTATTATGTTATCAGGATCCCAGCTTGCTCAAACCTAATGCACCAAAGGTTGAAGAGCCAATTTTGGAATTTCCTGAAGTTTTCAGATTTATATGGAGTGAAGTAGCAGCAAAATGGGTGTACTTCTTTTTTATTGCAAAAATTCATTTTGAGAAAAAATGGATGCTTGCCGATTTAGTACGAGCATATGCCAAAAGGAAATCTGGTAATAGTTATAAACTCAATCAGAAAAGGCGACCTGCTCCTATATATCAAATAGCTTCAGATATTAAAATTGATGTACTAATTCCTTCACTGGGTAGAGAGGAGTATGTGGAACAATTTCTGAATGATCTTAAATCCCAGAGTATTGTACCTACTAAGATCATTATCGTAGAGCAAGAAAAGGAGATGAACGCTGGGTGTCAAATGGCCTTTTTGACAGAGAAGGACTGGCCTTTTGAAATTAAACATATTTTTTCTAGAAGAAGTGGGGCTTGCTATGCCAGAAATGAAGGCTTAGGATATATCGAGTCAGAATGGGTGTTTTTAGCAGATGATGATATTCGCATTCAACCTGATTTTTTTAAACAGGTGCTCAGTCAGTTGCTCAGTATGCGATTAGAAGCTGCTACTGTCAGTTGTCTGCAAAAAGACCAGAAAGAGACCCATGAGCAAATTCACCAAACTAGGATATTCGGGGCTGGATGTAGTATGGTGAAAAAGCATATTCTTGATTCTGTCAGATTTGACCTTGCTTATGAATTTGGCTATGCGGAGGATTCTGATTTTGGTGCCCAAATAAGAAATCTAGGCCATGATGTTGTGTATTTGCCAAACCCCACCATTTTACATTTAAAAGCACCAGTTGGAGGTTTTAGAGAACCTGTGACGTTTCCTTGGAATACTGAAGATAAAAGACTGAAACCATCACCTACTGTAATGTTGTTTTGGTACAAGCATTTTTCTGAGAAGCAGTTTCTAGGGAATAAACTGATGATTTTCATCAATTTTCTCTTGAAGATGGGTAAGAAAAATCCCTATGCCTTTCTTTCCAAGTTTAATAAAGATTGGGATCTAAGTCTTCAGTTTGCTAAGAAGTTACAAAGTGGTCAATTGCAGTTAATCAAGACAAATGAATAATCCTGATTTGTTGAATATCAGTCTTGTAATCTGTACCTACCAGAGAGCCCAATCTCTCCGAAACTTGCTGAATTCAGTGCAAAATCAAGTTCTGTCACCTTTTGAAGTGCTAGTAATAGATGGGTCTGAGGATGAAGACACCGGAGTGATGGTGAGGGAGTGCTTCCCACATGAGGTAAATTATTTTAATGTACCAGTTGCGTCACGTGGATTGACCCGTCAGAGAAATTTTGGTATTAGCAAAGTCTCTGCTGAATCGCATATAGTGGCATTTGTAGATGATGACACTGTTTTAGAACCAAAGTATTTCCGCAACTTGGAACAAGTATTCAGAGAAAATCCCGAGGTAGGTGGAGTGGGTGGAGTGGCTATTAATGAAAATGCTTGGAAAAAAACCACATCATCTACCAAACTAGGCTTCAGCACCTATGAAATAGACGGGTATTTTATTCAAGAGACTTCAAGAACTAAAATCAGAAAATTAATTGGCCTAGACTCTCCTCTCCCTCCATTTTGCATGCCAGATTTTTCTCATGTAAGGGCATCCGGATATCCTATCACAGGGAAGTATTATGATGTAGATCTATTGGTGGGGATGTCTTTTTCCTTTAGAAAATCCATTACCGATCAGCTAAAATTCTCTTTGTTTTTTGATGGGTATGGATTATATGAAGATGCAGATTATTGTATTCGGGCATTGAAATACGGCAAAAATGTGATGCATACCGGGGTTCAGTTATCCCATTTTCATCATCCTTCTGGTAGGCCAAATACTTACAAATACGGTAAAATGGTTGTCAGAAATGGATATTATGTTTGGCGGTTAAAATACCCATCTCCAGGTATGAAAGCTAAGTTAAAGTTTCATGCTACGACAGCATTATTGACCTTGATCAGAGGAACCAATGTGCTGACTGGCCCCAAGCGAATGGAAGCTTTGCAAGAATATTTTGGGAGGATAGTAGGATGGTTTAGCCTCTGGATAAATAAGCCTACACCAAGCCAAAGTTAATAAGGAAAAGCTGTGAATAGAACCAAAAGGTTTCTTATAATTTCCCATGTTCCACATGTAAAAGTGGGCGGTAGGCTATTTGCGTACGGACCTTATGTTCGTGAAATGAATATCTGGCTTCAACATATAGACAATTATGTTTTGATCGCCCCCATAGTTCATGACGCCCTTCCCTCAAGGATCGATGTGGCTTATGAAAAGGATCCCTTGCTTTTCAGGACCACTCAAGAGTTATATTTCCACTCTTTTAGTAAAGTAGGTCAGTCTATTTACTGGGGTATTAAAGCTTTTTGTTTTATGATAGTGGAAATGAGTAAGGCGACTCACATTCATATAAGATGCCCTGGTAATATGGGCTTGATTGGTTGTTTTGCTCAAGTGTTTTTTCCTTTCAAAAAGAAGACTGCAAAATATGCGGGAAATTGGGATCCAAAGTCCAAGCAACCTTTGTCCTACCGAATTCAGAAATCCATACTGAAGTCTACTTTTTTTACGCATAACATGCAGGCATTGGTCTATGGGGACTGGCCAGATAAAACCAGAAACATCAAGCCTTTTTTCACTGCAACATATTCTCAAAAACAGGTGAAGCCTATAATCAAACCAGGGTTTGAAAATGGTGTTAACTTGATTTTTGTGGGAGTTTTGGAGGCTCATAAGTCTCCTGGGACAATAATCGAGGTAGTGAAAATCCTCCATGAAAATGGAATACAGGTACAAGCAACATTGTGTGGTGATGGTAAAGAAAGAAGAATATTAGAGGAAATGGTGACTTCTAATGTATTGGATGAACAAGTAAATATCCTTGGAAATGTGCCCTCTTCCGAAGTGCGGAAGCTCATAGAGAAATCCCATTTTCTTGTTTTTATCTCCCGTTCAGAAGGTTGGCCAAAAGTAGTGGCAGAGGCTATGTTTTGGGGTTGTGTTCCTTTGACCAGTAGGGTGAGCTGTGTGGAGAATATGGTAGGTGAAAAGGGTGAACGTGGTTTTTTGATGGGAAATAATCCACAGCAAATTGCAGATAAGATTTCTTCACTACTTGCATCGCCTGAAAGATACAGAGAGATAAGTGTAAATGCCAGTACATGGTCAAGGCACTACACTTTAGATTATTTCGACACTGAAATCCAAAAAATAATTTGAAAATACTCCAGCTCATAGATACTTTAAGAAGTGGTGGAGCGGAAAGAATGGCTGTGAATATGGCAGCTATTTTTTCTGAAGCAGATATTGATAATATGCTGATTGTATCTCGAGAAATCGGGATGCAGGGAAAGCGTGTCAATGAAAAGACCCAATTGAAATGTTTGAATAAATCAGGTACTTTGGATTGGAAGGCTTTCTCAAATCTTCTTAAATATGCAAAAGAGTTTTGTCCTGAGGTAGTTCATGTACATTCTACATCTTTATTTTGGGGAGTGTTACTTAAAGGGTTATTAAAAAATGTGAAACTTATCTGGCATGATCATTATGGACTCAGTGATCAGCTTAAGCCTGGTGATAGAAAGGCTGAGCGTATTGCAATAAAAGGGGTGGACGGAATTGTTTCGGTCAATGATCGCTTGAGGTCCTGGGCTGTAGAGGAACTTGAAGTTTCTTCAAAACGAGTGATTTTGATTGAAAATTTCCCATATTTAAAATATGTAGAGAAACGGGAAAGTGAACTAGGTAGCCCAGTAATTCTACTTCAAATGGCTAATTTTAGACCTCAGAAAAATCATTTGCTGGCTATTGATGCACTGCATGTCTTACGATCTAAATATTATATAGATGTAGAATTATGGCTTGCAGGTTCTATTACTTTGGATCAGCAATATACCAAAGAAGTATATCGGGCTATTGCAGCACATGGACTTGAGGATCAGGTTAAAGTCCTTGGGGAAGTAGAAGATGTAGAATTGATTTTGGGAAAGGCTGACATAGGATTACTTTCTAGTAGATCAGAAGGGCTTCCGGTAAGCTTATTGGAGTATGGTCTTGCTGGACTTCCTGTGGTTACTACCGATGTGGGTTTATGTAAGCAGGTATTGCAAGCAGGTAAATTTGGTAAAATTGTAGAATCAGATGATCAGGAAGGCTTTGTCCAAAAAATCAAAGAGTTAATTGACGATTATAGAGGTGCTATTCAAATGGGGGAATCTTTCCACGAGCACATTTTAAACTCCTATGGAGCTGCTCAGTTTTTGAGAAAATACAGGGATTTTGTAGCTAAACTATAAATGTCTGGAAATAACCAATATATCCTCAAATCTATTTTAACCTTCCAGAATGGTTTTGGGTGGGCCTTGTTTCATATGGTTTTGGGGGCTGTGGCTACTGTAGCTCCTTATCCTATTATTTCTTGGTATTACCTACTTATGCTAGATACTATCCGGGCATTTATAATGGTTGATAGTAAGGAGAGAAATTATGTATTGGCTTATTCCCTGGTCTATTTCTCCGCTTTCGAGCTTATTGGGAGAATGTCTAGTTCTTCTCCCTTTATTCCTTACGAATCGAGTAAATACCTGATGATGTTTATCTCCTTGGTAGGCATTACATTGAATTTAAATCGTATCAAGGTTTCTCATGTAGGATTCATCTTGCTATTGCTCTTAATCCCCTCTCTTTTAATCGATAAGAGTGGATTGGTGAAAACCAGTGATATAGTGTTTAATCTTTTTGGTGTATTCAATATTGCATTTGCTATTATTTTTTTAAGTGTTTTAAAAGTCAACAAGTGGAAATTTGTTCCTTGGATTAGGCTTATGGCATTTCCGATTATTCCAGTTTTGATATATGTCTTTCTCAAGACTCCGGATTATTCAAAGTTAGAATTTGAGCTTTCTGCTAATTTTGATACCACAGGTGGATTTGGTTCCAATCAGGTTTCTACGGTGCTCGGATTGGGAAGTTTCCTATTTGCAGTGGCGTTCGTATTGAATTACCGTATCACTACCAAAAGACTATTAGACATAGCATTCTTTTCTGCTTTTACGCTTCAAGGCTTTCTTACCTTTTCCAGGGGAGGTATGGTAGGAGCAGGATTAGGGATTATTACACTTATCTATTTTTTGATGAAGTTAGGTCCGGCCCAATTGAAGTCTATGCAAATCTCCAATCCCAAGAAGTACATTTTACCTACAATTATAGGGCTAGTTCTTTTTTTTATTGCTGGAAATATTATTACCGGTGGTAATCTTGCTTTGCGATATCAAGGACAGACCGCTGGTACTATGACTGGGAAACATGAGGTTGATTTCAATAAATTCACTTCGGCAAGATGGTTGTTGTTTTCAGAAGATATGTCGGTTTTTTTTGAATATCCAATATTCGGATCAGGAGGAGCTTCGTCCAAATACTTAAGACAAATGACCAAATATGAGATTACTCATGTGGAGCTATCTAGGCTTATAGCTGAGCATGGAATTTTTGGGATATTTATAGTCCTGCTATTTCTTTATATGTTTTTTAAAATCCGTGATTCCAAAGCAGATGGAATAAATAAGGCAGTCCAAATGAGTTTCTTTGTTTTGGCCATATTTACATCCTTTCACGCTGCCACTAGAACCTTTTTGTCACCATTATTGGTATGTCTTTCCATGGTGACGATCGTTGATAGTCCACCCAAAAAAATCAAGAAGACGACACAATCCTCAAATGAAAAACAGCCATCGTTTCTTGCTGGCCAGATTTAAGAAAACATTGAAATCTTCAAAGACCAGGTCTTCCCATATTTTGATATTCTATCAGTATTTTGGTACTCCGGCAGGAGGGTGGAGTACTAGATTCTACGAATTTGCTAAGCGCTGGGTGAATGCTGGGTATGATGTAACAATCGTAACCTCACCTTATTATAAATCTGATATAAAAGCCAGTGGGTTTATCTCTAAGAAGGAGGTGGAAGGAATAAAGCTAATTGTTATAGATGCTCCTGACTCTAATAAAAGCGGAATTTTAAAACGAGCCTTTAATGCACTTGTATTTGCTTTATGCTCAATTTATTATGCATTGACATTACCCCATGATCTTGTTTTGGGTAGCTCAGGACCTATTACTATAGGAATACCGGCTTTAGCTTCGAAGATTTTCAGGAAAAAGCCAATGATCTTTGAGGTAAGGGATCTGTGGCCGCGCGGAGGAATTGAATTA
This sequence comes from Algoriphagus sp. AGSA1, assembly GCF_021390545.1. Lineage (GTDB taxonomy): Bacteria > Bacteroidota > Bacteroidia > Cytophagales > Cyclobacteriaceae > Algoriphagus. The sequence goes on along the minus strand of NZ_JAJUWR010000012.1, from coordinate 134,293 downwards.
GGGAAAATCACCAATCCTTTAGTGATAAAATTTTCACTATGGTTTGAAAGTTTTTGCTACAAAAATGCTCATTGCGTGGTTGTTTGCTCAGAGGGGATAGAAGCCGGTGTGAGAAAAGTTTCGCCAGAGACACAAACTTTGATAATTCCCAATTCATCTGATGTGAAACTTTTTTCCCAGGAAGGAATAATTCCAGATCTTTTGCCAAATAATTTGTGGGGTTTTCCCTTGTTTTTATATATAGGTTCCCTTGGGCTAATGGATGATTGTAGTCAGATCGTTAAGGGCTTATCTCAAGCCAAACAGCTTGGAGTTCAATTTAAAATGGCTTTTATAGGCGATGGCAAGGAAAGAGAAAAGCTGGAAGAAATGGTTAAGAAAATGGGCTTGAACGAAGATGTGATTTTTCTAGGCCTTATTCCGAAAACAGAAGTAGTCAAATGGTTAAAACTTGCTCAGGCAACTTTTGTCACTTTCATGGATTTTCCGGTTCTGCATACCAGCTCACCGAATAAAATGTTTGATTCATTTGCGGCAGGTGTTCCAATCATTCAGTCTACAGGAGGTTGGATTAAAGAATTGATTGGAAAGCATAATGTTGGCTGGAATGTGGATCCTGGATCACCGGAATCTTTTGCAGTAGCGATAAAGGAAGCTGTGGAGAAGCCCGAAATCTCAAAGATTAAAGGTGAAAATGCAAAGAAATTGGCTCAGACGAAGTTCAGCAGAGATGTACTAGCTGAAAAGTATATTAAACAAATCCAAGAAATCATAGGATGAAATCCGCACTGATAACAGGCGCCAATGGATTTCTGGGTAGTTATATAGCTGAAGCCTTTGGACAGCAGAGTAAAGTTTTAAAATTAGGAAAAAGTAAATCTAATGATATAGTTGCTGATTTGGGCAGTGGCATATTTGAATTACCAGAAGTAAGTACTGTGATTCATAATGCAGGTAAAGCACATGCTATTCCAAAGACCAAATCAGAAGCCGAAGAATTTTTCCAAGTTAATGTAAGAGGTACACAAAATTTATTGGCTAGCCTACAGTCATTGGCCACACTGCCAGAAAGGCTAATCTACATAAGCTCAGTTTCAGTATATGGGGTGGATCAGGGAATTGATATTAAAGAAAATCTTCCTTTGAAAGGAGAAACACCCTATGCACTATCCAAAAGTGAGGCAGAAATAAACGTTAGGGATTGGGGGGTACAGAATCAAGTTCCTGTAGTCATACTCAGGTTACCTTTGGTGATTGGTATAAGAAACCCAAAGGGAAACCTAAGAGCCATGATAGAAGGACTGAAAAATGGTAGATATGTGCGACCTGGTAAGGGGTTAGCGAAAAAATCCATGGTCATGGCAAGCGACGTAGCTGAACTCCTCACTACACTCGAAAAGCAATCGGGGACTTTTAACCTTACCGATGGCCACCATCCAAGTTTGGCAGAATTGGATACAGTAATTGCAGTCTGCTTGGGTAAGCCAGTGAAGGCTCTACCTGAAATCCTATTGAAAGTAGCTGCGAGAGCTGGGGATTATCTTCCCGTAATCCCTTTTAATTCTTATGGCTATTCTAAAATGACTTCAACGCTCACTTTTAATGACGATTTTGCAAGAAAGACGTTAGGTTGGAAGCCTAGGGGAGTTTTGGACGCAATAAGAGATGAGTTTGAAAAACTATGAGTTGGCTTCATGAGAAAATATTCTGGATAGGCTCGAAAAAGAGAAATCCAAGTATGTATCGGCAGTTCTTGGAATTGAAAAACTCTGAAGGAAAATCCAAAACCCAGTTACTAGATCAGCAATTGGAGGATTTGAAGACCTTTGTTAGGTTCGCTTATCAAAACAGCACATTCTACAGGAAGCATTTTGAAAAGGCTGGCTTCGACCCAAATGAAAACTGGAGTTTGGAGAATTTTGAGAAAGTACCTCCTGTTAGCAAAAGAGATTTAATAGACTTTAACACAGCCATTCATACACCAGTAGCAATGAAGGAAAAGACATTTTACGTTGAAACTTCAGGTACTTCTGGTGAGATTCTTACATTCCATAGAGACGAGCTTTGGGATTCTTTTAATCGTGCAGCCATCTGGCGAGGAATTAGTTGGTATGGTGTTAATCCTTGGGATTTCAGCCTTTATTTTTGGGGGTACAATTCGGACAAGTATAAGAGAATTAAGCTGAGTGTAATGGATTTTTTAGTGAATCGATTTCGCATATTCGATTATGACCCAAAAACTATGGCATCGGTAGGGCATAAGCTGTCCAAAGTAAAAGCGATAGAAGGCTACAGCTCTATGATTTATGAACTAGCTCAAGTTAACGAGCAAAACGGGATTGATTTCAAGGAGCTTAAATTAGTCAAAGGGACTTCGGAGAAAATAATGCCTCATTATCAGGAAGTTGCCAAGAAAGTATTTGGGCGTAAGATCAGTAGTGAATATGGAGCTACGGAATGCAGCATCATAGCATTTGAGTGTCCTAAAGGGAATATGCATATTACAGTGGAAGGTCTTTATACCGAAACAGATCCAGACTCAGGGGGGATTTTGGTGACAAATATGAAGTCAAGATCTTTTCCGATAATCAGGTATAAACTGGGAGATCAAGTAAAATTTGCAGATTCTAATTTCAAATGTCCATGTGGGCTGAATCACCCAGTGATAGAAGAGGTCACTGGTAGAATAGGAAGCAAGATATATGGTTTAAGTAAAAACTACCCCAGCTTAACATTATATTATATCTTTAAAAATATCTATTTCAATAAGAGGAGAAAAATCGATTTTCAAGCTCATCAGTTCGAAAAAGGGAAATTGCAGATCTGGGTAAAAGAGAGCGTAACTGAGCAGTTAAACTTACTAATCAGAGCCGAATCATCTCAGTATTTTTCTGATATAGATCTAGAGATTATAGAAAATCATGATTTTCGGGCAAACGAGGGCAAATTAAGAGATTTTATTTCTCACTTGCTTTAACAACAATAATCAAAGCCCACTTAGTTTCCTTGCTATAAATCCATCTTTATTCTTGAAACCTAGAATCACTGTTTATTTTAATTCCACTATGGCCCATGCAAGCCAGATATTTACTGGCTTAGAGCTTTTGAAAATAGAAGGACGCCTGGAATTGGATTATAAGTTGGCAGTTGGGGAATTACCCAATAATAAAATGCGGATGGAGTATCAAGGGAAGCAGGTGATTTTTGATATGGCTGATGATAGTGTGATTGATCAGGATATTTACCAACAGTGTGATGCTTATGTGAAAAGAATGTTGTTGAAAGTAGACAGGAAAAAGTATGAAAAAGTTATTCCTTTTGGTTTGAACTATTCAGTGATGGTGCCAAATTCCAATCTTAGAGGGATATGGACAAGGAATCCATCGTTACTAGGGTATTCCATCAAATATAATCCCTTTTTATCCAAGCTATTGGACATCAACGATGCGATCTATAATGTTCAATTGGAAAACATGGAAGGTGCACCAAATGAAGATGGGGATATTATCTTTGGCACCCGGCTTTGGAACCCCATGAATAATGAGATAGCTTGGAAAAAAGAAGAAAGAAAAAAAATCAATCTTCAGAGAATTGCCATAATAAGGCGTTTGAAGGAGATATACGGACCCTTATTCAAAGGTGGGGTAGAAAAAAGTAGCCTATCGCAGATTATTTGCCCTGATCTTTTGATAAGCAAAGCGATGTCAAATAAAAAGGCCTATCTGGATAACTTGAAGGGTGCACTCATAGGTATAGCAAACTTTGGACTGGAAGGGAGCATTGGCTGGAAATTTCCAGAGTACATCGCTCATGGAATGGCGATAATAACTACACCGATTGATGAGTACCTTTTGCATGGAGAGCTCCTTGAAACCCAGAATTACCTGAAATTTGAATCTGTGGAAGAATGTCTGGAGGCAGTAGATTTACTAGTCAATACCCCATCATTAAGGAAGAAAATGCAAAAAGAAAATTGTGCTTATTATCAGCAATTTCTTCACCCCAAGAGAAAGATGGAATTGATTTTAAATGATTTGGCCGACCTATAAAGGTAATAGCAGGAATAATGAAAGTAACCTTTAAAAAAATTACTGAAAAATATCTTTCCAATTTTTACTATTTCTTTGGACATCTTCGGCATAGGATATTCTTTGTGATAGGCTTTAGCTTATTTGTGGGGATTTTAGATGGATTTGGATTGGCGATGTTTCTTCCATTGCTAGAGATAGCAGACGGTGGGAACCCCTCTTCAGAGGATGGCAACATGGGTAAACTGGTTTTTTTAGTTGATGGCTTGAGCAAACTTGGTGTAGAATTGACTATTCCTATTGCCTTAGGTATAATTTGCTTTTTCTTTATTGTAAAGGGTGGTTTTGCATTTTTGAATGGTTATTACAAAATAGCAGTCAATCACTTCTTTGTCAGGAAAATCAGAGTAGAAAATTTAGACTTACTAGCTGGATTAAAATATAAATACTTTCTAACCACTGATCAGGGGAAAATTCAAAATTCATATACAACTGAAATAGACAGGGTAGGTAATTCATACTCTACTTATTTCATGTCCTTTCAAAATGGGATACTTGTTTTGGTTTATATGGGATTTGCATTTTTAGTCGATTGGCAATTTGCAGTATTGGTCAGTTTAGGGGGCTTCGTTTCTAATTTGCTTTTTAAAAGGATCTATGCCCGAACCGAAAAATCTTCCAAAAAACTAACACGTGGAGGGCATTACTTACAAGGACTTATGCTCCAAGCTGTGTCAAATTTCAAATACCTTAAAGCCTCAGGAGGATTGAGATTTTACACCAACCGTGTAAAAAAACAGTCGGTAGAGGTAGAAAACACCAATAATCAGATTGCAAAATATGGTAATATTATCTTCGCTACCCGTGAACCTATTATCATCTCGGTTGTGTGTACAGTTATATTAGTTCAGACTACTTTTTTGAACACACCATTAGAAGGGATTTTAATCAGTTTATTGTTTTTTTACCGAGCACTTACATCTCTGATGCAGGCACAAGCATCTTGGAATAATTTCCTGCAGGTATCAGGTTCATTGGACAATATGACGGAGTTTACCCAAGAACTAAAAAATAATCAAGAAAAGTTGGGGAAGGTGAAATTTGAACGTTTGGAGGATCGAATCGAACTGCGAAACGTATCCCTTTTCTATGGCAAGACTAGAGTGGTGAAGGAAATAAGTTTTGAGATTCCCAAATCCTCAGAAGTAGCCATAGTAGGAGAGAGTGGGTCTGGCAAGACTTCTATAGTAAATATGATAGCTGGACTTATTCCTTCAGATGATGGTCAGGTGTTAATAGATGGTGTGCCTGTCAATGAACTGCAAATAGCGGCATACCAGAAAAGAATTGGCTATATCAGTCAAGACCCTGTAATTTTCAATGATACAGTCTTCAACAATGTGACATTTTGGGATTATCCAACTCCAAAAAATCTTGAAAAGTTTAGGTCGGCTTGTGAACGGGCTGCGATTTATTCCTTTATCAATACACTGGAAGATAAAGAGTTCGAAATGCTAGGTAATAATGGTTTGAATCTCAGCGGAGGTCAAAAACAGAGGATTTCCATAGCAAGGGAATTGTATAAAGAGATAGATATTCTTATTCTCGATGAGGCTACTTCTGCCTTGGATTCGGAGACAGAGAAGGAGATCCAGGTGAATCTTGAACAGTTGAAGGGACATTATACCATTATAGTCATTGCCCACAGACTTTCTACAGTGAAGAATGCTGATAATATTATCTTCCTGAACAAGGGAGAAAAAGTTGCTATGGGTAATTTTGAGACTTTATTAAAATTAGAACCTAATTTTAAAAGAATGGTCCAATTACAAGGTGTTAATTAAGTTTTTAGTGGAACAAACTATAATATATTGAAAACCCCGTCTAAAGGTAAACTTTTCGTTAAGCTCGAAGGTGGCTTAGGAAATCAGTTTTACCAGTACGCCTCTTGCAAAGCTTTGGCAAAAAAGTATGGGTTTCAGTTTGAAGTATTGGCCAGAATGGATTCCCCAAATGATTCTAGGAGGCATAATCATCTAGGATTATTTAACATTCAAAGTCCCTATACTGGTAAACTAAACACCCTCTTGGTACGGATGCTATTTATCCAAAAGTTCAATATAGGGAAATGGCTAAGAAAACGGCTCAAATCCAATAAGCTTCTTACATTGGTGCATGACCCAGAAACGGGCTATCATCCAGAGCTGCTCCAAGATGCAATAGGGAATGTTTTACTTCTTGGCTATTGGCAATCCTTCAAGTATTTTGAGAAGATCAAATGTGAGTTAGTAGAGGAGTTCAAATTAAAAGAAGTACCTCGGGACAGAGAAAATCAATCATTAAATGAATTGATCCCAAAGTGTGAATCCATTGCTATTCACATTAGAAGGGGGGATTATGTAAGTGAGGAGTACTTTTTGAAAAATTTTGGAACTTGTTCGCTAGATTATTATCAAAATGCCATTGCGTTAATTGCAGAGAGGGTTCAATCGCCACAGTTTTTTATCTTTACTGATGATCCAGTTTGGGTAAGAGACCGTTTGAAAATAGATTATCCGCATACCTTCATTACACATAATTTAGGTAAAAGTGATTACGAAGATTTTCGTTTAATGTCAGTCTGCAAACATTTCATTGTGGCAAACAGCTCTTTCAGCTGGTGGGCAGCATGGATAGGGAATTATCTCGATAAAATAGTGATAGCCCCCACCCCTTGGTTTGTGAAAGATTCATTACCCCAAGAGGATCGAATTCCAAATGAATGGATAAAACTTCCGATTTAACTGTCTGGCTTCCAAAGGATTTAAGTCTATATAATATTGAGTAGAAAGAAAATCTTATACCTGGGAAACCAACTAATGGCCAGAGGATTAAACCCTACTTCGGTTGATACCCTAGGAACTAAACTTGGGGATATGTATGAAGTTAGAAAAGCCTCAAACCGTGTCGCTTTTTTACCAAGACTCCTACATATGTGGTATTCTATCCTGAAGAACAGGGCAGAGACCAAGGTGGTATTAATAGATACTTATTCTACTCTGGCTTTTCATTTTGCATGGACTTCAGCATACTTGTGCAGGTTTTTCAAAATTCCGTACATACCAATTTTGCATGGAGGTAGGCTCCCGGATAGGCTCAGAAAGAGCCCTAAACTGATGAGTGGATATTTAAAGTCAGCATACAGTATCGTGTCTCCTTCACCATACTTGAAAACAGAATTACAGAGGCAAACTATTTCAAGTCATGAGATTAAAGTTATTCCAAATTTGCTTGAAATCGAGAGTTACCCTTATACTGCACCTACTAAAAACAGTAAACTTGTTTTGTTTTGGCTACGGGCATTTGCCGAGATTTATCGTCCAGAAAATGCAATCAAGCTGGTAAATTATCTTAAATCAAAATGTATAATAGATGTGGAACTTTTTATGGTAGGGCCTAAAAAAGATAGTTCCTTGGAAAGGTGTCAGGAGCTGGTTAAAGAATACGGTTTGGAACAATGCGTGCATTTTCCAGGTAAATTACCAAAGGAGCAATGGGTGCCACTCGCTATCAATAGTGATATCTTCATCAATACCACATCAGTAGATAATATGCCAGTTAGTGTGCTGGAAATGATGGCATTAGGAATTCCCGTGGTCAGTACTGCAGTTGGAGGTATCCCGTATATTATTGAAAATGGAATAAATGGTATTCTAGTGGATTTGGATCAAATTGATCAGATGGGCGATGAAATATTGAAAATATGGAGCGATCCTCAGAAACAAATAATTCTATCAGAAAATGGCAGACAGAAGGCAGAATCATGTGCATGGGAAAAGGTCAAATATAAGTGGAAAAGCCTAATTGATCAAATTGATTAGAATAGTCAATTCAGCAGTTTTTGCCTTAGAGAAACTTCACGTAATCTTGTTAAATCACACATGGCATTAGATAATTTATTGCCGATAATTCGGAAAACTGGCTCAAATCTATCTCCCGAAGAGTTTCACCATCGGGTAAACGTAGTTTTTCATGATATTGAAGCCGAAGATTATGATCAAATCCATAAGGATATGTGGGAGGTTTTGCTTCTTCAGTTTAAGTTGATAACAGGTGATTTTTCTAAGTATTTTGAGAAGCATTCAGAGCTTAAGTTACTGGATGTAGGTTGTGGTACAGGACTAGGTACGGAATTGCTACTCGCTACCGAATTAGGTAAAAAAATAAAGAAAATAGTCTTGGTTGATATTTCTTCAAAAATGATTGAAAAGGCAGTTGCCAGGAGCAAAAATTGGGGTATAAATACTGAAAGTAGAATATCGATGCTAGATTCTTTGGATGAGAAAGCTGACATTATTTTGACCTCATCAGTGCTTCACCACATTCCTGATCTTTCGCAGTTTGCTTCAGATATACAAAAAAGACTAAATCTTGGAGGCGTGTTTATGCATATACATGACCCAAATGGAGACCAATTAATGAACCCAAATTTAGTGGCTAGAAGAAAAGAGATAGCAGCTACAGACAAGGTAACTAGCTTGTATCAATGGCTAAACAGCTCTGAATTTTATAAATCTGTATTTCACCGTCTCAACAGAATGCGCGGTAAGTATAATCACATTGATTTGGTCAATAACTATCTATTAAAGGAAGGCGTGATCAAAAAAAGGATGACTGCCAAAGAAATCTGGAGTATTACAGATATTCATGTGGAGGGATTACCGTTTTCGAAGAAAAAGGGAATCCGTTTGAGTGAAATGGTAAATTCATTGGATGAACTAAGTTTGGTTGCTCATAGGTCTTATGGGTTTTATGGAAGGCTTGGATTTGAATTGGACGAAGAGTTTGCTACCAAAGAGAAAGAATTGATTTCCAGTGGATCCAAAGAGGGGCGGTATTTAGTAGCTGCTTGGAGAAAACCGGTTAGCTAATGTTGTTAATAGGTAGGCTACCAAGATTTCCATTTCAACAAATAAATTACTTTCAATTTTTAGTCCTACTGGAAATATAATCTATTTTAAGCATTTTGCAGGTATCAGGATTGGAAAAGATTTCAAACTCATAACTTTCCATAAGGCTGATTATCTCCAAAAATCTTGGTTCACTTTTATATAAGGGTTCGAAGGAAAGTTCCAATTTAACTACCTGTGTTTTTTTAAGTGCTTTTTAAGCATCATTTAAGATCGGTTTTTCATCCCCCTCCGAATCAATTTTTAGCATCACATGCTCCACTTGAGGGCATATGTCATCATATATTTGATTCAACGAATTATCTTGATCATTGAAAGTTGGATTGTTATGCTTTTAAAAAATTAATTTTATGCAAATTTATTCATTTCATGGTTCTTCACTTTAAACTCCTTTCGCTTCACACAGGTCAAGTTTTCCATCAATTTCTTTTCAAGAACAATTGGGATTTAGAGGCTCTTCTGATCCCTTCTATAGGAGGTGTCACTACTTTGTTTTATATGAGAATTACTGAATGTAATGGAAATGGCAGTTTCGAAACGATCTAAGAGGTTCAGAAACCAAAAATTCAGTTTACCCGTAAAATTTATAGTGGTTTTTCAATAAAAACTGTTTAAGTTTTTATGATCACCTTTGAAACATTGATTGTTACATATAGTTGTTTTAATTAGTAAATATTTATAATTATGAGTTATAAAGTTACGATTATTATTTCAGTATACAATACGGAGTCGTTTATAGAAAGGTGTTTGAATTCCGCTTTGAATCAAACATTTGAGAGCATTGAATATTTGTTGATTGATGATGTAAGTACAGATAATACGATTGCAAAGATTAAGGGGGTTGTAGAAAAATCTCCACGTCGAAAAGATGTAAAGCTTATTCAGAACAAAGTTAATAAAGGGATAGGTGCTGTTAGGGATTTAGCATTTAGAATTTTTGAAGGGGAATATTTGTTTTTTTTGGATGGCGATGATGAATTGTTTGTGGATTCCATTGAAAAATTATATAATAGAGCCCTACATTATGATTCTGACATAGTTATTGGTTCTATTGAATTTGTAGATACTCTTAATGAGGGTAAAGATGGAGATTGGTTTATGAGAGATTTGATATCTGATAAGCCGGCAGATTTGTTTTTTATGGGAAGATTTTATCCCATGACTTGGAATAAGCTGTATAGAAGGGAATTGATTGTTTCAAATGACATTAGGTGTATTCCGACAAATCAGGAGGATGAAATCATTTCATTACAAATGTTTATTCATGCCAAGAAAGTTGTATCTATTGCTGATATTACATATAAGTATTTTTATAGGACTGATTCACTTTCGAATAAAATGGTTCTTAAGAATTTTATAAGTTATAGTATTTCTATTCAATACCTTCGAGATTTGCGAGTTAAATTATTAGGTCATCCCTATTATTTGTCCTACCTTCAATATGTTTATAATTTGAATTATTCTCTTATTTGGAGGTTAAAAAATTCAACTCTTGTTTCAGAATATGAAAAAACTAAGTTGACTGGGGAATTTTCAAAACCCTTTTTGACAATCAAAGAAATAGTGTCCTTAGATTCTCCGCTGTCTTTAAAAATGAAATTTTCGTTTCTCTTTCTTCCAGATTCACTATTGTTTTACTTTCTAAATAATTTCAGCCCGTTTTTTAGAAAATTGAAGAAGAAGTATAATCGTAAAGCTTTTTGACGTTGACAATTTACTTTATTACTTTATCCTTCTTTGGTTAAAGATTCCATATCAGCTATTGCCTGTAGTGTGTCTTCTATATCCAAGATCATATTTGAATTTAAATGAATATTAGGTGTTTGAAAATCATTTTGGGAATAATAATATAAATGGCCTAATTCGGATGCTAGGGTATAAAAGCAGTTGTTTGTCGTATCTCCCCTAAATCTAAACTCAAGCACTTTAGCCCCTTTTTCCATAAATAGCATATTGGTCAGACCCGCTCCGTGCATACTGATGAAGTTACTGGTTCCATTCATTAGCTGGATTTGTTCGGCTAGGGAATAGTCCTCGAACTGATGGATTTCGTATCCGGATCGCATGAGTTGCAGGATGAGTTCTTCCTCGTTGACAATTTTCCGTTTTCCTGCTTTTCTTCTCGAGACATAGATTTTGCGGTCAGACACTTTGCTCTTCTCTACTTTCATACGATTGCGGATCGATTTTATCACTTGCTGGTGATAGTTGAAGCTAGGAGCGGTTCGGTCAAAAGAAACCAAACTTGCGATGGTCAACTTTTGGTCCTTAGAGAAAAATAGGTGGTCATATCCCAATAAGTTCAAAGAATCGCTAACATAGTTGAAGTTTTCCAATCTTTTTGGCAAAACCACCTTATGATCTTTATAGTCACCTTCCAGTGCTATGAGTCTGGGGATAGATTCTGTCATCCAATGAAAATAATTGTGAGCCCAGGTATCTGTCATCCAGATGGCTTTTTCCACGAAGCGACTTGGCTTCAGCAGGGATGGGAATCTTTTAATTTTCGCTTTTTTGCTCAGCGGGCTTGGGTGGCTGAGTTGATCAAGAAATGAAAATGTCTTCCAGTCCCAAATAGTCTCGTCCACAATCACGGCTGCCTCCAAGACATGGGCTTTGCTCGCTTGGATGTATCTCTCAAATTCCTTCTCAAATAGTTCTCTATCATCTTTTTTGAAGTTTTGTGGCAAAGACCGCTTAGAGTAATAGGAAGGTAAAGCAGGCAAGGATGTTTCTTTAAGGTTCATTAGTTCCTACTTTGAACGGGTTAGGTACTTTTTGTAATTAGAAAATAGACTATATATCAGAAATTTGTAATAACCAGGTGGTCGAAATGGATTTGACTTTAGTTTTTTGAATAGAATTGAAAACCCCTTTCGAAATTCTTGTATGGAAAAGTAGCTGAATTCATCATACCAGGATTTGTACCACAAATGTGCCGTATAGGTATTGGTAGTCTTGTATTTATCTAAATTTTCCAGAGGATATTCTTCTTGATAAGGGACAGGATAGAAATATTCAGGAGGATAAACGGTAAGGTTTTCGGAAGCATTTATTTTAGTAGAATCGAGCCCGTTAGTATATTCCTTGATGATAGGAGTGACCACCGATGTTATTACTTTGAAATCTCTGTCCTGAAAATAATCGGTGTACCTGTCCAAGATTTTTCTGATCAGTGGATGTCCAGGCTGACAACCTAAAATAGCTGTATTGATATGAACATGATCTTCATAACCCATAAAACAGGAATGGTGCAACAGATGATCCAAGGGCTGCAGCACGAGCATGTCAGTGTCTAGATATATTCCTCCAAACTGGTACAAGGCTCTAAATCTCACATAATCTGCCACAAACGCGTATTTCTTTTGTGCCAAAGCTTTCTCGAGCCAAGGGTTGTCAAATTGAGTATTGGACTCGTCCCAGCGGATGATTTCATATCCACTCAGTTTTTGACTCCAAGTCTCTATGCATTTGGCAAGCAGTTCGGGATAGGTTTGGTTTCCATACCAGCAAAAATGAATTTTCTTGGGGATCATTTTCAAAAATTATGAGGATTAATCGTGATTTGGAGTGTTGTTGAAATGCGTGAATCTATTCGTATTCTTTTAGATTTCTATTGAAAAATCTTAATTTAGGGCATAGAGTCTAATCAGTCTAAAATCAATTCTTTTTGGCGAAGTTCTAATCTAATCATCGTCAATTATAACTAAACAAATTTTTAAAATGAAAATCCAGTTCAAATTTAATGGATTAATTCAGTTGGAAGGAGATTATGAAGACCTTCCAAAGGAACTGGCAGAAAAAGCAGTCATGAGGACAGGTCTGATGACCTTAAGTCTAGAAGAAGGCTCAGAGGTACAGACTAAATATGAACCCGACGATGAATTGAGTCCATACTTTAAGTACTTAAACCAATTAACCTTCGAAGGCAATATAGTGAAATCTGCAGTTCCGGTATTTTCAGACTCAGACTTTGGAATGGAGTTTTGTGGCCTATTTGCTCATAATAATCCAAGTGTACCCGATAAGGATAGGTATTTTCCAGGTATTCGCGGTAGTAGATATGCCAAGGTTACCCAAGTGTTATCTTCTACAGAGATTGTCACGGATTTTCATTTTAATTCCAGGTCGCCATTTGGCTATATCTTTAAAGACAATTCTAAGGTTTTCTACAAAAAACTGAAAACAGGTGGGAGGATAAACTTACCTGAAGGAGTAATAGTAGTTAAGGATTTGGTTACTACTCAACTCTATAAGGATACCTATTTGATTGGTGCTCCTAATGGAAGCAGCCTGATGTTTGGGATAGAAGATTACTTCAGGTACACTTCTGAGCACCAATATCAGTTTGATCCAGTGTTATTTGATTTTGGTGATAGGACTGTAAATTTCGCTTCAATCAATGTTAATTTTCTTCCTCCTTGCCGAATCATCAAGTGTACGGAGTCTTATTTCCCTAGATTATTTGCCAATACCAGAAAAGCCAGTCAGAAACTTCGAGTGGCAGTCATTAATTGTGACGCAACTTTAAATCAAAGAAACCCCCTATGTAATTCATTTGGATTCGGGATAGGATATATCTATGATTCCGATAATTTGTTCTATTTGAAAAATTTCAAAAATAGAGGAGGGTCTTTCACTGATTTTAAAGTGCCGGATGGCGGCAAGCTTTGGTTGGTTTTGGATAACGTCCAGTTAGATTTTGAAGACAAAAAGGATTTTCAGAGCACTTATTTTCTTAGCAAAATCAAGTTTACAAAAGAACGCAAAGAATTACCTGATCATCCTGCCTACCCCCAATATGTGGCGGAAACCACAGATTCCAGTTTTTTTTATTTCAACAATCAGTTTTATGCTCGAGGATGGAACAATCGACTCAATATGATTCATATTGATAGATTTGTTTTTTTATTGCCTTCTGCGCAATATTTCAAGAATATTCACGACCCTCTCTTCGGGGGGATTGAGAGATGGCAGATATCAGACCTTTTTACCCAGACCATGAATGGATCCCAGGTGATGATGTTTGATATTCCAAGAGTAGGGCAAAAATACTGGGTTCAGAAAAATGGTCACGATACCATCCGTACCTTTGTCAATTGGTGTCAAATTCAAAACAAATCTGTCCATGAAGTTTCTGTCCCAGATAATGGACAACCCGTAGAACTACAGCCAGGAGATATCCTTGAAATCCAAGGTGAGGATTATAAGATTGTCATGAAAGAAAGAGGAGAGTACCCTTCCATGCCTGGAGGATATCAGGACTTTAACAGAAAAGAGGAGAGCCAGTATATTTTTTCCAATTGCAAGCTAGATAAGCCGCTTCCAGATGGAGAGATTTTTGAAATTTTGGTAAAAAAATCCTGCTCTGAGTATCTGCTTGATGGGAAAGAGTACAAGGCGTATTTTATGTATAAAGGGAATAGCCAAATAGCCCTTACAGAGGATAGTAAATTTGGAGGAGATCAGATATTGTACACCGCTGGATTGGGACATCTCAGCTATAACCATAAAGAAATAGGACTTTGGGCGAAGGATACAGAACATAAGGGTTTCTATCGACAGAGCTCGGGCAAAGGGGAGAGTCCGGGGTACACATTGATTAATTGTACGGGTTTTGAAAATGAATTTAATCCAGATGTATCTGTCAAAGATTCTGGAGAAATCCCGCAAGAGCTCAAGGAATACCTAGCTGAGCTTAGAGGATTGGGCGTTTGGAGTTAATAATCGGGCTTATTCCAATTTGAGTGAATTGTGAATTGGTAGTTGATGGGATGGATAAGGATACTGGGATTTGCCCTCAAGGAGAATTTGGAAGATACTCTGCTTCACAAAAGTTTTTTTATCCATGAATTATATTTTTGCGACCCGTAGGAGTAATTGTTCATCTGTAATCCAGATAAGAAGATTGATTTTTTTTAAAAATGCTAAAGCTACTTAAATGAGAAAAATTTACATTTTGGCCCTATTCATAGTATTGGTTGTACTTGGGTTCTTGACATGGGACAATCGTATATCAGGGTATATGGATATGACTGGTCCATGGAGCGTAGGTATAGGTAAGGTAGGTGCATTGGAGGATTTGCAAGAGGCTATTGGTGATTACATTCTGGACTCTGTAAATAGCAAGTCTCCTGTGAATGCCGATTTTGTAGCAGATCCCTTTTTCATCAAGGATTCTGTAGGATATCATCTGTTTGTTGAGCATGCCTTTAAGGATCACGGTGATATCACTTATTTTTTCACTCAAGATTTGGAGCAACCATTTATTTATAGAGACTTGGTGCTGGATGAAAAGTTTCATTTGTCCTATCCACAAGTATTTGCTTATCAGGCAAAATACTACATGCTGCCTGAGACCCAGGGGGCTGGAGAGGTGCTGCTTTACAAGGCTGATTCTTTCCCTACAAAGTGGAGTAGGGATACAGTTTTGATCGATGAGACCATGCAAGATCCCACACTGCTGATACGAGCGGAAGATGAGTTTTACATCTTTGGCTCTTATGATGCAAAGCTCCACTGTTGGAAAGCAAAAGATTTGAGAGGTCCCTACGAATTAGTGGCCAAAAATTTATTGGTAGGCTCCGAATCCAGAGCAGCAGGGAGAATATTTCAATGGGAGGGAGAGTGGTACCTACCCGTTCAAAATTCCTCGAGAGGATATGGGACAGGGCTTTCTTTGTACCAAATCAGCTTAGAGCCAAGTATTAAACTTGAAAAAGCATATCCGTTTTTTCTTGGTCCGAGGAAAGACATTGAGGAATTTTCCCATGGGATGCATCATTTGGATGTTCAATTTATCGAAGGGAAATATGTGGTGGCCTATGATGGAAATATGGCCTTTGGAGATCCTGTGTTCAATTGGAAGTTCTTTTTGAAATACAACCTGCTCAACCTCTGGAATGAGTGGAATATGCTGGTCAACTAAGGAGAAATAGATTTAGGTTTTTCAACATTGTAGCCAATGGGAAGATTTAATCTTCAAAAAATTTAAGATGGGTTTTTTTAATATCTTCGTGTGATTTATTTATACAAAACATTCCAAAAGCAATTGGAGACTTTAGAAATACTCAATATACCAAATTATTACGCATCGTATTACCTGTATGGGTTTTCCAGGAAGTTTAAGTTGAAATATCGCTTTGATGCAAGATTCGAAAGATTTAATAATAGACCATTTTTAGTTTTTCAGTACAAAGAAAAAATTGGGGTTATCGACAATAACGATCCTCATGGAGTAAAACCGGATTTATATGATTATGTGTCAGATTATTTTGTCACGAACAAACTCAAGACACATTCTTCTTATAATCAGGAAAAAATAAGACCTCTATTTCCTCATTACCCAATCAATGTTGTGGGGCTATATCTGAAGACCTTTGGATGGAATCTTCCCAAGAGAATTCCATTGAAAAAGCTAGTGCATCAGTTGCATATACTGAGAAAACGACCGACCTACACCGCAGCAGAAAAGCCTTATCACTTTCACAATTACGTGTTTTTCTCAGCGAATCTTTGGAAGAAAGAGCAGGAAACCAATCAAATACGGGCTGATTTTATGCAAGCTTGCCGATCTGACGAAAGGATCGAATTTGAAGGTGGATTTGTAAAGCGGGGAGATGGAGACAGTATGGGGTTTGAAAATTTTCTTTGTAAAAAAATCTATAAGCCGAAGGTGTTTTCAGAGCTAAGTTCCCGGACACTTTTGGCATTGAATAATCCAGCGGTTTTGGGTGCGGTGAGTTGGCGCTATGCAGAATATTTGACCTCTGGCACATTTGTCATCAGTTTTCCTGAGGCCATTGAGTTTCCGGTAGCTTTGCGACATGGAGTGGAGGTTCACTACGTACAAAAGACGGCTGATTTCAAAGAGGCCATAGAGACAGTTTTTTCAAATCCAGATTATCATCGGACCATCAGTGAGGGAGCTCGTACCTATTTTGAAAAGTATTGTACTCCTGAGGCTCAGACCCAGTACATTTTAAAAATGATGGGCCTCATCGAAGGATAGTGCTAGCTGAATTATAATTCAGTGAAATATTACCTTCATTGGTTTTAAAGAATTCTAGTGATTGTATATTTGTTTCTGTACCAAATAGGTGGTTTGGCTTGGGATTTGTCCCTATGCTTTAGAAGTCAATACAGCTTACACCCTAGCCCATTTCGATTTTGAATAAAGCTTTAGTAATAGTTTTCATATTTGTTATTGGATTGGTTCCTGGCTGGATACATGGACAGGTCTCGGTTCCTCGGGAGGGCTTTCCATATTGTGAGCCTTTTACTGGGACTGCAGCAGCTTTGAGGGCAGAAACGATCATAGGAGGCGCTGCTTCCGTAGGAAATGGCTATTTGGAGTTGACTGCTAATGACACTTCTGAGTCAGGCTATGTATATATTGATATTCCTTTTTCATCCGAGTATGGGATAAAAGCTTCTTTTGAATATGTGAGCTACGGAGGCTCTAATCCTGGAGCGGATGGATTTAGTTTTTTCATGTTTGATGGTAATCTCGGTCCTGATCCCGGTCCTAATCAATTTGCCATTGGTGGGTTTGGCGGGTCATTGGGATATGCACCAAGAGAATGGCCGGCTAATGTTTTATCCAGAAGTGATGGATTAAAAGGTGCTTATATCGGAATCGCCTTTGATGAATGGGGGAATTTTGTGCGAGAATTTGAAAAAGATTCTGCAGCACATGCACAAAGTGAATTTATAGACTCTCCTCATGGATTAGGAAACAATCTCCTGACAGGCAACGGGACCTATCCTCACACAGTCTCCATAAGGGGACCTCATAATGCTAGTGGGCCAAATGTTCCTTATGGATTGATTGATTACCGTCAGGTTAATTTTCCTACTTATACTCCATTCCCATTTAGAATAGATGTCCCAAGTAATGTTATCCCCGATTTGTTTAATTGTGGTGATGCCAATTACCGAAAGGTGTTTATAGAATTAGTACCTATAGGAGGGTTTTATCAGGTTTCCGTCACAATGAAAGTTGGAAATCAGATTGTTGATATTTTTAATGGTCCTGTAAACTATAATTTCAATGCTCCAAATAGCATTAAATTGGGTTTTGCAGCTTCGACAGGTTGGAACACTAACCATCACCTGATCAGAAATCTTGCAGTTGACGTATCGACCATTGACGAGGCCTTAAGGCCTGAAGTCAGCGAAAACGAAAAACGTACTTGTGTCAACCAAGGAATCGAAATCACCATTGATGACATCAATCTAAAGACGGGCGCAAATGCGTTTATTCAATGTGTTCAGTTGTATGATCCTGCTCTTTTAGGAACTTCAAATCCTCCCTGGGAAGAGACTACCGCAAATGTCAACCATTTGGATTGTGGACCGGCTGATATTTGCAAGGAATGTAGCACAACTAACCTGCAGCATATCGTGCCTGGATTGGGAGTTTTTGTTTTGGAGCCATTGGGTGATTTGGAGTTTGACTCCAATGGCAATTTGATCGGTTCGATAAATGATGTAAAAGTAACTTTCACTCCTGAGCCAGATGCAATAGGCACTGCTGAAGTACTTTACACAGCTCAAGATAACTATGGTCTGATTTCTGAACCTGCCGTTATTCGGGTAATTATTAACCCTATACCCGAAATCCTCGAAGAGGTAGTTGTCAACCCTACTTGCGACGGGCAGGATGATGGAGAAATCTGGGTTAGAGTCGGTAATTTGTTGGATGGTGCCACTTACAGATGGATCTGGGATGGAAATCCTATCACTACTGAGGCTCCAATTCCCAATATTGTCAACGATGAAGCTGAATTGACTTTAACTGGGGTAAATTTAGGAGGCTATCGATTGGAGGTATTTAATCCTTTGAATGATGGTTTGGGAGGAAATTGTCCGAATCTCTTAGACGAAATTATCATCGATTTGGAAAATGGCACTCCGGTAGAACTCGAACCTTTTGATACAGAGATTTGCGAAGGAACACCTGCAGAAATCACGCCTTTTTTAGATCCATCATATAATCCAAACAATCTACTAGTACCTTTTAGCTGGTATTCCAGTCCAGATCGGAGTGGTGGCCCGCTTCCGGTTAACGGCACTGCTACCATAGACGGCTCAAATGTTAATGTGCAAATTACAGCAGATGGAACTATTACCATTGAGGGTCTTGAAGCTGATGGATTGAATTCAAAAGATTATACTCTTTACGTAGAGACTACATTCAGTGACAATTCAGGCGAGCCAGGGGATTCAGGGAATTTTTGTCCATTTATAGGTGATGTGATTACAGAGGCAACTATAACCGTATACCCCGCACTTGATATCTCACCGCAAATTACACCGGACTGGTGTAGAGATGCAGTCGGCCAGATCCAGATCGAAGCTTTAGGTGGTAACGGGGACAAGACCTTTATGCTTTTTGACGATCAAAATAATGAGCTCGAAACGCAAATAAATCCAACTATAGCTACTTTCACTGGACTTTTGCCTGGAGATTATTTTATTGAAATTGAGAGCAATAACCCAAACTGTATTGAGTCAGTACCAGCTGCTGTAGATGGTCCTGATGAGGAGTTGACTATTGCAGCTATAGGCCAAACACCGACTTCATGTGATTTAGACAACGGAACCTTTACCTTAGAAATAGCAGGTGGAAATGGTACGCTTAGTGTCACAAATCTCAGTATAGCTGGAGGTACAGCTGGAGGAGTTGTATATAATAGCACTGATGATACTTTTACGTATAGCGGTTTGGCTCCTGGTATAAACTATACCGTTACGGTCACAGATGATCATAACTGTACCGCAACTGTGCCGTTTGTTCTAGATGAAATCCAAACCCCAGTTTTTACCATAGTTGAGCCTGCAGATGTCTGCTTGGATGTAAGCTCCTTAGACTTTTCAGTAAACTATGACTTTTTTGAAATACAGGCCACTGCCGTTCCCGTATTTAACTGGTATGAATCTGAAACTGGCGGGTCAGCCATCACTGATGGATCAGGGCCATTGGGAATGAGTTATTCTGTGGATAATAGCACAGGAGCTCTTTCAATTACTGATTTGGAGGCAGGTATTTATACACTCTGGCTGGAGATGTCTGGCCCAGACGCATGTAACCTCCCTAGGATTTCTGTTGATTTCGAGATTTTCCCACTTCCGGATCCAATAGCTCCAGACATAGCCAATATTAGCTGTTTCGGAGAAACTGACGGGTCTATCCAAGTAAATCTAGCATCGGGGAACGCCTCAGATTTTCTATTTGAACTGATAGGTGATAATGGAGTCAATATCTCTTTCGCGGATAATCACGGATTATTTCAGAACCTTCCAGCAGGAAACTATCAGATTTTCATTCAAAATAAAAATACACGGTGCCAGATTGAAGCAGATCCGGTGACTTTGATTGAACCTGTTGAATTATTGGTTAACCTAGGGACAATCACTGATCCAAACTGTGATGTGGACAATGGTACCATTGAATTTACCGTTGATGGGGGCACTCCAGCAGTGGATGGAACTTACCAAGTGGAAATCAATGGGCAGCCTTTGGGTAGCTATTCCTCAAGTACCAATGTGGAACCAACAGGAGAAACACTGATAGGAGTTACTGGCTTGGCAGCAGGAAGCTATACCGTGCGCGTAATAGATGCAAGTGGATGTGAATCAACTGAAGATTTCACACTCACTGCTCAGATTCTCCCAGAATATGGCTTAACCGATGCCGCCGTATGTTTGAATGAAACAGCTGTTATCCTACCAGAGGTATTAAACCCTGGTGCGCCGGATGCCGCTCCGGTCTATCGCTGGTACAAGGATTCAACTGCTACTGACGAAATAGTAGATGGCAATGATGCAGCACTTGAATTAGACTTTACGGTGAATAGTAGTAATGGAGAACTTACGGTGTCAAACTTCACCAATGCTGGGACATACACCTTTTACCTGAAACCTGAAATATTAAATGCTTGTGACTTTACACCTGTACCTGTAGAGGTAGTAGTGAACCCATTGCCTGGGCCAGTATTTGAACCTGTACCTACATCATGTTTTATGGGTTCGGATGGAGCAATAGAATTGGTGTCTGGTGGAAACGGTGACTTCAGCTATACTCTCCAAAGTGGAGCCACTTCATTTAATACAAGCAGCAACCGTTTTGAGGGATTGCCTGCGGGTAATTATGTAGTACAGGTGGTGAATGATGTCACTGGTTGTAGGAATGAATTTACAATAGAGGTATCTGAACCTGTTGAATTATTGGTTAACCTAGGGACAATCACTGATCCAAACTGTGATGTGGACAATGGTACCATTGAATTTACCGTTGATGGGGGCACTCCAGCAGTGGATGGAACTTACCAAGTGGAAATCAATGGGCAGCCTTTGGGTAGCTATTCCTCAAGTACCAATGTGGAACCAACAGGAGAAACACTGATAGGAGTTACTGGCTTGGCAGCAGGAAGCTATACCGTGCGCGTAATAGATGCAAGTGGATGTGAATCAACTGAAGATTTCACACTCACTGCTCAGATTCTCCCAGAATATGGCTTAACCGATGCCGCCGTATGTTTGAATGAAACAGCTGTTATCCTACCAGAGGTATTAAACCCTGGTGCGCCGGATGCCGCTCCGGTCTATCGCTGGTACAAGGATTCAACTGCTACTGACGAAATAGTAGATGGCAATGATGCAGCACTTGAATTAGACTTTACGGTGAATAGTAGTAATGGAGAACTTACGGTGTCAAACTTCACCAATGCTGGGACATACACCTTTTACCTGAAACCTGAAATATTAAATGCTTGTGATCTTACACCGGTACCTGTAGAGGTAGTGGTCAACCCTTTACCTGAAGTGGTTTTCGAAGCAATTCCAGCGACCTGCTTTGGTAACAACGATGGGGTGATTAAGTTGGTGTCGGGTGGAGATCCTACATATACCTATACTTTGAATACTGGTGAACAAAACACCAATGGAAGTTTCAACGGACTGACAGCAGGGTTATATCCAATTGAAATCCAGGATGCCATAGGTTGTGTGACCATTGTGGAAGTGGAAGTGTTGGAGCCCGACCCACTTCAGATCATTGCTGTCGAATTTACTGACCCTACCTGTGGTGATTTCAATGGGGAGGTAGTTTTTGAAATAACTGGAGGTACTCCAGGTTATTTGCTGAATGTAAATTCATCCCCGCTAAATGATTTTAATTATCAGGTAAATGGCAATCGATATACCATACAGGGATTGGAACCTGGATCTTATAGTGTTGATGTAGTGGATGTTAACTCCTGCAATGTATCTGCACCAAATCTCTTTGACCTCACTAACAATGAAGGGCTTGATGTAGTCTCTGATCCTATGCAGGATGAAATCTGCCAAGGAGGTATTGCAACTTTGATACCTCAATTAACTGTGCCATTAGGAGCTAGCCCTATATTGAGATGGTATTTTGATGCTAATGCTACGCAGGAAATTATTTCTAGTAATTCTCCAGATTCTGAAGGGATAATTTACCAGATTGGAACAAACTCTACGCTGACTATCGAAGGTTTGGAGCCTGGTTCCTTTACTTATTATCTGAGGATTTCTGGCCCGGGGATATGTACTAAAGTCACCGAGGCGAATGTTACTGTTAATGCTCCTGTAGAAGCTGATGTCATCGCGACTGCTATTACCTGCTACGGTGAGGCAGATGGTAGGATTGAAGTAAGTAATCCTTCTGGAGGTAATGGAACCTGGGAATATCGCCTAGATGGGGGGACTTGGCAACCAGATCCAATTTTTGAGAACTTAGCGGCAAAGTCGTACCAGTTGCAAGTTCGTGACACTAGCGGTCTTGATGGTTGTATGTTCCATACTGAAATAGCTGTAGAAGGACCAGACACACCAATAGCGATCAATACTCAAGATATAATCAGGACAAGTTGTGACCTTGCAAATGGGGCTATCCGAAATGTCGAAGTGACAGGAGGCTGGGAAAATTATACTTTCGAATGGAGAAAAGATGATCCAGTTTCGGGAACTATCATGCCTCAAGGTACTATTTCGGGAATTGAGGATTTGGAGCCTGGCAAGTATTATTTAGTAATAAGGGATAGCGGAGGTTGTGAAGAAGTTTTTAGTTTTTCTATTGGGGTAGCATCCGATCCTGTCTATCAAGTAGTTCCACCTATTGACGCATGTTTTGGTTCCCCTATCAGTATTCAACCTATTCATTTGGCACCAGACCCTGCTCTGCCACCTGCTGCTGCTACAGAAGTTCGTTGGTATAAGGAACCAGGTCAGGTTGGGCGGATTAGTACAGGGCCTGACCCTCAAGATCCATCGATAACATATAATGTGGATGACTCAGACTGGCTAAACCCTGTACTAGAGATAGAAAATCTGCCTGTGGGAGATCATGATTTTTATTTCTATGTAGTCTGCACCGGGCAGGAAATCCGAGTAGAGGTTACCGTATTTGATACGCCAGCTATGGTTTTTGAAGCTAGTCCAGTACAGTGTTTTGGGGATACAAATGGGAAGATTTTTGCCGTTTCAGGAGAAAGTTCAGAATATACTTACAGCTTGAATTCCGGACCTAATATGACTTTAGCTGAACTAGAAGCGATGAATCTTCCGGCTGGAATTTATACAATAGAAGTGATCACACCTGCTGGCTGTCCGCAGCGTTTGGATCTTGAAGTACAAGGTCCGCCAGCGTCGTTGAGTTATTCAAACTATTCGCAGGTTGATCCAGGTTGCGGAGCTGCCAACGGAAAAATCGAATTGGATGTAACTGGTGGCTGGTTGCCGTATACAATTGATATTTATAAAAATGGTTCTCTTGTGAGTACCGAGAATTTTTCTCAAAATGAGGTAATAATAAATGACCTAACTACCGGGGATTATTACCTTGAAATAACTGATGCTGAAGGATGTACACTTTCAACTCCTAACCTGAATTTGATTGATGGGCCAACTCAGATTTTGGTGAATGATCAATCCGTATGTGAAGGTGAATTAGTTACGCTTACACCAGTCCTTGACCCGGCGGTTTCAAACGCTGATTTTGTTTGGTCGTTTGATGCCGCAGGAAGTAACGTTATCAATTCAAGTCCAAATCCTGATGCGAGCGGGGTGACTTATCAGATTGATAATGCAGGTACTTTGACTATCGCAGGACTGAGCTCCGCAGCACAACCTTATAAGTATTATGTAACTGCTTCAGGGAATGGAGTTTGTCTTGGGTATTTAGCAGATCCAGCTGTAAGTGTGTCGGATGCACCTTCAGCTACTGTTAATCTCACTCCGGAGCAGTGCTTTGGAGATGGCGGGCGTATAACTGTGAATGCTACTGGGGGAGATGGTACCTATGAGTATAGCCTTGATGGGGGGGCGTTCCAGTCCACCAATATATTCGATGTTCCAGCAGGTGTATATTCACTAAAGGTTAGGTCTGGTACAGGCTGTGAATTTAGTCTAAGTGATGTAGAAGTATTAGGCCCAAGGGCACCTATTTCCGTATCGGATGTCAAAGGACTGAATGCTTCATGTAATCTTGATAATGGTGAAATTAGCTTTTCCATTTCTGGAGGATATGGCGGGTATTCAGTGGAAACATTTAAAGATGGTGGCAGCATTGGCAGCTCTTCTGCCGATGCTAATGACGATTTTGTAATCTCAGGATTAAGCATAGGAACCTATTCTTTTGTTATCAAAGATAGTTCAGGATGTCCGTACGAATTTGATAGTCCTCTTGAACTTACCGAGGAGCCTACTCGAATTGAAGTTGATAATGAACAGATATGTGAAGGGGAAACAGCTGTACTTGAGCCAGAGGTGACCACCAGTAGTCCAGATGCGACTTTTGCTTGGTATTTCGACGCAGCTGGAAACTCCCCTGTCACATCAGGATCTACTGGGGGGGTAACTTACACATTAAGTCCCACTGGAGAATTGACAGTGGTAGGCCTGCCCAGTAAAAGTGATCCCTATGTGTATTATGTTTCAGCAGTAGGAACGGGAATATGTGGACTAGAACCCACTCCGGCATCTATTAGAGTGTCACAAATCCCAGATTTAAGAGTTTCAAATCCTTCTATAGTATGTGACCCGACACAGTCGGTGGATCTGACACAATATATAGAAGGGTATAATCCTAGCGTGTACGACTATAACGTGTTGAGCCCAACCGGTTCTAGTATGCAGCTTGGGGAGTTGAGCAGTGTTTCCGTTTCCGGAGACTATCGGGTTTCAAGCAGTACGAAAGGTACTTCCTGTTGGAATGACCATCAAAGGATCAGGGTGATTATCGCCGAGGAATTATTGGAAGCAGACTTTGAGTACTCAGTAGATTTAGGAGGTGGAAATATAATTGTACTTGGAGAAATCCAAATTTTGGATGATGTTAACTTCACTGATTTGTCTGTAGGGAATGCCATTGCCTGGAACTGGGACTTTGGAGACGGAGGCTCCAGTACAGAACAAAACCCTACTTATCAATATCAATCAAAAGGTCAATATACCATAACCCTTACCACCACCGACCAAATTGGCTGTCAATCCCAATATCAGATGGTAGTCAATGTGTTTGATGATTATTTGATAATGGTCCCGAATGCCTTTACCCCTGATGGACAGAAGAATAGTTATTTCAAGCCGGTCTTTAGAGGAGTCAGCGATATGGACTTCTATATATTTAACACTTGGGGCGAATTGATCTTTGAAGCCAATTCTCTTGAAACCTTAGGATGGGATGGTACTTTGAATGGGAAAGATGTTCCAAACGGTAATTATGTCTATAAGGCTATATTTACAACTCGATCAGGAGAAACAGTCGAAAAAGCAGGAGTTTTTATATTAATACGATAAATGATAATTGCAGAAGTCGGACAGGCTCATGATGGAAGCCTTGGTAATGCCCACGCCTATATAGATGCCCTAGCAGATACTGGAGTGGATGCGATCAAATTCCAAACCCATATTGCAGAAGCAGAAAGCTCAGAATTTGAACCTTTTCGTATCAAATTCTCTAAGCAAGACAAATCCAGGTTTGACTATTGGAAGAGAATGGAATTTACACCATCCCAATGGCAAGAACTCAGAGATCACTGCAAAGAGAAGAAATTGAAATTTATCTCATCACCTTTTAGTATAGCAGCAGTAGAGTTACTTGCTAAGATAGATGTGGATCTTTTTAAAATAGGCTCAGGAGAAGTGAAAAACCACCTCCTCTTAGAAATAATCGGCCAAACCCAAAAACCAATCATACTCAGTTCTGGGATGAGCTCTATGCATGAACTGGCAGATACAATTAGTTTTCTGAAGAAATTTACAAACAAGCTAAGCGTTCTCCAATGTACTACTGCATACCCTACTATTCCGAACCAATGGGGACTCAATGTCATCAAAGAGTTGAAAGAAAGATTTAATCTCCCCACTGGGTTTTCTGATCACAGCGGCGATATATTTGCCTGTCTTGCCGCCGCCGCTCATGGTGCAGAGATCTTCGAGTTCCATGTGGTTTTTGATAAAAGACAGTTTGGGCCGGATTCATCGGCCAGTATTACGATTGACCAGACCAAACAACTCTGCCTTGGTATCAGGCAAATACAAGAGTCCTTATTTAGCCCTGTGCAAAAAGATGATACAGAGAAATATGAAGGTCTGAAATCCATGTTTGGAAAAAGTTTAGCGGTAAATAAAGACCTGCCCAAAGGGCATGAAATTGTATTAAGTGATTTGGAAACCAAAAAGCCGGGAAATCGAGGGATTCCAGCATATGATTATCACTCCGTCCTTGGCAAGACAATTACAGTGGATTTAAAAAAATGGGACTTTTTGACGTCCAAGCATATTAGGTAAGTATCATGAGAAGAAAAATCTGTGTAGTAATCACTGCAAGGCCATCATATTCCAGAATTAAGACAGCTCTATCTGCAATAAAAGCACATCCTAAACTTGAACTACAATTGGTAGTTGCCGCATCAGCATTGTTGGACAGATATGGTATGGCAACCAAATATATAGAGAAAGACGGATTTGAAATCGCAGCAAAGGTTTACAGTGTTTTGGAAGGCGAAAACCTAACCGCTGCAGCCAAAACTACAGGGATAGGCATTCTTGAGCTTTCCACTGTGTTTGATAATTTGAATCCTGATATAGTAGTCACTGTGGCAGATAGGTTTGAAACCATGGCTACTGCTATATCAGCTAGCTATATGAACATTCCGTTGGCTCATATTCAAGGCGGGGAAGTGACAGGGAATATCGATGAAAAGGTGAGGCATGCGATTACCAAGCTATCTGATTATCATTTTGTAGCGTCTAAAGGTGCTTATGATAGGGTTATTAAGTTGGGGGAAATGAAGGATTTTGTTTTCAACACAGGATGCCCCAGTATTGACTTGGCTCATGAGGTAAAAGATTGTGAAACTCTGGACTTTGATCCTGTACAAAAATATGGTGGGGTAGGAGGTAACCCTGATATCTCAAATGGATATTGGGTCGTTATGCAGCATCCTGTAACTACCGAGGTAGAGAGTTCTAGAATACATATTGAAGAATCTTTAAAAGCTCTTCATAGATTGGATGAACCCGTTTTTTGGTTTTGGCCAAACGTAGATGCAGGAGCTGATGGCACGAGTACAGGGATAAGAGCATTTAGAGAAAAGCACGATCTTAAAAGATTTCACTTCTTCAAAAATATGGAGCCAACTGATTTTTTGAAGCTTCTTTACAATAGCAAGGGGTTAATAGGAAATAGTAGTGTGGGAATTAGGGAATGCGCTTATTTAGGTGTTCCTGTTGTAAATATCGGTACAAGACAAAATCAGAGAGAGCGCGGATTTAATGTTATAGATGTGCCATATTCTTCAGATAGTATTTATCAGGCTCTTGTGACTATTAAAAACACCCAGAAACCTGCGTCATCTGACATCTACGGTAATGGCGATGCAGGTGATAAAATTGCAAAGAATTTAGTGGAGGTTCCTCTTGTTTTTCACAAAACCATCACATTTTGACAGTTAGTGCCTAGAGATCTATACTATAGAGTTAGAGTTGAAGAAATGACAGAGCATGAATACAACTTACACCAAAAATTTGCAATTTCATTGAATCTAGAAGTTTGGATTACAGCTGAACCTACGAAGATAGAAACCACCTGTATTTAGGCTTTAACTGTAATTAAATATTCATGAAATAGTTAATGATTTTATCTCAAATTATAGTTTTTTTACTGCTGCTTCTCCTTGCCCTAGTCTATCACCGACTGGCACTGAGGTTCAATATTGTAGATAAGCCAAACCACCGCAGTTCCCATATCCATACCACTGTGAGGGGAGGAGGGATTCTTTTTCCCTTTGCGATCCTGTTTTGGTGGATGGCTTTCGACTTCCAGCATACCTGGATGGTTTTAGGAGTGGTTTGGGTTGCTGCCATCAGCCTGCTGGATGACATATATAGTATATCCAGCAAGATCAGGTTTGCCGTGCAATTCTTGGCTCTGACTATGGCTTTCTATGATCTGGATGTTTTCGTGCAGATTCATTTGTGGGCCCTGCCTGTCTTGTATTTTATTGCCCTGGCCATCATCAATGGGGTCAACTTCATGGACGGTATCAATGGAGTCACTGGACTGTATGGCTTGGTCTTTCTGGGAAGCATGCTTGCGGTGAACGCATACATGGGGATCTTTGACCAGTTTCTGATCCGATATGAGATCCTAGCTATCTGTGTTTTCCTGATCTTCAATCTTCGCAAAAAAGCCCTGATGTTTGCAGGGGATATAGGCAGTATCTCCCTTGCCTATCTGATGATTTACTTCTTGGTACAATGGTATTTGTATACAGACTCTTGGACCGTCATTCTTTTTCTGCTCATTTATGGGCTGGATACAGCTATCACTATTTTTGGACGGATCCTTAAAGGAGAAAAGATTTCCGAACCACACCGAACACATCTTTACCAGATCCTGGCTAATCAAGGAGGCTTTCCTCATGTTAATATAGCACTCTGTTACGCGCTACTTCAACTAGGCGTCAACTTCATACTTTTTATCTATCCCAAATCAACACCAGACCCTTACTTGGGGTTGGGCGTAATGCTGGCAACAGGACTTTTCTATATTGCCCTGAAATCCTTCCTCCTCAAAAAATACGCTAAAGTCCGCCCTTAACCCCATATAAATTGATTATAAATATAGGTTCCGGATGCTGGAGGTAATAGGTAAGTTCCTGCTCCTTTATAATTTGGAAGCTGGGTTGGATTATGTCCTTCATAGTGAGTGGTTGTCTGTTGGTTTAGCCCCAATATAAAAAAATTATGGAAAGAATAGAATTGATTATCAGCTATATAGCCTGAGCTGATGTTTCTATGATGTTGCTTAGCAGTTAATGGTGTTCCTACCATCCATCCTGTTTTTCTTTCAAGTAGTTAATAGCAGTGGTGGCAGTCAGACCATGGATCAGGATGGAGCATCCAATACAAAATGTAACTATCGCCCAAAGTTCATCCTCTGAATCAAAGGCTATTTCGTTTAGCCCAAATGAAAGGTAAAAGAGGGAGCCCATCCCACGGATTCCAAAAAATGAAGAAACCAGTTTCTGCCGGGGTTTGAGAGTGCTACCAGTCAAGCTGATGTAGGCAAAGACAGGACGGATGAGCAAAATAAAGAGGAGAGCAAAAACTACCATCTTCCAATTGAGTGGCTCCAGAATTCCTAAGGCAACTGCGCCTCCTAGCAGTAATAAAAGTACAGCAATAAACATTTGTTCTATTTGGTCCGTAAATGAATGCAATGAATTGTGATATTCATGTTCTTTTTCACTATGTCTGAAGGTGATGGCACAGACAAACACGGCAATGAATCCATAGGCATGAAGTAGTTCTGTTATCCCATAAATCAATAAAGTCAGGGAAATAGCCAGAAAACCTTCTAGATTTTTAAGTATTTCATTTTTCCCAAAAAAGTTAAAAACCAGATACCCAGCTGCCTTGCCAAAAGCATAGCCGATGGCAATCCCCCCGATGATCTGATAAAGAAAATGATAGAAGAACCATTCTTCAAGAGATGCGTCTCCACCGCTGGCAATTATACCTACGGTGACTGCAAGCCAGGTGAAAGGGAAAGCCATGCCATCGTTTAATCCAGCTTCAGAGGTGAGCACGAATTTAGTTGATGATTTATTTTGCTCATTGGGTGGCCCTACTTGTACATCAGATGCTAATACAGGATCAGTAGGGGCGAGACAAGCACCCAGAAGAATAGCAGTTGCTATATCCAGGTCAAGTACAAAATAGCCAAATGCCGCCGCAAATGCGATACAAAGCAGCATGGCAATGAAAACCAATCTTAGGGGAGAAGCCCACTTTTTAAACGAGAAGGGTTGATCTATCCGAATTCCAACTCCCATCAATGATATAATCACCACCAGTTCCGTCAGATGTACTATTTCCTCACCGTTATCATCAGGAAGTGGGATGGGCAGAATGTCTGGAAATAAGCTATACAGCAGAATCCCGGCCAATAAGTAAAAGACAGCATAGGAAATGCCTGCTTTTTTAGCCAATATGGACACCCATGGCAATGCAAAAGTAGCAAGGCCTATGATCACCATCGAAAACATATATTTTTCCATTCGCTAGGTTAAAAGTAAGTAGTTGAATTGTGCTCAGACTTTTATATTATTTCTGCAGTAGCTGGGCAGGATGGAGGTGAACAGTTATTTCATTTCCCAACTTCAGAAAACCTATAGGGTCTAATAGTAGCACTTAGGATGCCTTTTTTCTGCACTTTCACAACATCGCCCCAATAAACTGATTCTTGCTCTCTGAAGCTTAAAGTAAATTACAGGTGGTTTGTCAGTTGTAGAGCCAAAGCTACCCTACAGGATTTTTCTTTAAGATACTGATTGCACTATTTTTCAAATGATTATAATTGTTTTTCTAAGACCAGATAGCCTGTCCCGTCCGCTGTGGCGGATCGGGAGAATCTTTGACGATTAATCCGTCAGTCGGTGGAGCCCTGTGTGTTTAATGATGATTTTAATCGTGTCGATTCCATATCATTAAATGTCAAAGTGTTGAGAGAATTCAACGGTTTGAGAAGATATCTCTCGCCACTCGTACCGAATGGCTATGCCAACTGTTGATTTAAATAGAAAGTTTCCGGAGCTGATCCCAATGCTGCATCAGTAGTAAAAAGCTGTTAAGCTGATTTTTAGTTGTTGTGTAAATCCCCATCAAGCTAGGAGTAAGACCAATACCTATACCGAATAGCTTACATGGCTGGTTTTTTGGTTATTAATGATCACAAATCCTTATGGCAATGTGTAGCTTAATTCCCATGAAAAGCAATTGTTCTCAAGCTCTTGAGCAATGCATTAATGATATCCATGAACTATTGGTCTTTATAAAAGTCGCCCCCGAATTTGAACAATGTTCCAAACTCGCACATCGTTGCAAAGATGCCTGTGTTGAATGTCTGGATGCATGCGAATCCGCCCGATTGGACAGAGGCAAAATGATGTTGGCCTGCGTGGAAGTGTGCGGTGATTTTGCCGCAGAATGCAGGAAGTATGAGGCAAGGGAATTTAGAAACTGTGCCGCCTCCTGCAGGGCATGCATAGAAGAGTTTGAGAATGTCTTGGCTTGATCCGGTACAGGGAGTAGTTCTTGAGAACTGATTGTTATGGAAAATATTATATTTGAAAGTTGGGAAAGTACCGTACGTACGGTAGTCTTGACAGTGTTTGGATACCTGATTATGGTATTCTTGCTCAGGATCTCTGGCAAGAGGACACTCTCCAAAATGAATGCATTTGACTTTGTGGTGACAATAGCCCTTGGGTCTTGTATGGCTTCTATATCACTCAATAAGAACATTACATTAGTTGACGGGATAGTGGCTTTCTCATTATTTATATTTATGCAGTTCCTCTTTACTTTTCTTTCGGTACGGATAAAAGGATTCCGTTCTTTGATAGCCGATAAGCCTGTAGTGGTTTTTTATAAAGGGGAATTTGTGGATGAGGAGATGAAAAAGCAACGCTTGACAAAGGAAGAAGTGTTTAATGTATGCCGGCTGAACGGCTATTCCTCAGTAGATGAAGTTTACCTCATTGTTTTGGAAAGTACAGGAGACTTGTCAATAGTGGACAATTACCATCAGGGAAGAATGAATGCCGCGGATTCTTTACATCAAAATGAACCTGGGGTTGGATAAGGAATTAGTTGTGATTGATTTTATCCGTATCCGCTTAACTGCACGGAAGCGCTTTGAATATCCCATAACAGGTGTGGATGTTAATAAAGAAAATCTGTCTTTTTCTCTTTTGCTGATTTTTCCAAATAACTGGTAAATCGTTCGATTTTTCCGTTAAGAGATCTTGAAAAAACCTTCTTCCACTTTCCTGATTTTAATTTCAGGTTTACCGAGTATAATTTTCCCCACCAGAGAACCCGGACACGTTGGATGTTCCAGCTCTGCAGGTCTGTTTCCAGATTTATAACGTCTTTTTTCAAGGGATGCCAGATGGTTAATATATTCCCTTTTCTATGGATGTTATTGCTGGTTTTGGAATCTGCAAACAGCACAGAGAGCAGAATTATTATTATTAAAAGGGTCAAGAGAAGTATAAAAAGGTAATTCATAGGCTAAAACTTAGGTTAGTCTTCTCTAAAATTCCAATGATAATGCCATAGGATCTTTTCAGGATTGTTGGAAAAGCAAGTCCACCATAGAGAAATCGTGAGTGAAACTTGTTTAGTAAGGATTCCTTACTATATTTGTTCAGGCAATATCGCATTACAACTCTAACTTTATTAAAACATGGGAAAAACAATTTTCTACCACGCAGGATGTCCCATTTGCACCAGTGCAGAACACGACATTGTAAATCTTATTGGGGCAGACAAGGTGGAAACCGTCCACATTGGCCAAGATCATAATCGATTTGTAGAAGCTGAAAAGGCAGGTATAAAATCCGTTCCTACTTTGCTGACTCCCAATGGGAATGCATTGCACATCAATTTCGGAGCATCTATGGCTGATGTGAAAGGCTAAAAAAATTTAGCGATATAAGTTAGGACTCCTAATTTTAATTGGGGCCTAACTTATTTTTAATCATTTTTACTCCGTAAAGTTAGGATTCCTATCTTCATGGAGTTACGCTTTTTCTGAAGACTGATGTAGGCTTTTAGTTGATTTTCCATTGGGTTTATCAGAGGGAGTATTGCTAATGCCCGCACTGCGTATCCCCAAGTATTTGTTATAAAATGAGGGCAAGAAAGTGATTTTATTGAAAGATGTTGTTTTAAATCGCTGGAGCCAAACTAGCTGACACCGATAAATATGGAATAATCCAGTTCCAAAGAACATATGGGTCTTTCTCATCAGGAAAAAATGCTTGCATATAGGTAGCCAAAGGAAATATGTCATGAACTATTCATCATTCAGTCTGAACGAACAGAATCAAAACATTGATAGCAAAATTGTAGTGGCTTTAGAGCGGATTTCAGAAGCCTTCAGAGTACTGCTATGGAATGAAAGTAAAGAAAACTCATTAAGTCCAATACAGAGTCAGATTTTGATTTTCATCTATTTTCACTCTCAGGAAAAATGTAAAGTAGGGTATTTGGCGGATGAGTTCAATATGACTAAAGCCACAATCAGTGATAGTGTCAGGATTTTGCTTTTGAAAGGGTTGGTTTTAAAGGTGACCGATCCGATTGACACAAGAAGCTATTCTCTTTCCCTTACTCCGGAGGGAGAAAAAGTGGCCCAAAAAGCATCGTCCTTTGCTTCTTCCATGGAACGGCCAATTGAAAAACTCAGCCCGGAACAAAAAGCAATAATGCTGAGCGGACTGTTGAAACTGATTCATGAACTGAATAAATCTGGAATAATTACCATTCAGCGAATGTGTTTTACATGCAGTTTCTACAGATCCGAAGGCGATGTTCATTATTGTAGTTTGATGAAAACCAAGCTTTCCGAAGCCGAACTTCGAGTGGACTGTGCCGAGCACCAATTGATCAAGTGAATATTTATTGGAGGATATTAAAGTAGAGCATTCCATATTCATAGCTTCACCGGAAGCTTGGGGCCAATACGGAGTTCTTCAATTTCTATTGGTGTCCCAAATATTTCTCGCCGTTTGAAAATTTTATTTTAGATAATTCTTTGTTAATAAGGGTTAAATGGATTAAGTTTAAATGTTTAAACATATGAACATTAAACCTAAATCAAACCCCATGAAAAAATCTTTATGTTTTATCGAAAAGCATGAGGCGTGGAGGCAGACCAAAATTCTGCAGCTGACACTCATGCTCTTTTTTTTGGTACAACTAGTAGGTGTTGCCCAGACTCAGAGTAAAATCTACACAGGGATTGTTTATGACAATTCCACCAAAGAAACCCTTCCTGGCGTAAATATCCTCGTAAAGGGTACCTCCCAGGGAGCTGTCACAGATATTGATGGCAAATTTTCGATTGCCGTCAATACGCCAGATCCAATATTGGTGTTTAGTTTCATAGGAATGGAGTCCCTGGAATATCCTTTAGGAATTCAGACGGAGTTGGAGATCAATCTGGATCCTACAGAGGACAGTCTAGATGAAGTCATAGTGGTAGGCTATGGTACCCAAAAGAAATCTGATCTTACCGGATCCGTGGGAGTGGTAGGAGGAGAGGAGTTGTTA
Organism: Algoriphagus sp. AGSA1; assembly: GCF_021390545.1. Classification (GTDB taxonomy): domain Bacteria; phylum Bacteroidota; class Bacteroidia; order Cytophagales; family Cyclobacteriaceae; genus Algoriphagus. The sequence continues at coordinate 99,657 of NZ_JAJUWR010000012.1, read as the reverse complement.
AGGGCTCCAATTGCGAATGCACTACAGGGGCTGAAAGGTAAAGTAGCCGGAGTTAATGTCTTCCTGAATTCAGGTTCCCCATCATCCAGCCCTAGGGTGTTGATCAGAGGATTGGGGACTATCAATTCTTCCTCACAGCCCTTATATGTTGTGGATGGAGTGGTGATGGAGAACATCGAATTTCTAAACCCAAACGATATCCTGAGCATGGAAGTATTGAAGGATGCTTCTTCCACAGCTATTTATGGTGCCAGAGGTGCGAATGGTGTTGTCATGGTGAGTACTAAAAGAGGGGCACAAAATACTGGTGTCACCGTTGGTTATGATGGTTTTTTCAGTGTGGGGGTTCTGCCAAAAAAAATAGATGTACTGAATGCAGAAGAATTTATGGAAGTATTGGAGCAGGGTTTTGCCAATCACAGTAAGTATCGTCCTGATTCCCCTATTCCCACATTCACCAAAAACGATCCCAATTTGTTTGATGCCAATGGCAATCCTTTATATGATACTGATTGGCAGGAGGAAGCGACCAGAACAGCATTGTCGCAAAACCACCAGTTGTCATTCCAGTCCAAAGCGGAGAAGTCGTCATTTGGCGCTTTTTTGAATTATTCGGATTTGCAGGGAATCATGCTCAATAATTACCTGAAGCGGGTAAACGGAAAGTTTGCTTTTGATGCGAGTCCTAAAAAATGGCTCTCAATAGGATTGAATCTATTGGCAAACAGTACCAATGAAAACGTATTTGAAGAGAGTGGGGGCCATCAGATGCCCAGAAGATCGATGATTGAAATGCCCGCAATTTTCCCGGTCAAATTCCCAGACGGAACCTGGAGCAATTCGGGGATGGTGTCCGATCCGTATGGGCTTGAAGCAATTCCGAATCCTGTACACGTGTTGACTACCCAGGATAGATTGCGAAAAAGAACGAAGTTGTTCGGTAATATTTATACTACATTTCATATTCTTCCCGGTCTGGATCTCCGTACCCAGTTTGGTTTTGATAAGAATGATTACAATGAGCAGATCTATAGCCCAACAGACCTGATCAATATTTCTTCCCCAAATGGATATGCTTATTTGGGGAATCAGAGAAATTTGTACTGGCAACAAGAGAATTACCTGACCTATAACAAGGAATTTGGTGACCATTCCATCAATGCGATGGCAGGTCTAAGCTGGCAAAAAAGGACATCTGAGTCTTTCAGTGTAAGCGCCACCGGGTTTTCTGATGATACATTTAGATTTAACAGAATGCAGTCTGCAAGTCAGCCGGGTACGCCAAATTCGGGATATGACGAATGGAGCATGAATTCCTATTTCCTTCGTGGAAATTATAATTACAAAAGTAAATACCTTGTCACCTTCACCGGTAGGATAGATGGTTCATCCCGATTTGGGGACAATAACAAATACGGTGTATTCCCTTCGGTAGGAGTTGGCTACGTACTATCCAATGAACCATTTATGCAGGATATGTCCGGCATAAGTGAGCTGAAAATCCGATCAAGCTATGGTATCACTGGGAATACCGAGATTCCTACGTACCAATCCCTGGGAACCATATCTACCGGAACCACACTGATCAACGGAACAAGAGCACCTATAAGCTATGTAAACCGTCTTCCGAACCCCGATTTGGAATGGGAGAAAACTCGTCAGTTTGATGTGGGCTTTGACCTGGCTTTGATGGACAGGGCATTGGTGTTCAGTTTGGACTATTACCACAAACTGACCACAGATTTACTGTTGGATAGACCAGTGCCTTCTTCTACGGGATTCTCGGCAGTAAGAGACAACATAGGCTCAGTGTCCAATCAGGGGGTGGAGTTTTTGGTAACTGCCTTTCCGGTAACGACCGCCGATTTCAGCTGGGAGAGTAATCTGAATTTCTCCTACAACCAAAACAAAATAGAACAGCTCGGTGAGAATGACGAAGACATTTTTCCAGGCCCCAACTGGGTGTCTGGTAGCCAGACTATACTTCGTGTCGGAGAATCTTTGAGTTCCTTCTGGGGATATGAACGACTGGGCACATGGGGCACGGACGAAGTTGCGGCCGCGGCAGAAGTGGGAGCTATACCGGGTGAGGCTAAAAGAAGTGCCGAGCGTAAGATTATAGGAAATGGATTGCCGGAATGGACCGGGAGTTTCATCAATAATTTTTACTATAAAAACTTCGACTTGACGCTGGATATCCAATTTGTTGCAGGAGTTGACATATTGCAACAGTATTTCCACTCTACCCAGGATAGGACCGGGTATGCCAGTGGACTGAAAGATGTATTGTATGAAGCATGGACGGAGACTAATCAGAACACGATGGTGCAGCAGATCAGAAATGGCCCTTATTCCGGACAAAACAGTGAAGTGGACAGTCATTGGGTAGCAGATGGATCCTATATCCGTGGTAATCTGATTTCACTTGGCTACTCATTCAACCCAACCATGCTTGAAAGAGGAGGACTAAATAAATTGAGAGTGTATGCAAGTGTGCAAAATGCATTTCTTATCCACTCAGATGACTTCAAAGGATACGATCCTGAGGCATCATCCTGGGAGGGAAACCAATGGGGGCAGAATATTTTCTTCTTCCAGTATCCTCGGCCTAGAACCTTCACCGTCGGCCTGAGTCTGCAATTTTAATCCTAAAAATCTACTCCACTGAAATCTAGCATGACGCAAACGTCCCAATTAGGATTATTACCAACCATGCGAGATTCCACCTGCCGGCAGGCAGATGTGGCCTTTGAAAATCAAATTATAAACACATGAAAAAGTTATCTATACTATACTTAGGGGTGTTGTTACTGGCTTCAGCCTGCGATGGGTTCTTAGAAGAAAAACCCAAAGATGAAGTTGCCTCTACCCAATATTTTGCCCGCCCTGAGCATGCCCGGGATGCTGTGAATGCATTATATAGAACCGGTGCAATGCAGTTTTATGAAGCAAATGGTTCCTATTCAGGAGCGAGGATTATGTTCGGTCCCTACTTGTCAGGTTTTGTGGACAATGAATATAAAGGCCAGGAAGTGCACGTCCAAAGAGGGCAGAATATGACCCATGACGGGCTTAACCTTTCCAGTTATTTTAATTCGATGTGGTCGGATATTTACGCAGGGATTTCCAGAGCCAACAATGCGATAAAATACATACCGGAAACCCCTGGGCTTAGCGAAGACCAGATAAACCAATACATGGCGGAGGCCAGGTTTTTCAGGGCTTTCAACTATTTTTATCTGGTAAGGATGTTTGGGGCGGTGCCTTTGATCACGGAACCTTATGAGAGTCTGGAAAACCTCTTTCTGGAAAGAACACCAGCCAGGCAGGTGTATGCGCTTATCACGGAAGACCTCGAATCCGCTATTGCCAGTGGAGGACTATCTGATGTGAGCATGATCAATAACAGCAGCAGGATTACCAAATCAGTAGCTCAGACCGTGTTGGCGGAAGCTTACCTGACTATGAGCGGTGCGGCAGTAGGCGAGGATAATTATGCAAAATCGGCCGCAGCGGCAAGAGAAATCGTCAATTCAGGAAACTATTCTCTGGTGCAACACAGCAGGGATGGTTCAGGGGAAATTATTGCAAATGGTTCTGCCTACAACAAAATCAAAGATAGGGAGCAGGTACCAGGTGAATTCATATATTTCTATGAATATGAGATCGGGATTGTAAACAATATTTACCCGAGCTGGAGCTATCCTTCCAACATTTCCCCATTACTTGCCTATGCTATTGCCAATAATGCCTATGGCCCTACCCAGTCGTTGATAGCTTCTTATCACCCAGGGGAAGATCTCCGGGTTCAGGAAAAACAATATTTCCATTCCTTTATTGAACTGGACGGTGAAGTCATTGAATTTCAGCGTGCTCCCTATATGTGGGAGGACCAGGAAGCGGCCTATGAAACGGCTCTGTCAGACAAGGATATGCCCATATACACCTTAGCAAATGTACTGCTGATAGGTGCGGAAGCGATTGCAATGTCAGAGGGAGTTACTACAGAGGCAGTTGATTACCTTGCGCAGATACGTGAAAGGGCACTTTGGAAGAAATCCTCCGCCGAGATCAGAAGTGAACTGTCCGGTCTTTCAGTCGATCAGTTTGTAGAAGAGGTCTGGAAAGAGCGGGTAAGAGAGCTAGTCTTTGAATTTCCTATTTGGTTTGACGTGATGAGGACCAGAAAATTCCCTAAACCAACCAATGATGGTACAGGGGAAATCGAATTCGTAGATGCGGTAGGTGCGACCAATTTCTTCAATGGGGCTATCAAAGAACAAAACATGCTATTTCCCCTTCCTGAACAGGAGCTACAGCGAAATCCATCTTTAACTCAAAACCCAGGCTACGCAAACTAATTTAATATTATCTAAATGGCTGTTTCATAACTCATAATTGTCGCATTGAGTACTCGCCTCCTGGGTGACAGGAAGTCGAAATGGACTTAATTAGCTCATAAAGGGATTTGACTTCAATGTCTTCGGTAGACTGTCTGCTCAGCATGACAAGTAAGCCTACTTATGAGGCAGCCACTTAATTTCCCGCAGTCCCTTAAATAAAAAGAGAAGTGCCAGCTACTGCTTTGCACTTTTATTAAAATAAATCATGAATAGATTAAGCAACCAACCTCAGGTTCCGATACAAAAACAAAAGAAAGATTCTGGCTCTTACGATATATTTCCGGCTTTCGAGCTGCAGCCGGGAAAAATAAAAACCGGTTATGAAGATCTTTTCGATATGCTTGGCACGAGCGATAAAATCATTTTGGATGGGTACGTAGGTGTTGACTGGAGCGAAATCTCAGCAGCAATTTCTGAATATCTAGCACAAAGAGGTATGGAATTTAGATTAATCAATTGTGCGGATTATTATAAGTCAGCTGATGAGATCGAGAAACTTACTGCCCCTTTCTTGGGTGGCGACGATCCGGTTTTCGGTAAGAAGACGGATCTGGTACTACAGGATTATTTTCGGTCATCATTCTTTTCTGAAGTTGATCAGTCTGGGCATTTGACTACCATTGTATATGGTTGCGGCGCATCCTTGTGCGGAATCGAAGGAAGATTGGTCTATTTTGATCTTCCCAAAAATGAGCTGCAGTACAGAATGCGAGCAGGATCAATCACCAATTTGGCAATAGATGAAGCAAAAGAACCGAAACAGGCTTACAAGCATTTTTTCTTTGTGGATTGGTTGATCTGCAACAAAGAGAAGAAAAGATTATTGGCCCAGATAGACATCATTGTTGACCAGCAAAGATCAAATAGCCCATCCTGGATGAGCGGAGAGGTACTCAGGGTAGGGCTAGATGCCATGTCTGAGTCTTATTTCCGGGTGAGACCCTGGTTTGAGCCCGGTGTATGGGGAGGGCAGTGGCTATCAAAAAACATCCCGGATCTGCCACAAAACGAACCCAATTACGCTTGGTCTTTTGAGATGATTGTCCCGGAAAACGGACTGATTTTTTCTTCTTCAGGAATGTTGCTGGAAGCCTCTTTTGATTGGCTGATGTATAGAGCGGGGGATAAAGTATTGGGCAAGGCATATAATCGGTTTGGGGATGATTTCCCGATTAGATTTGACTTCCTTGACACCTTTGGTGGGGATAATCTTTCCGTGCAATGTCATCCGACTACGGTCTATGCAAAAGAACATTTTGGAGAAAATTTCACTCAGGATGAAACCTATTACATCCTGGACACCACCCCTGAATCCCATGTTTACCTCGGGTTTCAGGAAAATATCGATCCAAAAGAATTCCGGCAGGAATTGGAAAATTCGGTTGTCTCCCAGTCAACCATTAACGTGGAGAGGTTTGTACAAAAGCTGCCATCTGAAAAGCATGGTCTATACCTGATCCCAAACGGTACCATCCATTGCTCAGGAACCGACAATTTGGTGCTGGAAATCAGTGCGACACCCTATATCTATACTTTTAAAATATACGATTGGCAGCGACTGGATCTGAACGGGGAGCCCCGGCCGCTGAATGTTGACCGTGCGTTTGAGAATCTTGATTTCTCCAGAAAAGGGCAGGTGGTTCAAGACACCTTGATATCAAAGCCCGAGGTGCTTGAGACAGGCGATGATTGGGAGAAAATCCTCCTTCCTACACACTCTGATCATTTTTATGAGGTGGTTCGATATGAGTTTGATTCTGAAGTCATCATTTCTACAACCGGACAATGTCATTTATTGATGCTGGTGGAAGGGGAAAGCCTGGAACTGCATACTTCCGGTGGCGGGAATGTGAAATTTCATTTTGCGGAAACCTTCGCCGTTCCGGCAGCTACAGGGAGTTATAGGCTGAAAAACCTGGGCTCCATGCGGGCACAAGTTGCCATTGCTTATGTCAAAGATTCAGCCTGCTGACCTCAAGGCCATAAAAGAATTAACCATGAAAAATAAAACCAGTATATTAGTTAGACACCTTACAGTAAAAAACATTCCCGTGTTTTTGTTGTTGTTAAGTGTCGGGATTTCAGCTGCATCAGCACAGGAGAATGAGTTGTTTAGTCTCGGAAACAAAACCGATTCAGGAGAAGGTTTTTCACTGTATCCTGATCAGTATTCAGAGTTTATCGCCCATGATTTTGGATTTGAGGATAGGGTATTTTGGATCGGCAGAGACGATATCAAAACAGATTTACCTTATGTGCTCCCGGGGCCGAAAAATGGCTGGGGAGGTACCGGTCCCACAGCGGGCATACGTTCCCACTTTCTGAATTTGGGTTTTGTGTTGGACAAAGCTACAGGAGCAGAGGGCAAACTGAAGATAGACCTTGCGGATACAGATTCTCTGCACGCACCCCATTTGAAAGTATTGGTAAATGGAAAAGACTTTCAGTTTAAACTGAAAAAGGGTGCAGGACTGGCGTTGGAAAAGGGCAAGGGGATCTCCGGTTCCACTCAGTCCATCGAAATTCCGTTAGCTGAAGGAATTCTTCAAAACGGCCTGAATCACATGTCGATTTCAGTGCTGGATGGAGGCTGGATTGCTTTTGACCACATTTCTTTGACAACATCTCTTTCTCCTGATCTGATCAAACCACAGGATGCGGTAGTAGGCCAAGTAATTCCCGCTGAATATCAGTTGGAAGGTTCAGGGGCTCCCGTTCAGCCCTTGTTGGTGGAGATCTTCCATTTGGATGAAGAACCTGAATTGAGGGTTATGCTTGACGGAAAGGAAATTCTAACACAAAAACTGGAAAAAGGAAAATACTTGCTGGAAGCAGCGATGCCTGCTGTAACTCAGTCCACCCAAAGCTCTTATGAAATTTGGGTGGATGGAAAACCGGTGAAACAGGGAGAAATCACTAGGTCTCCCCAGCCCACACAAGGGTTGAGCGGCTATGTGAATACGCTTTTGGGCACTGCGCATTCCCGCTGGATGATCGCTCCTGGGCCATGGATGCCTTTTGGAATGGTAAAGCTGAGCCCTGACAACCAGAATTCCGGCTGGCAGGCGGGCTATGATCCTAATTTCGAATCCATAGGCACTTTCAGTCATATCCATGAATGGACCATGACAGGACTGGGCACATTCCCCACTGTCGGAGAAGGGATCCAAACTACCGTGGGTGATCAAAGTGATGTGACTTCGGGCTATCGATCTGCGATAGACAAAAGTTCAGAATATGCTGGGATTGGATTGTACAAAGTGCATCTGACCGACACGGATATCTGGGCCTCCTTGACTGCCACAGACAGGGCAAGTTTTCAGAAATATGAGTTTGGAAAGGGAGAACGGGGGAGGATTATGATCGATCTGTCGATTCCTACTGAATATCGATATCAGATAGAATCCTGTGAGATCACAAAGGTGTCACCTACAAGAATTGAGGGTAAAAGCCATCAATTGACTCCCAATGCATGGTCTAAAGGAGTAGGCCAGGATTACGTGGTTCATTTTGTGATTGAGTTTGATCAGCCTATAGCTGAGTTTGCCCACTGGGTGGACGGGGAGATTTCCGTAGGGAAGAACCTATCCGTTACAGACCCTACCAGTGCGGGGGCATATGTGGAATTTGATATCCTTCAAAACAAAACCGTGAATATGCGCACAGGCATTTCTTATGTGAGTATAGAGAATGCAGCAAAGAATCTTACTGAAGAAATAACCAAGCCCTTTGGTTGGGACTTTGATGCAGTAGTGTCCAACCAGCAAGCTGTATGGGATGAGCTGTTGGGCAGGGTGAGCGTTGTCAGCAATGATGCTAGGGAAAAGGAGCGCTTTTACACCAATATGTACCGGGCTCTGGCGAGTAGAAACACGTTTTCGGATGTGGACGGAAAATGGAGGGATGCGGATGAAAACATTCAGCAGTTTGAAGATCCCAACGATCTGGCTTTGGGTTGTGACGCTTTCTGGAATACTTTCTGGAACCTGAACCAGTTTTGGAATCTGGTGACGCCCGAATGGTCCAATAAGTGGGTAAGATCCCAGCTTGCCATGTATGACAACGCCGGATGGCTTGCCAAAGGCCCTGCGGGCATGGAGTACATTCCGGTGATGGTGGCCGAACATGAGATCCCATTGATCGTGGGGGCATATCAGATGGGAATCAGGGATTATGATATAGAGAAGGCCTTTGAAGCTGTGGTGAAAATGCAGACCACGGAAGCCACCGAAGTGGGTGGGGGATTTGCCGGCAACAGGGACCTGCTTCCCTATTTGGAGTATCAGTACGTTCCATTTGACCAAGGCCGTTTTTCCAATTCACTAGAGTATAGTTTTGATGATTGGACAGTGGGACAGTTTGCGAAATCTCTTGGTAAATCTGAGGAGTACGAGCAATTCAATGAGAGGGGAACCTGGTGGAAAAATGTAATTGATCCTTCCACCGGCTATGCCAGAATGAAGGATTCGGAAGGAAATTGGTTGGAGGATTTTGATCCCTTTACTTCAGGTGCTAACCACCATTACGTCGAAGGAAACGCTTGGCAACTTACCTTTTTTGTGCCTCAGGATGTACTGGGATTGATGGAAGCTATAGGCAAGGAAAAGTTTCTGGAACGCCTGGAGTGGGGATTTGAAGAAAGTGACCGATGGAGATTCAATGGACCTAATGATCAATATTGGGATTACCCTGTGGTTCAGGGAAACCAGCAGTCCATGCATTTTGCCTTTCTGTTCAATTATGCCGGAAAACCTTGGCTTACCCAGAAGTGGAGCCGAGCCATTGCGGATAGGTATTATGGCTACGAAGTGACCAATGCCTACCTGGGAGACGAAGACCAGGGACAGATGAGTGCCTGGTTTGTGATGGCTTCCTTGGGGTTGTTTCAGGTTGACGGGGGCACTAGAGCGGAACCTATATATGAAATAGCAAGCCCACTGTTTGAGCAGGTGGAAATCAACCTGGGAAGCCAGTTTGGTAGGGGAGAAAAATTCACCATTACCGCCAATAATGCCAGCAGGAAAAATAAGTATATACAGTCGGCAACGCTTAATGGAGAACTCCTTAATCAATTTTGGTTCGAGGCCAAAGAACTCCTGAAGGGAGGGGAGTTGGTTTTGGAAATGGGGCCGGAGCCAAATGAAAATTGGGGCACAGGAAAAATGCCATATTAAAATCAGATTCAAAAAGCTGGAAGTAACAATAAACCAAAATATAAATGAAAAAGTACCTGGTAATAGCCGCACTGGCATTGGTTTGTAATGCAAATGCGCAGGATAAAATAAAGGTTAGTGAGGAGCTTGGTCAACAGATTAAAACTGATGAAAATTTTAAATATGTCAAAGAAAAGGCTCTTGAGATAATCGCGGAAGGTTTCAATGCGGGAGACGGATACCGTGAAGTGTGGATCAGGGATTATAACACCTTTATAAATCTTGCGGCAAAAGTTTATCCCAAAGAAGAATTAAAGGAAAACCTGCTCGTATTTTTTAGAATGCAGGGAGAAGACGGCAATATCATCGATGGATTTACCCCGGCGGAAAGCATAGGGGAAGGAGAGACGGACTTCAGTTATTCGGAACTTGAGCCTCGATACGCAGGGCATAAGAATACCGTGGAGACTGATCAGGAAACTTCGCTGATACAGACGGTTTATAAATACGTCCAAGTAACCGGTGACCGTTCGATTCTGGAAGAAGTAATTGGTGACAAGACTGTCCCTGAGCGCATGGAACAGGCAATGGATTTTCTGATGAATGAAAGATTCAATAAAGAATATGGATTGCTCTGGGGTGCTACTACGGCTGATTGGGGGGATGTACAGCCCGAACACGGATGGGGCGTGGATTTGGATGAAAATACGCATCGGGCGATTGATGTATATGACAATGCCATGATGGTCATTGCTTTGGATAACCTGATGAAAATCCTCCCAGAAACCAAGACTAAGTGGGCGCCTGTCCGACAAAAGATCGCTGAAAACACCAGAAAGCACCTTTGGCATAAAAAGGATCAGAAATTTATCCCACATATTTATCTGGAAGGCTCGCCATTCCCGGAGGATTTTGATGAAGAAGAAATCTACTACTTTGGAGGTACGGCGATAGCTATCGAAGCGGGGCTTTTGTCCAAGAAAGAAATCAAGGCATCGCTAGACGAAATGGTTTCCAGAGTAAAGCAAGCCGGGGCACCTTCCATTGGACTGACTATTTATCCTCCTTACCCTGAGGGGTTTTTTGCCAATAAGATCATGAACCCGGTCTATAGTTACCAAAATGGAGGGGATTGGACTTGGTTTGGAGGCAGAATGGTGTTGGAATTGGTGAAAAATGGGTTTGTAAAAGAAGCCTATGAGCAGATCCAGCCAATGACAGAGCGAGTGGTAAAGAATATGGGATTCTATGAATGGTATTCTATCAACAATGAACCCAGAGGTTCTGGCACCTTCAAGGGAAGCGCCGGAGTATTGATGGATGCTATCGAAGCTTTGGAACGGACTGCAGAGATAAAATGATGGCAGGTATGGAAAAAGTGCTGATTCACATAAAAGGGGGATTGCTATGATACAGGTAGGCGTGGATGTAGGTGGGAGTCATATTGCGGCATGCCTGTATGACAGTATCGGACAGCAATTGATTTTGGATTCCAGAAGTACCTATCATTTGGATCCCAATTGGGAGGCGGGCAGGATACTGGATACCTGGAGCACGGTAATCAGCACCACCATTTCATATGCCCAGAACAAGGTAGCCGGGGTGGGAATAGCCATTCCGGGACCTTTTGATTACTATGAAGGGATCAGCAGGATTACAGGGGTTAATAAGTATGAATGCCTCTACGGCATGAATATCAAAAATGAACTCGCTACCCGGTTGGGAATGCAGGTTTCCCAGTTTAGGTTTATCAATGATGCATCAGCTTTTGCCATCGCTGTTTCTACGATTGGCAAAGCCAAGTCTTTTGAAAGATGCTTGGCGATTACTTTGGGTACCGGACTTGGGGCTTCATTTATAATAAACCGCAAGCCGGTGTTTTCAGATTCCCAAGTCCCAGAAGGCGGTTTTTTATACAATCAACTGGTAGATGGGGTGATGGCCGATGATTTGTTTTCGACCCGGGGATTGCTACATCTTCATCACATCGTCAGCGGGTATCGGGCATCCAATGCGCTGGAAATCTATCAAATGGCTACTACTGATTCCAAAGCCAGGGAAACCTTTCAGTTGTTTGGTCAGGAGCTGGGGAGGTTTTTGTCTCCATTTGTAGAAAAATTTGGTGCAGAGGTGCTGGTATTAGGAGGGAATATTTCCAATGCCTTCGAATATTTCAAAGATCAGTTGATCGCTGAACTTCCGATAGCTGAGGTACATCTGTCAGGATTGATGGATCATGCAGCATTGATTGGAGGAGCGTTATTGATGGATGACGAATATTATGGGGAATTGTCAGATTTACTCAAGGAAATGTGATGCAGCAGATGACACTTCAACATACAGGATATAGGAAGATCGCACCAATTCTTTTGAGCTATATCGTAATGGGTTTCGTGGATATCGTTGGCGTTTCCACGGGATTTGCCCAGAAGGATTTCAACCTGACGCCCACTCTGGCCCAGCTGATTCCCTCGATGGTGTTTGTATGGTTTTTTATTCTTTCTATACCTGTGAGCCTGCTACAGAATAAGATAGGGAAAAAGAACGTCCTGCTTATTGGAATTGCCGCAACAGCTCTGGGCATGTTTACCCCTTTTATCAGCTATTCCTACCCGATATTTCTATTTTCATTTGTATTGCTTGGAATAGGAAACACATTTATTCAGGTATCCTCCAATCCGCTGCTGAGGGAAGTGGTTTCAGAAGGGGAATACCCAAGCCTGTTGAGTATCTCGCAATTTGTGAAGGCAATCAGTTCTTTGCTGGGACCGCTCATCGTCGCATTCATGGTGACCTATACTGGGGATTGGAAGAATGTGTTTTTGGCATATGGGCTGATCTCTATTTTGACTGCCGTATGGCTGAGTAAGACGGTGGTGCATGAGAAATTCACGGCAGATGCCACTAGTTTCAGAAAATGCTTTGCTTTGCTTGGAGATCCCATGATTGCCTTTATGGTGTTTTCTATTTTTCTCATAGTAGGCATTGATGTAGGGATGAATACCAATATTCAGGCCTTGCTTGTTTCTAACTATGGTTTAAGTCTTGAGGGTTCATCTTTGGGGATTAGTCTGTACTTTTTCTCCTTGATGGCGAGCCGGTTTGTAGGAGCAGTTGTCCTCAATAAAGTGAGCCATCTGAAATTTCTGAAATGGTCAAGCTTTCTCACCGTTTTGTTTTTCCTGGGATTGATTTTCTCCTCGGACCTAACTTCCACACTTATTTCAATAGCTTTGGTTGGATTGGCATCCGCCAATCTGTTCCCGTTGATCTTTGCATTGACCATCAATAAAAGACCGACCAGAAGCAATGAGATTTCTGGTCTGATGACCATGGCAATCATTGGAGGAGCAATTATTCCTTTGGTTATGGGATTGGTGCAAAAAAACTTTACGGTAAATCAAGGATTTATCGTATTGCTTGCTTCCTCTGTGATAATTGCCTTTGCATATAGGGTATTGGGAAGATCTGATTCTGGTTTTTAACAAGCTAAGTGTATCAGGTAGTTTCTGATCCACGTGATTGCCCATCCTTTTGATGTGCGTATCTGTAGTGCCTTTTAACTTCCTGATACCCGTAGATTTGGGTTCGGAGCCCTTTTATGTATCCTTTCGGATAATTTTCTGGAATGGGATTGGTTTGGTAGTACGCTTGAAAAAAATCATATTGTGCAAGAATTGGATTATGGATTTGATATCTTCCTGACGATTTTTGATGCTAAAAACGCATCATAATTTACTGTAATATTGTGATTGAAATAATGCTATGCAATCTCAGGCATTAGTCTGGTGATTCTTTTTGAATAATTATAAAGTGAACCATGCAGGTAAAAGATTTTAGAATAGATCTCAAAAGCTCTATTCCTTATCATGTGCAGGTAGAAAAATACCTTAGAGAACTTATTCGAATAAAGGAATATGCATCCGGAGAATCCTTTTTGCCAAAGGAAGAAAGTCTGGCCAAGCGGTTTGGAATATCCAGGAACACCGTTCGGCAAGCCATCGACAAGCTGGTGCAGGAAGGATTGGTGGAAAGGAAAAGAGGAGTGGGCTCCAAAGTCATCAGCCAGAATATCTCCACACGGCTGGATCAATGGATCTCCTTTACCAAAGAAATGAAGAACAAGGGGATTGAGGTGGTGGAATATTCGGTGAAAGTCGGCTTTGAACTTCCCGATGAGAGAATATCAAAAGCCCTGAATATTTCACCTGATTCAGAAGTGTGTTGTATGGAACGGGTAAGGGGGGCCAAAGATGCCAAGTATCTGTACAGTATTTCATTTTTTCATCCCAGGATAGGGCTCACGGGAAAGGAGAACTTCTATCAGCCTCTCTATGAAATGCTGGAGCGGGAGTTTCATATCGTGGTGGCGACATCAAAAGAAAAGCTCAAAGCGGTAGCCGCCTCCGGTACTATTGCCAAGGCGCTGGATATCAAAAAAGGTGACCCGGTGTTGAAGCGGGAGCGGATAGTTCTGGATCAAGGAGAAAAACCCGTCGAGTATAACGTGGTCTATTATGCTACGGATTTTTTCTCCTATGATATCGATTTGAAGCGGGAGTTTTAACATATAATTTGGCTTGATCAAGTAGTTTAATTGTTCGATGGATTCTTCTCAGGTGTATCTTTATTGGGAGGTTGATTCTCTAAATTGGTGAATGGAAATCAGTAGATCCCATGACTTTGGCAGGATAAGTTACTTTCGTTTTGAGCTGCATAAAGATTTGAAAGGCGAAAACACCTTGGTCAATAAGGTCCTACTCATGCCAGAAAGACTTTAGAGCAAATGAAGAATTCTTAAAGACCATGATTCTTTGACCGGATCGACATTGACAACATGGCGTTTGATTTTGGCAGCTCAGTAATCATCCGCTATGCGGAACAGGGATGGAGCGGAAAAGGATACAATCCCAATAAACGGGACACGGATTCCCATGGCTAATCTAGCGAGACCATAATGAACTAACATTCACTGTCGAGAAGAAAAAAGTATCAGGGGTGAACTTCTGATGAGTTTATAGTAATCGGGTTTATTATTGATTTTTAACCCCGTCTGATGTTCAAGCTGGATTTCTTTCTATTGCAATTATAGAACAAGTAGTCTGTTACTCATTTGCTTGGCAATGCTTGTAATTTAGCTGGTAACTTCTGGATATAATTTTACCCATGAATTCTTCCAAAGTTAGTTTTTGAGCTCTGCTCAACGTAGAGCTTCCCTGCGTAAAACATCTGTTCTTTTTATCCCTTTTCCTTCCTGTCCTTGCTGCCTTAGACCCGATGGGGCTTCGTAATTCATTGTTCATTAAAACGAAAATAGCTAGGGGGGGTTCGGGGAAAAATAGTGAGTTGTATTTTCAGTATTATACATAGAATCAAAACAGATCTACTCCAAGGGCGATGAAAATTGGCTTGAATATAAGGAAAACTAATGAAAGTGGATTAAATGGCTTTTACAGAATAGGTAAGATATGAAATTTTATATGGGAAAAGTTGTGAATAGTGGTTTTAAATACCGGTAAATATGCAAATTGTAGTAGATGGTTCTTGTATTTGTTTTCTATTTCTCCTAAGTTGTGATAATTAATGAAAAACCCAAAAAACATATTTTGAAAATCCAAACAAACAGTTTTTCCTCCAGAGAGCCTAACGAACTCTGGAAAATGCTCAGAGATGGGGACAGGAATGGTTTGGAAGGATTGTATAGATATTTTTCTGAAGATTTGTTTAGGTACGGTTGTGCGAGGGGCTACGAGATTAATTTTGTCCAGGATTCTATACAGGAAGTTTTTATCGATTTATGGAAGTATCATAAAAGTCTTCAAAAAGCGGATAATGTAAAGGTCTATCTGTTTAAATCCCTGACTCATAAAATGTATAGGGAAAGTAAACGGGAAATGCGTTTTTTGACCGAAGATATTGATTCAGTGATGGATGAGGTTTTTTTTATTGAGTCCATCGAAATGCAGATTATTGATGCCTACACGGATGAAAACTTAAAAAAGAAATTAGCTGATTCTCTCGATAATCTTCCGGGAAGACAAAAAGAGGTTATCCATTTTCTTTTCTTCGAAAAGCTAACTTATGAGGAGGTGTCCAGTTTGATGGGAATAAACCTAAGTTCTGCGTACACTTTAGCTTGGAAGGCCATTAATTCCCTGAAAAAGGTAGTGCTTGGATTAGGCATTTTGTTTATAAGTTGATTTTCAAGAGCCAGTAGCTGTGGAGTCTGCCGCGGAGGATCGGAACCTGCCTACCGTCCTTTAGGCAAGGAATCTCGGATTAGGTAATCATCATACCCCCGTAAGTCAGTCCCTACATGTTTGCCGGGTAGGCTCGATTTCATTGTGTTGTGATAAATTATCCCAGAATGTTTTTAGTAAGTAGCTGAGAGAGCATTCTGTCCAATTTGTTTGGGGAAAAGGTGAAAATTGGATTTCAGGGACTTCTGTTTCATAATTTCCAGCTCCTGAACCGCATCTTTGAATTGATCGCTCGTCCACTCTTTATATACGTGGATTTTGGTGGCAAACTTATTTTCAGATAAAATAAAAAAAATCTGATTTTGGAAGGATAGGATTCTCTTTGTGTTGTCTCCTTTATATGAATACATATAATATGAGGAACAAGGAGGATTTTAAAGTTGAAGATTTTGTTTTGGATTCTGATTTTCGGAATTGGATACTATATCCTGAACACTCGAATAAGATGTATTGGACAAAATACCTCAAAGAAAACCCTTCAAAATATCCTGATATAATCAAAGCTAAGAAGATTGTTTTAAACCTATCGAGAAAAACCCAAGAGGTGAGCCCGGAACGTCTGGAGACGACTTGGGGCAATATATTAGATGCAACTATTCGTCAACACATTGAAGATGACCAGGACAATACAGTTCCATTGAACGCTGAAAGCACCATTAAGAACTTTGAACCTGAATACAACCGGTTCTTGAAGGTAAACCAATTCATTAAAATAGCTGCAGTTTTACTCCTCGGTGTGTTGTTGGCCTATCTGGGAAGAGTTGCTTTTGATGAAGGTGAATTAATCGAGGAAGCTCCACTGATAGTTGAGGATTATAGTTCTCCACCTGGTGTAAAATCAAGTCTAACATTAAGTGATGGGTCCAAAGTAATTCTTAATTCAGGGAGCAGGTTGAACTATGTCAAAAATTTCGAATCTGATCAGCGGGTAGTTGAATTGGAAGGGGAAGCATTTTTTGAAGTGGCAAAAGACAGCTCGCGTCCGTTTCGGGTAAAAACCGGGCCAGTTGTGACCACGGCTATCGGAACTTCCTTTAATATCAAAGCTTACAGTGGATCATCAATAGATGTTTCGCTAACGACAGGTAAGGTAGAGGTAGAGGTCAATTTTGAAGAAAAAACAACCATAGATCTGAGCCCGGGAGAAGCTGTTAATATCAACAGGGAAACCCAGAGATCGAATAAAGTTTCCTTCAATGAGGAACAGGTAATTGCCTGGACGAAAAAGACAATTTATTTCAGGGAAACTCCTTTTTCCGAAATTAAAAGGGTGCTGGAAAACTGGTATGGTGTGGAAATACACCTTTATAATGAAAGCAATAAAGAGATAGAAGTCTCTGGAGCATTCATTGATCAAAGCTTGGATAATGTACTGGAAGGCTTGAGCTATTCAGCAAGATTTGATTTTGAAATAAATAAAGATCAGGTAAAAATATACTTTAAATAAGCATGCCTATGGGAAACTGACTTCGAAAAAGAAATGGCCACAGGTGCTGTAACACCCATGACCATTAGAGTGGAATGGAGCTGATTCTGTAAAATGACTCCATTCCCAGTTCATTTATTCAATAACAATAGCCTAAATAAACGACCCTAAAGATATGAAAAAATGTCTATTAATGCATGTGCTATACATGACTAAATTATTCTTCATCGCCTTTGTTTTCCAGTGCCTAACTATGAGTCTTCTTTTGGCTTGGAATGGCAATGCCCAGGTGAAAAGCATCGATGAAGTCCAGGTTCATCTTTCCGTCCAAAACAAAACGGCTGTTGAAGCTTTTCAGATCCTGGGAGAAAGCACTGACTTTAATTTTGTTTTTGCGACCAGGGAAATAAAAGATCTTCCTCCTATTACATTTAAGAGTGAGGGTAAAAGCCTCTATAACCTACTGTTGGAAATAGCTAATCAATACCAGCTTAATTTTAAACAAGTTGACCAAAATATACACGTAAAAAAGTCTGATGATACCAATCGAGCCTTAATAACCAGAGCCCCGCCTAAAGAATTAATTAATGGATTGGTATTGGATCCAGAGGGAGAGCCGTTGCCGGGAGTGAGTGTATTGGTTAAAGGAACTACTCAAGGAACAGCAACAGATGTGGATGGCTTGTTTAGCATTAATGTTCCCGAGAACGGTGTGCTTAGGTTTTCTTTTATAGGATTTGTCACCCAAGAGATTTTGGTTGGAAACCAGACCAATTTGAAGATAGTGTTAGAATATGATGATGAGACGCTGGATGAGGTGGTAGTGACTGGATATGGTACTCAGCAGAAGATTCAGATGACGGGTGCAATAAGTGCTGTTACCTCTAAGGATATTGAGAAGACTACCGCCACCACTTCAGCGGAAGCTTTGGTAGGAAGAATACCAGGTTTGACGGCTAGGACGACCAATTCTTATGAAGGGGATTCCAGGCCTGGTTCTAATACGCAATTACAAATACGGAATATGGGAAATCCCCTTTTTGTAATTGATGGAATCCCCCAATCTGTCGGTCAATTCAATAACCTGAACATCAATGATATTGATAAAATTTCTATTCTTAAGGATGCCTCAGCAGCAATCTATGGTATCCGTGCTGCCAACGGCGTAGTACTGGTTACCACTAAGCGGGGAAAGGCTAACCAGCCGCCCGTGATAAGGCTTAATGGTTATTACGGGGTTCAGAACAATACCCGTTTTCCATTTGATCCTCCTGCCGATGCCTATACGTTCAAGCGATCCCAAGCCGAAATCGAACAAAATAGAGGACAGACTCCGACTATTTCACCTGAAGAGTTGGAAAAATGGAGATTGGGCACCGAGCCTGGGTATGAGTCCTATAATCATTATAAAAATGTTTTCAACAACCCGAATGCTGCTCAGTATTCTTTTAACGCGAGTGCCTCAGGAGGTTCGGATGATATCACCTATTTCTTTTCTGCCGGACATGTGAAGCAGGATTATTTGATGAAAGGGCATACGTTTGACAGGACCAATATCCAATCAAACCTGAGGGCAAGACTTCACAAGGGACTGTCAGTAGGCACTCAGCTCAGTGCGAGAATAGAAAATAGGGATAATGTAGCCATTCCGGGAAGGGATGATCCGATCTGGAATGCACTTTTGGGAACTAACAGTTCCTGGCCAATGGAAAATATCTATGCAAATGGAAATCCAGATTATGTCAACGGTGACGTAAGGTTTCTTACACGCTTACCCTCTACATTCACTAGAGAAATAGCAGGTTTCCAAGAAGATCAATGGTCAAACTTTACAGGCAATTTCTTTGCAGAATATGAGTTTGATTTTGGACTAACCGCCAGGGCTACCTATTCCTATTCCAGAAAACTGAACACCTTCGAAAGACAACGGTTCAGCTATGATGCGTATATCTACGATCCTGAAACAGATGAGTATCGTGTCACGGATGGATTTGCAAGCCCATTGCGGACTAAAAACCGAACCATTCTAGTGGAACGGTTTTCCCAGATTCAGTTGTCTTATTCCAAAGATTTTTCCAATCATAGCATAGCTGGTGTTTTAGCCTTTGAAATGGCCGATACGGAAAACGATTATGTAGGAATAGATGCGGTTCCTTCAAATAATTATACACCATTGATCAATTTTATCGAACTCAATGATTTCAGCAATACCTGGGCTACCTCTGCCCGGACTTCCTATGTAGGAAAGTTGTCATATGATTACAAAAAGAAATATCTCCTGGATCTGTTGGGCCGGTATGATGGCTCTTACTTATATGATCCGGATAAGCGCTGGGGATTGTTCCCTGGGGTGTCTGTGGGTTGGAGAGTGATAGCAGAAGAGTTTATGGAAGGGAAATTAGGTTTCATGACTGAACTTAAGCTCAGAGGATCCTGGGGTCAGGCAGGCCAGGAAGTCAACATCACCCCTTG
The DNA here is from genome assembly GCF_021390545.1 of Algoriphagus sp. AGSA1. Classification (GTDB taxonomy): domain Bacteria; phylum Bacteroidota; class Bacteroidia; order Cytophagales; family Cyclobacteriaceae; genus Algoriphagus. The sequence continues at coordinate 79,943 of NZ_JAJUWR010000012.1, read as the reverse complement.
GGGTTATCTTGCCGGAGCGGATTTTAGAACCAGCCAGTATCTTTTAGACGGAAATGTGGTGACAGGAGCCAGGCCGAGGGGGATTCCTGTGACAAACCTTAGCTGGGCTAAAAGTACTACAACAAATATAGGCTTAGATTTCGCTCTTTTTGAAAATAAGCTTTCTGGAGAATTTGATGTATTTGAAAGGCGCCTGACTGGGCTACCCGCAGCCAAATATGATGTGCTGCTGCCTAGCGAGGTAGGTTATACTCTTCCTTTGGAGAATTTGGAATCTGAAGCTCTTAGAGGCGTAGAGGGCATGCTTGCTTTTAGAGAAGATAAGGGGCCTGTGACTTATTCTTTCGGTGTTAATGCCACCTTAGCACGACGCAGAATATTGGATCCATACCTCCCAAGATTCGGAAATTCATGGGATGAATACCGCAACGGCACCCAGGACAGATGGGCAGGAGTTTCATTCGGTTATGAGGTAATAGGCAGATTTCAGACTCAGGAGGAAATTGACAACTATGTAATCAACAATGACTCGCAGGGGAATTCAACACTATTACCTGGGGATTTCATTTATAATGATGTAAATGGTGATGGGATAATCAATCAGATGGATATGCGTCCCATAGGATATAATCTCTATGACAACCCTATTCTCTCTTATGGCATTAATGGTTCCATGGAATACAAAGGATTTGATTTTTCCTTTGGTTTTTCAGGAGGCAGTTTTTACTCTTTCAGCCAAAATCTGGAGCTTAAATTTCCTTTCCAGGGAGGGCACAATTCTCCTGAGTGGTTATTAAATGACCGCTGGCACCGGGAAGATCTCTATGATCCAAATAGCGAGTGGATACCGGGAAAATATCCGGTTCACCGCCAGAATTCGGGCCATGCCAATTACCGCCAAAGTGATTTTTGGAGACGGAATGTCAATTACCTACGACTTAAAAGGGTGGAACTGGGATACTCTATACCACCGACTATTCTTACATCGATCGGGATAAATGCCGCACGGTTGTATGTGAATGGATCCAATCTATTCAGTATTGATAATATGAAAGATATCCATCTGGATCCGGAGTTGGCAATAGATTCTGGTTTACGATACCCTACACAACGGGTGATCTCAGTTGGCTTTGATATTACACTTTAACCCAAAATGACTATACAAATGAAAAGTATATACAATTACATTTTAATGACAATTGCTGTTGTTGGACTGGCCTCGTGCGATGACTGGTTGGAACGAGAACCTCAGACTATTTTGACCGATGAGCAGGTTTGGAGTGACCCGGAATTGATCACAAGTGTTATTTCTGATGTTTATAGCAGATTGCCAAAGCATACTGATTTTACGGAAACGGGCAATTGTGGCGCAACGGATGTTTATTGTGGTTGGAAGGACTATGCTGCCTATGACGAAGCGATCTGGTCTGGCGTAAGTAATTTCGATTATGAAGTCAGGAATAACATCATAAACTATCCATTTCTCAGGTGGAGCCTATGGAACTTTACGCTAATCAGGGATATAAACCTTGCCATTGAAAATATAGGCAAAACTGAGTCGGCAAAAGTTAGTACTACCCAAAAAGAGCAGTTTATAGCAGAATTGAGGTTTCTAAGAGCTTTGAATTATTTTGAATTAGTGAAGCGAATGGGAGGGGTGCCTCTCATCACTACACAGTTGATTTATGATTTTAGTGGCGATCCGTCTCCTCTTCGCCAACCGAGAGATTCGGAAGAGGCTGTTTATGATTTTATCAGGGACGAATTGGATGATATTAAGGATAAGCTGGGCAATGAAGGAAGCCAGACGAGAGCCAATAGCTTCACCGCACTTGCACTCAAGAGCAGGGCAATGCTTTATGCAGGATCACTGGCAAAATATAATTCCTTAAACCCGATTTCATTGCCAGGTGGAGAAGTAGGGATACCGTCCAGCCGGGCGGAGGATTACTATGCAAGCTCACTGGAAGCTGCAAAAGAGATCATAGATAGCAATGTTTACAGTTTATATCAGAACAACCCGGATTTAGGGGAGAACTTTTACGAAGCCGTTACGCAAAAATCCAATAACAATGAAGCGATATTGGTCATAGACTATAGTGCTTCCCAAGGTCTTAGGCATCCGTTTACTTTGAATAATATTCCAAGATCAATGCGTTTGGATGTTGCGAATGTATCCGGATCATCTGCCATATCCCCATCATTGAATCTGGTGGAGGATACGAATATCTGGATGGAACTGAAGGCAGCCTGAAAGGTGTAGGAACTGGCAGCAACACTGCTGGAGGCCAGCAAAACTGGTTTTTTTACGATGAGCCCCAGGATATATTCGCCAATAAGGATCCTAGACTATATGGTACCATCATCTATCCGGGAACCACATTTGCAGGTCAAGCTATCAACCTGCAGGCTGGGGTTTATGTATGGAATGAAGGGGCAAATAAATATGACAGGGTGGAAGGAACTCTGAATTCCACCTATTCGGATGACGGAACTCTTGTGGGGGCTGATGGGCCTATGAGAAATGAGAATTATGTCTCTGCAACAGGTTTTTACCTCAGAAAATACATCGACTCATCTCCGAGTGGCGCAACCAGTTCTATTCAAAGTGATGTGTGGTGGGTCTGGTTTAGACTGGCTGAGGTTTATCTCAATGCAGGGGAAGCAGCATTCGAATTGGGTCTTACATCAGAAGCAGTTTCTTTTTATAATACGCTTAGGGAGAGAGCTGGCTTTAATCCGGAAACCATGACAGTTGCCTCGCTTACACTAGAACGGGTAAGAAATGAGCGAAGGGTGGAACTGGCTTTCGAGGACCACAGAGTATGGGACCTGAAGCGCTGGAGAATAGCCCATGAGTATTGGGATGGTAATACCGAAAGTAAAGAAGCCATGAACTATGCGTTGTTTGGCTATAGGATTGTCCGTCCAGGTCACCCAAACCATGGGAAATATGTTTATGATAAATTTCCCGCTCCCAGACAGGTTGCACCCCGGTTTTTTAGGCTAGGCAATTACTACTCCCAAATCCCTCAGGATGTACTGAACAACAATCCTGAAATAGTTAGAAATCCATTTCATTAACCTTAACCCAAGAAACAATGAACTCTAAACTATATTTGTTTTTATCGATTAACTTACTAGTTTTTCTTACTGGTTGTGAACTAGATAACTATGAAGAGCCAAAATCGACTTTAATCGGCCAGGTGATTTTTGAAGATCTTCCCATCAATGTCAGATCCAACGGAGTAGAATTAGAATTATGGCAGCCGGGGTACGACCTCTTTACCAAAATCCCTGTCTATGTGAATCAGGATGGTTCATTTTCTACGAAGGTTTTTGATGGGGATTATAAACTCACTATGCTTCGTGGAGCTCCCTGGGTATATACCTCAGATACAATCAATGTTACTGTAAGGGGAAATGCTGAGGTAGATGTGCAAGTGAGTCCTTATTACATCTTTGAAAATGTTGGTTTTTCTAGACAAGGGGCCTCTGAAATCACAGCAGATTTCAATTTGCGACAAGTGACTGATCAGGAAAATCTGGAATTCGTCAGAGTTTACCTTGGAAGAACGACCATATTGGATCAGAATATCAATATAGCAAATGCCACTTTGAACGCAGCCGATATTGATGATGTATCTATGCCATTTTCGATGGGAGTAACAATACCCGCGTCTTTGGCGGGAAGAAACTACGTATTCGCACGATTAGGGGTTAAGGTACGTGATGTTCCTGAATTGCTCTATTCATCTCCCCAGAAAATAATGCTTGACTAAGCCCCACTGATTATTAAATAAATCTGTCTCTTATATGATGATTGACCTCTTTGAAAAACAAGAGGGGTGGGACACCACGCTTTATGTTTTCATAGCATGGCTACATCAATACTATTTCCAACAAAAATTATTAACCAATGTACAACTTGACTTATCCATTTCTCACAAGTATGCGGAAATGCACACTTTCACTAGGCCTTAGCATAACATTGATAGGTACCACTTTTGGGCAGAATGTACTTCCCGAAAGTCAAGAGAATGTGCATATTAAAATTGACTTATCTGATGAAAAAGGCCCATTGCAACCTGCATGGGCTTGGTGGGGCTATGATGAGCCAAATTACACCTATATGAAGGATGGCAAGAAACTTCTTTCAGAAATTGCAGATCTCAGCCCTGTTCCTGTGTATGTGAGAGCGCACAGCTTGCTTGTCACGGATGAAGGGCCACGGGCAGCCTTAAAATGGGGTTCTACTAATGCCTACACGGAAGACAGTGAGGGGAATCCTATCTATGATTGGACAGTAATTGACCAAATATTCGATACATACATCGAACGGGGCATGAAGCCTTTTGCACAAATTGGATTTATGCCGAAAGCACTGTCGTCACAGCCGGAACCTTATCGACATTATTGGAAACCTGGGGCAGATTACAATGATATTTATACCGGTTGGTCATATCCTCCTAATGATTACGATAAGTGGGCTGAGTTGGTATTCCAGTGGGTCACACACAGCGTGGAGCGGTATGGAAAAGAAGAAGTAGAATCTTGGTATTGGGAACTCTGGAATGAACCGAACATCGGCTACTGGAGAGGTACTACAGAAGAGTACATCAAGCTGTATGACTATACTGCTGATGCTGTAAAAAGAGCTTTGCCTACCGCGAGGATAGGAGGGCCTGAATCTACCGGTCCGGGCTGGGACAAAGCAGCGGAGTTTTTGACCACGTTTTTGGACCATGTGACGAAAGGGAAAAATTATGTGACAGGCAAAACAGGTTCTCCACTCGACTTTATCACCTTCCATGCCAAAGGAAGCCCTAAGCTGGCTGATGGCATTGTACAAATGGGCATTAGAAGTCAGCTGAATGATATAAATAAAGGGTTTGAAATAGTAGCCTCCTACCCAGAACTGAAGCATTTGCCAATAGTAATCGGCGAATCTGACCCAGAGGGGTGCGCTGCCTGCTCGGAAGAAGATTACCCGCATTATGCTTATAGAAACGGCACGGTGTATTCCAGTTATACAGCGGCTTCCTTCGCCAGAAAATACGAACTCGCCGACCGTCACGGGGTTAATTTTTTAGGTGCAGTGACATGGGCATTTGAATTTGAAGATCAAAAATGGTTTGCCGGATTCCGGGATATGGCTACCAATGGAGTAGATAAACCCGTACTCAACGTGTTCAGGATGTTTGGTATGATGGGCGGACAACGGGTGTCAGTTTCTAGTGGGGAGAATGAGGAGGGATTAGCCTATAACCTAGATAATATCCTAAACTCAAGTGTACGTGGGGAGGAGCAGGATATCAATGCTTTTGCCTCGATAGATAAAAACACTGCGGCGGCTATGGTCTGGAACTACCATGATGACGATAAGGAAGTGGCTGAGGCTCCCGTTACCTTAAATTTTGAAAGCATACCGGCTGACAAGGTTTTGATGCACCATTACCGGGTAGATAAGAACCACAGCAATTCCTATCAGGCATGGCAGGACATGGGCTCGCCCCAAAATCCGACCCAGGAGCAGAGTAAGCAACTGGAGGAGGCAGGACAACTTCAGCTTTTCACTTCACCCAAATGGATTAAGATAGAGAATGGGGAAGCTCAAATTGAATTTGAGTTGCCTAGCCAGGGAGTCTCTTTAGTTAGATTGACATGGTGATCTTTTCTAGCACTGATCAGAGAAAGCAAGGTGTTTCTGAACGTATTACATGCGCTGAAAACCGATATGCTGCTTTCAATAAATCAATACTTAGAGAATTTAAAATGGTAATTGAAAATAAAGTTTTAACAATCGCACTTTCTATAGCATGTGCTCTCGCATCAAGTGCAGGTTGCGCACAAGGTCAGCGAGCCGTGACTATTTCTGTGGATCTCGACAAGGAGGTGGGGGAAATGGAGCCTGTTTGGTCCTTCTTTGGGTATGATGAACCCAATTACACCTATATGAAAGATGGGAAAAAGTTGATCGCTGAGATAGGTGAGTTCAGTCCTGTGCCCGTCTATTATCGTGCGCACAATCTTCTGACGACAGGAGATGGCACCGCTAGATTTAAATGGGGTTCTACCAATGCTTACACGGAAGATGAGAATGGTAATCCGGTGTACGATTGGACCATTATTGATAAGATTTTTGATACTTATATAGAGAATGGGGCAAAGCCATTGGTTGAAATTGGATTTATGCCCAAAGCGCTCTCCACCCAGCCCGAACCATATGAACATTTTTGGAAGCCGGGAGATCCCTATGGTGACATCCATACGGGATGGAGATATCCACCAAATGATTATGACAAGTGGGCGGAGCTTATCTTCCAATGGGTGAAACATAGTGTGGACAGGTATGGTCAGGAAGAAGTGGAAAGCTGGTATTGGCAGCTATGGAATGAGCCGGATGCTCCTTATTGGGGTGGGACGATAGACGAATTTTTAAAATTATATGATTATACAGCCGATGCAGTCAAGCGTGCCCTTCCCACCGCTATAATTGGTGGGGCAAATGACACAGGGCCAGGAAGTGTCAGAGGAGCTAGGTTCTTATATGCTTTCTTGCAGCATTGCCTCACCGGGATCAACTATGTGACAGGCGAGATAGGATCTCCACTGGATGCAATTCTTTTCCATGCAAAGGGGGCACCAAGACTTATTGAAGGAGATGTGGTTCAAATGGATATGGGCCGGCATCTCCGCAATCTGGATGAGGGGTTTAAAATTGTTGCTTCTTATCCCAAGTTTAAAGACCTGCCTATCATCATTGGGGAGTCTGACCCGGAAGGCTGTGCGGCTTGTGGAGAAACTACCAATCCCTCCAATGCCTACAGGAATGGCACGATGTATTCAAGCTATACCGCAGCATCTTTTGCCAGAAAATATGAATTGGCAGATAAGTACGGGATCAATTACAAAGGAGCAGTGACCTGGTCATTCGAGTTTGAAGACCAGCCTTGGTTTCATGGTTTTCGTGATTTGGCTACCAATGGGGTCGATAAACCTGTCCTGAATGTCTTTAGAATGTTTGCCATGATGGAAGGTAAGCGTGTACTGGTAGATTCCGACCAAATGTATGGATTGGACTCGGTGGTTAATTCCAGTATTCGAAATCAAGAGGATGTAGGAGCTCTGGCATCAATTTCCAAGTCAGCCAAAACTGCAGCGGTTATGATATGGAATTACCATGATGTAGACACCAAGGGAGATATAGCTTCGATAAACCTAAAGGTCAATGGTGTACCCTCGGACAAGGTGATTTTTACACATTATAGGATCGATGATGAAAATAGCAATTCCTATCAGGTATGGAAGGAAATGGGATCGCCCCAGAATCCATCTCAGGCTCAGGTAGCTGAACTCGAAAAGTCAGGCAAGCTGGAGATAATGGGTGACCCACTGTCCATGACGATAGATGGAGGTGAAATCAACATGGGATTTTCGCTTCCCCGTCAAGGTGTCTCTTTGCTGAAAATAGACTGGTAAGCTGAGACAGCTGTCGTCTAATTAATACTTCCAAACTCAAAATCTATACTTAAATAAAGTGAAAATAACTAACATAAAATCAAAATTGTATCAATGGAAAGGATCTGTGAAAACTAGTGATACCATTTTTGCAACACCCCTAAGCATGCTGCCTTTTCAAAAAGACTCTCAGGCTCCTTTCCGCTTTTTCAGCTGGCTTGTAGTAGAAATACACACAGATGAAGGCCATGTGGGGTACGGAAATGCAGGACTGTGTCCGGACGTTTGCAAATTCATTATTGATTCCAAATTAAAGCAGCTGCTAATAGGAGAAAATCCGCTTAATACAGAATACTTATTCGAGAAAATGTACAGGTCTTCTGTTGCTTATGGAAGAAAGGGAGCTGCATTGGCTGCAATAAGTGCTTTGGATATAGCACTTTGGGACATCAAAGGAAAGCATATGAATCAGCCGGTATTTATGCTGCTGGGAGGAAGGACTAAAGAAGTTATTCCCGCTTACTACAGCAGGCTATATACCAGGGATCTTGACAGTCTCCAGCAAGAGGCGTTGCACTACAAGTCCGAAGGATTCTTGGGTATGAAATTGAGATGCGGGTATCCCCTTACCGAAGGCGCTGCGGGTATGCGGAAAAATGTGGAAATGGTGAAGGTAGTGCGTGAAGCTGTAGGTGATGAAGTGGAAATAATGCTGGAAGCCTATATGGGATTTAATTATTCCTATGCCAGGCAATTTCTGAAAGCTTTGGAGCCTTATCGATTGAGGTGGGCAGAAGAACTTTTGCTTCCGGATGAGATCCACAATTTCTCAAAGCTTAGAAAAAACACCGAAATACCACTTTCCGGAGGAGAGCACGAATATACCCGCTATGGATTTCATGACCTCATTCAGGCAGAAGCACTGGACATATTCCAGTTTGATACCAATAGGGTGGGAGGGTTCACAGAAGCCCAAAAGATATGCACCCTAGCCCATGCGCATGGAATAGATGTGATTCCACATGGAGGGCAGATGCACAATCTGCATGTAGTAATGAGCTCGTTTGCGAGTCCTATGGCTGAGTATTTTCCCCAGACAGAAATCGAAGTTGGGAATGAGTTGTTTTGGTACATTTTCGATGGAGAAGCTATAGCCGAAAATGGTTGTCTTCAGCTTGATGATTCATTACCAGGCGTGGGTCTCACCCTTAAAGAAGAATTTATTGACCAGTTTGAAATCACAGAATAAACATGACTACAGCTAAAAACAACAACAAAAGTGTTCTGGAGCTTTTTAAGCTAACAGGGCAGACCGCACTCATCATTGGAGGTAACCGTGGACTGGGAAGGGCTATGGCCAATGCTTTGGCGGAAGCAGGAGCCTCTATCTGTGTGGCAGCAAGAGATATAAAGGAAAATGAAGCGGCAGCTGCCTCTATCCGGGAAGCATATAGCGTAGAGACAATGAGTGAGGCCTGTGATGTTACTGACGAGGAAAGCGTGGCACAAGCGGTATCGCAAACTGTTAAGAGATTTGGTAAAATAGATATTCTCATTAATTCGGCCGGGATAAATATACGGGGTTCGATAGAGAAGATTTCCCTGAAAGACTTTAACAAAGTGCAGGAAGTGAATGTCTCGGGAGCTTGGCTGGCTTGTAGAGCTGTAGTTCCCATAATGAAGGAGCATGGCTATGGCCGTATCATCAACATTGGATCCATGCTTTCTCTGACTGCTTTTCCGGAGCGGACTCCTTATGCTACCAGCAAAGGTGCCATACTCCAATTGACCAGATCACTGGGCATGGAACTGGCCAAAGAAGCAATTACAGTCAACGCCATTTTACCCGGACCCTTTGCTACAGAACTCAACCTCCCACTGGTAAATGATAAAGAGAAGTTTGATGCATTTATATCCAAAATCCCCATGGGAAGATGGGCACAACCCCATGAGATCGGGGGGATGGCTCTGTATCTGGCAAGTCCCGCTTCCGGTTATGTCACCGGGGCAGGATTTTCTATCGATGGTGGCTGGGTTGCACAATAGTACCCATAGTCCTTAACTCTCATCAAAATCCTAATTATGGAAAACCAAATAAGACTTGTACAAGTAATTCACTCCTCTCATGGCAGGAGGATCGCATTGGTTCAAGAGCCAGAATTGGTGTTTTTGGCAGGTTATAATTCTGTGTATGAACTTGCCTTAAGTGCCTCAGACAATAGGCAGAATTTAAAGAAGCTTATCCTTGAAAGCTTGTCAAATGAGTCCATTGATTATTCTTCAGTATATCATGGAGAAGGTGATTGGAAACTTCTTCCATCATTTGATCATCCTGATTCACCTTTTTACTGTATGGTTTCAGGCACCGGTCTGACCCATCACAACAGTGCTCTGAACCGGCAGATGATGCACGGTGATTTGGAGGAAAAGCCTACAGATAGTTTGCTGATGTATGAAATGGGTGTAAAAGGTGGTTCACCTGCTCCTGGTGACACCGGGGTACAGCCGGAATGGTTCTATAAAGGTAACGGGTCTGTGTTAAGAGCTCATGGCCAAACTTTGTCAGTGCCGTATTATGCCAATGATGGAGGAGAAGAGCCTGAAATTGTCGGGCTCTATATTATTGATAGAGCTGGTAAACCATGGAGGATAGGTTTCAGTACAGGAAATGAATTTTCGGATCATGTGATGGAAAAAACCAATTACCTCTACTTGGCACCGTCTAAAATCAGAGAATGCTCTATCGGTCCTGAGGCGGTGATTGATGCGGATTTTGAAAGTTATTCCGGTGATGTGTCTATTATAAGGGATGGTGAGAGTATTTGGCGTTCGACCATTAATTCTGGTCAAAAGAATATGTGCCATAACCTCGCAAATCTTGAATTCCATCATTTCAAGTACGATTCACATCGGATCCCTTTACAGGCACATGTTCACTTTTTCGGAGCAGACGCCTTTAGCTTTGGCAATAAAATCAAGCTGGAAAATGGTGACAGGATGTCGATCAACTGGAATGGCCTCGGGAGAGCCTTACAGAATTCGGTAAAGATTATAAATCCTGATAAACAGGATCCACCGGAGATTTCCGCTTTGTAGCAAAGGAAGTGCTTGTACGATGCGCCTTTATCAACAAACTCTAGCTCATTGAATATCACAAAAAAACTAACAGTCTATGGAAATAAAACCAAAACAATAACAACACCATGATTCTAAGTATAAACCATCAAGGATATGTTAAAAAAAGAATCCCTTTCCGGTAATCCATGAAAACCTTGTGTAGAATATTTTATCTGGCTGTGCTGATGACGATTTTGGGTGGAGGTTGTAGCCCAAAGGAAAAAGAAGCGAGCCATGATACTGTCCGGCTGAAGTTTAGACTAGGTCTAGAACTGAATGCGGATACCAAAATATGGGAAGTGTCCAATTTATTTAAAACTGAACTGGAGAAGGCAAGTCCAAAAGATAACATTAAAGAAGGTGAGATAGAGGTGGAGTTTTATGATCAGGGTTCTATAGGATCAGAAAGACAATTATTGGAGGCAGGATATTTTGGGGTTGTGGAAATGATGCAGGTGAACACCGCTGTCGTCACTGCGATAGAACCTGAATTTGGGTTACTCAATCTTCCGTATTTATTTAAGGATGAAGCCCACCATCAGCGTGTTTTAAACGGTGAGCCGGGTAGGCAAATTTTGCTGAAATTGGCTAAACATAATCTTCAGGGTCTGGGGTTTTATAGTGCTGGCTTTCGCAATATGTTTTATAAGTATTCCACTGACATTCCTTGCCCAAATTCCCCAGCGCATCTAAGGGGGTTAAAAATCAGGGTAATGGAAAGCCCTACTATGATCAGTACGATCAATGCCATGGGAGCAAGTGCAGCACCTCTTCCTTTTTCAGAATTATATCAGGGGATAAAGACGGGAGTGGTGGATGGTGCGGAAAACAGTGCCAAGGTATTTATTTCCTCAAGATACCATGAAGCAGGAATCAGTTGCTTCACACTTACCGAACATACGACAGATCAGCATGTCTTGATAGCAAACAGCGATTGGTTGGAATCCTTGGACCCTAAATATAAACGCAGAATAGAAGAGATTTCCCATGAAATTATTCCTGTATTCAATTCCATATGGGAGGAGACAACCCTGGACGCACTAAGCCAAATCAAAGAGGTAGGCGTACGAATCAATGAGGTGGAAGATAAATCTGTTTTCTTAGAAGCTGTTGACCCTGTGTATGCAAATTTTTTCAAGAGTTACCCGGAAGTTTCTTATTCTCTCTACGAAACGATAAAAAACTATTGATAATATGGTTCTATTAGATAGACTTGTCCGGAAACTTGTAATACTGATCCTTGCGGCCATGGTTGTTATAGTCGCAGCTAATGTGTTCTGCAGGTTTGCACTCCAGTTTTCATTGTATTGGGCTGATGAATTGGCTCAGATTCTATTGGTGTGGCTGACTTTCATCGGAGCAGCATTGGCTGTGAAAGATAAATCCCATTACGTCCTTAATTTTTTGACGGATAGGATTAGCGGTGCTGCGCAAAGGTACTTTAAGTTAATGCAGCAACTAATTTCAATACTTTCCATCTTAATCCTGCTCTATTTCAGCACTATTGTTACCTGGAACGTGCGCTATTGGACTATGCCTGCTACGGAGATTTCCCGCGCATTCGTGTATGTGATATGTCCTGTCGGCTGTTTGCTGATGCTATTCTATGCAGTCCGCCTAACCATGAAAGAATTTAATGAGGATAGGTCACAAGGGAAAAACTCATGAAAAGACTTGTCTCCTCTCCATTCAATTGCATATCTGATCAGTAGCACGAATCTTACTAAACTTACCTAACAAAAGCTATTATAACTATGGGAACTGTTTTGATTATCGTTTTTTTGATACTGATATTTCTGGATGTTCCTGTATCGTTTTCTATGCTGATATCTTCATTGGCAGCACTGCTTTTTGAAGGGGTAAATCCTATTATGGTTGGATTGGAAACTACCCGATCTTTATCTACTTTTTATTCTTTTTTGGCTGTCCCATTTTTCATATTGGCGGGTGAACTGATGAATTTCGGAGGGCTGTCTGAGCGTTTAATCCGTTTGGTCAAAGCATTTATCGGGCATCATAGAATTGGCTTGCCTGCCGTTACCACTGTATCTTCCCAGATGTTTGGTGCTGTATCCGGTGCCTCTGCAGCCACAGTGGCTGCAATTGGAGGTATTATGATTCCCACATTGGAGAAGAATGGATATTCCAGGGCATTTGCGACTGCGCTAACGGCCTGCTCAGGAACTACAGGAGCATTGATACCTCCCAGTATTTTATTGCTGATCTATGGTACGCTGGCAAATGTATCCATCGAGAAACTGTTTATTGCAGGAATTGTCCCCGGCATACTTGTGGGGCTAGGTCTGATACTGATATCAGTTCTTATGACCAAGAAAATGGATATAGTGAAGGAGAAAAAGGCTGATTTTGAAGAGATCCGAAAAAGTGTGATAGGATCTTTCTTCCCGATCTTATTAGTGCTTATAATATTTGTCGGGATTATGGGAGGAGTATTCACAGCGACCGAAGCTTCGGCTGTAGCTGTGGTATATGCTGGAGTAGTAGGCTTCTTTGTTTTCAGAAAACTGCGGATAAAAGACTTGCCGGAAATCCTGGTTTCATCTGCGAAGACCACCGCCGCTTTAAGTTTCTTGATAGCCTGTGCAAGTTTGTTTGCATGGACCTTGGCTATCGGCAAAGTTCCCGAAACACTGACAGAAGGACTGCTGGGACTCAGTGACCAGGTGGTTAGCCTCTTTGGTTCTGATTTAAGTCCTGAGACGGCACTTAAAGCACGTAAAATTGTAATCCTTGTTTTTCTGAACATCACGCTGTTGCTTTTGGGGATGTTCATTGATGCAGGCCCTGGCTTGTTGATAGTTGTCCCAGTGGTAATACCGATCAGCCACGCTATGGGGATGGATACAGGACTAGATGCTGTCCATTTTGGGATTTTGGTTGTATCCAATATGATTATAGGATTGGTCACTCCGCCTGTAGGTTCTACACTTTTTGTCGCAAGTGCCGTAGGAAAGACCTCCATAGCGAAAATCACTCCCTTTATTTTAAAGTTTTTGGTGGTGATGCTGTTCATACAGTTACTGATCACCTATTATCCGCCAGTTTCTACTTTTCTTCCATCCTTGATGAACTAATGTGTATTAGCTGGTTATAAATCTATCGAGATACTAGGTCTAATTTTCTTTTAATCGGGTTTATTATTGATTTTTAACCCCTTCTGATGTTCAGGCTGGATTTCTATCTAGTGCAATTATGGAACAAGTAGTCTGTTACTCATTTGCTTGGCAAGCATACCCAAGACTTTCAAAGATTCATCAATCCGCTCGTCCCATACTAATCCATAGCTTAGACGGATGCAGTTGCTGTATTGATTTTGTAAGGTGAACATCCTGCCTGGTGCGATGGAGATTTTGAATTTGAGGGCCTGCTGAAATAGGATTGCAGTATCCACGTTGGGATCTAGCTGAATCCAGATCAGAAAACCTCCCGTAGGCCTGCTTACTTTGGTCCCCTCGGGAAAATAGTTTCCTATTGCCTTGAGGTATTGGATGGAATTGGCATGTAGGGTGTGCCGCAATTTCCTTAAATGGTTTTCATACCTGCCCGTTTCGAGGAAGTTCCCTACTGCTTCCTGAACAATGGCAGTAGAGGAAACCGACTGGTAGAGTTTGGTGCTGATGATTTTTTCTTTGAATCTTCCGGGAGCTATCCAGCCAACTCTATAACCCGGTACCAGCGTTTTGGACACTGATCCGCACCAGAGCACATTCCCGCTTTTATCGAAGCTTTTGCAGGATTTCGGGCGTTTGTTTCCAAAATATACGTCTCCGTACAAATCATCTTCTATCAAGGGAACGTGATGATCTTCCAATAGCCTTACCACTGCTTCCTTATGTGAATCAGGCATACAACTTCCTGTGGGATTGTTGAAGTTGCTGACCAACAGACAGGCTGCTGCATTTTGCTTTTTCAGTGTTTCTTCCAATATATCTATATCAATTCCCGTATCAGGATGAGTAGGGAGTTCCACCACTTGCAGGCCAAGGCTTTGCGCCAGCTGCAAAACACCAAAATATACCGGGCTTTCTGTCAGCAGTACATCTCCTTTCTTTGTGATGGACATCAGGCTGTAGGATAATGCCCCCATGCATCCAGGAGTGGTGACCAGGTCGTCCTCAGTCAAGGTTCCCTCCCATGAGATAGAACCTTTAGCTATCTGGTTCCTTAATTTTTGATTTCCCTGGATACTATCGTACATTATTCCGCTATGGGGCATTTCGCGGATAGCCCGGGTCAGCGACTTGTTGATTTTTGCAACAGGCAGAAGTTTTGGATCAGGTACTCCAAGTGAAAAGTTCACATTCGTTTCCGTTCCCAATACAGAGAAAACATCGGCAATCAATTGCTCTGTTTTGTCCGCCCCTTCATCCTGAACGGGCTGGCTGATTTCGGGTATTTCTGGAAACTTATGATGGGAATACACAACATAATATCCACTTTGAGGGCGTGAGGCTATCAGGCCTTTTGATTCCAGCTGATAATAGGCGTTCAGGGCCGTATTCATGCTCACTCCCTGTTCCCTGCAGATTTTACGGACAGAAGGGAGTTTGTCCCCGATCTTAAAGACCTGTTTTTTGATTTGATGCTCTATGGTCTGCGCTATGTTCTGATAGATGAATTGCTGTGACATACGTTTGAAATTTAAACTGTACCTATCAAAAATAGTAAAATTGTATCTGTATTCATTCCTGATCTTTTTTCAGATTTGTTATACATCAAAACCTATTGGACAATGATTGATTTTACTTCTTTACCGGTAACCGAAAATCCTAATTCAGGACTTGGCGCAGTTGACTTTGACCACATCGTGTTTGGCCAAAATCCCACTGACCATATGCTTCAGGCGATTTACGGCAATTCGGAATGGATCCACGCTGAAATTGTGCCCTTTTCCATGATTTCCCTAAGTCCCTTGGCCCTCTGCCTGCATTATGGGCAGACAGTTTTTGAAGGATTCAAAGCCTATCGCCAGCCAAGTGGAGACATTAGTATTTTCCGAATGGACAAGCACTATCAACGGATCAACCGCTCGCTGAGCCGCATGGGGATGCCTGAGCTTCCCGAATCCCTCTTCATGCAAGGCATTCGGCAACTTGTTGATTTGGAGAGAGACTGGATTCCTTCCGCAAAAGATTCTTCTCTCTATATTCGCCCCTTTGTATTTGCATCTGAGCCCAGACTGGGTGTGAAAGCGGCCAGAGAATACCGCTTTATGGTGGTATGTATGCCTATGGGCAAATACTATGAGGGAAATGTCAGTGTAAAGGTAGAGACGGAATTTGTGCGGGCAGTAGAAGGAGGAACAGGAGATGCCAAGTGCGGAGGGAATTATGCGGCGGCGATTCTTCCCACCCAACTTGCCATCCAACAGGGATATGACCAGTTGATCTGGACAGATGGAATTCATCATGAATACATGGAGGAATCCGGCACGATGAACCTTATGTTTGTGATCGATAGAACACTGGTCACGCCGCCATTGACGGGAAGTATTCTGGAAGGGATTACCCGGGATTCCATCTTGACCATAGCACTGGATTTGGGTATTCCGATAGAAGAGCGGAAAATAAGTTACAGGGAGTTGGTTGCCGCTTTTGAAGAGGGAAAGAAAATCGAAGCATTCGGGGTAGGGACTGCGGCAGTAATTTCTCCCATAGAGAGGATTGGGATTAACGGTCATGATTATTTCCCTTCGGTTCAGGATTCCAGTCTTTTTATTACCTTGAAAGAACAACTGCAAGACATCAGGGCAGGACTTGCTCCAGATCGCCACGGTTGGAATGAAATTATATAGCGGATACGATGAGGACAATAGTAATAACCGGAGCCAGCCGCGGAATCGGAGCGGCAACCGCCTTGCTTGCAGCTAAATCCGGTTATTCGGTGGTTGTGAATTACCTCAACTATAAGGAGGGAGCTGAAGTAGTCGCAAATGAGATTGAACGTCTGGGGTCAAAAGCATTCGTGATACAGGGAGATATTTCCAAACCGGATGAGATAGTTAACATGTTTAGTAGGATCGATCGGGAATGCGGACCCATTTATGGATTAGTAAACAACGCCGGAATACTTGAGCCACAGATGAGCGTAGAGAGTATGGATCGTGAACGTCTTATGCGGGTAATGCAAACCAATGTCATAGGAACGATATTATGTGCAAAAGAAGCGGTAACCCGTATGTCTATAAAATATGGAGGTATGGGGGGAGCAATCGTCAATGTATCTTCAATTGCGGCTAAAACCGGCTCCCCTTTTGAATATGTCGATTATGCCGCTTCCAAGGGAGCTATTGACACTTTTACCGTTGGGTTGGCCAAAGAAGTTGCGGCAGAAGGTATTAGGGTGAATGCTGTCCGTCCCGGTTTGGTTTACACCGATATCCATACTTCGGGAGGAGAGTCTGACCGGGTGGAACGTTTGAAATCAAAGATTCCGCTCAAAAGAGGCGGTAAAGCGAATGAAGTAGCGGAGGCTATTCTTTGGCTGCTTTCAAGCAAGGCATCATTTACTACGGGAAGTTTTATTGATGTAAGTGGAGGATTATAATTGGTCATAGTTATGAAAGAATTTATAAGGGAGTTTTTCGATTACAATTATCAAATAAATAAGGAGCTGGGTAAGCGTTTTCAGTCCTATAATCACCAGCTGGATACTGAGATTTGCAGACTTGCCAATCATATCCTGAATGCCCAGAAAGTCTGGATAGACAGGATCAAGCAAAACAAACCGAATATAAAACCCTGGGATGATTTCCCTATTGAATCCTTTTCCGAAAGAAATGAGCAGCTCAATCAAGAAATCCAAAGCGTGCTGGACAGCAGGGAAGTAGAGGAAATGATTTCATATCGGAATTTCTCCGGAGCCAGATTTGAAAGCAGGATCTTGGATGTCCTCATGCATCTGGTCAACCATTCCACCTATCACCGGGGGCAGATTGCCATGCTGATGCGTAAAAAGGGATTGGAACCTATTAGCTCCGATTACATTCATTTTAAAAAGTGAATTCGAAGTTAGCTAGATTAATACACCGTAGCATATTGATCTTTTACGCTCAGCACTACCGGATATTTTATTAGGGCTTGCTGAAAAAGTCTCAGCTATACCAGCCCTGCCTGCCCTCCGGGAGGCGGGCCTACCGGCAAGGCAGGTTCAAGGCGGCCGAGTGAAGATGTATGCTTACACTTCGAATGAGGCCAACGTAGAAGATGGCATGGCTGGGGCTAGCATGAAAATCCCGGTTTTGGGATTTTTTGATACCAGGATAAAGACCTCTTTTCGTCAAAAACATTGCACTTGCTGAAAAACCGCTCGCATGAAAAATAGGCTAATCATTGAACATGATAGCTTTTGATCTATTACTGGCGTTTTTAAGCATGCCCTTATTAACGCTTAATCCCCCATTAAGTCAAGGAAAAAGGACGGATAAAAAACACCTCAAAGTTATCGGAAGGAATTAAAAAGGTGCAGAGAACATAATAATCCTTAAAGTTATCCTGATAAGGGACAACCATTACTCCTCAATTACGATCAAAAACTACAAGACAAACTAATCTGCTCATTACCTTAACGCGTTGAAAAACACCCCTTACATAAGACCCAAGACAGCAGTACCGCGGTTTTGCGAGGAGAACGGCTTCTACACCACCAAAGCCCATTCCCTCAATATGTCCAGGATCAAGGGCAAAAACACCAAACCTGAAAAACTCCTTAAGAAAGCGCTGTGGCATGCAGGCATCCGATACAAATCCCCAAAGAAAGCACTCCCCGGCAAACCCGATATCAGCCTGAAGAAATACAAGCTCGTAATTTTTGTCGATGGGTCGTTCTGGCATGGGTACGACTGGGAACACAGAAAACAAACCATCAAATCCAACCGGGAATTCTGGATCGCAAAGATTGAGCGGAACATGGAACGGGATCTGGAGGTCAATGCTTATTACCGTTCGAAAGGCTGGACGGTATTGAGGTTTTGGGATTTTGAGGTGAAAAAAGAACTCGGTACTATACTCGGAAATGTGTTGCCTTATCTCGACCAATACACTGAATAAACATGCAAACATGGTATCATCGATCGGAGTGTGGCTTTAGTCTATTCCTCTAGAGAATTGAATTTGCAAAGGTACTGGGCGAGGTGAGACCCTTGATCTGTGTAGGAGAGAATGTCCGTGGCCTACTGAACCATGACGAGGTAGAACTCTTGCTGGCATGAAATCCACTCTGGACGAGATCGGTTACAAGCCTTTGGACTAAAGAATGCTGAAAGCGATTTTTTATAACGTATCCCAAAAACGGGAACAGTTGATCCTGGTAGGCATCTGAAAGGATATCGACATTGATTCCCTATATCCTAAGCCTCATTGGTGAGATTCCTGAATGAGACATATTAGGCCTATGGTCTAGAAGAAAAGTCCTTTGATCCGGATCAGGTGCCGATGGAATCTTCCGTTTAACTATCAAATTCGCATTTTTTTTGAATATCGATTCGAAATAGTTTCATAGTTCTTGAAGATCGCTCGTCCCATCTGTTTCATGTAAATATTCCAGTCATCGAAATGGCTGGCAGTGACCAGTATCATAATCCAGCGACTCCTGCTAAATACGGCTTATCCTGACTTTAACCCAAACAGAGGTCTGATAACAGGTATCCGGCGGATCAGTTCAAATGTGCCAAAACTGCCCACAAACGTCGCCAAAACTACCAATACAAATTGTAGCTGGACGGGAATAGCCATAGGAAACACCCACGTGGACCCCAGATACAGGAATATCATATGCAGAATATAGATAGGATAAGCTGCCTGACTCAAATAGGATAGGGTCTTGCCAGAGCCTTTGAGGTAAAGACTGCCAAAAGCGAACACAGTCAAAATCCAGGAATAGGATTCAATGGCAAGTACGTAGGAAGGAGGAAAGCTTGAATACTGAATTAACCTATAGGCAAACAACAAAACTCCTACAATGGGGAATATCCATCGATAGGTTTGGATCATTTTCCAGAATGGATCTCCGCTGAGTACGAAGCAAAAACCGAAAAAGAAAGCCAATAATCCGAGAACAAATCCATGCCAGGTCATTGCATACAGCTCGAAAGGCAGGGGATTAATCAAAATTGCCTCGGCTACCAAAGCGGCCAACACGATTAACAGTCCCCAGGGCTTTCCCAGAACATGTTTCATCCAGGTCACAAACTTTCCTGATTCATTTTTCCTGATCAGATAAAAGAGCGGACTCAAAAGGACAACATAACAAAAGATGTTTCCCAAAAACCACAGATGGCCCGGAGCCCAGGAATACTTCAGTTCCATACCATAGTACCAACGCCAAATCAGGAGATGTAGTGGAACTATTGTGAACATACCAAAGACGAAGGGCACCAAAATTCTTCTCGTCCTTTCCCTTATCAACTGCTTCCAAGTACGGGACTGCATGGCGAAATAAACCCCCATGCCGGAGACAAAAAAGAGGAGGGGGATTCTCCAGATATTCAGAAGTGCCATGGGCCACCACAAGGTAGCCCATGGTTCATCTGATGTGATAAAACCGATCATTCTGCCCCAGGACTGAAACCCTATGGCAACATGATAGATCAGGAGTAGGCCTATGGCGATCACTCTCAGCCAATCGATATCATGTCGTCTGCTGATACTCTTTCTTGGGTTTTCCATGGGGTCAGTTCAGCATTTTTGCGATTTCCGGTCTGATTTTCTCCAGATAGGCATAATCCAGTTTGAGTCCCATGGGTTCCAGCATCCCACCCATGATGTCATAGACTTCTTTGACTTCTGAAAATGGCGCTGATACATTGTCATAAGCTGTAGTGCCGTATTTGTTTTTAATGGTTTTGTCCGCCTTTCTTTCCAGCAAAAGCTGGACTATCTCCGGACGTCCAAAAAACGCCGCGGAAATCAGTGCTGTGGAACCGTCATTGTTTTGGAAGTTGATATCGGCTCCTGCATCCAAGAGCAAAATGCTCATGTCTTTTTTTCCGAAGATGGCCGCAGTGATCAATGGACTTGACCCGCCAAAAGGATCTTTCTCATTCAGGTTGCTTCCGACCTCGATATGCTGTTTTACGGCATTTATATTGTCGGTGACTACTGCTGTGTGTAGGTCTATGTCAGGAGCACCTTCTTTTTTGGAAGAAGATGTACTGCATGAGACTAGTGTGAGCATCGTCATAATAAACGCGGCGAAAATGTGGGATTGAAATACAGTTTTTTTCATTGGAATTTTGATTTGTTTGAATGTCACAAAGTAAAATCACCGACTTTGGCCACACTAAACAGACATGCTTCCAAAAGCATAAGCTTTTATCATTTGGATAGCAATTATGACGCAGGCCTATAAAAAATGACGCAAAAAGCCTACATTCAATACTTAAACAGACTTTTTGGAAGCTTGGGCAAACCCCAATAGAAAATTTATAATTGATAGACAATATGCCCGAATTGACTACTCAGGACAAAGAGTTTTTGGATCAGTTGATAGCAAAGATCACCTTGCATATCGCTGAGGAGGAGTTTGGGGTGGCTGAGTTGGCAGATGAGATGCACATGAGTAGATCCAATCTGCTTAGGAAAGTCAAGAAGACTACCAGTTTTTCAGTGAGTCAATTCATCAACCAGGTTCGTCTTGAGCGGGCAATGGAACTCCTGCGCAGCAGTTCTGGGAACGTCTCCGAAGTCTCCCATCAAGTTGGCTTCAACAGTCCTTCTTATTTTATCAAATGCTTCCGGGAGTATTATGGTTATCCTCCAGGAGAAGTGGGCAAGCGCACCGAATCTGTGACGGAGGAAGACTCAGTGCAGCCCGTTGCCAAACTGTCTAACCGGAAATGGATACTGGCATCGGTGGGGGTTTTCTTGTTGGTAGTGCTGGGATTGATCTGGATGAGCCGGGATTATTTTGCCGAAAAACTCACCAGAGAAAAGTCCATCGTAGTGCTGCCTTTCAAAAACGACAGCGCCGATTCTTCCAATGTTTACCTCATCAATGGGTTGATGGAGGCCACGCTGAACAATCTCCAGAAGATCAAAGACCTGAGAGTGCTGAGCAGGACTTCCGCTGAAAAATACAGAGGCATCAATAAATCCATTCCAGAAATGGCAGATGAGCTGAATGTGAATTATTTGGTAGAGGGAAGCGGACAGAAAGTGGGAGATAAAATAGTCTTGAACATCCAACTTATTGATGGAGCAAAGGATCGCCATCTGTGGAGTAAACAGTATAGAAGAGAGGTGAGTGATATTTTTGCCCTGCAACAGGAAATATCCCAGGACATAGCTAAGGAAATCCAGGCGGTCATCACTCCTGAAGAGAAATCCAGGATTGAAAAAGAGCCCACAGAGAACCTAAAAGCCTACGACTCCTTTATGAAGGGATTGGATCTGCTGAATAAAGGTGGGGATGATAATCTGCTTGAATCCGTTCGGTTTTTTGAAGAAGCCATTCAAGAAGATAAAAGGTTTGCCTTAGCCTATGCCTGTGCCGGAATGGCATTTTATTACTATGATATGTTCAGGGCAGAAAAAGTCCATTTAGAACAGTTGGGTGTATATGCTGATAAAGCTATGCTTTACGATCCTTCCTTAGGCGAAAGCCTCATTGCTAAAGCCATGTATTACCTGCTTAAAAAGGAATATGGCCAAGCTTTACCGTTTCTGGAAAGAGGATTGGAATACAGACCCAATTCCTCTTTGATCATCGGATTGCTCGCTGACTTTTATGCCAATTATCTTCCCGATACCGAAAAATACTTGGAGTATGCGCTAAAAGGTGTGCAGCTGGATGCCGGGTCTAATGATTCCGTGGCTACCAGCTACTTTTATTTAAGATTGGGTAATGCTTTGATCCAAACAGGCTTCGTGGAAGAGGCGGGCTATTATATCGATAAATCCTTGGAATATTTCTCGGGCAACTTGTATTCACGTTATGTAAAGGCCTTTATCAGCTATGCGCAGGATTCCAATCTAAGGCATACCCGTCAATTGTTGAAAATCGAATTTGACAAAGATACCTCTCGCTTTGATATTCTTCAGGATCTGGGGAAAGTCAGTTATTACCTGAGAGACTACGATTCTGCCTATTTCTACTATGAGCGCTTCAACCGCCTCAGAGAGGAGAATAACCTGAACGTGTATGTACACGAAAACATGCTGATCGGCGTGGTGTATGAGCAAATGGGGAAAATGAAAGAGGGCAGAAGATTTATCGAGAGCTATCGGGACTATCTGGATAAAGACCAAACAGTGTACAAAAATCTGGGATTGACTATGTACTATGCCCATGAAGGGGATTTCGACAAGGCGCTGGAACATTTTCGACTTTTTGGCAAAGAGGATAATATCCAGTATTGGGTTATCCTGTTTTTGAATAAGGATCCCATGGCGGACAAGATCAAAAACCATCCTGAGTTCAAAGAGATCTGGACAGGAGTAGAGGATGAATTCTGGCGTCATAATGCTGAAACCAGAGCTCGACTGGAAGAGCAGGGATTGCTGTAAGTGCGGATTTTTAAATAGGGCAGGCTGCAATACGCCAGTAATAGACCAAAAGCTCCTCCCTTCACAGTAGATTTTCGCATATTGAAATAAATTTATGCAGGTATTTTGATCAAATTTTTAGCCTATATCTGTTTTTTGGTCAATATAGAGTCTGTTTTTGATAAATGAGTTAATTTTTCACAATAAGAGATGGCCTAATTTTAAAATATTCTACTGGATTAAATGATTGAAAAATTATCTGTTCAGTAAATTTTATTAACCACTTAAAAATTTTGCCTATGAACCTATTTACAAAAAGGATGGTCTTTTTGGCTATGCTAAGTTACCTTGGAAGTATGCTTTATCCTCCATATGTGGCCGCCGCTGACATTGGAGACAAGACTTCCGCACGCTTCTATGATGGCTACAATCTGGATCCAGATGAAGAGTTGACAGTCAGCGGCACGGTATTCAGTGATGAAGATAATTTACCTCTTCCGGGCGTCACAGTCCTGGTAAAAGGAACCACAAGAGGTGTTTCTACAGATGCCGATGGTAAATTCACCATAGATATACCGGATCAGGGGGCAATCCTGGTATTTAGTTTTATAGGTTTTGCCCCGCAGGAAGTAGAAGTCTATACAGACAAAGAACTTTCAATCACACTAAAAGCAGAGCTTACCTCCATGAATGAAGTGGTGGTAGTAGGATATGGAACTACCAGAAAGGGTGATATCACCAGTTCTATCGCCGGCGTAAAGGAAGAGAATTTTGTGAAAGGTGCTGTTAGAGACGCTGGGCAGTTAATCCAGGGAAAAGTAGCTGGTTTGCGGGTGACTACTCCAAGCGGTGATCCAGGTGCTGGCACACAAATCAACCTTCGGGGAATCAACAGTATCAACGGTACGTCGGATCCTCTGGTGCTGATAGATGGAATCCCTGGGACACTCAATACCGTTCCACCAGAAGATATAGAGTCGATCGATGTGCTCAAAGATGGCTCCGCAGCGGCAATCTATGGAACTAGGGCCACAGGCGGTGTGATCTTGATTACCACAAGAAAGGTAGCAGAGGGGAAAGAAACACTGTCAGCTATGATGCTTATGTAAGTGTCCAGCAAATTGCCAGAAAACTGAACCTCCTTGATGGGGACGATTACCGAAGATTGATCGCTGAAGAGGGTATTCCTTATACTGATTATGGGGGGAATACTGATTGGGTGGACGAGATGACCAGAAGTCCCATCAGCCAGAACCATAATTTAAGTTTTACAGGCGGAAATAAGACCACCAATTACACTGCTGCAGTCAATTACCGAAATTGGCAAGGGATTTTTTTGCGCTCCAATCAAGAGCGGTTTAACATCCGGGCGGATATGAACCACAGTATGTATGATGATAAACTAAGGGCAAATTTCCAGATCATCAACAGGGTGTTTACTTCAGATCAGGGGGGAGCGGATGGTTACGCATATCGCCAGGCCATCATCAGGAACCCGACAGACCGGGTGAGAACTGAAGATGGAGGCTGGCAGGAAAGGGACGGATACTTTTATGAAAACCCTATTTCCAGAATTTATGAGGCGGATTCAGAGTCCAAAACCAAGGAGATGAGAGTAAATGGTAGTCTTACTTATTCTCCGGTAGATAATCTGGATTTAAAAATGATGGTGTCCAACGTGCAAAATAGTAACCTGACTGGTTACGCCACCTCTTTTGAACACACCAATACAAGACTCAATAATCAGAATGGGACTGCTTCGAGATCTACCAGTGCCTATAATGAAAACCTGATGGAACTGACTGCCAATTACAATCATACCGTCGGTGACCATTATTTCACGGTATTGGGTGGATATAGCTGGCAAGATGCGACTTATGAGGATTTCTTTGCCTCCAATTGGGATTTTCCTACTGACTTATACAAGTGGAACAATCTTGGGGCAGGTGGGGCATTACAGGCTGGCCAGGCAGGTATGGGCAGTTCCAAAAACCGGTGGCAACTTGCAGGCTTCTTCGGTCGGGCTACTTACAACTTCAAGGATAAATACCTCTTCATGGCCAGTATGAGAAGAGAGGGTTCTTCAAGGTTTGGGATAAATAACCAATGGGGTACTTTTCCTGCTGCGTCGGTGGGCTGGAAAATCAGCAATGAGCCATTTCTAAGAGATCTGAAAAATGTAGGGGAAATCAAGTTGAGGTTTGGTTATGGGGTGACCGGAACCATTGCCAATTCTCCTTACTTATCCCAGATTAGTTATGATTTCAACAGAGCAAATGGAGCATATATCGGAGGAGAATGGGTTCAGGGATTTATCCCAGCCCGGAATTTCAATCCTGATCTGAAATGGGAAAAGAAACAGGAGATCAACTTCGGTGTCGATTATAGTTTCTTCAATGATCGGGTAAGTGGATCAATAGATCTGTACAGAAGGGATATCAACGATTTGTTATACAATTTCCCCGTGCCGGTTCCTCCATACCTTACAGGCTCAATGACCATCAATGCGGGAGTCTTGCAAAATGATGGGTTGGAGATTCTATTGAACCTGGCACCCATCAGAAAGCCTGGTTTTTCATGGAACACGAACATCACTTATTCCACTAACAGAAACAAATTGGTGTCCTTATCGAATGACCAGTTTGAGGCTACAAATGATTTTTTCACAGCGGGCTATACCGGTGAGCCAATACAGGATTATACCCACAGGGTAGAAGTGGGCGGGCCTATCGGAAGGTTTTTCCTATGGAAAACTGTAGGTGTGACTCCGGATGGAGAGTGGCTGATAGAGAATACCGAAGGGGAGGCCATACCGATCAGTACGGCTTCACAGGAAGACCGGCAGTTTTATGGCAATGGCATCCCACTCCATATCCTTGGCTTCAACAATAGCTTCCAAATCAGGAGTTTTGATGTCCAATTCAATTTTAGGGGTGCCTTCGGACACGAGATTCTCAATTTTCAGAGGATGTTCTATGAAAACCCTTATAATCCGGCCTATAATATGTTGGAAACGGCATACGACCCAGTTTATGGGGAGCGCTTGAACAGTGATTTGGCATTGGTGAGCCATTATATCGAAAAAGGAGATTACTTCAAATTAGACAATTTTACGGTAGGCTATACCTTTCCGAAGGTTGCTTTCCTAAGAAATGCACGAGTGTATGCTTCTGGGCTTAATCTGTTTACGATTACCAATTACAAAGGAATTGATCCAGAGGGAGTGAGTATCACCGGTTTTGATCCAGGCAATGACGAACGGGATAAATATCCCACTACGAGGACTTACACACTGGGCCTAAATCTCACATTTTAATCTGAACAGTATGAAATCGAGCATGTTGCTGGCAATAGACTGAGGGGGGATTTTAGTACATGCGAGATTCCATGTGACCGATAAAATCAAATTATATACACATGAAAATCAATAGAAATAATACAATTAAGTTACTAGTGATCGGATTGGCTTCGTTGGGGCTAAATTCCTGTCTAAATCTTGACGAAGAAGTATATTCCGAAGTACTGGCTACCAATTTCAATCCAACCGAAAAGGATATACCCTCTATAATAGCGCCCGTATATGGGTCTTTTAGAGGATTGATGATGGGCTGGCAGGGGTATTTTGACACACAGGAAGAATCAGCAGACATCATCATAACCCCTGCCAGGCCAAACGGATGGTATGATGGTGGTACCTATCTGCGTATGCATCAGCACAACTGGACTTCCCTGCAATGGCAGCCAACAAATATCTGGCAGAGTGCTTACCGTAGCATCACTACAGCCAATAGGGTGATGTCTCAGATTGAAGAAGGGGAGATACCCATCACAGATCAAAAGGAGGCTGTAATAGCTGAATTACGGGCTGCAAGGGCCTTTGCATATTACTTGCTCTTGGACAATCACGGCAATGTGCCGATTGTGACAGATTTCAAAGATGTTTCTTTGCCCGAGCAGAAAAGCAGAAAAGAAGTCTATGATTTTGTTGTCAACGAATTGAAGGAAGTTATGCCCATGCTAAGCGAAGATGTGAACAATACCTATGGACAATTTAATAAATGGGTAGTTCAGACTTTACTGGCTAAAATCTATCTTAATTCGGAGGTGTATATAGGTGAGGCTGCCTGGCAAGAATGTATTGATGCATGTGATGAAGTGATTATGGGTGGAGCGGGCTACGCCTTAGATGACAACTATTCCGATATTTTCAACTGGGAGAACCATAATTCTCCTGAAATCATCTTTGCGATACCTTACGATGAAATCTATGGTACCGGAAATACTGTGCATATGAAAACACTGGATCCTTTAAGTAGATTTGTGTACAACATGCAGGCAGGGCCGTGGGGGGTAACTGTGCAGTGCCACAGTTTATTAATACGTATGACCCCAATGATACAAGGCTAGGTGACACGTGGCTTTTAGGTCCGCAACTGCATGCTTCTACCGGAGAGCCGGTCATCACTTATGTAAATAAGGTGCCGAGTATGGCTGGAACCGAATCAAATCAAGGTGCCAGAATAGGGAAATATGCCATCAAGCAGGGAGCTACCGGGTCTTTGGATAATGATTTTCCGATGCTGAGATATGCAGATGTGCTCATGATGAAAGCAGAGGCATTGTTGAGAACGGGACGTGCAGATGAAGCTGCCCTTTTAGTGACCGAAGTTAGACAGCGCGCGTTTCTTGCAACCGATCCGTCAAAAGCTGTGGTAACGGGAGCGGAGCTTCTTCAGGGAAGCTCCTACCAGTATGGTATCCAGAATGAGGATGGTACCGTCACAGGGACTGGTGGGGATGACATTGAATTTGGTAGGTTTCTTGATGAATTGGGTTGGGAGTTTGCCGCCGAAGCCCACAGGAGGCAGGATATAATCCGGTTTGGAGTTTTTCAGACCAAAAGTTGGTTCAACCATTCTCCCCATCCCCAGGCGGACAGCAGGACATTATTTCCAATCCCGAATGATGAAATGAACAAGAATCCTAAACTGACCCAAAATCCTGGGTATAACGATTAATTGCAGTTTAGCTTTATCTACAGAGACGGGGACTTTTTCCCGTCTCTTTTTTTGACTGATTCTAGGCGGCTGGGTGAAAATGTATTCTTATATCAATGTTCCAAAACCGAACAAAACCGAACACTTCTGGTTTTTCTTAAAGACTGAAATAGCCCTAAACCGGTTGTACAAAGCGTTTTTCAACGTGGCACAATTTTTTAATACTACAATTAGGAATCAATTGTTTTGCCATGAAGAAATATCAATTGGGGGAATTCGAGGAAGTCGTCATGCTGACGGTAGGTGTGCTGTTTGACGAAGCTTATGGAGTTTCAATTAAATCTGAAATTGAATCAAGACTGGAGCGCAGTGTCAGTGTAGGAGCTTTGCAAACTGCGCTAAAACGATTGGAGGACAAAGGGTACTTAAAATCAAGGGAAGGCGAGAGCACCCATGAGCGGGCGGGCAGACCAAAAAAATATTTCCAGATCACGGCTTTGGGCAAGGAAGCCATGCAATTTACCCGTCGGACCAGAGAGGATCTTTGGAAAGCTATTCCCGATGTCGTATGGAATCTAAAAATGGGCTAAGAGACTATGGGAAAGAAGGGAACACAACCACCCGGATTAGCTCAGCGATTTTTCAGATGGTTTTGTGATAAGGATCTGCTCGCTTCCATAGAAGGGGATTTATTTGAACTATACCATGAGCGGCTTCAGAAAGAAGGTAAGCTCAGGGCTGACCTGCGTTTTGTCCGGGATGTGCTACTGCTCTTCCGACCGGGGATCATTGGGATCAATAGCAAAGAATATAAGACTAACCATATTGACATGTTTCGAAACAATTTTAAAATAGCCAGAAGGACACTCTGGAAGAACAAAGCCGCCACCATCATCAATATGCTGGGGCTTATCGTGGGGATCACCTCATGTATGCTGATCGCTCTTTTTATCCAACATGAAATGAGTTACGATACCTTTCAGCCCAATGCTGAAAGAATCGGTAGGGTGGTCATGGAATATTCCTTTGATGGGGGAGAAGAAAGCTCAAAAGGAACATTCACCAGTACCAAAGTAGCTCCTGTCTTCTCGAGGACATTTCCCGAAGTGGAAAAAGCTATCCGCATGAATCAATCTTCCGCGATTTTGCAACTTGGCGGAAATCCTGTTACGGAAGCGGGTTTCATGTATGCGGACTCTACTTTTTTCGATGCTTTTGCTTACAAGATCATCCAAGGGGATCCAAAAATTGCCCTAAATGGCCCCAGAAAAGTAGTTTTGACTGAAAGTATGGCCAAAAAGTACTTTGGAGAATCTAATCCAGTAGGTCAGGCTCTAGAGGTGGGGGATAATAAAACAGTCTATGAAGTGACCGGGGTGATGGAGGACTATCCTTATAATTCCCAATTTCGATTCGACTTTCTGGCTTCTTTCTCTTCTCTGGGCGTGAATCAAGAGGAATCTTATTGGAATGCAAACTACACAACTTATGTGCTTTTGCAGGATGAAAGTTCCTTTGGTAGTATGGCGGAGAAGTTGCCGCCATTTATGGAAAAGGAGTCAGCGGATTTGGGAGCGACAATCAATTTTACTTTAGAGCATTTTGACAGGGTACACCTGTACTCTCCTTATTCGGATTTTGTGCCCAATACCCATATCAAGTACCTCTACATGCTTGCGGGGATTGCATTGCTGATCTTGGTGATCGTTTGTTTTACCTACATCAATTTGAGCACGGCGAGATCTGTGGAGCGGGCAAAGGAGGTGGGGATCCGAAAAGTCTCAGGAGCCGGACAATCCCAGCTATTCTGGCAGTTTATCGGAGAGTCATTTCTGTTATGTGGCCTGTCTGTAGTTGCCAGTTTTATAGTTGTTTATCTAGTATTGCCCAGTTTCAATAATCTTATTGATAGAGAATTAATGCTTGGGGACTTGCTGTCACTTACGTTTTTGACTTTTACATTGGCCCTTACCCTGGGGCTGAGCTTGATTGCGGGGGCATATCCGGCGATTTTTTTGTCCAAATTCCAGCCCATGAAGGTTTTGAAAGGAATATTCAAAAACACTCCTTCTGCAAAGTGGCTCCAGCAATCACTCACGGTGTTCCAGTTTGGGATTTCAGTTTTTCTGATCATCGCCACTTTGGTAGTACAGGGTCAGCTCAACTATATCCAAAGCAGGGATTTGGGATATGACAGGGCGCATATTATTTCTTTGCCGATAGGCTGGAACACTGATTTTCAGAAAATCAACACATTGAAAAAGGAGTTAAAAGCCAGTTCCCAGATTCTTGAAGTTTCCAGGGCTGCCTCCAGTCCGGTCAATATCAATAGCGGATACAGCATGAATTTGCCGACCAGACCTGAAAATGAGGTGATCTCTGTCAATGCCAATCCGATAGATGAAAACTTCATACCAGCTACAGGGCTGAAAGTGATCGCAGGAACCAATTTTACAGAACAACATATCCGGCAGACAGAAATAGAACCTTGGGAGAAAAAGGAATTCCATTATATCATGACCGAAAGTGCGGCTGGTAAATTCGGCTGGAGTCCTGAAGAGGCTATAGGGAAAGAAATGATTCTAAACCAACAGGGTACTGTAGTAGGAGTAGTCAAGGATTTTCATTTCCAATCCTTAAGAAATGACCTTCAACCATTGGTGTTGTTTTCAGCCTCTTGGGGCGGCAGGTTACTGGTAAAGATCAATGGGGAAAATATGCCTGAATCTTTAAGTTTCATTGAGAAAACCTGGGAGAAAATATTGCCCGAACGACCATATTCTTACCATTTTCTAGATGAGGATTATGATCGAATGTACCAGTCCGAAATGCAGTTGGGCAAGTTGATGAACCTGTTTTCCACCTGTGCCATAGTATTGGCCTGTCTGGGTTTGTTTGGATTGTCTTCCTATATGATTCAGCAGCGATTGAAGGAAGTCAGTATCCGAAAAGTGCTGGGAGCATCGACTTTTCAGGTTCTCAATATACTTTCAGGAAATTTTGTGCGTCTGGTATTGATTGCCATTGTTCTTGCATCACCGATTGCTTATTATGTGATGAGCAGTTGGCTGGAGGATTTTGCTTTCCATATTTCGGCTCCTTGGTGGGCGGTAATGGTCGCGGCCGTCCTGACTTTGGGAATTGGACTGATCACCTCAGGGATCCACGGCCTAAAGGCAGCCCTGAGCAACCCTGCCAATAGCTTGAAGAGTGAATAAGGTTCTTCGCTTCGACCAAATGTCTGCGGATCGAGGCAGTTGTATAAAATACTTTGAAAAATCTGCTAACGGGACAGGATAGAGTTTGTCCAGGGTATTAAGGTGATGCTGCTCTCTAGCCCCAACAGTTTACTGGGAATTGATAATCATCATTTCGGGTGGAACAGCAGGGGCAGTGGTGGATGTAATTTATGCAGCTGGGATTAGGATATTTATCGGCTCGGTCATTCTGACTGATAATCAAATGAGTGTAAATCTGATAGTAGTTGAGTAGGATTATAGACTTATAAAAAGTATCAGGAAGGTAGAAAAGGTACTGGATACCCCACTAATGGATTATTCCATTGGCGATTACAGGGAGCTTTAGCATAATAAAAGTTTTATTGGCCCAGGATTTTATAGGATATAATTTATACTTTGGAGTTTAACTATTTGTTAATCTCTTAATTCGGCCAACAAAGATGCACAAAAGTATATTTGTTTCATTATGATGAATAAGGAAGACAATGATGCTTTAGCTCAGCTATCCTGTAATAATACGGATGGGCTCAAATATATTTTTGACAAATACTATAATGGCCTCTGTGACTTCGCTACCATTTATGTTCGCCCATCCGATGTGTCATCGGATTTGGTAAGTGATTTTTTTATTCGCTTCTGGAACCAGCGCCATCAGATAAAGATCACAGGTTCACTTAGGGCATACTTGTATAAATCCGTGAAAAATGCCTGTCTCAATCATCTCCGGGGCCGAAAGGTGGAAATGATGAATTACGAGGACTATTCTGAAGTATTTATCAGTACTGAGCTATCACCGGATGAACAGATGGAGTTCAAAGAATTCCAGGATAAGCTGGACTTTTTCACCAATTCCCTACCAGATAGAAGGAAATTGATTCTTCAGCTAAAACTTAAATCAGGCTTTTCAAATTCGGAAGTCGCTGAAGCGTTGCAGATTTCTGAAAGCACTGTAAAAAACCAGATGAGGGCTGTAATAAACAGCCTTAAAGAAAAAAACAATCTTTCCTGATATTTTTCAGTAGTTCAATAGTCAAATTCATTTGAAACTGTGTCTTGCCTGTATATGCAGGGAAACATGAGTTTAGAAAATTTTGAATATTTTGAAAAATACTTACTTGAACAGTTGTCCACTGAGGAGGTTTCTGAGTTTGAAAAAAAACTCAGGGATGACGCTCAGTTTGCCCAGGAGTACAGATGCTTTTTAGGACAGCTCGACAATACTTTTGGATCTAAGGGATTTAACTCTGCTGATAAAAATTCAGCTTGGCAGAAAGTGATTACTGGTATCTATATTCCTTCGTCAGGGGTAAAACCGATTACGCAAAGAAGCTGGAGTTGGGGCAGGGCTGCCAGCGTCACTATTATCATGTGTTTAGGATTATTGGCGTTTTGGCTTTACAGGGCTAGCCCTGAAAAAGGTATTGAAATGGTAACCAAATCTACAGTCGAAGGCCAGAAAGCTACGATTACGCTGGCAGATGGAACCACAGTCCGATTAAATTCATCTTCTTCAGTTTCGTATCCTGTCGAATTTTCTGACAGTACAAGAAAAATCATGCTGTCCGGCGAGGCATTTTTTGAAGTAACCTCGGATAAAAGCCGTCCATTTATTATTTCCTCGGGTCAATTGGAAACCAAAGTCTTGGGCACATCATTTAACATCAGGTCATTTCCGGATGAAAAGCGTCAGGAAGTTGCGGTAAAGTCAGGTACAGTGCAGGTGGCTTTTCCAGTGCAGTTATCGGATCCCGTCAATCTTCAGGTTGGTGATGTTGTTATTTATGACAATGCCAGTTCCACAATGGAGTTGGAGAAAGTTGACCCTGAATCTATTGCATTATGGACCCAGGGGTACATATACTTTGAAAACGAGACACTTGGACAGGTGCTGAAAAGTCTAAGCAGATGGTATGGGGTGGAGTTTTCGGTGGAAGATCCAAGGATTCTAAACTGTAGAGTGACATTAAAACAACGCGATGAAACCTTAAAAAATATTCTTGAAATCCTAAAATATGCCAGCTATGTAGAATACGAATTCAACGAGAACCAAATGATCATCATCAAAGGGAAGCCTTGTTAAAAGAAAAAACGGGAGTGTTGCAGCACCCCCGCATTTCTGGTAGAAACGACCTGTATAGATAAGTCTACAGGAGCATTTCCTTTTGTCTAAACTCACATTTAAACAATTCAAAATTATGGAATCACGCTTACTAAAAAAAGTAAAGCCCTGGCTTATGAGGCTATTTTACAGTGTACTTATTTCATGCTTACTCACCACTACACTGCTGGCAGGCAATGTATCCGGACAGGACCTGGAAACGACCAAAGTAAAGTTCAGTTCAAAATATGCAAATCTGGATCAGGTGTTATCAGTTATTGAAAAACAGACTGAATTTCTTTTTACCTATAATGCGGCTATTCGCCCCAAAAAAATAGCTATCCAGATTGGTCCAGGTGAAGGGAGCCTGTTGAAAGTGTTGGAAGATATATCAAGGACTACTAACCTGAGTTTCAAGCAGGTGAACTCAATGATTGCAATCAAGGAAAAGAAAACGGAACTGTCGGTGAAACAAGCCAAGTTCCAGTTGTATTCCGGAACTGTGATGGATGGAGACAGTGAGGAAGTCCTACCCGGAGCAACTGTTCAGATCAAGGGTACTACTACCGGTACAGTGACGGATGTGAATGGGGCGTTTGAGATAAATGCTGAATCCGGGCAGGTTTTGGTGATCAGTTTCATTGGCTATGAGTCGCAGGAAATCACTCTCGGGGACAATCTGAATATTACAGTTTATCTAGGAGGGGATACCAAGGCACTGGAAGAGGTGGTGATCGTAGGGTTTGGAGAGCAAAAGAAAGTGAATGTAACCGGTGCGGTGGAGATGGTTACCCATGAGGATTTGGAAAACAGGCCTACCACCAATACTTCCAATTTATTACAAGGGTTGATGCCCGGCTTGGTAGTCCAGAATTACACGGCCATGCCTGGACAGGATAATGGATCTATAAGGATCAGGGGAGTAAGCAGCATCAACAATTCCAATCCATTGGTGATTATTGATGGGATTGAAGGGAACATGAATATCCTTAATCCCGATGATATAGCATCTGTCTCAGTCCTAAAGGATGCTGCGTCCGCATCCATTTATGGTTCTCGCGGTGCAAATGGTGTGATTTTGATCACCACAAAATCCGGTAAGAGAAAAGGTGCCCCACAGATTAGCATCACTAGTTATTTTGGTATCCAGAAGCCTATCCAACTTCCGGAAATGCTGGGATCTGTGGAAATGATGCAGCTTCAAAATGAAGCACTTCGGAATGTGGGCCAATCCGAAACATACTCGGATGAGGATATCCAAAAAGTAATCGATGGGACAGACCCTAACTTCTCGGCAAACACCAACTGGATAGAAGAAATTTTTAAAGAGCGGGCTCCCCAGCATCAGACGAATGTGTCTGTTTCAGGGGGGGCTGAAAATTTAAGTTATCTGGTGTCTTATGGTAATTTGACCCAAGACGGACTCGTAGTTGGGGATGCCTATTCTTCCAAGCGAAACAATTTAAGATTTAAGTTAAATACGACATTGCTGGATATACTGGATTTAGATGCAAATATTGGATATATCGATCGGGTTTATCATTCCCCACAATGGTCCACGACTGCCTCTGGAGGTGTAATCCGTGGGGCATTGAATATTTCTCCTTTGGTACCTGTCAGATATACAAATGGTGAATGGGGCTATGGTGGAGGGGCCAACAACCCGGTAGCCATTGCTACCGATGGAGGCAGTAATGTCTTTGCTTCCCAGGAATTTACCGCCAATATCACAGCACAGGTCAGCCTGCATCAAAATCTAAGTCTAAAGGGACAGTACGGCCAGGTCATGAGCAATTCAAGGCGGGAGACATTTGTGAAAAAGGTGGTCCATAGACACCCTGATTCAGGAGATGTCCTTTGGTTCAATGTGGAGGAAAATTCTTTGGAAATCAGGGATTATGTCAACCGGTATCAAAATACGTTGGCTCAGTTAGACTATAGAAATTCATGGGGAGATCATAATTTTAGTGGACTTTTAGCTTTTCAGCAGGAATGGCAGCGATATGAGTCCTTTGCGGGCAGCCGCAAAAACTTTCTCTCAGAAGATGTTCCCGCGTTGGACTTAGGTACAAATCCAGTACAGAATAACAGTGGCGACGGATATCATTGGGCACTTAGATCCGGGATAGCACGATTGAATTATGACTATAAAGGGAAATACCTGCTAGAATTGAATGGCAGATATGATGGTTCTTCCAGATTATCCAAGGAAAATCGCTATAAGTTTTTCCCTTCCCTTTCTGCCGGTTGGAGATTTTCAGATGAAGGGTTCTTTGAAGTCCTAAAAAAGGTAGTCTATGATGGAAAAGCGAGAGTGTCGTTCGGTGAATTGGGGAACCAATACCTAAGCGACATGACTGGATATGCAGAGTATTATGCCTATCTACCCGTACTCAATGATGTAGGGACGATGCCGATTGGAGATCAAAGAACCAATGGATTTGCCCAGACTATTTCTGCAGGTACCAACCTTTCCTGGGAGACTGTACAAATGTTAAACATCGGCTTGGATCTATACTTTTTGGATGGCAGGCTTTCATTTACCGGAGACTGGTTCAACAAACAGACCAAGGATATCCTGTTAAGGGTTCCTCAGCCTTCTGTTTTGGGAATAACCCCCAGTGATATCAATGCGGGAGCAGTGGAGAACAAGGGGTGGGAACTGAGTCTAGACTGGCAGGATCAAATCAAGGAATTTAGGTATGGAGCAAATTTCCAGCTTTCTGATGTACAGAACAAAGTTTTGGATATGGGTGATACACCTCCTGCTTATGGGACCAATGTAAATCTGGTTGGCTATGCCAGTGGATCTTATTATGGCTATGTGGCTAAACGCCTGGCTCAAGAAAGTGATTTTGATCTGGTAGATGGCAGACTGGTACCCAACATTCCCGTGGCAGCGAGTGAGTTAAGCAAGTTTGGACCAGGTGACCTGGTTTATGAAGATTTGAACGGGGACGGAGAGATCACAGCAGAAGGGGATAGGACAGTTCTCGGCAATGCTTTTCCTCGATACACTTACTCTTTTAGAGGAAACATAGGATGGAGAGGGTTTGATCTGTCTTTCTTTTTTCAAGGTGTAGGGCAGGCTGTGGGCTATTTGTATGATAATGCACGACATGCCTACAAAAACTCTTCGATGTATCCTCAGACTATCCACAGGGATCGTTGGACTCCCGATAATACTGATGCCTCCTACCCAAGACTTATTTTCGGCGAGACATATAATTCCAGAGTTTCCTCCTATTGGCTGGAGGATGCTTCCTACCTCAGATTAAAAAATCTTCAGATTGGTTACACCTTACCAGTCCATCTGCTAGAAAGGCTAAGAGTGAATAAATTCAGAGTCTATTTCTCAGGTGATAATCTATTTACCAGAACTGATTTCTATTACGCTTATGATCCGGAATCTCCGCTATCGGCGGGAGGGTATTACCCGCAGGCGAAGACCTTTACAGTAGGGGTAAACATCGGGCTTAAGTAGTATGCACTAAGACATAAAAAGATGAAAAATATCAAAACTATTCTAGTATTACTGATTACTACGCTGATTTTCCAGTCTTGTAACGATGACTTTCTAGACAGAGAGCCTTTGGATGCAATTTCGGATGCCAATTTTTGGCAAAATGAGGAACAGTTGCTGTTGGCAGTCAATGGTACCTATGCCTACGTTAAAGGGAAAAATACCGTGGACATGGAAAATATGGGAGACAACACAGTATGGCCTACACAGACTTCCTATCGGCTGATTTCCAGCGGAAATTATAACAATGATCTGGGAACTCTCAATACCGAATGGACGGAAGCCTATGCGGGAATTAGAAGATGTAACCATTTTCTTGAAAACTATGACAAAGCGGAAATGACAAATGAGGAACTCAAAGACAGATATGCAGGTGAGGTCAGGTTTATACGTGCCTACTTATACAGTTATCTGACCTTTTTGTTCGGAGATGTGCCCCATGTGACCCAAGCACTGAATGTGGGAGACCCGGAAATTTACGGGGAACGGAATTCCAGAGAAGAAATTGTAGAATGGATTTTGGCAGAACTTACCGCGGTAGCCGAAGATCTTCCGGAAAGTTATTCTTCCTCGGATTATGGAAGAATTACCAAAGGCACAGCGTTGGGATGGAAGTCCAGGGTAGCCTTGTTTTATCAGAAGTTTGATGTGGCGGAAGCTGCTGCCAAAGAAGTAATGGATCTAGGGGTGTACCAGCTTTATCCTGATTATTATGAACTTTTTACGATTGAAAGTGATGCATCCAAATCCCCATCAAATAGGGAAACCATGTTTACCAGGATTTATACGACCGATATCAGCATGCATAACCTGAGCCGGGAAATTCAGGTTCCTGATCAGTCAGCTAGATGGAATCCTACTAAATCTCTGGTAGATGCTTATTTGTGCGTGGACGGTAAAACAATTCAGGACTCCCCATTATATGATGAATCCACTTATGACAGCCTTTTTGAACACAGGGATCCAAGGATGAAAATGACCATTCTTTCACCTGGTAGTCCTTGGGGGGGCAGGGAGGATGGGAATCCTGAGAATACAGATAATTCTGTCTTTACCGCTCCAAAGTTTAACCAAAACAGACTGGGGTCTGTCACTCCTACTGGGTATTATTTCACTAAATACTGTGACCTGGATGCTGTACCAACTTACAATCGGGATGAAAATGATATCATTATCATGAGGTATGCTGAAATATTGCTCAACTACGCTGAAGCAAGACTGGAGCAGGGAACTCTTACACAGGAGGACTTGGATAATACAATTAACCTGTTGAGAGAAAGAGTAAATATGCATCCCATGATTATTTCTGAACTACAGGAATGGGGAATGGATCTCAGGGAGGAGATCAGAAGGGAAAGACGGGTAGAATTGGTGCTGGAAGGCCAACGGTATTTTGATATTCTCAGATGGAAAAGGGGCGACCTGCTTGCAAGAGATGTAAAGGGGATTAAAAAGGATTTTATCATTCGCCAGGGAGATGTAGAAAATGTTCCTACCGATGAGGAGGGGTACATTGTGTTTTTAACCGGTAATACCTTTGATGAGTCCAAACATTATCTGTGGCCGGTTCCATTGGCCCAGCGGGATCTCAATCCCAATCTTTCGCAAAATCCTAACTGGTAAATTAACCTTGTCCTGGCCCTATAGGGGCCAGGCTTTTCCCTAGAATCAGCCATGCATAAATTTCTATTACTTCTTAGTTTGTTTTTCGGCATTTCTTCCTGCGCCAATTCGGAAGAACCTACTAAACCTGTCCTTCAATATCCAGTTGCTTTGGAGGGCAGGCCAATCAAAGTCCTTTCATACAACATCCATCACTGTAATCCACCTTCTCGACCTGATTTTATAGATCTTGAAGCAATTTCCCGGGTAATAGTGGAGAGCGGAGCCGAAATTGTAGGCCTTCAGGAAGTGGATGTGTTTACTTCCAGGTCTGGATCTGATTTGGATATGGCTAAGGAACTTGCCGAAATGAGTGGAATGCCTTTTTACTATTTTAGCAAAGGCATAGATTATAAAGGAGGTGAATATGGTACTGCCATACTTTCAAAATTTCCGCTTTCGGAGACAGCGACAATTTTGCTTCCTGCCGAGGAAGGTACAGAACAACGGACTATATCCATAGCCACGGTTTCTTTGGAGGATGGTACAAGTTATAAGTTTGCCAATACACATCTGGATTATAGCAGCGCAAGTAAGGCACTTTCACAAGCAGAAAGAATAGTTGATTATTTTGAAGGGGAGAAGAGCCCGTTGATTTTGGTAGGGGATTTTAATTCTACTCCGAATAGTACCCCAATCCTAAAACTGGATGGTAGGTTTACCAGGACTTGTAAAAATGATTGCGCACCTACCATTCCTGTTATTAATCCTAATAAGACTATTGATTTTATCATGTTCAGTAGTGAAAAGGACTTTAAGGTGGAAAGCCATCGGGTGATTCAGGAGACTTATGCCTCTGATCATTTGCCGGTAGTCGCAGAGCTTATTCTCCTAAAATAGGTGTGAAAAATAAAATCATACATTAAAAGTGTTTTAAGAGTGGAGGAGATATCCGACCTATGATACTATAGGAGCATGCTGATAAACGCCAGTAATAGATCAAAAGCGAAAATTTTGAATGATTAGTTTATTTTTCATGCAAACGGTTTTTCTGCAAGTGCATGTTCAATGACGACAATAGGTCTTTATCAAGCCAAACTTGTTCGACTAGGAGAGGTACCGCTTTTTGTAATGGAAAGGTGTTAACCCCGTTACTTTTTTAAAATGCCTGTAAAAATTTGAAACGTTATTAAAACCGCACTCATAACATATTACTTCTATGGGTAACTGATCTTCGACCAACGCTCTACAAACATTCGAAATACGGATTTCAATTAGGAATTCAAAAAAGGTTTTATTCGTCATTTGTTTAAAATATCTGGCAAAACTCGTGACACTGAGGTTGGCAATGGAAGATATCTTCTCTAAACTGATATCATCACGATAATGGGCTAAAACATAGGTGTAAATTTTCTCAAGCCGCCGCATTTCTGAGATATTGGCTAAATGGCTGTTGGCATATCCGGGTGATATGGTCTCATATTCAGTGGTCGAACCCAGGATTTGTAGAATTTCCAAAAAATGGATTAGTCGCTCCAGATTTGTGGTATTGACTGTTTGGTGTAAGAGTATTCCAATTTTCTCTTTGGTTTCACCATGAATGATCATCCCTTTTTTAGCATTTTCATAAAGAGAGGAAATACCTTGGGTTTCGGGTAATTCAAGGAAATCCTTTCCAAAACAAGTGGGCAAAAACTGAAGCACAAAAGCCTCGACTTCCTGCTCGGGATTTCCCTCAAAATACTTTTCCGAACAGCGCCAGGTATGGGGCAGGTTTTCTCCCAAGAGGATCAAGTCCCCACCGCTGAAGCTGCTTACCGTATCACCTATATACTGTGTGCCTTCACCCTGTATAATATAATGCAATTCCAATTCAGGATGAAAATGCCAGAGGGTTCCGAAATTCGGTCTTTTGTCATACCTGATGGTAAAAGAAGTGTCCGATGTACTGGGTACTTTATGAAAGTGTGGTCTCATTGAGATTGGCTTATCCTTTATTTTGTTATACCTGCCTTCCACAGGTCTGGCGTACCTAGACTTTTTCAGCAGTGCCTAACTAAGTATGGGGTTCGAAATTTAATTTTGGGTGAAGTCGATGTAGTTACCCGATTTCATTATAAGTAATGATAAGATAGTATAATTTTTTGGCAAAATGTGATAATTCGTCACTTAGGTTTTCTCTCATATTTGTAAAGTTCATTCAGTAAACCAGAGAGAAAAAGATGTCCAACATGGTCAGGCTTTTTTCCAGATATTCATTTAAACCTTTCAACATTTTTAAATCATAATTTATGATATCATTTTCATCAGATACCTCCCCCTTGCGTGGAATTATCCCTCCCATGGTTACCCCTCTTAATTCTGATAGCTCACTGGATGCTACAAGTCTGAAAAAGCTGATTGAGCACCTAATAGAAGGAGGGGTTCACGGGGTTTTTATTCTGGGCACCACAGGGGAGTTTTCCGGATTAAGTTACCAGACCAAAAAGGAGCTTATCTCCAAGACATGCCAACAGATCCGGGGCAGGGTCCCGGTTTTGGTGGGTGTTACCG
Source organism: Algoriphagus sp. AGSA1 (assembly GCF_021390545.1). Classification (GTDB taxonomy): domain Bacteria; phylum Bacteroidota; class Bacteroidia; order Cytophagales; family Cyclobacteriaceae; genus Algoriphagus. The sequence goes on along the minus strand of NZ_JAJUWR010000012.1, from coordinate 38,850 downwards.
ATGTGTCTCTGGAGGAAAGTATCATGCTGGCCGATTTTGCCAAAGCTGCCGGTGCCTATGCGGTAGTCGCCGCGCCCCCGTTTTACAACAACATCGACCAGGAAGAGTTGACACGCTATTACATGCAATTGGCAGACCGGATCAGATTGCCTCTTTTTCTTTATAATATGCCGTCCCATACCAAGCTGACCATCGATGTGGATACGGTTATTACACTTTCTACCCATGACCGTATAGTTGGATTGAAAGACAGTTCTGCAAATGCCGTATATTTTCAGTCCCTGTGCCATGCCTTTAGAGATCGGCCTGATTTTGTACTGATGGTAGGGCCAGAGGAAATGATGGCCGGAGCAGTGCTGATGGGAGGGGCTGGCGGAGTATGCGGCGGAGCCAATCTTTTCCCAAAACTCTATGTGGAACTTTATGAAGCTGCCATGGCCAGAGATTTTGAAAAGGTGAAAATCTATCAGCACATGGTCATGGAGATAAGCAGAAATATTTATCAAATTGGCCAATACAAGTCAAGTTACATGAAGGGGCTGAAAACTTCACTTGCCTTTCTTGGATTATGCCAGCCACAGTTTGCCGCTCCTTTGTGCCCGTTTTCAGTAGAGGAAGAGATGCAACTTCGATCACGTTTTGAGATTATTTCGGCTTCTTTACACGCTCAGCTTAATTAATTCAGGCATGCTCACAAAAAAAGATGAGGCTCCAAAACCCATACTATCCCATATCTAATGGATTTACCCTTAGTTGACTTACTTGTTTTTCTGGTTTACATGGCAGCCATCGTGCTGTTTGGAGTCTCTTTTTCATTTAGGAAAAGAACATCCTTGGAATACACCACCGGAGGGGGTAGGCTTCCAAGCTGGGCAATAGGCATGTCCATCTTTGCCACCTTTGTCAGCAGTATCAGTTTTCTGGCACTGCCCGGAAATGCTTATTTATCAAATTGGAACGGGTTGGTGTTTAGTCTTTCCATCCCTTTGGCCGCATGGGTAGCTGTTAAATATTTTGTGCCTTTATACCGGGATTTACAGAGCGAATCTGCCTATTATTACTTGGAAACCCGCTTTGGTTCCTGGGCCAGAACCTACGCGTCTATCTTTTACCTATTGACCCAACTGGCAAGAATGGGCGCGATTATGTACCTCTTAGCCTTGCCTATGAATGCCTTATTCGGATGGAGTATTCCTTTGATTATCATCTGTACAGGAGTAAGTGTGATCATATATGCGATGTTGGGTGGGATAGAAGCAGTAATCTGGACTGATGCCATCCAGGGAATCGTATTGATAGGAGGGGCGCTTATATGTGTGCTGGTGATCCTGTTTTCCATGCCTAATGGTCCAGGGGAAGTCTTTACCATAGCTGCAAAAGCAGACAAATTTAGTTTGGGGAGCTTTGAGTTTAATTTTGTAGAATCTACTTTTTGGATGATTCTGGTATATGGTCTTTTTATCAATCTTCAGAATTTCGGTATTGACCAAAGCTATATACAGCGGTACATCACGGCTAAAACCGAAAAGGAAGCCAAGCGGTCCACCTGGTTCGGAAGCTTACTGTATGTTCCGGTTTCGCTTTTGTTCTTCTTTATAGGCACAGCGCTTTTTTCCTATTATCAGGCATTTCCGGATCTGCTTCCTGAAAACCTTAGAGCCGCGGAGAATGCGGATAAAGTTTTCCCCCATTTTATCGTATCGGGACTGCCAACGGGACTTACAGGATTGCTGATCGCATCCATATTCGCTGCCGGGATGAGTACGGTTTCGACAAGTATCAATAGTTCCGCTACGGTTTTTCTTTCGGATCACTACCGGAAGTATATCAATAAAAGCACAAGTGAAAAGCAGTCCATGCGCGTATTGCTCATCACTTCCTTTTTGATGGGAGGATTGAGCATTCTTGTGGGATTGGCCTTTAATGGGGTTACAAGTGCCCTTGATGCCTGGTGGGCATTGTCATCGATCTTCAGTGGAGGTATTCTCGGTCTGTTTCTACTGGGATTTGTGGTCAGGAAAGCCCCTGGCAGGGCGGCGGCAGTCGGCGTTTTTTGTGGGGTTCTGGTGATCGGATGGATGAGTCTTTCTCCGGTTTTGCTGAGTGGAACGTTCTTGGACGGATTTCGGAATACCTTACATACCAACCTGACAATCGTCATGGGTACACTGACGATTTTTATTGTTGGTTTTCTGTTGACCGGCTTATTGTCAGTTCAAAACAATAGTGTAAAATGAATTTTGTGGTAGGCAAGTCCATGGCCCACCCCACCCGAATCCACGATTTGAACACAGCATTTGTTGATTTGATTACTTAGGGCGCTTTTACCTTAAGCAACTTTGTATTGTCAACCTAAATCAATACAAAATGGAAAACATGAAAGGAAAAGTAATTGCGATCACAGGTGCCAGTAGCGGTATAGGAGAAGCTATTGCCCGTCATCTAGCTGGTCTTGGGGCCAAAGTTTGCTTGGGCGCAAGAAGGGTAGATGAACTGGAAAAAATAACACATGAAATTTCAAAAAATGGGGGACAGGCTATTTATAAAAAAGTAGATGTTACCCAGTCCGATGAGGTCAAAGATTTTGTGGAATTTATTGTCGGAGAATTCAAAACAGTAGATGTGTTTATAAACAACGCCGGAGTAATGCCGCTTTCCATGATAAATGCCTACAAAATCAATGAATGGCATACAATGATCGATGTGAATATAAAGGGAGTATTGCATGGTATAGCTGCCGCCCTTCCTGTTTTCGAAGAAAAAGATAGCGGTCAGTTTATAAACATAACTTCAGTGGGAGATCGCTGGGTAGGCCCCACCTCTGCCATTTACAGTGCTACAAAGTTCGCCGTCAGGGCTATTTCGGAGGGTTTACGTCAGGAAGTAAGTGAAAATATCCGGGTAACTATTATAGCGCCGGGAGCCACTGAATCCGAATTAGCGGAAAGCATCTCTGATCCTGAATTGAAGAAATTGGCAGTGGAGAAATTCAGGATCAATTTATTACCTGCTGAAGCAATTGCCAGAGCTGTTGCTTTTGCAGTGACCCAACCCGCTGATGTGGATGTAAACGAACTGGTAGTAAGGCCAACAGCCCAAAAAGCATACTAATGATGTGTACCCGACGGATGGCAGTTTTTTTACTCGGCTTATTCACTTTGATGATTAATTCTACCATCATCAAGGCGCAGGATGTGATGCCTGAAGAGGCCAGCCTTACACCGAAAGAGTTGGTCGCCTTCTATTTTGACAGATGGAAAAATGAAGGTGCCAGCTTTTTCGATCTCTTAGAGGAAGATGCTGAATGGATTGTAGCAGGGCGATCTCCGGTATCCGGAACCTACCACGGGAAAGCCGATTTCATGGAAAATGCTGTAAAGCCTATTTTGGCACAATTGGCCACCCCGTTAAGACCGGAATTGGTAAGCCTGACAGCTGATGGACAATTTGTTTGGTTGCATTTCAATGCAAGCGCTACCACAGTAAACGGCCAGTCTTACAAGAATACCTACGTTTGGAAGATGCAACTCAAAAATGGAAAGATCATAGCAGGTGTTGCCTTTTTGGATACGTATGAATTGGCTGTATTAATGAATAAAACAAAAAAAGAAGTAACGATGGATAATACAATGCAAGAAAGTGGGAAATATATAGGGATGTGGGTGACAGAGAATGGCCATATCCGGCACGAATTATTACCTGGAAATCGCTATGACGAGGCCCGGGGTAGCCGCAAAAGTGCATATCAGGGGATATACAAGGTCACAGGCAATCATATAGATTATGTGGATGACACCGGGTTTTCCGCAGACGGTGAATTTATTGATGAAAGAACGCTGCATCACGGCGGTTATATCTTCTACAAAGTTGAGGAATAATCCAATGGCATTGATATAGGTTCGTTCATCTATAGTGTGTTGTAAAGAAGTAATAATCGTTTAATTTTAAAAAGTTCCTTTTAAATCACCGCGACCCATAATTAGAAGTAAATCATTAGGGATAAATCAGCTGAAATCAACTAAGTTAACTTATGGAGAAAACATTTCGATTGCACTCATTGTCCGAATTTCATTCTCTTTGTGATCTTCCGCAACCTGAGCACCCGCTCATCAGTCTGATTGATTACAGTAAGGTGGACTATCCATTTGAAGAGAATCAGATAAGCTGGATCCAGGATTTCTATTCCATTGGGCTAAAGCGAAATGTCAGTGCTAAATTTAACTACGGGCAGCAAGTGTATGACTTCAATAAGGGGGTGCTTAGTTTTATTTCAGCGCTGCAGTATCTGAAAATTGAAATCAATCAAGAAGCAAAAGTAGAGCCCAGTGGCTGGCTGTTGCTTATACATCCTGATTTCCTGTGGAATACGCCTTTGGCTAAAAGAATCCAGTCATTTGACTTCTTTGGTTATGCGGCCAATGAAGCGCTTTTTCTTTCTGAAAAGGAAGAAAAGGTGATTGAGCAAATTTTGCTGACTATAGAAGCTGAGTATCAATCCAATATTGACAAGTTCAGCCAGGAGCTTATTATAAACCAGATTGAACAGCTTCTGATTTATGCGGAACGGTATTATGAAAGACAATTTTTCACCCGCAAAAAAACTAATTATGAATTGTTGGAGAAATTTGAATCTATCCTGACTTCTTATTTTGTTAAGAAGGAGGGACTTGAAAAAGGATTGCCTACAGTAACTGCTGTTGCTGAAGCATTAAATATTTCACCTAACTATCTAGGAAGTCTATTGCGGATACATACACGTCAAAATGCCCAGCAGCATATCCAAAGCAAAATGATTAACTTTGCTAAGGAACGCCTAAGCAATACTACTATGACTGTCAGTGAAATTGCGTATGAACTGGGCTTTGAATATCCTCAATCGTTTAGCAAACTTTTTAAACAGAAAACAGATAAAACCCCTCTGGAATTTAGAAAAGCTTTTAATTGATGATAATTACATTTTAGTGGTTTGCTGTTGTGACCGGGGAACGGATAATGTTTATTTCCTGACGAAAAACATTTGATTCCTGACGGAAAGTAACCAGCAGATTGAGGAGAAGAAAAGGCAGTTTATTTTGGCTTGATGAAACGTATCTTTCCTGCCGAAGTCATCGAGTTTTCCCTTGAAGGCCATTTTCATCGGCACCATTCGAGAACCTCGATCATCTATCAGTTGGTGATTTCATCTTTGGTTATAGGTTTCGTCTCACTGTTTTTTATCAGGGTGACCGTTTCCGTGAATGGAATAGGGATACTCAGGCCTGCCAGTGAGCGAAATACGGTCAAGTCACCTGTTAATGGAAGGATTGATGAGGTATTTGTCCAGGAAAACCAGTTTGTGAAGGCAGGGACGGTATTGTTTACGCTCCAGGCAGACCTGCTGGAAAGACAGGATGGCTATGTAGAGGAAAAGCAGCGTGAGCTTGGAAAGCGGATAGAGGATCTCAATCGGCTGACCGGGATACCGAGAGAGGAGCTTCCCACACTGCCTCTGACCACTCCACTTTATATGCAACAGTACAACCTGTACCGACAGCAATTGGAAGAGGCTGAATTGGCCTTGACCCAAGCGCAGGTCCAGTACGATCGGCAGAAGAAGCTGCACCAGAATAAAGTGATCCCGGATATGGAGTTTGAAAAGGATGTGTTCGAATTGGAGAAAGCGGAGTCGCAGTTGCGGATTCTGCATGACAGGCAAGTGAGCCAATGGCAAACAGAGCTCAATAGACTGCTGTTGGAATCGGCTGAGCTGACTGCCCAAAAACAACAGTTGGACAAAGAACGGGAACTTTACACCGTGGAGGCTCCGATGGACGGCACCATCCAGCAGTTCAATGGCGCTCAGCCGGGCAGTTTCATGGCTTTGGGAGAGACCCTGGCGGAAATCTCACCCGATTCAGATCTCATCGCTGAGGTACAGGTATTCCCTAGGGATATTGGCTTGCTGCGTACCGGGATGCCGGTCCTGTTTCAGATAGATGCGTTCAACTACAACCAGTGGGGTATGGTAAAGGGGCGTGTCCTGGACATTTCTGATGATGTAGTGATGGGGCAGAACAACACTTTTTTCTTCCTGGTGAAATGTGAGCTTGACCGGCACAAGTTGACCTTGGCCAATGGCTACGAAGGCAAACTCAAGAAGGGGATGGGCTTTCAGGCACGTTTCCAGTTGGCCGAGCGGACGCTGTCCCAGCTTTTGTACGATAAGGCCGATGACTGGCTAAATCCAAATCTATAGCTTCACCCGATGTCTAAAATAAAAGTAAAGCAACATGATATGACCGATTGCGGGGCAGCTTGCCTGGTTTCGGTTGCCAACTATTTTAGGCTGAACCTGCCTATAGCCCTTGTCCGCCAATATGCATCGACAGACAAAAAAGGGACAAATGTGCTGGGACTGATTGAGGCGGCGGAGAAGCTGGGGTTTGTGGCCAAGGGAGTGAAATGCCCCTGGGACACCCTGTCTCAAGTCCCACTGCCGGCCATTGCCCATCTCGTGGTGGGAGAAGGTCTGCATCACTTCGTGGTGCTATATCGGGTCACCAAGAGAACCGTTCACGTGATGGATCCGGCGGATGGGCGATTCCATAAATTGTCCTATGCTGACTTCAAAACCAAATGGACTGGAGTACTGCTGTTATTGGCACCTGGAAAAGAGTTTAAGCAGAGAAGTGAAAAAGTGTCCGTTGTACAGCGGCTGGGCTTCCTTTTGCGCCCGCATCGTAGTGTATTGGCACAGGTGCTGGTAGGAGCGGCCTTCTATACGGTTTTGGGACTGGCTACCTCCATTTTCTTACAGAAGATAGTGGATCAGGTGCTCCCAAATGCTAACCGCAACCTGTTGAACCTAATGGGAGTGGTGATGGTCGCGCTGCTGTTGGTACAAACTTTTATCAATCACGCCAAAACACTGCTTACCATCAAGACAGGGCAGTATATTGATGCCCAGCTTATTTTGGGTTACTATAAGCACCTGCTCCGGTTGCCCCAGCGCTTTTTTGACACAATGCGCACCGGCGAAATCATCTCCCGGATCAATGATGCGGTGAAAATAAGGGCTTTTATCAATGATGTACTGATCACCTTTGCAGTGAACTGCTTCATTGTTGTTTTTTCTTTTGCTCTTATGTTCAGCTATTACTGGAAACTGGCTCTGGTCATGTTGTTGGTGGTGCCCATGTATGCGTTGATATATGTGATCTCCAATAGGGTCAACAGGAAGACCCAACGCAAGGTAATGGAGCATTCGGCCGAGCTGGAATCCCAACTCGTGGAATCGGTAAATGCCGTCGGAACAGTGAAGCGGTTTGGCCTGGAAGAGTATGCGAACCTGAAAACCGAAAATCGGTTTATCCGTTTCCTGGGCACCATGTACCGTTCTTCGGTAAACGCACTCTGGATCGGCAATTCAGACCAATTTACTTCGGGGCTGCTCACGATAGTGTTGTTGTGGGTAGGAGCGGGCTTTGTGCTGGATACTCTGATTACCCCAGGAGAGTTGTTGTCCTTTTATGCGATCATCGGCTATTTTACCGCGCCGGTCAGTAGTCTGATCGGGATGAACCGTACCATCCAGGACGCACTGATCGCCGCCGACCGCTTGTTTGAGATCATGGATCTGGAGCAGGAAGAGTCCGGGGAAAAAGCAGAACTGCTGCCTGAAATGGTGGGAGACATCCGTTTCAAAGGGGTGCATTTTCGTTACGGGTCTGGAAGAAAGATTTTTGAGAACCTGAATCTGCTTATTCCCAAAGGAAGGGTCACGGCAGTGGTTGGGGAAAGCGGTTCGGGGAAGACCACGCTACTGTCTATTTTGCAGGGGATCTACCCGATAAAGGAGGGAAGTATCACGATCGGGGATTTTGATATACGTTATCTCGGTCACGAAAGCCTGCGCCGTGTGGTGAGTGTGGTGCCCCAGCAGATTGACCTGTTTGCGGGAAATGTTATCGATAATGTTGCTGTGGGGGACTTTGATCCTGATATGAGCCGGTTGATGCAGGTGTGTACCAGTCTGGGAATGATGGAGTTTATCGAAAAACTTCCTGCTGGTTTCCATACCTACATCGGTGAAAATGGTGCCACATTGTCCGGTGGCCAGAGACAACGCTTGGCTATCGCAAGGGCCTTGTACCGAAACCCGGAAATACTGATCCTGGATGAGGCTACTTCATCTCTCGACCCGGTTTCCGAACAATACATCCATCAAACTTTGATAGGTATGCGTGAGCAAGGGAAGACAATCATACTTATAGCCCACAGACTCGGGACCGTGGCACAGGCTGACCAAATCCTGGTGATGCAGTCGGGGACTGTTGTGGAGGAAGGTAGCCATCTTGAGTTGATGGAAAGAAAAGGGGCTTATCATCGGTTGTGGCGTCAGCAGATCCCCGCTTTTTTTGAGTCAAGTATGATCAATTCAAATAAGTGAGTAGGGTTTTCCTGTTGCCGTGCCTTTGGTTTGTTTTCCAGATGCTACTCTGCAACAAGCCGAAGGTACACATACCGGAAGTTATTCCTAAGCGGTGATGCCGAATGCCATCGGGAACATGATGAAACGAGTTGGAACGCATACAAACCCATTGGGATCGCTTTCTGGTTTTGTTGCCACGTTTCTGAACTGTGTCTTGAGATGAGGTCTGCGCATTATTAACTTAGGTTCGTTGTACAACAAGAACAAGTTTGAGTTTTTATTCACGTATCAAAATCAGAAAATCATGAATTTAGAACAATTGAATGTAGTGTCCCTCAGCTCAGAGGAAATGGTTGAAACAACCGGAGGATATTGTGGTCCTTATCCGTCGCAAGACCCAGATGCTTATGACTGCTATTGTTATAATGTATATGTTTACAAAGATATAACTCCTTGTTAAATAAGGGTATAACGTGTAGATGCTATTCTCTAAGTTCGGAAGTCCCTCTTTTTTTAAACGCATACAAACCTAGAGAGGTCGCTTATTGGGTTAGCCGGCACGTTTCTGCATTGTGCCTTGAAGTGAGGCCTATGCTTTGCTACCTTAGATTCGTTGTACAACAGTAACAAGTTTTATTTATCTATTCACATATTAAAATCAGAAAATCATGAATTTAGAACAGTTGAATGTAATGGAGCTTAGCTCTGAGGAAATGGTTGAAACAACCGGAGGAAAGGCAGAGCCGGTACGGAACTTTGCTTTCCTTAACATGGCATGGACTGATGCAATGGTATATTGGGATCTTGACTATTAATTATAATCCTAATGTTTTAGTAAGATTATATGGTGCCGGTATTGATGGCTCCCTATTCTAATAAGTTTTAGTTATTATTCACGTATTAAAACCAGAAAATCATGAATTTAGAACAGTTGAATGTAGTGGAGCTTAGCTCTGAGGAAATGGTTGAAACAACCGGCGGACGTTACATCATGCCCATCACTGACAAAGATGTTTGGGACGAAGTCTTTGTGGTGAGAAATCCGCTTTTTTACTAACGTCTCGGCATTATGATTCAGGTGCGGGTATTGCCCGCACTTTTTTCAAATGCTTTTTATTACAAGTTGTTTTGCCAGGTCATGTAAGAATACGCTGATGCATATAAGCAAGAGAGTTCAGCTTATATGCCCAAAACTACTTTTTTTCACCATTGATGAAAATGATTGCTGCTCCAAGTAGGATTTAGCCTTTGTTGAAGTTGGCAATCCATTGGCCTTCTCCCCATTTTAATCAGCTCCAACAAACTCCCTGAAATTTTCTTTTGAAATGACCTTGCTATCTGCCTCGTAAGTTTCTACAAAACTAGACGGAATCTTGACCTTTGCGTTTGGGTTCCATTTGAATTCAAAGCCTGTTATTTTTCCGTCCGATTCTTCTACATAGTCAATTTCCTGTTGTTGCTTGGTTCTCCAAAAATAAGAATTGCAGTGTTTTTTGTAGTAATGATTTCGCTTGTGTCTTTCAGACATCAAAAAATTTTCCCACAATGCCCCTGCATCGTTTCGTAGTGCAATAGGATTGAAATTCTGGATAATGGCATTGCGGATACCATTGTCATAAAAATAAATTTTCCGGTTGGTTTTGATCTCGTTGCGAAGATTGCGACTGAATGAAGTCAGCGGATAAACAATGAACGAAAGTTCCAATAAATGAATATAGTTCGAAACAGTGTTTTTGTCAACTCCCGTTAGCTGTGCTATTTCGTTATAACTGACTTCGCTCCCCAGTTGAAAGGCCAAAGCCCTGAGAATTTTTTCAAGAACTTCGGGTTTCTTAATATTTGCGAATGAGAGAATATCTCTGAACAAGTAACTTTCGGCAATCTCGTTCAAGATGTTCCGTTCCTCCCCTCTGTTATTAACGACATCGGGGTAAAATCCATAAATCAGGCGATTCTCCAAATCTCTGACGGCATCTAAATACTGAGTCGATTTTTCGTATTCCGCATAGGATAGTGGATATAGAAAATACTCGAACTTTCTTCCCGTAAGCGGTTCGTTGGTACGGTTTCGAAGTTCGAAAGCAGATGAACCACTTATGATCAACTGCACGTTTTTAAATTGGTCGTGAATGATTTTTGCGGTAATCCCGATATTCTCAATCCGCTGTGCCTCGTCTATAAAAACTATTTCGGAAATTCCGATAATGGTCTCAATTTCTTTGGTGTTCGGGTTAGTTAGTCGTTGCCTAACCAAAGGGTCATCTCCATCAAGAAACAAAAAATCCTTTCCCAGCAATACCTCTCGGATAAGTGTTGTTTTCCCGACCTGTCTTGCACCAATAAGCACAATGGTTTTTCCCTTGAACAGCTTACTGGAAATCTTGTTTTTAAGATCCCTTTCGATCATAACCATTTTTTGTATTCACCAAAAGTAATGCTTTTTAGTGAATTAACTCACCAAAAGTAATGCTTTTTGGTGAATTATAATTAAATAGGGCTTGCTGAAAAAGTCTCAGCTATGCCAGCTTCAAGGCGGCCGAGTGAAGATGTATGCTTATACTTCGAATGAGGCCAACACAGAAGATGGTATGGCTGAGGCTAGCCTGAAAATTCCGGTTTTTGTCTTTTTTGGGTGCATGGGTATAGACCTATTGTAGTAAAAAAGCTTGCACTTGCTGAAAAACCTTTCGGATGAAAAATGGGCTAATCAGTCATAATGATAGCCTTTAATCTTTTTTGGCGTTTTTCAGCACGCCCTAAATAGGGGTTTAGAGCGCCTAAATTCTCAGCTCATTTTCTTACACAGGCTCTCCTGGTACCTTTTCGGAGAAAGTCCTATTTAACGTTTAAAGGTCTTGGGAAATTTTCAAACTCAAAGTCTATCTGCATACCTTCCCCGGCCACTAAAGCGTTTATGTTTTCGCCGTTTTTCCAATAGTGGATTTTATTGGGGAAATCCAAGGTGTCGTGGGTAAAGGTGAACGTATCCTTTTTTAGTTCAGCCAAAGAAAAGGAGATAAATGTGGCTTCATCCGGTGTTTTTACCAGCAAATTCCATTGACCGTCTTGCTGGACGATCTTCATACTTTCCTGGTTGATCGTGTCTCCATCTTGCATGGTAAATCCGATCCCCGAATATTCTGTCGCACTTATTTTATCCCAGTTTTCAAAGGTTTCCATACCGGCTTCCTCGTTCAGACGTTTCCATTTTCCAGTAAGCCAGTCAAAATTTTCTGCCATTTCCTTATGGGTAAGGTTGGCTGCGTTTTCGTTAGATCCATCTTGGGATTTTTCTTTCTGGTCACAGGCGGTAGCCAATACAATTGCAGTGAGTAAAATGGTGGTTTTTTTCATAATGTTGGCTTTTTTATATACATCATTTAGTTAGCTATTGATCCTTCATTTTCAAATCTTTTTAGTCTCCCAAATCATCAATAAAGAATTCCATACAGAGAAGAAATATAATTACAAATCCATTCTTTTACCAGCCCTGGGCTATAAGACACACTGTTGTCTGCTCTCTTTTCCACTGACGATATCCAGCGTATCGTTTACAAAATCGGTTTTCCCAAGTACATAAGAACCTCTGCCTTTATTTCGGTAAAGAAATTGGGTTTGTCCAATATCCTTCGTAACGCTTTTAAATCCGTCTATAACGTTTTAGTATTCGTATCGGTCCTTATGGATTCTAATGCTTTTCTTACGAATGTGAATTCTGTCATTCTAAGTGCTTTTGGGGTGTAACTGCATAAATTGATCTTCCTGCCAGAACCGGACACATTTCTGAGACCAAGGCAAATGGTAAATTGATATGGCTCCGGAAAACTATGGGAGGATTTTCTAAAATGACCGAGTCAAGGCAAATGATCCGTGCCGAAATAGCTGCGGGGAAGTCCTTGGGACATGTGGACAGAAAGCAGCGGCAAGGGAGAAGATGGAAATCCCTTGATGTAGGTGTTGTAATGAGGCATCGTGATTTATCACCGTAAATACGGTTTGCTGTATTCCCATTGATGTCAGCATAGGTAGAATTTGTCGTGGCCTTTGAAAACACACCTTTGTGTCATGGATAAGCGTCCCGTACGAAAGTAGCTCCACAAGAGAATAGATCGATTGGCATAATTGACAGGGAGAGATTCATTTTATTTATCCGCACCTACACCTATGGATTAAAACTTGACGGATATCTATCTATGGTTTGTCATCAGCTAGGTATATGTTAATTTGTCTTGCAATTTAAATCGATTTGAAAATGATATTTTTTCTACGGCACCCGGAGTACAAATCTCAATACTGCCCCAAAGAAGCCACATTCAAAGTCAATAAAAGAAGAGATTCTTCTATGCTAGAAAAGAACAACAACTTTCAAGTAAGCAAAAGATGATCAGAACACTTATAATCGAAGACGAACCGGCTATCAGAAAAGAGATTGAATGGTTGATAGGCAAGGAGGAGGACTTGGAGTTGTGCGGTTCTGCTGCTAACGTTGCAACAGCTTTGGAATTGATCACTAGAGCAAATCCTGAATTGGTTTTGATGGATATCCAATTGACAGACGGAACGGCTTTTGATGTTCTTGGGAAAATGGAAAGAATACCTTTTCATATTGTTTTCATCACGGCCTACGATCATTATGCCATCAAGGCCATCAAGTACGGGGCGTTGGATTATTTGCTGAAACCTCTGGACGAAACAGAATTGCAGGCAGCGTTGGGAAAAGCCAGAAGAGAACATTTGGACGAAACCATACAACAACAGCAGGTGAAAATAGCCCGGTCCCAATTGGAAAAGAATGAGCTAGACCTGAAAGACCAGATTGTACTGCATACGATGGAATACCTTCAGCTGCTGCAGCTCAAGGAAATCATCTATTGTAAAAGTGAGGGGAGTTACACCACATTCATACTGACGGACAAGCGGGAAATCATGGTTTCCAAACCCTTGAAACACTACCATGAGCTGTTGCCCGAAAAGTGGTTTTTGCGCCCTCACCAGTCTTATTTGATCAATACCCTTTATATTGACAGGTATGTAAAAACAGGCTATATCCTCCTGAAAGATAAAACCTCGATTCCTGTGTCGGTCCGTAAGAAAGAAGTGGTATTGCAGAAACTGATGAATGGGTGATCCAAAGATCATTCGTCTCCATACAAAGCCCGGAGGTATGAAATGAGTTTTATAAATATATATGACCTGCTAAAACAAGTTTCAGTGATGTTGATTTTGGTCTTCTTGTCTTCTTGTGAAAAAAAAATCATGGATAAGAAACAGCTTAGGTCAGATGCTCTGGAATCATTGAAAGAACTTGAAAAAGAAGGTCAAATTCTTTCCGGTGATGAACAAACGGTTTTTTGGGCAAAAAGTCTTACTCAAAAACCCTATTCGGGAGATTCGGTAATAATGGCACGTATCCATTATCGACTGGCAGGGGCATATTATTACAAAGGCGAGTTGGATTCCATTAAATGGCATATGCGTATGGCTTGGGATCTGATGGAAGCCCAAGAGGGTCATCCGGAGATGATGGCACTGTTATATTATGGGGAAGGCAACATGGCCACCATAGAAGGAAACCTACATCAGGAGAATTATTACTTCAACCATGCTTCCCAGCTCATTTTTTCAGACAGTCTGATCGATTTGACCCCGGTTCAGATAGCGAGCTTATATATGGCTACAGCCCAGTCAGATGCCCGCTTGGGGCAGTATAAACAGGCAATGGAGTGGAACAGAAGGGCTATTAAAACATTGGAATATGACATGGCTCCCGCGGCATTACAGTTTAGGGCATTCAGACAATTGGCAAATAACTATCGCATATCAAGTGATGATACCGATTCGGCTTACCACTATATGCAAAAAATGGAAGTTCTCAGCCGCCGGTATCCGGATCAGGTGAATCCCCGCTTTTTGTACGATGAAAAAGCACATTACTTTGCGAAAACCGAAAAGCTGGATTCCGCAGTGGTCTATCACCTCAAGCTTTTGGAAATAGACAAAGAGACTGTTGCATCCTCCAATCCCCACCCCAGCTTTTTTTCCAACTTGTTTAGGGATTATGTCTATTTGTCCGATAGTTATTTGAAGTTGGGCAAACAAGAGCTTGCATATCAATACATGCAGCAAGCTTTCCGGTTTTTAGAGGAGGAAGAAAAGTACCTGACAGATGCTGATTATGTCCTGTATCAGCAAGTCTTGGTGGATTATTTTTTTTTTACCCATCAATATGAAAAAGCATATCAAGCGTATGGCTTGCTTATGGACAAAAACCAAAAACTTTATGAAAATGAATATGCGCAATCTATTGCGGAAATGTCCACAATATATCAGCTTCAAGCCAATGAGAGACATATTCTGGGCTTGAATCGACAGGTGCTCCTTGCGGAAAGCAAATTGGCCCATAATCGCTTACTGCTAGTCATATCGGCACTGTCTGCTTTGCTGGCCATAGCTATTGTGGTGATCCTGTACATTGGCAGAAAACAATTGAAACTTAAGGAAGAAAAAGAAAAGGTGCAGCTGCAAAAAAGCGCGATAGAATTGGAACAGCGTCTGCTTCGTACGCAAATGGAGCCGCATTTTATTTTCAATTCACTCTCAGCGTTGCAGAGTTACATCAGGATAGAAGAAAAGGAAAAAGCACTTCGATATCTAAATAAATTCAGCCGGCTATTGCGCAACAGTCTGGAACTTTCAAGGGAAAGCCAGGTGCCTTTAGAGGACGAGATTGAGACATTGGAGTACTACTTGGAATTACAGCGGATGCGTTATGATGAGAGTTTTGAATTCAAGATTCACAAGCCTACAGGTGAGGATGCCTTGCACCTACTGATTCCTCCTATGCTTATCCAGCCGTTTGTTGAGAATGCTATTTTGCATGGGGTGGCCAATGCCACTGGGCAGGGAATGATTACAGTGTCACTGAGTCTCCACAAAGAATCACTTTATGTGAGTATTGTTGACAATGGTCCGGGAATCAAAGCTGTAAAACAGAAACCTGATGGTAAACAGAAATCCCTCTCCACGACTATAAGCCGGGAGCGTTTGGAAATTCTGGCCAGGGCAAAAGGGGTAACGATCCAGGTAACCATTCTGGATAGGCATGATATGGACAGTACCCTTACAGGGACTCAGGTAGAGCTGGTTATCCCGTTGGAGAGAGGCTTTTGATCATACAGCTAGCTCGCATAATAACAGGAGCGAACAGTATTCAGGGATTCTCAGCGATATGTGAAAAGAAGCCTCTTCCTACAACGGCCATACGCAACTTGTGATAGATGATCATAAACTTTTATCCATATATCAACTTTAATTCAAAATAATTGGTTTAGACACTTATAACTTGGATTTTATTATTATGGATTTGGAACAGACAGAAGGAATACAATCATTTCTCGATTTTACGCTCTTGATTGAAAGGTGGAAGGAACTTGCAGATAATACCCATCCCGGCACTTGTCTTTACCATGATTATTTAAACAGGATTCAGAAGTTTCCTCAGTTATTGAAAAATGATATTGATCCCCTGATCTTGAACAATGAAGAAAACAAGTTGGGGTTTGGAGTCATTCTAAGTTCCTTAATCCCGCTTTCCGGTCAGGATGAAAAGAAGATTTTGGCGATCTCAAAACCTTTTGACTACAATCCAATTTATGCGACTCCAGCATTTTCAGAGCAGTTTTTAACCCATGACAAATCAATAAAACTCCCTGATAACCTGGATTATGAGCAGATCTCCTTTAATAAAACAATTCAAATCTATGCTAAGATTTTAAGCCAGTTATATGGAATACAATTAAACCAGTTCCCTCCCATGGTCTTGAAATTCAGAGGGACTAACGGGGTCAACAGACACTATCAGATTCAGTTTAACACCCAGTTCGTAAGGGTAGTGGCAAAAGTGCCCCTTCCCCAAATCCAGGATGAGTCAGAATTCTGTAGGATAGATCAACCATACAGTTTTGAACTTGACCAATTGAAAAATTTGCTACCCTTGGACATGTTTGAATTTCATGGGTTTGTCATCATGGAAGCCAATGATTTGACAGTGGCTCAAAGTGTGGCCACTCTAAATGCCGCTGTCTTGAAGCAGGATGAAGTCAGTTCCGGAGAGTTTATGCTCATCGTTGAAGACGCTGTGAAGAGCCTATTGGATCGTGGAGGGTTAAAGATCGGGATAGCCATTCTTCAGAACGTATCCGGTAGGGTTATTATGTCAGAGAGCCGTCTTGCCTATAGCTATCTTATCAGGGAACTCTTGGTTCCCGGCAGTGAGGGGCCATACCATGCGATCGTGGATTTTCTATCGAGAGTCGATAATCCTGTGTTCTTAAAAGATATTCAGGAAAATACAGATGATTCCGAGTTGGTCCAGCTTATGGTAAGCATGGGGCTACAGGAAATAATCCTATATCCGCTTCGCCACAACGGAAAGTTGGTAGGTGTTCTGGAAATCTGTTCGGTGAAAAAGGGGGTGTTTGATCCATTGATGCTTCATACCCTTAACTATCTGGCTCCGTCACTTTCCCTTGCCCTGCACAGACAGGCTGAGAATCTGGATCACAAGATCAAGGCTATAATCCGTAAGAACTTTACCGCAATTCACCCCGTGGTAGAATGGAAGTTTGATGAAATTGCCCTGGATTATGTCCTAGAGGAGGAGGAAGGCAAAAGACCTGAAATCCAACCGATTTTGTTCAAAGATGTATATCCTTTATATGCCGCAGTAGATGTTAAAAATTCATCCGTTGAACGGAATAAGGCCATCCATGATGATTTTGTGATCCAACTTGATAAGGGGAAAGAGATTTTAAAACTTGCCAGAAGCTTGCATTATTTTCCACTCCTTGATAGCCTGATAGACCAGATAGAGGAGTACAAGCGGCGAATCAATCTGATCTTACTCAGTGAAGAGGAAGTCAGGATCACTGAGTTTTTCCTTCGGGAACTGGAGCCTACTTTTGTCCATTTAGGTGAGACTTACCCCGATTTGAAAGAGGAGGTGAAATCCTATTTTGACGCACTGGACCCTAAGCTGTCTGTCATAAGCATCCATAGGAAGGCTTTTGAAAGGAATCTTCAGTTTATCAACCAAACGATAGGGGGGTTTTTGGATGAGCAAGAAGCTATGATCCAAAAAATCTACCCACATTATTTTGAAAAGTTCAAAACTGACGGCATTGAATACAATATCTATATCGGCCAGTCTTTGGTAAAAGACCAGAAGTTTGATTTGATGTACCTCAAGAATTTAAGACTTTGGCAACTTCAGAGCCTGGTGAAAATCGTGAATCTCATAGAAGAAAAGAAGGTGAAATTTGAAAATCCCCTGGAAATCACCCAGCTGATTCTTGCGCATAGCACTCCTATTTCAATCAGTTTTAGGCTGGATGAGCGAAAGTTTGATGTGGAAGGAGCATATAATATCCGCTATGAGATCATGAAAAAACGTATTGATAAAGCGCTGATATCAGGAACCCAGGAGCGGTTGGTACAGCCAGGTAAAATAGCCATTGTCTATTCACAGCAGCGGGAAGCCAGGGAGTACCTGGACTTCATTACTTTCTTGCAGAATAAAGGTGAACTTCAAGACCAGGTGGAAGAGTTCGAGCTGGAGGAAATGCAAGGTGTCCATGGACTTAAGGCGCTGAGGGTTGCTGTCGCTCCTAAAATGGTTAATCCTATAGATAATACATCAAAACTGATATCCAAAAGTGAAAAAGGGTAGAAATTCTTCCTCGTTAAAACCTACTGAAAATGTAGCGACAAACTGATTTAAAGGAGCCAGCCACAGCCCGGCTCCCAAGGAATTGTGCCACTTATCCGATTGCTCGTTTTTGACCCACACGCGTCCTACATCATTGTATGCCAAAATTCCAACGGTGGCGGGAAGGAGATAGGTTTTTAAATTGAAAAGTCGGATTCTGACTTCAGTATTGTTATAGAACACCGCATCACCGTTAAACCTAAATCTTCTATAACTTCGGAGATTATCCAGCCCTCCAAGAGTCTGGCCCTGGAAATATTCAAAACCACCCCAGTTTTTCCCACCTCCAAATCTAGTCGCCCATACCAGTCTGGAGGGATATCGGAACGACCAATAGAGTGCTAGTTCTCCATCCATACTGGTAAAGTCCCCGGAAAAATCATTGAGTCCCCACATTCTTTTAGCCTGACCCTCAAAATATACCCCCCTCGTAGGCATGTTTTTATGGTCTCTCCGATCAAAAACTACTTTAGCGGAAAGTCCGGTGTAGAATTTGGCTTTGTCCAGATGAACCTGATCAAGGCCACTTTCAGCAGAGGTGATGAACTTGCCTGAGTTTTCATCGGCATCAAATCTATAGACCTGGTAATGTGGGCCTAATGTGAAACTCCCACTTTCGCCAAGCTTAGACTGTAAGCCTCCTGAGAGCTCATACCAGCTAAACCTTGCCCTATAGTAATCTATACCGTTGATATCTGTATCATAGGTTGTCTCATTTCCGGTTCCGAAGAAGTTGAATGCATAATCCGGCGCGCGCACATCTGCTTTCCAGACCATGTCGAAATTCCCAATCACATCAACTGCATGACCCTTATATTCAATATTGAAAGCGGATGAACTGATTGCATAATTTGCAATTATGGATTGCCGGACGGCATAAGGCTCTTTTTTGAACCCGTGTTTTTCCCATAGGACACCAGCCCCCAAGAACAAACCGTCATCCTTATTAAGCGCCACCGATACCAAGGGCATCAGTTTATCGTATTTAAACTCTTTTCTGTCATAGTTGAGGTAAGAAAGGGAGGGGGCGTACTTTATTTTCGAACTGTGGCCCACCTCCATCAGCCGTTTTTCGTCGCGATTCTGATAAATGAGTGTATTCTTTTTTCGTGTAAAGCCTTCATCTTCCACTGTCTTGTCCCCCGTTCCGGGTATTATCCTTACTTTGATTTTTCCGGGTCCCTCTCCCTTTGTGCGAAATATGTCTCCACCTTTCAGCCCATAAAGCCTTATTTCCTGGGTTTCTTCAGGGAGGAAAGTCCGATGATAGAGCTTCTGCTCCAGATTTCCGGATTTATCTATTTTTCTCACTTCCACTTTTACCCGTCCATCTTCTCGGTAGGTTATTTCAAATTCCTCGTTTTTGTTTGAACCAACAACATCTACATTCTTGGAAAGGAATGCGTAATGTTTTAGCATTTCTTCCTTCAGCCAGATTTTACGCTGACGAAGCTTGGCTTGGATCTCAGGGGCACTGCTTGCCGCCACTGCGTCCGGCCAGTCCGAAAATGCCTCAGAGATGGCTTGTTCGCTCATTTTCGGGATGATCTTATCCAGCGATTTTTCCCAGTCCTTTCTGTCCAGCTCATTTAGGAAGCTGCGATCAAAATACCTGGGATTGAACATGAAGCCTGGCACAAATCGGGGAGGAGTATAATCAAATCCCTGAAATCTAGGATCAGCCCACTTACGGCTTGCAATCTTTGGTAATATGCCCTGATTCACGAAAAATGCCTGGTCTCTATCCCTTGGCATGGGCGAGAATTCCCAACCCTTTTTCCCTCTTTCGCCTATCCATCTCCACTGGTCATCGTGCCGGTCCCAGTCCGATATCCAAAAATCAAAAATCCGCGCTTTCAGGACTTCTTTCTGTAGTACCTGATGGTCATTGTCTCCATGGATTTTCTTCAGCATTTTATCGGTGCTGAAAAACTTAATGTCTTCCGGGGCATCTTTTGCGGCTATTTCCCGTTCCTCAAAAAGATATAGTTCATTCCCAAAGTCTTTCCTGTATATCCCCAATAAAGGATCATCGGGTAAATAGACAATCTTTGGATTGGTGTGTACTACCCCGACTTCGTCAGCCAGCCTGGCTACCGCAAGGGCGGCATAGGGATGGGAGGAAGAGATCTGATCTTCCACTACCTGTTTGGCGATGGTCTTCCTGAGCTCCGGAGCCAGCGCCTTTTCAGGATACTTATTGATAGATCGCAGAACATATTCCTTACCTTCCTTGTCGGCCAGTCGAAGTGAACGGGTCTGCAATCCTCCGCCCTTTTTGATGATCGTGAGGCCTTCTTTTGCAGTGGTAATATCCACTGATTCAAAGGTGGCAGGAATAGCCCAAGCATCCCGATAGTTCTTTCCCAGGAAATTGTAATATCCCTTTCCATGTAAATATTGGGTAGAAATAGGCCGTGTCACATTTCTCGGGATCTTCCGATCGAATAGGGTAAGTTCTGAAATGTTTTCTGCGAACGGTTTGACCAATTGAGCCTCGTATAATGGTTCTTTTTTGAGGGGGTCATAGAAAGTGATCCTTACTTCGTGATCCTCATAAAAATCCAAGGCCGCATAGCCTTGTAGCGGATAGGTGAAATCTGCTGCGTTGTTTTTTTTGATAAAGGTGCTTTTGGCGCCCGCTCCACTTATGACGTGATGTAAATTGTCCTCCCTGGTATATGCCAGACCATGCTCATGTCCCGCTACATTAATCACATTTGGATGGTCTTTGAATATCCCTTCCAAAGCTCTGGCCATGGCTGTGTATTTAGGATGTGTGAGATCTTGGATGTCCCCAAACCAGCTTCTATACAGTGGATATATTGATCCGACCACAGGTAATGGGACATACAATTTCGGTGAAACTACCGTAAGTGGGAAAAAATGATCTTTCCAGCTGTAAGCACCATTATGTGGCCCATAGGATCGAAGTGGATGATGCATGGCCATAAGGATGGTCTTATCCTGATTTTCCTCAAAAACGTACCTCAGGGCATCCAGAACTTCTTCCTCTGATTTGTATTCACAATCTGAATCAATACCGGGTTTGTTCTTTATTTGGAGCCACCACTGGCTATCTAAAGTGATCAATAAAGTCGTGGGATCCAACTCAACCACATTAGGGCCTGGACATCCACCAGTGGGTACCCAGACCACCCTGTCCTCTGGGTAATTGTCCTGGACATATTCTTCCGCGCGTAGCACGGCTGCCCAGCCTTTGGATCTTCCCCGTTCCCAATCATGGTTTCCCGGCACCATCCAGATTTTCCCGGAGAGGTACTGATATAGATCAAGCTGTGTCTTCAATATCAATTCCGCCCGATCCCTCTCTTTATCCTTAGCTTCGGGCATTCCTTTGGGATAAATATCATCACCTAGATAAATAATATGGGTGGGGGTGTTTATGTCTTTCTGAAGTTTGTCCCGTACATCTTCCACTACCGGATGATGACCGTTTGCCATTTCTCCCCCATCCCCGATGAGGTAAATCCGGAATTTCAGGGAAGCTTCCTGTTGTGCCCATAGCGTGGATGAGAGGGTGCAAAAAATCAGGAGAAAAATGTATTTCTTCATGGATTATATGTGAATTTCAGGATATTGGCATTTCCGTCTTGGGCTTCATTTGATATATACATATTGCCTTGAGGATCAAATGTTATTCCTTCAGGTTGCTTAAATAATCTGGGGTTAAGCCTATATACTTCCTTAGGAGTGAAATCTGTATCCGTGATGCATAGCCACTTACCACTGGAGGAAAGAATGTAGATGAGGTCTTCTATCGGGTGCCATGCAGCCGCAGAAGGTTGTATTTTCAAAGGTTCTGTCTTTATAGTCTGGAGTAAAGGTTGCATGTCTTCTCTTTTCAAGGCTGAGAACGGAATAGAGTCATAGCGTTTGGTGGTCAAATCAAACCTGAAAATGGAAGCTTGATCAGGGCCAATGTCCCATTTACAGGCTTTACAAAAAACAAACAGATATGGTTCTGTTTTAGATGCTACAATTGCCTCAATATCCCTCTTTTTTTTGACGGGGAAGTGGTATTGGGATGTTTTTTGGTTTTTGCTGAGTGGGGAAGAGACTTCGTAGAGGGTGCCGTTGCTTTGTAGAACCCAAGCGACCTGGTTCACTACCAGAAGATCTTCTATGTCCTTGTTCTTGGCAAATTTTCTTTTTCTCAGAATTTTGCCTGACATAGTATCCAGTCTATAGATAATGGAAGATTCATCTTCTATGGCCCATAGCTGATCCGTTCCGACCCACTCCAAACCGGAAATTTCTTCCATTTCACTTTGTAGTATGATTTTCTGGTATGTTCCCGGTTTATATCCCTCAGGAAAAGGAGCGTTTTCTATTTCCGATACATCCGGGCTACATTTACCGGTAATAAAGAGGAGTAAGACTAATATATTGAAGTAATGCATCGTTATTCACTGGGAACTAATTACCTTGAATTTAGTATTTCCAAAATAAGTGAATAAGGGTGGATAAACAACTGGAAAAATTCGAATCCTGGATCAGGAAAATGTTTGAAAACCGGCAAAAATCAGAATTTTGCTATCACAACATTGAGCATACTCTGCAGATTGTTGATAAAGTGAGGGAGATAGGTGAGTATTACGGATTGGAAAAAGAGGAAAAGGAAGATTTGTTTTTTGCGGGATGGATGCATGACGTAGGTTACTGGGAAGGAAAGGGGGAAGGGCATGAAGTACGTGGAGCAGAGATGGCTGAGGAGTACTTGATCCAACTTGGGATTGACAAGCAACGGGTAGATCGTATAAAATCCCTTATTCTGGCTACTAGAATCCCCCAGAATCCACAAAATCTGTTGGAGGAAATTATTTGTGATGCTGATTTATTTCATTTGAGTTCAGATCAGTTTTATGATCAAACACTTTTGTTAAAAAAGGAAAAGGAAAATTCAGGTTATGGGGAAATTCCGCTGAGCGAATGGCTTGCAGGCAGTCAGATATTCATGCTGTCGCATCACTACCATACCGAGTATGCCAAGAAGTTTCTTCAACCCGGCAAAGAGAAAAACCTGAAACTTATTGATATGAAAATCAAAGAAGCCCTCGAAGAGAAAGTCTCCAGTTCGCAGGGGAAGAAGAGTAAAAAGGAGAAAAAGAAGTCCGAACGGGGGGTGGAGACGATGTTCCGCGTTACCTCCACCAATCATTTGCAACTTTCTGCTTTGGCGGACAACAAAGCCAATATCATGATATCCGTGAATTCTATCATCTTGTCTATAGTAGTGACAGTTTTGGTACGCAAGCTGGAAGAGTATCCCAACTACATTGTCCCAACATTTCTGCTGGTAACTACATGTCTTACGGCCATGGTTTTTGCTATTTTGGCTACCCGGCCTAAGGTATCTACCGGACTGGTGACTAAAAGCGACATAGACAAGAAACAAGGAAACCTTCTTTATTTCGGGAATTTTCATCAAATGACTCTTCCAGATTATAAAGGTGGGATGCACGCTTTGATGGAGGATGGTAATTATCTATATGACAGTATGATTACGGATATTTATTATTTAGGAAAAGTGCTCTCCCAAAAGTATCAATTGCTTAGAAAGAGCTACAGTATTTTTATGTTTGGTTTTGTGATTTCTGTGATCTCCTTTTTGGTAGCGACGATTTTTTTCGATCCTGTCCAATACTGAAAGTGGATCGATAGTCAACAACGGTGTTTTGGGTGTTTAGGGTCTGCTGAAATTATCTCAAGTATGCTAGGCCTGCCTACGGGACAGGCAGGTTCAAGATGGCCGAATGAAGGTGTATGCATATACTTCGAATGAGACATGTCAGCGCTTTGGTGAATGAGTTAAATACAGCAAAGTATTTGGTTTTGAAGTATTTTAAGCTCGTAATAGGAATTCTAATGCACATTTCGGGTTTAACTTCCTAAAAGTAAGGGCTATCTCATGACTCATAATTGTCGCATTGAGTGAAGTCGAAATGGGCTTAATTAGCACCTGAAAGGCTTCGACTTTCATGCCTTCGGCAGACTGGCTGCTCAGCCTGACAAGAAAACCTGATTATGAGACAGCCTCCTTTTTCCTAAGCAAGTAAGAGCTAATTGACAATATGTAATAATCAATGATAGTAATCCTGACCACCATGGCCTTTTAAACAAAGCATATTGGGACGTTTGAACAAAGCGTCTCGTTTTTCACACCCCTACATTTGTCTGAACAAAAACAAATAAAGTCATGAGACAAAACAATTATCAGGGTGCATTGCAGAGACCTATCGGTTCAGGATTTGACGCCAAAACCACAACTTCTGAAGTAATCAAGGGAATTGACCTCTCGGGGAAAACAGCCATTGTCACAGGAGGCAGTACAGGCATAGGACTGGAAACGACCAAGACCTTGACGGGAGCAGGTGCCACTGTGGTTGTACCCGCAAGAGACATGGCAAAAGCGGCACAGAACCTCAAGGGCATTGCCAATGTGGAACTGGAGCCCATGGACTTGATGGATCCCTTTTCCATAGATGCCTTTGCCCAAAAGTTCATTGAATCAAGAAGGACACTGCACCTGCTGATCAATAATGCCGGGATCATGTGGGTTCCCCTCCGAAGGGACATTAGAGGTGTTGAATCACAATTAGCAACCAACTATCTGGCAATGTTTCATCTTACCGCAAGGCTATGGCCTGCTCTAAAGAAAGCCAACGATGCCAGGGTGGTAAATGTATCCTCACATGGGCATCAGTTTGGTCAGTTCAACTTTGAGGATCCTAATTTTCTGACTGGAGAATACGAAACGCTCCGGGCTTATGGTCAGTCCAAAACAGCGGTCAATCTCTTTACCCTTGAGTTGGATAATAGGGCACATGCCTATGGTGTACGCGCTTACAGCCTTCACCCGGGAGCCATTGGTGGAACTGAGCTAGGGAGGGAGGCTTCGCCGGAATTGTTTCAGCAGATGGGGTTTTGTGATGCTGAAGGCAATATCTTGCCTGAGGTAGCCGCTTCTTTGAAAACCATCCCCCAAGGTGCCGCCACGACTGTGTGGTGTGCCACTTCACCAAAGCTCAATGATATTGGAGGAGTATATTGTGAAGATGGGGAGATTGCGGAGTTATCCCATGTACCGGGCATGTCCGCAGGCGTAAAGGCCTATTCATTGGATGAAACTTCTGCCGCTAGGTTGTGGGAGTGGAGTGAGGGTATGACAGGTATTGAATTCCGTTTGCAATCGGCTCATAACCCAAACATTATATAGCGGAACTGCCGAAAAATTGTACCTTAAACAGAGGATACCTGCCCTATGGAATTTAAAGCAAAATATATAACGGACGACATCAAGCTTTCCTGCTATGAGGATAAGTTCTTTAAATCGGACATCATGTTTGACCATCACATGCTCGTGTGGTTTATTTCAGGAGAGACCAAAATCGTACAGGCTGATGCCACCTACCTGTTTAAGAAAGGGGATATTTTTCTGATTCCCAGAAATCAACTGGCTACCATAATCAATTATCCCAAAGATGGCAGGCCACACAAAAGTGTGGTCATGCATCTTTCTACCGAAAGACTGCGGGGATTTTATGCCAAGCTGGATATCAAACCCAGAACCGAAGAGCAGCGGATTCTTCGCTACAGTGACCATCCCCTATTGGAAAGCTGCCTCTCATCCCTGCTTCCTTATTTCGAGATGGAAGAGCTTCCAGATGAAATCGCTGCATTGAAGATCACTGAAGCGATCAGCATATTGAGGAGCATTGACCAAAGAATCGATCATGTATTGGCGAATTTCGAAGAGCCCGGAAAAATTGACCTGATTACTTATATGGAGAAGAATTTCATGTTCAATCTGCCTTTGGAGAAGTTTGGATACCTTACCGGACGCAGTCTCACCACATTTAAGCGTGATTTTGGCAAAGCTTTTAATACTACACCCCAGCGCTGGCTAACCCAAAAGCGGCTGGAGCTGGCCCACTACCATTTTGTGGAAAAGAAGAAAAAGCCCATTGAAGTTTGCTATGAAGTAGGTTTTGAAAACCTTTCACATTTTTCGTTCGCTTTTAAAAAGCATTTCGGATATCCACCTTCTTCGCTGTTTCAATAAGCATGTGGTCTTCAATCGTAAAAATCTGATCTAATCTTCTCTCAAGGACAATTTAAGGAACAGACCCAATCCTGCCTAGTATTATCCATTGTGGATGCTGCTCAGTTTCCCCAGGGTGTATGGAGCCCGAACCATCCACTGCATTATTTAATGTTTTGATAAACGGTTTAAATTCCCCGCTCTCATTTAAAATTCTAGAATTGTAGGATATTTAGCATGAAACTGTGAAAAATCTACAAGACAGCGTTTTGATCAAAATGATCAAGCAATCCAACCACATAGCATTTCATGAATTTTATCAAAGGCACTGGGAGCAGCTTTATTTAAGAGCTTTTTCCATTTTGCAGGATTCTGATGCTTCTGAGGATATTGTTCAGGATGTGTTTTTGGAAATTTGGAACAAGAGAACCGATTTGAATATCGATAAACCAAGCCAGTATCTTTTCACCTGTGTCAAACATGCCATATTCAAAGTACTTCAAAAACAGAAATTAAAGGAAAGGCACCTTCACACACTAAATTCCATTGATTTGCTGGTACAAGCAGAGGCCAGCATGGACACCCAAGAGATCGAACAGGCAATTCTCAACCATTTGGACCAGCTTCCCGGTCGCTGCAAGGAAATCTTTGTGATGAGTAGGTTCGAAAATATGAGTAACCGGGAAATTGCATTAAAATTAGGCATCAGCACCAAAACCGTAGAGAATCAAATTTATAGGGCATTGAAATCCCTGAAATCTTTAATACCACAATTGTTGGCTATTTACCTCCTGTTAATTTTTGAAGACTCACTCATTAAGGAATTTGAGTCAATTTTAACTTTTTGTTAATTCAATCCGGATTGGATTTTTTGAGTGGGTGATTATCCTACCGAGATGCTCTTTAAAGTATAACCACCAAACCGGGCATGGATCAAAAGAACCCCTTTTACAGATATCTCAACAATTCACTTTCGGAGAAGGAGAAAAGCCAACTCGACAGTTTTTTTGAAAGGGAGTCTCTTCGCATCAAGGAATGGGATGAAGAGTCGATGGGCAATAAAGAGCTAGTTTCAGATAGGATTTGGTCTAAGATTCTGAAAACCGGTAAAAAAGAACGAAAACCTACTCTTGTAAGCAGAATTTCATTGGAATTTGCCGCGATTGTACTTCTCTTGATCTTTGGAGGTATGTATGTTTTGATCAACCAATCAAGCGATAATGGTACTGATCAGGATATGTGGAAGGAATATCACACCGTCGCCGGCCAAAGGTCAACTATTACCCTCCCCGACGGTAGTACGGTTATCTTAAATTCGGCCAGCAAGCTTTCCCATCCCCATGACTTTCAAGGTTCGGCACGCCGGGTAAAATTAGAGGGCGAGGCATTTTTTGATGTCTCGCATGACAGAGACAGACCGTTTATTGTCGTCAACGAGCAGTTTACCACACAGGTATTGGGAACTGAATTCAATGTTAAATCCTACGCAAAAGAGAGGTCATCCGTGTCCGTGAAGTCGGGTAAGGTATTAGTACAACAGCGCATTGACTCCGGTAAAATTGGATTGAAAGAGGTGATCCTGTATCCAAACGAATCCGCCTACATCGACGTCAATGACGGCGGGCTTACGAAAGATAAGGCTGATCTCAAGGAAGATTTGGCCTGGATAAGCGGTGAGATCTATCTGAAAGAAATGTCCCTTGATGATCTTTCAAAAATCTTGGAACGGACCTATGCGGTAAAAGTCAATTTCCAAACCCCTGAATTGAAACAATGCCGAATTTCCGGGAAATTGGGAAGAATGAATATCTCACAGATTATGGAGGTAATCAGCAGTACCATGGGATTGCAATACGAGATGAGCAATAGGAGAATTTCCATCACAGGCAAAGCATGTAAAACAACCAATAAACAGGAAGCCTATGTAAACCGGTAAAAGTAGAATAAAACCCGAGTGTGTTGGCGCACACCCGGATTATGGATTTTGATAATCCTATTTTCTAAATGTAAACATTTAAAAGCAATCAAAAATATGACATTATTTACAAAACTCACAACTAAGATAATTTTACTTTGTTGCCTTCCACTGGTATTGGGCTTGACCTATAGTGAATGCTTTGGGCAGGAAGGCGCCAGTGTCGGAAATATATTAGACAGAACCATATCATTCCAGTCTAGCACCGAACCTTTGGAGAATATTATCAGTCAATTGACTGAGCAGTTGGCAATTGGATTTTCTTACGACAACTCTTTAAAATCAAAACTGCAACAACCCATCACATTGGGATCAGGGCAAAGGCCTGTAAAAGCCCTTTTGGAGGAAGTTCTTATCCCCAATGGCCTCTCCTTCCGGATGATTTCAAACCAACTGGTAATTACCGAATCAAGGCCACCGTCAGCCAAAGCCCTAAAAGGCAGCATCTCAGGATCCTTGATCGGAATGCCCGAAAATATCCCTTTGGGTTTTGTCGTGGTAAGTCTTCCGCAACAGAGAAGGACGGTAGTGTCTAAAGAAGATGGCAGTTTCTTTTTTGGGGAGTTGGAAGAGGGGGAAGTGACTATTCAGGTATCGTGTTTGGGATACGAGTCAGTAACTGTGAAAACCAGAGTAAATGCAGGGGAAAATCCTCCGATCAGGATTCAACTGGATTCTAAGATGAGCGAGCTGGAAGGAGTTACCATTTCCGGAATCAGATTGGGAGAGGTGAAGGCATTGAGCCAAATGCAGAATGCAGAAAATATTAAATATGTGATGTCGCAGGAACAGATAGAACGTTTTCCAGACCTTACGGTGGGAGAGTCATTGCAGCGGGTTCCGGGTGTAGCCGTGGGATATAGCTATGGAATACCCCGAGATGTGATTATCAGGGGCTTGGGACAAGGCTTGAGCAGTGTGACCATGAATGGCAACAGGCTTCCGTCCACCGGGGCGGGAAGCAGGACAACGGACCTTAATGGGATATTGGCCAATTCAATAGAAAGTATAGAGGTCATAAAAACCCTGACACCTGACCGGGATGCCGATGGTACCGGCGGCGCGGTGAATATCGTCACCAAATCCCCCAGAATCAATGAAAAGATGGTCGATGCCAAACTGGCCGGCGGATACAACGGGCTATTAGGAAAAGGAACCTACGACCTGGGACTGACCTATGGAGAAAGGAAAAACAAGTGGAGCTACCTGGCAGGAGCCAGTTATTCCAGAAACTGGAGGGCAGAGGATCGGGTTGACAAAAGCTATTCGACTTATTCTATTAACGGGGAAGACAGGTTATTGCTGAGCAACATCGACCTGGATGGATATGAGATCAAAAGAGATAACCTGGCACTGAACGGTGAGGTTAAATACTATGCCTCCGAACGCTCCACATTTTATTTAAGGGCATCGTACAACAAATATTACGAAATCCAGAATAGGTTGGAGCGGATCATCAATATCCGTTCCTATGAAAGTGAAAGCCAGCTGAAAGATGTCAGAATCACCCAGTCCGGAAACTGGAGGGACTATCACCGGGATCTGGTTCAGGCCTCTGTTGGAGGAATGCAATTCTTTAAGGATTGGAAACTGGATTATGATTTGACCTACTCATTGGGGAAATATGACCAACCTACCTATTACAGTGCCGCATTTGTGAGAAATGGTCTGCAGGGGGCGTTGGATCTGAGTGACCCTAGAGCACCCCAGGTCGATTTCACGCAAGAAAACCCCTATGATCCCACGGAATATACGACAAACCGATATATCAACAGGCATGACTCTTCCATGGACAGGGACGGTCAATACTCTATTAATCTTCAAAAGACGATCAAATTGGGTGAAGTCACAGGCAATCTAAAATTCGGCAGCAGGGGAAAGTACAAATACAATGACCGCTTTAGAAATTACTTCCAGCATGACCTTATCACCGGCCATTTCGTACTATCCGATTACCTCTCTTCCTACCAAAAAGACGACCATTACCTAGGGGCATATCAGATGTTCAATTTCCCGGAAGCCAAATCCATGGAAAGGTATTATCGGCAAAACCCTGAACTGTTTAAGGTGAATGACAACTACACCAGACAAAATACAGACCCGGACTCCTTTACCGGCAATGAGTATCTGCTGGCATATTATGCCATGACTGAATTAAACTACAAAAAGCTAAAAGTAATCACCGGGCTACGCTACGAAAGCACTGGATTCAAGTACAATGGAAATCAGGTGAACTTTGACGATACGGGGAATTATGTCAATACGGTTTCCGTCAATACCGACAAAAGCTTTGACGGCTTTTTCCCTTCACTGAATATGAAACTTGCCGTGACACCCCATACAAACTTGAGGGCAGCGGTAACACGTTCCTTGGCAAGACCCAGTTATTACGATTTGGTTCCCTGGGAAGAAGTGGAAACCAACAGACTGAGGATCTCGAAGGGAAATCCTGATTTGGTCCAGGCTACAGCCGTCAATTATGACTTACTGTTTGAACATTATTTCAAGTCTGTAGGACTGCTTTCAGGCGGGGTGTTTCAGAAAAACCTGAAGAATTACATCTTTGACACCTCCTTTACCCAAGAGGGAGGAACTTACGATGGGTATTTGGTGCGGCAGACCATCAATGGGGCTGATGCTTTGGCCAGGGGTTTTGAATTTGCATGGCAGCAGCAATTTACATTTCTGCCGGGTGCTTGGAATGGCTTGGGCGTACATGCCAATTTCACCTATATATATAGTAAATTTGAGGTTCCCGGAGAAAACTCCACCAGAACAGTTAAGCTCCCCGAAATGAGACCACATGTGGGCAATATTTCTTTATCCTATGAAAAATATGGGTTTTCGGGTAGGGTATCCATGTATTTTTATGGTACGTTCAATTCGGAACTCAGCGAAGATCCAAACAATGACCTCCAGGAAAAAGGGCGTCACCAACTGGACTTCTCCGCATCCCAGAAACTCACCGATAAACTTAGCCTTTTTGTCGGAGTCAACAATATCACTAACCAGCCTATCTCAGACGTGTTCAGGGATGGGAGACCGCAGAATGATGCCTACTATTCAAGATGGGGTAATATTGGGATACGGTTCAAGACTTATTGAGTAGGATGGTTTGGTTTTGACCAACTAAAAGGGGCAGAGGAGATCAGGTTTGAAGTACAAAAAAAACTGGATCCTAACTAATAAATTTAGCAAAAGCCATTGGGACAAAAAACCAATGGCTTTTGACATAGGATCAAACTTCTTCATCGACCAAAATATATTGGTTTAAAATCATTTGAAAATGTGGCTACTATGGCCAAGATCAACACATTAACGATTTTAAACTCTACATTGATGATATTCCAACAGGATATTTCAAGCCTCAATAAAATATATGCATTGTAAAAGAGGAAAAAGTTCAAAATCTTCCCTACTTCTATTATGATACTTTCGTGACGATGAATTAATCATTAAAGGAGATGTAGGGAAAACAGTGCTTTTTTAGACCGGGGAAACTAGCAGTGAAATTGCAAAAATATCCTGAAATTTAGTACATATGGAAGAGAACCTGGATGGTCAATTGAAGATGAATTAAAATGAAAGCATTTACAAAATCCAAATATGGAGGTCCGGATATACTTCGATTGGAAGAAGTACAAAAGCCTATTGTACAGGATGATCAGATTTTGATAAAAATAAAGGCTAATTCAGCTAACCCAGCTGACTGGCATATTCTTCGGGGAAAGCCTTTTTTTGCCCGATTCTCTTTTGGATTATTTAAACCCAAAAACAAAATTCTTGGAGCTGACTTTTCCGGGATTGTGGAAGCTGTCGGAAAGAATGTACATCAGTTTAAGATTGGAGACAGGGTGTTTGGAGAGGCATTGCTAGAAGGTGCATTTGCAGAATACATTTGTGTAAAGGCAGACGTTTGTGCCATCATGCCCGACGGAACAGATTTTTCTGAAATGGCATGTGTGCCTATAGCGGGATTAACTGCTTTGCAGGCAATCAGTACGCATGGAAAACTCAAAAAGGGTGAATCTGTGTTAATCAATGGTTCTTCGGGAGGGGTCGGGCATTTCACAGTGCAAATTGCAAAGGTCTATGGGGCTAAAGTTACCGCAGTCTGTTCAGGTAAAAATAGTGAATTTGTAAAGTCATTAGGTGCCGACAACGTTATTGCTTACGACAAACATGACATTCATAAACATGAGGGTAAATACGATCTTATTATTGATACGCACGGAAATCTTTCCCATAAAGACTACACCCGTATGGGAGACAGAGGTATTGTGGTCGGTTTCACAACCATGGGGAATATGATCTCTTTACTTGCGAGAAAAGTTTTCAGCAAATTTCCTTTGGCTCAATTTACAGCAGAAGCCAACACAGGAGATTTGGAAGCACTGGCTGGAATGATCCAGAAAGGAAGCATTAAAGTTCATATCGACCGAACTTATACGCATAATGAAATTCCGGAGGCAATCAATTACATCGAAAGGATGCGTACTAAAGGGAAGGTAGTCATGACTTGGGAAAGCTAGGCGTGCAAGCCACAATAGGATATCTATCAATTTACCCTTCCATCACTTTACTTAGATATACAAAAACGGACTAGGATTTTAGCATCCAGTAAAAGGCCACCATCCTGGCTCCACGCCATAAATGTCCACATGACATTTATATGACGCTCAGCCCTCCTTTTGGGTTAGGCCAAAAGAACAAGAAAAAACACCTGTCCAATACCATTTCAGGTTAATTATAGAAACTGACAACAAGTTATCGGTTCGTCACTGATCTGGATTTGCAATCCCGATCTCAAACCGTAGGATTTCTAATCCGGAAATTCACAGACGCTGCAGACCTCCTCGGGACAAACCTTGGTTTTATCACTATACTTCGTTTCCTGCCTGTCCTGGCCTTTGGTCTTTTTTTACACCGGGTTGAAACCCAATGTTATAAAATCAGCCATGCCTGCCTGCCATCCGGGAGGCGGGCCTACCGGTCAGACAGGACTACGGTATTGCTCCGCTTCCACCGGATTTTGAAGATCAATCAATCCAAATTCTCATCACCTGTACAGGCTAACCTTTGACTATTAACATTTAACCAATCCCAAACACCAGATATCGCCCATCTGGTGGATGGTAATCAATGGTGTGGGACTTTATCTGCCCTATATTTTATTTCATTACCTGATCTTCGAGCGATTTATCGCTATGTGGCGCTTTAGTGGGAATGTGGGTTTTCTGTTTTACACGGCAGATGCCCTTGGCTATACTGGTAGCGTGGGGGTGATGCTGTTCAAAGCTTTCAGTGATTCCCAGGTGACTTGGGTGAGTTTCTTAGGAGACCTCAATCAAGCCGGTGGCATCATCATGACAGCTGTATGTATAGTTACGTTGATTTTGCTTCAGGGAAAGTCAAAAAAGCAGCCTGAGTTTGCATTAAATACTTAAATCATTGTGATGAAATAGAGGACGAGCATAACAGCGTCGGCATTCGTTTCATTTCTGGGCACATGAGGAATATTACCATCAAAAAACAATGAGTCACCTTCTTCTAACAAGAGTGTCTCCGGCCCAAGATCATACTGTATATTTCCTTTATATATATACTCGAATCCTGAAGTGGAGAGACGCACTCTTTGGGCATTACTTTGGAGGGTTAATAGAGAGATTTCCATCGATGATTTTTCTAAAGGATGGTTTAGGATCTTCTGATATTCGAAGCCAGTGGGCTCCTCCTCTTTACTAAGAGTTGTGTACCCCTTCTTTTTTCTTAAGATGTAGCCTTTAAACTTATTGTCTGATTTCAGATCACTAAAAAAGTCGGAAATATTCACATTAAACGCTTGGATAAGCTGGATCAGAGAAGGCAGGGTAGGGATAATCCGACCATTTTCAATTTTGGATATCATGGCCATGCTCATGCCTGACTTTACTGACAGTTCCCCCAGTTTCCATCCGTTTTCCTTACGGAGTGATTTGAGTTTATTGCCAATCTGAACGGTCAAATAATCTGGGTTGCTCATGTCCTGATAGTTGATTTTAAGCGAAGATAAATCTCCTGAATGATTTTGTCGATCTTCTATGCCATTTGCGCTTAGTGACAGTTCAGTTCTTGTAGTGAAAAATGATCAAATTTAACGGGGATGATTTCTGTATCTTTCTCTCTTCCTTTAATGGCGAAAATCCCGATGTATTTGGGAGTGAATTCAAAATTAAAACTCCCAACTTCCTTTAATCCGGCATTTGGAAGGGAACTTGTCGCCACTAATACCCGGATCCTGTCGCCCTTTTTTTCTATTCGCAACTTACAATAGCGGAGATTGTCCCGGATAAGCTCTTTGGATTCTGGTAAGATCTCGAACAGTTGATAATGCAATACTTCCTCAGGATTTTCAAGGCCATTGGTCTGGACTCCCTGGAGGATAATTTCTGGCGAACTATCGAAACCTCCAAAAAAATCATTGTAGGCAATAGATATTCTGAGAGCCCTGGAATTGAAGGCTAGATCTTCCATCAAGATCAAACCTGCCTGTTGCCACCTCTGTCTGGGAAAAAATTCCTCTATATGGGTTTCAGCCTTAAAACAAGAGGATTCCAAAGGCCTGACCAATAAATTTTTGATTTCAGGTTTTTGATTGGATTCCGGCCAATTATCTGAATCCAAGGTGAATAAAGTCAGGTAGTTTTCGGTTTTATCGGACTCTTTCCAATAGTGGGTGTCGGGGGAAATCAACTTCCAAGACCTGGTTTCTAATGATTCCCTATCCACATGGTTAAATTCCTCAATAAAATCTGCTTCCTTGCTAGAATGGATAATAATATAACCCAGAAGGATGACTCCCAGAACTCCACTCAGGAGTATAATGAAGGAGGGCTTGGTTTTTAGTTTTACAGCAGGTTTGTAGGGAACCTTCCTTTGGTAATTGTTCCAATAGGGAAAATGGTTTTCAAATTTCAACCTTTCTGCATCAGTGGTGAAAGGGGCATTCAATGCATACCTTGCCAGAGTATCCAGAGAAGAAAGCGAAGGGTTTATGGTTTTGGAATCGTTCTCTTCACAGATATAAACTGAATAGTTTTTCAGGGTCTTATATCCAATGATCAAACCGGTTTTTTCCTCAATTTCTACTGAAAGAATCTTACTTTGATTTTCATTGAGTTGACTGGTGAGTCCATGGCCAAAACATTTTTCAACTACTTCTCTAAAAAGGAGGATAAAAGCCTCGCTATCAAAGTTTATTTCAGATTTCCGTGACATTTCTGTGGTAATTCCGGGCACATTTTGATGTAGAATTCAAATTGCCTAAAAATAATTAACGCGCTAACAGAAATGAAACTACCTAAACTAATTTACCCAATTATCTTCTGGTTTTTACCACTGGTTTCTTCCGCTCAAAACTTTCAACTTCATTATGATTTAAGGCATACGCTTGACCCGGAGATCCAAGAAAAAAACTTTCCCATGATAAGTTTTGAATATTTCAAGGAATTTGATTCCCTGGGCTCTTTCTTGTTTAAAGGACAGACATTTTTGAATGGTGAAAATAATAATCTTGGGGAAACATTTATTAAGGTATCCCAATCGTTAAAATTCTGGAAACCCCAGTGGTATTTATCCTTGAATTATAGTGGGGGAGTGGGGACCACCCCAACAAATTTCGGGTATTACATCAATAATGCCTATGCGGTGGGAATCAATCACCCTTTTGGATGGAAAGGGGCATTTTTTTCGGCAAATGTGCAATACCGTTATACCGCATTTAAAGCCCCAAGCCATGATCTACAAGTAATTTTTTACCTGTGGAAAGGGATGTTTGACTACAAGTTGGTTATGGCTGGAAGTCTTGTGGGATGGACGGAAAACCGAAATCAGGGAACTGAATATACCTCGGCATTGACAGGAAAGAAAATCGCTTTTTTTGGAGATCCCCAACTCTGGTTGAAAATAAAAGGTTGCTTTTCAGTAGGAACTAGGATCAACCTGTATTACAACATATTTGGGGATAAAAATGACTTGAAGGTTTATCCTACAATCGGTACTCAAATTAAATTTTAAAAACCAACGCCAGATTCAGTATTTGGAAAGTCCAGGTGTTTTCGGTCCAAAAACTATTTCCAATTGGAATATTATCCATTTATATGTATATCCGCTTTTTGCCAGTAAAACAATAAAAGCATCATAGGATTCGGAAAACACCAGCGTCAAGGCCACTTCGGTCACCCGTCTTCGGTCTTCCGTCCAGTAAAGCAAAGAGAATAGGGTTACTGGCATCATTGCGGATAATCACATCCATTTAATTAGTGTGGATACCTGTTGGAAACAGAATGAATTCAAAATACTTGCCCGTTGCCTCTGGGGCAAGCTCTAAGAAAAGATCTGCCACCCGCATGAGGAGGATGTAAGGATGATTATAATTGCCCAAAAAGAATTAGTAAAAACCACCATTGAAGACTTCCCAGATATCAGAGAGTTGTTGAGATGACCAAAACTCATCAGGGAAAAGCTGGATACAGGGTTTGGGGAGGGATTGATTATTCGGATGTGCAGAAGGAAATAGCTGACTCCAATCAGTACAAGATGGTTGTGGCTGATACTATGGCCGGAATAGTCAGTGTTCAGTATGAGGATGCATTTATATGGGGCGTAAGGGACAAACAGGATGCTACCTACCTGCATAGGATAGCCGTTGATAAAAGTCATCAAAGGCAAAGGCTCTTTGAAGCATGGGCAAAAGGCCATGAAAAATGGCAAGCTAGAAGATTTGTCAGAATGGATACCTGGGCTGACAACGCCAGGCTTATCAGGTACTATCAATCTTTTGGGTTTGAGACAGTGGACGAGGTAATGACTGGCAATACTTCTCAGCTTCCAATACAAAACCGGTATCTCAGGATTGTTATGCTTCAATTGGCAATTAATAACCAGGAGTAAAATATTAAGGATATGTCTTACCCAAATGTAACAGCTATAGCTGGTGAGTTATTAAGTGTTTTCTAACGCAACTATCATGTATATGAAACAGATCCTTTTACTAACCCTATGGTCTATTTTTTTGGTAACCAATTCTTAATTGGGATATCAACAAATATTGATCAACGGTTGTTGCGTTCATTGTAAAAAATCGACATTTTAAGAGGATAGGTTATCTGCAGAGAGTGTATGTCGGATTTATACAAGCTTGTTTTTGAAGAACGTAGTTGATTTGCTGAGGAACTTGAAAGACTAAATGATCAAGATTTATTATAAATTATGTTATCCAAACGACTAGCAGATATTGTGGCTGCACTTCCTCTTCGAGATAATATCAGAGTTTTGGAAATTGGATGTGGGCCTGGAGCCATGGCAAGGGAGATTTCAAAGAAAATAGGGGACGGTCATATCCTTGCTATAGACCGTTCAGCCAAAGCCATAGAACAGGCTGTTGGTGGCTCACAAAATGAGTTGAGATCTGGGAAGCTCTCATTTCGCCATGTGACCATAGAAAATTTTCAATTAGAACGGGGTGAAGCGTTATTTGATCTGGCAGTTGCTGTTCGTGTAGGAGCATTGGACGGTCGACATCCTGAGATCGAGGAACGATCGCTGACCAACATTGCAAATTCCTTAACCAAAAATGGGAAGCTATTTATT
Source organism: Algoriphagus sp. AGSA1 (assembly GCF_021390545.1). Lineage (GTDB taxonomy): Bacteria > Bacteroidota > Bacteroidia > Cytophagales > Cyclobacteriaceae > Algoriphagus. Next base: position 1,004 of record NZ_JAJUWR010000012.1, on the reverse strand, counting down.
GATGGCGGAAAACCCCTGCAAGAAGTATCCTTAAAGAAATACCGCTAAGAAAAGACAATGAAGATTGAATTTAAAACTCTGGCAAAGGATGACATTGATGACTTTAAAAAGTTGATCCATGTATTTGAAGAGGCTTTTGAAATGGAAAACTTCATCATGCCTCATGATCAGCATCTCCATAGACTTCTCGAGAGAGATTCATTCTTTGCCATAGTGGCTAATTCAGAAGAGAGGATTATTGGAGGACTCACGTTGTATATTCTTGATCAGTATTATTCAGAAAGACCACTGGCATATATTTTTGATTTGGCAGTATCCAATTCTTATCAGCGGAAGGGAATCGGGACACAACTAATAGAATTTGTAAAGGATTTTTGTCGTCAAAATAACTTTGAAGAGGTTTTTGTCCAAGCGGATCGGGTTGATGGCTATGCAGTTGATTTCTACAGAAAAACCAGGCCAACGGAAGAAGAAGACGTCATTCACTTTTATTACAACTTGTAGATTAGGCACGATGCGAATATGGGGGATAAAGTATCACTAATGCCCGGCTTTTGGGCTCTGCTTCGTAGCTGTTTACTAGTTAGGGCTTGCTGAAAAACCTTTCGGATGAAAAATGGGCTAATCAGTCATAATGATAGCCTTTAATCTTTTTTGGCGTTTTTCAGCACGCCCTAGTTATGGGGTTTTGGGAAAAAAAAGAGATGGATGAAACCCCTGATCAGAAAGCTCATGGAATCGGAACTAAGGAAAATTGTAAAAGGACAAATAAAGACGAAATACCCTATGAAATTTGTGTAAGAAGGGTATGCGGAGCAATACATTGAGGATGTTAAAAAATAGCCCAGTGATGTTTTGAAGGTAATCGACTGTACTGGGGAGTGTTAGCTAAACTCTGTCCTTCCCTTCCCTTGGGGTACCCCAAGGGAAGGGAACTAAATAATTAATTCAATCTACGTCCAAAACCAATCTCCCTTCAAATCTAATGGCAAACTGTTGGACTG